>CAWBZX010000044.1:0-95367 GCA_963793295.1 uncultured Saprospiraceae bacterium | reverse complement strand
AAGAGACTGTTCAAACCATAAGCATTGGGGGATCCTATCTCGAGCAAACCAATGACCTCATTATTCTTATTTAACAATGGTGCAATGATCATACTTTTAATGTCCTGTTCGAGCAATTCTGACTCAATATGAGTTGGATTTGGAAATTTAGAAAGATCTTCAATGATGATAGGTTCTCTTTTTTTACAAGCCAATTCATAAACAGATCCCTGGTTTTTTTTGGATATCAGGTGGGAGTATTTATGCGATAAACAGCCATGCCTGATTCCATACTTGATAGCGGATTTTTCTAATTTTGGATAATCTAAGGTGCAAATACCCAACGTCAAATCCTTTTGATCAAATATAGTAGACAACTTCGATTCCAGTAGTTTGATGTTTTCTTTACTGACCAAAGCATCCTTTTTAAGTAGCCTGTCTTTGATTCTTGAAAGCGTTTCGTTTAAAGTTATTTCATTGAGAATAGTAGCAATCACGCCTTGTATCTCAAAATTGGAAGGAGGAAGGTATTTGAGCCATAAGTCTACATCATAAACATTGCTTAACAATTGTTGGATTCTTGCAAGGCTTAGTTTTTTCAACGGTTTTAGTGGCTTCACTTCAATAAATCTGGAATCTATTTCAATTTGGAAATGCTTTTCCAAGAGAGAATTTTCATGCTTGACAGAAAAAATATAGGGCGGATCCAGCCCTAAATCCTGTCCATAAAATTGATTTAAAATCAGGCAGCCTGTTCTGTAAATTGTAAATTGAAAAATTTGTGAAGGCTCTTTATCCACACTTATGCTAGTAGATTTCGTTTTTAGAAGTTTATCCAGTGATGGGGAATCGTAAAAAGGAAAGGTGTTAAATGGACCTGATATACGAATTAAATTGTCCTCATTTTGGAAAGGGATAAATGCAGAAGTCAGCAATTCAATTAAAACTTCGCATCCGTTTAAAACATCCAGGCTTGTGATGGGACCTTCTGATAACGCTGGTACCTTTTCTAATTCAGCACAAATTTTGGTAGCGATCATTTGTTCGATCCTGTTTTCACTCTCTAATTTTTCCTTCCAATAATGGATTAAAGGAACGAAACTTATTTTGGTTTGATAAGGAAATTTTGCTACGCCAAATAGTTCGAAAATATTTGTTACTGCATGATATTTTTTAGGTTCGGCGCCTGATTTTATTTTGATATCCGGAGCTTTCATCTTTTTTATTTTCATTTTTTCGCTTAAAAATGGATCATTGTTATAATTTGATGAACCTATGCGTCTCTTAATCTACCCAGATTTCTTTTTCCGTTAAATGATAAAAGTCATGTTATTGGCTGATTTTTATTTTAAAATGAAGGCTATTCTTATTATAAGAACATTAAATCATTTAGTTGAATGAAATGTTATTAGTATCTTCCCGCTATTGGTTTTGACCAAGAAATTTTAGTAAAATAAAAAACGTAATAGCGGGAAAGGTAAAATATTGATAGGATACCAATTCCTTTGTGATCTCATAAATAGTAACACGGAGAAATTGAATAAAATTTTCAAACAAACCAACCAATCAAAATCAAATATTATGCAAGCAGTAAAAGTTCAGTACACCGTTAAACCTGAATATGTAGAGCAAAATAAAGCCAACATTAGAAAAGTGATGGATGCACTAAAAGCCAATCCAATTGAAGGAATGCTCTATTCTACTTTTACCATAGAAGATGGTCAAACCTTTGTTCACATCAATATGGCAAAGGATGGGGAAACCATGTCTAAGTTAAATAACGTTGTCGAATTCCAGGATTTCAGAAAGGCACTCAAAGCAAGCGGACCTGTTTCTCCTCCAAATCAAACTGACCTGACTCCTGTAGCCGCTGGATTTGAGCTATAAGCAAGGAAATGGAAAATAGCCCTTCTGAAATAGATAAGGTTTTTGTTGCTCTAGCTGATAGGAACAGAAGAAAAATTGTTGAGCTATTGCATGAGAAAGATTCTACTTTACTGGAGTTGGCGGAATTTTTTCCCATTTCTTTTCAGGCACTGAGCAAGCACATTAAAATTTTGGAATCTGCCAAAATTCTGAATAAGAAGAAACAGGGTAAATACCGAATACTTTCACTAAACAGAAATTCGCTCAAGTCTTCGCTTGAATGGATTTCTTATTTTTCCAACTTCTGGAATGAATCCTTTGATAAACTGGATGCCTTGATTAACAAAACTAACCTCGATGGAGACCCTAAATAAAATATTTATTAATCGTAGATTCAACTGTTCTGCCACAGTGCTATTTAGTTGGTTGGTTCAACCTCAATTAATCGCAAAATGGTTTGGTCCAAAGAATTTTTCAATAGGGAGGGTCCAAATTGATCTTCGCGTTGGTGGAAAGTACTCGATTGAGCTTAAAAAATCAGAGAACCAAAATTTCTTTATTGAAGGGGAATATATTGAAATAAATGATCCAAAGAATATCACTTTTAGTTTCCAATACAAAGGTCTTCTATCCGCGCCTCCAAAAAGTATTATAAAAATCATGCTCGAAGAAATAACTCAAGACGAATCACTTCTTTCCTTGATTCAAGACTTCGAATTTACACCATCAGATATGGACCAAAGAACAAAATCATGGGAATATATGCTCCAGGTGTTAGGTGAACAAATAAGCTTTCTCAGGATTTCAGATTCTTAGGAATTTTTTCCATCTTTTCTATGCTCTGCTTCAAAATCTTTGTGTTCCTTTAATTCACAATTGACCATCCAGTGAATCCCGAATTTATCAGTAAACTGTCCAAACCAAGCTTCCCAGAAAGTTTTGCTAAGTGGCATTCTAATCTTTCCGCCTTCTGAAAGCGCATTGTAAATTCTTTTTATTTCTTCAACAGAGTCGGTATTGATGGAAACAGTAAAATTATTCCCTTGAACAGTGGCTTGTCCAAAAGCTTCAGAAGAATCGCTCCCCATCAAATTAGTTTCTTTACTGAATGGTAAAGTAATGTGCATTATTTTTTCTTTGTCTACATCCGAAACCGGATAGTCCGGGTTTTCAGGCATGTCTTTAAATTTTCCAACATAAGTGAAGTCACCGCCGAAAACAGATTTGTAAAAGTTGAACGCTGCTTCGCAGGTTCCGTTGAAAGTCAGATAGGGGTTAATTGTTGTCATCGTTTTTATTACAAATTTAAACAAAAAGAGCCAATCACATTTGTAATTAGTTCTTCATTTTCAATAGTCATTTTCTTAGGTTTACTTTTGCTCCAAATATTGATGAATAGCGGCAAAATCTAATCTTCCCAAACCACTTTTGTTGGCTGCAGCAAAAAGCTCTTTGGCCAAATTAGCAAGATAAAGGGGTTGGTTCAACTCATGAGCCGTAACTGCTGCTAATTGCAAATTCTTGTGCATCCACTCTAATGGAAATTGTACCTCATAATTTTGATTTTTCACCATTTCGGCTTTAAACTTGGTGAAAGGCGCCGCGACAACTAGGTTGGGAATTGTATCAAGTAAAAAATCTTTCGAAATGCCCATTTTTTCTCCAAGCAATACCGCTCCTGAAAATATCAACATGGATTGGGCAAGCATAATATTGTCCAGCATTTTGAAAGAAGCTCCTTTACCCGTTTCACCGATGTGGACAATCTTTTGGCCCATAAAATTGAGGTATGGTTTCACCTTTTTCTAGCAAAGTATTTTCTGCTCCAACAAAGAAAACTAATGCTGCATTTTCTGCCTGTGGTTTTGTACCCGCTACCGGAGCATCCATAAATTTCACGCCATATTGTTCGGACTTTTCTTTGGCTTGCAAACTGAATGACGGATTAACGGTAGAGCAATCGACCCAAATGGCTTCTTTTTTCATTTTTGACAGGGCCCCATTTTCTTTAAATTGATCAATAAACTAATGACAATGTTTTACTCAAAATACAAACATTTCCATCCCTCAATAGTGTGTTGACTTGTTTGTTATTGAATAATCTTTGAGGTATAAGTATCATCCGTTTTTTGTTTGCAAAATGAATAATTTTTATAAGAAAAAATAGTTCAAATCGATCAAAAGTATAGATTTTGGGTTTTAACTCAAATTCATTGCAGACGATCTCAGATTCAAATGTTTCTTTCATTTTAGTTAAAACATACGCAGAATCTTATTTACTTTTGTTTGCCTCAGGCTGCTCAATGAATTATACAACTATTGTATGAAAAAGTTAAACAAAAGAAGGTTTTGAGGGTTACTTACTCTTAAAATCCAGTCATTTTTAAAAATGTCAAAAGCTATCATCATTGGTTCCGGTATTGCAGGACTAGCCAGTGCTTTGCGATTAAATAAAATGGGATATGAAGTAAGTGTTTTTGAATCAAATGCTTACCCTGGAGGCAAAATCCACAATCTGAGGATCGGAGATTACCGATTTGATACTGGGCCCTCTCTTTTTACTATGCCACATCTTGTTGATGAACTATTTGAGCTTTTTGGTGAAGATCCAAAAAATCATTTTGACTACATTAAAAAAGATGTCATTTGTAACTATTTCTGGGACGATGGTACGAGGTTTTCAGTTGATGCAGACCGGGCGACTTTTATAAAATCAGCAACAGCTACTTTTAATGTTTCCGAACAAGAACTCGCAACATACCTTGATAAGAGTAAAAAAAAATACGACCTAACCGCACCTATTTTTTTAGAAAAATCACTTCATAAACCTGGGACTTATTTTTCATATAATACACTCAAATCACTGTTTCAATTTCATAATCTGAACATCTCCCAATCCCTTCATGATACAAATACGAAAAACTTCAGGGATGAAAGGCTGATCCAATTTTTTAATAGGTATGCTACATATAATGGGTCCTCTCCCTATAAAACACCTGGCATCATGTCAATGATACCCCATCTCGAAATGTTCTATGGTACTTACCTGCCGAGAGGAGGGATGAAAGCGATTACTGGGAGCCTGTATCATTTTGCTTTGAATCGTGGGATCGATTTTCATTTTGAAGAAAGCGTTGAAAAAATACTCCATGATCGAAAAAAAGTAAAGGGAATTAAAACCGCTTCAGGAGAATACCTTGCCGATCTTGTTGTTTCAAATGCTGATGTGTTCACGAGTTATAACAGCCTGCTACGAGATGTCGTTCCACCCAAAAAGACACTTGACCAGGAAAGATCCAGTTCTGCATTGATATTTTATTGGGGTATCAATAAATCATTTCCTGAGTTAGATTTGCATAATATTATGTTCAGTGGTGATTATAAAAATGAGTTCGATCAAATATTTGAACACAAAACAATAGGTGAAGATCCTACAATTTATATCAATATTACCAGCAAGGAAGAATCTGTTGATGCACCGGAAGGATGCGAAAATTGGTTTGTCATGGTAAATACCCCCGGCAATTTTGATCAGGATTGGGAATCATTGATCCATAAAACCAGAAAAAATATTCAAAAGAAAATAAACGAAACCTTAGGCATTAACATCGAACAACACATTGAAATAGAAAGTATCCTTGATCCCAGAACCATAGAATCCAAAACCAAATCACATCGTGGTTCTTTATACGGAGCATCAAGCAACTCCAAATTCGCAGCATTTTTAAGGCATCCAAATTATACGAGCAAAGTGAAGGGGCTATACTTTTGTGGTGGTTCGGTGCATCCGGGAGGAGGCATTCCGCTTTGTTTATTGTCAGCTAAAATCGTTTCAGAACTCATAGAAGCAGCTTAATATGAATATTACACTTACACGAAAACTTGATCTGCCTCAGCTATCCATACCACTGATATGGTTATTTCAGCTTACAGGAATTATTGGTATAACCCTGGGTTTTGATAGCTGGTTTTTGAGTAAAACCCCCATCAATCTTACGATACTCTTTATTCTATTTCTTGTCAGCTTTCCTGTTGATAAACTGAAAACTGCATTAGTAGCCGCTAGTTTTTTTATTATTGGAATGACGGTTGAATGGATAGGGGTACATTATGACTTCCTTTTTGGAGCCTATTATTACGGAGATAATCTTGGTGCTAAAATAGATGGAGTGCCTTGGTTGATCGGTGTCAACTGGATGGTACTTACTTTCGTCACCGCTTGCCTGATAAGCAATTTTACCAACAATAAATGGCTAAGAATAATTGGAGGAAGTGCCTTAATGGTATTATTGGATTATTTTATGGAATTTTCGGCACCTCAGTTTGATTTCTGGATTTGGGAGCAGGAGACGGTTCCTTTGAGAAATTATATTGCATGGTTTGGAATCGCATTTTTGTTGCATTACATTTATCAAAGTTCAAAAATAAAAGGGAATACGGCTTTTTCAAGTCATGTTTACATTTCTCAATTGGTTTTCTTTATCTATTTCTATGTCTACCAAAGTATATGATTATGGTATTGTAGGTGCTGGCGCTGCAGGTCTTCAGTTGGCTTTAGCTTTTGCAATGGATCCTTTTTTCGATAAGAAAAATATTCTGATCATTGACAAAAACAATAAAAGTGATAATGATAGAACCTGGTGCTTTTGGGAAAAAGGAGCCGGAAAATGGGACCAAATCATTCACCATAGCTGGGATGAAGGAAAGTTTATTACGACAAAGGAAGAACTCCTACTCGATTTAAAACCTTATTCCTACAAGAAGTTGAGAGGTATTTCTTTTTATAATTATGCGAAAGAAATAATCAGTCAAAAGGATAATATTGAATGGATCACTGATGAAGTATTGGATATAAAAACCCAGAGTAGTCATGTCAATATTGGTAATGGAGTAAATTCTTATTTGGTAAATCACTGCTTCGATAGCCGAATAGATAGTGGTTTTTTTCAATCTGATGATCGGTATATCCGCATTTTACAACATTTCAAAGGCTGGATCATAAAGTTCGAAAATGACGTATTTGATCCTGCTAGGTTCACTATGATGGATTTTAGATTGCAATACGAGGATAGTACCAGCTTCAGTTATGTGCTTCCTGTGAGTAAGAATGAAGCGCTGGTAGAATTTACCTTATTTACAAAAGAGGTATTGCCTGACGAGGTTTATGAGCAACATTTGAAAATATATATTTCAAGCTACATAAGTCAAGGAAAATACCAAATCACAGAAGTGGAACAAGGGATAATCCCGATGACGAATTATCCTTTTCATAAAAATAATTCAGAGAGGATTACAAAGATCGGAACGGCTGGATCATGGGTAAGACCTTCCACGGGATATTCCTTCAAATATGCGGAAAAGAATGCAAAGGCAATCGTGGAAAATCTGAAGGCGCAAAGAAGGCCTGACCATAACTTAATTGATCGAAAATTCAGGGTTTATGACACTTTGCTGTTGGATATCTTAATGAATAAAAATCATTTGGGGCCTAAAATTTTTCATCAGATGTATGCAAAAAACCCGGTACAGCAAATATTAAAATTTCTTGATGGGGAGACCACACTATCAGAGGATTTTCAAATTATCAACTCTCTGGACTCCAAATATTTTCTTTTTGCACTCTTTCGTCAGGCGAAAGCCAAAGTGGGTTTTTAAATTGAGCGTAGCTGATCAGAAATACACAAAAAACTTTATTAACTATCTTTTTCCTCGATGTGCATGACATGTAAAAACCGATGAGCAATAGGTGCAAATAATACGGCTACGGTAGAAAGAAAAGCCACTCCAGAAAATAAAGCGTAACAACCCGAAAATATTTTTGCCGCATCATCAGGCATTTCATTTGCTGGCCCCATTCCTGTCAGGATCATCGAAGCATTAAAAAAAGCATCTACCCAGTTGAGGTTGGCTAAATAATGATAACCTAACATTCCGATTCCCAATGATCCGCCTAATATCAAAGTCGAAAAAAAGAAATAACGGATTACTCTTGCGAAAAATTCGCGTTTAGAAAGTAGTGGTTTTGTCTGGTGTTCAAACATAATTTTTTATCGAAATCAATAGAAAATCAAAAACGGAAATATCCAAATTTTTTAATAAAGACTGAGATTTTCTTTGGGGTCAATTCAAAAAACTGATAGCTGAAAGCTTCTTATTTAAACGATACAAGGTATCTCCCTCGGATTAATCCCTAAATGCAAAATCCGGCTACCACTTTGATTGATTGGATTGACACTTTTTCCTATGACGATTCCATCTTCGGGAGAAAAATATTCTTTTATCACCTTACCAAAAATCGTTCGGACATCGGCTATCAATTCTCCTTTTTTGAGGTATTGTTTTACCTCAGGATATACCTTTAAGATTCCTCCCTCATCGGTGTAAGCCCAATAAGAGCGGTCACACAAAATGGTGTGAGTTGACGGAGAGACTGGTGTTCCCTCCAGCATTTTCAAATCATAAAGGATATTTCGAACGCCTGTTAAAGCCTCTTCAATCACATCAAACTGGAAAAGATTAGGATCTTTTAATTCTAAAGTGATGGCATGAATTCCCATGCCCATGGCGGTGCTCCTGAAAGTACCATCGTGCGCCGGATTGTCGAGAATGATTTCCGGGTTTTGTAACCTTGCCATTCGGGAAGGTTCATCTTTGGACATATTGGCTCGAATATAATAGGAATTTATACGTCCAAAACTGGCTGTGTGAATATCAATAAGATATTGCAGTGGCGGCAGAAAACGATCCACCAGTCTCGCCATATAAATTTGCGACATATCCCCATCGGCTTTTCCTGGTGCAATATGGTTGAGATCGGTACCATCATTAAATTTCCGCTGTTCGAGTAAAAGCCCCGGCAGGTTGGTTGCCAGGCAACCGATTACAGTACCCTTAAGCTGCTGAACATCCAATTCCTTAAATAATTGCTGAATGACCGGTATACCATTCAATTCATTTCCGTGAATAGCGGCAGTCAGGCCCAAAACAGGTCCATCATGAATCCCTCTTGCTACCATTACCGGTAAACAAATAGATTCTCCTATACCATTATTAACCAGGTGTAACCAATATTCTCCAATGCTACCGGAAGGAGTGTCTTGGATGTTGAGCTGGGTGATATGCGAAGCAGTTTTTTCTTTTATCATTTATTAATAATGATTTAAATGATTTAATAGTTAGATTTTTAATGCCCAATAAATTTTTATTGTCGAGTCAAACTCAAAACCTTTTTTTTGAAAATAACCAGTACATAGTTTAAAGTTATTACATGGAAAATTTATGTATCTCTTTCCTCCATAAATTACCAAAAAGCATCATTTTCCTATCCCTCCGTTAATGCCTGTCAACTTTATAAAGAAGATATTTCACTGTCTGACAGCTGCACAAAATATTTTTTCCTTGAAAACTAATCGCTTTATAATCAATAGCTATTTAACTAAATATACCGATCTGGATTATAAGCTCCAATGTAAATAAAAAGCAAATAGCAAAATCAAATTTCTGCTTTTTTATAGTTAGATTAAAATGTTTTTTTGAATCTTAATAAGAATAGGAGTGACGGCTTAGATCAACTTTAATAATCTTGCAAAACCACCTAACTCACTGATGTAAATTGATGATTACTTCATGCCATTTTCCTTCGTTTTTGTAGTCAATACTCCAATCATATAAATCACAAATTTCTTTTACAATGGCTAATCCTAAACCAACTGATTTAGAGGAATTATCTTCTTTACGGAAACGCTCAAATAATTGCGCTGGCGATAACTTCAGCGGGCTTCCAGTATTACGAATGGTCAACTTATCCTCTGATAAATGGAGTATTAATTCTCCATTTGAAAGATTGTGCTTTATGGCATTGCTTAATAGATTACTGATCAGAATATCAGATAGAACAGGATTTGCAGTAACAGAAACTGGAACCAGATCCATTTTAACTTCGAGTGCCTTGTCTACAATCAAAAGTTCCAATGCTTCCAGTTTTTGGAGAATTATTTCCTTCAAATCTACTGATTCGATTGGTTCAAACTGTTGGTTTTCAATACGGGTTAGAAGTAAAAGTGTTTTGTTGAGCTTGGACAGTTTGGTAGCCGACTGCTGAATTTGATGCAGATGCTGCAACGCTTTTTCATCGTGTTGTTTGTGGTGTAAAAGTAACTCTATCTGGGATTGTATAATGGCAAGGGGAGTCTGCATTTCATGTGAAGCATTTTCTGTAAATTGTTTGAGTGATAGAAAATCCCTTGCGATTTTCTCAGTCATTTTTTGTAATGCGTTATCGAGGGTTTTAAATTCTTCAGTGTTGGATGAGACAGGTTGGTATACTGTTGCTTTGGTAGTATTAAACTGTTCCACCTGTTGGACTATTCGGTAAAATGGCTTCCATAACCGAACCGATAAATAGCGATTGAATAAGTTGATGACCATTAAAAACAAAAAGAATAACAGGCTTATCATTCCGATAATTGTCATCAGTAAATGTTGATCATCAATTTTAGAATGATTTAATCCAATACGATAATTTTTTCCTTTAATCTGCTCGGTATAAATATATTGGCGGTAAAGCTCCATTTCAAACACCTCTACTCCATCCTCTTTCTCACTTACCTGAAACATCGTGTCTTTAAAAATTTCAAGATCTGAAAGTTGGGAAACTTCACGTAACTCAATTACTTCGTCCATGATTTCAATAGTTGGCAGCAAACTATCTCTTTTGTTCAACTCTTTGTATAATGTGGTTCTGGTATGCTTTAGGTCTTCATCCATTTCATTATTCAGCATATAACCTAGTGCAAAAAACAAGACAATTCCTCCCACTATAAAAGCTAGTAATGAAAAGAATAAAAAATAACGCCCGGTTTGTTGGAGTAGCTTCATCGGTTTGTAAATTTATAACCTATTCCATAAACCGCTTTGATGTAATCAGATGACCCGGTTTGTATTAATTTGCGACGCAGGTTTTTGGTATGAGAATAAATAAAATCAAAGTTGTCCAGGGTTTCTGCATCATCACCTACAAGGTGTTCGGCAATACTTTCTTTGGAAAGTACTCGATTGCGATTTGCGAGAAAATACAATAACAAAGTGTATTCGCTTTTGGTTAAAATAAGGTCAGTATTCTCCACCATTACTCGTTTTTCATCTAGGAATACTTTTATCTCGTTATAAGAAATGATAGTATTTCCGCTAAATTCTTTTCGACGGACCAATGCTTTGATACGGGCATTAAGTTCTGAAAGGTGAAAAGGTTTGGGCAAATAATCATCTGACCCAAGCTCCAGACCTTTTATTTTATCATCGAGCGAGTTTTTTGCGGAAATGATAATAATGCCAACGGAAGATTGTTTTTTTTTCAATTCCCGGATAATATCCAAACCGTTCCCTCCCGGTAAAGTAATATCTACCAAAATACAATCATACTCATAGACTCCTGTTTTCAACCATGCTTCATCAAAATCTGGGGCGATTTCACAGGTATTACCTTCTGCTTCAAGGTATTGCCGGATACTTTGAGCAAGCGTTAGTTCGTCTTCTATAATTAGTATTTTCATGCCTGATAAGGATAAAAATATAAGATAACAAAAAAAAAGAGCGCTCCAAAATCTTGCCGAGTGTGAAATATAGTTGGTAAGATTTTGAAGCGATTTTCATTAAATGATAATGCGGTTATTCATGATTTCCATTTTCCTCGTTTTCTTCCTCTCCCTCGGTTTCATTGTCATTTTTATCTTTTACTTTCTGGCTTAGCAATGTTCCATCTGGGCTAAATAATGCTTTTACTTCCGAATCATTCTTTTCATTTTCGAGTTTTACTTCGTAAGCTTTCGCTATTTCAGGTGTTTCGACTAGTTCAACCTCGTTAAGATCATATCCCGAGAATTGAGCAGCTATGGCTGTTTGTACCATTTGGGGCAAATCAGATTTTTTAAGTTCACTTTCTGTTTCCAGCCAGCTACCGTCTGCTTTGAATTTAGCAGTTGTTTTATTACCGTTTAGTTTGAATTGCACTTCATATTCTTCTTCCATACTCGCTGATGTTTCTTCTTCACCGTTTTCTTCTGTTTCCCATTCTACTTTTTTGGCAGTGGGATATTTTTTGGAGAATGCTTCTTTAACAGCTTTCGGAATTTCGGTTTTGTCGATGGTCATGGAAATCCCAAATACACCAATAAGGATGACCAGGCCAAAAAATATTCTTTTCATGTTCATTTGAGTATTAATTTTATTTTAAAAAAATGAAATATTCAAATCAAATTTACAGGTTGATTTAGGATAGAAATGGGAGAACTTCTAAAGTTTTAAGCATATTCGGATTTTACTTTGTTGCGCTTCGAAAGTATAGATTGAAGTTTTACTTTTGCTCTTGATAAATTTGATTTAGAGGTGCCTATATTTATAGAAAGCATTTCTGCAATTTCATGATGTTTATAATCTTCCATTACATATAAATTGAAAACCATTCGGTAAGCTGGAGGCAATTGTTGAACTATTGGTAGAGCGTCATCTTTAGGAAAAATCTTAGGCATTTCCGCGATCGCCATATCCGTCATATCTTTTAATAAAAGAATTTTAGTGTGATTTTGATGTACGCGATAGTAGTCTATTGCAGTGTTAATAAGAATTTTTCGAAGCCAGGGACGAAAAGGAAATTGGTCATTATATTTATCTATATTTTGAAAAACTTTTAAAAAAGCATCATTCAATATTTCTTCCGCAGCTTCCTTACATTTTGAAAAACGCAGGCAAATATTCATTGAATAACCAAAAAAATGTCGGTACAACAATTTCTGACTAACCGGGTTATTGACCCTACACCCTTCCAAAATCAACGGTAAGTTTAATTTTTTGGACATAAGTTTTCTATTTTCAATATCAACAGGGAAGCTAATTTTAGGGTAAATTAGACTTCTGGTTCTCTTGAACGAGATTCTTAGGATTTAAAAATAGGAGGGAATTTAGGAGAGAATTAGGATTGGTTTAAAAGTATTAAATACTTAAAATAAAAAAGCAGCTAAAAAAAACATGATCACCCGTTTTTACACTAAAAACCTTGCTGCTTTTTTGTCTAAAAACCAATGCATGTCTCCATTTTCCGGACTAATGAGCTGAGCTGGAAACTGCTCGGGATTATCATCCCCTTTAATCACTTGTAAAACTGCTTCCGCTTTGTTTTCACCGAAGACAAGATAGGCTATATGTTTTGCCTGATTAATCAATGGTGCGGTCATGGTGATGCGAAAAACTCCATCTTCCTTTAAATAAACGGCTTTTACCGAAGGCATTTTTTCATACAGCACATCAGTAAATGGAAATAGTGAAGCGGTGTGTGCATTATCACCCAGGCCTAAAAGAATTAAATCAAAGTGGATTGGTTTTCTTTTAAAATGAGCGGTGATGGTTTGCATATATTTTTCCGCCGATTCCTTTGGAGGTAAGGAAGTATCGACTTTGAAAATTTGAGCTTTTGAAATTTGTAAAGGGCTGAAAAGGGTTTTTTCAACCATCAGGGCATTATTTTGTGAATCATTAGCAGGAACATATCGCTCATCACCAAAGAAAAAATTAACTTTTCCCCAATCGATCTTATCTCTGAAGCCGGGCGAAGCCAGCAATTCATAAACTTTTTTAGGTGAACTGCCCCCTGCCAATACTACATTGAATAAACCCTTATCACTGATATATTTTTGGGCTTTTTCAATAAAATAATCAGCAAAAGCCATTATTAATTCTTGTTCTTTATCAAAAATATGGAATTTCATTATTTGGTTTTTTTGGGGTGAGTAGGTAATGAAAACCAATGGAATCCGTCACGGGCAATTAGTGCTTCCGCCAATTCAGGACCCCAGGAGTCAGCAGAATAATTTGGAAAATCAAGGCTGGTTTTTGACTGCCAGGAGTTAAGGACCGGCATCAGTATGTCCCAGGCTGCCTCCACCTGATCGCCGCGCATAAACAATGTTTGGTCACCAAGCATAGTATCCAGGAGAAGCGTTTCGTATGCTTCTGGAGACTCCTTTCCATAATTACTATCATAATCAAAAACCATATCCACTGTATTGAGCACCATGTCCAATCCCGGTTTTTTGGCCTGTACCTGAAGGCGGATACTCATTTCGGGTTGTATGCTGATAACCAGCCGATTCTGTCGCCAATTATCTATTGCTTCTGCCGGAAAAACCATGTGCGGGACATCCCGAAACTGAATAGAAATGATGGAAGCCGTGCTGTGAAGGCGCTTTCCCGAGCGCACATAAAATGGTACACCATGCCATCGCCAGTTGTCGACAAAAAACTTTAATGCTGCAAAGGTCTCGGTGTTGGATTGTGGTTCAACACCGGCTTCTTCGCGGTATCCCGGCACTTTTACACCTTCGATCCAGCCTTCGCTGTATTGTCCCCGAACAGCGCTGGTTTTGATTTCATCCACTTTAAAAGGGCGCATAGAACGGAGCACATCAACTTTTCGATTACGCACTTCGTCTGCGTGAAAATTGATGGGGTTTTCCATAGCAATCAGGCAAAGCAGCTGTAAAATATGGTTTTGAACCATATCGCGAAGCGCGCCAGAACCTTCATAATATTGCCCCCGGCTACCCACGCCTAATTGCTCGGTTACCGAAATCTGCACATGCTGGATATAGTTTCGGTTCCATATCGGTTCTAAGATGGAATTAGCAAACCGGAAAGCCATGATGTTTTGAACGGTTTCTTTGCCGAGGTAATGATCAATACGGTAAATCTGTGTTTCATCAAATATATTGCATAATAATTTATTTAATGCTTTTGCGGAATCAAGGTCTATACCAAAGGGTTTTTCCAAAACAATACGCGCCTTTTCAGAATGCTCAGCGAGCTTGTTCTTTTTAATATTTTCGGCAATGATTGGAAAAAAATTAGACGATACTGCCATATAAAAAATAACAATTGGCTCTTTTTCCCATTCCTTCTTCAATTCGTCGATTTTTACAGCGAGCTTTTGATAGGTTTTATCGTCATTTAGATCAGCAGATTGATAGGTAATGTTAGCAGAAAATCTATCCCATTCGTTTTTATCTGCTTCTCCTTTACGGGAAAACTTATTGATCCCGTCTAATAGTTTATTTCTAAAATCTTCATCCGAATATTTGGAACGCCCGGTTCCGATGATAGCAAATTGCTCAGACAGCCAGTCATCCAAAAATAAATTGTAAAGCGCCGGGTTGATTTTGCGCCAGTTCAAATCACCAGTAGCGCCAAAAATTACAAAAATAACCGGCTGAGTTTTTATCTTTATCATGATTGCTGCTTTTATTAAAATTGTAAATAAAATGAACAAATGGAGTCCTCCATAACTATCCGGTTAACTATTAGCATCGCCTGACCATTGCGTATGAAAAACACCTTCTTTGCCGATGAGTTCATAGGTATGCGCTCCAAAATAATCCCGCTGCGCCTGAATAAGATTGGTAGGCAAATTCCCAGTTCGTATGGCATCAAAATAACTTAAGGTATTGGCAAATACGGAAACAAGGAATCCATTTGTCATGGCTCCCGCCACAACTTCCCTCGTACTTTGCAGATCTGCCTGGATCATGGATTGAATGTTTTTATCCAAAAACAAATGCGTTAAATTTTCATTTTTTTGAAATGCAGAAAATATATCCTCCAAAAATTTTGACCGGATAATGCAGCCACCTCTCCAGATTTTAGCTACTTGGTCGAGTTGCAGATTGTATTGGTGTTCTTCAGATGCTTTGTAAAGTAAGTGCATCCCCTGGGCGTAAATAGTAATCATAGAAAAATGAAAGGCCTGTTCCAATTGCACTAGATATTCCTCTTGGTTTTCGATCGGAGAGCGATTTGACGCTTTTTCGGGATACATCTTTGCTAACTGTGTTCTTAGGGTTTTATATTTCGATAAATCACGCATTGAAACTGCGGTATCAATAGAGGGCACAGGCAAGTGTAAATCCATGGCAATTTGAGAAGTCCATTTTCCGGTCCCTTTGGATTTCGCTTCGTCTTTGATATCATCCAACAACAAGTGATCGGAATCTGGGTTTTCAAAGGCAAAAATATCTCTGGTGATTTCCAAAAGAAAAGATTGCAATCTACCTTCGTTCCATTGTTTGAAAACGTCATGGATCGTTTTGTTTTTCAGGTGCAACCCATTTTTCAACAGGCCATAAGTTTCCGCAATTAGTTCCATCAGGGCATATTCGATACCATTGTGGACCATCTTTACAAAATGCCCGGACGCGCCAGGACCTATGTAAGTGACACAAGGTTCTCCATCAACTTTGGCAGCAATACTTTCAAAAATAGGTTTTACATGCTGGTAAGCTTGTTGGTCGCCACCGGGCATCATACTGGGTCCTCTTCGCGCGCCTTCCTCTCCTCCGGAAATTCCCATTCCAAAAAAATGTAATCCTTTCTTTTCTAATGCTGTTGCTCTTCGGTTGGTATCGGTAAAATATGAGTTTCCGCCATCGATAATGAGGTCGCCTTGATCAAGCAATGGCAGGAGTTCAGCAATGACGGTGTCGACAATTTTTCCTGCGGGAACCAACATCATTACTGCCCTTGGTTTTTGCAAATTTTGTACAAAGTCAGCCAAATCCGTAAAGCCTTTTACTTTTTTGTTTTTTCCTTCCTTTTCAAACAAGGTCACCTGGCTGGTATTTTTGTCATATCCGGAAACGGCATATCCGTGGTCGGCCATATTAAGTAATAGGTTGCGTCCCATCGTACCCAGGCCAATCATCCCAAATTGCATTTGTTTCGCTGGTATTTTCTCCATGTTTGTTTTAATGTATAAGGTTATCAATAATTTTTTTGGTGGAACTAAAACCCTCATGATGGAAAGCCCGGATTTTTAGTTTTTGAGCAGCAGCCACCAGCATCGGGCGATCATCAAAATAAACACATTCCTCCGGTGCAGCTTGTGCGATGCCCAGTGCTAGTTTAAAAATATCAGGATCAGGCTTTCGCATCCCTACTTCGCAGGAAGAAATGAAAGCATCAAAACAATCGTGTAAACCAAAAGTTTTGATCCGATGATCATTCAGCTCTTTTCCTTCATTATTGATGGAAATGATGTGGAAACCGGGGTTGTCTTTCTTCCACTTTTTTAGCCATTGCAGCATTTCCGGCAACTCGATGGATTGGGCAAACATGAAGGTTTTAAAATCTTTTTTTGAAAAATCCCTGGACTGGCTAAAAACGGTGGTATCCAGGTATTCGTCAAGTGTGATGCTGCCGATTTCATAGACATTAAAAATAAAGTTGTGCAACCAGTCCATTTTTTCAAAATCGTACCCAAAATGCTTAGCAGCTTTCTGGCGGGATTCATGCCCCCAGCCATTGGTGAGCAAGACGCCACCGATATCAAAAAAGAGAAATTTGGGAATGTTTGTTTTCATGTGAAACCTTAGTTTTGATTTTAAATAATTCCTGCTACTCCTTTAATGCCATTTTGATAGATAACAAATTTAATGTTATCTGCCAATTTAAAATTGATCGTTTAAACTATCTGGTCTTATAAAAAATAAATCCGCCAGCGCTGAAGGGCATTAAAATTTATTCTTTTTCTAGCGCTACCTTTGCTTGTTGTAACAAAATTTTTCCCTTTTCAGAAAGTACCGGCATTTGGATGTCCATTCCTTTTAAAGTTTCCACGATGATACTCCCTATAGCCACGCGGCTAAACCATTTGTGGTCAGCAGGGATGATATACCAGGGTGCATAAGCTGTGGAAGTTTTGCTGAGTGCTGTTTCATAAACCCGTTGGTAATCATCCCAATATGAGCGTTCTTCAATATCGGCAGAAGAGAATTTCCAGTTCTTTTCGGAGTCTTCTATTCGGTCAAAAAAACGTTTCTTTTGTTCTTCTTTCGAAAGGTGGAGAAAAAACTTAATGATGGTCGTGCCATTTTCTGAAATGGTCTTTTCAAAATTATTGATTTGCCGGTAACGGGCTTCCCAAAAGTTTTCAGTCACATCAGATACCGAATGGATTCCCGGCAGATTTTCCGCCATTATAAACTCAGGATGGACTTTGGTGATGAGCACATTTTCATAATGGGAACGGTTGAAAATGCCAATTCTGCCGCGGTCAGGCAATTTGGTATAATGGCGCCACAGGTAGTCGTGATCTAATTCCTCCAAAGAAGGGTGCTTAAAACTATGTACTTCACAACCTTGTGGATTGATTCCAGAAAGGACATGCTTGATCGCTCCATCTTTTCCGGCAGCATCCATTGCCTGGAAAATAATAAGCAGCGCCTTCCGGTTTTCAGCATATAGCCGGTATTGTAATTTTGACATTATTTCAATGTCTTTTTCGAGTTGGTTCTTAGCTGCCTTTTTACTTTTAAAACCATCTTTAAAGGCAGGATCGTATTTTCTCAGGTCAAGGGGGCTTTGAGCAGGGACTTTAAACTTTTGAATATTCAATCTCATGATTAAAGATTTTTAAGTAGGCGTAAAAGAATATTTAATATGATAATTGACTTTCTCCATTTTTTTCCTCTTAAAAGGCAATTTTATCAATTTTATTCCAATGTTTTAAACCAAATGTAAATTCTTTTAGGAGAGTAGACCAGTTTTCTTTTTTCACATTCAAAGCAATTAATAGATTTAATTAGCCATACCTGCAAAAAGGCAACACAACTTATAGTCAAAGACAAAAATTCCAGCTTGGTCGACATTGAAATACGAAAGAATACCGGCCAATGCTTGCTTGTATCCAGATAAGGCCATCCTTTCTATTATTTTAAAAAAAGCAAATAATAGGAATCAAAATCGTAAAAGAGGCGTAATATAAATAAATGACGGTCTTAAAAGTGACCTTTATTTTGTTTTTTGTCTTTTATATAATTAGCATATACTTTTTACAATTTTCAAGTATGTTTTGGTAAAAGAATTGAACAGAATGTGAGAGCATTAGCTCCGGAGAAATGCATAATTATTTAGAATTTAAAGACATGACAATCCTGAAATTATTTAATAGATAATTATTGTTATCAGGCTTGTTTAACAATACGCAATTTATCAATTTTGCGGAATGAAAGTAGCCGATTTTTTCTTAACCTATTAAAACAAAAAAAATGAGTTTAAAAAAGCAATTTGTCAAATCAAAGAAAACCTATAAGGTAACTTTTTCTTTGCCTAAGGAGGCCGCTAAAGGAGCCAAAGAAGTCAAACTAGTTGGAGATTTCAACAATTGGGAGAAAAACAAAGGAATTCTTATGAAGTTTAAAGACGGTAAATTTACTGCCTCAATGAACTTCAAATCCGGAGAGGAACATCAGTTTCGGTATTTGATCGACAATGAACGTTGGGTAAATGACTGGAAAGCTGACAAATACGTTCCAACTCCGTTTGGAGTGGATAATTCCGTAGTAGTTGCTGCTGACAAAGTTGAAAGCATTGTACAGTGATAACCTTCTTCAAAAATAGTTTCTTGGTTCTCGCCCTTAGCGCAAAAATTTGCCAAGGCGGGAACTGAGAATCAGTTTATAATTGAAAAAATAAAACATACCCAACAAGCTAATATTCCCATCTAAAGCGCCGATATTTTCATGTACCTATTGTTGCACATTATTATTTGACGGTTCAATTATCTTGTCTTACAATAAAAACAGGAACACTTACATTGTGCCTGACGGAATCCACCGTTGTTCTACAAATTAAGTCTTAAAAAAAACAGTGACCATTTGCGCCCAAAACCAAAAGGTCCGCTTCCAATGATTTTACTGCCTCCGGTATGCTGGTTTTTGATTTGCAAAAACTGAAGCATTACGGTAGTTTGGAGGGGAAAGAACAAATCATTTAAAGTTGCTTTTTAATATTAAATTTGAATGTCGTTTATTTCTGTGGGAAATTATAATTCGTAAATAATAATTTAGGAGAACATGATATTTAAATACACTTTTATAATCAGCTCGCTTTTGTTTTTGGTTTTAACGGGATGGTGGTTATTTATTAGAAAAAAGAAATCAATCAATCGTGACTTTCCATTAAACTGGCGACAAATCCTGGAAGAAAAAGTACTATTTTATAATCATTTGTCAGCTTCAGAAAAAAATCGTTTTGAACAGGCTGTTTTACAATTTCTTGAAGATGTCGCTATTACCGGAGTTGAAATAACCGTAGATGATGCAGACCGCTTGCTGGTTGCTTCGAGTGCGGTTATTCCGCTGTTTGGGTTTCTAGGATGGCAATACCGAAACCTAAATGAAGTACTCCTTTACAAAGGCCTTTTTAATGAAGAATATGCAACAGAAGGCAGCGATCGCAATACCTTAGGCATGGTAGGATCAGGAGCTATGCAGCGAATGATGATTTTATCAAAACCAGCACTGCACCTGAGCTTTGAAAACCAGCGAAGTAACAGGAATGTTGGTATCCATGAGTTTGTCCATTTGCTGGATAAAGCGGATGGATCGGTTGATGGAATTCCTGAAATGTTAATTCAAAGTCAGTATACGCTACCCTGGCTGAAGCGAATGCATCAAGAAATCAAAGATATCAAAGAACAACATTCTGACATTGACCCTTATGGAGCTACTAATGAAGCTGAGTTTTTTAGTGTCGTCAGCGAATATTTTTTCACTCAACCACGGCATTTCGAAAAAAAGCATCCCGAACTTTTTGCTCTTTTAGAAAAAATATACCATCAGGATTTAAATTAAATAAAAACAGCTATCATAATAGCACGGGGAAATTGAAATATAGAACTTTTAAAAACGGCGCGCACTTTTTTAATAAAAACTATTTGCCTTTCTTTTTATACGGTCGGATAATAAGCCCCAGGGGGCGGTCATAACTAAAGTAGTTATTTGCCCAATCAATGAAGGCAACGAGTTTGTTTCTAAACCCAATCAAGGAAAAAATATGAACAAACATCCAGACCAGCCAGGCAATTGCACCTTGAAATTTCAATTTTGGTAAATCCACTACTGCCTTGTTTCGACCGACAGTTGCCATCACACCTTTGTCATTATATTCAAAAGGTTGCATTGGTTTTCCTTTGATAGTCATTTTCAGGTTTTTTGCTAAATGTTTTGCCTGTTGTATGGCAACCTGCGCCAGCATCGGTAAACCTTTGGGGTTTTGTTCGTCAAGCTTTGCTGCAATGTCGCCTACGGCAAAGACATTTTCTAATCCTTGGATTTGATTATATTCATTGACCACGATACGGTTGCCCCCTGTAATAAATTCTTTGGAAAGACCCTCAATAGGATTACATTTTACACCTGCTGTCCAGATGACGGTATCCGTCTGAAATTCTGTGCCATCTTCCAGGTATATTTTACTATTATCATAGTCTTTAACTTTTGAATTGAGCAACACGTTAATGCCCATTTCCTGCAGATATTTCAAACTATATTGAGAAGATTCCTCAGACATATTGCCTAATAATTTTGGCGCTGCTTCAAAGAGATTAATGGACATCGTACTAAAATCAATTTGCGGAAAATCTTTCGGCAGCACAAACCGTTTCATTTCAGCCAGCGCTCCCGCCAATTCTATCCCTGCTGGACCGCCGCCAATGATAGCGATATTCATCAATTCACTTTTTTCTGACTGGTCAAAAGTTGCAACAGCCTTTTCCAGGTTTTGCATCAAAAAACTTCGAATATCCAATGCATCTGTTATTGATTTTAGTGGTAAAAGATAATTTTTAATAGGTTCAAAATTGAAAAAATTATTGGTGCTGCCCGTGGCAATAACAAGATAGTCGTAGTCTATTTTTCCGACTGAAGTATTTACCGAATGCTGATCAGTATCAATTTGTAATACTTCTGCCATTTGGAAGCGTACATTCTTAAAACCTCTTAAAATTCTTCTTACCGGGTAAGCAATACTACCTGCTTCCAAGCCTCCGGTTGCCACCTGGTAGAGTAGTGGCTGAAAGGTGTGGTAATTGTTTTTGTCTAGCAATAAAAGATCAAATGGCTGATTGCGCAGTGCTTTAGCTAATTGGATGCCTCCAAAACCAGCGCCGATAATGAGCAGCTTTTTTTTATTCATGCATCAATCTTTTAACTATTTTTAAATGATCAACCGAACGCCTCCCAGTTCTTCTATCCGGTAAGGAAAGTGGTCGCTTGGCGAACCAATGAACATAAAATTAATGGGTATACTCCATTTCTGGGAAAGTTTTGCATTAGGTGTTCAACCTTCAATACACAATATTTTATCCTTTTCTATGTAGGTAACAGGCAAACCAAATCTCCAGAGAATAATATTGGAACTTTTCTTTTGATCCAATATTGTTCACTTTTTATAAACTGATTAGTCCGCATATCTTCAAAGATAACAAGTAGGATGTGGAAAATATTGAATACTCCAACTTGGACAAATAGCTCATAGCTTTCTTAAAGAATTCCTTCTTTTAAAGGACAATTAAAATATTAATCTTTTAAAGAATGGTTTTAAAGCCTAAGTTTACACAAATACCTTGAGCAAATTTAGTCGGATGAAATTAATTAAACCAGGGGGTATTTTATTGAATTTGTGATCGGAATAAAGAGAAATGGGAAAATTAATAGATAAGAATAGATGGATACAGCTGATTTCCTGAAAGGATTAGTTTTAGGCAGCCGTAATCCGTAATTTGAAGAATTGAATAAGTGGTAAAATATATAAATGAAAATTGACTGGAAATATATCATCTTATTTATTCTAATTGCTTTTGGAATATCCTATCAAGTTCAGCAAGGTTATTTCAAAGATTTTTTTCAATCCGTTACTAAGAACACATTTATCTCAGAATCAGGATATTTGTTAGCTGGATTTAGCACATTGATTGCAGCCTTAATTGTACTTACATTTCACAAAAACAGATCAAATAGAATCACGATTTTTGGAGATGAAAAAATCAAAAATGTACTCATATTAAGCCTGCCGATAGTCGCTTTTTCGATTAGTGGATTAAATAATAATTTTGGAATGAACAAATCAGTCTACGGATTTGCTTTTGCTTTGACAAATACGATTTATGCTTTTACTGAAGAATTTGGTTGGAGAAGATACTTACAAAACGCACTTGAAGGATTAAATAAAAATTTAAAATACATTTTTATAGGTGTAATTTGGTGGATTTGGCATTTTAGATTTGATACTCAATTCGATATTTTCATCTTTCCATTGATATGCATTGGTGGTGGATTTCTTTTGGGGAAATTAGCTGATGATTTTAAGTCAATTTTACCAGTAGTAGCTATGCATACCTTAATTATTCTGACTACAAATGCAGGAAATTTTGATCAAAAAAAAATTATTGGTATTTGCATTGTAGTATTAGGATGGACGGTAATTGAACAAATTTGGAAAAGAAAAAAAGCATATAACACTACATAAAACAGGAAGTGAGGTTATGCGCCACACCTGCGTTTATACAAACCGGTTTAATTAAATATTCGATTTTTCAATTGAGCTTGCATGATCTGAAATGATATACCATTTGTCGTCGATTTTTTCTAATCCATAACTAACAATCATTCTATTGAAATAGGGCTTTCCATTTCTATCTGGCTCCCGATATATGATTTCTGTAATTGCAATTCCTATTTTATCACCAATCTCTGTATTTATTATTTTTGTTTCAAAGGTCCAAGAGGTATCCTGAAACCATTCTTTGTGGTATTCAATGAAATTAACAGTGGAGTCTATTATTTCTGAATTAGGCAAGATGAGCTGCATTTTCCCTTCCGGAGACAAGGTACTTATTAATGTGGTGAGATCTTTATTTGATACGGCATCAAGGTGTTTTTGTATTGTGGCTACAAATAATGCTTCATTTTGTAAAGCATTGTTGTTCACATTTACATTACTTTTTTCCTGATTACTATCACATGAAGTTATACAGATCACAGCGATGATCAATAACAGTATCCCTGCTTTATTCAAAACTAAATGCTTAAATCTACTCATATTTTAAGGTTTTTGGTTCTGCTCTTTTAATGTCATCGCATTTAAATGTTTTTAAAGAAATCCTTATTATACGTCTATTCTACAGACTACTCCTCAGTCTGTAGTTTCGTATTTGGAGGAATGTCTTTTTTATAAACCAAAGTTCGATAGGGGAAGGGTATTTCTACCCCTTCTGCGTCAAAACGCTTTTTTATAGCCTTATTGATGTCGCTATGCATCTGGTTTGCCTTCAAAGGGTCAGCAGTCCAGACAAATGCTCTGAGGTTAATACTGAAATCACCAAAAGTAAGGAGGCGAACGTTTACCTGCGGAACGCCCTTGTCCTTCTGCACTTGCGTACGCACATCTATACAATCCGGATGCTTTATCCCCTCTTCCTGCATGATTCTGGTGGCAAGTTCTATATCACTATCATAACTGATACCTACTTCGATATAGCGGCAAACCTTCATGTCTTCAATACTATCGTTCACAATAGTTTCAGAGCTGATAACGGAGTTGGGAATGATGATTCGTTTATTCTCAAGATTTGTGATAATAGTATGTCGCAGTGTAATATCTTCTACAATACCATAGTCGAGTGATCCTACCCTGATCATATCACCTACCCTGAAAGGTTTGAATAGTATGATGAAAATTCCGCTAATGATATTTGAAAATGCTTGCTGAGCAGCTAATCCAATAATGGCTACCAAAATACCGGCGCCTGCAAATAGTGTAATTGCTAAGGATTTTAGTTTGGGAACCAGTGATATAATAGCCCCTAAAGCGATCAGCCAAATGATGAATGATACTGCGTTTTTAAAAAACTTGTATCGAGTCGGATCGACTTTTAGTTTTTCCGATGCGGTAATGAAAGACTTATTAATGAGCCACCTAAAAAAGCGGGTCAAGACCACAGCCCCTGTTATTATTAAGGTGACTGTAAGGGCGGTTTCCAGGTCGAAAACAAGATTTTTCATGAAGTTCATTTTCTGATCGGCGAATTTACTATAGGATATATTGTATTAAATGCTTAGCAAATATACCTGTATCAATTAAATTTTTGATTGATACGGATATCTTGTTTATTGATAATAATTGATTTATTTTTCGCGCTCTAAATTTGATTGCGGCTAACGACGGGCTATACAACGTGCCAGCAAATTCGCAAGAGCGTAGGCTTGCAGCGAATTTGGCGTGGGCAGTTACGCTGGCATCGACGAATAGCCATTGTTAGCTGCTAATTTTACTCCATAAAGATTAAGTTTATGTGCTTTTCCTCTTAGCTCAATTTCCCCCTTTTCCTCCACAACAAAGTCTTTTTCAAAATTGATATAATTTAGCATATCCTCTGATATTAATAATTTCTGTTTCAATTCATTACATTTTCCTTCAATTCTGGAAGTAGTGTTCAGGACATCACCATGATATACAAGTTCTTTTTTTTGTTTTCCGACTGAGGTTACTATAACCTGACCGACATGAATCCCTGCTTTAAATTCAGGTATAATGCCATACTTTGATTGATAGTTATTCTTTTTTCCTTCAATTATTTCAACCATTTTAAAAAAGCTCCGTATACAATTTAAATTTTTACTTCGAATCGGCCAAACAACGATGATCTCATCCCCAACATATTGATAGACTTCTCCACTAAACATCATAATTGCATCTGATATGTCGTAAAAGTAATCTTTAACGAAAGCACTAAATTCTTTGTTTGTTAACTTTTCCGCAATAGATGTTGAACCTTTTAAATCAACAAACATGAAAATTCTTGAGACTTCTCGTGGTTGGTGATATAACCCTAGAATTAATCTCAAAAAGTTAGCTCTTCCAATTAGTAAGATGATCTGTAAAATAAATAGCATTAAAATTATGAACAAGAATGTAAATAGGAAATCTCTTTGAAATAAAGGACTTTTTAGATATTGGATTACGGCTTTTGAGTAACTTATTTGTTCAATAATAGAGATCTCAATTGATAGAACAAAACACAATACAATACTTGTTAACAGAGAATATAATGTGGCTCGAATTAATGATACGGTCAGAAAGGATTTTTTTTGAAATGCCTTAACGAGCACAAACTCTTCCAGAATTCCTACTATCAGGCCTATTAAAATACTAATAACACCTGCTTCTAAAAACTCGGTAAGAGAATGTGGATAAAACAGAAAATTATAAAGCAGACCGAAAATCAATCCGAATCCAATTATGATGAGAATATTTTGAGTTTTTAATTTTTTTTCAGGGGTCATGATTTTTATTTGCAGACAACGGTTAGTATATGAAGCATAGCGAGAAACGAGCTATGATTTCATATACATTGTTGTAGCCAGTTTTTCTTTATAGTTCCCCTTTATTGCTGAGATAAATTCCTCTTTGTTGTTCTTCATTAATTCAAGTTCATCGCTTTGTCGCATGATAGGATTAAATTCCCTTAAGTTTTTGTCACTCCAAAGAGCTAATTCCACAATGACGGGTGTAAGCGACAATCCGTCTTCGGTTAGTTGATAAAGATTGGTTTTCTTATTTGTTGGATGTTTGGTCTTCTTAATTAGGCCATAATGTTCTAGACATTTGAGTTTTGATGAAAGAATATTGGTAGCAATCGCTTCATCACTTTCAGTAAAGTCCTTGAAAGTTTGCATCTCTTGAATTAGCATCTGTTTGACGATTACCAACATCCATTTATCTCCTAATATATCAAGGGCCGAGGTAATGGGGCAATCGCATCGAAATGTAGGTTTCATATTATTAACTCTTAAATTCACTTGTAAAACACAAGTTATTTAAATTATCGCTTGTGAAACACAAGTAATATATTATTTTTGCTTGCAAATCAAAAGTAACATTTTCTAAATAAAATTCATAAAACAAAAGGTATGTCAACATTCGTAATAGTCGTAACAGGTTTTTTTGCCGTAGCTACTCTCGTTACTGGCCTAGCTGCACTCCTATTCAAAAAAGGGGTCTCTCTCTTGATTGAAACCACAGACTCTCAACCACCTAGCAAAGATTCCGTTGCTGATTGGTTTAAAATCGTTCGGGCACCCAATGTTCGATGGTGGGGTTCTCGTCAAATTGCTACTGGAGTGGTTCTTTGGGCTGCATTGTTACTTGGTAATGAAGTTCTGTTCACTGTCGGTCTTGCAAGTGTAGTTTTCAGGGATATACTTGATGTTGTTGCTTGTTCTCTCGATGGCAAGTATTTACGAATTCCACTATTTCTAGTTTCTGCTGCCTTAGCGGGGGCTGCGTTGGTAAGCATCTTATAGCTAGTTATTTTAATTGGCTATAACACACGGATAAACGTCAGGCTATAAGAATCGATAGCATATCTGTATGGTGTTAAGTGTGGTTAATTAGTTACTATTTTTCTTTCAAATTTTCAATAGATTCTTTGAAGTTCTTTAATTTATTTATTCTCGTAAATCTTTAAAAAAAGATTAAAATCTGATTTAAAACCAGAAGAATCAAAGTAGATTCCTTTGTCTCGATAGTATCTTTCGATTGAAGATGCAAGTTTCAAATATTCTCCCGTAGTACCTTTTTTTGATTTGACACGATCTGGATTTAGGTCGGTCATCTTGTGGGTTTGCCAAGCGGTAACCGGGATTCGGGGATCATTTAGGCCGGAAGTTAGAAAACTTCGGATTTTCGCTGGCTCATGCGACTTAAATTTTGGCGGAGGAAGCGGATCTAGAATACTTGGTTTGCTAACATAAACAGTCTTGCCCACGTGCTTGCCACCTGGTATTTTTTCTGTCGTAATCGGATCCGAAGGGATCAATACCCGGAAACCTGAAGGTCGGTTTGGGTTCAATAACAGGGGCAGTATTCCCGGGTCAGACGCTTTAAGTGCATCTCTGTCGAAAGGGTTAATAGCGCTGGAAAAGAAATCAGAAGACAGATATTCTCTGGTTAGTTTTTCGGCCCATATTGCATCTCCAACCCTTGGCGCACTGAAAGTGATCAGCTTTAATTGTTTCCACGGCCAGGGTCGTAACTCATCTGGCATCGCATTGCCGGTTGCATCGGGGCCATATAGATCTCCAAGGAGCACGGAGCTAACAAAGACTTGTGCCAAGCCTCCTCCAAGACTGTGGCCGGTAACAAATATGCGTTTAGGAATAGCATTAGATGTGAGTTGGGCCACATGCCTCAGACATTGAAATAAATTGGGATAAATGGATTCCATGCATTTTGCCATTCCTCTGCTTACAGATTCGGTTTGAGTTATATGCCCCCCGCCTGTTTCAGGGCCAACCAAATTGTAGCCCAGATCGGTGATCCAATCGGGGTTACCTTTGGCATCATCATCGTCTAGCGATTGTAAAGCCGCCCTGCTTCCTGATCCGCTCCTGCTCCCTCGGAAAGAAATATGTACATCGAAATTATCGCCACCGGCATAGTACCGAACCAGTACAAAACCCATGAGACTCTGTGAAGCAGGTTGCCCTTTTATGCCTTTATCACCTGTTCCTCCTTCAAAAGCCAGGAGTACATCGCGGGCTCCAGAAATATAGTCGTTACGCTTAGTTAAAATCTTTTCGATGGCCATCGAATCCACAGGTTTTCCGGTTTTTTGGTAACACATGTAAACGTCACGTATCGGACCGGTGACTTCTCTTGGTACGAGATACTCTATCCATGGACCGATTGCATTTGTAATATTTGGGCTCCAGGGATGAAGGCGATCGTACCTGTAAACAATAGGGTCATGCCTCGGATTATCCTTAAAGCCACTAAGCACACCGGGTCCACGGTAGCTTTCAAGTCCTGTTCCCATCTTCACCTGTTCCGCACCTTTGATTTTTGCCCATGAACGAACCTTTTCCATAACCTGTTCTCGGTTTCCTTTTCTATTGTTCGATTCTTCATAATATGGATCGAAAGGCCAGATAAGCGTTTGCCCATATAACTGGTAAGCAAGGATGGAAAGATCCAGGTGATAAACCAGCGCATGGTAGGGTAGACCTCCCAGGTCTTGCTCCCGAACCGTATCGGTCGCTGCCTTTGGATACCACTGCTTGGCACAACCAAATAAAACAAAAAGCAGCAATGTTAGATAAAACTGGTTTCGTAAACCGAATTTGGTTTTCATAAAGAGAATTTGTTTAAAAGTTTTTTCATTCACCAGGAATTTTAAAATCCCTTGCTTTTAAGGTATTATGAAAAAAATATCATTGATGAATATGATTGTTCTTTTTTGAATGGTTCGCAAGCGGTTATTTCTTTTTACGCTTATCGTGAGACGCTTCTTCGGTTTTGGAAGAATCTACAATCATCTCGTTAATCTCCTGGATCTCTTTTGAAGTCAATTCGCGCCATTGGCCAATGGCTAGATTTCCTAGGGTTACATTCATAATGCGGGTGCGCTTCAACTTGGTCACTTCGTAACCTAAGTGTGCGCACATACGACGTATCTGTCTGTTTAACCCCTGGGTTAAAATGATCTTAAAAGTAAATTCATCTAATCGTGTTATTTTGCACTTCTTCGTCACGGTCCCCAGTATCTGAACACCCTGACTCATGTTTTGTATAAACTTAGAAGTAATCGGTTGTTTAACAGATACGACATACTCTTTTTCGTGATTATTTCCAGCACGCAGAATTTTGTTGACAATATCTCCATCATTGGTCAAAAATATCAGACCCTCTGAAGGTTTATCTAAACGGCCAACAGGAAAAAGTCTTTCGGGATGATTAATGTAACGGATGATATTTTTTTCTTCTTTCGGATCTGTGGTACACACTATACCAATGGGTTTGTTAAAGGCAATATATAAAATTTGGGGCCTGTCGTGTATCGGTTTACCATCAATCAAAACGTAGTCTCCTTCGAATACCCGATTTCCTAATTTCGTAGGCTGACCGTTGATGGTAACTCTTCCTTTTTTGATCCATTCATCGGCTTCTCTGCGAGAACAGATTCCTGTGCTACTGATATATTTATTTAAACTAACCGAATTTTCGTTTGTCCTTTCCACCAAATTTATCTGCTTAAAAAATAATTAGTCTATTTCAATATTATATTTTTCCAATAAACCATGCAGGCCCATTCTGGAGAATTTAGCTTTTTTTATTCGATTTGATTCCGGGTCGATAGTATAATTGTAGGAGGTAGAAAAATCAGCTTTTTCTATAATGGTATTTTCAAATACTGCTCTGCTCAGATCACAATTTTCAAATATTGAACTGGTCAGGTCTGTTTCGGTAAAATCGACTTCCTGAAGATTACAGTTTTGAAATTCAGTCCCTTTCAATTTTAGTTTAAGGAAGGAGACTAAATTCAAATGGCAGGCATCAAAATCGAGTGACAATAAAAATTCATTGCAATCATTAAAATTCAAACCTAAAAGTTTGCAATGACTAAACTTCACATTTTTAAAGGCAGTGTTTTTTATTTTCGCCAAACTTAAATCGCAATTTTCAAATTCGCAGTCTATGAAATCGATGTTCGATAAATCTGAACCAGCGAAGGTGCAATCGACAAATTTACAATCATCATAAATTTCTTTCGTCAGTTCTTGTTCTGAATAATCAACTTTTTCAAAAACTTCATTTTCCATAAAACTTGTTGTCCTTTTTATATCACACATGACAAAAATAAATCTGTCTGACTGGCTGACAAGTTGAATTTATTGCATCAGCCAGGTTGAACAGTGTATTCAATTTTTAAAGGAAACAAGTTATTAATTAGAAAAGGTAAATCCAATTCCTCTCAAAGAAACAGGTAAATTTGTAAATTAATCCCTTGCTGTTTCTTTTATAACGCATCAAAAAATGATCAGGGGTTGGAACACATTTGTGAAGGAACTTGGCTGAGACAAGGTCAAAAACGAACAAAAATATAAACTGGATCGTACTGTTATTCCACCAAATTCACGTTGATTGCATTAGGACCTTTTGGACCCATTTCTACTTGGAAGGTCACTTTGTCATTTTCCTGAATGGTGTCGTTGACGTTGTTGATATGTACAAAGACGCTATCTTTCGTTACGGCATCTATGATAAATCCGTAGCCTTTTTCGTCGTTAAAAAATTTCACTTGCCCACTACGATTGATGTCCTCAGGGCCATCATCATCTCTTGGAGATGCACCGATGACGATATCGGCGGCATTGACTTTAATCTTTTTAGCAGGATCAGGAGGTGTGCTGGTGAGATTGCCGTTTTCATCTACGTAAGAGAACATCTCTTCCAAGGTTTGATCACCCTTTTCGGCTTTTTCGATTTTACGTTGCTCTCTACGCTCAAGTTTCTCTTTCTTCTTTTTTAAACGTTTTTTTTCTTTTTCTTTTTTGTTGTACGAATCTTGCGATTTGGCCATATATAATTATTTAATTTAAAATGTTATTTTCTTGAAGCTTAGAAAAACCAGGAAACAGGCCTGCAAAAATACCCGATCACAATCTTCCATCCAGCAAGGAAATGTAAATTTATTGAAATTAAATCGGATTGCCTTATTTTAAGTCTTTTAAATAGTAATAACAAGCCAATTTATAAGTTAAACAGAATCTAAAGCATTTTAGTTGCCTAATTTTTTCGGGAATACAGATGGTCGAAAATACTTGGGACAAGTAGCGCGGGCGAATATTGTATTTATTTTTCTTTTCAAACCCGCCAAGACACTCATATTAAAAAGTAAGGGGGACTATTTTACCAATCGGCTAATCATCCCATTAAAAATGATTCCGTGAAAAGGATAAACAGAATACCAGTATAATCTTCCCAAAACACCTTTGGGTCTAAAAGTGGCAGTCTGCCATAAAATTCCGTCGTTTATTTTAAACTCCAGCCAGGCTTCTCCGGGTAGCTTCATTTCTGCGAAAAGCAACACCCTTCCTTCCTTTTTGTCAGCAAACAGAACACGCCAAAAGTCAACCGCATCTCCGGGGAAGAATTGGTCTTTATGTGTTCTTCCTCTTCTTAATCCAACACCCCCGAAAAACTTGTCCGTAAAACCCCTGATCCTCCAGAGCCAATTAGCATAATACCATCCGTTATCACCTCCAATACTCCATATTTTTTGGAGGCATTTTTTCCGATCTACCACAGGTTTGCTGCGGCTATCAATAAAGCAGCCATGCGTTGGGACTTGTAAAAATTCTGATAGATTTGAATCAAAACGTCCACTTACAAGGGAGTCTTTCCAACTCGAAACGACCTGATTGCTATCTATTTTTAATAAAGTTTTTTGTAAAGCTTCTTCATAACCGATCGGAGTAATATTTAGTATTTCATTCAAATCGGTATTCCGGCATACTACTTCAATTTTCATGCTGTCAACTAACGCAATAGCCAGTTTGTAAGAGGTAGATGTTACGAAGTACAGCCAATAAGATGAAAGCCTAGGGGTCATCACAGGAACGATGAATATTTTTCTTTTAAGTCCCCTGACTTTTGCAAATCCAAGTAACATTTCTTTGTATGAAATAATATCGGGTCCACCAATATCAAAACTTTGATTAAAAGTTGTGGGGGTGAAAATTGTTTTTGATAAAAAGCTGATTACATCTGATACACCAATAGGTTGGCATTTGGTTTTCAGCCATTTTGGAGTTATCATAACAGGAAGCTTTTCAACTAAATCACGGATAATCTCAAATGAGGCACTGCCGGATCCGATGATTATGCCTGCTCGCAATGCAGTAAAATGGTAGCTTCCTTTGGCTAGTTCGATCTCAACTGCTTTCCTTGAAGACAAGTGTTTGGATAACGATGTTTCATTTATAATACCACTGAGATATACAACATGTTGAGCCTTGGTGTTACTTATCACTTCTCTAAAATTAGTTGCAGAGATTAGTTCTAAACTTTCATAATTAGCTGAAGATGACATGGAGTGCATGAGGTAATAAGCGCCATCAATATCTTTTGGAATAGCTGCGAGGGACCCCTTGTCCAGAAAATCTACTTCGATGACCTGGATTCGGTGCAATTGGGATTTGGGAGGATTAAACCGATTTTTATCCCGGACACAGCAAATTACCTCATGTTCATTATTTATTAATTCAGGCAAAAGTCTTTTTCCGATATATCCGGTGGCGCCGGTTAAGAGTATTTTCATTTTACATTAGCAACTAGTAAATTACCTAATAGTTCATTAAAGTATGGTTTTAAATTAGCACACAATTGATCATTTAAGGTATTCCTGTCCTGGATGAATTCTTTTTATAGCTAATTTTTTTCCTGTTCAACTACTTTTTCACTACAGAGGAAATCAAAATAAAATAAATCTTATTGGACAGAATGGAACTAATACCAGAATAAATACATTACCTTTGTGTCAGGTCAATCTGAGATTATATTTTATATTGACTTGTATTTTTTAATTTTTAAATTTTTTTTTATGAATATTTTTGTAGCAAAGTTAAACTTTGACACACAGGAGTCCGATTTAAAGAACGCTTTCTCAGAATATGGGGAAACAGATTCAGTAAAAATCATTATGGACAAATTTACTGGCAAATCAAAAGGATTCGGCTTTGTCGAAATGCCTAATGATGAAGAAGGTCAGAACGCAATCAACGGTTTGAATGAGACAGAATTGGACGGAAGAACAATCGTTGTCAAGAAAGCTGAGCCTAGAGAGAGTAGAGATAATAATCGTGGCGGCGGCGGCGGCGGCGGATACAATCGAAGATATTAGAAGATATTTTTGTTAGAAAAAGAAGCCTTTGCTCTCGCAGAGGCTTTTTTTATGTTTTTATGTGAGAATTTATCTCTTCCGCCCAACAAACCTAATAACGGAACCCAGCCCAATATGGTACAATCCTTCATTCAATTCAATTTCATTTTCTGAAAGCTCAAGGATTTCATAATTGTCAAAGTCAGTCCTTAATTCCTCTATTGAAAAAAGAATATCTTCATTCTTAGGACCTCCAGCTTTCGGATTATCCAAATTATATTTTAAATGTTTTTTGCTAAATGCTTCAAAAATAATCATTCCGCCTTTTTTCAGATAAGTATTTAAAATTTTATGAAAATTCGATTTATCCTCTGGTGGGAAGTGCGCATAAATTAATCCAATGGCATCATATTTTTCCTTTTCAAATTTCAATTCATTAAAAGCGTCAACGATATAGTTGATAGTTACTTTGTTTTTTCTGGCAAGTTGCTCCGCTTTATTTTTGCCTTCTTCACTAATGTCAAAAGCAGTGACTTCCCAACCCAATTTGGCAGCATACACCCCATTACGCCCTTCCCCTTCTGCTGGCAACAAAATTTTACCAGCGTTTAGCTTTGTAAGTTGCGCTTTAAAAAATTCATTTGGTTCTTCACCGTAGGCAAAGGCTTCATTTTTGTATCTGTCGTTCCAAAATTCTTTCATGCTATTTTTATTAATTAAACATACTCTTAGATAGAATTATCAATCTTTTTTATCAATTTAGCTGGATTTCCAGCAAAGAATACATCGTCCGGGACATCTTTTGTAACGACAGCTCCAGCTCCTATTACCACACCATTGCCAATCGTTACACCGGGACATATTATTGCTCCACCTCCGATCCATACGTCATTGCCGATCTTTACGCGTTTCGCATATTCAAGCCACGATGATCTTGTTTTTGCATCCATAGGGTGAGTAGCGGTATAGATTTGAACATTCGGACCAAGAAGAACATTATCTCCCAATGTTACTTCCATCACATCGAGGATACAACAATTAAAATTCATAAATACTTTGTTACCAACGCTGATGTTAGAGCCATAGTCACAATAAAAAGGAGGTTCAATGAATAAGCCTTTTCCTGCCTTTCCAATTAGGTCGTAGAATAATTTATTTCGTTCCTCTTCCTCATCATCAGTCATGTTATTGATCTTTTGGAATAATAATCTTGCCTTTCTCCTTTCCTTTACAAGCTCAGGGTCACTTCCATTGTAGAGTTGACCTGTGAGCATTTTCTCTTTTTCTGTCATTGCACTAAAATTGCTTTAAGGTAATCCGATATCATTTTTGATAGCTTGTTCACTATTTGCAAGTCGCGGACCAGTTTCATTGGTATGGACGAATAGCCATTGTTAGGGCCGTTTTTCTTTTTAATAATTTCTTTCAATAATATCTAATACATAATGAATCAATTCAGAAAGCAAATTTGTAACTCCGAAAGCATAGGGAGGAGTTCCAAATTCAGGATTAAAATTTCCGATGAAGAAAATAGTTGGAATCCGGTATCCTGATTTTATCAGTTTTTTATGAAAATCCAGCCCTTCATTTGGATTACCTTTCCTGGCGATATCTGAAATAATCAGTTCATAGTTGTTTCTTTTTATCATTTCAAGCCCAAGGTCTGAATTATTTGCGGTCTCAAATTCGACTCCTGTTGAAGAAAAAAGTTTTAAATAGTTTGGGTTTGGAAAAGTATCGTCAATCCATAATCCCTTGATTTTAAGTTGTTTGTTTTTTACGGTTGTCAATCTTTGAACTAGAACATCTTTTACCTTGTCAGGCATAGGAATATTAGTTTTTTCTAATTGGTCTTTTTGGATTCTTTCTTCTACTTCATTATAGCGTAAAATTAACTCAGGATTATTACTAACCTCATCAATCAAAGACAAAATTCCATTGGTAATTTGATTTCTTTCGAGGTTTTGTTCATTGTATGAGATCACCCCTTTCCTGATGTCCGAGTTAAGTTTTTTCCTTCTGGCGCTAAGTAAGACAACATCATTAACTAATTCAGAATCTGTCAATGAAAAAATGTTTTGAAGTTTTAATAGAGCATCTTCAATGTTATTATTTGATACGAGTTCTTTTAACTTTTTAGCAGTTTGCTTCATATCTTATATTCTATTTTTCACATATCTCTTGATAATTAAAAGATTCTAAGATAACTTCTTTTTGAAAAAATCGATCGTACGTTGCCAGGCAAGTTTTGCTGCTTCTTCATTATACCGAGGCGTTGTATCATTGTGAAAGCCGTGGTTTGCTTCCGGGTAGATGTATGCTAAGTATTCTTTTTTATGTTCCTTTAGGGCTATTTCATAAGCAGGCCAACCTTCATTTACTCTTTTATCAAGCTCGGCAAAATGCAAAAGCAAAGGAGCCTGAATATTAGGTACTTCTTCAGCAGAGGGCTGGCCTCCATAAAAAGGAACTGCCGCTAACAACTCCGGAATACGTACGGCCATCATATTAGAAATCCAGCCTCCAAAACAAAATCCAACGACACCCACCTTGCCGTTGCATTCCGGATGTGCCTTGAGGTATTCAAACGCGGCAATAAAGTCTTCTAACATTTCATTCCTGTCTCGTTTTTTTTGAAGCGTTCTGCCTTCATCATCATTGCCAGGATAACCACCCAAAGGAGTGAGGGCATCAGGTGCTAAAGAGATAAAACCTGCGAGTGCAGCCCTTCTTCCTACATCTTCGATGTATGGATTAAGCCCTCGGTTTTCATGAACGACAATTATACCCGGTAATTTGACATCAGAATCAGCTGGTCTTGAAAGTAGAGCGCGAATATTCCCTCCACCTTTGGGAGATTCATATTCAATGAAATCAGATTTTAATCTAGGGTCATTGGGTTGAACCTGAAGTCTTTCTTTATACTTTGGCATCATATAATCGAGAATGCCCTGAACAGTTAGTCCGCCGATGGCGTATAAGGATATTTTCTCTAAGAATTGCCTCCTTTCAATTTTATTATGGACATAGTCATCATACAGGTCATACATTTCCTGACTGATATCTTCTTTTTTAATTTTTTTCATAATGATCTTTTTTTATAATTTAGTGAGCACAAAATTTAGCGCGAATTTGCCGTGGGAAACTTCATTGACAGAAACGAATTATCATTGTTCTGGCCGTTTTTTATTAGTTCTTACATCAGGTATCCTATTCCACCTAATATTGATATTAATAATAGTGTACTTCCTAAAAATAATCCGACAATTGCTAAAAATTTTCCTTTTCTCAATTCCGGTTTAAGTTTGATTCTTTTTAACGCAATTATGCTAAAAGTTACTGAAATAATTCCTAATGCTAAACCAAAAAGTATTGCCAGAAGACCAGAAAAAACAATTAATCCTAAAAACCCTGCTAAACTTGTTGACAATCCAGCTATCGCAAAACCATCAGTTTTCAGTGATTTGTTTGATTGATTAGGAGTATGATATTCTAGCTTTTTTAATTTTGCCTTGATCAATCTGAATGTAATTTTTTCTTTCAGTTTTAGCTTCCTTCCAATTTTTTGCTCAATTTCTTTTTTGCCAAGATTAACCAAATCATCAGCGCTCAAAATATTTAACGAGATGTTTGATTTTACTTCGTGATCATGAGGAATCACGGCTTTCCCCAAATTTGGAATGATCAATATTAATGTTAATAAATAAATTGTGATTAATTTATTCATGAAAGCAAATATAATCTCAAAAGTTATATTTTTTTAAGGATTTCGGTTTTAGGAAAAGGTCAATTATTTCTATTGGACAAACTTTAATAAGTGAGAAAACACCTAAAAAATATTTTGCAGTTATTTTAGGAGAAAGAGATGATTAGTATTTCAAAAGGCAATCTCACGTTGGATTAATGTTTTAAGACAAGAGTTGAAATATGGAATTAAGAAACAAAACTGCCGGGGTTCTAAAATTCAACGATCTTTCCATTTTTTATTCTGTATTCATTTTTCAAATACAAGCCAATGGCTTTCATTTGTATATTATTCTTATTAATAATTATGATTGCGCAAGTACATTGATTAGGTTTTCGCAACCTCCCTTTTTCATAAATGCTGTATGATCATCTATGGTTTTAAAACGTTGCCCTGATATTTTATTACAAAGAATTTCAGCGTCAGTCGCTTCATAAAATGCTTTTAATAATTTTTTTGCGTTCGGATTATTAAAAAGAGGAGGAGTTTTTCCTGGGTTTTTTCTGCACCAGTCGAGTGTTTTCATCCATATTGCCGCACTCAATGCACCACAAGCATTGCCACTCAAACCAAGACCACCAGCAAATCCTGAAACCATAACCATTTCTTCATCACTGGCTCCCATTTTTTTTGCCACTTCAGAAGCACAACTTACAGGCTGTTGCGATAAATCTATTTGTTCAGACAAGCCTTCCGATGCTGATTGGATAGCTTCCGGAGCCCATTGTTCCGCGAGATTAAAACAAGGACTGTTATCAATGCCCTTGAGCATGGTTTTCAGTCCGAATTTTACCAAACCGAGTACGCTGCTCAAATCATAACCCGTTATCTCCCGGCAATTAACAGTATTTGTCCTATTTAAAAAGGATTCTATAATGTGTTGGGTTGCCGTTACGGCTACTGCGATAGCTTGATCAAGGTCATTATTTTTACGAAATGATTCTGCTCCAACAGCCAATGCTGACCCCCATAACATTCCACATTGATGTCCCAGGTTCATTATTCCACCTGCTAAGGGGTCTATGGCATGCTCCTCTACTTCTTTGGGATGACCGAATTCGCGATTTAATAAATGAGCGAATGTTTGGGAACAGGTACCACATTTTCTAAATATCTTTTTGGCGTCTTGTGGATTCTTTTTTGAGATATTCATTTTTTCTTTTTTTGAATTCATTTTTTAATTGTAGCTAACTGATTAGTTTAGCTTAGTATATCCGTTCAATGCATATCATATATCGACTCCACATGTTTCGCAGAAGATTTTTTTGATTATTTAAAAGAGGTTTCCTTTTATTGATATTTTAATAATTTGGCCTCATAGATTTTTGCGGTATTCTGAGTCGAAGTGGCAACCGTTTTATTGTTATCTATATTTTCAATATTTGTAGTTTCATTAGTAACCTTTTCCGAATAAAATTCCAAAAATAGAATTGCATCAGCTCCTACTGATTTTGCTTTTTTTATCATAGCATTTTTGACGCTTTCTGTATCGTCTAATTCCATCTCAGATCCTTCATTTTTCATCATGCCCATGACTTTATAATCTTTCTGAATATCCTGTTCATCAAAAAAAATGTCAACATCCTGGGTTGGGGGATAATTACTGCCCAAATAATTAATTTGTGGCGAGCACGAAATAATTAAAAGGAAAAAAAATCCTGAAGTTATTTTGATTAAGTTCTTCATAATAAAAGAGTTTGTTTTAATTCATAGTTTTAATGAATTATTAATATTTACGATAGGTGAAAACATTATTTTGCATGCATTTAAATTTTTATTTGCTCCAAAAAAAAACAAACGAAATAGCGATTGCAAATGCAAATTATTTCTGTTTTACATTTTTTCTATGCGAAGTATTTTCAACTTCTACAAGTTTTATGATTTATAATAGTAAAGCGATGATATCTGTTAATAGTAGTCATGACATTTATCACTTCATATAATATTACTTCTTGCAGATTACAAGTTGAAAGAATTCAACCCAGTTCCAATCCCAACTGCAGATAACGATGGGCTATGCGATGTGTCAGCAAATTTTACAAATCGGATCGGCTTCTAGCGAAGCTACTTGCCAGCAAAGGCAAGTTTTTTGAGGATAGGCCTCGCTTGCTTGGATCAATTAACATTGTTATGTATGGTTTTCAATTTATTATTAAACTATATAACAAAACGTAAAGAAGTCCAATCATAACTGCATTTGACGCATAATTGATGATATAGAACCAACTCAGGATTTGAAATCAGTTATGGAGAGTCAAAAAGTTTAATTATACTGAAAGCTACTCCTAGTTCTTTAGGAGTTTTTGTTTATTCCAGTCATCTTTATAGACACGATCGTTTTTACTGAAATCTGAGTAATTGTTCAAATGAAGCATAGACATTGAAATTGAAAGAAATAAGATGACCAGTGGTAAATTGATTTTCAACAACACCAAGCAATTAAAGAAGGAATGAGATTTACTTCTCTAAATAGGTTTTATATGACTCCAAGAAAGCGTTTCCTGTATTGGAGCTGCCGAAATTTCGATAGAAGAATCCCAAAAATCCAGACGCCTCAACACCACTTATGACAGTCCGATGTTTGACTCCCGTACCACTATTGGTAAATTCGTCCATGAAGTGAGACTTAGTATTGGTTGCTTTACCTGCTTGGTACTCTTCATCGAACTCCACAACCACACTATCGGCATGGATGAGCACGGAAATATTCGTTCGTTTCATGAGGCCTTCGTTTGTTTTGATGATTACAAAGTCAGTCCCCTGTTCTACGAGTTCAACACCCATCATTCCTGGCATGAGACTGATGATCCCGGTGTAATGCTCTCCGATATTTTCAAAAGAATGCTTCACTTTTTCAATATTGCATTCGATTTCGTTAGAACCTTCAAACCATAATTTACGTTCGCTCTCTGATAATTCTTCCATACTTGTTGTTTTTTCTGATGATGTATTACATCCTGGAGCAAATAATAAAATAAGTAAAAAACCAAACAGTAATACTCTCATAAATAGATTTTTCATTATACAAGTTAAAAAATCAAATTGAAATTTTTTCCCTGAAATAGGGTAACAAAATCTAAGTTAAGAATTTTTCAAATTCTTAGGCCCAAGCGGGCTTGAAGTGAACCTACCTGCCGGCATAGGCAGACTTACAGTAGGCTGGGATCGTTGGTATGGACGATAAGCCAGTGTTGTTTGAGGTTTTTAATTTCTCTTAAATGCCCATTTCCAAATTTTTCCATTTTCATCATCTTCTAATTCTTCAAGGAATTTAAAATTGCCTTTTTTTAATATCATAGGTGACGAAGGGCTATACATCTTGTCAGCAAAATTGGTTTGAGCATTCAGTTCGCAGGTATAGATGAATAGCTATTATTGGGTATAGTTTATTTTTTATTTCATTCAAGACCAATATTCTCTATTTTATCAATCAGCCATTGGTTATTCGACTTTGTCAAACAGAAAGATAATCTCATCGAAATATTAATTTTCACAATAGCTTGGTTTTTTGTGATTTCCGAGTTTAATATTTCAGGATTTTCAATCGAATCTAATACTTCATCAACTTCTTGAGTTAATAATACAAAATCAAACTCAAATCCAGAAGGTGGTCCATCAAACTCCAAATTATCCTCAAAATATTGCTGTCTTTCTAAAAAGTAGTTAGACCAATATTTTATATAGTTTTTCGAAACGTAACCACTGTTCTCAAAATATTCAAGATATTTTTTAGTTCCAATTGCATCAACGGAATAAGGTATAATTGTATCACCTGGGGCCAAATAAATTAGCTCAATATCGTTGATGGGTTGGTAATTTTCTTTGTACCATTTTAAGAAATCGATTACGGTTTTTTCTGGAGGAATGTTTAGTTGTTCAATACTCTTTGCTGAGTCGGTGGTTTTTTGTCTTGTTTGGTTCTTGTCCGAATTTGGCATACAGCTCAAAATTATTGAAAGACCAATTATTAATATGAAGATGTTTTTTTTCATTTTTTTACCTTCTTTATCAATTTCAAAGCCCAATCATAATGGCTCGATGTTGCAGAAACCAGATAAGAACCAAGGGAGGTGGTTCCTGTCCATTTATACCTTTTCTTTTCAAACAATTCTTGATTAGAATGGCGCTCAATAATTTTTTGAACCTCTTGAAAGCTTTCTTTTAGGAGGTTCTTAACGTCACCAAGGTCTGAATTTTTGTAATGTTCCAAAATCCATTTGTTCAAATCTGGCGTGGTTTTCCAAGTAAAACCTCTTGCAGGCATTTCCGGTTTTTGGCCAGACATACCGACTTTATACCAATCTAACATCATTAAATGCCAATGATGAAGATGAGCCAAAACATCACGAATATTTCTATTCATTGTTCCTTTGGGAAATTCTTTATTCTGTTCTTCTTTGTTTTTTTGCTCAATAAAGTCATTCAGCTTCTTGAAATTTTCATTGCTCAATTTGAGTAGTTCAGGTTTTGATTTTGGTCTTGCCATACTATTTAAATTTCTTTTTCAAGTCTTTGAGATGTTTGTTTATGTGAGTAGCTACTATATCTAAATGCTCTTTTCTTGAATATCCTCTTGAACCTTTCTTGTAGGGAATTATACCAATTGCTTCATTAAAAATATGTTTCTCGATAGTTTTTTGGGCAGCTTGTAATCTCCCAATTAATTCTTCAATTGAGTAACTCGAAGTTGTTTCTACACTCAGTTTATTTACTTCCGATAGTTTACCTTTCAGTGGTTTGGGTATATTATCATCTGCTAAATCGCTGATATTTATTGCAAAACTCTCGTGCCAAAATGTGATATGACCTAAAACATTCTTTGCATTCCAAAATTCATAAACCATTTTTTGATAGTCGAATCCCTTTTGATAAAACAATATCAATTCTTTCATCTTATTTTGAAGAATTTCTAAACTTGTATTTATTTCATCTTTAAAAATCACCAATTTTGTTTTGTCTTATTCTGGAATAGGTGTACACAAATTAAGTTTAGCTTTTTCCAAATATTTCGGTGTTGGCTTTATCATTTTAATTTAATTGGTATCCATATTTCTTCCTCTGAATTTGGGGCGTTGTTCTTATATTTTTCTCCCAATAATTCAAAATGTGGTCTGTTATCAAGAATGTATCCTGAATTTGGTAACCACTTTGTATAAATGTACTGAAAAATACTATTATCTGTGCTTGATCCATTGTACGTAAAAACTGCATATTGTCCACCAGTCAAAGCAAAAGATTCCATGTTGTTTGGAACGTTTTCAAAGTCTGGCACTTCAATTAATGCCCATTTTTCAAATTCATTATTAGGATCAAAATTTTCAAAATACAAAGGTTCGTAAACTTGTAACGAAAGTACTTCGGTTGTCAAATTATTAGTTATTTCTTTCCGTCTTTGCATGAAACTTCTCCAAAGTTCACCGGTTTTATTGTTAGCTAAACTCATTCTAATTCGCTTACCAACTAATTTCTTTTCAGCTAATTCTTCAATTCGAGGTTCCATAAATTATTGTTCTGTTTTCTGCTTGCACCTACTTTTGGCTATGTTACGTGCCAGTAAATTTGCCGCGGGCTAAGATCGCTGGCATAGACGAATAGCCATTGTTCTCTGCAAGCTTTTTACTGTTTATAAATTCCATAAACTTCTTCTATGGGTGTAGAATCCAAGTACATCTCAATTCGTGAAATTTTACCTTCATTCATAATAATTTTAGTTACCATATTCCAAGTTACTAGTTCCTTATCAAAAAAGGAGGCTGTTTCGTTTTGGGAATAATAAATCACATTTCCATTTATGGAGAAATCAAAAGGAAGACTAGTCCCTTCCTTTATTTTTTCAATTCTTCAATTACCATCTTGTTAAGTATACTTGTATGTTTAAAAACCATAAAATGTCCAGCATTCTTAACAATTTTATGAGGATTTGTAATCAGCCTTATTGGGAATGTTTTATCCGAATCTCCGTGAATGTGAAATATTTCTGTGGATGAAGGTATTTTCGGAGATTTCCAAATTGATAGTTGTTTTAATGCCCATTGTAGATAAAAATTTGATTGATTGTTAATCATATCCTTAACTAATTTTTGTTCTTCCCAACTTTCGTATTCATGTCTTTTTCCCCAAAATTTGATTGTTTTTGTTACAAGATTCTTTGTAAATAACTTATGCAAATTTAATGGATTAATAATTTTAAAGTGAAAAGGTAATTCTTCTCTTGATTTGATACTTGAAATTAATATGATTTTATCTATATTTTTTAAAGTTGATATCTCTTGACTTAAGATTCCTCCCAAAGAATGCCCTATCAAAATGATTTTACCCAAGTTTCCATTTATTCTTTCAGCGATTCTTTGTGCATATTTAGTAATACTTTCATTCATTTCCGGTTCAATCCAATTAATGGATTCAAAATCAATATCTTCAAATAAAAAATTATCGAAAATTCGATTATCAAACCCCAATCCTGGTATCAAGTAAATTTTCATGACTTTTTCTTAATGGTATGAAATGTTGGACTATGCGATGTGTAAGCAAATTCTCCAGTACGTTTGCTGCAACGAATTAGCTGTGGACAGGCCTCGTCGGCATAGACGAACAGCCATTATTATCAGCTTTTTTATTTTTACCAAAATTTCCACCAGGGCTTTTGTTCTTGTACTTTACTAAGACCTGACGAATCCATGATTTTCATAATTTCTTCGTTCAGTTCTTCACTATTTTCAAGTTCTTTAACAATGAATTTTGTTGCTTTAGGAACTTCTTCCCAATCAAGCCCTAATTTTTTAAACATGGTTAAGATGTCATTATAATTAGGCTGTTCATTTAGACGAAATTGCTCTTCAGCCTCTAATTGTTCGCCTATATTCCTCACGATTTTTTCATCTTTTACAGCGAAAGATCTAAAATGATTTTCTGTTGCATAGATAAAACCATAACTAGAACTTGTTTCATTTGAAGAAAATGAATACACTTTAGTCTTAAATTCTTTTGCAATTTCCTGGAGAGCATTTTCATTCGAACATAAAAGGAAAGAAGTATCTTCTATAACTATCCAATCTTTTTCAGACCAAACAATTCTTCTTTGTCTGTAATCACCAGGATTAAATAATTTATTTTCAATGATTTCTTCAACTTGTGTGAACGAACTCAGTAGTTTATCATTTTTGGTGTCAATAAGCCTGAACTTAGAGAAGACTTCTCCAAGGGTATCAAAAGTGATATTTTTAATTGCAATAAAACCAGATTGTAAAATCATATTTATTTTTTTCAATTACTTTGACTAGGCTCGCTGGCATAGCGAATAGCCATTGTTACTGTAGATTTAACATTCAATTTTAAGAATCATTAATTTCGATTTTATTTTTGATTTCGATATTCAAACTTAAAATATAGGTAACTCGCCAAATTACCAACTCCAATTAGAAAAAGAATTCCACCAATTAAGATAGCTCCATAAAATAAAAATGGTGTGCTGTTTGACAAACCAATTCCTAACAACAAAAGAATTCCACCAATTGAAATGTTTTTCATCCCATCATATGCCATTTTATTCAACACTTCTTTACCTTTTTTTCGACTTATAGTTGGGTCGTGTACAATTTTAATTGCCTCAGTTGTACTTATCTTCCTTTCTTCAAGTAACTTCATAAGTACAAGTCCTTCATCCTTTTCTGCTTGAGAATACCCTTTTCCTTTATGAATTGTTTCTTGTGATACTGATGAAACAAATGCGACATATTTTTCGCACAGTTTCAAATCTGTTAAATTCTTGGACTCTTGGTATATTTTATTTTGACGTTGATTCATTTCGAAATCACCACTATTTTTTTCACCTGAATGTGGTGATCAACTTCTAAAGAAATATGGTAAATACCGCTTGTTAAATCATTGATCCAAAATTCTTCTTTGGCGGTTCCTCCTTTGGGTGACTCAATTTTTTGAATCAATACCCCAATAGAATTATACACCTTTATTTCCCAATTTTTATTTTCAGAAAAGTTAAAGGCGACCTGTATTTTTCCCAAAGAAGGGTTGGGGGTAACATTATATTTCCAATCTAATAAAAGATTGTTAGTTCCAATCATAACATCCACAATAACCTCTGCTACTTGAGTACATCCGTTAGAGTCGGTTACCGTGACTTGATAATTATTGGGAAAAAGATTGGTGGCAGTAGCCGTCGTTTGTACAGGTTGAGTATCCCAAACATAAGTATAAGGTGGTATTCCTCCGCTTGGCAAAATAGTCGCAGAACCATCCATATTTCCACCCGTCGCAGGAGTACTTGAAGTCATTAATTCTATTTCTGATGGCGTATTAAGCGTAAAAGTAGAATCAGCAACCTCCTGTCCGCTTTCATCGGTGATAGTTATGGTATAGTCTCCTGCTGCTAATCCAAAAAGATTTGGATCGGTTGATCCATTATTCCAAACATAATTAAATTCGCCTAGCGGAAAATTTAAGCTAATACTACCATCCATACCTTCAAAACAAAGTGGATCAATGATCACTGCGTCTATTGGATACTCCGAAATCATGATATTAGAAACAACATTGGTCATAATGGGCGGATTAAAGTCAAAGTAAATATCAGCCGTATTTTCAATGATCGTATTTTCGGAAATCCCATCTTTAGTTAGGATTTGGTATTTCACAAAACCATGACTCGCCGCCTCGTTGGTATTGACATCTGGTAAAAGAATATCTCTAAAATAAAATTTCAACTTGCCATTATCATCCAAATACACTTCGAAAGGATGACTCCCAGCTAAAGGAGAAAAAGTACTCCATTCCAAATCAAGATCCAATTGGTCCTCTAAACGAATATTAAATGCAGTATCTGTTCCTGTATTTTGAAACCGAATCGTATAGACCAAAGTATCTCCAAACAAAGTATAATTGTCATAATCTTCAAAGTGCGGATCGACTAATTTATCATTAGGATCGTAAGCGCAATTGATGACGGACTCGTATTGATGATCGTTTGTAAATATATTGTTTCCATTCGTATCGGTCAATGTAATTGTAGACCCCATAGCAATCGTTTCGCCAAGGCTATTGACATCGGGCATTTCTAAAAACAACTTGATTCGATTATTATAAGTAGGTGCCAAATCTGCAAAATTCCAAACTAATTCATTACCATTGATTTGATTGGGTATAGGGTCTGCGCTTTGGAAATTAACTAGATCATCTAGGTTTAAAGTAATTATTCCGTTAGCGCTTTGATTGCCTGTGTTATCATAGTTGAGCCAAAAAGGGACAACAAAACTACAGCGAGTAGGTGCTGAAGTCAAATCAATAGTTGCCGCTGAAGTTGGTTGTGCCGCTTTCAATCCAAAATTTTGAACTAGTATTCCATTAGCACTCGAATAGTTAACAGACACAGTAGAGTCTGTCGTAAATTCCCATCCTGTAGTTGACATACATGTCAAATCGTAATTGCCATCCGTTACCAGGAAATTAAAAAGCCCCGAACCACTTGACCAAGAAGTGGTGTTGGGTTGAAGGGAAACGATTTGCTGGTTAAGCCCAATTTCCATATTGTCTAAAACGCCATTTTCATTTTCATCCCAAAAGACTTGACCTTTTATCAAAGAGTTGTCTATAAAGTTTTCATAAATAGAAATTTTATCTGCACTTAGAGCTGCTGCCAAAATATCAGGATCACCATCTGAATCAACATCTTCTCCAATGGCATAATAAGCACCATCAAAGTTATTGTCAATTGAAATTGGCGAGCCGAAGTTGCCTAGTCCATCTATATTTTCAAACCAATTAATATTATCATCAAAAGTAGAAGCACTAAGAATATCCAAATCGCCATCTCCATCTAGATCAATACCAAAGGCAGACTTGGGGCTATCGACACTAGCGATTATTTGAGCTGGACTAAAAGTGCCTACACCATCTAAGTTTTTGAACCAAACAATTTCATTGCCTACAGCATTGGCAGCGAGGAGATCCAAATCTCCATCCGTATCCAAATCGGCAGGATAAACAAATTGAGCGCCATCCGCTGTATTTGAAATTACGGTTCCTGTATCAAAGTCGCCATCGCCTGTGGTGTTTTCATACCAAATAATTTCATCCGACCAATAAAAGGAAGCGACGACATCCAAATCATTATCGCCATCTATATCAAATGTTCGGATAGAAGTGACCCCTTCGGAAATAGAAGAAATTTCAGTACCAGTATCAAAGTTGCCTAAGCCATCAGTATTTTTATAAATGACCAATCCATCGGTTAACCAAGCCCCTCCAAACATATCCAAATCACCATCGCCATCTACATCAGCCGCATGAACAGAAGTTGTTCTAAATAAATCATTTGCTATAATGATCTCTTCACTAAAAGTACCTAGTCCGTCCATATTTTTATACCAAGTAATTTTTTCCCCACCTAAATTATAAGAAGCGGCATACACATCTAAATCACCATCTCCATCCAAGTCATCGGCAGCGATATTTCTAACATCATTAGCAGTAGTCGTAATCACTTGAGTTTTTAAAATATTAGCTTCTCCATCGATGTTTTCCTGCCAGATAATTTTTCCATTAAAAGTCGAACTAAACAAAATATCCAAATCATTATCCCCATCGAAGTCGTAAGCATGAACTTCCGTTCCACCATCTATTCCGGTAAAGAGGGTGTTTTTGACGGTGAAATTGGTGGTGCCATCATTCTCCATCCAAGCAATTTCATCATCATTTAAAGAATGAGTGGCTAAGTCTAAATCACCATCGCCATCCAAATCGCCTGTTGCAATAAAGTCCGCATTTTGCATCGGCAACGGAATAGTAATCGGGGAACTATAAAGCCCCTGTCCGTTGGTATTTTCAAACCATACCAAATTAAAGTCTGAAGTCGTCAAAATATCGAGATCACCATCCAAGTCCAAATCTTCTAAAAACAATAAAGAGAGAAACGATTCTTCAGAAATAGAAAGCTCACCGCTAAAATTGCCTAGCCCATCTAAGTTCTCCAACCATCCAAGTTTGATATCATCATAAAAATTAGAAAAAAGAATATCATTATCGCCGTCGCCATCCATGTCTTTTGCTACTAACTTTTGGTAAGAATTGCCAGAGTCAGAATGAGCTATTTTTTTATCACCGAAAGCACCCGCACCATCTGTGTTTTCAAACCAGCTGACTTCCTTTTGGTTTCCGCGAGTAAATACAATATCAGTATCCCCGTCGCCATCCAAATCGTTGGCATCAATGCCATTGATCGAAGCAGATCCTGAAAGATCATTGAGGTATATCTTTTGACTAAAATCACCTAATCCGTCCACATTGAAATAAGCATATAATTGCCAACCGACTCTATTCGAAACGATATCCATATCGCCGTCACCATCGAGATCTTTGATTACAACTGTCGTATAAGCATTTACCGAAGCTTCAATTTGGTTCTCACTTGAAAAAGTGCCTTGTCCATCGGTGTTTTCATACCAACCTAATTTATTAGGAGAGAAATCTTCCCGAACAGTAATCAGATCAAGGTCTCCATCATTGTCAATATCAACAGGGAAGGCTTTCGTGACTCCATTAGCATTATCTTTTAAAATCATAAAATCGCTAAATTGTCCTTGCCCTTCATTGCGATACCAGATCACTTTATCACTCTCTTGAACCGCAGCAATAATATCCAAGTCACCGTCTTCATCAAAATCCGCCAATTGGACGGAAGCAGGATCGTCTAATTCACTTTGAAAAATGATATTCTCCGTTCCAAATTGCCCATAGAGGAAAACAGAAGAAAAAGTAAAAAGAATGATAGTGATAATCTTGTTCATATCTTATTTTTTGTTGCTTTCAGTTAAAAATGGAATTAGATGTACCAGTTTAGATGTAAAAATAAAAATCAATTTTTTACAAATGGGTAAATTAATGGAAAAGATTATATCCTGTTCTTGATAATGCTTTACATTGGTGTGAACGGTAATTTTTCAAATCAATTGTAAGCAATTAATTCTTCAATTTTTGATTTTCCGCTTTTCATTATTTGATAGTTGATTCTAATTTTTCCAGCGTTACCAATTAGGATAAGTGTTTGGTTCAGGCTGTCCCCATAAGCGCCATTATTCAGATGCATCACGACCCATTTACTCATATCTTTTATACTTGAATAAATTCCCCCGGCAGTAGCAACAGAACCATCCTTCTTCGTATAAGTGTTTATTTGTTTGATTCGATTTTATGTAAAAATTATGATGTGTTTATGGATGTGAATATATAAATATAGTGTGAAACTCTGTTTCATTTCTTTTATATTTCACTGCTATTTTTAAATTCCTAAATATGTTCTTGTGATTCTTTATTGGCTGTAAGTAAAAAACGGGAAATGGACTTTTGGCCTTCAATCTGTTGGAAAAAACTTACAAAATAACAAGATAGTTTCGAGGTTGTGAAAAAGTAGTGTATTTGTTTCAAAAAATAGGTATTGACTTCGACTAAAATAGAGTATCAAAAGTGCTGTTATAATTTTATTAATGTAATTTTACAATCATGTATCTTAATAAATTAATTTTATTTGTAGCAACTAATCTTTTTGCAATAGTTACTCTTGTTGCCCAACCAAATATTGAATGGCAAACAACCTTGGGCGGCACAGATTCAGATGCTGCAAATGATGTGGAGCAAACAGCTGATGGCGGATATATCGTAGCTGGAGTGTCACGATCTACAGACGGTGACGTAACGGTAAATCATGGATGGATGGATTACTGGGTGGTCAAACTTGCAAATGATGGAACCATTGAATGGGAAAAATCATACGGAGGGACTAACCATGATATTGCAAGCGATATCTTACAAACTAGTGATGGTGGATATATTGTAGCGGGTCGGGCCGATTCAGAAGATGGACAAATCACAGATCATCGTGGCTCGACTGATTTTTGGGTGGTCAAACTTACAAGCGATGGAATGATTGAGTGGGAGAAATCTTTAGGCGGGTCAGGTAGCGATTATGCCTACGCTATTTACCAAACGAGTGATGGTGGGTATGTAGTAGGTGGGGCTTCTGATTCACAAAATGGCGATGTTACGGGTAATCATGGTGACTATGACTATTGGGTGGTCAAACTTGCAAGTGATGGTGCCCTTGAATGGGAGAAATCTTTGGGTGGTTCAAAGGACGATTTTTTATATTCCATAGAACAGACTAGCGAAGGTGGATATATCGTGGCCGGGAAATCTCAGTCACAAAATGGCGATGTCACTGGCAATCATGGTGGTGGTAATTTTGTTCATGATTATTGGGTGGTGAAACTGTCAAACATTGGAGAAATAGAATGGGAGAAGTCACTTGGCGGGACGGATCATGAAGTTGCTTACTCGGTGCGACAAACATCTGATGGAACTTATGTCGTTGCAGGATTTGCCCGTTCCACGGACGGAGATGTAACGGGTAATCACGGCGGATGGGATTACTGGATTGTTAAACTGGCAACTAACGGAGATATCGAATGGCAAAAATCGATAGGTGGTACTGATGATGACTTAGCACACTCGATCCAAATAACTAACGATGGTGGATACATTGCGGTCGGATCTTCTAAATCTACTTGGGGTGAAGTGACAGGGAATCATGGAGGTCAGGATTTTTGGATCGTTAAAATAACAAGTACAGGTGAGATTGATTGGCAAAAATCAATGGGTGGATCTAATGCTGAGACAGCTTTCTCTGTTCAACAAACCGATGAGGATGGCTACATTATTACTGGCCAAACTCAATCAAATAATGGCGATGTATCAGGAAATCACGGGAGTAATGACTATTGGGTTGTAAAACTAGGCCCTTGTGGCGTAAATACAGAATTAGAAATGGAGGAGCAAACGATTCAATCGTTAGAAACGGCCTTGAGCTCAACTTTCCAATGGATTAATTGTAATGACGGGACGGTTATTGCCGGAGAAGAAAGTTCATCATTTTCGCCGGATATCGGTGGCGATTATGCAGTAATTCTTTCAAATGGTAGCTGTTTAGATACTTCCGCATGTATAAGTTATTGCCCCTTGAATGTTGATGTAATTGTTAATGCAAATACGATTCAAGCAACAGAAGACTCACCAAACGTTACTTACCAATGGATTGATTGTAGTAATGGAGCAATACTCGAAGGGGAAGTTTATCAAATTTTCGAGCCATCTATTAATGGTGAATACGCTGTGATAATAACTGATGGTAATTGTTCAACGACTTCCGAGTGTAGAACCGTTTGCCCTGAAAGCATTAATACGGAGGTCATTACCATTGTGAGTACGATACAATCTCTGGCAGATACACTTAACTCAACCTTTCAATGGATTGATTGCAATGACGCAACACTAATTGACGGACAAACAGGCCATTTGTTTACACCAACTACGAGTGGAGATTATGCTGTAATCGTTAACCAAGGAATTTGTTTTGACACTTCAGAATGTATTACTGTTTGCCAGGTAGATACAAATATTTTTGTAATAGAAAATACGATACAATCATTAGCAGATACACTTAGTTCCACATTTCAATGGATTGATTGCAGCGATGGAACGCCAATTGATGATCAAACGGGTCATATGTTTACACCTATTACAAGTGGTGAATATGCCGTAGTCGTCAGCCAAGGCAATTGCGTAGATACTTCAGCTTGCATAACTGTTTGCCTGATAGATACAAATGTTTCAGTAATAGAAAATACGATACAATCATTAGCAGATACGCTTAGTTCCACATTTCAATGGATTGATTGCAGTGATGGAACGCCAATTGTTGAACAAACGAATCAAATGTTTGCACCTACTGCGAGTGGTGAATATGCCGTAGTCGTCAACCAAGGAAATTGTGTAGACACTTCGGATTGTATAAATGTACTCATTGTAGGCTTGGAAGAACCAATTAATCATAGCATAAAAGTATTCCCTAATCCTGTCCGAGAGTTTGTACTTATTGAAACAGACACTAAAATGATAGGATCTATTTACACTATCTACGATACAGGCGCAAAGAAAGTGTCTTCAGGAAGGATAGAAACAACGGACACTATAGTTAGATTGAATGGCTTGCCAAATGGTCTTTATATGATAAAACTCGAATCATCAGAAGAAGTAGTTACTATAAAATTTATAAAGAGTTAAAAGCAGCATCCTTAATCAGAAAACGGCCAATATTTGGAGGCTTATCTTCCTTTGATAAGTTTCACCCGGTTATCCAGGCAAGTATAACTCCACACTCTCAAAGACTTCTATATTTGTTCTACGAGCATGTATGCAGTTGGACCGTTTATCTACACGAAAAAGGTTCCCAAAAGAAATATTTTACCTGTTTAGCAACCTTGTCTACCAAAGAAAAACACAAATTCCTGGTCAACTTTTTCTCCTTTCGAATTTTCTGCTGGTTCCCACTTTTCCGGCATATTGGCAATGATTTTTATCAGCTCTTCATCTACAGAAGGATAGCCCGAAGTCTCTGTTAATTTAACATTCGTAATAGCTCCATTTTTTGTAATGGTAAAATGCACCTTACCAGGTTGCAGTTTATCTTCACTTATGATGGCCGTTTTTTCTTTACTGCTTTCTTTAAGGTATGCAATGAGAGCATCGTGACCGCTTTTGTATTCAGCTTCTTTTTCCGGAATAATGGTGATGTAATACACATAGTCTTCTATTTTTCCGGTTTCAGGATGTTTGTCTTTACCGCGAGCCTTAATATAAAAATTAGTTGAGTAATCAGTGGATTGCAAAAGCTTGATTTGGGCAGCATTGAGTTCCTTATCATCTCCTATTTCACGTATTTCGTCGTCGTCTTGAAGGACAGCAACCGTCACGGTTTGAAAGGATACTTTCCACCAGCCTTCTGCTTCCTTTGGAACAATATCAAGGACAGATGTAGCCTTGTGCAGATCTTCTTTGGTAATGGTTGCCATAAACCTGGAATCTACATTGTAAACCAAGTCGAGATCAACCTGTTTGTTATTGCTCCAATTTATATAACCAAAAGCCATTAAACTAAAGGTTGTAAGTACAGTGCAAAAAATTAAGATGCTCTTTTTCATTTTTTATTGTGGATTAATGGTGAAACGTTTTATAAGTTGATATCGAAGAAATCATTTTCAACACTTCCATTTCTCGATTGTTAGGACCCCTGACCTGTACTTGAACATGACGGGAATCTCCTCCAACGTGCACTTTGGTTCAATGGTGAAAAAAATCTTTCCGCCAATATCAAAATCCTCCTTAGATATTGCGGTTAACTGGTATTCGTATCTGGTGTCTTCTTTTACCCAGTTTACCGGACCATCAACAAATGGATGTGGGTCAATCACCTCTTTGGAGCGAGGTGTTTCTATGAAATCGCTTCCTAGTTTAAGGTTTTCGTTGGGTGCAATTTCGATGGTGAACTTTCCTTTAAAGTCGCGTTTCGAATGTGGAGAAACGTAAAAGCTGCCACCAAACAGCTTCATCGTGGTGATCATAGTGAATTGATCCTCTCCGGTTTTCTCCACCTCAAAAGCCAGCTCATACGGATGATTGATCACTGCCTCATTATCAATCAATGGGGAGTCATACATACTTACATTCAAAACTGGAATGGCTGGTTCTGTTGAAGTAGCTAGTTCTTTTTGTGCGCAAGCAACCGTAAGAGATAAAAGGAACAAACAGATGATATTTTTCATAATTATATGTTGAAATGAAAGTTTGTGATACGTTTAGCAACCGCCGCCGCCGCCGAAGGAAAATACAAGTTCCTGGTCAACTTTTTCTCCTTTAGAATTTTCGGCAGGTTCCCATGTTTCCGGCAAAGTGGTGATCAGTTCGATCATCACTTCATCAAGAGATGAGTAACCCGATGTTGAGGCAAGATTGACATTCGTAATGGTTCCGGTTTTTGAAATGGTGAAATTCACTGCGCCTCTTTCAAGTTGATCTTCTTTTACGTTTTCGGCTTGTTTTGTGCTTTTTTTCTTCAGGTATCTGATAAGTGCAAAATCACCTCCGGAGTATTGGGCTTCCTTCTCCGGGGTAACCGTAAACCGGTAGAACAGGTCATAGGTTTCAAGATCACCAGTGTCCTTATGCTTGCCCTTGCAAGGTGCTATGAATGAAAAGCAATCCGAATAATTAAGTGTTCGTAAGAGTTGCTGCTGAGCAGTATTTAATGCCAGGTGTTTACCCATCTCACTCGTCTCTGTAGTTCCGCGAAAGACGGTAACATTCACAGATTGTATCGGGTAAGAAGGCCAGTCGGTATCCTTTGGAAGAATATCTATGACTGAAGTTGCCTTGTGCAGTTTTTCTTTTGTGATGGTGGTCCCAAACTTTGAACCAATATTGAAAAATAGCTCAATGTCTGGTTTTCCAATTGATACCTTTTCTGAATCACTCTTTTGAATAATTCCAAAGGCCATTAGACTCAGGATAGTCAGTACAGCGCAAAAAATTAAAATGCTCTTTTTACTCATCATGATAAGGTTTTCGGCATTCGTGAATTTTCGTTTCATGTCTGATTTATTTAATGATTAATTTCTATTAAAGTCACTCCGAAGGTTATCGAGAGGTTGTCTTTTCAAATTAGCCTTGCGAGAATGATGGTTTAGCCATTCTTTTATAGTCAATCTCGACGGATATTTAAAAGGGGGATCACGCAGTTTTCCATGTTTCCAACAGTTAATACAAATTCCTGTTTTACTTTAATACCGTTAGAATATTCTGCTGGCTTCCAGCATGGCATATTGCGAATTGTCTCCAATAATAATTTATCTATTTTTTCATTTTTATAGGTCTGGTATTCAGACTCGAATACATGAGCATCGATTATTTTCCCTTCTTCATTAATGGTAAATTTTATGGCGGTTAAATCATAATTCTTGAAACTGCCATCAGGAATTTTATCAATGGCTTTTTCCTTTAAGTATTGTTTCAATTGTTGCTGTCCGCCAGGATATTTTGCTTCGCTTTCAGGATCGACCGTAAATGAAAAATCGATCTCCTTAATATCATTATGTGTTAATGTGTTCTCAGGTATGTATTGAACCTTAACCGAAATGTCTGTACCCACGTCAGCCATATTCATGATGTCTTTTTGTTCCTGGCTGAGGGTATCATTTTTACTTACAGCTTTCCTTATCTTTCCTTTATAGCTTGTCAAAATCTCAACTGAAATATATTCTCTTATCCATGATGATTTATAATACAAATTAAGATCATTGGCTTCATTATTAAGATCAATTAAGGTATGGGCTTCATTTAATTTTTCTTTTGTAATTGAAATGTGCGGATAGACTCTATTCACTTCATAGCTTAGTTCATTAGTTAAACTGTCTTGTGAAGAACCGGGATGAGGAAAAGCAAGGGCAATGAAAAGAAGTACAATTAGCTTATTCTGGATGTTTTTCATATTACTAATTTGTTATCATTATATCTCATTCTAGAAGTATTTAAATAATAATATCTATCTGACCAAATTTTTGATTTTCTAACTGGGAATTAATTTAATTATACCATTACTTTTCGAGAGCTTAGTAGGGTAGCTTAGAACTAAGTTAGATCAAAAATCATGCAGGTGTACTATTTTAAATATGTTTAACATCTCAATAACAAGTATTCCCACTAGCTTGACTTCCCTTACTGGTATTGCCTTGGAGAAATAGCACCAAGGATTAACAAACCTCTGATTTCGATAAAAAAAAACTTTAATTATTCGACATTCACTTATAATGAGGCACAACGACGGGTTATACGATGTGTCAGCAAATTCGCAAAGTGCGTTGGCTTACAGCGAATTTGCCGTGGGCCCGGAATCGCTGGCATGGACGAATAGCCATTGTTGGTTGCCGTTTTTTTATTTGGAAAAATAGTTTTTCATTGGTTGAAAATAATGATTATCCCACCCTTTAATATAATGTTCTCCACTTTCTGGAACATTTGTATGAATTAAAGTTAATTCAGTCTGGCCATTAATTTCATTAAGTAGAATTTCTATTTGAGAATCTTCTTCACCTTCCTCAAATTGTGAAGTTCTCCAAGATTGCAAAATTCTATTAAATGGCTCTAATTCGATATTTTGTCCCTCAATGTAGCCATCCCAAGCTGTAAAATTGTCTCCGATTATATCAGAAATTGTTGCTGTTCCACCCGTCATGTTCGTATGTCCGTCACTGCTTAGCCAAGCTTTGTAAATTTGTTTAGCAGTTGCATCAATTTTCGTTTTTAATGTAAATTCCATTTTGTATATTTTTTAATTCTGACTAACGTTCATTAACTTACTGATTATCAGTACCTATTTTTTGTCAAATTTCTTCAAATTTACTAAATTCTAAAGCTAAGCGAACGTTATCCAAAGAAATTAATTTCGTTCTGGAAATATGTGGAATGGCAACCAACGATCGGCTATACTTGACGTGTCAGCAAATTTGCAAAGTGCGTTGGCTTACAGTGAATTTGCCGCGGGCAAGCCTCGCTTGTATGAACGAATAGCCATTATTAGCTGAATGTTTTATATATTAAAATTTGTTATGCATTACTATTAATAACAATTTGTTTTGGTTTATATCTCGTTTTGGAAGTGCTTAAACTAAAAGCATCGGTATTCGTCTCTATATTCAAGGTGTTTTAATTAAAAGTAGAACAAGTTTTTAGTCAAAAGAACAGGGAGAAATATTTTTTACAATTATTCCAAGTATATATTTTATTTTTCAACTGTGGCAACTCTTTTATATCAGCAACTTAATTTAAGCTCTCCAGTTTTTGCTGAATATTCTTGGCTTTATCCGTTTTGCCTGTGCGGTTATATAAGTTGATCAGATTTTGATAAATTTCTTTTTTATCCGGTTTGATATTGACTGCCCGCACTAGGAATTTCTCACTATTTGCATAATCATTTTTATTAAAATAAGCTATTCCCAAAAGATAGTTGACCCGCCAATTGTTGGGATAGAGTTGCATATATTTTGTTAAATACTTTATCGTTTCTTCCCAATTCCGAATGCTGGCAAAAGCATAACCCAGATTTAACCAGACATTAAAATTTTTTGGATCATATTGATGGGCTTGGAGTAGCAATGGTATAGCCTGATTATACTGCTTTTTCCTCAAAGCTACAAGCCCCTGATAATCACTTTTATTTGTACGTTTGACAACATAAGCTAATCCCCGACCATCGACTTGTTCGATATAAATGGCATCCTTCGGGGGAAAGACTAAATCTCTTATCTTAGGTTGTAAAAAGATAGTCGAAAGAACTGCAAAGTCCCAGTCTATATCTTTCCATTGTTTAATGCCAGTGTAAATAAACTGGACATTCATAGCTGCTGTATCAAAATAAATATTTAACGCATTTGCATTATTACTAGCTATTCGGATTTTCTTCTTTCTTTTTTTATCATTAAATAATTCTTCATTTTCCATAAGCCATTCCACTCCTTTCGAAACAGCTAATTGCTGATAATCAGTATCATATTTTTTATATGCTTTTTCAAATCCTCCTATGAATTCATTGTAATAAGCATATTGATAAGTATGATTAGGTATCTGCCAACTGATAACATTCATGATAAAGTAAGTAAAGAAAATAATTACCAGAAATTGAGGAGTACTCTTCTTGAATGGAACTAAAATATGCGTAATAAAAATACTTGCAAGTATCACAAGCGCAGGATAGAAAAATAAGATATGCCTCCAGCCATTATAAATTGACGGTTCTTTAAATATGACATAAGCAATTGGGAAAAGACAGGCAAATAGGAGGAACATTATAATACTTGCTCCAAGCTTCTTTATCATTTGGGGGATAAAAACTAATATCAAAGGAATTAATACCAGTATAAAAACCGGTAGTGTTATTCCCAATGATTTCAACAAATAATTAGGTGGCAAAGATGTCGAATATATCATATTACCTTCAAACAACATTCTGACCTTAACCGGAAAATCCGAAGCTACTCTAAGGGCCTTGGATACATGTTGAAAAGGATGCTCCCAAAAATTCGGATAAAAAAGAAAACCCAGCAAGCAACCAGCAGCAGCAATTATAACCGGAATCAATGTTAACTTGACTTGTTCTCTTAAGTCCTTAGAAAGAATGTTTTCTCGAAAATCTTTTTCAAAGAGGACCTTCATTCCCAAAAGCACAAAAAGATAGAAAACCAATAATACACCTCCAATCCTTATACTCACTGCTATTGCTATACCTAAAATAACTCCAATAATATCTGATCTATTGGGTGTGGGAAAGCTTCTGGTGAATTTTATAAAATAGTAAAAAGCGATCGCAAAGCCCATTGCAAAAGGAATATCCTTACTATTGAAAAGCATATTCCCTATTAATGTGGGGGTGGCAGCCAGCATTATAGCTGCAAGACATGACGCCTCCCAGCCTAACAACTCTTTGCACAATAAACCAGTAAAAACCAGAATCAAGATACCACAAATCGCCACCAAAACATGCCGAATTGAATACCGCCCGGAACCTGAGGTAATAGAGGAAATTGCTGCTGCAGGGACCTCAAACCCGACACCGTAGTACTTCTGCAAATTAAACTTTCTCCCATAAAGCGTCAGCTCAACAAATGATGTATCCTTACCGAATGAAGTGTAGTATTTAAGTGCAGACTGGCCATAAGCATCATCAATAGCTTCGTCTCCAGGTATACCAATTGTAAGGCTACTACTAATGATGAGTATAGAAAACACCCCAATGATAGACCAGAATATTTTCCGAAATAAATCTTGATTAGCATATATTTCTTTTACTTCACTTTTTGAAGAATCTGGATTCTTAGATTTTTTTCCTTCATTTTGATTTGATTTTGAATATTTCATAGCTTCTCATTATTTAGCGAAACATCAAATTTTTATTTAAAGGCTGTAAATATTATTAAAGAATATGTTGTTCATTATTCTTTATAATTGGATATAATTTTTGTTCTTTCGATAGGAATATAATTATAAATAGTAAAGTCAACAAATAGACGAAATAAAATGTGTTTTAAATATTTTCATCATTATCATTTTTCTCAAATGCAGCCAACGTTGGACTTTACTTGACGTGCCAGTAAATTCGCAAAGTGCGTTGGCTTACAGTGAATTTGCCGAGGGCAGCCTCGTTGGCATAGACGAATAGCTTGTGTTGTGTGCCGTTTTCTTTTTTTCTTTAAATATCAAAAGACCGCTCTTTGTAGAGCAGTCTTCTAAAGTTACTATTTTGGTATTCTAATCAGAATTTTCCATTATTATTTTTCCAATCTGATTGAGGTGGTATCGTTTCGATAATGTCCCAATGTTCAACAATTTTCCCATCTTCAACCCTGAATAAATCGTAATAAGCAACGTGGTCTCCTTTTCCAAATTTACCTTCACTTACTGTTAATACAAATTTACCTTCGCCTAATACTTTGTGTATTTTATCATATTGTAAAACCAATCCATTTTCTTCAAAGTGTTGTAAGGCAGCACCTAATCCATCTAAACCGTCAGCTATTCCTGAATTGTGTTGCAGGTATTTTTCAGGATTGATATAGTTGGTAATTTAATAAATTCAGGTGAGTATTTTTTTACAGTATTAGAATTATTCTGTATTGAAATATTTTTTATGTGACGCTTTATTTGTTCAATTAGAAGAGCCTGCAAAACTTATGATGCATTAATCCTCTTTGTCGTTTATAGCGATATACAGGCAAATATTTTTCAAATTTTTATTTACATTTTATTTATTTCATGATCTAAGTAGTTTGACGGAAATATTAATAATCTATTTTTTCTACATATCCCAAAAACATTCTAACAACTTCCTTTTAGTCAATTGATTAGATTGTTTTCAGAATATGAAATAGCTTATCAATATTTTCTTTCCGTCACTTAGTAAAATTAAGATAACAGTTAGTTCTTATTTTTATGGACAAATTAAAGCTTGAAATATTTTCCAATCTATATCTGATTTCCTTCAAGCATAGAATATTTCTAAATTTTGTTTTTAACTGACAATAATCACTTGAGATATTGATTTTTGTCGCTCATATATATGCTTAAACTCATTTATCTTTATAGCTTTAATATAATTCATTTTTATCATCTTAAACTCATTTATCAAATGGATTTTAATCTAAATAAGTATGGAATCGATGTAAAAGAAATTCTTAGAAATTCTAGTGTACCTGTCCTGTATGAAATCGGTCTTCGAAATGAAAAAGGTACAGCGATTTCCGATAATGGTGCATTACTCGTTTATTCAGGCGAAAAGACTGGCCGAAGTCCTAAAGACAAACGAATTGTTCGACACCCCGATTCCGAAAATAACATTGACTGGGGTGATATCAACATTGAGCTCGATGAACATACTTTTAATATCAATCACGAACGGGCGATGGATTACCTCAATACCAGAGAGCGCTTATTCGTGGTAGATGCTTTTGCCGGATGGGACGAAAAATATCGGATCAAAGTGAGGATCGTATGTACCAGAGCGTATCATGCTTTATTTATGCAAAATATGCTGATTATGCCAACGGAGGCCGAACTGGAAAATTTCGGAGAACCTGATTATGTGATCTTCAATGCCGGAGGCTTTCCTGCCAACCGATACACGTCCAAAATGACCTCTAAAACCAGTATTGATGTAAATCTTGAGAAAAAAGAGATTGTCATTCTCGGTACAGAATACGCGGGAGAGATGAAAAAAGGAATTTTCTCTATCATGAATTACCTGATGCCTCTTGAAGATGTACTACCTATGCACTGTTCTGCTAATGTTGGTGAAGAAGGTGATGTCTCTGTTTTATTTGGTCTTTCAGGAACCGGTAAAACAACCTTGAGTGCTGATCCGAAACGAAAATTGATTGGTGATGATGAACATTGCTGGACAGATAATGGTGTTTTCAATATTGAAGGAGGTTGTTATGCAAAAGCCATTGATCTTTCTGCTGAAAATGAACCGGATATCTATAATGCCATTCGTTATGGTACTGTCCTGGAAAATGTGGTTTATGATCAAAAAACCAGAGAAGTTGATTTTAGTGATACTTCTATCACTCAAAATACCCGGGTATCTTATCCGATCCATTACATTGACAATGTGCAGATTCCTTGTGTTGCCGGAAATGCCAATAATGTGATCTTCCTGACTTGTGATGCTTTTGGTGTATTGCCTCCCATTAGCCGATTAAGCCCTGAGCAGGCGAGTTATCACTTCATCTCTGGATATACTGCCAAAGTCGCTGGTACCGAAATGGGTGTTACCGAACCTCAGGCTACTTTCTCTGCTTGTTTTGGAGCTGCTTTTATGATGTGGCACCCTAATAAATATGCAGAATTGCTGGCTGATAAGATCAAAAAGCACAATGCCAAAGCTTGGTTAGTCAATACTGGCTGGACAGGTGGTGCTTATGGAGTCGGTTCAAGGATAAAACTGAAATACACCCGGGCCATCATTGATGCTATTCATAATAATGATTTTGACAATGTAGAAACGATCGTTGATCCTGAATTTGGTTTTGAAATTCCATTAAGCTGTCCTGGTGTTCCTTCAGAATTACTTGTTCCAAAAAATACTTGGGAAGACAAAGAAAGGTATGATGAAGTTAAAGAAAAGCTAGTCAAGCTGTTTCAGAATAATTTCAAGGAATTTGAGGCTAGTGTGAATACTGAAATTGTGGCTGCCGGACCAAAAAATCGCAAACTTGCTTGATAACCGTTTTTTAGGAGATTTTGATATTTGATGTAGCTTCAGTGGCAACAATTGGAGCCACTTGAAAGCTATATTTATATTTCGTTCAATTTAATTTTATAGAATAAATATACTTAAAACATCGAAAATTCTGCAGTCACCGTTTCCTTTGAGAAATCGAACCCATGGCCGCTATAGCCGTTGTTAGCGGCATATTTTTATTTATTTAGACAATATTATTTCGGCACTTTAAACGCCATCTTCGTTTTTATCTATTTGCGGTAGACCTACATAGTGATAGAATAAATAAATTCCTAAAAAGCATAACTAAAAAAAACCTACCACTCCCAGTCTCCTGTCCATCTTATCCACCTCATAAACTTAACGCACATTATCTACCACAAGACAATAAGACTTAAAACCGCACAAATAATAACAGCATTACAAACACCAATACCTATATTGAAGTTACCCAAAATAAGTCCACCTCCACTTTAAATCAAAAAAAAACAGCCCCCTCATGAAAAAGTATACCTCCCTCCTAACCCTATTCATCCTATTCGCATGCGCAGACAATCAGAATCCCAACATTACCATTCTTCCTGGACCAAGTTCCAATGCAATTGAGTTCTTCCAATTCTCCTCCGTTTATGAATTACTTATTTCTGCAGGAGATTTTAGTGAAGAAGAATGTACCTTAAAAATATTGTCAAATGAAGGAGCCCCCTTGCATATTCAAGTGTCTAACCTGGTTAATTCTAATCATACCGACGACCTGATCAAAGAGCAAGTTAAAAGAAACATTGTTTTCGTTGCGTTCCAAGCATTTGCGAGAACAAACATCGAAGAGTTTACCATCACTTCCATTCCAGTAACCACAGAAATTGATAAGCCCCGGTGTCCCTACCTCGAGGCATTCCAGGTGACTAACACAGTTAAACGTAGGTCCGCTATCAAAATAATAGACAACTATTTAGGTGCTACTAAGTTTCAAGATTTATATCAATACAATGCAAGTATACCAGATTGGCTGCCTAATCAAAATTTTAGATTTTTGCAGTATGATATTTTAGAACAAGTGTATGCTGATATCGTGAAATAACTTTGTTACATTATTTCGAGGTGATGGCTTTTGAAGCCGAAATATCAAAGGGATCTCCCCGTTTTGGAGGGCAAAAAGAGATAAAGCAAATTCTTGGAAATTTGTCACATTCTATCGTACCTTTAAAACAGAAATATCATGATTACTCGACACCTGCTCTTATCAACCCTTCTATTTCACGACTCCGGATCTTAATTAACTTTTCTTGATTGTTAAGCAATTCAATATCTATTCAGTTTCTGTCTACTATTTCCATTACCATTTTCATCTAATTATAACTTATTTATCTAGTTGCAATATCTAATCTACAAATAAAAAAAGGGCCTCACCCGTTTAGTCGAAATTCAATAGAACTTTTAACTTCAAAATACGCGGTCTCAATCTAATTACCGCCAACGGTTGGCTATACTTGACGTGCCAGCAAATTCGCAAAGTGCATCGGCTTGCAGTGAATTTGCAGTGGGTAAGGCTCGCTGGCATGGACGAATAGCTATTGTTGTGCGTAGTTTTTTTCAATTTTTGCAGTCAAAATTATTTAATGCTTTTTTTATCGACTAAACATTTTAAAATCACTGAAGATAAACAAATATGTAAGCAATGAAGCTCTTGAAATTATGAAAAATGCAGAGGTGTTATTTTAAATACCCCTTTGATTGTATGCATAATTTTCTAAATTATTTTGCATGCTGTGATATTTAACTTCCAGCGAAGGGAGTCCCGAAGATGCCGACCGCAAGCTCTGCCCAAATGAGGAAGAATGTTGCTAGAATTGCCACACCGAGGATTATTCGATGCTCAATTTTTTTTGCCTTCCTAAATACTAGCTCGCATATCAGACCTGTGCTGAGCAGAAGGATGCCCATGACTAGAAAATCAAAAGGCGACCAATTCACTTGATCTGTGAGTTGCATCGCAATGAAAGGTATGAGCAATAAAATCGGTGCTGAGAGTAGAATGATGATAAGTCTTTTATTCTGTGTAATCATAACTGGTATTTTTTAAGCAAATAGATTAAGTAAATAAATTGAAAGTACTTTGAAATACAAAGTAAGTTAAAAAATACGCTTAATCAAGCTTTCAGTCGAATTTTTTTTTTGGATAATCTTGTATTAATTACGCACAACACCACGCTATATTCCGAAGGCACACATTTAAAATCACCCTTTAAAATAGGACTATGATTCCACAGAATAAAATTTAATCTTTTCAGTTTTACCTCTTAAGGGTAAGTCACTTAGGAACTTGAAATTATATTTATTGTTAGATTGAATTTGATTGACCACATGCTGTGTTATTATCAATTTCTCATTGAATTCATTGCACTTTTTCTCCAGACGTGCAGCAGTATTTAAGACGTCTCCATGAAAAGCAATTTCGCGTTTGATATCTCCGATTTCAGTTGCTGTCACTACTCCTGAATCCATTCCGGCTTTGAAAATAGGGACTTCTCCATATTTTGACATAAAATAATCTTTACGTTGTTTTAGAGAAACAATGAATTCAAAAAATGCATTCAGGCAATTTTGTTGGTGAAATCCTTCTTTCTTTCCCCAATATAGAATCACTTCATCTCCGACATATTGATAGACCCTGGCGTTATATTTCTGTATAATTGGAGTTAATTCATGAACGCACTCTTTGATAAATCTGCTGTATTTATTATGTCCTAATTTTTCAGCTAGTCTTGTTGAGTCTTTAAGATCCAGAAAGAGAAAGATTAATTCTTCATTTTTGGGATGGTAGTATTTGCCTGTCAAAAGATCAATCAGCGAACCAGGGCCAAATTTCTTATTTATGTAAAGTATAAAATTCATCAATATGATAAATGATGTATAATAGATCAAGCCCGATAAGAGAAATTTAGCTGATAGAAAACTTTGAAATTTTTCCAACTGCTCCGCAGGGACTAATCCAAAAAATGAAAACGAGTTGAATATCAGCACACAAACGATAACCAATGCAATTAGATATAAAGCACTTTTCAATAAAATATTAAACCCAAAACTTTTTCTTCGAAAGATCTGCTTTTCAGTCAATTGATTAATTAATTCAAGTTGCGGATAATTAAATTACCCGATTAAAAGTATAAGCACAGATGAATAAGACAAGTTTCAAAATAAATCCCTGCGGCGTAACCGCATGAACTTTCCTTGGAAAGTAATTGAGGATTTCAGAGAAAGATGTTTCTATTCTTTTGCGCATCATTTTTTTAATAAATTTCAAAGCCGGACTATCCGGTCTTTTAGAATTACTTTTTCTCTCAGCGAGTAAGTAAATCTGTTCAAGTTCTTTGTAATAGTCTTCCAATTCGTAATTGGTGTAAGCACTATCAGCATAAAGGTTACTTCCAGCAGGTAAATCTATATTCATCGCTTCAAAAGCTGTAGTATCATGGAAAGAACCTGCTGTAATGAGAAACTCCGTTGGAATGCCATCGGCAGTTGTAATAATTTGAATTTTAAAACCGTAGAAATATTCCCTTTTTGAGTGATTATATCCTCTGTAGGCTTTGTTTTTCAATAGTTTACAACGTTTGATCCGAATATTTTTACACACAGCTACTGGAAAAGAATCTATAATGTATTGTGCTTCAGTATTGAGTTTTTTGATGCTTTGTCCAAGGCTAAAAAAGATGTTAGTTAGTTCATCTGATAATCGATGGAGATGACGGTTAAAGTTAGATTTATCAGTCATCTTACATCCATGAACTTGTTTCATGTAACACCGGGCTTTGACAAAGTTTGCTGAAAAATACCTCGCTGCAATAATAGCTGTGGTTAGTACTTCGGCATTTGACATTTTACGTTTAACATCCTCTTTTGGATGACTAATTTTTAAGTAATCGTCAAGAAAACAGTAAATTGCTATGGTGAAGTCTTCCATAGTGATAAGTTTTGGTTTCGCTACCTTAAACTTAACAAGCTGGTAAGACTTCTTTTTTATTTAGTTTTAATTCTTTGTTCGCAACTTAGATTAATTAGAATGAAAAGAATTCCAAATAATATTCCTGAAAAAATTACTTCAAGGTGCCAAACATTAGAATCAAAATAATCCTTTAAGACTCCCTCCTGAATGAAATTTTCCACTCCGAAGTACGAGAAAATGGCGTACATATAAAGGATAATGATAAACGCCAATATTGTAATAAGCCATTCTCTTAATTTTAATCTCATAATATATGCTTTAATGACGCCCAACGGGAGTCTGTGTAACAACCCGACTAATTTACCAAATTTTGCTCAATTGATACTGAGAGAGAGATCCTGTACAAATAATTTTTGGTCCTGCTGAGAAGCTTCCTGAAGGCTGTGAGTCCCAAAATTGTAAAAAATGCGTTTAATAGGGCTTTTATCCGCCCCAATAGCTCCGAAAATCCAAGGATGGACACAGTTCTCCCCAGATTATACATTGTGAAGGCTAAGTATACTTCCCCAAGTACTTTCTCTTTTCCTTTCATCAGCGTGTAGTCAAAATTCCGTTGTCGTTTTAGTGTTCCAAATTGATGTTCTATAATTTGCTGCCGCTGTCTGTAATAATCCGGATTGCTCTTTACTCGATCATTGTTTGTGGCAACATACGCTGCATATTCTGTGCGTTCTATAATTCGCCCTAACTTGTTAGTTGTACATTCTGATCTTAGAGGACAGCCTTTACAGGCTTTGGTTTTATAGTGTTTTACCTGATAAGATTTTCTTCCGTTTTTCAACTTCTTATTATACCACCTTCCATTGGTATGCATTGTTTGTCCTGCAGGACAAGTGTAGCAGTCGTTTTGTTCATCATAGTCAAAACGATCCATAGCATAAGCAGGGTTTCTCTTTACAGAACTTGATTCTTTTGGAGAAACATAGGTGGTCGACTTTGAGCTTTTCACAAGCTTTGAGTTCTCTTCCTGAGTGATAGCCTTTGTCTGCAAGTACATCCATTGGCTTATGTTCTGAATCAAGATTTTTTTGTACCCTTTTGCACCATAGTGGCTAATGCCTTAGTATCATTTACATCGCCAGTGTCCGCTGCTATAAGCAGCTTGTATTTACTGTCACTGGCAGCCTGAATGTTGTAGCCTACTTTTACACTGTTTCGCTGAAAAACCACTGCTCTGGAATCGGCATCAGTACTTGATAACTGGCCATCTCCAGAGTCTTTAAGCTGTTGTCTGATGTTTAGGTAGTTATCTTTTTTGTTCTCCTTCTGGTCAAGCTTTTTTTTTATTTGATGATCAAATTCTTTGTCTAGTTCCTCTTCGTACTCGGCTATTTTTTTATCAATATAATCAAGATGACGTTTTACCTTTCGCTCGTTGAAGTTGTTTTTTAAGCTGTTTTGAGCTCTGATTTTAAACGAATCTATAGCGATGGTTTTTCCATCAATAAGCTTCCAGTCTTTGAGTAATGCTACGAAATAACGGAAGACTTCTTTAAATGCTTTGGAGTTATCTTTTCGAAAATTAGCAATGGTTTTGTAGTGAGGGACATTGTTGATTAACAAGCCACATCATTTCAATGTTTGTTCTGCATGCTTTTTCCAAACGCCTGCAACTTCGTATCCCGTTTTGATAGCCATAAAGATAAATCTTCATCATTGTTGAAGGGTGAAATGGAGGACGACCTTCTTTGTTTAAGTTATAATACTTAAACTCAAAAACTTCCATATCCAACATATCAACAAAGGCATCAATGACTCTTACTAATGCCTGTTTTTCTACCATCTGTTCTAATGAAATCATTTGAATCTGGTTGCGATCAGAACCTGTCTTGTGGTGCATAATATTGCTTTGAAGTGATGTCTTCAAGATACGAATTACTAGCCAAGGTATAGTAATAATGATCTCAATGTTTTGAGGTTAATGCACAGCCTGACGGTTTGGCTATAATCAGTAGCATCCCTGAGGGTGCTATTGCATATAGGTTTTGTTGTATGCCGTTTTCTTTTTAATCAAGTTTTTGCCACGAAATACATCTCTATCTCTCCTTTGCCTTTAGCTTCAATCTTGCCACGGGATTCAAAGCTAAGTTGTGGATTGTCTTTTAGTATTTCATAAGTGGCCTTACTAATATTCACTTTTCCTACTTCACCATTGCTTTCCATGCGACTCGCTGTGTTCACGGTATCTCCCCAAATGTCGTATTGGAATTTCTTTATTCCCACAATTCCTGCCACTACTGGGCCTGTGTGTATACCCACGCGCATTTCAAAAGCGGGTAGGCCTTTTGTGTCCATATCCGTCTTGCGTTTGCCGATGAAGGCCTGCATTTCCAAAGCGGCTAATACCGTGTTTTTAATGGAGTCATCTGTGGGGACAGGCAAGCCACCAGCGGCCATGTAGGCATCGCCAATGGTTTTGATTTTCTCGATGTTGTACTTGCCCATAATGCCGTCAAAGGCTTCGAAGCATGTATTGATCTCGCTAACCAAATCTTGCGCACTCAGCTTTGCTGATACGGCTGTAAATCCTTTAAAATCGGTAAATAGAATAGACACCATATCAAAGTCTCTAGCATCGGCCTTGCCTTTTGCCTTGAGTTCTTCTGCAATCTCTGCCGGAAGTATATTGAGTAGTAAATTTTCAGAACGATCCCGCTCTTTGGAAATAGTATCACGCGATCTTTTCATATAGCGCCAGCGACTGTAAAATCCTACAGCAAGTATCAAAAGCAAAATCCCTGCACCAATAGCTATATTTCTCGTTCTAGTCTCCTCTCGTACTTCTTCATCGTGTGCCATTTGCACCCGCAGCTTCTCTTCCTCCTGTTTCAGGCTGTCTGCCAGCAACTGCTTTTGGAATTCCATTCGTTCCAGTTGCTTAGTGGTTTCCTCGGCCTGCAAGCTGTCAGCCAGCACCAACATCTGCTCGTGGTATTGCAAGGCATTATTGCCATTGCCCGCAGCTTTGTAGGCATCATAGAGGCATTCACAGGCATCTTTCTGTAATGAAACCGCCCCAATCTCCTGTGCCAGTTTCAGTCCTTTCTGGCATTCGTTGATGGCTTTTTGATGATCCCCCTGTTTCTGATAAAAGCTACCAATGGCATTCAGGGAAACAGCAATTCCATTTTTATCCCCAAGTTCCTCCCTGATCTTTAAGCTTCTGTGGTAATAGTCCAGCGCTTTGAGATTGTCTCCCTGATCATTGTAAATATCACCAATACTATTCAGGGAAACTGCAGTTCCATTTTTATCCCCGGTTTCCTCCCTGATCTTTAAGCTTCTTTGATCGTAGTCCAGCGCTTTAGAATTGTCACCTTGATCTTTATAAATAACACCCATATTATTCAGGGCCATTGCAGTTCCCTTTTTATCCCCGATTTCCTCGTAGATCTTTAAGCTTCGTTGATAATATTCCAGCGCTTTGGAATTGTCACCTCGATCGTTATAAATAAGACCAATATCGTTCAGGGTATTAGCGATTCCGTTTTTATCCCTGATTTCCTCAAAGATATTTAAGCTTCGTTGATAATATTCCAGCGCTTCGGGATAGTCTCCTTGAGATCTGTAAATAACACCCATATTGCCAAGTAAACTGGAAATTCCTTTCTTATCCCCGATTTCCTCTAAGGTTTTTAAGCTTCTTTGGTAATATTCCAGCGCTTTGGGATAGTCGCCTTGATCGTTATAAATCACACCAATATTACCTAGGGAAATAGCGGTTCCATTTTTATCCCCCAATTCCTCTTTGATCTTTAAGCTTCTCTCGTAGTATTCCAGTGCTTTTGGATTGTCACCTTGATCGTTGTAAATAATACCAATATTGTTCAGGGTATTAGCGCTTCCCATTTTATCCCCGATTTCCTCCTGGATTTTTAAGCATTTTTGGTAATGGTCTAGCCCATTGGCATAGTCACCCCGTATTGCAAATGAAATTCCCTGAATATTTAAAGCAGAGGCCATATGCTTTTTGAGTCCTTTACTCTTGGCAAAGTCATACTGCATCTGGCCAAAATCGAATGCAGAATCCGGTTGATTGAAGAGGTAGCCATACCAGGTAAACAGATATATGGCCTCCAGCCGCGCAGTGTCGGGCTGGTTATTGTCGTTCCAAACACCCCAGAGAGAATCGATATTGGTTTGGGCCTTCAGACTAAGACCTGAAAATGAGATAAAGATGATCAGAATTAGTTTTTTCATTCTTTTCTGTTTTTCAAATGGCATACAACGGTTGGCTATGCGACGTAGCCGACGAATGTATGGGTGCATAGCTGACCGTTGGTGGCTGGCTTCAATACTTTCTTAAATTACTGACCCTTACTTTATCATATTCTGTAAATTCATCAGGTTGTCTTTTCACAATATCGTATGGTATATTTTGTAGGATATCATTGAACTCTTCCTCATTAAGTAATTCTATAAAGCGAGAAAATTCATTTGATGTTTCTTCTTTAGGAAAATACTTCTTGCTCATCTTTGATATGGATTTTAGCATCGGCAGATAAGGCTGCAAATCAGTTGTAGTTGATGCAGCCTCACTATCTATCCATGCAATCGGAACTTTGGTTATGGCGCCTTTCTTTAGTAGTTCTGTTTTGAGTAGTAATTCTATATCAAAAGCAAACTTTTTTTCAATTAGGTCATCAATTATTTCAGAAATGATTTCAGATTTAAATGCTTTAAATCCACATTGGGTATCTACTATTTTTCCTAAGTTTGGTATTAATCTCTTCCATAAATATATAAATAGTTTGCCACGATCATTTCTTGTACCTTTTTTAATTACAACTGATTTTGGCTCTCTTCGTGAACCAATGGCCACTAACTTATTTTGATTCAATATTGGATCAACCAATAACATAACCTGACCCAAATGTGTGGAAAGGTCAGCATCGGTATAAATAACAATTTGATTCTTTGTTTTATTCTGCTGAACTGCATTCCACATGCCATAAACTATGGAACCTCCTTTTTGACTTTCTTTTGTTGAACTCATTGTTCTTGCAGGAGGATACCTTTGTTCGATAGCATCAGACAAATACAGAACACGAATCTTATTATTCAATTCATTTTCATCAATAATATTTTGTGCTATTCTTCCACTTCTTTCAGGACAACCATCATCCACTATAATCAATTCCCATTCAACATTGGGTTGATTTTCAAATAACCATTCAAGCTGTCTTACTTTCTTTAATAGAAAATCTTCTCCGTGGGCATGTTCACTACTTTTCTTTATTCTATTGTTTTCTTTGTAAACAGCAAAAACTACTGAAATCAATAAGGGTTCAGTAATGCTTGAGGCAAGTATTTTTGATTTTGCAATTTTAAGAGCGAGCAAAATAAAGATGAGTGAATTATCATTCTCACTGATTAACTGCTCCTCAATTTCCTCTAGTTCAAAAATACTGTACCCTTTATCCAATATTGACCTTACCGTTTCAATAATTATTTGTGAATGTTTATCGTCGGTCAAATCAACTTCTTTTGGGCAGGATTCAATGATCTTCTTTAGCATTTGATAAATTTTTGTTTAATCCATTTTTTTTGCTTGCCACCAACGTATAGCTACCCGTTAGCGGCTTTTTTTATCTTTCTTCACAGCATGATTCATTCTTATAGCAACCTTTCCTAAGTCAATAAATTTTTTAAACTCTATTTTTCCTTGTAATTTATAAATTTCATTTTCATCTGAATCAATAAATAAAAAGGAAGGTACATTTTTAAGATTATGTATTTCTCTAATGCTAATTCCAAACGGACTTTGACTATCCACTTCTACATTGAAAAAATTTGAATTATAAAACAATCCGATATCGCTTTTATTATAAACATTCTTATCCATCCATTTACATGGTCCAGCCCATTCAGAATATAGACTTATAAAGATCAATTTATTTTCTGTTTTAGCTTTTTCTATTATTTCATCCCATGATCCTTGTTCAAACCTTATTTGAGCATTTATCATTATTGTGAACAATAAACATAGTGTTATTACAAAGGATTTTTTAGTGAATTTTCTAGACTTGAAATTTGAATCGAATTTAACTATATCGAATTTTCTAATCATTATTAAATAATATTAAATAGGTTTTATCAGAGTATTTATATATTTATTAACTAAATCTATATGTTTTCATTTTTTTCCTAAAATAATTTGAATTTCATCAATTTTTACAATTGTGTTGTTATTTTTTTTCTATTAATTACCAGTCACATTTAACGTATATGCAGTTTGGGCGTATTACCCAAATTGGCATATACATATTGTTGTTGGTTCGGCTTTACATAATTGAAAGCGTTAATTATTGAGTTATCGTTAAATATTAAAACTCTTTTTCTTTAAGTGAGATACCCTTCAGTATCATATCTAAAGCCCATTTTAAGGTGTTATTAGTTTCTACATTATCTAATTTACAAACATCTTTACAAATTATAAGTGAGTCTATTCCCATTAAAACAGAAGAAATAGTAACCAACTTTTTGAATGTCTCATCGCTTAATGTGTCTTTGTAGGGTTCAAGTGCTTTATTTAATGATTCCATTCTTCGAGCCCCTCTAAGTTGCTTTTTAGAGACTATCGATTCTGTTAGAACAGCACTAAGGTATCGCCTAAATACAATTTCATTTTTTTGAGCCAATTCATTGTAATGTTTTTGTATGTAAAATATTCTATCTGCAAAAGTCAATTCCTTCACCTCTTCAAATATTTGATCAGATGACTTATGGTGAATATCTATAGATGCTTCTGTGAATAGTAAATCTATATTAGAGAAGTATCGATACATAGTTGCCCTTGAAATTTTAGCTTTTTTTGCAACATCTTCCAAAGTAATTTTTTTTTCTTTCTGCATTAATGCTTTGGCTGCATTAAGAATCTCTGATCGGGTTTGAAGTTTTTGTTTTACCCTTCCTTTTGTGATTTCAGCTTTTTTCATGAGACAAATTTCTCATAAAATTTGGAAATATCAAAATCTCACCTTATACTTGTGAGACAATTGTCTCATTAAATAAATTCGATAATGAAAGAAAACAGCAATTTATGGGTATTAGGGCATAAGATAAGCCCTGTAGAAGTTTCGGGAAATTATGATATGGTAATTGGTGAAACTGCCCCGAATATTCCAGGTCCACCTCCACACTTCCATTCAGAGTTAAATGAATTATTTATGGTATTAGAAGGAGAAATGGAGTTTTTGATAAATGGAGCACTCAAAAAGGTTAGGCAAGGAGAATCCGTTGATCTTCCTCCTAATGTCGTTCATACCTTTAAGAATGCAGGAACTTCTACCTGCAAGTGGATAAATATCCATAGCCCAAAAGGGTTTTTATCTTTTTTCGAGGAAATGGGTATTCCAGAAAGCGAATCAGAAGCAATGAAAAAATCAGTCGATGAAAGTATTATTAATAAAGTTATGCAAACAGCCGCGGATTATGATATGCATATTAAGCTATAAAAAAAATTAGAATGAAAACATTAATTATTGGTGCTACAGGTACCATAGGAAAAGAAATTACAAAACTAAGTAAGGAAAGAGGGAATACAGTGATAACTGCCTCACGAAAAGGTGAACCCTCCATAAATATTGATGATCCTAAATCTCTTGATGACTATTTTAGTAATTCTCCTGCTCTCGATGCGATTATTTGTGTTGCTGGAAATGCTAGCTTTGGCAGACTTACTGACTTAAATGAGGATCAAATTAAATTAGGGATAAATAGCAAATTGTTAGGCCAAGTTAATTTAGTGAAAAAGGGACTTCAAAAACTTAATCCTGGAGGGGTAATCATACTAACTGGTGGTATGCTGGCATACACTCCTTGGCCGGAAACATCTAATATAGCAATGGTCAATGCTGGTTTGGAAGGTTTTGTGAAAGCTGTTGCATTGGAACTCGATAATGAAAAGAGAGTAGTAATTGTACATCCTCCTCTGGTTCGTGAAACAGCTAATGCGATGGGAATAGATTCAGCCCCTTGGCCTTCAGCAAGTACCGTGGCTAAAACTTATATTTCATCTTTAGAAAATCAATCAAGCGGAGATTCAATATTTGTTAAAGGATATACCCCTAATTAATTATTGCTGACCGACAACGGCTGGTGTATGGCGTGGCGAGCTTTTTCTCGACTTGAACACATACAAGTTGTTGCAGGTCGTGTTCTTTTTTATTTTGCTTATCTTCTGATATGAGTAGTTACCAAATCTATTAACTCATTTGCTCTATTTGTTGAGCCTTGTGCTCCTTTTTCTTGAGCCATTATTTTGTGTTCTAATTTATTAGAACCTGCATAAATTATAAAAGGAGTTTCTTTATCCTTCAGTCTTACCTTCTTTAATAAAACATATCCTTCGTCTGACCCTTCTACTCTTCCCATGTCAGAAATGATAGCTGCATACTTATTTAATTTTAACTTTTTAAGTGCCTCATTTGTGCTTAGTGCCAAGTCAAACTTGAATCCAAGTGAATTAAAGGCTTCTCTTTCAAAAATATTATTATCTGGTCTGTCATCCACCCAAAGAATTGTATCAAGTTTTGTTTCAACGGATTTTAGATAATTACTGGCATTTATCATTTTATTAGCAGCAGCAGCTAAATCTCCTGAACCAATATTTTTTCCTTCATCAGCATTTGCATTGGCTAATGATTTTATTCCCTCGAAGATTTGCTCCAATGAAAGTTCGCCATCATTACCCTTTTTTGAAGAAATCGTTTTGTATAAATGGTTAATTCGATTTATTAACTTATCCCAAGGTCTTTTTTTGTCTTTGAAATCCAAATATTGTAGAACTTTTATTCTTGGATGAATATCACATTCTTCAAGAAGAATTGGAATAATGTTTTTCCCATTTCCCAAAGCAAATGCCCATTCGTAAGTCACATACGAGGATTTACAAGAATCTTGATTCAATACTATGATTATCGAATCAGAATTTAATAAGCCATAATCAATTTCGTTTCTCCATTCTTCTCCTGCTGAAATTTCATGAACATCTCTCCAAACGAAAATATTTGAACTTTCCAATTTCATCTTCATCAATTCGGCAAAATCGCCATCTGAAGATGGATAACTTATAAATACTTTAGGTTTTTCTTCTTCCATTATTTTTTTTTCATGACCTGCAACGAAAGGTTATACACTGTGCCAGCAAATTCGCCAAGTGTGTTGGCTTGCAGCAAATTTGCCTGCTGGCAGGGCAGGTTTACTGTGGGACTGGCTAGCTGGTATGGACGAATAGCCATTGTTGTAGGACGTTTTCATTTTCCTTGAATTAATGTCAATATATTTTAACCACTAACTTATTACTTCGTATTCAAATCCAATTTATATTTGATAAGTCTCAAATTGTTTCAGATTAATATTTTTACTTATTCAAAGTAAATTGAGTACGAAGCTAAATGCGTTTTTAATTTGTCGAAATTTTCCTTTTGTGAATTCAAATCATTTGTTTTGAGCCCTTCAAACAATTCTTTCATAGGAAAAAGATAGTTATGTAATTGATTGTGAGCTTCACCTTTCATAGTACAATTCTTGAAAATCAAATTAAATTCATTTGAAAGGTTAGACTCTAATTCAATAAATGAACTACTATCCTCTGTTTGGGTAAATGAGTTCATTAACTGAACCATATTATTAATCCCTGTCGTTGTTTCAGGGTTCGCCTTCCACTTACTTCCGTTGTTAAGAGTCACAACACTTTCTCCATGAGAATTATGCCCACAAGAATAGATAAGTAACGTAATTACGATTACTGAAATCAATTTAATTGTCTGTCTCATTTTCTATTTTTTTTTGTTTTTAATGTCTTACAACGGCTCGTGCAAATGACGTAGCCGACGTATGGAAGCTATGGATATTTTGCACATTGTTATGTGGCGTATTTAATCATCATTCAAAATTATTCTGAAGACTAATCCAATATATATAGGATTCTTAAGTATCAATTCAAGATTGAATAAATTATGTAAAAACGCTTCAAGTTCAGGTATTTGCTCTTCTTTAAGGTCAGTCAAATTTATTTATTTCAAAAATTGCTGTTTTAACTGCTTGATGTGATCTTCTCCGCCAAGTACCACAATGGTATCATCCGGGCCTATAAGGGTTTCAGCGTCAGGGCTAGGAATCAAGCCTTTTATATTATCTTTTACGCCAATGACGGTGCCTCCGGTTATATTATGAATTTGCAATTCCTTTAAGGTCTTGTCCTGATAAACAGATTTTAGATCCTCATAACGCAATTGCTCCAGGTGATAATGCTGTCCACTGAAACCAGTCATCAGGTTTAAAAACTCAATGACAACCGGTTTGGTTACCATTTGGGCCATAAACATGCCTCCGAGGTGGTCGGGCATGATTACATTGTCCGCCCCTGCCCGGTAGAGCTTGCTTTCCGATTCTTTTTCCGAAGCCCTCGCAATGATCTTAATATCGGGTTTCATTTCTCGAGAAGTCAGCGTGATAAAGACATTGTCTGCATCCGAAGGAGTAGTTATTATAATCACTCCAGCTCGTTCAAGTCCGGCTGTTTTTAGTGTATTATCCGAGATTGCATTGCCAAACAAAATATGAGATCCGGCATTTGTATTAAATTTTTCCAAAATCTCCGGATCTTTTTCAATCACCACAAACTGCCTGTCGCTACGTCTCAATTCCTCGCATGCTTCTTTACCGTTTCTGCCATACCCACAAACGATAACATGGTTTTTCAGTTTGTTGATCTTCAAGTCTGCCATATAATTTTTATAAATAGATTTGAGTTTCCCTTCAAAAATAAAACTGGTTAATACGGAAACCGCATAAGCTAAAATACCTAAATTTAACAATATATAAAAAGCGGTAAACAACCTGCCATTGTCCGACATTTCATGAACCTCTGTAAATCCTACCGTTGACAAAGTGATTACTGACATATAAAAGGCATTGAGTAAGTCAAAATCCTCAATTACATAGAATCCAACTGTTCCAGCAAACAGACTGAAAATTAAAAACAATAAAGCCAGCAATAGTTTACTTAGTGATTTATCCATTGATCCAGGATTGAATAGAGCCAAAGATACCAAAATTCAAAATTCTGATAATTGATTTATATCAGATATTAAAAAATTATGATTTAGTTAATACTTAAAACTCATATTCCAAAAGCTTAACCTAACTGGTTTTTCAAGCTGGAATTTCAGGTAGGTTCTTTTTTCACCGAATTTGTGGAGATTTTTTTGTTCGACTTTTTCATTGAGCTACAGTTTTTTAAGTGATCTACTGTAACCCTATTTCAGTACGGGACAAGTTTTTATGCTACATAACGAAACGCTATAAAACGTGCCAGCAAATTCGCCGAGTGCGTTTGCTTGTAGCGAATTTGCCGTGGGCAAGCCTCACTGGCATGGACGAATAGCCTGTGTTGGCTGCAGTTTATTTTTTAATAAACTTTTCAATAATAGTTTGTTCCTTACTTGTAGCCTTCAACAGGTATATGCCTTTTGGCAATTGCGTAATGTTGAAGGTTGATATGTTCTCTGTAGTTTTTTTATAGTCAACCAACTCTCCTGTAAGTGAATAAATTTTATAATTGTCTATAGACTTATTGGATTGAACCGTTAGGGTGTTATTTGCAGGATTGGGAAATAGTTTTATATCAATATCTTTTAGGTTAGTAATTGCAGTTGGCAGAGCGACTTCTCCATACACCTCATCAAAATAAATGACATTGTCTGATTCGCGAACAGCAAAATCTGGGAATATCACAATCTGATCATAGGTATTCCCGATATGATCTGAAAAGTCAAACTCGAGTTGTTCCCATTCATTCACTAGCGTATTCGCAATCTTGATTTCGCCTAATGACCAATTATCTTCGCGTACTAATTTGATTCCTACATCACTGATTACTGATTTCTAGACCATGATACGGATTATCGATGAAGATGCCTCTATTGTGAAAGTGCCAATACCGGCTCCATGCAAAGTTTCACAACCTGCAAAGGGTTGCCCTGCCTGAAGTGCAGTGAATTTTGCCACTGTAGAAGAAGTGTTAAGTCCTGAAGCATCCGGATTAGGAATAATTTCAAGAGCAGGATTGGAGTCATTTTCAAAGGTTGTCCAAGTCCAATCGGCCCCATTTCCAGGTTCTTCAAAGTCTATTGGAATATTTTGACCGGTAACTGAAAGAAAGGTAATGGAGACGAAAAGTGACGTTAAGAAAATTTTCATAATTGATTTTTTATTTGAAAAGGTTTAAACTACTTATCTGGTACAATAAACTAATTTTTTATTTAAAAGTGTTTATTTAAAAGTGTTTATCTAATAATTGTTTCTTTAAATTCTTCTTGTTTTTTTAGACCCAATTCCTAATGATCATATTATATGGTCAATTTAAAGGGCTATGGTTATTTAAGTGATTTTTTTATTTTCGAAATTTTTTATTGCAGCCAAAGGTTGGTGTAAACGCTGTAACCGACGAATGGAGGATATTGACATTCTGCACATTGTTGTGAGCTTTATACTAATGTTTTCATTTATGACATTATTCATTTTAACCAAAAAAAGTCTTTACTGGATTTATTTAAAGAGAATAAATATTTGTGTCTAATGTTTTAAATTTAAAATCTCCTACTTTTTAAACTCAATTAAATATATTAAAATATTGTAAAGCTATGAGTTGCTTTACAATATCCAAGATATGTAAGGTAAATATAAGGAAGGGTAATATTAGTTAGCCAAAACTTTTAAGAATAATTTTAAGCTAGAGAAGGAAGAATGTATATTCAAGCTAAAGTATCAGAGTATTTTATGATTACAAATAAATAAACTTTTGCCGTTCATTGATGTATGACGATGGGGTTTGATCTGTGATATGTTTGAAATCTTTAATGAAATGTGCTTGGTCAAAGTAACCACAGTAGTAAGCAATATCGGTTAAGTTAAGAGATTGATCTTGTTCAAGCATCTGCATCACCTTATTGATTCGTATAAGTCTAAGATATTGTTTCGGGCTGACACCAATTAATTCCCTGAACTTTCTTTCAAGTTGACGCTGGCTTATGTTCACCTTCGCTGAAATCTCTTGTACATTATTGATTTGTGAGTTACATATTATCCTTGCAGCTCTTGTCACATAATTTTCCTGTACTTTTTGTTTCGTAAGAATATTTTTTAGAAATTTCTCGGTCCTGGCTATCATCGTTCCTACGTTATTATCTTCCCTGATTTGATGACAAAAGTCCAGGAATTTATTTCCTAAAACAGCTTCAATATCTCCGTAACTTTCAAATATCTCACCACCTTGAATCCGAAGTATGTGAGGAAGTGCTTCAGGTTTAAAACGAATGGAGAAAACTGGAACAGTTTCACTAAAATGCACCTGATAAGCACGAGAAAACATCCCGATGAGCATGTAATCCGGAGTGTAAGCTAAACGATTGTCAGTGGGGAGCTTACAATATAGTTCTTTTAAATGGATGATCAACTCCAGGCAGCCATTCGGAATAATTTTAAAAGATTTATTTGGTTCTGCAGAAGTATTAAATAATCCACTATAATATCTATCTACAAATGGAGCCAAAGACTGAGAAGGATTATATTCTTTTATAGAGATCATATTAGATCGATTTAACCAAAGATACTAACAGAAAATGATATATGTGAGGCTAAATAAGCTTATTAAGTTTTCATTCCTTCTTTTTCCCAAACTTCCTGAAGTACTATATCCAGGTCGAGAAGTGTTTGTTTACAGTTCCCATTAAACGACGAACCATGCATGGTGGCAAGAGTATTCGGGTTCAGATCAGACAGGTTTTGGATGATCTCTCCTGTTCGCTTAGTGTAAGGTGTGTAACCCATTAAAGGACCTTGTTCAAATTCGAGTAATGATTTTTTGTGTAAGGAAAGAACATCTGTATCAGTAAGTGCTTTAAGATCTCCATTTTGGTGAAGGATATCCGAGCAAAAAAGTGTCTTGTTGGTTTCCTCAAATAATACTCCAGCATCCCAGCCATGAGGCAAGTGTGGTGTACGAATAAAGCGGTATTGGTACTTACCGGTAGAGATTGTGTCGCCTTGAGCCATCGCATGAGCTGGACGGATAGAAAAATCGCTCATGTTTACAAGTGCACCAACTTCACTACACACAGGCAAGGCATTGGGTGCTATCTGGAGCCACTCATTGAGAGCTCCACATTCATCAACTTCAAAATGGCTGAAACCAATCCACCTGAGTTCAGAAGGATTGATGAGTCTGCTCACAGCTTCGCGCAATACTGGAAACATCTTTTTCATACCAGCGTGGTAGAGCATTGGCTGCTCATCTTTGATGAGGAAATGGTTAAACTGTAAATTCATTTCTGGTACAAAAAGAGAGATACGAAACACATCCGGAGCTATTTCTGTGATTTTCATTTTTAAATATTTTTGATAGTTTAATTATGAAAACAAAGTTAGAACCAGATCAACAAGAATAATTGTAAAAAAGCGACATATATAAAAAACTGTTTTTTTTAACATTTGCTAAATAAGATTCTATTGTATTTAAAATTCCTTGCAAAAGTGAAATATTTCAATTCTCAATATTTTTTGTATTGGGGCCCTTATCAGTCTATATCGATCTCATTCATATACCCAAAGCCAAAAAAATGTCAAGCTAACACCAACTAATTAATCTGGGCTATTTGTGAATAAAAGTTAAAAGAGGAGGAGTGAATTTGCTGCGGGTAGCTTCGCTGGCATGGACGAATAGCTATTGTTGTCGGTTCGTGTTTTTCTATGTATAAATTTCAATTTATTCTAAAACCTTAACTCAATTTTAAATGCTATGTGGTCTATAAATATCGTCTTACCTTTTTTTTATAATTCGTATATTCCAAGCCAAATCTGTTTTCTAAGAATATTTCTTCACTCTTGATTATCAAATGGTAAATTATTAGACTATATATTCCGAGTAATAAAACCCAAATATTCAAAGAATAAATCATTGATGAAATTGTCAATGAGTTAAGTCCCAAATACATAGGGTTACGACTAATCTTATAAAGCCCATTTGTCTTTAATTTTGTTGTCTCAATTGGTAATCCGAATCTAGTAGAGCGCCCTAAATTAAACAAACTTATAATTATGAGCGTCAATCCAATTATCAGAAATATGTAAGAAAGATAATCATTATACCCAAAAGAAATTTTATCAATAACGTTGATTCGTAACAACAAAAGGATGAGTAGTATCCATGTGATATATCCAGAAATTTTTCCTGAATAAAATAATATCGGGTTTATTGGTGCTTTTCCTATTAAGTTAATCAAATTTCAATACATTAAAAATTAAGATGTGTTTTATTTTTATTTGTCATGGCCGACAACGTCGGTGGATGTATAGTGAGAGCGTACGCAAGCATCGTCATATCCACATTGTTGGTGGTCGTTTTCATTTGGTCTTATCTGATATTTCCTTTTCTAATAATTCAATTATTGTTAGAAACGTCTCATTCACAAATTTTGATTCTTCATCTACATCGTATTTCAAACAAGGCTTGTTTAAATGCTTCTAAAAAATGGTTTCTCAAATGTTTGTATGGAAAGATTACACCATTAGGTCGAAACCGAAAGTTCACGATGGGGATATTCACTTGACCTGTTTTGAAAAGAGGTAATTTTTGGATTTTGTATAATTCCATCTTTGATCTCAATAGCTCGACGGATGGTTTCACTTTCTTCCCATTTTTCTGGGCCTCCCATTATGATGGGCAAATAAGGGATCAGGCTGTTTGATATTTCCCAGGTGGCGGCATTCCATAGATATGAAGGCGTATGGTCTACAGCATAATAAAACACCTTTCCTACCTTAAACATCGGTGCCTCAAAATTAGTAGGTTTGGCAAATGAAAAGCCCATACCTTCATCGCAACTGATATCCACAATTAGGCAGCCTGGTTTCAGCCGATCATTTTGATCTTCCGGCACCAACATCAAGGGGTGATCGGTATCCTGGAGCATACCATTCACTATAATATCTACATCAATCAATTCTTCAACAAATGGACGGGATTGATGATCGGGATGTAGCGACATCAGATTACCTTTTTCATCTTCATCGAATTGATAATAATTGACCCCGGCCATTTGGTCGGCCACCAGAAAATAATGTCGTTGGGTAAACACTGTAATGTCCTGTATACCCCTGGCTTGCAATGCGCGTATGGCACCTCTGCTTACCGAACCGAAACTAATCACAACTGCTTTGCGATTTGGTCCATAGTTTCCATCGATTCCCATCAGATTCATAGCATGGTGTACACCGGCATATCCGGCGATTTCATTATTGTTTTGAAAGATATGCATTTGCCAATCTCCGTGAGCTGACCAACGATGCATGGCCTCCCAGGCAATAAGTGTCAGCTTTCGATCAATAGCTGTTTGTGTAATACCCCTTTGCTGTACGCAGTGTGGCCAGCCCCAATGGATGGTCCCCTCTTTCATGTCATCAAAATCTTCCTGTACCGGTTTAGCCAATAAAGCGATATCACAGCGCTGAAAGAGCTCGGCCCGACTAAGAACACCACCGCTCAGTGTAGCGAGTTCGGCGTCATTCATTCCAAATGGTAAGCCATAACCCTCTTCAAAAAACAGATGACTTCTGACCTCTTCATCTATCCAATCCAATTGATCAGGATGGATGGGTACTCTTTTTTCCTGTTTTTTTCTAGAGGTTCCGAAAACACCGACAGTAAGTAAACTCATTAGTTTTTGTTTTTTGAATCCTATGACATGTTAATCTTAATAAGTGCTAACACAATTATGTCAACCGACTTATCAGGAACGGGCTAAAGATAAGAAAAACTAAAGGTATCCAAATGGCTTTCCTATTCACAATTTAAATAGAACTATTCAGCGATAAGATGTCAATCATCCCCAACAAAATATCTCCAAAAGCATAAATTAGATACCTTCTCAGATTTCCTACATCAGCTAGTTTCCTCCTTGTTCCTCGAAATAACCTTAGCATTGATCTTTCATTTCGCGGGCTCAATTTAAATCGCAACATATTAAAAAATAGGTTAAGCGACCTTATTTAATTAAATCAAAAAAATCTGCATCGAATGTTACAATTGTGAAATCATTCTTTTTTACAAACTCCCATATTTTTAGGTCTGATGAATTTTCGAGTCCTAATTCTCTAACTTGACTTACTTCTGGGTAGAGATGAGAAATTTTTCCAATTATCCGGAATTAAATATTTTGATCAAACAATAGCTTCACTACGCAACTTTTAGTTTATGTTCACGATCAGCTGCATAAGCAAGGCATGCTTGAATTTGTTCATTGGAAAGTCCAGGAAAATCCCCTTGAATTTCTTTTGTAGTCATTCCATTTGCTAATTAACTTAATACATCATAAACTGAAATTCTTGTCCCCGTAATACAAGGTTTTCCAAATCTAATGTTTGGATCTATTGAAATATATTTTGTGTAATCTATCATGTTCAAATTATTTAGCACTTAAAACTACAACTCTTCTCCCAATTTTGTTATTCATGAGACACACGGTTACATATGCGACGGCCTGACCGAATGGGAAGGATGGTCGGCATATGTTTTGTTATCTCCAGCCTATCTTTTCTCTATTTTTAGAGAGTGCCACCATATGACCGCTTCCAGAAGACAAATTTATGAAGATATGTTAACAAAATCATCTCATATGGTGACCAACGTCATTGAAATTAGTATAAGGTGTACGTACTTTTATTGTTTAATTAGTATTTCTTCTAAATAACTAAAAATGATTAATAATGACTGGTGCAATTTTTTACTCAAGTAAGTATGGCAGCACGGAGCAATATGCCAATTGGATCGGCGAAGCGACTGGTTTGCCAGTGTTTAATGTGAAAGATGCCAACATCGATCCATCAAAATATGATTTTTTGATTTTGGGCAGTCCAATAATCTATTACAAGCTATCAATCCGCAAATGGGTAAAAAGGCATTTGGTAAGTATCGACAGCAAGCCGATAATCTTCTTTTCAGTTTCCGGTGCCCCGGCTGGGCCTAAACTTGATGGCTGGATTGCCGACAGCCTACCCGAAAACTTTATTTCAAAAATGAATCATGTTGCACTGCGCGGAAGGCAAATACCAGAGGAACTTACTTGGTATGACAGAATGATGCTGAAAATTGGTGCTCTGACAAACAAGGATCCTGAAGCTAGAAAACAAGAACTCAAAGGATTTGACTTTATGGACAAATCCAGCATTGAACCGATTCTAAAACTGGCTCAGCAATTCCAATTAAGTGAGGTACCATCATAATTCCTATTATCCCTTTTGAGTTGGACACATCGTTTTGAATATGGTGCGTTTGGCATTTAAATGCTTCCATTTTTCAATTCTTTGCTATGTTTATTCATTACTAATATCTTCAATTTCAGCACTATCTGCCAAATGCACTATATTTTTTGTTGGCAAACGTAATTATTTCATTAAGTGTTTCATAGATTCAGAACCATCAAAATAAAGTATTTCAATTGCATTTTCAATTGTCAAACTATCTAGTTCCTCTTCACTCCAGTCATCACAACGAAGATAAGCCTTTAGTTCATCTATATTTTCGGACGTAATAAAATCTTTCTCCATTGTTACGCTTTGGTAGTTTTTAAATTCACCTTGAAAAATATATCCATCACAAAAATTTCTTAATTTAAAATCTTTATATCCAAATGCGTAATAAGTATTATTTGCTGAAAGATTTCCAAATGGCGTGTTATATACATCAAAACCAACAGGCTTGTAATTAAAAAATTTCATAACTGAATCTATACTCCCATTTACAGGTAACACTCCAGGTTGCTCAAAACCTTTGTCGGATATCCATGGTGCATGAAGGTAAATATTAAATGTCCTATCTTTTAAAGAATCATAAAGGACATTACCCATACGTGAATCCTCAAGTCTATATAAAGAATCATTCTCAAAATTGTATTTTGGCTGATGATATTTTGTAAAGGCATGATGAGCTCCTGAATAGATAAGCGCTTTTGCACCCTTAGATACTATCTCCTTAAAAACAATCTCAGCCATGTATTTATCGGGATTGTATCCTCCAAAACGATCTAGTCCCTCTTCACAAGGATAAAACGGATATCCAATATTGATTACTCTAAACTTATTTGTATCAGAATTTAAAGAATGATTTATTTCCCAGGCTATTTTATAAATATCTATATATTCCTTAAATGCCCAGTCTGCTTCAGATTTAAAAATTATTGTTCTAGCAAGTTTTCTGTCGAAGAAAGGTAGATTTAATAAAGAGTCAACCAAGTTTTGAGTAGTGTAAGAACCAAATTCTATTGCGAGGTTATATATTCCATTTTCAAACAATTTTGGAATTAATCTTAAAACTAAATCAACATCTTGTTTAAGATAATGCCTTTCTCCTATGATTACATAGTCATGTGAATCAAATTTCCCAATGACATAATCTTCAGCAGTTTGCCAATTAGTTGTTAAATAATTTACTAGAGAGTCTTCTGATTTACTTTTTTTTTGGTAAGGCCTGCAACTGATAGTTAGTATTATTATTGTAATTAAAAAAATTATTGAAATCCTTATCATATTCATCAGATTTTATGTTTGCCATCGGCTCGCATACACGACGGCCGATGATTAGGAGGCTGGCCGTTGTATGCAATGTTGTATTTAGTAGTTTTAAAACCATTTTCTTTTTCTAAAATAAATCAACATTCCAATTGCCACCATCAACATTATTCCCCACATAATAAAATAGCTGTATTCATAATGAAGCTCAGGCACTACGTCGAAATTAGTTCCATAAATTCCTGCAATAAAAGTAAGCGGGATAAAGATGACCGAAAAAATCGTTAAAAATTTCATTATATCATTGAGCTTACTGCTTATGGTAGTATGATAAATATTTAACTGATCAGATAATATTTCTCTGTAGCTATCAGAAGATTCACCTGCTTGATTAATATTATCTTGAAGTTCCTTAAAATGAATATCTGTGCCCTCATCAATAAATTCAGATTCCATTTTTGACAAGCTCAATATCATTTCTTTGGCAGGTTTAATGTTTTTTCGTAAGAAATTTAATTCTTTTTTGTAAGAATTTATCTCTTCAATGACAGCTTGTTTAGGATCATCGAGAAGGTTGTCCTCTAATGTCTCAATTTTCTCTCCTAACACACTTATAATATAAATGTAGTTGTCTATTACAATGTCTAGCAGAGCAAATGCCAAATAATCTGTTCCGGAATTTCTTATTCTCTTTTTTTGTTTTCTGATTCGATCTCTTACCGGTTCAAATACATCTCCTTTTTTTTCTTGAAAGGAGATGAGTACAGATTTGGTTAAAATTAAACTCAGATTTTCAACAGTAATCAAATCTGTTTCTGAATCTTGTTGCAACATTTTTATAGAAATAAAAATACAATTATCATACTCTTGCACCTTAGGTCTTGCTTGAGTATTCATTACATCTGCAAGAATAATAGGATCTAATTCGAACTTTTGGGCGATCTCTTTCATGAGATCTATGTTGTGCAGTCCATCAATATTTAACCAGGTAACTGTATTTTTGTCTCGATACTTCAAGACTTCTTTAACTGTTTCAATTACATTTTCTTCCAGATTATTTGAATCAAAGTCAATCACACGCAACCTTACATAATCTACCTTTTTATTACCTCTAAATAGCAATGCATCTGGAGATAATCCGATTTCATTTTTTTGTTTTGTTACAAATCTTGCCATAGTATATTAAGTTTTTGGTAAGTTAATTTCGAGCTGTGATAAAATGATTTTAATACCAGTTTATGAGACCAGTATTTAATTGTTTTTATGTAAGTGAACATCCATTTGTGGAAAAGGAATATTTAAACCTTCCTTCTCAAAAGTCTTGTATGCTTGCTCATTCAATTGAAAGAAAACATTCCAATAATCGGGTGCGCTTACCCAAGCCCTAACTGTAATATTCACAGAGCTATTGCCTAATTCAGATACAGCAATAAAAAGCGGAGGTTCATTTAAAATTCTTGAATCTTCACCAGCCAATCGAGTTATTACTTCTTTTGCTTTATCTACATCATCACCATAAGCGATTCCAAAAACCCAATCTACCCTTCTAAGCGGTTCAGTTGAAAAATTGATCATTGGTGAATTCGACAACTTTCCGTTAGGAATAATGACAGTTTTGTTATCGGGCGTTTTTAAAATCGTATTAAAGATATGGATTTCACTGACAGTTCCTCTAAAACTTTGAGCTTCAATAAGATCCCCTATTTTGTAAGGCTTGAAAATCAGGATTATTACACTTCCTGCAAAATTCTGCAATGTTCCCGATAGAGCCAAACCAATAGCCAGACCTGCAGCACCTATTATGGCAACGAACGAAGTCATTTGAATGCCTATTGTACCCAAGACGCTAATAACAAGTAAAACTTTCAAAAGCACACTTATTAATCCTTTGACAAAAGGTTTTAGTGAAGGATCAATATTTCTTTTATCCATCATTCGGCCAAATCCGTAGGTCAGCATTTTTATTATCCATACTCCAATGAACCATATTATTATTGCAATAATAATTTTGGGAACATATACAAGAGAAACAGCAAATACCTGATTTATTATTTGTTCGGAATTCATATAGTGATTATTTAAGTTTAGTTTGAAATCATTACTCTATATATGACAAAATATATAGCTGGGGGTCACTTATTTAATGAAATTCAATTTTTCATTTGTGAAATCAGGGGTTATTCTTCTTTATGATACACAACGACGGGCTATAATTGATGTGCCAGCAAAAATTCGCCAGTGCGTTGGCTTGTAGCGGATTTGCCGTGGGCAGAGCTACACTGGTATGGACGAATAGCTATTGTTATCGGTTCGTTTTCTTTCAATCAATTATTTTGTGCATATCTAAATAAACAATTTCCTCTTGGTTATTTACAATTCTTATCTCCCATTTTAAATCATAAAGTTCATTTGGATAAGAAAATCCATTTGTTCGGCGCATTCCTCCCAACTTATCCCATTTATTAACTAATATTTTCAAATTGAAGCAGGATTCACTATCTCTAAAATTTGTAACCATATACGTATTATTCATTCCTTCAACGAAGGTCTTAAAAAAATATCTATAATCTTTTGGAGCCTTATTTCTGACTTTATCTCTTAATAATTTTTGGTTTGGTTGACTTAAATCAACATCACCTTTATAACTGTTCTGATTTGATATGCATTCTGGTTCTGGTGAGAAATAATGTTCAGGAAAATCACATGAACCTATCATTATTAACATAAAAATCAAGATTAAATATTTCTTCATTTTTTGGATTATTTTTGAATGACCGACAACGCTCTGTGCAAACGCAGTCGCCGATGAATGGAGGTGCTTGACTGGTACACTTTGTTCGGCACAGGATTTATCTATCTAAACATCTTTTTGATTTATCTTCTAATATTGCCCGAAAGTTACCTTTGGCTATTTCATTGCTTCTCTCTTTAACAGTATACCATTGATCTGTTTTCTTATCCTTTCTTAGACTTTCTTTTAGAAATATTGATTTCACTTTTAGATTACCAATGATGGTATCTCCAATTTCATATTTCTCTTTATTGAGTGACAATTTTGCATATTCTATCTGGCTTTTTGGAAATGGTTGCCTAACATATTTTCCATCTTTTTTAATCATACTTACCACATCACTTGTATGAGTTATATCTACTGAAAAATTAGAATTATTAACCAATATTTTAATTGGTTTTGATTCGTAGTAAATTTTGTCTCCTCCTCCAAAAGACGAAAAATTTATTGTTATTTCAATACTATCATTATACATATTTGCCTCACAACTATTATACTGGTGAAGCCTATAATTAGTATAATCCTTATTTAATCTTAATAACTCAACATTGGTTTTAGCATACGATAATAATTTTGCACATTCTTCTGACTTTTTCCATCTTAATACATTTTTATATACTGTTGTATCATTTGGAACTTCAATTCCATTGGGATACTTATACAAGTTATCAAGATTTTTTACTTGGATCTTTCTTAACTTATCAATAATTATATCTTCTTCCTTTTTCAAATTGTTATTACAAGACATCATTGAGCATATTGTTAAGAAAACGCAGTTTAATATGATGCTTCTAGTTTTCATTTTAAAAGTCTATTTTTTCATAATTCAACAAATTTATTAAATCTAAATTTGTTGCGATTCATTCTTGAGATCAGGAATTAATTTTTTAGTTGGCGGTAACGATTGGCTATGCGATGTGCCAGCAAATTCGCCGAGCGCGTTGGCTTGCAGTGAATTTGCCGTGGTGTAGCCTCGCTGGCATGGACGAATAGCCATTGTTAGCGGCATTTAAAGTTTATCGATTCCGAGAAGATTGTTATCAGGGTTTATTACTGTACGATAATAATCTATTTTATTCCCTCTAAGAATATTGTGTACTTTCTTTATATCGTTATCTGAAGTTCGGCATCCAAAGATTATCTCACTTAAATTTTGAATTATGGGGTTCTATTTTATTACCATTGATATTGATTCTACGCCATTCTTTTTCATATTGCCATTCTAAACCCTTGGTCCATAGAACTTTCCTTAATCCATCCTTGTGCAAAATGTTCTCAAGATCAATATTAGGATATAAATCAGTATATATTATTTTATAAAATCCTTTCTCTTCAGGCAAATCTCTAACTTTAAAACCAAGACAAAATCCATATTGATAGCTTTCTAAGGTTTAGAATTATTTATCCAATGGACAAACTTCTGGTCGCTCTTTCATTCCGTATTCTTCCATTAATTCTTCCAGTCTTTCTTCATAAGAATCAGGCGACGCTTCTAAACGGGCTAGCTTCTGCAATGCCTGATAGCGGCAATCCCATACCTTAAATCGTAATTTCTGAACCCGGCACTCCAGCTCTTCATAAAATACCCATTCAAAAGTTTGATTAACCTCTTCAATTTGTTCCAGGTACTGGATTCCTTCCTCACAGGTACCAGAAAGCCCTTTCATTGTCCAGTCTTTGACCAAGTTGGACATAATCACAATACAAGTCTGTCGATTCGTAGTGCTCTAAAAGGTTGTCACCCTGCTGCGACAAAATCGTTCCATATCCTATCAATTTTCTCCCCATTGGATTCATGTTGCTCGTAAAACACTTCCAGTTCATTGATTTTGATCATCGTAATTTCCTCCAATGGTGTTCTATCAGACCTTTGGAGGGAATCAATTTTTTGAAGCATATCTTCTCGCAAAAGTGCAGACAGAGCCGAAACCATCCATAATATATGCTCGAATCAATGGCTTCCTTACTACAATATTCATAACCATAGTCAATTAATCTCACCTTATTGTCTGGAATAAAGGCTTCCCACGCTTTATTCAAAGCAGAAAGATTGGTCTCATTTTGTTCAATGGCTGCTTTCAACTCTTTCACTTTTTTCTCCAATGTCCCAATCGAGAGTTACTCCACTTTTGGCTTGCAATTTCTTAATTTTTTCAAGCATTTCCGGGCCTGAATTGCACAAGTCCGCTGCTCCTTTTAGAATATATTCCTTCATATTTGGAATAGGGTTACAGAGGAAAAGTGGTAATTCAAAGTCAATACCGGGAGAAACGTCAGTTTCTACATAAGTCCTTCCAGGCATTTTCCAATTTGGACATATCCTGAAACAAGGATTTCATTTTAGCTACCTCTGATGCCAATCCTTCGACATCCTCAACACGCAAGGAGGTTTTTTCAGCTAATCTAAGGGTACGATTTTCAAAAATATCCTTTGATTTCGAGACATCCCCTCGGCAAAAATGATAATAAGCCGTCATGTAGGAATACTTCGCCAGCGTTCCTTTTTCACAGCTCGTTTTAACCGCTGTGACTGTTTCCAATTCTTCTAGTGTAACTTCATTAGTTTGTAAAAATCGTTTCCAAATCACATCCATGCTATGATAGGCTTTGATTTTTGATTCCAACTCTTTCATTTTTCCGACAAAACCCGGAATCGATTTAAGTACTTCAGGATTTATCTGCTGGATTTCTGCCATCAAATTTTCTGCGTCCTCAACATCGCTTTGACAAAAGTCTGAGTTGGTATTCATTAATAAATATTTGGCATAATCCGGTTGATCATGCACTTTATCAGGCCGCATTAATACACTCATATCGGAAATTTTGTTGTTATTTAAAAATTCCTTCCAGGTTTCGTCAAAGTTGATAGTCTGAGAATAAGCGGTGGCAGAAATGAAAAAAATGTTGATAAAAAGGCAATAGAAATAGTAATTTTTTCGCATAATGATTTGAAATTTAAAGTGTCTTCATTTTCAGTGCTATGTGAATTGAAGTGGGTTCATAAACCCTGAGAGTAACGTTTTTTACACATAATTATTTCCCTCCAAAACCCAAAAAGAGTGAGGGCATAAAGCAAACCGCTATTTTAATTAAGTCATTCATTTATTTTGCTCTTGTGATGTACAACGGCGATCCCGGCAACAACCCTCATTTGGAGACAGTATCGTGCCCTATGGAGCCGCACGGTCGGCATTGTAAAGACCAGTAAATTAACAATTTTTTGCTTGGATTGGTTAGTCGAACTTTGCTTTTACCCGACTGATCCTATTCAAATTTGAGTAACTGCTCGCTGATATGTTCGATCGGCTGTGGCAATTTTACCGATCCACATTTTTAAAAGGAAATTGCAGGGGGGCAAGGATTTTTCGTAGGCAGTGTTTGGAGGGAGGATAATTCTATTCACAATTGCCGCTAACGTGTGTGGAGTCGCAGTGCCTCCGTTTAGGAGGCATTATGGTTCTCCACAGTGTCATATGCTTTTCATCTATCAGTTAGACCCTTATTCATTTTTCTAATTTCATTTAATCTGAGCATTTGATTTAAGTCGGAGTCCCCAAACTTTTACTTGAAAGCAACGATATATTTCCCACGGATTCAACGATGTCGTTTGTACAATTTTAAACTCGGAGAAGGTTTTATGAACTTCAGGAAGTCGATAAAATGGAATAAGTGCATTGAGATGGTGTATGTGATGATAACCAATGTTGCCAGTAAACCATCGCATTACACGATTCATTTTCATAAAGCTTGTAGAATGAAGAGCTGCATCATGATAACTCCAGTTTTCTTTATATTTTAAAAGTGGCTCCAGGGAAATTATGCTGTGCATAAAACAGATAGGCTCCTATGGCGCTTGATATAAGTGCAGGAATCATAAATGCGAACCAGAATGCGGGCCATCCCCCGATCAGTACAAAGATTATTCCTATTGCTGGATGAACAACCATGGCAATGACTGAATCCCAATGCTTCTTTGGATTCCTAATCAAAGATAGAATGCACATTCCAAACCAAAAAGTAAAAATATAACCAAACAAAATCGTCAGCGGATGGCAGGATAAATAAATACTTGGCTTGTTCGAATTTTGAAAGCTTATTGAACTGCCGTATTGTATAAATAGGGAAAGAACCACTACTCGAACTGAGAAAGAGTTTTGAATTATGCTTATGGTGGTAGTCATGCGAACGTTTCCAAATGCTTGGAGGGTTCAGCGTATAATATCCAAAGAAGCTAAAAATAACCTTTGCAGATATACTCTTTTTAAGGATTGCCCTGTGAAGAAAGTCATGGTACATGGTGAATAACGAACGAGTTGAGTAATGCAATTAATATGCTTAATCCAAATCTTATCATTAGATGAAAAGAATATGTCACCGCGATAATCCTACTCGCAACCAGATGATATCGTGGAAATAAGATCAGATCGAGCTTTTATTCCGATCCTCTTTTGCAAATGGCTTTGTAGCTAATATTAACTCTTTTCCTTTAAGCATCTGATTCCTAATTCGTTTGCGGTCTGCCTCTTATGTTTCCATCGTCTATGTGTCCAAAGCCAAAATTCTGGTATTTCCTTGATGTCTTGCTCAAGTTTTTTTGTAAATCGCTCCACTATCTCTTCTGGATCAACCCGTTTGAAGTGGTGCATAATTCCTCTAAATGAATGCTCTCAGTCTCCTCGTTTTACTCGTTTACTGAAGCATATACTACTGGGTAATTAAATTTGTTCGCAATTTTTCCGGTTCCTGTAAATACAGGGGTATCCTGATTTAGAAAATCCATCCAATAGGCACCATTGGGCGAAGGTGTTGTCTTGTGCTACTAAATGCCATTGCTGTTATATTTCTCCTGTTTTCAATCATACCTAGGAAAGTGGCCATCATGGGTACAAACCATTACCAAGCCGTGTGCGCATTTTATCATCAGTTGGTCCAAAGTATTTGTTGTGTAAAAGGTGGTCAACTATTTATAAGTTATAAAAAGCCTTCTGAGGCAAAGCGTCGCCTCCAGACCCCAGTTCCATAATGGCCCATCACGATAATAATACTCTGGTCATTATTGAAGTGATATTTTAAAATATCGAGGTGTTCTCAAACAAGACTCTTTTTTTTTAATTCCTTAGAGGAAATACTCGAGATTTTCTATAATTTCAAGAGCTAGATCGAAGAAATATTTTATAAGAATTTGATTTGTATTTGTTTTAGTTCGGCATCGCTTTTCTCAGGAAACGAATTTTTGAGGTTCATGAAAACCACTTTCTTTCTATAACCTACTAATCGGAACAAAATGAAAAAGAGAAAATCTGAGAATCTATAGATTAACCAGAAAGGCAGTACCGAAATCAGATAAATAATAGGAAGAGATAAATAGTAAATAATTGCTTTCATTTAAAGAGAGCTAAAATCAGTTACAAAAGTACAGATTATAATTGAAACTGTAACAATCGTGGTCTCAATTTAAAACGCAACATATTAAAAAAATAGGTTAAGCGAATTTATTAATTTAATCTAAAATACGCAATCAGTCCACATAATAATAGTATTACGAGGTTAATTCTTACATTCTTAATTTCGTTTCTTTTATAGTGAATAAATGCGGCTGGTATCATTATTAATCCGAGGCAAATAGCTGCTATGGAAGTTAAGAAAATGTATTTGTTTAAAATTATTGGCAAAATCAATCCAATTGCTCCTAATATCTCAGAGAATCCTATAAACTTGATGAACCATTTTGGTAAACCCTCAACGCCCGTTTGTCCTTTTTTTACCAATATTTTTCGTCATAATATGCTTTATTCACTCCTGAAAACATAAAAACGAATGCTATTAACCCTTGAAAAACCCAAATTACTGTATTCATATTCATTTTTTCTGCAAAGTTCTGAATTGATTATTAGCATTCATTTGATAAATATCAAAAACTAACTTTGTTTCCTAATTCTACTCAGGGTCTCCTGTGTAATTCCTAAATAGGAAGCTATCATTCCCGAAAGGTACTCTTTGAATAATTTCAGGTTGTTTATTCATCAAAATATCATATCGTTCTTTTGCTGAGTTGAAATGTAATTCATCAAACCTTTTTTCCATTAGTGAAAGTCCATAGTTTGTAAATAATCTTCCTGTACGTTCCCATTCTTGATTTAATGAAAATAGCTTCCCAATTTTGAATAATCAAATTCCCAAAAATACAATTTTCAAGAGTTTCTACGAATTTGTTACTTGACGTTCTCATAAAAAAACTTGCCATTGATCCCACAAAATCATTTTCTGTCGCTATCCAATAGGTAATATCTTTACCGTCTTTGTAATAATATGTTCTTGCAATTCCTTTTTCCACAAAGTATATCTTACTACTAGTTTTACCTTCTTCTTGTAAAATAGTTTTTGTAAATACTCCCTTCTTTCGACTGTATTCAATAAATGCCTTTCATTCTCAGTTGTTAGGTTCCCAATTCTTCGAAATGTTTCTATGATATTCTGCATTTTCTTGTGATTGAAGCTAACGTCTCGCGCATACGCCGTGCGACCGTTTAGGGAGCATGGACGTTGTGCGCTTTGCTTTTTTCTTTTCAATAGGTTCTCTATTTTTCAATATTGATTTTACATTTTGATGTTCTGTTTTCCACTTGGATGTCTCTTTATATTGAATATTATCTTCGTTACTTGAGTCAGGCGGTGGTGGAATCTTTTTTCTCTTCATCTTCATAACTTTCGCTAAAAGCAAATGGTGATTCTTTAAAACTTTTAAGCCTTAACGATCTAATTTGGACGACATCAATTTCGGTTAATAATTTTAGTTTAACCAAGAGCAGTCTCAGCTGTTTTCCGGATAACTCTTCCTAATATTTAGGTACAGAAAAGGAAAAGTATACATTGAAAAGCTCTTATAGAGAATTAGGGTTATGCTCTTATAAAGTTAGCCTGTTCAGGTGGAGGAATTTGTCCAACCATATCATCCACTTACCTTCGTAAATTACATCATAACACCTTACCTCTTACTGATGATAAGCTGTGTTATCAGCCAAGGTACCCGCAAGTGCCACAAGTGCCAGCAGCTCCGGCTCCCCCTGCACATCCTTTTCCACAGGTATAATGCCATACTCCAGCTGCATTCTGAGCAGGTTCAGCAGCAGGAGGTGTGGCAGGAGGAGTAGTCGGCGTACTATTAGCATTGGCATGATAAGCCGAGTTATGTGCTAAAGGA
>CAWBZX010000043.1:0-15480 GCA_963793295.1 uncultured Saprospiraceae bacterium | reverse complement strand
GGCGTTTGTACCACTGAATGGTGTTAAATTTTTCGTATTATTACCATCAATATCAACTTCATAAACCTGCCGTTCAAGTGGAGAATCGACTGCCGCCTGATAATATACAACTTTCCTTTTTTGATCATAACCATAGAAGTCAGTGACGTCAAACTCCCCTTTTGTAAGCTGTTTTTTCATCTCTCCATTCCTATCATAAAGGTAGATATGATTGAATCCATCTTGTTCGCTGGTCCACAAAAAATGTTTGCCATCCTGGAGAAAGGTAAGGTTATCGTGGAGATCAATATAATACTGGTTCTTTTCTTTAAAAAGGGAACGCACCTTTCCGCTTTTCGCATCCGCGAGTAACAATTCTAATTCATTCTGATGACGGTTCATTTTAAAGACACACAAAGTATGATCATCCTGAGTCCATAAAATTTTAGGAATATAGCCGTTCGGTCCGGTTTCGATATCAACTTTTATTATTTCTTTGGTTTCGATATCAAAAACATAAACGTTAACCACAGCGTTTTCCTCGCCCACTTTTGGATACTTAAAACGCTCATTTTCAGGATATAATCCACCTCTGAACAATTGCATGGTAAACTCTTTTACATTGGTTTCGTTAAATTTTAAAAAAGCTATTTTTTTGCCATCCGGCGACCACTCAAAAGCTTTTGTGGTGCTAAATTCTTCTTCGTAAACCCAATCTGATGCTCCGTTGATGATTTCATTATGTTTGCCATCATTGGTCATTTGAATTTCTTCACCACTTTTCAAATCTTTATAAAAAAGATTGTTTTCACGCACAAAGGCAACTTGTTCAGCGGATGGAGAAAAAGCAGCATACCTTTGTTTTCCTGAAGCAGAAACCGTCGTTAGCGTTTCGCGCTTTCGATCCCAAACATAAAAATCAGCGCGAGTCGAGCGTCGATAAATTTGTTCTGTTTCTGTTTTTATCAATATTTTGTTTTCGTCTTCACTAAAGGTATAATCATCAAAACGACCAGAAAAGTCAGCGTTATTATTTACTGATGAAGCATCGAAAATAACTTTAGTAACTGCTCCGGTTGTCAAATCACATTGTTTTATTCTGTTCCAATCGAGAATTGTATAATGTTTGCCATCATTCTGAAAGTTGAAATTTGGCAATAAATTATCATAAAATGTATAATCCTGCCAGATGGCTCTGACAGTGATTTCTTTTTGAGCACTCAGTAAATTAAAGCTACAAACCAGAATAATAAAAAGGGGAAATCTTTTGAACCGCATACCATTTCAGTTTAAAACATTAGTTGTTACCAGTAGTAAACAAAATTAGTCCCTTAATATTATGTATAATTCAGATTGAAGTTATTTTGACATTTGTTAAAAAGGTAGGCACTTTCTTCCAATGAAAAGCTGACACACTAATCAAATTGAAAATCCACGAGTAGATTTTTTAAAAAGAAAAGGATTCTATATCTGTAAAATATTAACGCAAAACTACAAGACGCTCTTGAAAAATCTTATGCTTGATTTTTATTTCCAAATAATAAATTCCATTCTTCAACATTGAAATATCCAAATTTTGGTTTTGGAGTTCTGTCTTAACCAAAGCTTTTCCAGACAGATCAAAAACCATTACATCTTCAATAAGATTATCTCCTGGAACCCCAATAAAAATTTTATCCTGAGCAGGGTTTGGAAAAATACTAACATCTGCATTTTTATCATAAAAATCTACACTTACAATATTCGTAAATTCGTATTGACCATCCACATCCATTTGCTTCAAACGATAATAATTGATTCCCTGCGAGGGTTGATCGTCATAAAAAAAGTAAGATTGCTTTTCGGAAGACGTACCTTTTCCGTCTAACCATCCTATTTTTTTCCAACCAGAACGTTCGGGATCAGAATCAATACTTCTGTAAATTTCAAATCCGAGATTCCTATTTTCGGAGGCAACTTGCCAGGACAGTCTTACATTTTCACGAAACAATTCTGCTTTGAAAGATAATAGTTCAACAGGCAGTAGTTCTAATTTCAAAATCGTGAAATAGTCATCAATGGCTCCAGTTTCTCTCACAAATTTGGCGTTTAATTCATTACCATCAATCTTAATAGACAAAGAACCGAGTTCTCCTTCATAAAAATAATGCGCAGGATGTTGTGAGACTTGAGAGTCTTTCTTTCCTGAAGTTCCCGCCACAATATAAACGGCACCTTCGGTATCTATTAAATCTTTTTCATAGGGGCCTTCGCCGTCCACTTTTCCATCTCTTGCGCCTGTAGGTTCAACAATATGGATATTGGGATCAAAGGTAGTGGACTCACCGTAATGACCATTTATCAAATACGACCTTTCGTAGGAATGACTATGGCCCCCCATCACTAAATCCACTCCATTGCTTTCAAGCATAGGCAAATAGTTTTCCCGCATATCGCTGCATCCACTGCAATTATCTGAATCATGAGAACCTTTGGAATAAACAGGATGGTGCCAAAAAGCAATAATCCAATCGGCTGTTGTGTTTTGTATATCATTTTCCGCCCAAAGATACATTGGGCTTCCAACAGCTCTGTCTATATCGTAAGAATCCAGAATAATAAAATGAATATTAGCATAATCAAACGAATAATAAGCTTCCGTTCCTGAAGCAACACCGCCAGCCTCTGCTTGTGTTGGAAATGTAAAAATATCGAAATATGGCCCAGTTTGAGAATTGCCATTCGCAGAATGCCCATCATGGTTACCTAAAGTAGACCAAACTACCGTATTTTGAAGCCGGTCCTCATACATGTTTTCAAAAATAGCATGTTGATACTGCTCGTCTGTTCCGTCGTTATAGGCATTGTCTCCCAACAATAGCATCAGATCAATATGTGCCTCATCATTATAAGTATAAAAAGCATCTCTGACATCTCGAGGTCTTTGATCTGCTGTACCACAATCTCCAAGCACCCAAATATTTACCGGCACCGCTTGCCCGCTAACAGGTGATGTTTTAAAATATAAATCTGCAGCTTGTGGAACAAGAATCTCCGCCAGATTAGCTATTTCATAATAATAAACTGTTTCGGGCGACAACCCTGTGAGGGTCAATTCATGATCTGATTTTAGGGTATTATCTTGAACGGTGAAATCGAGTTCACCTAGTGCAGTCCCGTAATGGATTACTGACTCTGTATCCTCATTGGTACGCCATCGAACTATTATACTATAGGGCGTTCCACTTTGTAGGTAAGGTCCCCGGATCACACTGACAGTAATCTCAATTTTTTCGGGAGCATCTGGGAATAAAACAGGTGATGCAAAAAGATCTTGGTGAAAAAAGATAAAAATGATAAAAGCAGTTAAGCTAATGAGTTTTTGTTTCTGGGAGGTTATCATAAAATTTTATTCTATTTTTTAAAGTGTCAATTCCATTCTTTATTAATATTGCAGACTTTGTATTTTGAATTCTTGGTGGTAAGTTTTGGTAAGAAGAGGATGCACCTTTTAATGATTCCAGCGCTTCGGGATACTTTTTCTTATCAAAAAGGTATATTGCTTTCCTGAAATACCATTTCTCCTTTCGTTTGCTGGAATCGATGAAGTAGTCGAATTGGCAAATAATTTTTTCCTCATCACCCTGGAGTTTTAAATAATCCAGTTTTTTTAGTTGAAGAAAAAATACTTTGTCACCTAGAACCGACAAACCATCTTCCGTTACTATCAGTGCACTATCTACCAATAAAGAATCTTTTTTGAGGTATGATTCGCTTAACTGTAAATAATTTTCTGGATTTAATCCTGTTTGTGAAACAGGCAGGTCTTTTGTTTGATCAATGACAAATTTGAAGGCTGAAATGGCATTATTATAATCTTCTAACTCAATAAATAGTTCGCCTCTTAGTTTGTGAATTTTTATATCATTAGCGTCTTCAAGCAGGTATTTCTCTGTACAAATTAGCCCGCTATTAAAAAATTTCATTTCCAGATAAATTTCCGCTTGCCTGAAAAAGAGAATTTTTTCCCTGAATCCAAAATCTTCCGCTTTGAGATAATCCGCCAAAGCTTTGTTTGGTTCTTCATGCTGTTGATATAATTGTCCACGCTTGAAATAGAGGTCGGGGTTGGTGGGATCTTTTGAAATTTCTTCTGTCAAAGCGGCAATTCTTTCGGGTAAGTCACCATGACCAAAAGCATTGCACAACAATATGAATTGAAATCCTACAAATAAGATTTTCTTCATGGTTATCAGTTTTTGGGAATAAAACTTAAGTCTGCTCAAATTTATTAATGAACTAAAGAGACTAAGTTTTTAACAATCGCAAATATATAAATAAATTAATATTATAAAAAATTGTTTATGTTAAAGATTTTGCGATTTCCCAAAATAGAAGAAATAATGTCTTCTATTTGCATATTTTGCAGATTATTATTTTGTTTTTTAAGTAATAATAAAATCGAGGAAAAGGCAAGGGAGAAAAGGAAAATCTTTTAAAGAAGATATCATTTTTTGAAAAATATCTTTATTTGTTACAATAATAAACAAAACTCGTCGTATATTCGTATACAATCTATATGGGTTTATTCCAGCGTTTACACATCTTTTGATTGAAACCAAGTCACAACTGGATAAGCTTTTTTTCCTTCTTAGAAAATAAAAAATTGAACTTTTGCATGCTTGGTCAGCTAAGCAGCAATTTATTTAATCTTTAATTCCTAAATTAGGTCTAAAGCAAACTAAACCCTTTTGACAATGCGCCAATTTCTAATATTAAGCCTTTCTTTTTCACTCTTCTTTACCGCCTGCACTGAAAAAGAAACAATCAATCAAATCGATCATACTAATGTCATAATCGATGACAATACTGCACCTCCTTACAACGAAGTCACCACTGTCCAAATCCAAAATTATATCAACAAAATGTACATCGACCTCATTGGACGGGAGCCATTGCAACAAGAGTTGGAGGATGACACAAATCTTTTGAAAAATAACAACTTAAGCCAAGAATCCCGGATTCAGGTTTTGAATCAACTCATGTCAGATCCACTTTATTTTGATCGCTTTTTTGATGTCTATAGCGCTGCATATCTCACAGGAGTTGGTGAGCAGGAGATCTTAGGTCAGTTATACTTGTATGAATTACAAAAAGAACAAGCTGAGCAAGTTGGCAACTATGCCCTAGCGCAGTATTTACAAATAGAAATTGACAAACTGAACAGTTTATTGAATTCCAAAACTGATTACGAAAATAATGAAATCACTATTAACGAATTTATGCAACGATTATCTTCCAATTATTTTTATGATGAAATAAATATGGGAAGTGAAAATTTTGTGCTTTCCTGTTTTGAAAATTTTCTAAAACGCTTTCCAACTGAATCGGAAAGGATTGCTGGAATTACTATGGTTGATGGTTTTTCAAGTCAATTGTTGCTCCACGATGGAAATACTAAAAAGGATTTTATAGAAATTATTACAACCAATCCTGGATTCTACGAAGGTTTGACTATTGACATTTATCAGCAATTGCTTGCTCGAAATCCAGATTCTGAAGAAATGAACGATGCTACTTTGTTACTTTCAGAAGATCCTGATTATCAGGCAATTCAACAAATAGTAATGGTTAGTGGAGAATATGTCGGGTTTTAAACTTTTAATTCAAAATTTAACAATATTGTCATGATCACAAAGACAAAAATTCTTTTATTTTTTATTGTGTTCCTTGCTTTTTCAAGTTGTAAAAAGGAAACAACCGTTATCAATCAGCCTGTCGTCGACAACTACATTTATGGAGTAACCGGCGAAAACCTTTATCAATCCAATGTAGAAAAAAACAAGCAAAAGACTTCGGAGCAGTATATTTCAATTCTTTATGCAAACCTGTTTCAAACTTCTGTTCCGCAAAGTGATTTGGTAGAACTTGCTGAACTTCGGGTTTCTATTGGTGACAAACAAGCTGCCGATGAGCTCATTTTAAATAATTTTGTCAACAGCGGAAGTGTAATGATTCCTACAGACAACGAAATGCGAGCAGATTTGGATAGATTCATCGAAGAAACTTATCTGCGATTTTTCCTCCGAAAACCCAATGCGTATGAAATTTTTGAATTGAAAAAAGAAATTGAAGATGATGCTGAAATGACACCAGGATTGATTTATCAGGCTTTTGCACTATCCAATGAGTATAAATTTTATTGATGTAAGAATTCATAAAGTGGAGGAATGATTATCCCTTTTCAACCTTTAAAAAAACTTTCATGAAACGAAGAAATTTTATAAAAAAAGCAGCACTTACCGCAGCCTCAACAATAGCTGTTCCTTATATCCTTCCGGCAGGCAGGTTATTTGCGCCAACTGGTGCAAGAGTCGCCAATCACGTTGTTTTCATGCTTTTCGCAGGCGGTATTCGCCAGCAGGAATCTGTTGATCAACAATATCTGGCTAATCAAGGTTTCCCAACCGAAGGAAATGTAATGCGAAATATGTTGGAAGGTGCTCCACCAACAAATAATTTTGTTTATGACCAATGGGATCCAATTGGAAATCCCTTGACAAAATCCGGAACACTTTTTAAAGAAGTAGAATACAAAACGGGGCCAACAGGACATTACAACGGACACACGGTTGCAATGACAGGCAACTATACAGAAACCGGCCTCAATTTGAATATCAATCCAGAATTCCCAACTATTTTTGAGTATTATCGAAAACACTCCGACCCTGCCAAAAGCGCAATGAACGCTTGGTGGATTTCCGAAGGTTTAGGGCCTTATCCTTCATTAAATTATAGCCGTGATCCACAATATGGAGCGCAATATGGAGCCAACTATTTGCGTCCCTACAGTCTATATGGAAATGCTGGGAACCAGTTGGCCAATGCCATCACCTATCAGCCAGATGATGTCCAGCGTATTAATAAAATTAAAGGACTGCTGGACAGCAATTTTCATAATACTGCGGATGACTTGCCGGGCATCCAAAATACTCCAGAAAACCGGGAATTGATCAAAAACTTTATGCTTGATCTACAAGATATGGGGTTTAATGGCACTTTAGAAATTGCTACACCTGGCAGCGACTATGACTTATTGGAAGGTAATGGTGATATCATCAATATCTCTGCGGCTTGGCAGGTTTTGAATCAATTTACACCGGAATTGACGGTTATAAATACAACTAGTTTGGATGTTTGCCATAGCAATTTTAGTTCTTATTTAAACTTCTTGCATAAAGCAGATTATGGAGTAGGTTGGTTGTGGAATAAAATTCAAAGTCATCCGGTTTTAGCTGATGACACTATTTTGATCTGTATGCCCGAGCATGGTAGAAACCTTGATTCCAACAATCTCGCAGATCAAAACGGATTGGGAGCTTATGACCATACCGGTGATGCGAATTCGAGAAGGGTTTTTACACTTATCGTCGGACCTCAAGGAGTAGTCAACCAAGATACATTAATAAAAGACGATGATGATGAAAGCAAGCCAGTAGCAGAATCCATTGATGTGATCCCGACGATAGCTCATATCCTTGGTTTCAATGATGATATACCTTTTAATTCTTTACCTGGAAGAGTACTGACAGAAGCATTTGTTTAAAACCCCAAAAAATTCATTCTAACAAAGAAAGAAAAATGAAAAAACTGTTAATCATATTCGTTGGACTTGTTGTCGTGATATTTTCTTGTACCAAAGAAAGTGTAACGGAAACAGATCTTGATCCGCCAGCACCGCCATTCAATCCATTTGACACCATTGATTATGACGAAACACTGGTGCCCAAAACACCGGTTGACTCAAATTCATTTTTAGGAATTCACACATATATATTGTCTTCTTCATGCGACCAACCCATGTGTCATGACGGTACTTTTGAGCCCGATTACAGAACGGTGCAAAGTGCTTACAGCACTTTGGTTTTTCATGATGTTATAAAGAATTTTCCGACAAATCCTGTTCCTTATCGGGTGACACCGGGTGATCCATCTCAATCCATGCTTTACCGCCGGATAACAGAACACAATCCACCAAATTTTGAACGAATGCCATCAAGTGGCAATCAGCTCCCTGACAACTTGATCAATCTCATTAAAAACTGGATTGAAGATGGAGCAAGAGATATTTACGGTAATTTGCCAATGCAAACCAGTTCTCAGCCAACATCTTATGGACTAGCTGCATTTTTACCTAACAGCAATAATATGCGGGTAGATACAATTAGAGGTAGTTTTGATTTCAATCCATTTTTAGCTCCTGCAGGAGAAGAATTGGAACTATGGTTTTTATATCTGGACGTTACTGAAAACAATGACACTATTTTTGGTGATGGATTGACTTATAATAAAATGAAGTTATCAACCAATCCTTTTGACTTCAGCAATGCCGTTGAGTTGAATATGTCAGTGTCATTGCTTCCAAATCTCATATCCTCAGCATTTAGTCAACCTTTAGGATTTCCAGTACCTTATTATCAAAATATAACTTTTAATCCTGCTGATTATGGATTTAATGTTGGTGATGTAGTTTATATCAGAACATATGTTCAGGATTCGGATCACGCATCTCCAACGGAGATTCCTCAAACTGAATCACAAATTTATATGTTGACTTATTTTGCCTTTGTAATCCAATGATGAAAATATTTATGGAAAAATGATTTTAAAGTGAAAAACGATGAAGAATATGCTTAAAAAAGTTTTACTTTTTTCAATGATAGCCTTTTTGGCTTCTTGTGCAAAAGAAACCATGACTACGCAGGAGAATGACAAAAACCCCTCAATTGGAGATACTCCGTCTATTGAACTTTTGCAAGTTACACCAACGACAGCCCAACAATATGTCGATTCGATTGCTTTTACGATTCAATACCAGGATGGAAATGGTGATTTGGGTAATAGTGATCCGGACATTCCGTCTATTAAAATAATTGATAATCGCGATCCTGATCTGTTGGTTTTCAACTATCATCTTTCCCCACGGACTCCAGAAGGTAGTACACTAGCCATCCAGGGGGAATTGACCATTGTTTTGTCCAATTCCATTTTGCTCGATGATGCCAACCAGTCTGAAGCTACTACATTTTCGATTTCTATTACTGACCGTGCTGGAAACGAGAGCAATATTGTCGAAACTGAAACGATTACAATAACGCAATAATAATTTATCCAGGTTTCTAATTTCGCACAAAACCCTTATATAGCAAGACTTTTAAAAGGATCCAACTTCAATTCAATATAAATATTTCCATTCTAAATAATAATATTTTTACCTTCGAGGCAGTTTAAAACGATATTAATCGAAAATCCATGAATTGTTAAAATTTGATAATTTTCGACATTTACACACGACAACCAATAAATAAATTTCAATGAAAAATTTAATAGGACTGCTTTCTATAATGGTTTTAATTTCTTTGAGTTCTTGCAACAAAGAAAAAGTTAAAAACCTTGAAAATCAGTTAATGCTTAAAGATCAAACAATCGCTCAATTGGAGCAACAAGTTGGAGATCTGCAAAAGACCAACGTGAATTTGTTTGGCGTGATGGAGGATTTGTCAATTGTCAGTAAAACAGGAGCCGAAAATATAAAGCAATCGCTGGAATCATTATCTCAGCAATATGATTTCATACAAGATCTTACAACTAAAATCCAATCAAAAGACTCCTTAAATCTCGCTTTGGTCATGAACCTCAAGCGTTCGCTACTCGATATCAACGATGAAGATGTACAAGTTGAAGTTAGAGGCGGACTTGTTCATGTTTCCATTTCTGACAAATTACTTTTCCAATCCGGAAGTTCAAAAATCAGTTCTGCAGCTCACGAAGTTTTAGGAAAAATTGCTTCTGTAATAAATGATCACAACGATCTGGATGTCATCGTTGAAGGCCATACAGACAATGTTCCGATTTCGAACTCTTGTATTGCTGACAATTGGGATTTGAGTGTTAAAAGAGCTACCTCAGTAGTACGAATGCTCGAAGTTGAGCATTACGTGGCTCCAGAACGTTTGACAGCAGCAGGTCGCTCAGAATATATCCCAAAAGCAGATAATGATACTTCTTCGGGCCGTGGCCTTAATCGTCGTACTGAAATTGTAATTACCCCAAAGATGGATCAATTCTTTAAGCTGTTGGAAGCTCCGGCTTTGAAAAAGTAGTTTTTAACTTTCCATAATTTTTTTCAAGGATTCCTGGATGGCTTTTCGTTGTTGACGTTTTTCAACAACCGTTGCTGGGACAGCTCTTTCTTTGCAATTTTCAATTGCACAGCGTTCACAGGTCTTATTGACTTCCCGGAAAGTAATGAAAGCATCATCAACGAACTTTATTTTTTCTTTGAGTTCTTCATTGATTAATAACCCGATGGTAACGCTTACGTTCTGATCAGGAGTAGGAGTAGCAGAACGTGTAAGGGTCAAACAAAGGTATTCATCATCAGTTCCAAAATACCGGGAACGCTGAGCGCCAACTATTGTTCCAACATATTTTCCGACCTGTTGAAGATCCTGAAGGTCTTTTAGTAAGGAAAGCGATAACCAGCGGCGGCAATAATGCTCCAGAAGTCCGTTACTGTGCGGATGGTGCTGGTGATTGAGGTGTAGTTCTTTATCAATTTCATACAAACCGAGTTCCGGTTTATGGCTCACCTTTAGAAAAAACAACTTTTGTAATCCAAAAAATTGAGGAATTATATTGGTGAGTCGTTGGAAAAACATTTCAGGAGAAGCTTTGTATTTGTCCATGATTCCCAAAAATGCCTCTCCATTCCATTTCTCTTTTGTAAAAAATGCCTGTATATCTTTGACAAAAGCATCCCGATTGATAAGTAAAGCTGTTGAAAAGTAAACTGCTTTAAAATAGTTGAGTACTTCATCGAAAGAGTTGACTCTTAACAAAGAAGAACTGCTTGTACGATCGTTCAAACCAAGCACATTATATCCCAATTCTTTTCCTAACTCAAATACTTTTTCTATTTCGCTGAGTTTATTATTGAGTAAAAGTTTGTTGCTTTTTGGAACAAAAACGGAAGGTAAAAATTGCAATTCCGGAAAATCATTGAGTCCGTTTTCTTTGATTTCATATTGATATTGATCTTTTAAAATGCTGGCAAGCAATTCCAGCTCGACAGAGCCTTCTTTTGGCAATTTGTGTAGCTCAATAAATACTGAAACCGCCTCTTCTATTTCTTCAAAATAATTGTACCGAAGCTCCTGATAAGAGCGCATGGCACCCAGATAAAAATTCTCCTCCAACAAAGCATAATTACGTGCCATCTGCACCAGCGTTGAAATAAAAGCCCCTACTCTTATTGGAGCATTGGCAATGATTTCTACTACTTTTGATAGTTCGATTCCGAACAAATCGAGCGGCAATTCATTAAGAAAATTGGATTTTAACAGCTCTCCTACCGGAGCAAGGCTATCGGTTAATTCTAGTGAAACCAGCTCATTAAAATTAGTGCCCAGCGCTTTTGCCAGAGATTGTATTTTATCATCTTTGGGATATTTTTTTCCTTTCTCAATTTCGTTGAGGTAAGAAATAGACATGCCGGTCAGATCCTTCAGATTTTCGAAAGACAATTTATTCCCAAGCCTTAACTGTCTCACTTTCAGGCCAAAGATGATTTTTTTATTCGATTGTTTATTGTTCATTGACACCAGGCAGTGATTTATTGGATGCTGCCGAAAGCTTAAAATTACTACTTTTAGACTGCTTTACAGAAGGGAATTGTAATTTTACGCCCTCAAGTAAAAAAGAATATGGTTTTACAAGAATTTTATACATCCAGGGTTTCTGCTTTTGATCAAAAAGCAGCAGCTTTAAAGGCAAAATATATCAGATTTTCGGTTATTCGCCTCATCCTGTTTGCGATTGGGATTGGCTTTTTTATTTATATCGTTTCGACACAAACCTGGTGGATAGCCATACTTTACACTTTTTTATTTTTACTTGGATTTGCTCGTTTTGTCTTTTGGCATCTTAAAATCCAAAAGCAACAAAAGCATTTAGAATGCTTGTCAATGGTCAATAAAAATGAACTTTCTGCCCTAAACAACGACACTTCAGTTTTTGATGGTGGAAAAGAGTTTATTGATGTGGAACACCCTTATTCTGTAGATTTGGACCTCTTTGGATCTTATTCTTTTTTTCAGTATTGCAATCGTACTTCTACAGCTATTGGCAAACATTGTCTCTCTAACTATTTAAGCAAAGCAACCAATAAAAATGAAATCAGACTTCGGCATGCAGCAATCACGGAGCTAAAACCATTATTCGATTGGCGACAAGATTTTCAGGCTTTCGGAATGTCAACCGATGATGAGATCCAACATATTACAGCATTGAAAATCTGGTTAAAAGAATCGCCGTTTGTAAAAGGGAACCGACTGTTGACCATAGCGATTTATCTGGCTCCGATTTGGATGCTTGCGGGTATTCTGATTACTTATTTTTACCTCCCCTGGCAAGCTATTCTTTTATTTTTAATTCCTCCAGCCTATATTTTAAAACGTACTTTAGAACAGGTTAACCTGACACATATTCAGACTTCACATGCGGAAAAGATTCTTGCATTCTATGCAGACTTGATTCATCATATTGAAAAAAAAGATTTCGATTCAACCAAACTACAAAACCTGAAAAAAGTATTTCTACTCAATGAAAAATCTGCTTCAGAAAGCATTCGAAGATTATCCTACATCATCCGTCAACTCAATGTACGTTACAACGCTTTCGCCATCATCCTCAACATCATCAGCCTTTGGGATTTGCATTGGGTACGAAGCCTAGAGAAATGGAAAGCGGCACAGCAAGATCATTTGCTCGAATGGTTTGATTCGTTGCAGGAGTTTGAAGCTTTGATCAGCCTGGCGACTTTACATTTTAATAATTCGGAATGGGTTTTCCCGCAAATTATCGACGAACCACATTTTTCTGGTGAAGAAATTGGTCATCCTCTAATTTCAAAAACAGAACGCGTTTCAAATAATATGGAAATGCCAACGGAAGGTCATATCAAACTAGTGACCGGTTCAAATATGGCTGGAAAAAGTACTTTTCTTCGGACGATTGGATTGAATATCGTGCTGGCGATGAGCGGAGCGCCGGTTTGTGCAAAAAAGCTGGAACTTCCACAACTGGATGTTTACACCAGTATGAGGACTCAAGATGCCCTTCATGAAAGCACCTCTTCTTTTTACGCTGAGCTCAAACGATTAAAATTCATCATTGAAGCGGTTGAAGATAAGAAACCCGGAGAAAATGATGTCTTCTTTTTACTCGATGAAATCCTAAAAGGGACCAATTCAAAAGATCGGCACACCGGTTCGAAAGCATTGATTCGCCAGTTGATAAAAAGTCAGGGCGCCGGTATCATTGCTACCCATGATTTGGAGTTGGGAGCCCTTGAGGCAGAAGCAAATGGGACCGTTGAAAACCTCTGCATCGAAGTGGAAGTGAAAAATGATGAATTATTTTTCGATTATAAAATTAAAAAGGGAGTTAGCCAAAGCTTTAATGCTACTCTTTTGATGAAAAATATGGGAATCCGAATTGATCAATAATGTGCTGAGAATAGTGAACGCCAAACTTTTATGGATCAGTTTCCTTTAAAAACTCGGTTCATTTAATCTTTTTTTGTAGAATGCATCCATGACAATACTGTGGGGCAGGGTTAGGATCGAAATCAAGATAAATACCAGTAAAAAACTTGAAATTCCAATAATTTCCTTGCTCGATAAATAGAAAATAAACAAGGCTCCAGCAATGCTCACCAACGTATAAGGGAGTAACAGTTTGATGAAATCATTAATTGAAAAATATGTCCTTCTGCTGTGGAGATAATTATATTCTTCTTTCAAGACCTTAATCGAATGAAGAATCGTGAAATAAAGCGTAAACCCAATGAGAACAGGCAGGACATAAAAACATAGGTGAATTAATCCAAATATATACATTTCTTTAAGAATGTCTTCTCGGGATAACTCTTTTCTGTAAGCTGACCAGCTCATCAAGATTAAAGTAATAATGGTGGAAACTGGCAAGAGTACCTGATAATAGTCGATATCAAATGCTACCAATAATGGAGATATTTCGGGTGAAGATTTGGATAAAAAAAGGATTTCTTCATTGTTGTAATATATTAACCCGGCAAGGATAGAACTTCCCCAAGCAAAACTCAGAATAATTTTTCTAAATTTTGGAATGGAAGCAAAATCTGAAAATTGGGACTGACCGAAATGGAAAGCTGAAAGTCCTAAAAAAAATATCAGACTAAGAACTGAAAACATTATCCATCCTACAATATAAATTCCCATCATCCCAATGTAAAGCAAATAAAAATGAACAGTCTTCACTCGGTTTTCCTCAAGAAAAATAATGTGATCTATCGCTCCATGAGGAATTCCAAATAGAATGATCAACACAGTGGAGCAAATAACCTGATTTACGATATCAAGTGGACCTATAAGAGAAAATATCGGTATAATAAAATACAAACAGGTTAGGAAAAGAAAACTTAGTCTGCCCATGTTTACAAATTCTGGATGTTGAAAAAAGAGGTGCCATGATGACACCTCCATGAACTTTAAATTTGTAGATTATCTCTTTTTGCAGATAATGAAGTACTATGCAGTTGCTGTTTTAGAAGATTCAGAAGTAGCAATACTATATACTACCAAACCGAATCCAATCTTGTTGATGGCATCTGCAACATTGTAGAAAAGATCCACATTGCTTGAGTCCCATCCGAAAGCAATATTTAACCATCCTCCTGGCATACACATGTAACCAATTGGATAAATTGCCCATCCTACTAAAACAAACCATGCCAAGGTACGAACACCTCTTTCAACCGTAGCGCTATTACTTCTCTTAGCCAATTCTGCTACCTCGCCAAACCATGCTGTATACAGGATGTATACATACCCTAAAGTTGAAATAACTCCCCAAATAACAGAGTGAGACGTACTTCCGCCTTCCGGGTTAAAGGCTTCTCCGATGTAACCTGCAACTAACATCCAAACAGAGGCTATAATTAATTTCCACAACAAGCTTATTTTTGCGCCAGCTGGTTTCGTCAATAAATAAAACTCAACACACATCAGTGGGACCGTCAGCGTCCAGTCAATATATCTCAATGCAGTAGGGTTTTCTCCAGTCGCCATGTAATAGTCTCTCATGTAGTAATAGTGTACTGCTGCTATACCCGTAATCAAACCAGAAACGAGTAGAGACAGCTTCCATTTGCCATCAACTCTTCCTCTTTCAAAGAAAAAGAAAACTGCGGCAGCCATCATTGCCATGTATCCTGTAAAGAATGTGAAAGCTACAGGATCGTCTTTTGGAATTGCGATAATTTCTAATAGTAGCATTTTGTTTATGTTTGGTGATAAAATTAAATTTAGTTTTAGAAAACAGTTAAATAACAGCACCTTTAATATTTTGTTTAACTTTTTCATAACATTGTTAAACAAAAATAAATACAAGCTTAAATCCCCTGTAAAAACCTTTTCAGCT
>CAWBZX010000042.1:0-228580 GCA_963793295.1 uncultured Saprospiraceae bacterium | reverse complement strand
TTACTTTAGCCAGTGCTCCTACAATTTTCGTTTTATCGAAACTCATCAATGAAATTAAGTTTTAAAATGATCTTGTAAAGATACAAACAAATTACTGTTGCAAGTGTTTATTCAAGATCTTTATTGGCATTTTAAAAGGAGCATTTTTCTTTTTCAAAAGAATACAACACTTCTACCCTTTTTTATACTTTTGCAATCCATGGAAGTATTCAACAATCTTTCTGATCTGCCAAAATTTCGCAATGCTGTGATTACCATCGGCTCTTTCGATGGTGTGCATCATGGCCATCAAAAAATTTTGGAACGCGTCAAAGAACTGGCCAAAGCCTGTGATGGCGAAAGCATTGTAATTACCTTCCATCCGCATCCCCGTCTTTTACTTTATCCAAATGATCCCTCTTTAAGGCTGCTCAATACAATTGATGAAAAGGTAGCTTTATTAGAAAAATACGGTGTCGACAATGTCGTCGTTGTACCTTTTACCGCGGCATTTGCAGAACAAAACCCTGATAGCTATATTCAAAACTTCTTGCTTCAAAAATTTTCTCCAAAATATATGGTCATAGGTTATGATCATCGATTTGGAAAAAATCGAGCTGGAGATATTGATTATTTGAGGAGGTATGAGGAATCAGCAAATTTCAAAATTGTAGATATCGAAAAGCAGGAAGTCGAAGATATCGCTGTGAGTTCCACGAAAATACGCAAGGCATTGGAAGCTGGTGATATAAAAACAGCAACCCACCTTCTTGGTCATTCTTATACTTTTAGCGGAACAGTGGTAAAAGGACAAGGAATCGGTAAAACGCTTGGTTATCCAACTGCAAATATTGAAGTTAAATCTAACTTTAAACTCATTCCCCATTCGGGCATTTATGCGGTAAAAGCCATCCTGGGAGATAAATCCCACAACGCTTTACTTTACATCGGTAAAAGGCCAACCATTCAGGAATATGATAATCAAACGATTGAAGTACATTTATTAGATTTTAACAAAGAGATTTACGGTGATAGATTGACCGTAGAATTTATCGATTTTATTCGAGAAGATTTTGGCTTTGAAAGCATGGATAAGCTCAAAGAGCAGATGAAAAAAGATGAGAAAAAAGGAAGGAAAATGTTGGAAAAATATGACAACAATGAACCTTCTATTCAATCCAGAAAACTTACTTCCGTTGCCGTTGTTATTTTAAATTATAACGGTATAAAACTGATGGATAAATTTCTTCCTTCGGTTAACCGTTCTTCCTATCAAAATACCACTTTGATTGTTGCAGACAATTGCTCTACCGATGATTCTATAGCTTTTCTGAACAATAAATATCCTCACTTTAAAATTGTCCAGCTTCCTGCAAACTACGGTTTTGCAAAGGGTTATAATGAAGCATTAAAACAAATTACAGCAGATTATTATGTTATTTTAAATTCTGATGTTGAAGTTGGTAATCAATGGATCGAACCCATTGTTGAACTCATGGAAGCTGATTCGACCATTGGCATTTGCCAGCCCAAAATACTGGCTTTTCAAGATAAAAAAATGTTTGAATATGCTGGAGCTTGTGGCGGAATGATAGATCAATGGGGATATCCTTTTTGCCGGGGTCGAATTTTTGATGCAATCGAAAAGGATGTTGGCCAATACGACCAGGTCGAAGAGATTTTTTGGGCCAGTGGTGCTGCCATGTTTATCCGTTCAGATTTATTTCACAAACTCGGAGGATTTGACGAAGATTATTATGCGCATCAAGAAGAAATTGATCTTTGCTGGCGTATAAAACGTGCGGGGTATAAGGTAATGGTTCAACCAAAATCTGTGGTTTATCATCTCGGCGGAGGAACCTTAGGTTATGGGAGTCCCCATAAAACGTATCTCAATTTCCGAAACAGCCTTTTCAATATTGTTAAAAATGAAGCTCCTTCTAAATTGTACTGGCTCATTCCATTGCGTCTGTTTTTAGACGGCCTTGCTGGATTTCTTTTCTTATTGAAAGGGCAATTTGCGCATATTGGCGGTATTTTAAAGGCACACTTTTCTTTTTATAAAGCATATTCTAAATATGTCAAAAAAAGAATTTATTATAATGATTTGATTGAAAAGAATAGCATCTCGATTTCTCCAAATAGAAAAGGAATATTCCGTGGGAGTATTATTTGGAACTATTATGTGCTGAGAAAAAAGTTTTATAAAAATCTGGAAAAATAAACAAGCAAATAAAAAAATTGATGAGCTATTTGCTATTATAAAATAAGGTCTGATAACTGATTAAAAAAGAAATTTTTAAACTTAATTTTTGGTAGCTAAAAAAAAATAGATTATTGTCTATTTTACCTAATAATTTAAACATGAAAATCGAACCCAAAATAATATATCAGGATAATGATATTGTCATTGTCAACAAACCTCCTGATTATTTATCTATCCCGGATCGGTTCACTCCCACCAAACTAAATCTTGTTCGTTTTTTAAACAATCAATTTGAAAAGGTATTCATTGTCCATCGTTTGGATAAAGAAACCAGCGGTATAATCTGCTTTGCTTTAAATGAGGCAGCACATCGTGATTTAAGCCAGCAATTTGAGAAAAGAACAACAGAAAAAATATACCTGGCCTTGGTAAAAGGCAATATGCATCAGGACGAAGGGATTATTGACAAACCCATCGCAAAACATAGTGCTGTAGCAGGTAAAATGATTATTGCATCGAGAGGAAAACCTTCCATTTCCCATTATAAAGTAGTCGAACGATTTCGAAACTTTACGTTATTGGAAATGAATATTAAAACAGGAAGGACTCACCAAATCAGGGTTCATTTGCAGTCAGAATCTTATCCCCTCGCTGTAGATGCGCTTTACGGAGGAGAGGATGCTTTTTTGCTTTCAAAAGTAAAACTTCGCCGATATAATAGTGGAAAAAACGAAGTAGAAAAACCTTTAATGTCCCGTTGTACTTTGCATTCATTCCGTCTGACTATAGACCATCCTACGACAAAAGAACGAATCTCTTTTGAAGCTGATTTGCCTAAAGATTTCAACGCAGTCATAAAACAACTTAGAAAGTGGGGAAAGTAAAACTAAAAAGCTAATTTTGTAGGGTTTTTTACCGTTTTAAATATTTTAATTGCGTCAAATTTTGGTTTTCATTTCCAGATTGGGGCGAACTTAACAAACATACACAAATGGAAAATATCTCAATTACAAGACAAGACGATCAATCGATTCTTGATTTAAAAAAGTGGAAAGAATCATTGCAACTCCACAAAGAAATTTACCAAACCGATACGCCCTACCCGCATATTGTCATCGACAACTTTCTAAAAGAATCTGTCGCAAAAAAAGCGATGGCAGCTTTTCCAAAAGTTAAAGATGAAGGATGGATCCATTATGTCCACGTTAATGAAAAAAAGCATGGTTTAAATAAATTTGAGTTATTACCTCCTTACATTCAGCATGTAATTACCGAGCTGAACAAACCTGAGTTTGTCAGCTATTTAAGTGAACTTACAGGCATTCCTAACCTTCTTGCAGATGATACTTTGGAAGGTGGCGGATTGCACCAAAGCCAACGCGGAGGTTATTTGAATATCCATGCGGATTTCACTGTTCACCCGCATAAAAGGCACTGGAGACGCAGAGCCAATTTGCTAATCTACCTCAATGAAGGTTGGCAGGAGGAATATGGTGGGCATTTGGAATTATGGTCAAGAGATATGAAAGAATGTGTTCAAAAGATCAGCCCATTGTTCAACCGTTGCGCTGTTTTTAATACCGATTCGGATTCCTTCCACGGGTTACCTGAACCAATCCAATGCCCTGAAGATATGACCCGCAAATCTATTGCATTATATTATTATACAGAAGAAGAGTCCTTGCCTTCAAAACGAGCCACAAATTATCGGGCACGCCCTGGTGATGGTATAAAAAGCTTATGGATTTATCTGGACAAACAAGCAATTTCCATTTATAATGAAATCAAAGGAAAGCTAGGCCTTAGTGATGAATTTGCCAGTAAAATCCTGAATTTTTTCAGCCGCAAAAAACATAAATGACAAACGAGCGTACCAAATATTCTCTGATTATTGGTTTGGTTGGAGCGGTATTTTTTATTTCATTTCTTGGAGGTGTTCATCTGTTTGATTGGGATGAGATCAACTTTGCGGAGATCAGCCGTGAAATGTTGCTCACAAAAGAATACACCCGTGTTTATGTCGATTTTCAACCATTCTGGGAAAAACCTCCACTATTTTTTTGGTTGCAATCTTCAGCAATGTATCTCTTTGGAATTGGAGAATTTGCTGCTCGTTTCCCAAATGCGATTTGCGGTGTTTTAACATTAATCGTTCTGTTTAATATCGGCAAGACGCTTTACAATACTCGTTTTGGATTAATTTGGGCAGGAGTATATTTTGGTTCCATCCTCCCCCATTTATACTTCAAATCCGGAATCATTGATCCCTGGTTTAATCTTTTCATCTTTTGTGGTTTGTATTATTTCATCCTTTTTCATTGGAAAAAGAACGGTTATGAAGGAGTTGATTTGAAAAAAAGCAAATGGAACTATTTGTTTTGGGGAGGCTTCATTATTGGATTGGGCATCCTCACTAAAGGGCAGGTTGCCTTTTTGATTGCGGGATTAACGATGTTTGTTTATTGGATTTACCAACGGTTTCGTTTTTATATAAATGTGCCGGAGTTTCTGTTTTTTACAGTTGCCGCGACCCTTGTAACATTAAGTTGGTATGGCATCGAAACCTGGAAAAATGGACCCTGGTTCATTGAAGAATTCAATAAATACCAATATCGTCTTTTTAGTACACCGGATGCGGGACACAAAGGATTTCCCGGATATCATTTTGTTGTTTTACTGTTTGGTTGTTTTCCTGCGGCGATTTTTTGTATTCGTTCTTTCTTCAAAATGCCGAAAGAAGAACTCCAATCAAAAGCTGATTTTAAGATTTGGATGAAAATGCTCTTTTGGGTCGTTTTGATACTTTTCACCATCGTCAAATCAAAGATTGTTCACTATTCTTCCATGTGTTATTTTCCGCTTACCTATTTGGCAGCAGTGAGCATTTATTACATCATTGAAAATAAAATCTCCTTTAACAATTGGATCAAAGCGGGGCTAATTCTTACTGGTGGCGTTTATATTTTGGCTGTTATTGCCCTTCCAATCGTCGGGAACAATATTGATGTTTTAAAACCTTTTTTCAATGACCCTTTCGCTGTAGCGAATATGGATGCTGATGTAAACTGGACTGGGATTGAAGCGGTACCGGGAATTTTCCTTTTGGGAGTTATCATTGCTGCATTCTACTTTATAAACAAGAAATTACCTGTAAAAGGAATGGTAACCTTGTTTATCGGAACTGCCATTTTCATCCATCTTGTTCTTTTCACTTCGATAAATAAAATTGAACACTACTCTCAAAGAGCAGCCATTGAATTTTTTGAAAGTAAAGCCAGTGAGGATTGTTACGTAAAACCTTATGGATATAAATCATATGGTCATCTTTTTTACACCCAAAAACCTCCGGTTACCAACCCAAAAAGCTACGAATGGGACTGGCTTTTGAGCAAGGACTCAGACAAACCTGTTTATATTATCACGAAAATTCACCGGGAGGAACAACTCATCGAAGAGAACCCTCAACTTGAAAGAATTGGTGCTAAAAACGGGTTCGTCTTTTATAAAAAATCGAACTAATCCCACCTATTCCATTTGACAAACATCATCGTCTAAATTGATAAATATCAGTGATTTAATGATTATTATTTTACTACTTTGTAGTTGAGAGAAAGTGAAATATTATTATTGAATTTAAAACTAATACCATGATAACCGAACATGTAAAGTCAAAAAGTATGACCTCATTAACTCCTGGCGTACAGCCATTGGAGAATCGTGAAATGTTGAAAGATTGGCGATTAAAAATACACTTTCCGCCTGTTAATGTTTCCGCAAAAGAAGAATGGTTTAATATTAAAATGGCAATTCCAGGTTTAAAAGAGAAAGATATCAAAATAAAAGTAGAAGACAATATTTTGATTATTAGCGCTGAAAGCAGGGAAGAAATAACTGAAACCAAAGAGAATTATACTCATCAGGAATACAATTATCATTCTTTTAAGCGCAGCTTTAGCCTGCCAGAAAATGTAAATACAAAAGAAATCGAGAAAAAGTATAAAAGAGGGATTCTAAGCGTTAGATTGCCAAAAACTGAGTTGAAAGAAAAAAATTAAAATCCCATAAACATGAAAGCGAACATCCTCTTATTTTTTCGGGAACCGAAAAGATAAGAGGATGTTTTAAGCATTTATTTTTTCGAGTTTTTCATGAGCAATTTCCCATTCTTCCATCGCGTTTTCCAGTTCTAGTTTTGTATCATTGAATTGCTTCAAAACCATTTGAGAATTATTATCCTCGTAAAATCCCGGGTCTGTCATTTGCTTTTCAAAATCGGCGATTTTATTTTCCAGTTCTTCTATTTTTCGTTCCGCATATTGAACTACTCTTTCCAGTTTTTTTATTTTTTTTCGATCGCCTTGACCAATTTCTTCACCATTAGTCGCATCAGCACTGGAGTTTTGCCCTTTAGACCGCATTTCAACTTCCCGCATATTGTTCATGGCTCGTTTTTCAAGAAAAGCATTTACATCACCAATATGTTCGTATAACTTTTTGTTTCTAAATTCAACAGTCCGGCTTGTCAAACCCTGTAAAAAATCACGATCGTGCGAAACGACAATTAAGGTACCGTCATAATCCTGAACCGCTTTTTTCAAAACCTCCTTCGTTAAAATATCCAAGTGATTAGTAGGTTCATCCAGAACCAATAAATTTATTGGTTTTAAAAGCAAACACGCTAAAGCAAGCCTGGCTTTTTCGCCTCCGGAGAGTACAGAAACTTTTTTTTCCACATCTTCCCCACTAAACATAAACGCACCCAAAATCCCTCTTAAACGAGTTCTTAACTCAGGTGGCGAAGCTGCCTCTATAGTTTCGAGAACTGTTTGTTTCGGATGTAAACTGTCAGATTGGTTTTGGGCATAATAACCGAGGTGGATATTATGACCCGGATTTATTTCTCCGGAAGTCGGTGAAAGCTGTTTGATCAGAATTCTAGCCAATGTGGTTTTACCCTGTCCATTTTGACCAACAAAAGCTACTCGGTCACCACGATCCAATTTAATGTTAATATCATTTAATACCTCAATCGAATCATAATGCTTTGTCAACTTTTTCGCTTCAACCGCAATATCTCCTGAACGCGGAGCAGGAGGGAATTTGATTTTTATGGTAGCTGTATCCTTATTTTCCACCTCTATTCGATCCATACGATCCAATTGTTTGATCAGAGACTGGGCCATTTTGGCTTTATTGGCTTTTGCTCTAAACTTATCAATCAACTTTTCGGTTTGTGCGATTTTTTGCTGTTGATTTTGAAATGCTGATTGCATCTTTTCTATACGTTCCTCACGAAGGGCGAGATATTTTGAGTAAGGGGCTTTGTATTCGTACAATTTGCCCATTTCAATCTCAACCGTTTTTTTAGTGATATTATCTAAAAACATCTTATCGTGAGATATAATTATAACTGCTCCGGGGTATTCTTTTAAAAAATCTTCCAACCAAAGGATCGATTCAATATCTAAGTGGTTCGTAGGCTCATCCAGCAACAGGTAATCAGGTCGTTTCAACAACATTTTCGCTAAAATAATCCGCATTTGCCACCCACCACTAAATTCATTGATTAGCCGATTCATATCCGAAGTAAGAAAACCAAGACCCTGTAAAACTCTCTCTGCATCAGCTTCCATGGTGTTCCCACCTAAAATGAAAAATCGTTCGTTGGCTGTAGATAATTCATCCAGTAAATCAAGGTATTCTTTGCTTTCATAGTCGGTTCTTTCTCCAAGTTGCACGTTTATTTCATCAATTCTGCTTTCAAGAGTTTTCACTTCATCAAAAGCAGTGAGAGTTTCTTCTATCACTGTTTTATCAGTGGGAATCTCCATTTCCTGATGCAAAAAACCCAGAGAACTTTGAGATGGCCTGGTTACCTGGCCACTGTCAGGAGTAATCTCATTGGCAATAATTTTGAGCAGAGTGGATTTACCGGCTCCATTCCTTCCAACAAGGCCAATTTTATCTCGTTCTTTTACAACAAGATTTATTTGATCCATTAGCACACGATCACCGTATTTAACAAAAATATTTGAAGCTGATATCATTGATTGAAAAACTATTTTAAAACAAGAAGCAGTAACGGATTCAAAAAGATATCCAATACTGCCTTTCCACAAGAAATCTAATTTAAATTTTATAATAAAATTATTCTAATTCCAGCTGGCACTGTCGGGCATTTGTGCTATTACGGAAAAAGCATCACCTTTGTTTTGAAGTACTTTTTTCCAAAGAGCCTGAGGTTTTATTTTAAACAGGTAATTTGCGTCCATATTGTCAACCATCCAGCTTCCCAATTCCATTTCATCTTTTAACTGGCCATGTGACCAACCCGAATAGCCAACAAAGAATCGAATATTTTGAGGATTCACTAAATCATTGTTGATTAAAGATTTCAATTTTTCAAAATCACCTCCCCAATAAACGCCGTTTATCACTTTCATGCTTTCATCTAAAACATCTCCGACATTGTGGATATAATGTATCGTATCTGTTTGAACAGGCCCACCATAATATACCGTAGCATTCATTTCCGGAAAGTCAGCAATCAATTCATTGATTTTCATATCTAACGATTTATTGAGAATAAATCCGAGACTACCTTCCTCTGCATGCTCGCACATCAAAACCACTGATCGTTTAAAATTTGGATCAACCATGAACGGCTCTGCAATTAAAATCTTTCCTTTTGATAATGTTTCGAAACTCATCTTTTTTTTATTCTAAAAGTACTTTTTACTACTACTGAATAATATATAAAATTAATACTTTTATTTTATAATCATTGTGAGATATTAACCGAGAAAGTACAGAATTTATGCCATCAGCACTTATTTAGTTTTTTTTTAAATTGCTTCTATTGGCATTCTCCGATCAACTTTCATAATCAAACCTCTGAGCACTTTGCCATTGCCGCCTACCTCAACAAAAGAATCAAATCCGTCAGCCATCATATTTTTTACTGTTTGTGTCCATAAAACTGGAGCTGTCAATTGAGCAATCAGATTCTTTTTGATTTTTTCAGGATCATTTTCAGGAAGTGCATTTACATTTTGGTAAATAGGGCAAATAGGCGCATTAAAGGTAGTATTCTCTAGGGCCGCTTGCAATTCTGTCTTTGCTGGTTCCATCAAAGGAGAATGAAATGCTCCACCAACAGCTAAAACAATGGCTCTTTTGGCTCCAGCTTCAGTCATTTTTTCAACGGCTTGTTCAATACCCTTTACGGATCCAGAAATCACGAGTTGTCCTGGCGAATTATAATTTGCGGGAACTACCACTTCATCAATTTCAGTGCAAATCCTTTCTACCACTTCATCATCAAGGCCTAAAATCGCTGCCATGGTGCTTTCAACAACTTCACAGGCTTTTTGCATGGCTAATGCTCGTTGCTGAACCAATCTTAATCCATCTTCAAAACTAAGCGAACCTGCAGCAGCCAGAGCTGAAAATTCCCCTAAAGAGTGGCCTGCCACTGCATCTGGTTTGAAATCATCTCCAGACATCTTTGCCTTAATGATAGAATGTAAAAATATAGCAGGCTGTGTTATTTTAGTTGCGATCAATTCTTCTGCAGTACCCTCAAACATAACATCTGTTATTCGATAGCCAAGTATTTCATTAGCTTTTTCAAACAATTCTTTAGCTAAAGGTGAAGATTCATAAATATCTTTTCCCATTCCCTCAAATTGGGCCCCTTGCCCAGGAAAAACGTATGCTTTCATTTTTTACTATCTTGATAGTTTTATTGTTAAAATATAGAATATTCAGTTTATCGAATTAGTGCAGTTTTGAACTTATCAGATTCAAAAATTCGCTTCTTGTTTCTTCTTTTTTGAACTCACCTGTAAATGCCGAGGTCGTAGTCACTGAGTTTTGTTTTTGAACTCCCCGCATCATCATACATAAATGTTGCGCTTCAATGACTATTGCAACTCCAAGAGGATTCAATGTATTTTGAATACAATGTAGAATTTGATCGGTTAATCTTTCCTGTACCTGTAGCCTTCTTGCAAAAACATCTATAACTCGTGGGATTTTACTTAAACCTACGATGTATCCATTTGGAATATAGGCAACATGAGCTTTTCCAAAAAATGGAAGCATATGATGTTCACACATACTATAAAGTTCAATATCTTTTACGATCACCATTTCGCTATAATCTTCCTGAAACATAGCAGAACGAAGTATCGATTCTCCATCCATTTCATAACCTTGAGTAAGGTATTGTATGGCTTTTGAAGCACGTTCAGGAGTTTTTAAAAGTCCTTCTCGGCCGTTTTCTTCCCCAATTAAATCTAAAATATTATGATAATTTTCCGTGAGTGCCATAGTAATCTCTTCTGTATAGTTTTCTGCTTTTTTGTATGTCATAATCTTTTAAATTCTGGGTTAAATTAAAATTAAATAAAGTTCATTTATTCCCCATAATACTCTGCAAATATGTTTTCGGTTTCGTACAACTTTACACAGTGAAGCTCACATCCTTTTATATGTGGATGAAGCTGTTCCCATATAAGCATAACCAAAATTTCTGTCGTAGGTTGTACGTTTTCAGGAATAAATGCAACATCCAGATTAAGGTTTCTATGATCTAATTGGTCAATGATGACTTCATTAATGATAGTGCTGAGTTTTTTCACATCCATGGTAAAACCCGTCAATGGATCTGGTTTACCTTTTATAGTAACAAACAAATCATAGTTGTGTCCATGCCAGTTTTTGTTGGCACATTTTCCAAAAACTTCGATATTTTTTTCTTCGCTCCAGCTTTTCACCCATAATTTATGAGCGGCATTAAATCTTTCTCTTCGGGTTATGTATACCATCTCTTAAACTTTTTCGAAAAAATAAGTCCGCAAAAGTACAAAGAAAAATGATTAAAGAGATACAATTTCATTCATTCTCCTTACACCGAATGTTATTATCCAGTTTGAAAACATTGATGCTTGCTTCGTTATTTTTTTTAATAAAACATTGCAAATGCCAACGTTGTCTTTCGAGTTAGTTTTTGATCCATGCTAATCATCATTTCATCTAATTAGTTTCTTTAGGGTAAGTAATTCTGATTTTATTGCAGATATATTAAATTTGTATGAATAACAATCTTTTAAACTTCGATAGTCCCATTTTAATGGAATCAACTATACATAGAAATTTCCTTTCAAAAGTTTATGGATTTTTCAGTACCAGAGTAGTATATCATAGTGCTTTTTGGTTACTTATATTTTTGATTCTGGTCATTTTTAGCAGAGGAGAGCTGGGACTTGGTTTTACAATCACCTTCGAACTCATCAATATCTTCTTTTATATAGTCATCGTATATTTTAATCTCTTCTACTTAATTCCAAATTATTTAAATGATAAGAATTTTCTGACCTATTGTGGATTATTGTTAGTCTCGGTTTTAATTCTTACCCCGATAAAAATTTTTATATTATACTTTTTGTTTTCACCATTTCCGGAAATTCAGCAAAAATTAGTTACTCATCAACCCTGGTATTTCTTTTTCACTTTTATGATAGCGGGTTCCTCCACTGTTTTCAAAATCATATCAGATTGGATCCGCTACCAACGTGATCGCAGGGATTTGCAAACACAAACCATGCAATCAGAATTGCGGTTTTTAAAATCACAGATCAATCCGCATTTTCTTTTTAATACACTAAACAACTTGTATGCACTGACTTTAAAGAAATCAGACAAAGCTCCAGAAATTGTGATTAAATTGTCCGAAATGATGAGATATATGCTTTATGAATGCAATGAAAGAAGGGTTCCGCTAAGCAAAGAAGTTAATTATATTCGAAATTATCTGGATTTAGAACGGCTTCGCCAGGGAGAGAATGTTGAGATAAAATTTGAAATAAATGGACGAATGAATGACCAGAAAATTGCTCCTCTAATGTTTATTCCTTTTTTAGAAAATAGTTTTAAGCATGGATTAAACAACCATATTTCAAAAGGATTTGTAACGATAAACCTAAATATTGAACCGAAAAAAATTCAATTTGATATTGAAAACAGTAAGGCTGAAAGCCTTCCTGCAATCGAACACCGACGAAGTGGAGGCATTGGTCTTGTAAATGTGCGCCGTCGTCTGAATCTTTTGTATCCAGACCACTATCAGTTGGAAATTAGAGATAATCCAAATACGTATGGTGTTTTCCTTAATTTGGATTTAGATTAAAAAACCTTTTAAATAACAAACTAAACCAACTCACTCAATTATGATAAATGTAATTATTGTTGATGACGAACCTCTAGCTTTAGACGTTTTGGAAACTTACATCGAAAAGCTCCCTAAATTAAATCTGGTTAAGCGATGCTACAATGCGATTGAAGCCAATGACGCATTGGAAAATAACGATATTGATTTAATGTTTTTAGATATCCAGATGCCACAGTTAACAGGTACTGATTTTCTAAAAACACTTTCCAAACCACCTCTGGTCATTTTTACAACTGCATACGCCAATTATGCTTTGGAGGGGTTTGAACTCAATGCTATTGATTATCTTTTGAAACCGATTTCTCTTGAACGCTTTATGAAAGCAGTAAATAAGGCAGTCGAACAAATCGAATTACAAAATAATCATGTAGCTGGAGAATCTGCTGAGAAAAAGGATCAAAGTGACTTTATCTTTGTCAAAGCGGACAAGAAGCTAGTTAAAATCAATTATAACGATATCCTTTATATTGAAGGGTTGAAAGATTATGTTATCATTAGAATGGAAACAGGCAGAGTCATTACTTTGCAAACCATGAAAAGCCTTGAAGAAAAGCTTCCAGCCCATCTTTTTAAAAGGATTCACAGGTCATATATTGTTGGCATTGGCAAAATAAAAGCCGTTGTCGGAAACATGGTAGAAGTGATAGAAAAAGGACAAGCAAAACATCTTCCTGTAGGTAAAAATTATCGGGATCAGCTTTTAGCTATTATTAATGAAAATCGACTTTAAACCTGTTCCATATTAAAGCTGTTTTTGAATCTTGTGAAACGTTCTTGAATGCCTCGATCTTATCAAGTAGATCGGTTGGAGGAGGAAGTATTTGTGATTCCCGACTCATCGAAACATCAAAAGGAAAGTACTTTTTGAAAATGAATAATTCGGCTCAGGCTTCAGCTATGTTTGAGAGTGAAGTAAAAGGTTTACAGCTATTAGCGGATACAAAAACAATTAGAATTCCAGAAATTGTTTATTACTCAAATGTTGACGATATTTCTTTTCTTCTTCTGGAATATATTGAACGTGGAACGCCTTCTTCTTCATTTTGGAAGGACTTTGGAAATGCTCTAGCTTTACTGCATCAAGTCAGCAATGATTATTTCGGGCTTGATTTCGATAATTTTATCGGTAGTCTTCCCCAACAAAATAATCCAAAAGATAATTGGGTTGATTTTTTTATAGAAGAACGACTGCAACCCCAAATCGATTTGGCGATTGAAGGAGCTGCGATTGATAGAATTACCCTTTCCAAATTTAAAAAGCTTTATAAAAAGTTACCTGATATTTTGCCGGAAGAGCAACCCGCATTGATACACGGTGATTTATGGAATGGCAATTTTCTTACTGGCCTAAATAAAAAAGCCATTTTATTTGATCCTTCTGTTTGTTTTGCACACAGAGAAATGGATCTGGCGATGAGTCAATTATTTGGCGGATTTGATCAATTGTTTTATTATAGCTACCAAGAGGCTTTTCCACTTCAAAAAGGATTCGATGACCGTATTGAAATATACCAGCTTTATTATTTGATGGTTCATGTTAATCTTTTTGGCGAAGGTTATCTAAATTCGGTAAAAAATATTATATCAAGATATGTCGATTAAAAAACAATCCTATTATTCGTGTCTTTTGCAACACCTTTTCAAGTCAAACGTATTACTTTTTAAAACCTACAGAAAAAACCTGATTCGAATTTCTAATTGCTGCCAAACATTATAAGAGTCAGCAGTAATAGCATTTTAACATATTTACAAGTTTGTTCTTGCAAATTAGTTTTTCATTTAATTTTTAGTCAAATTTGTAGGTTCTTAATCGCAGTCTACTTTCTAATCATTTATAAAAAGTCCTAAGAGATTGACATTTTCTGATTTTAATTTTAGTCCCTCATTATTAGAGGCCTTATCAATGATGGGCTTTGACACTCCAACTCCTATTCAAGAGCAAGCTATTCCAATTATCATGGAAAACCAAGATCTAATAGCTTGTGCGCAAACAGGGACAGGTAAAACCGCAGCGTTTTTGTTACCCATTTTAAATAAATTTGCATCTAGTGAGACCAAAACAAATCAAATTAAAACCTTGATTATCGCTCCAACCAGAGAATTGGCACTACAAATTGATCAACAAATAGAAGCATTTGGATATTTTCTAGGAGTGAGTTCTTTACCTGTTTATGGCGGTGGCGACAGCTCATCCTGGGATCAACAGAAAAAAGCATTAAGTGATGGAGCAGATATCATTGTTGCCACACCGGGACGCCTTATTGCACACATCAATCTGGGTTATGTTGATTTCAACCATATTGAACATTTGATCTTGGATGAAGCAGACCGTATGCTTGATATGGGATTTCATGACGATATTATGAAAATAATAAACAGACTCCCTAAAAAAAGGCAAACACTATTATTTTCTGCTACCATGCCGGGTAAAATCCGAGAACTATCAAAGAAACTGCTCACAAATCCAAAGCAATTAAATATTGCTTTATCCAAACCTGCTGAAGGTGTTTTACAAGGTGCTTATTTGGTATTTGAAGATCAGAAAATAATCTTGATTGAAAATCTTTTAAATGGAAAGAAAAATTATCCCAGTATTTTAATATTTGCTTCAACGAAAAAGAAGGTAAGAGAAATTAATCAACGATTGCAACGAAAGAATTTTGATTGTGCTGAAATATCGTCTGATCTGAATCAAGAAGAAAGAGAGTCTGCTTTAAAAAGATTTAAAAGTAAAAAAACGCAAATCCTTGTTGCAACAGATATACTCGCAAGAGGAATAGATATTAAGGAAATAAGCCTGGTTATAAATTACGAAGTTCCACAGGATGCGGAAGATTATGTACATCGAATCGGCCGTACGGCAAGAGCGGATGCGACTGGTGTCGCTTTAACACTTATTTCTGATAAAGACCAATATCGCTTTCATCAAATTGAAGAACTGATTGGTTCATCTGTTATGAAAATCCCTAATCCAACTGAAGTAGGTGAAGGCCCAAAATATGAACCTCATAAGAGACAAAGCAGAGGAGGTTTCCAGGGTAAAAGAAGATCTGGCAAAAAACCATTTCGCAGAAACCAAAGATAGTTTTTATTATAAAAATTCAATTAGAAAAGCCCTTTCAATAACTGAAAGGGCTTTTCTAAAAGTAAGAAGTCGCATCATTTTGAAGCGACTTTCTTAGAACAAATTATATAAATCCTATGAACATATCCGAATTTATTGGTCAACTACCTTAGAATTTCTACTTTTCCATTTACTACTCCTTTCTCGGTAATTGCACTAATGATATACATTCCATTTGCAAATCGACTGGTTAAATCTAATTGAACGTGTTTATCATATACATTATCAATTCGATAAACTTCCTGACCAGTCAATGAATAAATAATAAGCTGTTCTATCTGGTTATCTCCATTCAAATGAATATTGACTAAATCGGAAGCTGGATTAGGGAATACAAATAATTGTTGGTTGCTTTCGTCTTCTTTATTAGGTTTCGTAATGAACAGCTCAAAATCATACGCATTTATACTTCCAAACCGACCTGCACTATTCATGGTTATAGGTATCTCTGCTTTGACAGTTGTTTTATATACCTCATTATCTTTTAGTTTGGCTCCATCTATTTCATCTGTGATCACAAAACTAACCTGACCAATAATCCCATATCCATGGGCAGAAATACCATTCGCTCTCGTATACCCTGCTTCTACCCTGCCCAACCAAGGCTCTTTGACCATACTTAACATAGGAGAATTATAAGACATCCAATTCCCATCAAAGAAGTTAACATTCATGGTACCAGGCTCAATAATCTCTTCATTAAAATTAAGCGCAAAAGTCAGTCCATGCATATCTAAAGCTGGCAAAGATGGCGTTCCTAAAACAATGTCAGTAATAACAATATCTCCCGGTCCTGGATTAGGCGTTTTTGGAACAAAGAATAGTGGAATATCAACATAAGGAGGAAGTGCTTCAGATGTTAGATCATGATATTTACCATAAAACTGGCTTAAAGCGATAGTATCTTCCGCTCCGATAAAACCGTCTCCATCCGTATCGACATGTTTAACATTTGTGGGTGAATTGCCTATATATCCGTTCCAATTGTTACCATATTGACCATACCAGTCAATTCCACCATTGATTCTTTCATCTCCTACTTCACCAACACAATACCCAACGGGAAGCAAGTCAGTCATATCAACTTTACCGTCATAATTGGCATCTCCTGCCCAAACACAGTCTCCTATGCATAAAGTATCTTGCTGTGGTTCATCAATCTCTACCATTTCAACATATACTTTGACTAATTGACATTCTCCTCCAACACAGTATTGAATTTCAAAATCATCCAAACCCACATAATCAGGCTCAGTAGGATAATATATTACTAAATTGTAACCATTGATTTCCTGTCCATTTATAATATTTTCAGGATAATAATCACTAAACTCACCTGGATAAAAAACAACATCACCATAAATGCCGTTGCCGGTTATTGCAAATTCATAATTTGTTATTGGAATGTCATAATTTAAAATCAATGGTACATTTACTGGAGTAATCAAATCATAATCTTGAGATTCTGGATATTGATTACTTATCACAACATAAACCATTGCATCTTCTTCACTTGCGGTTCCACTAATATATGCAGTATAGATAAATTGATCAAGGCCTTCAAATCCATCGTCTGGTGTATAGGTGAAATTACCACTTCCGTTATGTACAACAGAACCAGATTCTGGTTGACTATAACCTTGAATGAATAAATTATCATTAAGGTCATTATCTAAAACATTGAAATTTGCACTTGAATTTATTGACGTAAAACCATAATCATCAATAGCAAAACTATTTGGATCTTCTGCCCATAAGACATCAATAACAAAGGTAGCAATCGATGTATTTAGGTTAGTGTTATAGGCATAGCTAAACATATCTGATCCAACATAATCAACATTTGGTGTATACTTTAGCCTACCATCCATTACTTCTAATGTACCACTATTGGGTGCTAATAATTCTTGATAACCATTATCTAAAGGTATTAATGCAGCAATTGGTTGGTTTTTAAGTGTGACTAAGGTAGTGGTGTCATTTGAAGCATTATAACTTTCAACAAAGACAGTTACTTTCGCAACATCACAAACTTCATATACATCATCGCAAACAGTGTAATTAAAATGAGTTATTCCTTCAAACCCACTTGCAGGAGTAAAAAGAATTTCGCTTGATGAAATGACCTCAGCCTGTCCATGATTGACTAATGGAACATTTGAAATAGTTAAAACACCATTTGACTCATCATTAGCTGTTACAACAATAATCACAGAACTATCTGTGGAAGTAGTTACGTAATCATCAGCTGCCTGAACAAAAACAGGTACAACATCAAATACTAATAATGAAGTGGTATAAACTGGCCCTAATGGGCCACCATCTTCGTAATAAGAAACTTCCATGGTGTCTAAACCAAGAAAATCAATATTTGGAATATATTCTAAAATATTTGGATTCGAGTTACAAGAGGAATTACCATAAGTAGCACCGGGCACACCATTTAAAATATGGGTACCATGTGAAGGAAGTTGAATAACTTGACCCGCATTACCACAAGATGCAAATTCATAAGTCACTGTATCATTAACAAGTACCTCAAAGTATTCCACTTGCGCAATAGACCACAAAGGTATCAATAAGAAGATCAGGGGTGAGAAAAATATTCGTATGTTTATTTTCGATATATTCATTCCGTTTGGATTTATCTAATTTGCTCATGGGGGATCTACATATACAATATTCAAACTTACTTGAGATTCAATCAAATACAAAATGAAGGCATTGTAATATGTGATTTATAATAATTTATTTTCTTTGTAATGTTTAAAACACTGAACATCAACAATCTTGTAAAAACCAAAAGAAAACAGAAACTTTTATTGTGATTATTTATTAAATTTGATATGTTCTGAACAATAAAATTTTCTTATAAATTATTTATGTTTCAAACTACTTTCGTTTAAAACCTTAAAAAAGTAAATTTAAAAAGCCCTCCTCAAAGGTGAATTTTGTATAAATAACAGGGTTTGAAAAGGGTGGTTATTGGGAATTAAATATATAACACAGCTAAGATAATAAATATTTTTTAAAATGCATAACAGCAAGATTTATTCTATATTAAAACATTTTGACAAGTATGAGCAAAACAGGCTTCGTAAGTACATTACTTCGCCATACTTCAATAAAAATAAGGTACTCATCGGCCTTTTTGAGTTATTGATTGAGGATATAAATAGTGAAAAAACATCGGAATTAGAAAAAGAGGAAATCTGGCTCAAAACCCAACCGAAAAAAAAATATGATGATGTTCGTTTCCGAAAACTTTGTTCTGATTTATTAAAACTAGTGGAAAGTTTTCTTGCACAACAAGTATATGAAGAAAATCCTCTTTACCAGGCAACTTATTTGATTGAAGCTGTATCTAAGAGGAAAATGGGAAAATTGAACAATTCTTCCATGAATACAGCTAAACGTTTGTCTAAGCAACAATTTTACAGAACATCAAATTTTTATTATTATCAATACGAAATCGAAAAAAACTTTTACCTATTAGATCGACATGAGTTTAAAAGAGTTGACCGAAAAAATGTGGAAGAAATTGTTAACAATTTAGATTATTTCTATTTGGCAGAGAAACTAAAATATTATTGTACAGTTCTAAGCCAACAGCATGTTGTTTCTCATACTTATGAATTACTTTTTATAGAAGAAATCATTAATCATATAAAAAAATACAAATTTGAAGAAATTCCTCCAATAGCCGTGTATTTTCAAATTTACCTTACATTAATAGAAACTGATAATGAAGAACACTACTTTAAATTAAAAGATTTATTAAAAAAATATGGTTTGCTTTTTCCATTAGAAGAAGCCCAAGAAATATATGAACATGCTTTGAATTATTGTGTGAGGCTTATTAATAAGGGAAGTATCATGTTTTTAGAGGAATATTTTCATCTTTATGAAGATATTTTGGATAAAGAAATCATATATGTTGACGGACAGCTAAGCCCTCTTAATTTCAAAAATATAATTGTGGCTGCCTTAAGATTAGAAAAATATGATTGGACAAAAGAGTTTATTTATAAATACAAACATAGGTTACCTGATTCGTCTAGAGAGAATGCTGTTACTTTTAATTTAGCTAGATTATATTTCTATCAAAAAAAATATGATAAGGTAATTGAATTATTAAGAGAAGTCGAATATGATGATATAACTTATAATCTTAGTTCAAAAGCTATGTTGTTAATCACTTATTATGATACTGATGAAATAGAGCCTCTGTATTCTTTAATGGAAAGTTTCAGGACTTATTTAAATCGCCATAAAGAAATACCACAGCAACGCAGAAAAAACTATGGAAATCTGATAAAGTTCACCAAAAAATTGACTAAACTTTATCATGGAGATTCTAAAAGCATTAAAAAAATAAAGACCGAAATTAACAATTCAAATAATACTGCTAACATAGAATGGCTACAGGAAAAAATCGCAGAGCTAGAATAAACCCAGATCAAACTGTCTCCAATGAAGAAGTATGTTCTAATGTGCGGAAATCAACGGCACTAACGTTTGATACACCTTGCTCCTGCATATAAACGCCGTAAATAACATCCACAGCTGCCATTGTCTGCTTATTGTGAGTGACAATGATAAATTGAGACATCTCTGAAAACTTTCTAACAATCCTATTGAATTTTTCAATATTGGCGTCATCCAATGGCGCATCCACTTCATCGAAAATACAGAACGGTGCGGGCTTTAACAAATACAAGGCGAATAGCAAAGCGGTAGCGGTTAGGGTTTTCTCCCCTCCAGATAGTTGATTAATGGATTGTGGCCGCTTTCCTTTGGGTTTTGCAACGATTTCAATTTTCGATTCAAGGGGATTCTCTGGATCTAACAAAATTAAATCTGCGGTATCATCATCCGTGAAGAGTGTTCTGAATACATCGATAAAATATTCCCTGACTCTTCCAAAAGCATCTAAAAAGTGCTGCGTTGCGGTTTCTTCAATTTCTTTAATCGTTTCCAGAAGAGATTTTTTAGCTTCAATAATATCATCACGCTGTTTGGTAATGTTATCAAATCGCTCTTTCATCTCATCATATGCTTCAACGGCCATCGGGTTGATTTCGCCATAGTTTTCAAGCCTATTCTTAAGACGTACAACATTTTCCTGAAGCTCTTCCGGATTGAGGTCTGGATTAGGTTCTTTATTGAGGATTTCATTAATGTCAATATTAAACTCAATACGCAAGCGTTCTCCAATTGATGTCAATTCCAGTTTTAGTTCTGTAAATTTATCCTTTAAATTGTTGATCAAAACCTGAGCGTCCTGTTTTTTCCGGTTGAGACTTCTTAAAGTTTCGTCAATTTCATTGATGCCACCTCTAGCCTGGAAATAACTTTGCTCAGCTGATGTCAAAGAAGTTTCTTTTTCTTCTTTTTGAGTATAATTTTCTAAAAGTTGTTTGCCTAGTCTATTGACATTTTCATCAATTTGCAGCAGTTCCTGCTCCGTATTATTCAGCGCTTTTTGATCGTTTTCAAGGCTACTTTTAGTTTCAGCAATTTGGTTTTCTCGAAGCGATAATTCTCGTTGAATAGTTGTTACTTTGTTTTGTTGGCGGATAAATTCAATATTTTTCTCATTATAAGCTGCTGAAGCAACGCTTAGTTGATCTGCGACCTTCCGATAAGATCCATCCGTGTTTGAAATTTTCTCTTTAGCATCGCTTGCTAATTTTCGACTACTGGCTAATTCTTTTTCGATAGCAGCATTTCCCTTTTCCAGCGCAATCTTTAATTCTTCTCCTTTTGATTTTCTCTCGTTGATGTCACGCAAGAAATTTTCGAAGTTTTCAAGTCGGGTCATTAGAGACACTTTCTGTTGATCCAGTTGATTTAAAGCCTGACGCTCCAAATTAATGGATTCATTATAGATCTTAGACTTGAGTTTCTCCAGTTTTGTTTTATAATTGTAAAACTCCGTGGAGATCTTTTTTTCTTCTTTTTCAAGCTTTTTAATCGAAATCTCAAGGACTTCCAGATTTTTCTTTCTACCGATCTTTTTACCTTCAAATAATCCAACAGAACCTCCAGAAACGCTGAACTTCCTTTTCACAAAACCGCCACTTTTTGAAAGTAGAACAAGATTTTCATCACTAACTTTTGCTTTTATATCTTCGTTATCAGTCACCAGTACATTTTCAAGAAGATAGCTGCACAGGTTGTGATAAGGTTCATCTGTTTCAATCAAATCAATTGCTCTTTGCGTATTTGGAAGCAAAGTCATTGGAGAATTGTAATCCTTAAAAGCATCTAAAACGAAAAAATTTGCTTTGCCTTTCTGTGCATTACTTAACAAGCGAATCGCACCATAGGCATCTTCCATATTTTGAACAACATAATAGCTGAGAAAGGGCTCTAAATAGTTTTCAATAGCAATCCGGTAACCTTCTTTGCAATAAATCAAATCTGAAAGCAAAGGGGCGTCTTTTGCCCAGTCTTTATTTTTGCTCAAAAACTTGATTGATTCTGGAAATCCTTCTAAATTTTCAATAAGGCTTTTCGTCAATTTGTATTCGTTTCTTTGGGCATCAAGTTTTCGATTTACATCTGAAATTTTCTTTCGAAAATCCTCGATATAATGTTCCGTGTCAACGATCTCACTTTGTCGTTTGGCCTCTTCTTCCTCCAGTTTTTCGAGGTTTTTTTTCTTCTCCTCCCGATTTTTATCTATGCTAATCAACTGTTTTTCAAGACTTTCAACTTCTTTGTGACGTTGGGCAATCATCTCTTCACTTTCTGTATCTTCTTTTTGTAAGTTTTCAATTTGATTAGCCTGAATTGCTTTTTTCTTTTCTAGTTCAAAAGACATACGTTCCAAAGCTTGCTGCTCCTGCAAATAATCATCCAATTCGGACTTTAAAGCACTGTGACTGTTACGTATTTCTTCAAGATTAGCCTCTGCTTTTTCTAACTGCTCTTCCAGCTCAGATTCAACTTTTTTCTCCTGATTAAGCTGGCTACGATAATGATCGATACTCTCCTCCAATTGCTGAATCCGAACTTTAGCAGATTCAATTTGCTCTGCCAGTTTTAGCTGGTTTTGAGCCACAAATTCTCCTTTTTGGATTAAAATATTTTTGTCGCTTTCCAAACCACGGATATGGCCAATTAACTGATTTAGTGCTCGTTGTGCTTCGGAGAGCACTTTTTCTTTATCTAGGTTGGACTTTTTGCTTTCTTCTAAATCAGCTTCCAGCTTATGACTTTCGATTTCAAACTGCCGGTAGCGATCCAACTCAGCCTCCAGCTTAGTTGATATCTCTTTATGTTTACTTTTGTAAGTCGACAATTTGAAAGCAGCCAACTCGATACTGAATTCTTTGTAACGCTGTTTAAGTTCATAATAACGTTTCGCCCGTTTTGCCTGCTTTTCCAGTTGTTTGAGCTGGTTTTCAATTTCAAAAAGTAAATCCTCGATCCGGTCTAAATCTTCTGAAGTATTTTTTAATTTATTGAGTGTTTCATGCTTTCGCTTTTTATACTTTGAAATACCGGCTGCCTGTTCGAACATTACCCGGCGAGAGTTGTCCTTGTCATTCAGCAAATCATCAACCATTCCGAGGGCAATAATTGCATAAGAATTCGAGCCTACTCCAGTATCAAGAAAAAGTGAAGTGATATCTTTCAAACGGCAGGGTACATTGTTGAGTCGATATTCGCTTTCTCCAGTTCGATATAGAATTCGCGTAATCGTGACCGTCTGATATTCTGTAGGTAAGAGGTTTTTAGTATTTTCAAAAGTTAAGGAAACCTGGGCTAAGCCACTTCTTTTTCGCTTTTTGGTACCATTGAAAATGATGTTTGACATCTTTTCAAGGCGCAACTCTTTGCCTCTTTGTTCTCCCAAAACCCATCGAATTGCATCAACAATATTCGATTTGCCGGATCCATTAGGTCCAACGATTCCAATAACTTCTTCATTGAAATTGATTACCGTTTCAGTAGCAAAACTTTTAAACCCTTTTATTTCTAAACTCTTCAAACGCATAGCTTGCAAAATTACTGAAATCTTCTGAAAATCGAACTAATTTCAAATTTTTTGAAGGAATAAAAATCACCTGTAAAATGAGCCCTTCAGATAAAACAATTGTTAAAAACGATTATACTATATTCTGTTCTTTTAAACCTTTTGTTTTTCAGCATGTAAATCATGACGTTTAATATATTCTTTTAAAAGCTCTGCTCTTTTGATTTCATTTCCAGCCAAATTTGCCGAATATAATCCTTTTTGAATACGCTGTCGGGCAGCTTCATAAAGAGAAACTGCACAAGCAACCGAAATATTGAGGCTTTTGACCATTCCCATTTGAGGAATTATAAAATTTCCATCGCTATATTTTAAGACTTCTTCACTCACTCCAAGGTGTTCGTTGCCAAAAAGCAAAGCAGTTGATTGAGTCAAATCCATATCATAAAGCCCCTTGGCGTCATGACTTAAGTGAGTACAAAAAACATTGCTATATCGTTTTTTTACCTCTTTAAAGCATTTTTCAGCCTCCGTAAAATAATGAACATCCACCCATTTTCGAGCTCCTGATGAACTCTTCTTTCCAACAATCAGTTTATCTTCGGTAAGGTTATCATCGGTGTATAAAACAAAAATTTCGCGAATTCCGACAGAATCACAACTCCGCAAGACAGCTCCTATATTATGTGGATCATGTACATTTTCAAGGATCACTGTCAGGTCAAATTGCCTTTGAGCGACCACCTTTTCAAATTTTTCTTCACGTTCGGGAGTCATGTTGTTGGTTATGTGGTTATTTGGTTAAATCCAATTTTTAGAATCTTTTCAAATCGGATTTAGAAAAAGTCCATTCAGGCGTATATAATGTTTCACCAAAATCCAGTGGATACCAGGGACTTAAACTACTTTCGTTAAAGTTTTTTAGAACATGTATTTCTTGTGCCGGCATATAACTTTGGGCTAACAAAAAGCATTTTTTCCCTGTCTCATTTTCGGCCATATCTACAACAATTATTGCATGACCAGGAAATCCTCCTTGAATAAAAACATCTCCGATTTCCATTTCCCGGATATCAATACTTTTCATTTCTCTACTTAAAGAAGCTGTTCCAGCATAATTGAAAATGGAATTAAGATAGTTTTTAAAATTGGAATAGGAATCATCAATATTATCGGTTTTATTTGAAAAGCTAACTGTATTTCCTTGGACGATTGGCTTTTTGCCTCTCATCCAATCATCAAATGCGACTTTGTCGCCACTGGTATAGTTAAAATGAATATTGGAATATTCCTCAGTTCCATAAAAATATTCAGCACGAAGTCGCATAACTGCATCTGCACACTGCTGTAGGTCCTTGCTCCCAACATCAATGTCAACCACCGAAGCATGAACATTTTGGTTGGATTTAAGCGCTCCATTAAAAAGATGAACTTTTGAATTTTCTTCTTTTAAAGGCAAATGCCTCAACCAATCCGCAAAAGACCCTTGTTTAATTTCAATTCGACGATATGAATTCGGAGTTTTAATCCTGTTGCTGAGTGCTTGAACGAAATTCGTTTCATTCATCCATGGATAATGAAGATGCGAAATAGAATCAATGGAAGTAACTTGAGAATTTACATTTTGTGGTAAAGTGTCATTGAGAAAACCGGTTTTCATTTGAGGTGGTTTTTCAACATCACAGTTACTTGAAAAAAACAAAAGAACTATCATCGAATACTTCAACAAAAATGACATAAATTATTGGTTTTCAATCACATTAAAATAGAGACTAATAAACATCTAGGTAACGAGACCACCAAATACCTTCTTTATTTAAAACGGCCATATCACGCTTAATATCTGTTAAAAAACCTGGCTTATTAAAATTGATTTAGTCATCAGACCGAAGTTGTAAAGTGTAATAAAAGATATTAAAACCTGCATATAAACAGGATTGACAGAATGGAACATTGGGTTAATTTGGGCGGGCGTTTTACAATAGTGAGAAAACGAGTTTTTTTTGGGCCTACGATGAATCCTTATCGGTAAAATAAAAATTTCAAATAAAACATTGAAAATCAAATTGCCAACTCATTGTTCGTCAAGTTGAAAATAATAATCTTCAAACTTTAAAATATTGACATATTTATTTTCGAAAAGATTTGTTTTTGAATAATCCTCTGCTAAAACAGCCGATAAGGGAACTTCACGAATAATATCAAATTTCGTTTGCAAATACTCTGCTCGCTCAATATCGAGACGATCTTGAAAATAGGTACCATGTTTTGCTATCATCCGACCAAAATATAACATCACATCATAGCCAATAAAAGCTTCTAAATCAGGAACAGTTCCATATTTATCAAAATAGGCTATTCTAAATTTTCTAACATTTTCTGACATTGGATTAATGTAACTGGCGCTGCTAATATGCACATGGAGTTGCTCGTAATAGTCATAACTTATTCGTTCATAATTCATCCATTGGGGCATTCCATAAATAACAACTTCACTCTCTATTTCATTTTCTACTTTCGCTACCTGAATTTTGCGTAGAAAAGAATAAATAAATGATTCATTTGACCAGGATGGCACGATAAAAACTGTCGTATCACCTTCTTTGAGATAGGGAGACACATCCATTTCATTAAAATCTGCCGTTTCGTCGGTAACGATAAATTCTTTAAAACGCACTGCATCTTCGGTTCCTTCAAAAGCTTGATTGCTTTCCTGAAAATACTTTAATCGCGAAATCTCTGCTTTTTTATTTCTGACAACTAATACAATTTGGTCAGCCCGGTATTTTTTGCGAGCATGATTGGTGATCGCTTGACAATGAGTATTTAAATAAGGACTTACCTGTATAAAATAAGGGTTGTCTTCAGTGACATTTGAACTGGGGCTTAAAGGAGAAACAAGTGGCACCTGCATTTGCTTGGCCTTTTCAGCAGCTACGATAACGTTATTTTTCATAAGTGGGCCAACTATCAAATTAGCTGTTTTCAGTTCACGGCTGTTCATCAAACTTTGAACTACTGCTTCAGAGCCTTTTGTATCATGCACCGTAACGTTTAGTTTAACTCCTTCGCTGGATAAATCAGCGAGAGCCATTTTTACTCCACCATAAAAATGTAGTGCCGGTGCTGATCGGCTGTCATTTTCAGTTCCATTATTTGATCGGTCAGAAAGAAAAGGAAGCATGATAGCCACATTGTAAACAGATAGCATTTCAGACTTACCCGTAACGGGATTTACAAGCCCTGGAATAACTGGTTTTCCAATCCTTTCTTTAGTAGCTTCTGAAGTAATTGGAGGGTTTTCATCTATTGGGTTTACTTTCCATTTTAAAGTATCCAATTCCTCCGTGACACTTTTACTGTGGGTATAGGTACCAGTCTCCGGATCATAAACAGTATTACCTTTTATTTCGGGTAATACATCCTTATCATTTTTTACAACCGGATCACCTTTTTGAGCTTTTTTAAAAGCATCACATGAAGTAAAGCCAATTGCTGCTATTACTGATAAAATGATCAGTTTATTCCCATTCAATTGTTGCAGGAGGTTTTGTACTGATGTCATATACTACTCGGTTTATGCCTTTAACATTATTGATAATTTCGCTAGATACAATTGCTAAAAAGTCATAAGGAAGTCTACTCCACTCTGCTGTCATTCCATCCAGAGAGTTGACGGCTCTAATTGCAATAGTCTGTTCATAAGTTCTTTCATCTCCCATCACCCCAACCGACTGAATCGGTAATAAAACGGTTAATGCCTGCCAAACTTTATCATAAAGTCCGTGCTTTTTTAAATTATTTATAAATATAGCATCTGCTTCCTGTAATAAAGAAACTTTTTCCGGGGTAATATCTCCCAATATACGAATACCTAATCCTGGTCCCGGAAAAGGATGCCGATTCAAAATGTCTTTTGGAAGATCCAGCTCAGCGCCAACCTTCCTTACTTCATCTTTAAAAAGCATCCTTAGGGGCTCAATAATTTTGAGTTTCAATATATCTGGCAACCCCCCCACATTGTGGTGAGATTTTATCGTTACAGATGGTCCATGAACTGAGACGGATTCGATTACATCCGGATAAATAGTACCTTGCCCCAGCCATTTCACGTCATTAAACTTTTCTGATTCTTCTTCAAAAACTTCAATAAATAGCCTTCCAATTATTTTTCTTTTCTTTTCAGGATCACTTTCGCCTTTTAAAGCATCCCAAAAGCGTTGGCGGCGGTCAACACCATCAATAATCAAACCCATGCCTTCATAGGATTTTAATACTTCTTCAAATTCGTTTTTCCGCAACAAACCATTATCGACGAAAAAACAAACGAGATTTTTGCCAATTGCACGATGTAAAAGCATCGCTCCTACCGTTGAGTCTACCCCTCCTGATAAGGCCATTAATACTTTCTCGTTGCCAATTTTTTCTCGCAATTCGCTAATTGTGTTTTCAACAAAAGCGGCTGGTGTCCACTCTCCTTTACATCCTGCAATATCAATTACAAAGTTTTTTAAAAGCGTCTTCCCTTCCAAACTATGCGTCACCTCCGGATGGAATTGAATACAATATACGGGAGCTCCAAAAATCCCATTGTCGGATTTGAAAGCTGCAACATCAATACTTTCAGTTCCAGCCAATAGTTTGAATTTTTCAGGAATCTGAATGATCGTATCTCCATGAGACATCCAAATCTGAGAATCGACTGAGATATCCTTTAAAAAAGGATCGTTTTGGTTGAACCTGCTTAAATTAGCTTTGCCGTATTCCCGTTTCTCTGAACGCTCCACTTTTCCACCATAATACTTGGCAATATACTGGGCGCCATAACAAATTGCTAAAACAGGTACTTTACCGATAATTTTTTCGAGATCAGGAATCAAGGCATTTTCATCAGTTACTGAAAATGGACTTCCGGATAATATGATAGCTTTAACGCTGTTGTCTAATTCAGGAATTTTATTAAAAGGAAAAATCTCACTATAAATGTTCAGCTCGCGGATTCGGCGGGCAATAAGCTGAGTATATTGTGAACCAAAGTCTAGAATAATAATCTTCTCATTCATGACGGCAAATATAACATTTCATTACAAAATAATATGAGTTATTAAGAGTTTGAAATATCTAAAAGTTTATATCCAAAAATGTGGAACAATTTAAATAGTGGCTTATGGTTACAAATTCAAAGCTTTTAATATTTTTGTCCTTCTAAAAATATCGTATGAAAATCCTGAACCAGTTACTTTGGAGCGGAAAAAACAAATGGCAAATTATCGGAGCAGCCGCAGGTTCATTTATTGGCCTGTTTTTATTGCTTTCAGCGCTTCAATTGTATTTTGATTTGCAGCAATTGGTTAAAGGAAATCGTTCGACGGAGCAATTTGTTTTAATAAACAAAAAAGTCAATTTATTCAATACACTGGGAGCACGCTCAACGTTTACCGATGAAGAAATAGAAAAATTACAAAATCAGGATTTTATTGAAGCCGTTGGCATTTTTATCTCCAATCAGTTTAAAGTCAGTGCTTCCAGCCAGATGCTTGGCTTTTATACAGAATTATTTTTTGAAAGCGTTCCGGATGAATTTATTGACGTAACAAACAGCCGATGGCAGTGGTCAAAAGGAGATTCAGAAGTTCCTGTCATTCTTTCCAGAGATTATTTGGCCCTTTACAATTTTGGTTTTGCACCAAGCCAGGGGCTTCCGCAGTTTACGCCAAACACAATTAGTAAACTTTCTTTGGACGTCAACATAAGTGGCAATGGCCTTCGCAAAACTTTCCAGGGGCGAATTATTGGTTTTAGCGATCGAATCAATTCCATTCTAGTTCCACAATCATTCATGACCTGGGCAAATGAAAATTTTGGTGAAACTCAAAAACCGCAATCTTCCAGGCTAATATTAAAAACTGAAAACCCCTATTCTAGTGAACTGAGTGATTTTTTGGAGCAAAACAAATACGAAGTGAGCAGTGGTCGTTTAATCGGTGGTCAACTCACTACCCTGCTTCGAAATATCATTTCAATTGTTGCAGCCATCGGGATCATTATTGTATTATTATCCGTTTTAATTTTTATTCTCAATTTTCAACTCATCATTTCGCAATCAAAAGAAGATATCCGATTATTACTGCAACTTGGTTATAAAACCCGCCAAATAAGTGATGTATTAATCCGTTATCTGGCTTACCTTTTTGGTGGCGTATTAGTCGTTACTTTACTTATATTATTTATCAGCCGCCTATGGTTTGTCAGCTGGTTTGGTAATCAGGGCTTCAGTATTCAGAGCGGATTACATGTAGGAGTATATTTAGCGATCCTTCTCTTTTCCATCACTTTCATTGTTTTAAATGTTCAAAATATCAGAAAGAATGTAAGCCGCCTCTTTTAAAATGTTCTTGTTTTAATTTTTTCAAAGTAATTCTGTTAGTCTCTCTTTCACATTAGAATCTTACCTCCGTCTGACAAGTCAGTTGTCAATATATTATATTTTAATTTTTCAAATAAAACCAACTGACAATCCCGGATTAAACTAAAATTGCAATATTAAATTTTTCAATTTTAGTCAAAATAAATAAAAAAATTAGCCAGCAGTGTAATATTAAATCGATTTATATTATATTCACTATTGCTACTTTTTAAAAAATCATTAAACAAAATACTATGAGCGTAAAAACGATTACAGTCTTGATTGTTACTTGTTTGTGGTTTTGGGCAGCTCAGTACCGATATACCTGTGTCATAAAAAACGTATGTGGCGACCAACCAACGGAAGATGTTAAGGTCGCAGAAACAGTATATCAGGAAGAGTTTGGGCCTTTGACCTACAAATATAATGACTCTAAAGCTTACACCAGCCCTACAAATTTTCAGGCTTTAAAAGATTCTATTTTAAAAGACAAAACGGAGGACAATATCCTTGAAATCACTGGTTTATATTTCAAAGAAGAAACTTCACCTGGAGGTTTTGAAAACATGGGTGTTGCAAGGGCTGAAAGTGCTCGGTCTCTATTAAGCAGTGATCTTATGGGAGAACGAGTCAGAATATTAAGCAAAGAGGTAGAGCCATTTGAAAATGCAAAAACAGATCCTTTTAAAAGTGTTGATTTCAAATGGATCACGGTAAAAGTTGAAAAGGCAGAGGTTGTCCAATTATTAGATCGGGCTGTTATGTTTTTCCCTGTCAATTCTGTTGGAATGGTGGAAGATCCTAAGATCAACAAATATTTCGTTGATCTTGCTGCCAATATCAAGCTTACGGGAGAAAGAATCCAGCTTATGGGACACACAGATAACACTGGAAATGAAGCCAGTAATCTCGATCTCGGTTTGCGAAGAGCAAAAGCTATTCAGAATATTTTAATTTCAAAAGGCGTGGATAAAAGTCTGATCACTATTGAATCTAAAGGTGAAACCCAACCTGTTGCAACCAATGATACCGAATCAGGTCGTCATCAAAACAGACGAGTAGAGTTGAGACTTATTAAACAATAATCAATCAAAACAAAATACCAAACCATGTTATTATTATCACAAGTTTATCGGGACCTAAGTATAGAAATATTATTATGGCTGCTCGGGGCATTCCTGCTCGGCTATATCTTACGCTATATTCTTGGTGCAAAATGGAGAACAAGAGTTGGAGTACTTGAAAAAGACCTCTCTTCCATGACAGCCAAGGCAAATAGCCTTGAAGCGGATTTGAGCACTGCTAAATATGAGAAAGAAAAAACCGCTGAAGAACTTGCAAAAGAAAAAAGTAAAAATGCTGATCTATATTTCAAACTTAAAGCCTGTGAAGAAAAAAATGCGGCGAATGAGCCAAGCGAACCTGCAAAGCCTTCTGGTGATGTTAAAAATGTAAAAACAGAGCCAACAGGTTTTGCAACTACAACTGTTGCCGGGGTTGGCTCTAAATCAGATGATTTAAAAATTGTAGATGGGGTCGGCCCACAAATTGAAAAGCTTTTAAATAAAGCTGGAATTCACACTTTCGCTAATTTAGCACAAACCAAAACAGAGGCTATAAGAGCTATTTTGGAAGAAGGGGGTGGAAGATTCAAATTAGCTGATCCTACCACTTGGCCGAAACAAGCCCAAATGGCAGCCGAGGGACATTGGAATCAATTAAAAGATTATAAAAGATCTTTAAAAGGTGGAAGAGAATAAATAACTATTATAATTTGAAAATATAAATTCTGTCATTATTATTGGTGACAGATTTTTTTTTATTAGAAATGAACGACGAAACCAATAACCTCTTAGAGCGACTTAAAAGATCTGGAATAGCTTTCCTCATAGTTGTTCTAATTGGAACATTTGGATATAGAATTCTTGTTGAAGGAACATCTTGGTTTGATGGTTTGTACATGACTTTTGTAACGGTTACAACAATTGGATTTGCAGAAGTTATTAATTTGGAGGGAAATACTTTAGGAAGAATTTTCACTATTTTTATTGCAATAAGTGGAATCGGTATTTTAACTTTTTCTTTTTCAAATCTGGCAGCCTTGATTATTGAAAGCAATCTAAGCGATGAACTAAAAAGGAAAAAAAAGGAACTCAGAATTCAAAAAATGAAAGATCATTATATCATTTGCGGGGCAAGTAAAGTTGGTATTCATATCGCTGAAGAATTGGAAAAGACAAAGCGAAATTTTGTTATTTGTGATTTAGATGAAAAAATCTTTTCAAATAATAAAAACACTTTTCAATTCGGAGAAAAAATAGTCGGTGATTGCACGGATGAAGATTTTTTAAATCGCATTGGAATCGATCAAGCTAAAGGCTTTTTTGTAACCACCCGAAACGATCATCAGAATATTGTGATTTGTCTAACAGCAAAACAACTCAAAAAAGACCTTCGTATCGTTGCACATTGTCAGGAACCAGAAAGTGTTAAAAAACTTGAAATGGTAGGAGCTAACAGGGTAATCTCACCCGCTTTCATAGGTGGATTGAGGATGGCTTCTGAGATGGTACGGCCAACCGTAACTTCATTTCTTGATGAAATGCTTCGCGACACCAATTTAAATCTTAGAATTGAGGAAATCACTCTTCCTGAAAGTTACCATAAAAAGAGGATCGAAGACCTTCCTTTAAACAAGCTGGATCACAGTTTATTATTAGCTATTAGGGATGGCGACTCCTGGAAATTCAATCCACCCAAAAATTATATATTAACAAAAGAAAGCGCTTTAATATTTATGACTTCGCCTGAAGAGCTACAAAAAATGCACAATTTGCTGAATTCATAAAACAGGATTGATTTACTTCTGAAATTAATTCTATTTCAAATAAATATTAAACTCAACCCGACGATTAAGATCTCTTCCACTATCAAATTTGTTGTTTGCAATTGGCTGTGTTTCTCCATATCCCCTTGCATCGATTCTTGCCTCTTCAATACCTTTTGAAATCAGATAATCCTTACAGGTTTTTGCCCTGCGCTCAGAAAGGATTTGATTGAATTCAGCATTTCCGACACTATCCGTATGACCAGCAATTGTCAGACTATATGCAGGATACTTAATCATAATTTCAACAATTTTATCCAAAATGGAGAATGATTCAGGGATCAAGGTTGATTTTCCATTTGCAAATTGAACATTCTGCACTGCAAAGTCCAACAGGTCCCTATCCTCCTGACTTATTTCGGGGCACCCTTTGTTAGTCGCCAGACCAGCTTGCGTTGGACATTTATCATATTTATCCAATATACCATCTTCATCAGTATCAGGACATCCATTGTTCTCCGCTAATCCAGGTTCATCCGGGCAATCATCTACTTCATCATTTACACCATCACCATCGGTATCTAAGATAGGGCATCCATTATTTTCAATCGGTCCATACTCATCCGGGCATTGATCTATATCATCTGTTAGACCGTCACTATCGGTATCCGGGCAACCATCAAACTCTTTTAGTCCTGCAACATTAGGACACTTGTCAGCTTTATCAATTACTCCATCAAGATCAGTATCCGGACAACCATTTAAGCTTGCTAATCCTGGCTGTTGGGGACAACCGTCTTCCATATCTGAAATTCCGTCTCCATCAGTATCAACCGGGGATAAAGGCAATTTTTCTTCTCCAAATAATAGTATCAAACCAATTCCATGGATGAGATTATCACGATTATTCGTAAAAGAAAATCGATACTCTGATTGAGCCTGTAGATATAATCTTTTAGATAGTTTTACATCGATACCTAATCCCAGAGGAATTCCAAAATTAATTCCTTCACTTTCGATAATTTCCCCTCCTAGTCCAGCTAACATATAAGGGTTTATCCAATTTTTTTCTTTAAAATATTTGAGTTGTAAATTCGCATCCAAACCTCCAATAAACTTTTGGTTCATTGAAAAGTCATCACCTTCGGGCAAATTAGCAGATCTAATTTTTAGTGGAATATTGAGATTTAGAAATCTGTTTAGATTATAATTGTATGCGACTTCAGCTCCATAATTAAGTTGACTCCAGGACGAAAACTGTTTCTTTTGGGGAGTATAATAATCAATGAGTAAGGCTTTTGCAGAAATGGCATGTTTCAAGGAAGAAGATTGCGCAACCAGGTTTATCGTTGACATGCTAAAACATAAAAAAATTATTAGCATCCTCTTTTTCATATCAAAATGGAATTTGAGCAAAGAAATTTAATCGTTTCTTTCAATTAACAAGACAAAACAAAAAAGCCGATTAATCAATAAGTCCTCTTCCTTCTTTCTTGATCTTTCCTTCTTTATCAAGCTTTTTCATCAAGCGATCCAATATCCCGTTGATAAAATCTTTGCTTTTCTCTGTGCTATACATTTTTGAAATTTCAACAAACTCGTTGATCGTGACTTTTGTTGGAATGGTTGGAAAAATCATCAGTTCACTTAAAGCCATTTTTAGCGAAATCATATCAATAATGGCCACCCGATCAACATCCCAATTGTTTAGAGTCGGTTCGATTATCTCCAATAAACTTTTATCTTTATTGTGAACATTTTGGAGCAGAGCTTCTCCAAAATCAACAGTTGTTTCGTCTTGTGGTTTATAAGTATTGCAAAATTCAACGCTTTCCGGCAAAGCTTTGATTGTCTTTTTTACGGTACCAATGATGAGCGATTTATCATCACCCCACAATGGATATTTATCTTCCATCGTCTCATTGTACATTTCTTTTGCAATCAATATTTTATACAGATCCAAAAGTACTTTTCGGTCATCATTTGGATTATTTTCTTCACTTAAATACTTTTTATACTCGTCAGTTTTAGCAAAGTCGATATAGAGCGCACGAACACCATCTTCATCAACCATCTTTTCCAAATCAAATTTTCTTACTAAATCATTAAACTTAGTGTTTGAAACCACCGCTTGGACAAGGTCATTCATGTATAATTTTGGAGTGAATATTTTATCTTCTTCAGAAGGCAGGTGTTTTTTGGATCTCCTTTCAGCATCTTTTAAAGCGTATTTGGCGACGCTCATTAAATAGAGCAAATTGTAAAGATACAATTCAAAGGATTGTTGGACGCTTTCACGATAATTTTTTAATACATCATCGAAAGTCGATTTCGGGTCTCTACTCATTGCATAGAGCATCTGCATTACTTTTATGCGGATATTTCTTCTACTTAGCATAATTCAATTTAACAACTGGGTTGCTTAAAAACCGTTTGCACAAGCAAAGAAAGGTATTTTTTTTAAAAGATTATCTTTATATTATTAAAAAAATAATTTTAGATGCCTTTTATTCTGCTATTGAATTAAACGTAATTTGCGATCATCCAATAATGGAAAACCGTCATATTCCCCCTATTATTTTAGATATTTGGCTTTCAGTTCTTCATATCCAGGCAATTTCTTATAATGCCATTTTTGTATAATCTTGCCGTCCTTCAATAATACTACTCCAGGATTAGACCTGACAATCGTTTTTAATAAAATATCATCTGCTACATAAAATGGATAAGCAGTCTGGGTGTCATGTCTGAAAGCTTCAATCATATCCTCGCCGGCACCTCCAACAATTGCATAAACTTTATACCCGTCTTTTTCTGCAGATTCAGCAAGTGGGTTAATTTTGTCTTTATAGATTTGCTGAAATTTTTTGTCCCACAAATATTCCGTTTCAGTGATTGTACGTGGAGTCACTTTGGCGGGATTTCTTACATAAATGATGGTGTCCGGTGTCACAATAGAATCTCTCACCCAAATGGTATCATTAGTTGTGGTTGATGAAGACCGGGTATCGTGATATAACTTGTAGCTAACAATCATGAAGTTATAATCCGCATCATTTAATACCTCTTCGGTCATATTGTTACCATCCACAGTTTCTATATCAAAATCACTGATCTTTGTAGATTCAATTTCTGGCTCTGATTTGACTTGTTCATATTCCCATTCTTCTTTCGGATATTCTTTATATTTCTCTAAAAAAGTCGCATAATCCATTTCTACAACTTCTTTACTTGCTTTATTGGTTATTTTATATCCTAAAACCTGGACATTTTCAGCTGCAGATTTTTCTGCTTCCAAGGTACTTCTTACGTCAACACCTACAGCAAAAGGACGAAAATCTGTATGGGGCAAATCCCAGGAATAATTACTCAGGCAATATAGAAAAACAAGGAAAGTAGATGAACCAACAATAATAGTCCGAATATTTTTTGTAAAAAGCTGGTGCATGTCTTTGTGTCTAAAAACAAAGAAAAATGCAGGAACAAGTAAAAAGATATCCTTGAAAAAAGAGATTCTTGGTTTGAGCTTTAAAAAATCACCAAAACAACCACAATCGGTCACTTTCATATTGGTTTCAACGTAAGGACCCCACTTTCCAAATTCAAAGAAATTGACATCGCTCGGAACATATCCGGTTAAATAAGTGAACCCGGTTAGGAAAGTAAAAAATCCAACCAAAATCAGAAATGCCCAACTTGTCAATTTTGGCCGAACTCCTATAAGAAGCATTATTCCTAGTACTATTTCAAATACGATCATAAAAACAGAAAAACCAACAGAATAGCTGGAAAGCCAAGGGAACAAAGGAGCCAAAAATGACATCCATGTCGCTTCAAAGGTATATTCAAATTCAGCAAAATACTGCTCCATTTTGTAAGCAGTTCCGAGAGGATCTATTGCTTTTACCCAGCCAGAAAAGATAAACAAAGCACCAGTGAAGTTTTGCAGAAAAGTCATTAAAATACTATTTTGCTTTTTCAAAACCTGCACGACCACTAATGTCAACACCAAGGCAATAGCTCCAATCATTAATATTAAGGTACCAAGCGTCATGTCTTTTATTTAATTTTATTATTACTTAATCTCTCTATTTTTTTACAACGGATTTTAATACGTTCAGTTACTTTTTTAACACATTACTCTCTTCTAACCTGATCAATGCAAAAAGTGCATAGTTGATGATATCTTGAAAATTAGCTTCTAATCCTTCTGAAATTAAGGTTTTACCCTTATTATTTTCTATTTGTTTAATCCGAAGCAATTTCATCAAGATCAAATCAGTAAGCGAACTGATTCGCATATCGCGCCAGGCCTCTCCATAATCATGATTTTTTGCAATCATCAACTCACGTGTAAGCTGCATTTGCTGATCATAGTGTTTTTCAACTTCGTTTGGATCTAGTTCAAGTCCTTTATCTTCTGGCAATTCCAGCTGGATTAGAGCCATAATACAATAATTAACCAAACCAATATACTCAGAGTCAATGGACTCATCCACCTTTTGCTCTTTTAATTCTTCGATACTTCGAATTCTACTTGCTTTTATAAATAATTGATCGGTCAGGGATGTTGGACGAAGGATTCGCCAGGCTGTTCCGTAGTCTTTCGTTTTTTTTAGAAAAACATCTTTACACTTCGCTATATTTCGGTCGTATTGCTCCAGGGTATGTTGCACTTTTCGGATTTTGCGACAAAGATATAAAAATGAAATAAAAGATATCAATTTTTAAAAATTAGAGGTAGTTTAACTTTTCAAAATACTGAAGTTTCTCAAAGGTCAGGTTTTGTATTTAAAAAAGCTGTTAATGAGTTTATAATAATTGTTAATGAGCGATCAGTGATTATTAACATTCAAGGTCAGGTTTGGTAATAACGGCGTAAAATAAATATTAAAAGTACTTGGCCCTTTATTAGCTATCGACTCAAATACCTGATAACTTTTTCAATTAAAATAAAAAAAGCCCTCAGCAATTCTAAAATTGCAAAGGGCTATGTTCAATCTAATTTAAAACCTTAGTTTTTAATGATTATTTTTTCGTAGTAGGTAGCTCCATTTGCGTCTATTCGCAAGAAATACACACCGTTAAGTTTATTTTGTAATGACCAAGAAGAATAATTATTAGTTTCCAACTTACTTTCGATAAGCTTTCCATTGACATCAAATAGTTGCATCAAGATTTCATTATTAAAGGAATCTGGGAAATCAATTTGCAAGTAACTTGAAGCTGGATTAGGGAATATTTTAATGTTGTTAGCCGCTGCACTCAAGTTTTGAGTTCCTACTGTAGGAGGAAGTAATACTGCATCAATAACATGTACTACCCCATTTGAAGCCAAAATATCTGCCATGATTACTTGGGCATCATTGATAAAAACTCCGTTGCCATTTATCGTAACCGTAATGTCTTCTCCCTGGAGCGTCATCGCTGTTTGACCATCTGTAAGATCAGTAGACAGTACTTCCGCACCTAAAACATGGTATAATAAAATCTGAGCCAAAACTCCTGTAGGATCCATCAATAATTCATCAAGAACTCCTGAAGGCAAGGCTTGGAAGGCAGCGTCCGTTGGTGCAAATACCGTAAATGGTCCGTCTTCAGATAAATCATCTGCTAATTCTGCGGCAATCACTGCTGCTTCAAGTATTGTGTGATCTGGACTGTCAACGATAATATCAACTACTGTAGGTAGCGGTGGTAATAATACCGCATCAATAACATGTACTACCCCATTTGAAGCCAAAACATCTGCCATGATTACTTGAGCATCATTGATAAAAACTCCGTTACCATTGATCGTAACCGTAATGTCATCGCCCTGGAGTGTCATCGCTGTTTGACCATCTGTAAGATCAGTAGACAGTACTTCCGCACCCAAAACATGGTATAATAAAATCTGAGCTAACTCACCTGTAGGATCCATCAATAATTCATCAAGAACTCCTGAAGGCAAGGCTTGGAAGGCAGCGTCCGTTGGTGCAAATACCGTAAATGGTCCTTCTTCAGATAAATCATCTGCTAATTCAGCGGCAATCACTGCTGCTTCAAGTATTGTGTGATCTGGGCTGTCAACGATAATTTCGACCACTGTAGGTAGCGGTGGTAATAATACCGCATCAATAACATGTACTACCCCATTTGAAGCCAAAACATCTGCCATGATTACTTGAGCATCATTGATAAAAACTCCGTTGCCATTGATCGTAACCGTAATGTCATCGCCCTGGAGCGTCATCGCTGTTTGACCATCTGTAAGATCAGTAGACAGTACTTCCGCACCTAAAACATGGTATAATAAAATCTGAGCTAACTCACCTGTAGGATCCATCAATAATTCATCAAGAACTCCTGAAGGCAAGGCTTGGAAGGCAGCGTCCGTTGGTGCAAATACCGTAAATGGTCCGTCTTCAGATAAATCATCTGCTAATTCAGCGGCAATCACTGCTGCTTCAAGTATTGTATGATCAGGACTGTCAACGATAATTTCGACCACTGTAGGTAGCGGTGGTAATAATACCGCATCAATAACATGTACCACCCCATTTGAAGCCAAAACATCTGCCATGATTACTTGGGCATCATTGATAAAAACTCCATTGCCATTGATCGTAACCGTAATGTCATCACCTTGGAGTGTCATCGCTGTTTGACCATCTGAGAGATCAGTAGAAAGCACTTCCGCACCCAACACATGGTATAATAAAATCTGCGCCAATTCACCTGTAGGATCCATCAAAAGAGAACTAAGGACTCCTGGAGGTAATGCATTGAAAGCAGCATCTGTTGGTGCAAATACCGTAAATGGTCCGTCTTGAGATAAATCATCTGCTAATTCAGCGGCAATCACTGCTGCTTCGAGTATTGTATGATCAGGGCTGTCAACGATAATTTCGACTACTGATGGAAGTGGTGGTAATAATACCGCATCAATAACATGTACCACCCCATTTGAAGCCATAACGTCTGCCATGATTACTTGTGCATCATTGATAAAAACTCCATTGCCATTGATCGTAACCGTAATGTCATCACCTTGGAGCGTCATCGCTGTTTGGCCATCTGATAGATCAGTAGAAAGTACTTCCGCACCCAACACATGGTACAATAGAATTTGTGCCAACTCACCTGTAGGATCCATCAAAAGAGAACTGAGGGCCCCTGGAGGTAATGCATTGAAAGCAGCATCAGTAGGTGCAAAAAGTGTGAAAGGGCCTGGGCCAGCTAAGTCATCATCTAGTTGTGCTGCAATTACAGCCGTTTCAAGTATATTGTGGTCAGGACTAGCTACAACAATGTCCGTGATAGTCTGTCCAAAAGAGAACAAAGTAGCAAAGACAAAAGCGAAAGTTGTTAAAAATGGTTTCATGATTTAAGATTTTTAGTTTTTAATTGTTTAAGTTTTTGATTGAATACGTAACATGCGGAAATATTTTTTGTTTAACTTTTTAAGATTAAAATTAAACAAAATGAAAAGTAGTTGACAAATTGTGATTTTACAATTGCGTTTTGGAAATGGATTGAATGATGTCTTCAGGAAAAATCAAATTATAATTAGGCATTGACTATTCACAAAAATCGGTACAGACTTTCGATGATCGTTTTTATAATTTGAAAAGTATTTGTTTGTAAATTTTAAAAAGGCAATTTCATTTTTTCAATTTGAATAAAAGATTAGGTTTCAAAAATCACTTTTTATGAGTTTGCATTAATTAGCGCCTTGCTGATAATGATTGTGTTCAGAATCTCAATTATTAAAAAACTTTAGTTACTTCGGATAAGAATTTGTTTAGATATGACAGACCTTTATAAAACGATTAGTAAAGATTCAACTGGAGAATTTAAAGATCGCGGAAGTAAATTTATCGCCTATGCTTTTCCGGTTTATACAGAAGAAGCCTGGCAGGAAAAATTACTGGAAGTAAAAAAAGTACACCCTAAAGCCCGGCATTATTGTTATGCATTTCGCTTGGGTTTGGATAAAAATAATTTTCGCGCAAACGATGATGGTGAACCATCAGGCACTGCCGGTCGGCCTATCCTGGGACAAATAGATCATTTCGGTTTAACTAATATAATAATCATTGTGGTACGCTATTTTGGTGGTACAAAATTGGGAACTTCCGGTTTGATCAACGCTTATAAAAATGCTGCTCTCGATGCTTTGCAACAAGCAAATATTATTGAAAAAACGCTAGATGATATTTTCAAAATCTCTTTTGATTATGCGCTTATGAGCGATGTGATGAACGCTGTAAAAAAACTGAAACTGGAAATTTGTAATCAGGAGTTTGGAAACTCCGCTTATTTGGAAATTGCAATTAGACAAGGCGAAAAGGAAGAAACGTTAAGGCAACTCAGGTCATTGATCTCAAAAATCAGAATTGAAGAAATTGATGAAGTAACGAATATCCCCGGTTTAAAAATTGAATTCCTTTTTACGAGATAAAATCAGGATTGAAGCATCCACTTGATCTTAATTTAGATAGCAATTTCAACTTACAACCTACCTTAAAATCGTGATATCTCCTTTTTTCAAAAACTTCGTGCCGTTAGTACTGCAAGTAGCTTCAACAAAATAAACATAAACACCTATGGGCAAATCTTTACCATCATATTTTCCATCCCAAGGTTCATAAAAATCGTTCGTTTCGAATACCACTCCACCCCAACGGTTGAATATTCTAAAAGTATTTATTTCTGTAATGGTATTAGAAATCAATTTTAATTCGTCATTAAACCCATCGCCATTTGGTGTAAATGTATTGGGTACCGAAATTAAATTTCCATTGCATCGATCGATTAATTCCATGAAAGTATAAAGAACAATTTCACAACCTGTTTCCTGATCAATTACCAAAACTTCCAGCATCATTGGGATGGAGGAGGTAAAAGTTGGGTTGGAGCAATTACTACAACTTAAACTATCTGCCGGTGACCAATAATAAATATAATTTCTTCCATCTAGTGACGTTATTTCAATTTCTATAGGTACTCCTTCAAAAAATGGAATAATCTGTGGCAAGTTTACATTTGGTAATGGCTCAACGATGATTGTCGAGGTAGCCGTATCCGGAGCACATGTCGTTTGAGATGCTTCCAATAAATAAGTTGTATTCTCGAGGGGAAAAGCCAGAGGGTTTTCAACTGTTGGATCGGATAAAGATTCTGATGGAGACCAAAGATAGGTATCAGCTATTCCAACTGGTTCCAATGCGATCGTATCTCCGTAACAAATTATATAATCGTTGCCTGAAATATTAGTTTGATCTATTACTGAAATATACACGGAATCCTGCAAAATACAGTTTCCATTTTCAAGCGTTAAAGTATAGATTGTTGATGTAGCAGGAAAAGCTTCAGGATCTAAAATATTTGTATTGCTCAACGAGTTGGAAGGACTCCAGATAATTGAACCTTCTCCGAAACCTACAAGTGTAATTGTTTCGCCTTCGCAAATTTCCGTATCGCTCCCCGCATCAATATTATCAGCATTTAATACTGTAACCAAAACAGAATCTATAATTTCACAACCTAAATCCGGTGTTATTAAACTAACAATATAATTTGTTGTCGACTCTGGAAAAGCAATCGGATCACTACAATTATTACAACTCAATCCATTTGTTACCAACCAGGTTGGATCTCCAACAATAGTTAAATCTAACTGAACGGAATCTCCTTCACAAATAACCTCATCTTCACCTGCAAAAGATTGGCTTTGATCTATAATCGATATCTGAACAGAATCTTGTGCATCACAGCCATACATATTAGTTACGGTGACAAGATACATTGAAGTATCAGATGGACTGGCAACAGGATTTTGGCAATTTTCATAACAACTTAAACCAATTGTTCCTTCATCCCAATCATAAGATGACATACTATCTCCACCACTTACAGTAAGCTGAATTGATTCGCCTAAGCAAATGGTTGTGTCTTCAGTAATTATTATTATTGGAATTTCGTAGGGAAGCACGTTGACTGTAATTTGACTAGTGTCACTACAGCCTACAGCATTAGTCGCTATAAAAGAAAATGTAGTTGTTTCGGTAGGGTTTGCTACCGGAAAAAAGCAATTCAAACAACTAAGTGAATTATCCGGAACCCATGAGAAGGTTATTCCAATGGTATCAATCACCAGGGCAGCCAGATCAACATAATCCCCGATACATATTTCAGGGGCTGAAGCCCACATTAAAACTTGCGGTGACGAATAAATTGAAATTGGGTTGGTAATTGTATCCTGACAGCCCATGTCAGAGGTCACGATTAATTGAACAGGCATATCCCCACTTTCCATATAAACATGGAAAGGGTCTGCAACATCAGCAGTATTTCCATCTCCAAGATCCCAACTCCATGTTTCAATCGAGCCGCTTTCAATGGTCGATTGGTCTGTATATTGCACGCCTAGCGGAGTGCAACCTGTATCAGCTGATTGGCTGAATATAGCCTGCGGAGCGAGTGCATTGTTGATATAATTCTCTTTTAAAAGCGTATCTAAACAAAACCCATTGTCTACAATTAATAATACATCGTACAAACCCGCTGTTCCATAACTCACCATAGGTTCAAATTCGTCGCTAAAAGCTGGTTGCCCTCCTTCAAAATACCATTCGATAGAACTTATCGGTTCAGTAGAATTTGTCAAATTCAAAAACGAAGCATTGCTACCTCCACAAAGTACAGTGTCTGTTACCACAAAATCAATATCTAATCTTTCTAACACAATTGGCGTAGGAGAAGCAAGGGCTCTTTGGCAATTTGTAGAATTTATCAGAATCAGATTTGGAAAAAAGACTCCTGGATCCTCAAAGATGTGAATCGTCGTATCGGCAATTACATTTAAAACAGTATCCAGTTCTCCGTTTCCAAAATCCCAGATATAATCATAATAATCATCAGATTGTCCATAAAAAGTTATCGTGGCAGGAACACAAGCGGAATCAATATCAAAGTAAAATGATCCAATAGGCCCCTCCAGTACAATGAGGTCTTCAATCAACAAAGTATCATGGCAATTAGCCGTTGAGCTGGCTATCAAACTGACATCAAAAATTCCCGGTACAGTATAAACGTGAGGAGGATTTTCTTGATTAGAAATACCGCTACCGTCTCCAAAATCCCATTCAAATTGAGAGGCATTTGTGGATAGGTTATAAAAATTGACAAGCAAGGGAGGGCAATTCGAATAAGTTTCGTCTAACTCAAAATTTGCCACTGGGTTTGCAATTTCAATATTATCGCAATACATTTTAGAACATCCATATAAATCTGTAATCGTTAAACAAACTTCAAAAATTCCTTCACTTGAATATTGATGCATTGGATTTTCATCAATTGACGTACCTGTATCCCCAAAGTCCCAAAAATAAGAAAGACTTTCTCCAATTGATTCATTGACAAAGGATGTAAAAGCACTCGTACAACCTAAGGTATCTCCACTAAAAAAAGGTATAGGTTCTGTAGCATGTATTGCCTCAGGGAATGTTAAGCTTTGACTACAACCCCAATCATCCGTGACAGTTAAAATTACATCGTAATTACCTGTTGCATTAAATAAATAGGCGGGATTGGGTATACTGGTTGGAAAAATAAAACTACCAAATTGCCACTCCCAACTCAAAATATTTCCGAACAGACTAGTAGAATTATCAAAGAACTGTACATTCAAAGGGGAACAACCCCCACTGGGAATACTAGTAAAATCTATAGTAATCCCGTTTACCAGTATATCCTGAGTAAAATCGGAAGAATCCTGGCAGCCATTGATATCTGTTATAACCAAATGCACATCACTGTAAGTACCTGGATTATTGTAAGTCAAAGAATAATTTATACTATCAACTGTTGTAATAATTGCGCCCGGTGCAGTCCACTCCACCTGATCAGCAAAAAATGAATTATCAATTAAGTTGATCGTCAAAGGTGCACATCCCGAAAGTTGATCTAATTCAAAAGAAGCAAAGGGTTCAGTAATACAGATTTCCATAGTTTCTTCGTCGAAACAACCTGTGGTAAAATTGAAAACGGTTTGCATAACGGTATAACAACCTGTATCAGGATAAGTAAATACCGGATTCATTAAAGTAGAAGTATCCATATTACCTGGCAAACCAAAATCCCAAATAATAGAATCAGCTCCTAATGATTCATCAACAAATTCAATATAATTCAGATCATCACAATTTCTGACTATTGAAAAACCGCCAACAGGCAAGATGGTAACAATATAATCTGTGATTTCTAAAGTAGAAAAACAGCCGTTATGAAAAACAGTCAATGTTACATCAAAAGTATCTGCACTATTATATTCATGACTAGGGTTTTGCTCAGTCGAAAAAGTTGAATCCCCAAACTCCCAGAGCCATTCATTTACAAAAGGGCTTGATAAATCTGTAAATTGTATTGCTTCTCCAGAACAAGAAAGTAAAGGTGTAGCTTCGAAATTTACAATCGGCGGCATGCCTACCGCAATACCTCCATAATTAACAACAGTATCTGTGCAACCTAGTGCATTCGTCACGATGAGAGTAACATCATATTGCCCAGTATCAACGATGGTAAATGAAGGATTTTCTTCGGTGGAAACAAACAATGGAGAATTTGGATCTGAAAAACTGGTATCTATCCACCAGGTCCATTCAACGATTGGAGCAACAGTCGTGGAATTCTCTGAGAGATCAAATGACAATGGGCTACAACCTTCAATTCCAAGAAAATCCATTGATGCATCAAGTTCCAAAATTTTTACCGTATCAACATGTGTATTTGTACAACCAAAAATATCTGTAACTGTTAAGCTCACCAGGTAAACGCCAAAATCAGTATATGTATGAGTTGTATCTGAGCTTGTCGAAGTTGCACCATCTCCAAAATCCCAGAACCAGGCGTCCACTACATTACCAGTTGATTCAAAAAAGTCAACCGTATGAGGAACGGTGCAACCAAAAGGATTTATATTTATAAAAGAGACAGGAGGTAATGGATTGATATCTACACAATTGTCGGAAGAAACAGTTGTAGCACATCCATCAACATAACGAGTTAGCGAAACAGTGTAACAATCCGGTGATGAATAAGTGTGAGCCGGACTAATAACAGTTGAAGTAGTTCCGTCACCAAAGTTCCATATGATACTATCCGCAGGCTCCGGTGATTCATCGAAAAAAGTAATCACTGTTGTTATACATCCCTCATCTTGTGAAAAAGAAAAATCAACAGGATGACCTACACTAATAATTTCTTCAAAAAAAAGCGTATCCGTACAAAGTGTATTTTGATTTTCTGCAACGACAGTAATTGAATATTGGCCAACCTCATTATATACGGCAGCGGGTGGACTTGGTCCTTCAAAAATAGGTTCACCATTTCCAAAATCCCAAAAATAATTTACATTCGGTTCCTGATTGTCGTTAGAAAAAGAAACAATCAAAGGAGGATCGCAATTGAAAGAATCGCTGTAGGAAACCAAAATTTCAGGTTGTGGAAAAACAGTAATAAAATCATCAACTGTTACCGTATTTGTACAATTATTCTCATCAAATACAGTAAGACTAACCGAAAAATTGTCAGGTAGAAAATAAGTATTTGTAATCGATGGCAAGGTTCCATCATCTATAATCACTCCATTTGAACCTCCTACTCCCCAAATCCATTCTACAATAGCTCCATCAACCGAAGTCGTTAAATCTTCAAAAATAACTTCCAATGGGCTACAGCCTTCTGTAGGAGATGCAGTAAAATCAGGCTGAGGAAGATTAAAAACTTGTATAAAATCTTCTTTACACTCGGTGTCTGAGTTCCCTTCAGAGTCTGTAGCAGTTAGACAAATGGTATATAAACCAGGTGTTCCAAATATTCTTCCAGGATTTTGAATGGTAGCATTTACACCTCCCAGATCCCATGACCAACTTACTATTTGGCCTGTTGAAGAGGTGGACTGATCAAAAAATGTGACTTGTAAAGACCCGCAACCCGAAGTTGAGCTAGCGGTAAAGTCTGCACTGACTTGCGAATACAAAGTGGTACAAACTATTGAAAACAATAGTGCGATTAATGGGCGTAGATTGTGCATAGTCTCAGTAAATCCTGATTTTTTATTTATTTTAAACTACAGAATTATATTCCAATACAATACTAAAACAAAACGCAAGGCTTTGTCTCTTTATTTTTTTATAAAAATCGGTTTAAGGAATCAAATCGTAGATAAAAAAGAGAAAACTGGCAGGGATTAAAATTTATTGTCTAACAAATTAATTAATTACATTTTTTTTTAAACTATAGTGCTATGTAAAATAATCAATTATGACGATATAAGTTTGTTTTTCAATTTCTTACACAAATATAGTAATTCAAAATCAAAATATTTATTTATTGATATGAAATATTTAACTAAACAAAAAGAAAGGCCATTAGTAAAACTAATGGCCTAACAACTAAAGAAGCATAAAATATTGAATTTCTTTTTTAACGAATGATCGTAATATCTCCTTTCTTTATCATTCTTCGTCCATTCACTTCACAAGGAGCTTCAAGGAAATAAATATAAACTCCATTTGGCATGATCTCTCCTTTGTAAGTTCCATCCCAGCCTTCATTAAAATCTTCCGTTTCAAAAACCAGGGCACCCCATCTGTTAAATACTTTGAAGGTATAAATTTCAGACATCGAAGGAGACAATTCCATTTTTAAAATATCATTGATACCATCATTATTAGGCGTGAAAATATTTGGCACACCGATCAATTCAGTCGGGCAACTAAAATATTCTTTGACTATTGTAGATTCAATAGTTACACAACCTGTAGAAGGATCAGTGATTTCAACCGTATAAGTCATTGTCGTATCCGGAGTAAAGGAAGGGTTGATACAATTTGTACAGTTTAATAATTCGGCTGGAAACCATTGATACAAATAATCGTCAGGATTAGTAATGGATAAGTTAAGCTGTACCGTTTGACCATTAAAATATTGATAATATTCTGGAATAAAGGTCTCCAGCTCTGGTACCACCGTAACCTCCACAATTGCTGTATCAGATTCACACATTCCAATTTCTCCGACAACTGTATAAGTTGTAGTTTCGTTTGGTTGAGCTATTGGATTTGGAATATAAATATCTGACAAGTCAGGGGATTCATACCAAAAATAGCTATCAGCATTTCCATAGGCCTGCAGTTGAATTCCTTCACCCTCGCAAATTTTTACATCGTCTACGAATATTTCAGCTTTATCAATCACTTCAACTTCCATAGAATCTGTCAGAATACAGTCTCCATTTGTAGCGGTCATATAATAAGTAACAGAAGAAGATGGGTTTCCTATCGGATTTAAAATATTTGAATTATTTAAATCAAAAGAAGGACTCCAACTGATGTTGCCTTCTGCAACACCTAACAATTGAACGCTTTCTCCGTCACAGATCAAAGCATCGCCCCCCGCATCAACATCTTCAGGATAAACAATATTTACGACTACAGTATCAATTAATTTACAACCGTAGTCTGTGGTTACTTCAACGAAATATTCGGTCGTCGAAATGGGTGATGAGACAGGATTTGGGCAGTCCCAGCAATCTAATCCATCAGTGACCAACCATATTGGATTGTTTCCAAAGCTAATATCGAGTTGGGTATTATCTCCCTCACATATGGTTTTATCTTCACCTGCAAAAGGTTGATATTCATCAAGAACATCTACGATTAAACCTCCTTCTGTAGAACAGTCCCATTGATTGGTAACGGTTACTTGATAAGAGGTTAGTTCTGTTGGTGAAGCGATAGGATCAGGGCAATTGTTACAACTCAATCCAGAACCGGAGTTATTCCACTCGTAAGTATAGATATCAGGTCCACCGTTTACATTTATTTGTAAAACATCATTTTTACAGATCGTGGTATCTTCAGTCATCGTCAAAACCGGTGCCGGGTAAGGTCTTACGACTACAGTAATTGCAAAAGTGTCGGTACATCCTATCAAATTATTTATTACAAAATAATAAGTAGTAGTATCTAAAGGATTTACAATAGGGTCAAAACAGTCCGTACAATTTAAGGTTGGATCATTTATCCAATGATAAGTGACACCAGTAGGATCTGAAGTAATTTCGGCATTCAACTGAGCAGTTTGTCCCATACATAATTCATCTGAACCAGTTAATTCAACCGTTGGCATAGGGTGTACCTCAATTGTATTGACCAAAGTATCCGTACATCCAATATCAGTAGATACAATAAATTCGATATCCTGTATTCCGGTTTCATTAAAAATATAAGTAGGATTTTGAAGAATTGAATTACCGCCATCTTCAAAATTCCATTCCCAGGCATCAATCACACCGCTGGTTATAGTTGACATATCTGAAAAGCTGACGGTATAGGGTTCGCAGCCAAGATTACCAGACATAATAAAATCTGCAACAGGACTTTCACCAATTTTAATATAATCTGGTCTGAACAGCGTGTCTCTACAAAATCCATTTTCTGCAATTAACATAACATCATTTAGACCTGCATTTGTATAATTGACTGTTGGTTCAAAATTATTCGAAGTATTCGGGTTACCATTTTCAAAATTCCATTCCAAATAATTAATCGGGGAACTAGAGTTCGTTATATTCAAAAAGGATGTGGAAGATTCTCCTGTACATAAAATTTGATCAGTTGCAAAAAAATCCAAATCTAAAACTTCCAAACGAAGCGTATCCGGAGACTCAAAAGCTCTGATACAATTTGCATCGTCTATCAACACCAATTGTGGTATAAAACTGCCAATTTCATTGTAGACATAGGATATTGTATCGTTTGAAACATTTAAGGTAGAATCCAAAACGCCATTCCCATAATCCCAAACAAAAGTATAAGGATCCAGAGATTCTCCGATGAAAGTAATGGTTGCAGGAATACAAGCACTATCGATATCAAATGAAAAGCTACCTATCGGGCCTCCAATATTTATATAATCAACTAATGTTAAAGTATCACTGCAAAATTCATTGGTAGAAGCGATTAGTGTAACATCAAAATTTCCTGGTTCAGTATAAATATGTGGCGGATTGAATAAAGTTGAAGTACCTCCATTATCTCCAAAATCCCATTGGAAAATATTTGCATATAAAGATGAATTTTGAAAATTCACAAATAATGGTGGACAAGTTGCATCGGTTGTATCCGCACTAAACGCAGCAACAGGATTAGCAATTAAAATATAGTCTGTTTTACACAAGGTACTATCGCAACCGTATTTATCTGTTGCGGTTAAGCATACCGTATAGCTTCCTTCATTGATATATAAATGTGTAGGTGAAATTTGAGTAGATGTATTTCCATCACCAAAATCCCATAGATAAGTCATTAACGTTCCAACAGAATGATTGTTAAAACTAACTGCATGATCAGTACAACTATAGGTTTCTGAATCAAATTGAGGATATGGATAGGTAACTTCTACAGCATTGTTAATCGTAATGACTTCATTACAACCCCAATCATTTGACACGGAAAGTGTAATGGGAAAAATTCCGATTTCTCCAAAAGTAAAAGTCGGATTTTGATCATTTGATGATCCCAATCCCCCAAAGTTCCATGACCACGCGTTAATATTTCCATAAACGGTAGTAGAATTATCCACAGCATCAACAATTAACGGACGACAACCGCCATTTGGGTTATAAGTAAAATCAGGATTGATGCCATTTACATAAATTGTATCTGTATTAAGAAGCGTATCCTTACAACCATTTATATCAGTAATAATGAGCTCAATGTCAGTAAAAGTACCAGTATTATTATAAACAATAGTTGGTTCGGCTGCTTGAGGATTTGAAATGATACCACCAGGCGCAGTCCAGGAATATTGATTTGCAAATAAAGAATTATCTATAGTTGAAACTGTTAATGGTTCACATCCTGTCAAGGTTGACAAAGTAAAATCTGCGAGTGGATCTGTTATTATGATGGTATAAGTTTGATCATCAGAGCAATCATATGTAAAGTTGAATACTTCTTGGGTGACTGTGTAGGTTCCCGTCGTCGCATATGTATAGCTTGGATTCCAATCAGTCGACTCATCAGTCATTGTTCCTGGTACACCAAAGTCCCAATGTATCGAATCTGCTCCTTCTGAGTCATCTTGTAATTGTATAAAATATGGTGTTTCACAATCTCTAATAATATCAAAACGGGCTTTTGGTGGATTAATCTGTATGAAATCTGTTTTAGTGGAAAAATTGATACATCCGTGATGCCATGCTGTTAATGTAATATCAAACAAGCCAATACCTGCATATTCATGGACCGGATTTCTTAAATCGGAAGTTGCACCGTCACCAAAATCCCATAAAAAACTATTGGCAAACGAACTACTCAGATCGATAAATGCTATTTCAGTTTCCACACAATTCTCTTTTGGATCAGCATCAAAATCAACATCCGGAGGTATCCCTACTGCTATCACCTGATCAAAAACAGTTGTGTCAACACAACCAATATCGTTTGTTACTATGAGGGATACTGTATATAAACCGGTATCAATTAAATTAAACGAAGGATCTTGACCAGTGAACGTAAAATAGCTGGCGGGAGGAGTTGAATAAGAATCATAGACTTCCCATTGCCAGTCAATGATGGGTGTGATGGAGCTTGAATTGTCATTGAGTAGTACACTTAACGGCGTACAACCTTGTGTTTGACCAGATGGAATACTCGCTTGTATTTCCTGAATTCCAATTTGATCAGTACTTATTGTATTGGTACAACCATTCGCATTTGTTACAGTCAATGATACATTATAAAAGCCTAAAGCAGTATAAGTATGAGTTGGATTTTTAACATTGCTCGTATTTCCATCGCCAAAATCCCAAGCCCAACTGACTGCATCAGAGGAAGCACCGGTAAATTTTACAGTGTGGGGTACAGAACAACCTAATGGTTTGTTATTTGAATAACTGACATCTGGCAAAGCAAAGACTTCAATACAATTTTGGGTTAATGCTTGCGAGACGCATCCATTTACATATCGAATGAGTTTTACATAATAACATCCAGGATTTACGTAGGTATATGTTGGATTGTTAACGGTTGATGTCATCCCATCTCCAAAATTCCAGACTAAACTATCTGCTGGATCGGCCGAATTATCAAAAAATGAAACAACCAAATCTTCACAACCACTTTCTGGAGTATATGAAAAATTAATCGGATAGCCCACATTGATATGATCTACTAATATCAAGGTATCACTGCAACCTGTAACTAAATTATTTCCAATAACCGTTACCGTATATGCTCCTTGCTGATTATAAACAATTGGTGGTGGATTAACCCCATTGTAAGTAGTACTATTACCAAAATCCCAGAAAAACTCCATATCCTGAGTATCACTCAAATTACTAAAATTTACTACTAATGGAGCTGTACAGGTAAAAGTTTGATCAACCAAAATATTTAACTCAGGAATATCTACCACTTGCACATAATTATTTTTAGTTAGTGTATTTGAACATCCATTTTCATCTTTTAATGTAAGGGTAATAGTATAATCATCCGGAGTACTGTAAGTACTAGTAATTTCAGGAGCTGAGCCATCGTCAACTATAACTCCAGCCGATCCACCTAAACCCCAAATCCATTCTGTTATATTCCCACCACCTGAAACGGATTGATCTTCAAAAACAACGTCCAGAGGAATACAACCTAATGAAGGCAAAGCTTCAAATTCAGGTAAAGGCAGATTAAAAACAGTGATATAATCCTGCTTGCATTCGGTATCGGAATTTCCTCCTGAATCAGTAACGGTGAGGCAAATGGTATAGCTACCGGGGGTACCGAATATACGGCCAGGATTCTGACTACTCGAACTAACGCCTCCCAGATTCCAGGACCATGAAGTGATATTTCCAGAGGATGAACTGGACTGATCAGAAAATGATACCTGAAGAGATCCACATCCGGAAGTTACATTTGAGCTAAAATTGGCGCTGACTTGTGCGCCCGATTCTTTCAATGCTATAAAAAATATAAAACATGAAAGTACTAGGAATACCTTTTTCATATGCTTCTTTGTTGCTCTGATTCTTAAATTATTCAATTTGCATATGCCAAAAGTGATGCCGAATATCATATATAAAACATTTAGTTATAACAACATATAAACAATCTAAATAACTGTTTATCAATAACATAGTAATGATTTTGAAGTGTTTACTTAAAAGTCTATTGTCACATATTTTTCAAAAAAAACTCATTTTTAATCCTGATCACCTTATAAATCTGCTTGAACCAAGCCATTTTAATCCACCAAATTGCAATCACTAAAAGTCATTTATCAATGGTCAGAATCAAAAAAGGCTCATCCGCTTTACGGATGAGCCTTTTTAAAAAACATGAGTTACTAAATTATTTACGCAAGAGTACAAAATCTCCTTTCTTAATAATCCTGCCTCCTTCTAGATCACAAGGTGCTTCAACTACATAAATATAAACACCTTCCTGCATGTTACGTCCTTTAAAAGTGCCATCCCAACCTTTATTACTCTCCGTCGTTTCAAAAACCAAAGTACCCCATCTGTTAAAAATTCGAAAACTATAGATTTCATTACTTAAAGAAGAAGAAAGATATATTTCGAGCCTGTCATTAACGCCATCATTGTTAGGTGTAAAAATATTTGGAACGGAAATGAGTTCTTCGGGGCATTCTTCTAGAATATTTAACTGAACACGTTCCTCCGAACTGCATCCAGTGTCGATATCTGTTACAATAACGATATAACTTTCTGATCCTCCTGGAGTTACAACAGGATTAGGGCAGGTAATGCAACTTATATCTGTATTTGGCGACCAATTGTATGCATAAACTCCTTGTCCAATAACAGAAACATCAAGTTCAACGTCTTGTCCTGGGAAATAATTAACAGTATTATTTAAAGAAATTATAGGTGCAGGTATTACATTGACGACTACTGACTCAGTATCAGGCTGACAAGTCGCAATCGAAGCAACGACTGTAAATGTAGCTGTGCTCGATGGTGATGCAACAGGATTTTCAATGACCAAACTTGAGAGTTCAGCAGAAGGAGACCAATTGTAGGTATCAGCTCTTCCCTCAACCATCAATTCTACTTCTTCTCCTTCACAAATGGTAACATCTTCAAGGTCTATATCTGTTTTATCTGTTACGGTAACTCTCAGGGAATCCCTTAATGTACAATCTCCATTTGTTACTGCCATAAAATAGGTGGTGTTTGTCGTTGGTGTTACTTCAGGATTGTAGGTATTCGCATTGTTCATATTAATATTAGGACTCCAAAGTACAGTTCCCTCTCCTACTCCATTTAATTCAATAGTTTCTCCTCTGCAAACTTCAAGGTTTTCGCCTGCTTCAAGGTCATCGGTAGTCATAATATTTACAACCAGTGTATCGTAAATTTCACAGCCATAATCTGTAGTAACTTGCACGTAATAAGTAGTTTCTTCAACCGGTGACGCTATTGGATTAGGGCAATTTGTACAACTCAAACCATTGGATACTAACCAAATAGGGTTATTCCCGATTGATGTGTTCAGCTGTGTATTACCTCCTTCACAAATCGTTCGATCAGTTCCAAGAAAAGGTTGAGTTTCATCTAAAATATTAATGGTGACAGCCCCCTGATTGCTACAGCCGTATTCATTAGTTACCGTAACTACATATGTGGTTGTATCTGAAGGAGCAGCAATTGGGTTGAAACAGGACTCATAACAGCTTAATCCGGGCTGTGAACTATCCCAATTATAACTATAAACATTACTTCCTCCATTTACATATAATTGGATCACGTCATTTGCACAAATTGTCGTGTCGGGAGTTATTTGGACAACAGGAATAGCATAAGGTTTTACAATAACAGTAACTTCACTATTCGTAACACAACCTCCTGCATTTGTTAAACTAAAAGTATAAGTAATGGTATCAGTTGGCGTAGCTATTGGATTTAAACAATCCGTGCAACTCAACCCCGTGGAAGGTGACCAGGAATAGGCCACTCCTGTCGTATCTCCCAATATCTGAGCTTGTAGAAAAGCTTGTTCCCCTTGGCAAATAACTTGGTTTTCAGTTAAACTAACAGCTGTTGCATCATAAATATCAACTGTTTGCGTCAATGTATCAGTACAACCTTCCTCAGAACTTGCAATCAAGGTAACCGGAGTATTCATCCCTGCAGAAAAAACATAAGTCGGATTTGCCTGATTAGAACCATTTCCATCAGCAAAATCCCAATCCCATCCATCAATAGTTCCACTTGAAATAGTTGATATGTCAGTAAATGTAATAGACAAGGGTTCACATCCTTCTAAAACTGAAATCTGAAAATCAGCTTCCGGTTTTGGGCCAATATTGATATAATCTTCTTTATAAAGCGTATCGGTACAAAATCCATTACTAACAATCATCGTAACATCAAAACTACCGGCATTATTAAAGCTAACCACCTCTTCAAAGTTACTACTATTCGTAGGGTTACCACCCTCAAAGATCCAATCAACAGTTGTTAAATTGTTGACCGAATTACTGAAGTTGTAAAAAGTAATTGGAACATTATCATCGCAAAGCAATGTATCAGAGGCTTGGAATTCACTTTGTAAAGTTGAAACATAAATAGATCCAATCTCAGGTAAAGTTCGGAAACAACCCGTCGCATTTTCTAAACTTAGCGTTGGGGTAAAAACACCCGGTTCGTTATAAACGTATGTAAAAGTATCCGATAAAATATAATTTGGATTAGAACTTAAATCTCCATTTCCAAAATCCCAGGTATATTTATAATTTGCCACCGAACTTGCCATAAAGGTAATCTCCGCTGGAGCACATGTTGAGTCAACTGAATATGAATATTCTCCAACAGGACCATCTAATATCACCAAATTATCAAGAATCAAGGTGTCATGACAGTTAGGTGAATTTGAAGCGATCAACATGACTTCAAAAGAACCCGGAATCGTATAAACATGCGTTGGATTTGGCAAATTTGATAAACCACTTCCATCTCCAAAATCCCACAAGTAATCAGTTGCGTTTAACGAAAGATTTTGAAAATTAACAGTGAGAGGCGGACAAGATGCAAAATTGTTATCTAAAGTAAATGCTGCCGCAGGGTCAACAATTTCAACATAATTATCTAAACACATCGTACTTTCACAAGAATTTACATCCGTTATTGTTAAGCAAACAGTGAAGGTTCCTTCATTCATATAAAAATGTGATGGAGATTCTTCTGTTGACAATGGACTTCCATCTCCAAAATCCCAGGAATAAGATAAACCCGCTCCATCTGAGAAATTATTAAATGAAATTCCTGCAGAAGTACAACCTATGTTGTCCGCATCGAAGAATGCTGTTGCCGAACTAACCTGAACCGCATTGTCAAAAGTTGTTGAGGCGGTGCAACCCCAATCATCTGTTATTGTTAAATCAACATCATAATTTCCTACATCAACAAATGAAAAACTTGGATTTTCAATATTTGATGTTCCAAGATTGTTTCCAAAAGTCCAATCCCAGGATATATTATTTGCAAAAAGGTTTGATGAAGCATCGCTAAAAGAAACATTCAAAGTTGGGCATCCAGAAGCCGGATCTACAATTATTCCGGGATTGATTTCATTGACAAATATTTGATCTGTAAGGACAAAAGTATCTCTACAATTATTTTCATCTTTTATGATAAGTTGAATATCCGAATGTATTCCCGGAGTATCGAAATTGATTGTAGGATCTGAAATATTGGAGTCTGAAATAACGCCTGTCGGACTACTCCAGGTATAAGATTTTGCAAAATTGGAGTTGTCAATTAATGACACCGTCATTGGAACACAGCCCTGATTGCTTGAAAGCGAAAAATCAGCTTTTGGATCAGTGATATGAATTTCCTCTGTTTTGGAATGCTGGCAGCCTGTCGTGTAATTGAATACTGTTTGTGTTACATAATAATATCCGGTATCCGGATAAATAAACTCCGGATTTGCCTGCATTGATGTATCTGTATCAATGCCAATAACACCAAAGTCCCAAAATATTGAATCAGCGCCAATGGCATTATTTTTAAACTTTCTTTGATAAGTATTATCACAAAATTTTATGATATTATACTTTGAAACAGGAGCAGTAATATGAATGTAATCAGAATAAGTAATCGAATTTACACATCCGTTATGAGAAGCAATCAAGTTTACATCATAGTAACCAGTATCCAAATAAAAATGAATCGGATCAGTTAGATCGGAGTCATTGCCATCGCCAAAATCCCAGTACCAAAAATCTACTGTAGCATCAGAAAGATCTGTAAATGTAATCGGCTGTTCAACACAACTTTCCACAGGAGTAGCTGAGAATGCTAAGTTTGGAATTGATCCAACGCTAACCGCTCCTGAAAATATTTGTGTATCTGTACAACCCAAGGTATTAGTTACTGTTAATTGGACATCAAAAACTCCAATATCATTGATGGTAAAAGTTGGTGAGGGTGAAGATGAAATATATGTACTTGATGTTGTTACCATTTGCCAGGACCAACTAACTATCGAGGTGACGCTTGAAGAGTTATCACCTAAAGTTATAGTCATTGGAGCACAACCTTCTATTTGATCATCAATCATTTGTGCTTGCACAGGTTGGACTTCAATTGTATTAAGTGTTATAGAATTTTCACATCCACTCGCATTTGATACCGTTAAAGTAACCGGATAATCTCCGAATGAATTATAAACATGCACAGGGTTTTGTAAGGTACTGCTTGTACCATCACCAAAGTCCCATTCCCAACTAACTGCACTAAAAGAAGTACCTGCAAAATTTACAACATGTGGTAGCGTACACCCAACATTATTGTCATTGTTGTAAGTGACAGCGGGAGGAGTTTCGACATTAATACAAGTTGACGAAAATCTTTCTGACCAACAGCCTCCAATTTCTCTGGTTAATTTCACAAAATAACATCCAGCATTTGAATATTGGTGAGTAGGATTTGGATCATTTGAAAAGTTACCGTCTCCAAAATCCCAAATAACACTGTCAGCCACTTCTGAGGAAAGGTCTGTAAATGAAACGATCATATCTTCGCAGCCACTATCAGGAGTAAAATCAAAATCAACATTATAGCCCACTTCAACCACATTCTCTATCGAAAAGGTATCGCTACAGTTAGAATTCGTACTCGTAGCAATTAAGGTCACTGAATTAGATCCGCTTGAATTAAAACTGACCGGAGGTGGATTAACACCATCATATGTTCCATTACCTGGTCCAAAATCCCAGTGGAAATCAATTCCGGTGGTGACAGGGCTATTATTTGTAAATGTAGCTGTATAGGGAGGGGAACAACCAAAAGTATCAATTGTAGAAAATAAAGCTTCCGGTGCTGGTGAAATGATTAAATAATCCGTTTTAGTTTTTGTATTCACACATCCATTTTCATCAGTAACTGTCAAACTTATTGTATAATCATCTGGAATATCATAAGTGCAAATTGCAGCAGGAACTCCTGGATTCGTTGTGAATATAGTTCCACACGATCCTCCTAGACCCCAGAGCCAATTTTCAATTAGTCCATCTTGTGATGTCGATAAATCTGTAAATGATATCTGCGCCGGAGCGCAACCTTCAACTGGAGTAGCAAAAAAATCAGGTTCTGGTAAATTATAAACAGTGATAAGATCTGTCATGCACTTTGTATCGGAAATGCCATTGTTATCTATCACAGTCAAACATACGTCGTAAGTACCCGGAATCCCAAATACTCTTCCTGGGCATTCAAGGCTTGATGAGGCTCCACCCAAATCCCATGACCAGGAAACAATATTCCCCGAAGAAGACACAGAATTATCACAAAACGACACTTGAAGAGAGCCGCAACCAGAAGTAGCACTGTAAGTAAAATCGGCGGTGACTTGGCTATGCAGGCTACTTAGGACAGGAATTGAAAACAATGTCAAAAGTACTGGACGTAAATGTTTCATCATTACCTTGAATCAGTTTTATAATTAAATTACGTGATGACTCTCGTTCATCACAAATTGAGGGGGGACTTGTGTATTTTTAGCTATAGAGCTGTATTCTATTGATTTATTCATCTGAAAAGAATCAATATTCATTCCAAAATTATACACATATTTCAGTAGTGTTTATCTATGAAATACAGTAATTTACACAATAGACAATTTGTATATATAAGGTAGGCTGAAAGAAGTATTTTTATTCCCGCTTTATTTCGACAATTTCAACCCTTCGCTCTAGTGAAGCTTCAACACTATATATAGAAAGACGTTGATTTTCGAGGTCATCATTTACCCCTTCGGCGACAGTTGTTTCTCCAAATGATCGTTCAGAAATAATCAGTTGCCCTTTTTCAAGATATGACTGAAAAACACTGTTATTATAGGTTTTAAAATGATTTTTGACGCTGCTGATCCTTCTTTTCCCTAAGTGAAGATTGTAATCACTTTTTGCTCTAGGACTGGTAAAGCCTTTTACAAAAATTTCAACCTTCTCCCCTTCTTCAAGGCGTTGTAACAATATTTGGGAAAACAAATCAAGATAATCAAACCCTCTTTTTACTTTATTTTCAAAGAAGAGATTTATATTTATTTTGGCTGCTGTTCTTTCTCCTTCAGGTACGCCACTTGAAAACTCATTTACAAAGTCACGTTTACGATCATAATATTTCATAAAAGTTTCGGCATAACTTTTCTTGGTGATTGTACGCCGTGTCCTTTTATCCGGTTCATCATTATCAAAATATAAAGCCAGAGGCAAAAAATCCTCGAGGGTAGACGGAGGTATTTCTTCCGTAGGATCCGGTGGAATAGGTTCTGGATCCGGAATTTCAAACACCAAAGTCAGGCTGTCATCAACCGGAGGAATTAAATCAATAGAATCTGTAGTTTTAAAAGTGACTTTATAAATATCATTACAACAGGATTTGTTTGTCTCATCCAAGTACATTGAACCCAATCGATTGGAAGAAAAATAGGCCAGAGTTGAATCCTTATTTATCGTAAAATATACATCGTTATAACTGCTGTTTAAAGGATAGCCCGTGTGCTCAGGTTCAGTCAATTCATCATCATTTATTTTGGTTTTATAAATATCGTATCCACCCATACTTCGATAGCCATCCGAGCTGAAAAACAAGGTCTGGGTAGTATTCTGATAAAAAGGGGTAATATCGTTTTCAGCTGTATTAATTTTGTTAATATTCTTAACCTCCGAAAATTTTCCGTTTTTCAGGACAGTGCAATACCAGATATCTAGCTTTCCTTTTCCTCCAGGTCGATTAGAAACAAAATATAGAGTTTCTTCACCAGTCTTTTCATTAGTTCCAATATTTGGATGGGTAAAAGTGTAATCGGATAAATTGATATCTTCGGGCATTTTTTGGGCTTTTCCCCATCGCTTTCGACTGTCTTTTTCACGATAATATAGCTGGCATCGGATTTCAGCATTTTCTTTATAATCACAAATGGTATAATAAATCCTATTACCATCTTTACTAAAAGTTGTATGAGCTGTATGTTTTAAATTTTCATTAAAACTTCGCTTCATTGTTCGCCCCTTGGAACCCCTTAAAGACATCAAAACTTTTGCAATCTTTCTTGGTGGATCATGTCTCATCATTTTTATTATCAAATCGCAACGAAGAATAGTACAAAGTATCGCCTTTCATCAATGACCCAAATTCAGAATAAGGTGTATTTACTCTTTTGTTTAACTGTTGAATGACAATATCCTCCGCTTGATTGTTAATGATCTCCAATGCCCAATCGCAGCTTTTGATTTCCGTTTTTGCTGATTCAATGTAAATGCCGTCAGAAGTGATTTTTTTGTCTAAAAAAGTCTGAAAATATTGTTTCGCTTCATTGTATTCTCCCATACTTTTTTTCACCATTCCCAGCCAATAATTCGTCAACGGAAAGTCGGATTCATTTTCATCTTCTAAAACTTTGGAATAATAAACGACCGCAAAATCAAAAGCATGAAAAAGACGTGCAACTTCAGCATATTTATAAGAAAGGCTGATTTTTTTATTATTTATTTCTATCGCATTGCGATAATATTCGAGCGCAGCCCCATAATCTTTCTCAGAAAAAGCCTTATCCCCTGCCTTTTCAAAGGCTTTAGCAGACTGGGAGTATGAAAATGAGTTTCCAACCAACATCATCAAAACAATTAACACTGGATATTTCATTAAAAAAAAGCTTTGTTTTCTGAATTGTTTAAAAAATTGGGCAGGCTTTAAATGTTTTGGGCGGTTTTACTTTTGTAATTGTATAAACAATAGCAATTTCGGGACCGCCACTGCCATTTGTAGCCTCTTTAAATTGTGAAATATTAACATCGTAACTAATCCCTAATTGCCAAAACAAATAATTTACGCCAAATGTAGGAATAACCGCATCGCTTTCACCAGCATATCGATAATTGGTGCCTATCTGCACGGAAAGTTCCTTTCCACGTGTCACATTTATTTTATACTCAACAGCAGCTCCACTTAGTATTTCAGAGTAAACTCCCTGCCTTTGATACAAAATAGTAAATTGGATATTCAATAATGGGCTTATTGGTGTTTTTCCAATCACATTAACTGCGTATCTCATAGGCAATCTTGACTCCGTCTGATTATAAAAATTTTGTTTGGGTGTAGCAAGATGAAATATCCCAACGCCCGCATTTAGGCTAAGTCCAGCATCCGTTTGAAGGTGCCAGTTAAGTCCGGTTGAATAATCCAAAAAAGTTATACTGGTTTTGTCAAAATCTTCCCTGCTATCTAAATCCGGATCAAAAACATCACCGTTATATTGATTTTCAAATTGCAATCCTTCTACCCCGAAAGCACGGTTGATTGTTCCTACCTGCAAACCTGCCGTCAGGTAATTATAATCATTTAGTCGCTGGGTGTAAGAGCCACTTAAGGTAAGTTGAGTTAGTTTTAATTCCGGACCACCAAATCGACCATAGCCTTGTTTGTCGTAGTTAAAAATAATACCCGCACCAAAAAAGCCATTTTCACTGATTTTATGGAAAAACTTGCCGTCATAAGCTCCCGAAAAGGTAAGATAGGGAACCGTCACAGATTGCCATTGTTTTCGATAGATCCCACTAAATCTAATATCCTGAGGAAAAACTCCTGTTAATGCAGGATTGATGTTCATCGGAGAAAACTGAAATTGAGAAAAATGAATATCCTGTGCATTTGTACAAACAACACCCCCAAACAGAAAACTCAAAACAACTAACTGCTGTATAATTTTATTGATCAAATTAGTGGATTTTAATACACAATTAATATTTTCTTTGCCACAAATTAATAAAAACTTAATCTAGATGGAAGAAATTTATAATTTAATGTCGAGAGGTGTAATTTTACATACAAAAATAAATAGTCATGCTCAAAGTCGGAATTACTGGAGGAATGGGGAGTGGAAAAACAACGGTTTGCAATATTTTTGAAACATTAGGCATTCCGGTTTATTATGCTGATGATCGAGCAAAATATTTAATGACAAACGACGAGGAACTGAGACAAAAAATAAAATCCATCTTTGGCGCGGAGGCTTATCAAAAAGATTGGAAATTAAACAGAAAATATATTTCCGATATTGCTTTTCATGAGCCCAAAAAACTTAAAATGTTAAATGATGCAGTTCATCCCGCCGTACTAAAAGATAGTGAACTATGGCACAATAGCCAGAAAAATGTTCCTTACACACTAAAGGAAGCAGCACTATTGTTTGAAACCGGGAGCTACAAAAAATTGGACAAATTGATTACGGTGGTCGCTCCTTTAGAAGTGAGGATAAAAAGAATTATGGAAAGAGACAAAACAACTAAAGAGGCAATTTTGGCCAGGATAGCAAATCAATGGTCTGATGAAGAAAAGTTAGCCCAATCAGATTGGGTAATTTATAATGATGGAAATCATGGGTTGATAAAGCAAGTTTTGAAGATACATTTTGAATTAAAAAAAATATTAGGACCTAAATAAGTCAATAAACTGATTTTTTTCAATTATATCACTATTCAAAATATCCCCAACTCAATCACATTATCTACAACATACTGAAAACCAATGCTTTAAAAATATGTTTTTTAAAATTAGGAATAAATAGTAATATGCAATTTGATACTGACAATTCTTTTATTTAATTTTGTTATTTGGTAGAAGATCAATATTAGGAAAATATTACAATCTATTTTATATTTATCTTTTTATCATTAAAATTTCATAAAGTTTTAGAAAGCGAATATCTTGAGAACCTAAATAAAGTAATATTGTGAAAATATTATTTTATTTGTACCTTTAGAATAAGGAGTTAAACGTTAAAATAAATATTAAACAAACATTTTTTTAACATCCAAAACTTTTACCAATAGCGCATTATAAAAATTTATGCGCACAACACTCCACACTAGCAAAGTAGTAACAGCTGACCGATAATATTATCATAAACCAATTTGGTTTTGAAGCAATAAAATTGTGATGCCTATAATCACTTTGAAACACAGACTGGTTTTTCATTTTTAAATGTAAAGATTCATGAAGCAATCGAATTTTACAATTTTGAGGAAATTGACTCAACAAAATAAATTATCAAATTTATTTATTCCTATTTTTATACTAACAATGTGCTGTAGTATAAACTCATTATTTGCAAAAGCTGAAACATCTGCACTAGAGCTATTCTTAAGTGTAAGTTGTGAAACTTGCCCAGGTAGCAGTGATGGATCAGCTAGTGTAGTTGTGTCAGGTGGTACTCCTGGCTATTCCTATTTGTGGAGTACAGGCGATGTAACAGATATCGTTTATAATTTAACATCTGGAACAACTTACTCTGTAACGGTAACTGATTCACAAGGAGAAACCGCAGAAGGCAGTATTGAGGTTTGTTTATCTCCCGAAGGTTTATGGATCATGATTTCAACAACTCAAGACGCAGGATGTGGCCCAAATGGAATTGCACACGTTAGCGCCATGACAGGTGTTCCTCCTTATACTTACCAATGGAATGACCCCGCAATGCAGACAACGGTGGATGCATTCAATCTCTATCCCGGCACCTATTCTGTCACTGTTACCGATTCAAACGGATGTACTGCTATCGACTCAACCTTCGTCGATGGAACGGATGGTACTAGTATAGGTGATTTTGTTTTTCAGGATTTTAATGAAAACGGCATTCAAGAACCTTGGGAAGCGGGTGTTGCCAATGTTTATGTTGAACTTTATTCGGCTGGACCTGATGGAATTTTGCATACAAATGACGATGTTCAGGAAGATTGGGAAATCACCGGAAATGATGGTCTTTATATATTTGACTGTGTTGATCCTGGAGCATATTATATAAAATTTTCTATCAATACAGAAACTTATACCTTTTCTCCACCTTATCAGGGATCAGATGATGAATTAGATAGCAATGCCAATCCAAATACTGGCGAAACAGAATCTTTCACTGTCACCCAGGGAATGCCTGATGATTTGTCCTATGATGCTGGAGTATATGACGTTTGTGATGATTTTACTTATGGAGGTACGATTGGACAAAACCAGATAATTTGTCCTGGTGATGATACGGAGACTTTATATACAGTTATTCCTCCTTCTGGTGGTTCTGGAAACCCTGAATATTTGTGGTTAAAATCTACTACAGGAGGTTCATTCCCTTCACCTTCATGGATGGAAATCCCTAATTCAAATACCGAAAATTACAATCCAGGCCAGCTCTTTATAACAACCTACTTTATCAGGTGTATTAGAAGAGAAGGTTGTACCTCTTTCATTGTAGAATCTGCCAATCAAGTTACAATCACAGTACTTGAAAGCGATGATCCTTATTGTGCCGGAGGAATCATTGATCCTTTTGAGCCTGAAGTTACAGCGGAAATAATGGCTGCTTCAGAAGTTATGGTAAATTGGACAACGGGACCTGAAAATGAATTATATAATTACTACATTGAACGATCTTTTGATAGTCTCAATTTTGAAGAAATTGCAATGGTTCGTGGCAATACAAACAATATTTCTTCAAACGATTACCACTTCATGGATACTAAACCAAGAATTGGCAGGAATATTTATAGGATCAAAAGACTTGAATTGATCAACGAGACGTCTGTCTATTCTAATTCAGTTGAAGTATTTTTTGTGAACGAAGAACAGTCCTTCATCGTCTATCCTAATCCTGTTTCAAATATATTAAAAGTGGAAACTGCCCATTCTGGAACTTCTAAAACAACTTTGAATTTGTATAATGCAATGGGACAGTTATTAAATGTAATCGAAATAAATCCTGGAGAAACTTCTGTGGAGATAAATATGAAAGATTTGGCAACTGGCCTCTATTTTATTCATATTCCGAGTGATGACGATTCGAATAATAAAATATTGAAAGTTCAAAAAAAATAAGTCCTGGATAGAAACTTATTAAAACATGAGTCATCCCAAATTTTGCAATGTTGAAAATTTGGGATGACTTTTATTTAAGACCAGTGCTTTATTGATCTTAACATTTGTTTTTCCATAATTTATATATTCTTTTTTCTTGATAATAAAGAATCAAAAAATCAAGACTGTTTTTCCTTTTGGACAATTCTAAGCTCTATTTAGCAGCGTAGCCAAACTCACTTCGTTCAAACATGGCTACTTTCGCAGCCATTCGCTCAAAATTTTCACTAAGAACTGTTACCCAAAACTAAAAAAGGTCATTAGCCTATAACATTATAGTCATTGATAATCAATTATTTAAAATAAAATCTCTTCAGAATTGCTTACGAAGAGATTTTCTCGAGATTTGGAATAACTTATGTTTAATTGAACCAATCCAATTTTCAATTTACTTATAAAACTGGAAATAGTAAAAATTCAGGAGGAGCGGTCTTAAAACAGCTATTGGATCAAGACTTCATGCTCCGCATCTTTAATTATAGGATTGTTTTTTAAAATTAATACTCCTTTAGATTCTTCATTGGACCAACGCTCTATCCCGAGCCATTTATCTCCGCAGTCATTTTCTAGTGCAGCTCCATCCAAAACAAGTTTTCCTTTAGGGTGGATTATTATTTTAGCATTTTTCGGCAAAGAAACCCGGCACCTTATGGTTAAATGTCCTCCATCACGAATCACAATATGGCTTTCCAAATCTTTTGCACTTCTCCACTCAACACTGTCCACTATTGTTATTGTCTTACTTTCATCCAGATTACACCAGGTTGTTTCTAAAAGGCGACGCACTTTTTTCTTTTTTTCTGATAAATTGTAATGAATAGTTCCAATTTGGCAAGGTGACCAGGCGCTTGAATGCGCATTATAATCCATAAAATTATTACTCCACATGGTATCGCAAGGTGGCGTTTTAGCCTTGTTCCAACAATTCGGATGAACGGGCGTATCATCACATCCGTCATTCCCGCGCCAACTGTGACGCAAACCAAGACAATGTCCAATTTCATGATGCATTAGTTTCACAGCGTTCCATTTGATGATCTGATTATTAGGTTTTCCATCCTTCCCAATTGTATCACGAACATTGTTGTACCAATTGACAACCTTTAGCCAATTTCCAAAACCTATCCCCTTTTCGTTGGCAACATAAGTTGGAGATTTTAGGCTATCAACATGATTGCCCATCACAAAAACGTTTAAAACCGTGTCTTTTTGAATCCCGTATTTATCAAAAACCTCGCTGCTATAATTATTTTTATCCTTACCAGTCCCAACCATAAAATACAAATCATCATCATAATGAAAATAAATGCCATCGTCATCAGGATTACCCGGCTTTGGAGCAACTGAATATTGATATCGCATTGGAACAACCGGAGTTTCGTTACCGGGTGGCAGATTCATTTTTTTATTTCGGCCCAGTTTTTCATTAGCAGCTTTCATCACTTCACCTAAAAAAACCCTTGCAGATTCTTTATTAAAATTTCCGGTTCCATCAGCCTTACACATGATGTGAAAGTTTAACTTCAAATATTTTATTGGCGTGTGATCAATATGTTCGAGATCAGGAATATAAGATAGCTTGTCTCCACAACAGGTTTCAGGCTCAGTTTCTCCCGAAGGTTCATTTATTGCTGAATTAATGAATTCCTTATTTATCAAATTATTACATGAAAAAAGAACGACACAAAAGCAAAAGAAAGGTAAAAAGCGGTACATTGAAATCATTTATTGTTAAAAATTAAAAAGAGCATTATTTTTGAATAAATTTAAATTCAAAAGTATAAATCCTAAATTTAAATTCATGAAAACAAAGATACTATTATTGGCCATTTGTGCATTTATTCTTTCATGCGGAAATCCGCAAATGGAGCTTGCCTCAAAGATCGAAGATATGTCTACTCTGGTTTACAACGATACAACAAAAAGAATAGATACTGAAATGGCTAAACAATACATCGCTGCATGTGAAGAATATGCCAGTAAGTTTTCAACGGATACTTTAGCACCTGTATTACTTTTGAAAGCAGCTGAAACTTCCAGAAATATCCAGGATTTTCAAACTGCCCTGAAAATATACGATCATATCATCAATGACTTTTCAACATTCGACAAAGCCCCACAGGCCATGTTTTTGAAGGCATTTACAGTCGATGACAATATGGGTAAGAAAGAAGACGCAAAATTAATCTATGAAGCTTTTCTAGAAAAATATCCTGATAACGAGTTTGCAGAATCAGCCAGATTTATGCTCGTAAATCTTTACAAAAGTGATTCAGAAATAATAGAAGGATTTGAAAAGAAAAAGGAGGAGGAAGTAAAAGAGGTCCAGTAAAATCTCTGGTTTTATGCTGAATGCTAATATTTAAACGTGCTACTTTATAACTATTGTTTTTTTATCAAAAGGATGAAGTGCCACTCCTTTGACATTGGCTTCCGCCTCAATGCGATATTCTGATTTGACTTTGCTAAACCATTTTGCCGTTTTGACGAGTCTTTTCATCATGAAGTTTTTTTTGGCCATTTGATCCATTTCTGATTTCTTAATTTCAAAAGGAAGAGAAAAGTCTATTTCTACAATTTCTTCACTAGGAACTTCAATTTCCTCTTCAAGGTGGATTTCACCTAGCAAATATTCATCAACCAACTTTTCGTTCTTGCTTCCCCGGCTGAATTTTTCGATAATTTTAACTCTAATCGAAGTTATCGTTTGTTTATTCATCGATTGAAACTGAATCTTCCCTTGCAATTCTCTGTCGGACTCCTCGACATGATCAGGAACCAATAATTTGAGTTTTACCCCTTCTATTCCAAGCCAGTGTTTTACTTTCCCAAACATATTTAATGATTATTGAAAAATGAACATTTTGCTAAATTCAGCAACTTACTTATTTCAAATTACAATTGGATCGCACATTTGTTTTCATTTTTCTATGAAACGCTTCATAATTCAGACCATTCTTTTATGCCAGCTCGCTCTCAATGGTATTAACCATGTTTCATCAAAATCTTTTTTCGTTTTTACAAGATTGTTGAAAACCATGGTTTCATAATTGATCTTTCCTTCATTAAACAACCTTGCGAAATCATCGCGTTGAGCCGTTTTGATTTCATTGCCATCTTTATAAGCAAATGTCAATCGATCAAAAAGATTTATTTGAAGTACGTTTTCAATCTCTTTAATAAAATAGACGGATTTGTCAATGGAACAACCGCTGGCACCTGCCTGGCTTTCGTCAACCATCAAGACTATAAATTGATTATAAAAAACATCCCCAAAAGCCCTCAGTTGCTGATCGTGACTAACCCATTGGGTAGTGAAATCGTCCAATCACAGGACGGAGTTGTTCGACTTCAGCGTCACTTAATGGACGGTTAGACTGGTAAATCCAAACTCTTGTTTCGTCTGGCAGCAATTCATATTGAGTCATTATTTTCGGATATTTATTCTTTTTAAAAAACGTTTTAATGTACTTGGTGTTAAAATTTGTGGATTTGTGGATTTCCAAAAATTAGTTTCACTACTCATATAACAATATAACCCACTAACACCTATCAATCTAACCCTTCACCAACCTTTGTTGTTCACAATGAGTTCGGCAAGATCCAAAACCATTACATTTTCCTGTTTGTCTTTTGCTTTGACGCCATCCTCCATCATCGTCAGACAAAACGGGCAATTCACGGCTATCACTTGTGCTTTTGTTGACAATGCTTCTTCCGTTCTTTCGATATTGATCCTTTTCTCTCCCGGTTCATCTTCTTTAAACATTTGAGCACCGCCGGCACCGCAACATAAACCATTCGATTTGCATCGCTTCATTTCTACCAATTCGTTATCCAAACTGCTCAACACCTCTCTTGGTGCATGGTAAACACCGTTGGCCCGACCAAGATAGCAACTGTCGTGATAGGTTATTTTTTTACCTTCAAAAGCGCCACCCTCCACGCTTATTTTACCCTCTTCTAATAATTGCTGTAAAAATTGGGTGTGATGAACAACGTCATACTTGCCACCTAAAGCAGGATATTCGTTTTTCAAAATATTAAAACAATGCGGGCAAGCAGTAACTATTTTTTTAACATTGTACATTTTGAGCGTTTCAATATTCTGTAGCGCTGTCATTTGAAAAACAAACTCATTGCCTGCTCTTCTCGCGGGGTCACCGGTACAACTTTCTTCGTTTCCAAGAATCGCAAAATTTATTCCGGCTCCATTTAATATTTTTGCAAAAGCTACGGTTACTTTTTGTGCTCTTGCATCAAAGCTTCCTGCGCATCCTACCCAAAATAGAATTTCTGGTTCTTTGCCTTCTGAGGCCATTTCAGCCATTGTTGGTATTTTCAGTTTTCCTGACATTAACGCTATTTTGTTTAGTTTAAAATAAGTTTACCACTTTGTCTCACTTGTCCTTTTTTATCCAAAATCTGATAAATGATCATTCCTTTTGATTTTAAAGCAGCTTGATGAATTTTGGTTTTAAAAGAATCCAGCTTCTGTTCTAATAATACCTTTCCATCCAGGCTATAAAGCTTTACTGATAGATTTTGAAAATCGTTTGTTTCAATAAAAAAAGCTTCTTTTGATGGATTGGGATACACCTTTGTTTCGATTCCTTCAATATCATTTATTGCTGTAATATCACACCATTCGTCAAAAACAACCTGAACAGAATCAATGGGTTCGGTTCCATCTGGAGTCAGTTGAACATTAATTTCCAAAAAAGGATTTTGAAGATCATCGTCTGGTTTAAAAACCCGAAGAAAAGCTGATTTTGAACTCGTTCCTTCATCCAGGCATCGCGAGTCGGCACCCGGTACATTTGCACCCTGAAGCGCTGCCATCAACCGTTTTGCCAATGGACCTGGAGTATTCAAAAAATTATATTCCATGGAATCAAGAATTTCAGGTCCCAAGAGAATATTTCCCTGGATGGCATAATTGGCCCCTACCCGATGCCCTGCATAAGACAAAGTATTAGTTCCGGTAAAAGCAGCACTTCTGGGATTACTCATTGAATCGAGATCGACAATCCCGTATTGACGCTCTTCATTACTACCAAACTGGCAGTCATCATTATTATAAAGCCAATCGAGGATTTCATCAGGGGACAAACCCAATTCCATCTGATCAATCGCATTATTCAAATTGAAATGAGGAATGCAAATCGTGGCCTGTCCATTAACAGCACCTCTTCCGGGGATAATCCCACTTATCAATATCACCCCGCCAAATTGATCAGCATTGTCCACACAGGAAGCTCCGGCTGATCCAATTTCTCCTGTCTCAGCATCCACCGCAACTATTGAAAAGGTGTCCTGGCTTTTTAAAAAAATAGTTGAAAAAAGCAGGCAAATTGTTAATATTGATTTTAAATTGTTGTTCATTATTTCGAATAAAAGATTATTGAATTATCTAGCATTTAATATTTTATCAATTTATCAGAAAACATCCAATCCTCACCTTGAATTGTAATAATATATAAACCTGATGGTAAGCCAAAACATTCAACTAACTGTAATCTTTCTGTGAGTTTTTTAGTCAACCATGTTTTCCCATTGAGATCAGTCAATATTAGCATTGATTCATCTGTATTTTGAATAACGGTGAATTGGTTTTCATTAACAGGGTTCGGATAAAATCGAATTTTTTCGGTTTCAACTGTTATAAAATTAGCATCAACTAAACCACCTCCAATATTGCACGAAAATGTTGATTCACTAGCCGTGGAACCATTGCCAAGCTGTCCTACATAATTGGCTCCTGCAACACAAATATCCTCTTCTGAACTTCTAAGTCCCAAGGTATGGAATCCGAAAACGAAAGTAGTTGCGGCACCCTCCGCAGCAGAAATTGCTTGCCAATCATTATCCAACCCAACTTGAGATACATTGTTTTGCTGAATGGTATTGCCTAATCCAAGCTCCCCATATAAATTTGCTCCCCAGCCAAAGAGTTCTTGATTTTCACTGATTGCAACTCCATATGCTGACCCGGCCGAAACTGAAACGAAGTTAATGGTATCAGAAATCTGTGTCGGAACGTTGACTTCTGAAGTTGAGCCATTTCCCAATTGACCATTTCCATTGAAACCCCATGAACAAAGCGAGCCGTCTTCTTTGATCCCTAAAGAAAATTCAAAGCCAGCATCAATATCCTTCCAATCTTCAGCACTAATCATCGTGGGGACAGGAAATGAGCTTGTATTGCCACTACCTAATTGACCGTTAAAATTTGCTCCCCAAGCCCATAAGCTGCCATCGGTTTTCAAAGCTATCGTATGACCTCCTCCCCCTTTAACAATCCACCAATCATTGTCTGTTCCAATTTGTGTTGGCTCGTTTAAATCAACGGTTGAATTATTTCCTAATTGACCGAAAGTATTAAAACCCCAGGCCCAAAGCGTTCCATTTTCCTTTATTGCCAAAGAATGTGCCTGCCCCCCTTCAATATATTTCCAATCGGTGTCAGTACCTATTTGAACTGGGGCGCTTTGCTGAGCGACGTTGCCTGTACCTAATTGACCACTTCCATTTAATCCCCAGGCCCACAAAGTACTATCATTTTTCAAAGCCAAGCAATGAAAGCCACCAGTTGCCACATCGAGCCAATTATTCCCTTCACCTACCTGCTGTGGTATATCTTCTGAAAGATTACTCGAATTACTACCAAGTTGTCCATTTCCATTGAAACCCCAGGACCAAAGTGTTCCATCAGATCGAAGGGCTACTGAAAACTCAGCTCCTGCAGAAACCTTTTGCCAGGTTTGAGCTTGCAGGAATTGAAACAGGAAAAAACAAATAATTGTAAAAATCAGATTTTTCATAGTTCTATTTATTCAATTTTTTGCATCACTTTCAACAGCATCCTTTGCCCATTTGACCCGTTCATCCGGAACCTGCCAAACAGAGCCACTATTTTCAATACTTGTAAACATAGGTACCCAATCTGAAGGGCCAGCTGATTGAGTTAAAATCTCGTAGCGGCGCATTTTCAGAATAGGATCCAAAGGGTTTATTAAAACAGGGCAAGCTTCTACACAAGCATTACAAGTGGTGCATGCATGCAGCTCTTCGGTACTGATATAATCGAAAAGTGATTTTCCATCATCGTAATTTTCTTTCGTCAGTTTAACACCTTCGCTTCGCAAATCTTCTTTTACAAATTGCTGGTCATTACTGTCAAGGTTCCTTCCAATCTCTTCCGTCCGATCCCGAATATCCATCAGTATCTTTCTAGGAGACAGTTTTTTGCCAGTGATATTCGCCGGGCAAACCGATGTGCAACGGCCACACTCCGTGCAGGTGAATGCATCTAAAATATTTTTCCAGCTTAAAGCGAAGACATCATTGGCTCCAAATTCCGGAAGTTCTTCCTCCGTCATCGCTGCCTCGCTTTCTTCAGTCAAACCCATCATAGATTTAACTTCATTCATAACTTCAGGCATGTTTTCAATCTCTCCCATTGGCGTCAATTTGGCATAATAGGTATTTGGAAATGCAAAAAGTATATGTAAATGCTTAGAATGAGGCAGGTAGTTTAAAAAAGCAAACACCACTAAAATATGCAGCCACCATCCAAAGCGTTCCATAACGACCAAAGCTCCTTCATTCAAACCTCCAAATAATGCTGGTCCAAGCCAACCACTGACCGCCAAGGTCCCGGTATTAGTATAATGTTGTGGATCAAGTTGTTGCAAAACAGTATCTGCGCCATTCATTGAAAAGATACCAATCAACAAAGCCAACTCACCAAGAAGAATTAAATTACCGTCAAGTTTCGGCCACCAGGTCATTTCAGCTTTGTGAAAGCGTGGTATCTTTAAAAGATTCCTTCTGGCGAGAAATACAAAAGTCGCCACAAAGGCCAATAAAGAAAGTATTTCAATAAAGCTGATGAGAAAAGTATAAAATCCTCCTAATCGGGTAGCGAAAAAACGATGTTGCCCAAAGAAACCATCAATAAAAATTTCGATTAATTCAATTTGAGTAAGCAGAAATGCAAAATAAATGAAAAAGTGAAAAATAGCCGGAATCCATCTTTTGAACATTTTTTTCTGACCAAAGGCTATCAAAAAAACATTATTCCAGCGCTCACCTTTTTTGTCGTCTATCTTTTCATCTTTGCCAAGAAGGATATTCCGACGAATCCGCATAAACTGTCGAAAAGCATAAGCCAGTGCTAAGATAGTGACTACCGAAAAAATTATTTGTTGAATCATAGGGCAAGAAACAGGTTTTTAGCTATTTTTGATGGCGTTAAAAATACAATGTAAAGCAGCATTATGAAAAATAATGCGAGCCTATTTTCATTAAAGATCAATATTTTTTAATTCTCCCATTTTATGACAAAGAGCTTAAAACTTCTTGACGATCGGCAAATCAAACAAAAGATAAAGCGACTCGCCATTCAAATATTAGAAAATAATTTTGGCGAAGAAGAAATTATTCTGGCAGGAATCAATAACAACGGTATGGGTTTCGCCAAAATGATCTATAAGCATTTGAAAAAAATATCGGACATAAAGTTTACTTTGACGCCTATCCAACTTAGCCCTGCTAATCCTCTGCAAAATGAAATAAGCATCGGCATACCTGTAGAACAAATTGAAAATAAAGTCATCATCATTGTTGATGATGTGGCCAATACGGGTCGAACTATCTTTTATGCATTCAAACCTTTACTGAATATTCTTCCGAAAAAAGTTGAAGTCGCCGTATTGGTGGACCGTCAGCACAAATCTTTCCCCATTAAAGTGGATTATAAGGGACTTTCACTTGCGACCACACTTCATGAAAACATAGATGTCCAAATCCTTGGGGTTGATGATGAGGCTGTTTTTCTTGTTTAAGAAAAGTAAAGTCAGTATGCAATAATTTAATACTTTGTAACTTAAGCGATCATACTTTTGATCTGTGCCATTTTATCCATAGCCGCCTCGTACCCGATTTCATACAATTCATTGAGTTTATTAAAGCTGAAGATATTATAATCAACTAATCCTTGGGGTTCAATCACAACATCACAAAGGTCTAAACTGGGTTTAGTATTTGTCCAAATAGACATTTCAAACATCCTACTTCCTATTCGGAGCATATTTTGAAAATCTTCCTTTTCATTTTTCAAGATGGGCATTACATTTACACCGATCAGGTATTCTATCTTTTTCCGGATAGATTCTGCTGGTAAATTATTCATCAAACCACCATCCACATAATATTGACCGTTGATTAGAACCGGCTTAAAAACGAATGGAATAGAAGAGGAAGCTACTACAAAATCAAATAATTTTCCTTTGCTTACTATTTCTAATTCCCCCGTATTTAAATTGGAAACAGCAATAAACAGCTTTTTAGACAGTGATTCAAAACGATCCTCTTTGATGTTTTCTGCCAGCAACTCCGAGAGATAGGAAAGATCCGTTAAGCCCTTTAATGGCATTCCAAATCTAATGGTTTTATAGATCTTACTTTTTTCAACAAACTTTAAAATCTCCATTGGTTTTTTGCCGGCAGCATACAGTGCACCAACAATTGATCCCGCACTTGCTCCCGAAACAACATCAGGGAAAATACTATTTTCTTCCAATGCTTTTAATACGCCAATATGAGCAATACCTCGCGCTCCTCCTCCACTCAGCGCAATTCCAATTTTAGGTTTCATTATTTTTTATGGTTAAAAAAATGTCCCGAAAGCAACTACTTTCAGGACATTAAAAAGGTCAATTTTTTAAACTATTGCTTCACAAATTGAGAGGACCATATTCGATCCTGATTCACAAATGTGATCACATAAATACCTGGAGATAAATTTCTTACATTTAATTCTTCAGCGTTTTGAGGTTTGATGATATTCATCACTTTCTGTCCTAAAACATTAGAAATTTGAATAGCATCGATACTAATCTCGGTTTTGATATTAAGTATATCTGCAACCGGATTCGGATAGAATTCAACACTATTTCCAATCTCAGGATCAACCACACCTACAATTTCTTCCAGATCTTGCATATATCTTGGCAATATTTGGTAACCATCTAAATAAGGTGGAGTAAAACCATCAAATTGTCCTCCTAGCCCAGTCACATTGAAATTTGTAAATGTTGGCGCGGGCATGCTGTACAAATCAACATCGTTGTCGATCCGCAGATTAAATTCGTTGGTCCCGTCAGTAATTCTAACATCAAATCCAGAACCAGATCCAGTCCAATCCGTGGCAACATCAACAAAGGTCATATTTTCAAATTTTATCAACTTTGATTCAGTAACTTCTGAGATTGAGGTAACAACCGCCGGATCGTGCATATCATTTCCCGAAGATACAACCCAAATAGTATCAACTACAATCTGAGTCAATCCACCAAATTGATCGATCTCACCACGAACAACAACAGAATCTCCTTCATTTAGGGTCACGCCAAAATTTTGGCTATTACTAAAAAGGCCAATTCCTTCATCTGCATCATCCCTATCAATTATTGTATGTGTTAGTCCATTGGGTGGTCTTAAATTCGTCCCATAAATAATACCTCCAATCTCGCAAGTTACCTCCAATGAGTCGGCTACTCCTTCAGAATCTACCGTATTTATCTGCGAAATCGAATATTTAGGATAAGAAATTGGGCAATTGATGGTAATGGAAACTGTTGCTGTGTCGCATGACGTAAGATCACAAACGGTATAAGTAAAACTATCATCACCACAATAATCCATTTCAGGCGTATAATCGATACTTCCATCGACCATGATTACCATCGCAGATCCATTGGACGGATCCATGTCAATAGTAACTGTTTCATAACCAAATGGTAAATCATCGTTAGATAAGACATTAATATTGATCATTTCGTTTATTTCAATAGTCTCAGAATCATCATTGGCCTGAAGAATTGAAGGAGGTACAGGCGAATAAGTACAATTTGGAAAAGGTACAGGGGCTTCCGCATTTGTAGGTGCGCCGTCTAATCCATCAATGCCACTAAAAGTCCAGTTGTCGAGCACAAAAGTAGATCCATCAGGTCCGGTAGCATTTTTTCGGTAAGCCCAGCCATCGAGATGTTCCCAGGGTTCTCCAGTGCCATCAACATTAATATCACCAAAAACATCGATGACCACTCCATTTTCAAATAATTCAACTGCATCATCGCCATTGATTCCTGTGGCGGTAGCAGAACCGGAGCCTTCAACAAAGTCAGCATTAAATCCAAAGAAATCTGCAAATTTGGTGGAATCATCAGTAACATAAAAACAATCACCAGCATTTACTGAAACAACAGGAAAAGTAAATTCTATGCTGTCAGATCCTCCTCCATTATTAGCTGATCCTAATCCAAAAACACTCAAATCAGCAATGTCTTCAAGCGCATAAAGTTCTATACCTTTTGCTCCGGAAGCGGCAGGTTGGGCGTCAAATAAACCAGCAATTAGGAGCGCGTTGGTCAAATCTGACAGCGAATAGGCACAGTTGTTATAAGGTACTGGGGCTTCCGCATTTGTAGGTGCGCCGTCTAATCCATCAATGCCACTAAAAGTCCAATTGTCGAGTACAAAAGTAGATCCATCAGGTCCGGTAGCATTTTTCCGGTAAGCCCAACCGTCGAGATGTTCCCAAGGTTCACCCGTTCCATCCACATTAATATCACCGAATACATCGATGACGACTCCATTTTCAAATAATTCGACTGCATCATCACCATTGATTCCGGTGGCAGTGGCAGAGCCGGATCCTTCTATAAAATCTGCATTAAATCCAAAAAAATCTGCAAATTTGGTAGCATCATCAGCAACGTAAAAACAATCGCCGGCACTTACTGAAACAGCTGGAAAAGTGAATTCCTGACCATCTGATCCACCTCCATTGTTAGCCGATCCTAATCCAAAAACACTTAGGTCAGCGATATCTTCAAGGGCATAAAGTTCGATCCCTTTTGTTCCGGCAGCTGCGGGTTGGGCATCAAAAACACCAGCAATTAACAGCGCGTTTGTTAAAACAGGAGCTTCTACTGTGATCGAACCAATCATGCCCATACCAACATGTGGATCACATTGGTAATTGTACTGCCCAGGGGTATTAAAAGTATGGGAAAAAGTCCAGGGAGCTATCGCCGCTATGCCACTAAAGAAATCTTCGGGATTTCCCGGATAAGTTGCCTGGCTACCATTTACATTGTGTGTTCCGCTGGTATTATCCCACTGAACAGTTTCGCCAACAGAGATTGTAATATCTGCAGGTGTAAAACTAAAAGGAGCAACATTAATCATAGTTTGAGCCCCTATGGCTGAAGAACATAATAATAGAATAAAAAAAGAGTGTAAGATTTTTTTCATTTGTTTTTTATTAATTGAGTTAGAAATAATTTGTGAATTGCAAAATTAATTGATATTAAGGCAAATTAAAATATAATCAAGGTTTTGTTTGATAATAGCTAATAGTCATTATCAATTAACTAAAAAAAGCCATTCTGGAAAATCCAGAATGGCTTTTTTTAAACTTAAAATTAAAAGACTAGAAATGCATTTTGAAAGTAGCATTCCAGGTTCTTCCAAATCCCCACCAGCCACGTGCACCATCTAATTTATCCTTATAAGCATCTGAATTTCTATCATCATTGATGCCTTTGTCTTCAGGATCTATATTGTCCTGAGCCCAGGAAACATATTGCTCATCAAACAAGTTGTTCACATTTGCTCTGAGATACGCATTCTGCCCAATAAATTTAAATCGCCATGTCAATCCAATATCTGTCAATGAATAGAAAGGCAATTTTAATGGCTGAACACCTGCAAGATCTGGATCATCTCGATCTTCAGGATTAAAATTGGCGTAATAATCATCGTAGAATAATGTTTGCCAATCAAACGAAAGTGATTCAACAATCGTCCAGTCAAGTCCAATTCCATATGAAGATTGAGCAGCGTTTCCAACTTTGATACCATCAAGGTACAAAGTAGATTCTCCCACTACATTATTGGCATCATCAGATACAGATCCTGATGGGTTATTTTTCCATTCCCAGTTACCAATAGCAAGGAATCCATTCAAGCTGAGTGGTCTTGCTACGGTTACAGAAAAGTCAACTTCAACCCCCATATGCAATGCATCAACTCCTAACAAGTTTAAGAAGTATACACCTTCAGAAGTGGTGAAAGAAGTCAATTCTGTTTTATCACTCCAATTTGTATAATAGCCATTTACATTAGCTCGGAAAATTCTAGATCGGTAACCATAACCGATTTCTGCGGCCAGTATTTGCTCGTTTTTAGCATCCATATTAAGCGCATCATTGTCAAAAGTAGGATACAAAGCATCAAAATATGGAGCACGAGAAATGTAACCTACATTAGCAAACACATTATTTTGCTCATTGATATTATAGTTTGCACCTAATTTCCCAGTGAATCCAGTAAAGTTGGACCAATCCGTAGTTTGATCACCTGGGCGTTTATTGAAGAAATCAATTCTTCTCATTTGAGTATAATTGACAGATGCAGATGCGAAAGCAGATAGTGCGCCTGTACTATATTCTAAACGAGCAAAAGCTCCATACCAATTGATGTTTTCATCATTGTAGTAGTCTATTCTTTCATTTTCATCAACCGTACCGAATAACTTATTAGCTGCATCATTTTTAGGTCTTACTAAAACCCCCATTTCATTAGCATCTTTCACGCCATCACCATTGATGTCTAACCAATCATTCTGGTTATTAATATTGTCATCATCGAACCAATAATCAGCTCCAAAAAGATCAATTGTCTTACGATAATGTGATCCTGTATACCATCTCATATCCAGTCCTGCTTGAAAGTTAAGGTTTGAACTAAGCTCAGTATTTATTTTTGAAAGCCATCCATACCATTGGTGCTCATTCATTGAAGCACGTTTGATGAGACCGTTGACGCCATTTGCAGCAACCTGGCCCGTACCACTGTCTCCATTTGCAAACTCATAATTTAGAGCTGCCATTGCTGTGTCATAGAGAGCGTTTGTTTGACCGAGATGGTATTTTTCATATTCACCAAATTGTTGGTGTCCATATCCATCTTTAGCTTGCCTAAATTCGCGCGCTCTGTAAGCTCCATCGCCTCTAACCAACCCCCCAATATCTCCCGTACCACCACCACGCCCAACAGAAACGTATACAGAATTTGACCAGGTTAAGTTTTCCTTCATCGTCCAGAACCAGTTCAAACCAACCTGAGGTTTGTGGTAAAAGTTATCTCTAAAAAGATACTGTCCATTTTTATATGAACCAGAATCGTCGTTCCATTTTGTACCGTAAACATCTCTTTGAACACCAATACCTGGAGCAAAATCACGTTGTCCATGTCTTTGAGGTGATCCAAATCCTGTCAATGTTACTAAGTGGTTGTCACCAATTATTTTGGCAATGGATCCAAAGTAATTCCAGGCATCAAGATAACCTGCTTCAATATAACCGTCAGCAGTAGTTCTTGAGCCAGAAAATGTGAAAGCCCAACCGTTATCGAGTTTACCTGTACTTAAAGTAAGACCAACTTTTTTCCAGCCATCATTACCAATGCTTGTTGTTACAGCACCACCTTTTTTCTGATCAGTAGTTTTTGTAACAATATTGATTGTTCCTCCAATGGAAGCAACTGAAAGAGCGGTAGTTCCCAAACCTCTTTGGATCTGAATCGTTCGAGTAACATCACCCAATCCTGCCCAGTTTGACCAATAAATTTTATTGTCTTCCATTCCATTAACAGGAATACCGTTAATGAGGAGGGCAACATTTTCCTGAGCAAACCCACGTACTGCAATACTTCCATCTCCATAACCTCCGGAATTACCACCACTACTACTATTTTTAGTTGCAGTTATTGAAGGAGAAAATTTCATTACTTCAGTAAATTCCTGATTTCCCATCTTAGTTTCAATTTGTTCAGCACTGATTGTCGAAACCGCAACGGGGGTCTTTCGGTCAATTGCTATTTGAGCAACTACATTTACCTGAGCCAAACCAATGGCATCTGCTTTCATTTCGATCTTGCCTGCTGAAGCATCGCCGCTTCCAACAGTCACTTCCACTTCAATAGCCGTGTATCCGATAAATGAAATCTCAAGTACACACTTACCCGCATTGACATCCTTAAGTGTAAACGAACCATCAAGGTCGGTAACCGTCCCCATATTGGTGGCCGTATTCATTACTGTAGCTCCAATCAGGGCTTCCCCCGTTTCGGAATCTAATACTGTTCCTGTAATGGCCCCCTGTGCAAATGCAAAGATCGCCATGCTTGTGAATAATAAGGTTGTAAAAATCTTTTTCATAAATATTGGAGTTTAAGTTAAAAAATTTGGACGCTAATTTAGAAAGCCTTTTCAGCTTTACGATTTTTTTTTGATTAATTAAATATTAAGTATATATAAATCTAAAACTTTATTTTTCAGTCTAAAAAAGTAATACACTTTCAATATTAGAAATAAAATAGCTTTCCATCTCTACATTGACATGCAAAAAAATATTCAAATGTTAATGCTATGATAGGATAGCAAAAAACATGTTTTAGATATGTTCTGGGAAAAGCGTTTAATTGCATAAAGACAATCAAACGAAAAAAGTATTTTTAATTAAACCAATCTTTTTAATACGGTTATGGGATTTTGCTTAGTTGCTCCGCATAGGTAGAAAAATCTCGGCCATCATGCACCGGGTACTACCTCCTCCATAAGTTTCGATTGTTTTAATGGGACTATAAAGGATGTTTGTATGACGTTTTATTGCTGTAATCTGGTCGGATTCAAGCGATTGATATGCTTGCTCGGACATGACCAAGAGCGTTTCATTTTTATTGTTTCTCAATTGCAACATATTTCCGGCAAAAGCAAGCATTTGTTTGTTCGAAATTTCAATAATCTCTTTACCGGTTTTTGAAAAACAATCTCGTAATTGCTTGTTTTCAGTTTCATCTTTTATAGTTTCCATACAAATAATTACAAAAGTTTCCCCCAAAGCCATCATCACATTCGTATGGTAAATATCTTGATCTTTTTCATCAACTGCGTGAAAGACCATTTTTCGATAATCAGTCAATTCACAAAACTTATCCAAAAGAAGATCATCAGTACGAGGACTTATGCATGCATAAACAATATTGTTGACTCGATCGAGAATCATACTCCCCGTTCCCTCTAAATAACGATTTGAATCCTCGAAATGCTCCAAATGTTGTCGTTTTTTTATTTCAAACTGTTCCGCAATTTGTTTGATTATTTCTTCATCTCTTTCTAACCGGCGAACAGGCGCATACATCGGGTAAGTGATGATGGTTCCATCGTTATGAAAAGTCACCCAATTATTTGGAAAGACTGCATCTGGTTTTACAGGATCTGCCGAATCCTCCGCAACAATTACATTGATCCCGGCTTGTCTGAGATTATTGACAAATAAATCGAACTCTTCAATTGCTTTTTGCTTTATTTCCTGGTTATCGAGGGAAGGATCCAATGTTTGAAAAGCATTGTTTGGAGCGGTCTGCTCATTGTAGCCAAAGTTGGCCGGTCGAACCATTAGAATATTTGAAGTCGTATGATGATTCTTGGTCACTGATATTGATTAAAGTTTGGCAATCCTGTGCTAATATAATTGTTTTTACAAATGTGGAATAAGTTTTAGCAGAATTAATTTATTTAAAATTGTTAAATATTAAAAAATGGAATAATGTTTGCTAGTTCATCATGTGTCTTTAATTATTAATCAAGCTATTACACTTAAGATATTTTTATAATGATTGATGCGATCCATGAAACGACTTGAATTATTTTATCTTTTTCTTTCTTGTGTTTTGCTATTGAACAATAGTTGTACTCAGCCTGATGAACAAATCAACAATGGCTTGAACGATGGTTTCACAAATAGCACAAAAGTCAATTATCAGGTTGATTCGACCAATAAAATAGTAATGATTTATGATTATGATGCAGAACTATCAAAACTTCAATACAGGCCAGTCAAAATTAAAAATCCAACTGGAGATTATTTGATAGATGCTTTGCAAGCATTTATTGACCATAATCATTTTCTAGAAACATCGGATAGTATTCGCATAGAAAAAATAGAAAAGAATAATGATCAAACCACTTTATATTTTTCAGGCTTGGCTCATTCAGATTTGCAGAAAGATAAGCGAGATTTCTTTAAAAAAGCACTGGAATTAACCATTGCACGTAATTTTCAGGAAAGGCATATTAAAATAATCTTAACCGAAGACTTTCCGTAATATCGAAACCAATTTGAAGGATTGCAGTATAAAACAAAACCAAGCTTAAACAAACACTAGCAAGTTTGTGATACTTTAAATCCCACACTTGCAACAAATTAGCAGGAATTCCATAATGATGGAGTTCCTGCAACAAGTGGAATTCCAATTTTAAAACATGTAAAAATTAAATATAATTTTATAATAAAACACTAATAGCACCATGAGTAAAATAATACCCCCATTATTAGGAACTGTGTTAATCATAGGAATGAGCGCATTTTCAGTATATCAGTATAATTCAATAAAGAAGGCAAAGCAGCATAACAAAAATTTACAAAATGAGAATTTGTTTTTGGAAGAATCATTAGAAACAGAAACGCAGCAAAACATTCTGATAACTGATGACAATATAATATTGAGAGACAAACTCAAAGAAGCTCGCGATAGTCTTGTACAGTTAAAATCAGAACTAGCTTTTTTGAAAAAGAAAGTTAAAAAACAAAATAAAACGATAAAGGCTATAAAATCGCAACTCCGTAAAGTCGAAAAAGATTATGTTGCCCTTAGAAAACAAATCGCAGCGCTTGCAAACAAAGACCAAGTGGATAATGATCTTATCCTAAAGCTTGAAGCTGAAAAAGCGGAACTTCGCAATCAAATTGAAAATCTTAACATCGTTCGGGAGCAGGAAATTGTGACTCATCAGGCAACTGAAGCAGAACTATTGGATCGACAAGTAAGCGAGGCACGTTTCAAAAGAATCACCGATATAGTCAACAATACAAGAATCAATTTTCAAAACATTTTTGCAAAGAAAAAACGCTATGGCCGTCCCCTAAGCAAAATTAAAAAGGAAAACAGCAAATGGAGGTACACCATTATTGAATTCTTTTTGGTTCACAACGACCTGAAGCTTCTTCTTGATGAAAAGTTTGTCGTCAAAATTGTAAATTCAGATACACATGAAATTCTGTCTTACATTGAAAGCAATCCAAATTTCCCGGATAGTGATATTGACTCTAAAGGAATGAAATTTAAGTATGATGGTAATCTTGTTGAAGTAGCTTATTATAATAATCAGGACAGAACCGGTGATGACTACGAAGTTCAAATATTTTATGTGACCGAGGATGGTGAAGAATATTTACTACAGGATGGAACCAAACCTTTTATAATTGGAGGTAAAGTCGGTAGTTAAAAAATTCAAATAAGGCAATCCCGTTATTTGAACATATCTACCCCCCTTGACGGCTGCGTTTTACGCAGTCGTCTTTTTTATAAAACGATTACAAATCAACCCGTCCAATTACGATATTGCCAAAAGAAGTCTGGATAGATACCTGACCTTCGTTTACCGGAAGACGAAGTTCCGCTTTATTGATTTTAGGTGTCTTTTCCTTAAAATCAAATTCCATATTTTCAGGAACATTAATTTTTCCGTAATAAGCGGTCAGATTAAAACTATACGTTTCCGTTGCTGGATTTAAAAACATAATATCCGATTTTTCAGCAACAATATTTAAGTCAATTAAACTTTTGTCCGCATCAATTTTTATCAATCCATATTTTGCCTGTATATCGATACTGCCTTTGAGACGTGTCAGTGTGATATCCGATCGGGCAGCAAGGATATTTACATTGCCTGATAATCCAACGCCAACCACATCACCAAAGCGTGTTTCGATAGAAATATCTCCTTCGATATTGGTCAATTTTATTTTGCAATATTCACTATTAATGATCACTTGCTTTTTAAGATCATTAATATCTGCATTCCCAAAATGATTTTTAAGATTCAGCGGGCATTGTTCGGGAATAGTGATGACATAATGAACATGTAAGCTGGAACGGGGCTTTTCATCATTTTCTGCAAGTTCCATTGTATTTTGAATAAAAATAATGTTACCTCGTTTTTCGATCACGTATTTGATCACTTCAAGATCCTTCTTGGCAATCTGGATATCCGAGTGTTTTGCAACTAATTCGAGTTCAACTTTTACTTTTGATTCACTCCAGGTATTGACCAAAACATCTGCTTTTTCACCTTCGATATTCAATTTATAATCTTCAAAAAAGTCGAGCGTCTTCTCTATTTTTTTAGTTACAACTTCCAATACTTCCTGCGATTGGACATCAAAGGAAAACAACAAAAGTAGGATCAGACATTTTATGAAAAGCTTATATTTCATTTTCTGCGCCTGTTTGATTTTTGGTGATAAAATTTATTATACTTTAAGACAATTCAGGTAATACTAAATCTTGGCAATCATTTTTTTCAAAATATCAGATCGATCGAGTTCAATGCGCGTCAATTGTGCAACTAATTCTGCATCCACGCCGTAATGGTCCAATGCTTCTTTCAATTCTTCTCTTGCGTTATTCAAATCTTCCAATTCTGACTTTAATACCACAAATTCCGGTAATTCACAGACGATATGATCTGTTTCACAAAAGGCCAAAACCATTTCAAAAGCATCATCATCTTCGTCCCAGTCCTGTTTTATTAATACCTCATCAACAGTTTCCTGTGAATAGGAAATGGTCACTTTTTCTTGACCAGTATTTTGTTTGAACACAAAATTTCCAATAATCAAAAAAACTACTGCCGCAGCTACCGCTGAAATTCTTTTCAACCAAATTAGTCTGCCTGATTTTCTGTCATCATTAGCTAATTCTTCCTCGATATTTTCCCAGATTGAATCAGAAGGGTTATAAACAGGTAATTCATTAATGGCAATTTGTAAACCGTTTTCTTTTTCGAGCACCTCCAATTCTGCCTCAATAGAAATCCAGATCAAAGCTTCCGGCTCATACTGAGGAAGCTTTTGAATAGCTTCTTGTAGAATATGTTTATTTTTTTCTTGCATCTTGAAATACGATTTTAATAACTCAGATCAAATGATTTTAACAGGTCTCGTAGCTTTCTTTTTGCATGATATAATTGTGATTTAGAAGTTCCTTCTGAAATTTCAAGCATTTTCGCAACTTCTTTATGAGGATATCCTTCAATTTCAATTAATGTAAAAACTGCCCGATATCCTTCCGGCAAAGATTTGATTGCTTTTTCGAGGTAATCCATAGCAAGGTGATCTCCCCAATCGACAAAATCGCCATCGGTTTTATAATCTTCAAATGATTCAAAGGAAACTTTCTTTTTTATCGTTTTTATGGATGTTCGGACCACGATCGTTTTAATCCATGCTCCTAAAGTTGATTCTCGCCTAAACTTAGAGAGGTTTCTGAAAACACTTAAAAATGCATCTTGCAATGCCTCATCAGCCAATTCAAAATCATTGGTAATGCGATAAGCCAAAGTGTACATCGCTTTTTTATAACGATCGTACAATTTCTTTTGGGCCAAGCGATCGTTGGCTATACATGCATCAATTAATCCCGCTTCTGTCATGCTGATGGTAAAAGGCATTAGGATTTTTACGTTTGTGAACTTATTAAATGAGCTCACTAAACGCTATCCTGGTTGTATGAGTATATTATTATTATTTAAAATTTTAATGATCTTAAATTACGAATCAGAACACATCAAAGAATAGTTGCCAGGGCCGCAAGTAAACCAAAGCCAATGACGACAAGTTTTTTCAAAGAAATCTTGTGATTCCCGGGGGTCTCAATTTCAAACAAAATCGTTGTAGAAATATGCAAAAAACTTCCAATTACTACAGCAACAATTATCTTCATCACACGAACATCCAAAAGGTTCATGCTATCCAGCCACTTCGTCATCCCTGCCCCCAATGGCGACATACAGGCAAATAATAAAAGGCAGGACAATACAACAATGTTTCTAAAGCCAGATATTCTCAGCAAAAGCACCAAAACAAAAGCAGCCGGTGCTTTGTGCATTAAAACTCCATATAAAAGATGGTTGTGATTATGGCCTTCGCCTAATGTAATGCTATGAAATTCCTCGTAATTTTCTAATGGCATTCCTTCCAAAAAAGCATGGATACACAATCCTATCATAACTTGAATTGCAAATCTGCTATTGGCATGATGAGTGGGATGTATGTGACCGTGTTCAACGCCTCCGGATAGTTGCTCCAAAAAGATTTGGATAAAAAAACCAAACAATATCCATAATCCAACATATTGATCACCATTTGCAAAGACTCCCGGCATTAAATGCAAAACAGATATTCCCAAAATATAAGCGCCAGAAAAGGACAAGACTAATTGTAATACTTTTTTGTTGCTTTTTTTAAAATATAAAGCAATTCCTCCGCCTAAAAGCACTACCAAGAACAATATTAAATATTCCCAAAAAGTCATTATATAGTTTGTGGTTTGTAGTTAATTAGGTTAATTAAAATACTAGCAGGGAATAACTCTCCGCTCAGCCTACAATTTCATAAAAAGAATCAATCCTATAGGAGCCAAAACGACTATAAATCATCGCAACAAAAACTCCGATAATAATACCTAATAAACCGCCAGCCAATACATCGAGCGGATAATGAACGCCCACATATACTTGCCCATAAGCAATACTTGAAGCCCAAAAGATCAAAGCATATTTTGCTCCTCGATAACGACGGAAAAGTGTAAGAATTAAAAATGTAGCCACCGCAAAATGATTCGTAGAATGGGAAGAGGTAAAGCTATAACCACTTCCGCAATTTACCAAAAGTTGAACTTCTTCTTTGACAAGGAGATCATTGCACGGCCGAACCCTTTGAACACTTTTTTTTATCACTTTACTGCTTGCTGTATCAGCAATTGTAACGACAGCAACAATCATTAAAATAAAATAAAATCCTTTCAGCTTAAAATTTAGAAGTATATAAAATAGCAGAAAAACATATAAGGGTGTCCAAAACATTTTGTTTCTCCAATAAGGCATGATGGCATCTAAAAATGCATTATGCCATTCCCCATTTATCAAGAAAAAAACAGTTTGATCCAATTGAAGAAGCTCGGTCATTCAAATACTATTTTAAAACTTATGACAAACTTTGCGTAACAAATTTTATCATTTTTTATCCCTCATAAAGTTTTCAAAACTTAAATAGCAAATATACGTATCCTAGTATGAAAAAAACTCATTTGTTAATTTCTTTTCAAATTGGAAAAAAATATTCGGTTAAGTGTACGAATTTTCTATTTTTGCATCCGCGATTCTACAACTAAATTATTACACATATCTTGAAATTTATATAACATCTGATTGGATTGAAAATTAAAATTCCCAATAGCTATAAATTCAATTTTAATTTCAGAAATCAAAACCAGAAAACAACTTGGCTTTAATTAAATCTATTTCCGGCATAAGAGGTACCATTGGTGGTCATTCAGGTGAAAACCTCACTCCTAAGGATATTGTTGAATGTACTGCAGCTTTTGGGCAATGGGTGATCAATAAAACGAATAATCCAAAAATTGTAATTGGACGTGATGCCAGAATTTCTGGCGAAATTGTCAATAATCTGGTGGTGAGTACTTTGCGCTCCTTAGGTATAAATGTTGTCGATCTCGAACTCTCCACAACGCCCACTGTCGAGCTTGCTGTTCCTGAAGAAAAAGCCGGAGCCGGAATCATCCTTACTGCCAGCCATAATCCTAAAAACTGGAATGCGCTGAAATTGCTCAATCACAAAGGAGAATTTATTTCGAAACAAGATGGTGAGGAAGTTCTTCAATATATCGAAAACGGTGCAATAGAATATGCTGGTGTTGACAAATTAGGTACTTATAGAATTGATAAAACTTACATTCAAAAACACATAGATAAAATAATTGCACTACCACTTGTTGATCAGAAAGGCATCCAAAGCAGATCCTTCAAAGTTGTTGTGGATTGTATTAATTCAACTGGTGCAATCTCAATGGTCCCTTTGTTAGAACAACTTGGTTGCCAGGTGATTGTGTTAAACGAAAGTCTTAACGGCAATTTTGCTCACAATCCGGAACCCCTTCCGGAAAACCTTCGGGATCTTGCCGATATGGTGAATTTTCATAAAGCTCACCTCGGAATTGCAGTTGACCCTGACGTGGACCGCCTGGCTTTGGTTTCTGAAGATGGTGAAATGTTTGGAGAAGAATATACCCTGGTTGCTGTTGCAGATTATATTTTAAAATCAACACCGGGAGCTGCCGTTTCAAATCTTTCCTCAACAAAAGCTTTGAAAGAAATTTGTGAAAAACATGGTGTTCAGTATGAAGCTTCAGCAGTCGGCGAAGTCAATGTCGTTGAAAAAATGAAAGCTATTAACGCCGTAATCGGCGGAGAAGGAAATGGAGGCATCATTTATCCTGAACTTCATTATGGACGTGATGCAATGGTCGGAATTGCTTTGCTGCTTTCTTATCTTGCAGAGTTTGGTAAGCCAATTTCGTTTTTGAAAAGAACGTATCCAAAATATACAATTTCGAAAAACAAAATTCAGTTAGCACCAGAAATAAATTTGGACGTATTATTTGAAAAGCTACGACAAAAATATAACAACAAAAAAATCAATACCATTGATGGTTTAAAGATTGAATTTGATACAGATTGGATTCATCTTCGACAATCAAATACAGAACCTATCATTAGGATTTACTCCGAAAGTTCTTCTGAAGTTATTGCCAACAATCTTGCTAATAAAATAAAGGCCGATATTAACGAGATTTTGAAAGAATTGGAAAAAGAAACAGATGCAGGTACATCGGATTCTTCTGAGCTTTGGCTTGAATTGTAAAAAATATTATTACTTTTTACAAAAAGATATTTAGCAAAATTTATACTTTTCATCCCCTCCCTTCCTTTCTTTTTAAGAAAGTCGCTACTTTTATAGTAATATTTAGCTTTTCAAATATTTAATCGAATGACTGCAAATCATGCTATAAGCGGACTTGAACAATATTTTTCAAAATTCAGACAACATGTTATTGGTATTAATCAATATTTTGAATCGCCGTATGGAAGCAAACCAATTGTCTACGCAGATTGGACAGCCAGCGGGAGGTTATATGGTCCGATTGAAGATCTTATAAAAAATCAAATCGGGCCCTTTGTTGGAAATACGCACACCGAAACAACAGTAACTGGCAGCTCGATGACCAATGCTTACCAAGAAGCCAAGAAAATAATAAAAAAGCATGTTGGTGCTTTCGAGACCGATATTATCATCTCTTCAAACTCCGGCATGACCGGAGTAGTAAATAAATTTCAGCGAATATTAGGATTAAAACTTCATGAACGTTTCCGGCCATTTTGTGATGATAAAATCGTTGAAAGGCCAATCGTTTTTTGCAGCCACATGGAGCATCATTCCAATCAAACTTCCTGGCTTGAAACGATCGCGGATGTTCGAATAATTAATGCAGATGACGAGGGCCTGATGGATTTGTCGCATCTCCAGGAATTACTTCTTGAATACAAAGATCGACAAGTAAAAATTGCAGCAATTACTTCCTGCTCAAATGTTACCGGTATATTTACACCTTATCATGAAGTTGCCAAATTGATGCATGAAAATAATGGGCTATGTTTTGTTGATTTTGCATGCTCCGCTCCCTACATTGAAATAAATATGCGTCCTAAAAATGAAGAAGAACATTTGGATGCCATCTATTTTTCTCCACATAAATTTCTCGGTGGTCCCGGGAGTTCAGGTATTTTGATTTTTGATCAAAAATTGTATAAAAACCGGGTACCGGACAATCCGGGTGGCGGAACTGTTGATTGGACAAATCCCTGGGGGGAACACAAATACCTTGAGCAAATTGAAGCAAGAGAAGATGGCGGAACTCCCGGTTTTCTTCAGACTATTCGTGTCGCACTGAGCATAAAATTAAAAGAGAAGATGGGGATAAAAAATATCCTGCAACGCGAAGAAGAAATGGTACAAATTCTTTGGAGAGGACTTTCAGAAATTGAGGGTTTACATATTCTGGCAGATAATATTCCCCATCGTTTAGGGGTGATTTCTTTTTATATCGAAGATCTACACTATAATCTTGGTGTTAAACTGTTAAATGACCGTTTTGGTATCCAGGTAAGAGGTGGGTGTTCCTGTGCTGGCACCTATGGGCATTATCTACTGCATGTTTCTTACGAAAAATCCAAGAATATCACTGATCAGATTAATATTGGAAATTTACTGCAAAAGCCAGGCTGGATAAGACTTTCAATCCACCCAATAATGACCAATGAAGAACTATATTATATTTTAGATTCGATTCGTCAACTGAGCAAATGTCACAAGAAATGGAAAAAAGAGTACACCTATCAAATGAGTACCAATGAGTTTGTTCATGAATCTAATCCATCAATTGAAAATAAAATGACTAAAGGTTGGTTTGAAATTGATTTAACTTAAATGTGTTTTTTATCTTTGCATAAATAAAAATAAATTAAATACTATGAGGATTTATTTGGATAACGCCGCTACTACGCAAATTGATACTCCTGTAATTGAAGCAATGACCAAGGTCCTGTTTGAAAATTATGGAAATCCATCCTCGATTCATTCCGAAGGTAGAAATTCCCGTTCTCTAATAGAAGGAGCTCGAAAAACAGTTGCAAACTGCATAAATGCTTCTATCGGTGAAGTTTTTTTCACCTCAGGCGGAACCGAATCAAATAACATGGCAATCAAATGCTCGGTGCGTGATCTTGGCGTTACCCGGATAATTACTTCTCCAACAGAGCATCACTGTGTTTTACATACCGTCGAGAGTTTAGACCCTAAAATGGTAACCGTTGATTATTTAGATGTTGATTCAAAAGGAAGAATTAGTTTGCAACAACTCGAAAGTTTTCTTGCTACAGGTAATGAAAAGACTTTGGTTTCGCTGATGCATTCCAACAATGAAATCGGGACAATGATTAATTTGGATGAAGTAGGTGAACTTTGCCAAAAATATGGTGCTTTGTTTCATACAGATACTGTTCAAACAGTTGGATATTTTCCAATCGATGTCTCAAAAGGATATATCAGTTTTCTTTCCGGAGCTTCTCACAAATTTCACGGCCCTAAAGGCGTTGGTTTTATTTATATAAACGGAGATAATAGTTTGAAACCTTTTATCGATGGCGGATCACAGGAACGAAATATGAGAGGTGGAACAGAAAACATTTATGGAATCGTTGGGCTTGCAAAAGCATTGCAGGAATCTTGTGATAATATGCAAAAAAGGGTAGATCATGCGCTTGAATTGAAGCAATATTTTATTAAAAGGCTCACCGCTTCTTTTAATGATATCCAATTTAACGGCGACTATAACGGAACTTCTCATTGTAAAGTACTGAATGTTTCTTTTCCTCCATCTCCAAAATCCGAGCTTTTATTGCTCAATTTAGACATCGTTGGAGTGAGCGCTTCCGGAGGCAGTGCTTGCAGTTCAGGAGCTGAAAAAGGGTCTCATGTCATTCAAGCGATAAAAGGTGATCCTGCGAGAAAAAGTATTCGCTTTTCCTTTTCTCACCATAATACCAAAGAGGAAATCGATTTTGTAATTGATAAATTAGAAAGCATCATTCCTGAAAAATTAGCAATGGCTTAATATTTTTTATTTCCAGATTAAAAGTATTTTCCAAAGGCTAATCCAATACACCAGTAAAAACGAGTTGGAACAATCTGGTTTTTCTGAGTCGAAGAAGGGTCTTCCACATACAATCGATAATCCGTATCTACTTTTGCCATGATAAATACTCGTAGGCCAATTTTGGGTTTAGGTATATAATGCGTATAAGCAAGCTTCCCATGGAAATACAAAGCTAGCGGGTTGAAAGGGTGAATGTCCCCACCAACCATCCCTTCTATCCTGTTCTTCTCGTTAAGTATTTCGGAAATCAATATTCCTATAGAAAAGTAGGGCTGTATAAAATTCGACACACGATGCTCTTTATATCTAGTCGCATTAGCAGATAGAAAAAGTCCAAAGTCAATTTGCTCCTTTCTTAATAAAACTCGTTCATATGAAAAGAAAACAGCTGGTGCAGCCGAATTGATTTTTAAGCTGCCCAAAAAAACATTTCGAGGTCGAGAAGTAGGTTCCTGGCAAAATCCTTTTATAGAATAAAATAACAAAAATAGAAGGATAGCGTGAAGCTTCATATACTTTGGGTTCATGCGCAACTATAAGAAAAGAAACGGGAATAGCTCACCTCCCTTGAAACGTAATTTGTCGATCCAAAGTATCTCAATTATTATGGATAACAGATTGCAACCTTGCCTCTTTTCATAAAAGAACAATGGTCATTTTGATATAAAAAAAGTAAAGTAATTGATACGCTGCTTTCATTTTGATAAAAACAAAGCACTTAACCATTCCAACTTTAAATATAAATCGGGTACCATCGATTGTTTGATGCGATTTGTGGGAATGTATAAAGGAATCACTTTTCTTTCCTATCTGACGACGCTGGATTTTTTTATAGAAGTACAAAAAAAAGATCAGTACATTTGATGAACCCATTCCTGTTCGGTCAATTGGGCTTGCTGTTCACAAACACTTTATTAAAAAATAAATTTTAGCGCATCTGCAGTTGAGCATTCAAAATAAAATCGCTCCTTTGTTAAAATAAGCAAATTCTTTAAATGAAAAGGGTATAAATCCAATTTGAGTTACTAATGAAAAAGTAAAAATCTTCACTATAGCAATAAGTTTTGATAAATTAATCGATGTACATTTGAGTAAAAAATAAGATCTACATGAAAATAGCAATCATTGGATATGGAAAGATGGGAAAAACTATTGAGCAAATAGCTTTATCCAAAGGTCATAAAATCGGGTTAGTCATTGATTTTCACAATACAAGTGATCTAACCACCCCAAACCTTCAAAAGATTGACATAGCAATTGAATTTAGTCGACCTGAATCTGCTTATAATAATATTTTAAAATGTTTGCAATCAGGTACACCAGTGATTTCAGGAACAACAGGTTGGCTAGATAAAATGGAAGAAATCAAGAAACTTTGCAAGGAGCTAAACGGTACTTTTTTCTATGCTTCCAATTACAGCGTTGGTGTAAATATTTTATTTGAGATGAATCGTCAATTAGCTAAAATGATGAATCATTTTGCTGAATATAAAATTTCGATGGAAGAGATTCATCATACTCAAAAATTAGATGCACCCAGTGGAACTGCGATTACTTTGGCAAATAGCATATTATCAAATATTGATCGGAAAAATAACTGGGTGAATGAAGCTTCGACAGAAGAAAATAAACTGTCAATAATTAGTAAACGAATAGATGAAGTCCCTGGGACTCACAGTATTTTTTATGAGTCTCCAATTGACACTATTGAAATCAAGCATACTGCGCATTCAAGGGTAGGTTTTGCTGAAGGAGCAATCAAAGCAGCAGAATGGATCATCGACAAAAAAGGATGCTTTGGAATGAAAGACTTGTTAGGGTTTTAGTACAAAAAAGATGAGGCTCCCGAAAAATTCAGGAAGCCTCATCTCATCAAGACTTTAATACGTTCTGATATCAAACGCTTATTTGTTCATTAAATTCTGTCAATCAAAAATTTAACTACTCCAAATTAAGCGATGCTTTTCTAAGATTTATATACTGCTAAACAATCGCTTATTTTTTCCAGTAAATCTTCAGGACCAAAAGGTTTTCCAACATGATCATTCATTCCAAAGAGTTTAGCTTTTTCTTTTGCAGTTAGAAAGGCTGAAGCGGTCAAAGCAATAATTGGGACGTCTCTTTTTCTTGGATCTGAGTATTTTCTGATTTCAGCTGTAGTTCTATATCCATCCATTTTGGGCATTTGAATATCCATCAAAACCAAATCAAAATATTGTTTTGCAAATTCATCAAGCGCTTCTAATCCATTATCAGCAGTGACAACCTCAATTCCAAGTTTCTTCAACATATTGGCAACCACAAGTTGATTGATTTTATTATCCTCTACCAGCAATATATGATTGCCTGCTAGACCTTCATGCGAGTTTGTATTATTGTCCTTGGAACTTTCTGCTCTTCCACTGGTTTTTTTAATAACTTTATAAGGGAGCAAGACGGTAAATTTAGTACCCTGACCTGGTGCACTTTCTACTTCTATTTTTCCATTTTGAAGATCTATCAATCGTTTGGTAATGGCTAGTCCAAGACCAGAATTTGCATATCCTTCAAAAACATCTTCTTCTTTGTTTTCGGAAAATTTATGGAACATTTCATAAACGCGTTCAGAATCAATTCCCTCGCCAGTATCCTGCACAGTAATGAGCAATGTAGCTTCAGAATTATTCAATTCATACATCATCATATCCAATTCGACAGCTCCGTTTGCTGTGAACTTAATTGCGTTGGTCGCTAAATTTGTCAAAATTTGATTAAGTCTTGCGCTATCTCCTAAAAGTAGATCAGGAATTTTATTATCAAATTTGCAATTTAAAATTAGCCCTTTATCCTTTGCAGCTTTTTCATTTCGATTAACTACTTCTTCAAACGTTTCTTTTGGATTAAATTCTCTGTTTTCCAGCGTTAGTTTTCCAGCTTCAATTTTTGAAAAATCCAAAATATCATTAATGAACACAACAAGATTATTTGCCGAGAATTGCAAAGTCCGCAAATGTTCGATTTGATCTTTTCTAGGTTTTTCGCTTAAAAGCAAATGAGTAAGACCAATTATAATATTCATTGGTGTACGCATTTCGTGACTCATGGTAGCTAAAAATCGATCCCTGGCAAAGGAAGATTGTTCAATAGATTCTCGCTCTGCCATTTCATTTACCAACTTTTGATTAAGATCGTCAAGGCTGTCATTTTTATCTTTTAATTCAAAATTTTTCGTATCAATTTCAGATTTTTGGCGATTTATTTCTTCATTTTTATTAAGCAATAATTTATTATCTCTTTGCTTGCTCCTGTAACTTGCAAACAAAACAATTACAAGCAATATACCCAATCCAACTAAAGCCAAAAGGAAAGTACGAATTTTCGTATTAACTGCTTTTTCGTTTTCGAGTAATTCAATCTGTCGCTTTTGTTTTTCAGCGGTAAATTCAGATTGATATTTGGTGGTTAGTTCAAGTAAAGCAGTTGATTTTTCGTTATTAAAGATCACGTCACGATAATTCGCGTATTCTAACTGATATTCAAAAGCTTTCTCAAAATTTTGGTTAGCATAATAAATGTCTGAAATGCTTTTTAAAATATTTTGAGTTCCAGGTTCCGGACCAATTTCCTTTATCAAACTTGCACTTTTCTCAAGGTTTTCAATCCCAGTTTCTTTTTTTCCTAATGATAAAAATATTAAACCGAAGTTTTTATAAGTTTCCGCCAAAGCTAATTTGTTGTCATGCTTCTTTCGAATGTCAAATGCGGCTGTATTTGCATCATAAGCTTCTTCTAAAAATTCTTCCTTGTCAATAATCGAAGAATTTGCCTGAGCTATGTAAACAAGAGCAATATTGTTATAATCATTTGCTATATCTTCAATCTTATCAATAGCGTTATTTAGATTTAAAGATTGGTTGTAATATGCTAAAGCTCCTTCATGATCGCCCATATCTCTGGCAATCTTACCTAAATACGAAGCAAGTTTCGCAGCTTCTTCAAGTTGCTTTTGCCCTAGCCTTAATTCAAGAGCTAAAGCATATTCTTCACGTGCTTTGCCGTATATTTTTTGAAACAAATAGACGTATCCCAGGTTTTCATGGGTTTCAGCTGCACCTTCAAGGTCCTCTATTTCAATACGGATTTCAAGTGCCTGGTTCAGATTCGTCAGGGCGCTATTCATATCTTCCTGAAGGGAAAATACCCAGCCAATATTATTTTTCGAGGTAGCTATTCCTTTTTGATCTTCCAGTTCATTTCTTATTTTTAGACCTTCGACAAACTGTTTCATGGCATGTTCATAATCATGTCTTGACAAATACGCCAAACCAAGGTTATCGCAAGCATTCGCCTTTCCCGGTGTATATTGAATTTGATCAGCCAGATCATAAGCCTCTTGAGCATAAGTAATTGCATCATAAGAGCCCGTGTTTCTGAGGCGACTTGACAACTCATTAAGTTGGTCTACTTTGGCTTGATGACTAAATGTTTGGAGGGATTCTTTTAATTCATCAATAGTTTTTTCCTGAGCATATACTGCTCCAAACATCAATGAAAAAAAGAAGAATAAATATATTTTCTTCATGGGTGAAATAGTGTGGATAAAAAAATGAAATGTTTTTAAAACTTATTTTATGCTTTTATAAAAACGGTTCGAAATAACCCAAATAACAAAACACAAAAATTCTTAATATAAGAATCAAATATAGTGCCGAAGGTCAGGAAATATAAAAGAGCATCCTAAATAAACCTTTGCCCAGGAAATAACAGCTATTAAATAAATATTTGATGACTAACTAAAGCACCAACGAAATCATAAGGTAAAATGGAATAATTAATTCTTTTTGTATCTTTCAGACCATCATAAAAAAACGAATCAAACTTCAAAATATGCAATACAAAAGATTAGGGAATTCCGGTTTACAAGTCAGTACACTTTCATTTGGATCCTGGCTGACTTTTGGAAAACAAATTGGTAACGATACGGCTAAAAAACTTATGGCACTCGCTTACGATAAAGGAGTAAATTTCTTTGATAACGCAGAAATTTACGCTAAAGGAAAATCGGAAATTGTGATGGGAGAAATTTTAAAAAAATTCAATTGGGATCGGTCTTCCTACATCGTTTCAAGTAAAGCTTTTTTCGGAGATGGAGGAAAAAAACCCAATCAAACAGGATTAAGTCGAAAACATCTTATCGAAGCCTGTAATGCCGCTTTAAAAAGGCTACAAGTTGATTACCTTGATTTATTTTTTTGCCATCGGCCTGACAAAAATACACCAATCGAAGAAACCGTTTGGACGATGAATCATCTTATTCAACAAGGAAAAATCTTGTATTGGGGAACATCTGAGTGGTCTGCCCAGGAGATTATGGAAGCACACATGGTTGCTAAAAGTTTAAACTTGATAGGTCCGACAATGGAACAACCTCAATATAATATGTTTTGCAGAGAGAAAGTTGAGGTTGAATATGACCAAATATATAAAACAGTGGGACTTGGAACAACTATTTGGTCCCCTTTAGGTTCAGGTGTTCTAACAGATAAATATATCAATCAATTTCCGAAAGGCACGAGATTAGGCATGGAGGGTTTGGAATGGCTAAAAGAACGATCATTAACTCCAGAGCGATTAGAAAAAGTCTTTGGACTCAATGAAATTGCAAAAATACTTGGAACCAGTCTTGCAAAACTTGCTATAGCCTGGTGTGCTAAAAATCCGCATGTAAGCACCGTAATTTTAGGAGCTTCAAAATTAGTTCACCTTGAAGAGACACTTACAGCATTGGATGTCATACCATTGATTACCAGTGAAATAGAAGATAAAATCGAAGCAATTTTAAACAACAAACCAGAGAAACCAATGTTTTAATTGAAAAGAGCCTGCGAAAATATTTTCACAAGCTCTTTTTATATTCTTAGAATATTTCTCTAGGCTAATGACTAGGACTACTAATCGTTACAGCAGTTCCTTCAACTGGTACAACCCAACCACGATTATCAGGTATTGTTTTACTACGAAGTCCATTGATCTCATCTCTTGATAATATTGCAATTTTATGTTCTTCAACAGGAGGAAGATCATATTGTACTCCCTTGTAAGTGAAATCTGAAACATTAGCTACAACAGCAGCTGTTCCTGTTCCAAAGATCTCTTGTAATAAACCTTTTTTATGTGCATCAACAAGTTCATCAATGGTGATCGGCCTTTCTTCAACGGTGTATCCTTTATCTTTCAGAATAGTCAGGATTGAACTCCTGGTAATTCCTTTTAATATTGCACCATCTGTTGCAGGAGTAATAACTTTGCCATCGATAACGAAGAATAAATTCATCGTACCGACTTCCTGAATATATTTAAATTCTTTGGCATCTAACCACATTACCTGATCATACCCTTTTTCTTTTGCTAATTTAGCAGGAAGCAATGATGCAGCATAATTACCAGCTGTTTTAGCTTCTCCTACTCCACCCTTCACAGCTCTGACGTACTTTTCCTCAGCAATCAATCTAATTGGTCTTGGATAATAAGGTCCAACTGGACCGGTAAAAATTATAAACTTATAAGTATCCGATGGAGCAACCCCGATAAATTCACCATTAGCAAACATAAAAGGGCGAATATATAATGCACTTCCAACCTTCTTTGGAATCCATTCCTGATCCATTGCTATCAATTGATGCAAAGCTTGTAAAAAAAGATCTTCAGGAAAGGTTGGCATGCACATCCTTTCTGCTGATGCATTTAATCTTTTTGCGTGCAATTCAGGACGCAAAAAATAGGGTCTGTCATCCTGACCTTTTGAAGCTTTCATTCCTTCAAAAATTGACTGACCATAATGCAAAGCGAGACTTGATGGGTGCATCATAAAACGACCAAATGGGACAATTTGTAAATTGGTCCATTCTCCATCAATATAATCAGCTACAAACATGTGGTCGGAAAAAGTACGTCCGAAAGGAATTTTGTCAAAATCAACTTCAGAAAGGCGAGAGTTTTCCGTTTTGGATACTGCGATATTATATTTCATAATTTGTCATTGATTTTTACAAATTTAATTAAATTTATTCATTTATTCTATTATTGGAAGAAATTTTGTTCTTTTGTTACTTTTTATTCTTATAAACAATGAAGAAAGAAAATTATATTTCGAATTTCGAATTTATCGACTTTGAAGTTTTTGTGCTTCCTGAAAATAAATCTGAACTTTTAATTAAAAATAATGCTCCTGATGCAGCGATTTTGATTGTTTATTTTAATGAACAAAATAATCCTGAATTAGAAGTTTTACTTAAAAATATATTATCAGCAGTTAACCTGGAAATAAATAAGGATATTATTCTCTTAAAAACAACACCACAAACTAAATATAGTTTTAGTAGTCTTCAGCAAAAGCTACCTGTAAAAGATTTTTTGTTCTTTGGTATTCATCCCACCAATTTTGGGTTGAACTATTCAATCGCACCTTATCAACCTCTGATAAGGAATAATCTTAGAATACTATTTTCGAATAGCCTTGAGGAAGTGAATAACGATGTCAATAAAAAGAAAGCACTATGGAGTAGTTTGAAAGAAATGTATTTATAAAATAAGCCCATCTAAACCGTTATTAATGAAATTAGTATTTGCTACCAGTAATCTTAATAAAATAAAGGAAGTCGCTGAAATACTCAGCAGAAAATCACAATTTGAAGTAATTCCAATGAGTAAAATTGGTCTTATTGAAGATATCCCTGAAACAAGCCCGACCATTGAAGGAAATGCCTTGCAAAAAGCAAGATACCTGCACAATCGTTATCAAGTCAATTGTTTTGCAGAAGATACAGGCTTAGAAATTGAAAGCTTAAACGGTGCTCCTGGAGTCCTTTCAGCCCGTTATGCCGGAGAAGAAAGAAATGCAGAGGCGAATATGCAATTAGTTTTGGATAAGCTTTCTTCAAAAGAAAACAGAAAAGCGAGATTCAAGACTGTTATCGCACTGATAATCAACAGTAAAGAATATATTTTTGAAGGAATCATTGAAGGTAGAATTGATAAAGTAAAAAGTGGTAAAGGCGGATTTGGTTATGACCCAATATTTATCCCTGATGGTTATAATCAATCTTTTGGTGTTTTAGATTCCTCTATTAAAAATAAAATAAGTCACCGGGGAAAAGCCATGGTAAAATTAGTTGCATTTCTTGAACAATTTCCAACAATAGAATAAGCATTTAATAAGTTGGCTCAATCAATCATTGGTCTTTCTAAATACCGTTTTCATCAATAATTATGTTTTTAGAAAAATGCTAATATTATATTTGGAAGCTAAACATTATCACCGATGTCGATACTTGAAATCCACAATCTTCATAAACGTTATGGCAAAATCACAGCTGTAAACGATTTATCTTTTTCAGTTGAAAAAGGTAACATCTACGGCATTTTAGGTCCCAATGGAAGCGGTAAAACTACCACGCTTGGCATTATTCTCGGGATCACACAAAAAGACTCAGGCAATTACACCTGGTTTGGAGGATTGGAGGACAAACATGCCCGACAGAAAATTGGAGCGTTGTTAGAAACACCTAATTTTTATCCATACTTAAACGCAGACGAAAACCTCCAAATAATTGCTCACATTAAAAAGCTATCTCAAACAAAATTTGATGACTTGCTTTCGCTGGTCGATTTGGTGCATCGCAGAGCTTCTCCTTTTCATACTTATTCTCTAGGGATGAAACAACGCCTGGCAATAGCTGCCGCAATGGTCGGCGACCCTGATGTTTTGATATTTGATGAGCCAACCAATGGCCTTGACCCGCAAGGTATTGCTGAAGTAAGAAATACAATTAAAAAAATTGCTCAGCAAGGCAAAACGATTCTTATGGCTTCTCATATTTTGGATGAAGTAGAAAAAATTTGCTCTCATGTTGCCATCATTAAACACGGTGTATTATTGGCAACCGGAACAGTTGGAAATATAATTGGAGGTGATCTTCAGGTTGAGGTGTCAAGTGCGCAAAACGACAAATTGAAACAGATTCTTTCGGATTCAAATTCTGTCAAGGATATTCAATTTGAAGAAGAAAAAATGGTAATTAGCCTTAATGATGATTTAGGAGCAGAGGATATCAACAAATTAGCATTTCAAAACGGAATTTCATTGAATCATCTTTTTACAAGAAAACCAAGTTTGGAATCTGAATTTCTAGAAATAACAAAAAATAAATAATTATCCTTAGCTGGTAAATTAAATTCATAAAAAAATCACATGTTTCACTTACTAAAACTAGAATGGCTAAAAGTCCGAAAGTATAAGACCTTCCAAGTGATGGCTATCTTTTACGTCATTTTGTTACCAGCCTGTTTGTTGATTACGAAATCGTTTAACAATGTTCCGGAGGAATTGCTGAGCAAAGAATCCTTATACATGTTTCCATTAGTTTGGGGCTATCTGGGGTATATCGGAAATTGGTTGACTTTTTTCTTTTTGGGTTTTCTTTCGGTAATAATTGTAACGGTCGAAAATAGCAATAAAACTTTTCGCCAGAATATCATCACGGGTTTAAGCAGAAATGAATATTTTTCAGCTAAAATTTTATTCATTCTGACTATCTGTTTGATGGCCACATTATATTATACTTTGGTTGGTTTGGCCATTGGATTTACGCACACGGATACCATCTATTTCTCAAAAATCATACAGGAAGCTGATCTAATCCCTCGTTTCTTTTTGATGTGTATCGGCTATATGTCTTTTGGATTTTTTCTGGGTGTTGTTATCAAACGGACCGGAATTGCGTTATTCATTTACCTGGTTTATATCATGTTCATTGAATCCGTTCTCCGCGGAATCCATATGTATTACTTTCCAAATAAATCAATGCATTTCTATCCAATGAATGCAAATGAAGATCTGGTTCCAATGCCATTTGCAAAACTCACAGAAGGATTTTTGAAAGAAAATGATTTTAGTTTGTTTCTCGTACCAAGCCAGGCAGCTATTATCGTTTGTGTTTATACGGCCATTTTTTTATTTTTCGCTTACCGCAAAATCAAATATTCTGACATTTAAATTTAGTTTATGATTCCAATATCCATTGAGGAAAAGCTTAAAATAAAATGCCCTGATTTAAAACTTGGAGCAATCCAGTGTGATATCATTGTCAAAACAGAATACCACGAATTGTTAGCATTGATCCAAGAAAGCATCTCCAAAATTCGAAACACAATCAAAATGGAAGAAATCAGCAAATTGCCTGCAATTAATGCTGCAAGAAAAGGCTATAAACTCACTGGAAAAGATCCAGCCCGCTATCGTCTTTCAGCAGAATCGTTGCTTCGAAGAATAGTAAAAGGCAATGATTTATATAAAATTAATAACGTTGTAGATTTACTCAATTTGGTTTCCATCAAAACCGGTTTTTCAATCGGAGGCTACGATGTTTCAAAGATTAAAGGTAAGACAGTTTTTAGCATAGGAAAGGAGAACGAACCTTATGAAGGCATCGGTCGGGGAATCCTTAACATTCACCAATTGCCAGTTTTCCGAGATGAACTTAGTGCCTTCGGAAGTCCGACTAGTGATTCTGCAAGGACAATGGTTTCAGAAAATACAACTACTTTTTTAATGGTTTTTTTTAGCTTCGGGGGTATGAGCCAGTTGAATGAAACCTTAGATGATACTATTGAGCTACTCAATCGTTTTACTTCTGCGAGTAACTTGGAAAGAGAGATTTTTTGATGAATGGGTAGCACGTAATTGGAAATTAGGGAATAGAAGCCAATAACTCCTCACTTCAAACTTCAATTTAAAAAGTTATAAATTCTCGCACATCAATCTTAGTTTTACATTTTTCGATTAATCAAAAGTAATCCATGTTTCAAGAAATCCTGAATGATCTCAACTCGAAAGGTGTAAAACTAGTGGCTGTTTCCAAAACGAAGCCGGTTGAAGCAATCCTGAATATTTATAACACCGGGCATAAAATTTTTGGAGAAAACAAAGTACAAGAGTTGGTGGAAAAACAAGCGCAACTTCCAAAAGATATCGAATGGCATTTGATCGGTCATTTACAAACTAACAAAGTCAAATACATTGCTCCGTTTGTTCATCTGATTCACAGCATTGATAGTTTGAAGTTGTTAAAAGAAGTAAACAAACAAGCCCTGAAAAACGACCGAGTAATTGATTGTCTGCTTCAAATGTATATCGCTGAAGAGGAAACGAAGTTTGGTTTTGATGAAAAAGAAGTTATTGAATTGCTAACTTCAGAAACCTATGAACAAATGAAAAATGTCAGAATCGTTGGCCTGATGGGAATGGCAACTTTTACCGAGGATGAAAAGCAAATTCATCAGGAATTCAGAAATCTCAGAAATATATTCGAAACGCTGAAAGCCCGTTTTTTTAAAGACGACGATTATTTTAAAGAAATTTCGATGGGAATGTCCGGCGATTACAAAATTGCCATTGAAGAAGGAAGCACTATTGTTCGAATCGGAAGTTTGATTTTTGGATCACGTTGATTTTTAAATGGTGAGAAAAAATAACCTCTAACTGCCCTACTTCTTAACCTTATAAATTTTTGATTTTTATTTCCCAAGCACGACCTTTTTCACAACAACCTCCTCTCCTATTTCTAATCTGGCAAAATAAATTCCATTACTAAGTCCTTTGCAATTTGCTTGATAGTTTGCACTTGTAAATGAATCCTTCAAGACCTGCTGACCAACAGCATTGAAAACAGAAATATTCACTTTTATACTATTTCCATTCAATATTTCAACATTGAAAAATTCATTCGCCGGATTTGGGTAAATAAGCACTTCTGTACTTTTAAAAACGTATTGCGTTGAAACCGTACCATCCGTATTGAAGTTTGTTTGAAACATACTCAGACCGCCTCTTTCATTGCCAACAACCATTTCCAGGACACCGTCGTCATCAATATCTGCTATTGCAGGACGAGTATTAAAACCTTCTCGAATCTCTCCATAAAAATCAGTTTCCAGCGTAAATTCTCCGTTAATATTTCCATCTATATTTGAATAATGCATGAAATATCCTGCTTCGCTACCTGTAAAAATATGGTATGCTCCATCAAAATCAACAATAGCCGGGGCAGCTCTACCAATAAAATTACCAAAACGAGTATCGATTAGTCCAAGCACAATTACGTTCTCTCCAGCAGGAGTTTGTGAGTCGATGTTCGGAAGGAAAAAGGGAGCATTTTGAGTTCCTTCGTTATGAAAATAGGAGACCTTTCCAACTCGTTCTCCAACTACGATATCCGGTAGACCATCTCGATCTAAATCAACGATTTGGGGAACGCTATTTTGGCCAACATCAAGCCCCATATATTCAAACTGCAAATTGCCAAATGCAACAGGATTGCCAGGCCCAGCAGTATTTTCACCGTAAAAAAATCCTCCAGATTTTTCCCCAATAAGAACATCCAAATCACCATCATTATCCAAATCGCCAAAGGTCGGTGACGGCGCATAATTGTTTGTACCGCTATATTGACTGAATTCGAGATAATCATCATCAACCAGATTAAACTTTGGTGAGGTGCTTGTTCCCGTATTTTCAAACAAATAAATTCGAGGAGCTTTATCTCCAAAAGGTTGATAAAAAGTAGTGTTCCCAATAACCAAATCCAACAAACCATCTGCATTATAATCTAAAAAAGCAGGATGAGCATCTGTTCCTAAATCAACCATATGCTCAATCAGAAAATCTTTTTGAACATACTGAAATACTGGAAATTCATTGGAATTCGTGTTTTTATAAAACCAAACCGCATTATAATCCTCTCCTGTCTGATTACTGTTTGGAGAAGCCAACAAGTCTTTCAACCCATCATTATCAATATCTATATAAAAAGAAGCAGGGAAGATTGGAATATTCGCTTCCTGGGTGTTTTTTGGGGAAAAGGTATCCTGATCCACCATAAATGCGATCTCATTGTCACCGCCATTATAAAGCATATTTAAATTATTGAAAGACAGATCGCCCAGTATGAGTTCTTTATCTTCGTCATTATCGATATCAAGGGTCAATAAAGTAGATCCTGCATGGCGGTCATCAGCCCCTCCTGTAAATCCATTGGAACATTCATTGGGATCTGCGCTCAAATCAATAATTTCATTAATTCCACTTTCATAAAAACGCCCCCAACAATTATCCTCTAATACATAAATTAAACTATCCTGCCCATAGCCCATCTCAACAGATCTGTTGTCGTATAAATAAACGTGACCTCCTCCCAAAGCAAAGGTTAAAATATCAAGATCGCCGTCGCCATCAATATCATCAATTGCTGGATAATCAACAAAGCTTATATACAAATTGGTTAATCCTCCTCCATTATTAAAGGGAATAATGTTGAAATTAAATTCTGGTGTAGCAAAATTAAACCGTTCAAAGCTCAAATGATTATTGATATACGAACCTGTATAAACAATTACGCCTTCAATTCCGGGAATATCCGAAAAGGCAAAAATATCCTCCACGCCATCGCCATTATAATCTCTTAATAAAACCCAATCCTGTAATTCAGGAAAAAACTGCTGATAATGCGGCGCATAGTCATAATCAGGTTCATTAGCCGTTCCATTATTTATAAAAGTCAAACTGATATTTCCGGTTCTCTCGAAAATATACATATCCTTTAAACCATCATTATTCAGATCAATCTCAGAAAATTGTGGCGTATTCAAACCGCCAACAAGTGCGTATTTCAAATCTTCACCAAACTTTTTAAATGACACGTCTATGCGATCAATTGGCTGAGCATACAAATTAATTATCGTATAAAAAAACAGAAAAAGTAAAATGATTTTTTTCATAAAACTAAAATTGAAAAGCATCCAATCTAAATGCTACATTTGGTGAATTGATGATTAATTTGTTTCTTAGTTTCGAATACCTTCAAAATTATAAAATTTCAAAATGAAATTACCAACGCTACTTTTTTTTATTGCTTTATGTTTAATTGCTGTCAGTTCAAAAGCACAAACAATTGAAGATAGTTTAAGTTTAGACGTAACTGCTGAAGAAGTGATGCCTGAAGTTTATATGATCAATTATCAGGTAGACATGAAGTTAGTTGATGGTGCTCAAAAGCTGGTTTTTAAAGCTAATGTTCCGGATGGTTTTTCGGAAGTCAATTTTAATAATGCTGAAAATGATACCGCGCTAATTTTTCAAAATGGTGAAGCACAATATGATTTTGAAACAGATAAAGGGGGCAAATTATTATTGATAAAGAATTATTATAAAAAAGGTTCTGTAGAAGAAATAAGCAGTTATCGATTATATCATTTCACACAAACAGATATCACTAAATTTAGAGTCAAGGAAATACCCCTTTGGCTTTCTATTGTACCGCCGCTATTTGCGATAGCATTGGCCTTGTTTTTTAAAGAAGTGATTATTTCCCTTTTTGCGGGTATTTGGGCTGGGGCGTTTATAGCAAATGGATTACAGATCAGCACGATCATATACAGCCTTCTTGAAGTAGTACAAAAATATGTGGTTGAAGCCCTAATCGATTCCGGTCATATGTCCGTCATTATCTTTTCATTAATGATTGGAGGAATGGTGGCTATCATTTCGCGTAACGGCGGTATGGCGGGAGTTGTCCAGGCACTTTCCAGATATGCCAATTCACCCAGAAGTGCTCAGTTTATAACCTGGCTATTAGGCGTGGCCATCTTTTTTGATGATTATGCCAATACTTTGATTGTTGGAAATACAATGCGGAGCGTGACCGATAAATTTAAAGTATCGCGTGAAAAACTGGCCTACATTGTTGACAGTACCGCAGCGCCTGTTTCCGCCATTGCATTTGTGACTACCTGGATTGGTGCAGAACTTGGATATATTGAAGGTGGGATCGGGCAACTCCAAAATTTTGAATACAATGTAAGCGCTTATTCGATTTTCATAAGCTCCCTGAAATATTCATTTTATCCAATCTTGACTTTAGCTTTTATACTTTTACTTATTTATTTTAAAAAGGATTATGGAGCGATGTATAAAGCAGAACTTCGGGCAAAGAGTACAGGACAAGTCTCACCAGCCAGAACGGCTGAAGAAGACGAACCAAATATGGAAGATCTTACTCCTGTAAAAGGTGCTCCACTCAAATGGTATAATGCCGCCCTTCCGGTTATTGTAGTTATTTTGATGACTATTTTTGGTTTGGTGAGTACGGGTATGGATAGCTCGCACAGCAGTTTGGTGGAAAATAATTTGGAGATTGCTTCAGGTGGATGGGGCGATACCTGGCACTCACTAAAATATTTGAGTCTTTCTGATAAGGAAATGGAAGTATTTACCTCGACAAGCAACGTAAATTCAGAACAAAGAACGCTAATTGTTGATCAACTTGAAAAAGTTGGATTTTCACAAAGACTTGGAATTTTAATTGGAAACGCAGATTCTTATGTCGCTTTGTTGTGGGCTTCTTTGCTGGGCATTGTTTTAGCCATCTTTTTGACGATTTCGAAAAAGATCATGAGCTTATTTGAAACAATGCACACCATGACCACCGGATTTAAAACCATGATGCCAGCACTGATCATACTGACACTAGCCTGGTCGCTGGCGTTAGTTACAGAAGAATTATATACTGCAAATTATTTAACTTCAATTCTTCAGGACAATATCAGTCCTTACGCCATGCCAATGCTCATATTTGTATTGTCAGCAGCTATTGCTTTTTCGACAGGATCGAGTTGGAGCACGATGGCTATTCTCTACCCGATTGCTATTCCAACTACCTGGGCAATATGTATGGCTCAAGGCATTGCACCTGAGGTGAGTTTTGAAATTCTCTTGAATGTCATAGCTGTTGTTTTAGCGGCTTCCGTGATGGGAGATCATTGTTCTCCGATCTCTGACACCACCATTCTCAGTTCCCTGGCTTCTGATTGTAACCATATCGACCACGTCAGAACCCAAATGCCTTATGCATTAACTGTTGGCGGAGTGAGTTTAGTAGCTGGGGGTCTCTCAACATTTTTAGGTGGTGGGTGGATGATTAGCATTATAATCATGTTGGTAAGTATTTCCTTATTAGCTTTTATAATTATCCGGTTTGGTAAAAAAGTAGACCATGTCGAATGATATAGAAAGCTTAATAAAAGAGATTAAAAATTGTACTTTTTGTGCTCAATATTTGCCGCTTGGTCCAAATCCGGTAGTTGAAGCACATCAAAATTCCAGAATTTTGATTATTGGACAGGCACCTGGGACTAAAGTGCATGCAAGCGGAATTCCATGGGATGATGCCAGTGGAAAAAGACTCAGAGAATGGATGGGCATCGATCGAGAATCATTTTACGATACCACAAAAATTGCGATTGTTCCTATGGGGTTTTGTTATCCTGGTCGCGGCAAAGGAGGTGATTTACCTCCTCGAAAAGAATGTGCTCCGCTTTGGCATAGCCGCCTTTTAGATCAGTTGCCAAGTTTGCATTTGACGATTTTGATTGGTCAATATGCCCAACAATATTATTTGCAGGAAAAACGAAAAAAAACGTTAACGGAAACAGTTCAATCTTACACGGAATATTTACCCAAATATTTTCCATTAGTGCATCCGTCGCCAAGGAATCAAATCTGGATGAAGAAAAATCCATGGTTTGAAATTGAGATAATACCAGAGTTGAAACAACATGTCAGTGAAGCTTTGTCTGATTAAAAAGGTTGGAAATTTATAATATTTTAGTAAGGCTGGTGGATTATTTTCCAGTTTCTTTTTCCATTCCTAGTTGTAAAGTTTTTTCAATTTTTTAAGTAGTAACAACATTTTATAATTCAACGTTTTGTTAACGTTAAAAAACCGATCATTAATCAGCAACCACTCCCCTTCTCGTTTGATGGATTCCAATGCCTCGAATTTCACTTTTTCTGGTTCGTTGAAATGGGCTTTCCAATAAATCGCTTTATCGGTCATGGCAAAACCTTTTTTACAGGATCCAAACATGGTTTGGTCACAAATAAAAAACAACTTTTCATCTTTTTCAGTAAACAAAAATGCCTCATTCGCATTTGTCAATTTGCCTGATGGTATAATTAAAAAGTCTGTATAAACTTTGTCCCTTTCATTTTCAAAATACAAAAAATCAAAAATCAGTTGTCCTAAATCAACGGACGCTTTTTGAATATTTTCATATCGCAAAATAGCTTCCGGCAACTTCATTTTATGTAAGGACTCACAATAATCTATTATAAAATAATCCATAAACCCTTCTAAAGCCCGGTTCAATAAATGATTAATTTCTTGAAAACCTAAAGGACTTTTTTGCTCATGAATCATCACTACTTCTTCAGCCAATTGCTGCGCTCTGATTTCGAATTTTTTATAAAGCCCTGAGGAGTGAAAATGATCAAAATATTTCCGATAACCTTTTGGATCGAGCTCGGTTTCGATTCGAATTCTCATAATCTTAAAGAAATAGTCCCGGATTTGATTGGAAAGGTTTGCAGGTTGATCAAAATCCAGCTTATAATGCAATTGATCCTCGATTAAAATATCATCACTTTTAAGTAGATACCCGCAAGTCAAACATATTTTTATGTCTTCCTGATTGTTCGATCCGCAATTACTGCACTTTATCATTTAGGAAAATAATATTTGAATTTGTGAAATTAGGAAAATTGCAGCATATCCAAAGATTCCACTTTCCTTTATTACTTTTTACTGATCAAAAATCGTAATTTCACCTTCAATAAGCATCTTGAAATCTCGCTTGTTCGATTGCTTTAAAACTTATAAAATACCGCATTTCAAAATGTTTAATTTTATTTAATCATTGGTCATAAATTATCAATCAAAGTATGTCTGGTCACAGTAAATGGTCAAAAATTAAGAGAAAAAAGGGAGCTACCGACGCAAAGCGTGGGAAGATTTTTTCCCGAATAATAAAAGAAATTACTGTCGCCGTTAAAGATGGTGATAGCGGGGACCCTGCTTTTAACCCTCGCCTCAGGCTGGCAATCGCAAACGCCAAAGGGGCAAATATGCCAAAAGATAATGTCGAACGGGCGATCAAAAAAGGACTTGATAAAAATTCTGCATCTTTTCTTGAACCGACCTATGAAGGTTATGCTCCCGGAGGAATTGCCGTTTTTGTTGAATGCACAACAGATAATTTACAAAGAACGGTATCTCATGTCAGGTCAATTTTCAGTAAAAAAGGTGGCAATTTAGCGACAAATGGTTCTGTCGATTTTCTTTTCGAACGCAAAGGCATTTTTGTAATTGAAAAAGGGGATCACGATCTGGAAGAACTGGAACTGGAACTTATTGATGGCGGTGCTGAGGATTTGGATTATGACGAGGAAAACGACGAAGTAACTATTACCGTTGATTTTACTGATTTTGGAAACATGCAAAAAAAACTGGAGGACTTAGCAATTGAGCCCAAAAGTGCCAACCTGGAACGTATTCCTACCACTACAAGCACATTGCCTGTTTCAGAGTCTAAAAGCGTATTACACTTGATTGAAGAATTGGAAGAGGACGACGATGTTCAAGCTGTTTACCACAATCTGGAGATGACCGACGAACTTGCATTAGCTCTGGAGGAATCATAAACTTTTGTTCCTCTTTTTCAAAATAATAATTGATTTATTAAGTAAAAAAGTAGACTTCATAGCTTTTTTCAGGTTCTTTCCATTTTGTCAATTAAATCCGAAATCACCCAACTATTTGTAATCATTATCCGTGTATAAAATTGAAGCTTTCAAATCAATTGGTTGGAAGACTGAAAAAATGATAAAGAGGATTACTTTTCATACTTATTAAAATGTAATCTTTTTTATTACCAAAATACGTATTTTAGCTTTACTACATTTCTAAAAAGCTAAAAACTAAAACTATGAAAAAGATTTTACCACTAGTTCTTGCAATTTCTATTTTTCAAAATTCCATTAACGCTCAATGTCCGCCTTATCCAGCTGCTTTAGGCTGTGGATTAGCCATTCCTAATTGTGCTGGTATTGACGGTTATTGCAATACTTTAATTCCGCAGACCCAAACAACTGAAGTAATGCCGGGTTGTGGCGGAATGTCTGTTATAAATAACGATGATTGGCTTGCCTTTTATGCAGGTACTGAGATAATTTCAATAGTTATAACTCCTTCAAATTGTCAGTCCCCAGGAGGAAATATTGGCATTCAAGGTGGAATTTACGCTACTTGTGAGTACCCTGGAGGAGTAAATGATGATGGTTTGGCTTCAGAACCACTAGCTATTCAATGCTCTTGCAGTACAACACCAATAACATTGAGCTATGATAACTTTGTTGTTGGACAAATTTATTATCTATTAATTGATGGTTGCGGAGGGGATATTTGTGATTATGAAATTGATGTTATTACAGGCAGCACGACTTCCACTGAGATTGTAGAACAGACTGGTGATATTCAAGGGAACAATTCTTTTTGTTCAGGAGATATCGCAACTTTTAGTATTGATTCAGTTGAATTTGCAACTTTCTACGATTGGACAACCGACTCTAACGCCAGCGTCATCAATGGACAAGGAACTTCCGAAGTAGAAATCGCCATTGAAGCAGAGGGCAATATTGAAATTTGTGTCACTCCGAGCAATGGATGTTTTGTAGGAACTGAAAGTTGCATAACGGTTAACAGTATGGGAGTGGTACAAACATCAATACTCGTTGAATCCTTTTGTGAGGGTGACTCTATCGAATTTGAAGGACAGTTTTTTTCAGAAAGCGGTTTGTTCTCTTTTGTTTATGCAGGTGTCAATGGTTGCGATAGTATTCTCAATCTTGATTTAACAGTGACTGAGATTTATGAGGTCAATATTGATACCACTGTTTGCGGGATTTTATTTTTCGAAGTTGGAGATAGTGTTTATTTCCAAGACGGTTCTTATGAAATTGTTCTGACCTCTTCCCTGGGTTGTGACAGCACGGTTTATTTGGAACTTGAATTCGGACAATATTATGAAACATTTGTTGATACAATAATGGAGCCTGGGGGAATTTATAATGGTATTGTTTATGAATATAACGCCGAAATTGTAGAAGTTTATTCCGCTGTAAGTGGTTGTGATAGTGTAGTGATCATAAATATTATGATAGATCCGGATGCAACTACCTTTCCTGAAAGCATTGAACAGTTGACAGTATTTCCAAATCCCGCATCAAATATTGTTTTTATTGAACTTGATCTAAAAGAGGCGATTGAGTTAAACCTTGATATTTATAATACTTTTGGACATTCATTAAATGATTTGGCCCTTACTTCAAGATTCTCAAAAGGAAATCATACGATTGAGTTAAATGCAACTCAACTTGCTAACGGAACCTATTTTCTGCAATTTAGAACTGAAAAAGGAAACATTTCCCAAAGGCTGGTAATCGCCAGGTAGTTTGAGTTCACAAATTAAAAACGACGAAGTTTCTTAGTGTTTCTTCGTCGTTTTTAATTTTTCCATTTTATATTTTTCAGGTATTCAAAACAATCTTTCCAAGAGTGGTGTTTCACTTCCTGCGTTCTCACTTTTCTACAAAAAAAAACTACCCCAACAACCTCGTTTGGTTGCGGGGCAGCCCACACACTATGAGAACACCCATTATTCTTTAAGCCTCAAAAGAGGTTCGTATTTTTCTTTGAAAGGAGATTGATTTTTTGTCTCATTTGACGATCAATCTGAAATTCACCCGTATAACGCACAAGATTGTCTATTTTATGCTAAATTATTAGACGCGCAGTGTTATAGTTTTTAATGTATGTTAAAATTAATTTTATAACTTACTGATTTACACGATATTTTTATATTAAAATGATTCATAGTTAAATATATTTAACGCTAGTTAATTAATTATTAAAACAGCTTTTTTTCGTATTTTTGATGAAAATCAAGAACAATTCATTGAAAATCCAAGAGTATTATTCACTCTGAAAAAATTGTCAAAAAAGTATTATTTTGTAAGAAAAGTAGGGAAAGATGATCTCACAAAAAACGGTACAACAAATACTGGAAACTGCGAAAGTGGAAGAAATTGTTGAAGAGTATGTCAACTTAAAGCGGCGAGGAGTCAACTTGCTTGGTTTATGCCCTTTCCATAATGAAAAGACTCCGTCATTTACGGTCTCCCCAGCAAAAAATATTTACAAATGTTTTGGATGTGGAAAAGGGGGTAATGCCGTTCAGTTTTTGATGGAACACGAAAACTTTACCTTCCCGGAATCGCTTGTCTATCTTGCAAAAAAATACAACATTGAAATTGAAGAAACACAAACGAGCCAAGAAAATATTGAAGAACGCCAATATCTTGACAGCCTCTTTATCATTACTGAGTTTGCAAAAGAATATTATGCTGATCAACTTTTGAATACTGCAAAAGGAAAAAGTATTGGCTTAAGTTATTTTAAAGAAAGAGGTTTCAGGGAGGAAACAATCAAAAAATTTGGGCTTGGGTTTGCTCCTGAACAAAAGGATATTTTTACACTCATCGCTGTAAAAAAAGGCTTTAATATTGAGCTGCTTCGAAAAATTGCGCTAACTACACAATACAACACCGATTTTTTTCGAAACCGGGTTTTGTTTCCGATCCACAACCTTGCTGGAAAAGTTATTGGTTTTGGTGGACGTACGTTGCAGAAGGATAAAAAAATCCCTAAATATATTAATTCTCCTGAAACAGAAATTTACAACAAAAGCAAAGTACTCTATGGTGCCTTCCATGCTAAAAAAGCGATTCGGCAGCAGGATGAATGTGTCATGGTAGAAGGCTATACCGATGTCATTTCGTTGAATCAAGCTGGTATTGAAAATGTGGTATCATCCTCAGGAACCTCTCTGACAGTTGGCCAGATCAGGTTGGTCAAAAGATACACGCCAAATATAAAAATTATCTACGATGGCGATACTGCTGGTGTAAAAGCTGCACTGCGAGGGTTGGATCTGATTTTGGAGCAAGATATGAATGTAAAAGTGGTTTTGTTGCCGGATGGCGAAGATCCTGATTCGTATTTACAAAAAGTAGGGAGCAGTGATTTTAAATTATTTATTGATGAAAATGCGAAAGATTTTATTCTTTTTAAAACCAATCTTCTTCTTAAAGATGCGAAAGGTGACCCTATAAAAAAGACGGAAATAATAAAAGATATTGTCAATAGCATTGCCGGGATCCCTGATCCATTGAAACGGTCTGTCTATGTCAAAGAATGTGCTCACGTTCTTGAGATGGAAGAGCAGGTAATGATCAATGAAACCAATAAAATTGTAAGGCAAAAACTAAATAAAAGACAGCAACAGGATCAAATTGCGTCCCCAAAAACCCAACAACGATTAACCGAAGAATTACTGAGTTTAGAACCTTCTCCCGAAAGTGGATTGGGCAATATCAAAGTGGATCGCAAGCAAGCTGTTTCAAATATTGAATTTCAGGAAAAAGATATAGTTCGAATATTGATAGGGAGTGGTGGCGAGCTCTTTGACAAGGAAAACAATGTTACGGTTGCAGCTTATATCGTTAGCAATATTGAAGAGGTGATGGATGATTTTGATAATAAATTATGTGGGAAAATTGCCAAGGAATGTTTGAGCCTGGTAACTGGCAAAAAATCCATTACAACTCAATACTTTACCGATCATCAGGATGCTGAAATCAGAAAATTTGCCATTGATTTAATTCATACACCTTACGAATTTAGTGCAAACTGGAAAAAACTTTGGGATATTGATTTACAAACGCAACCAGCTCCAGATGAAAACTTTTTAGAAGATAGTATAAATGCTTTGAATATTTTTAAGCTCAGAAAGGTAGAAAAAATGATAGTCAAGAATCAGCAAAAATTAAAAGGATATACAGAGGATCAAGATTTAAAGGATTTCATTAAATATCAAAAAATCCATCTTAAACTAGAAGCTATTAAAATTGAAATTTCAAAAAAACTAAAGATTGTAATTTCAAAATAACCCTCGTTTTAATATTAATAGAATCGAAAACTGTAGTCCTTAAATAGTAAAATGAATATTAGAGTATCTAATATTCATTTTACTATTCGCGAAAAACTAATTCCTCCAATCTTTACACATTCCTGTTCATACAATTCAAATCTTCGAAAGCCACTTTAAGGCGATTAACGAAAGACTCTTCTCCTTTTCTTAGCCAATTTCGAGGATCGTAATATTTTTTATTAGGAGAACCTTCACCATCAGGGCTTCCAATTTGCGTCTGTAAATAATCGCGCTTCTCTTCATAATAATTACGAATACCATCCCAAAATGCCCATTGCATATCGGTATCGATATTCATTTTGACTGCTCCGTATTCAATGGCTTCTCTTATTTCCTCACGAGAACTACCGGACCCTCCGTGGAACACGAAATTGATTGGATTTGGCTTGGTCTTGTATTTTTTCTGAACAAAATCTTGGGAATTTTTGAGGATAATCGGTTTCAATTCAACATTACCGGGTTTATAAACTCCATGAACATTGCCAAAAGCCGCGGCAATAGTGAATTTATCACTTATCTTACTCAATTCACTATACGCAAAGCTAACTTCTTCTGGTTGTGTGTAAAGGCGTGAGCTATCAACATCAGTATTGTCAACACCATCCTCTTCTCCTCCGGTTACACCAAGTTCAATTTCTAGCGTCATTCCAATCTTATTCATTCTTTTGAAATAACGGGCACAGGTTTCTACATTTTCTTCCAAGGGTTCTTCAGAAAGATCAAGCATATGAGAACTGTACAGCGGATATCCCCTGCTTTCAAAAAAACGCTCCCCTGCATCTAGCAATCCATCAATCCACGGCAATAATTTTTTTGCACAATGATCGGTATGCAAAATAACTGTTACACCATATGCTTTGGCCATCGTATGAACATGCATTGCACCAGATATTCCACCCAAAATAGCGGATTGTTGGTTTTCGTTTGAAAGCCCTTTTCCTGCAGTAAAGCTTGCACCGCCATTTGAAAATTGAATCATAACCGGGGAATTCACTTCACGCGCAGTTTCTAAAACTGCATTGATTGAATTAGTCCCAATTACATTTACCGCGGGTAGTGCAAAGTTATTTTCGTTTGCATAATTAAGCAATTCGGTTACCTCGTCTCCCCACAAAACACCAGGACGAAATTTAGTAGAAGTTGATATCATTATAATTGGATTTTTATTATTAAAAATTAGATTAAGGCATGAAAAGTATATCCCTTAAATTTAGCAAAATTTGGTTTATTTGCTTAATCAAAGATAGTAAAAAATAATAAATCGAAAAGTAATGTTAGTCTAAAATAGAATTGAACAATTCTATATAAAAAACTGATATCCAATCATTTAAGCACGCAGGATAATTTTAATTAATAATTTTAAATTTTTAGACAATTCCCTTATCAGTCAGATATCGCTCAGCATCAAGGGCAGCCATACATCCGGTTCCCGCCGCTGTAACTGCCTGGCGGTAAACACTATCCTGAGCATCGCCACTGGCGAATACACCTTCTACGTTTGTTTTAGAAGAATCAGGTTTGGTTATGATATAACCTGTTTCATTCATATCGATCCAACCTTTGAAGATATCTGTATTAGGTTTGTGTCCAATTGCCACAAAAAATCCTTTGAGTGGAATCGTGCTTTCTTCTTTTGTGATATTATTGATCACACGAACACCCTCTACCTCCCCTTCTCCAAGTACTTCCAAGGTGGAGGTATTCCAATGCATGATAATATTTTCGTTTTTCAAAACTCGCTCCGCCATTATTTTTGAAGCACGTAATTCATCCCGACGAACAATCATATGTACTTTAGGACACAACTTTGCCAAATACATTGCTTCTTCAGCTGCGGTATCACCTCCGCCAACAACAGCTACTTCCATGCCTCGATAGAAAAAACCATCACAAACTGCACAAGCCGAAACACCTCCGCCATTTCTCGCCAATCGCTGTTCAGATTCCAAACCCAGCCATTTGGCACTTGCACCCGTTGAAATCACAACAGAATCAGCATGGATTTCTTGCTCACTTTCTGTAAAAACTTTGTGCACCGGTCCTGTAAAATCAACTTTACTGATCATTTCCATTCTCACCTGAGTACCAAATCGTTCCGCTTGTTTGCGAAAGTCTTCCATCATTTGAGGACCCATAACTCCATCTGAATAACCCGGATAATTTTCGACATCTGTGGTAATCATAAGTTGTCCACCCGGCTCCGGACCAGTGTAAAGCACCGGCTCCAGACCAGCTCTTGAAGCATAAATCGCAGCGGTATAACCTGCAGGACCAGAGCCTATAATCAGGCATTTGACATGTTCTATTTTTTCTGACATTTTATCTTTTAATTTTAGCGGCTAAAAAATTCCGTGCAAAAATAAAAATTCTTTTGAGCAATCAAGGAATTGGTTGAAAAGGAATTAGGAATGTTAAGGAAATAGATTAAATAAACCAACTAAATGAAATTAGGTTCACTATTTTTAAGGAGTAAAAGATAACTTGCTTCGTTTGTAAAACGTTTTTAATAAAACTATCTGTTAAAAACCTATTTCTACCGATAAAACCGGAACACTCATCTTTCTATTTTGTTTAATGTATTGAGTTTTGGTAAATTAATACCTTAAACTTATCTAAAAAACTGATAATTATGCTTACTTGGTTATATCCTTCCAGTTATTTTGTAAGTCTTCTTGGACTCATCATGTGGTTTTATTTCAGAGACAACAGAAAAATGAGCAAAATGATGAGTGCTACCTTTTTGGGAGGCTTCTTCGTCTATTTATTCGCTTTGGCTTTTTCAAATGGAACGCTTGGCATAAAATTATTTGCCCTTACAAGAGACTTGATCGTTTTGGGATTAGTTTCTCAGTTCTTTAGTTTTTTCAAAGAAAACAAAATGATCTTTTTCATTATGCTTGCGGTATTATTTGGTTCTTACCAGTTTAAATACAAATCTGTTTTAACCCAAACATTTGATTCTGATACTGAAATAGAAAAATTGGCTATTCCTTTGGATACAGAGTGGGAATTACTCGTTGAAGTTAAAGAAGGTCATGATATCACCGAACTGGAATCAATCATTCAAAGATATGGATTGAATTATGAACCAGCCTTTCAAATGGACAATCCTGAGATCACTGATTTAGACAATTATTTCGCGGTCAATATTCCATCGGAAAAAGAAAATGCGATTTTAAAAATAGAAAAAGAACTTGATGAAAGTGAACTCACCGTTTGGGTGGAACAAAATGAATTATTTAAAGTTGAACCAATTTCACAAAAGCTCCCTCCTCCTTCAAAAGTTAAATATGGGATCAATGATCCTTTTATTGATCGGTTATGGGGATTCGAAGCAATGGAAATGGATAAACTTTATCAGCTCTTAAACGATAAAAAGGTTGCTCCAATAAGAAAAGCTTCGATAATGATTTTGGATACCGGTATTGATGCCAAACACGAAGACCTCAAAAATAATTATAAAACAGTAAATGTTACTCATGATACAGACATGAATGGGCATGGTACACATTGTGCAGGGATTGCAGCTGCAGTTTCAAATAACGGTCTTGGGATTGCCTCTTTTTCAACAGATAATCAATTTGTCGAAGTAAGTGCGATCAAAGTATTAGGACCCGGTGGACAGGGAAGCCAGCGTGGAGTCGTCAACGGGATATTGTCTGCAGCTGATAATAAAGCTGATGTAATCTCTCTTTCTTTGGGTAGTCGTTCAAATAGTCAAAAACAAAAGACGTTCAAAATTGCTGTGGATTATACTAAAAAAGCTGGTTCCATTGTTGTCGTCGCTGCAGGAAACAGTAATATGGATGCTAAAAATTACGCCCCTGCTAATACACCAGGTGTAATTACAGTAAGTGCGGTTGATACTCTTTTAAATCGTGCCTCTTTTTCAAATTATATTAATAATGTAGAGATGGGAATAGCGGCTCCCGGAGTTAAAATATATTCGACGATTCCTGGTAACAAATATGCTGCATTCAACGGAACATCAATGGCTGCCCCTCATGTTTCCGGTTTAATTGGATTGATGAAAAGCATAAAGCCGTCGTTGACCACAAAAGAAGTCTATCAAATTATTAATCGAACAGGGAAAGATACTAAAGATGTTAAGGAAACAGGTAGATTAATCAATCCGGCGAAAGCAGTGGAAGAAATCCTGAAATAAAAAAACACCATCAAATAAATGATGGTGTTTGTAGCAATTAAAAACAATGAAAAAACCCTAAAATCTTAATTTTTTAAGTTCATAGTAAATGTAAGAGTTAGCTTTTGTGTTCCCACTTGCGTGTTCAAAACTTAAAAATTGAGTCCTTTTCAAGCAAAAATAAATGGGGGAAAGTTGGGGGAAAAAGGGGCAACTTGTTTCGTTGCTTCTGGGATCGTGTCACAAATCAATAATTGGGAGTTATTTAAATTGCACTTTTCAAAGTTAAGATATTTTAAATTATGATGCTCGTTTTTAAATATTTTTTTTCAAATAAATTATATTAAAATCTTTATGTATCTCTTAATGAAATAGTTAACTCATTGAAATCAATAAGATTATAAATTATCAATAACTCCAATCCCAAATAATATAAGGCTAAAAAATATTTAAACTTTTATTAGTTTTCTAAAATCACACCAATCCAATTACCATAAAAAGGGTATAAAATACATTATAAAAGCATGTCATGATTTCTATTATTTCATAACATCTTAGAACAAAATTATAAAATCCACTATTTTATTCTAAAAGAATTGAAATGAAACAGCATCTTCAAAAATTATAACAATTCTTTATTAAGATGCTCTTTAAATCGGTCATTTAGTATTTGCAAAACCAAATCACTAAATTGGTTTTTGGCAACTTCCCTGTTGATCTTCAAACGATTATCTTTAAAATACCGTGGCTTAAATACTCTTCTCGGGCTTCCTTTATAAAATTCTTTTCGATTTATTTTTTCAGGTGTTGACATTACATGATCACTTATTTCAACAACATAAATATTATCTTCTGAAACCGACATTTGCCAGTGATGGATACCCAGTTCTTCTTCTAAAAAGAGAAAAACACAGGTTCCTGTCAATTTCATTTCAATACCGTATAGAACGCTTCCATCCAAAGCAGGATTGATGATCAGGTCCTTGCCGTTCCAGCTTTTTTTATTAAAATTAACAGACTTCCCAATCCTCTTTTTTCCATTTGACTCTTTAAACCAAACTGTTTCCGCTTCAACGCTATACTCCTTTACTTTAAAAATTTCTAAATAAAAATCAATAAATTTCTGTAATCCCGTTCCATAAATTGAAAAATAACATTGGTTTACTTCAGGATTTTCATGAGCCAGTAAGTCGATTTTATATTTGAACATTCTTTCTTCCCAATCTTTTAGCTGATCGATCACAGCCGGATTGTAGACATTTAAATCTAAACAGGCCAGTGATAATTGATTTTCATAATTTTCGATTTCCTGGCTCAAAATTTTAAAGCGTTCTAAAAATTGTAGTTTTTCTGTATAGATTTTACTTTTATTTTTGTCCAGCCAAAAAGGCTCTCCTTGTTTATTTTTATCACGTTCCAAGATGTCAACTTCGCTCAATAATCTGATAAAATATGGACCATCCCGCAATTGTAAAATTTGCCTTCTTAGATCGCTTGAATGATCTGCATAATTTATTTTATTTAATTCTTCAAAAAGAAGTTCAAGCCCAAGGGGATCGGCATCTACAGTAATTTCTAGTTGGTTATTTTTTAGAAAGACTTCGACAATAAGCTGGTCGTCAAAATCAATCAAATTAAGCTTTTTAGCTAATGGAATAATGAGCTCTTCCCTAACAAACCTTTGTAAATTCCTAGCTCCATATTTAATATCATAGCCTTTCTCAGAAAGATAATTCATCACACCATCTTTTAAAATCAAATCCATTTTCCGAAATTTGATCCCTTCCCGTTTTTTGAGCAATTGGATTTCCCGCTCAACTACTGAACGAACTACATTCTGGGTCAATGGTTCAAAAGGAATTACCTGATCGATTCGGTTAAAAAGCTCCGGACGAAAATATTTGCGGGCAGCATCGATAAAGTGATTACCAAGATTAGCTAACTTTTGTCCTTTTGTCCATCCGATTTTGTTTATCTGCAGACTATTGGCGCCGATATTAGAAGTCATTATGATAATCGTACTACAAAAATTAACTAATTTCCCACCACTGTCAGTTAACCTTCCTTCCCCAAGGATTTGGAGTAATAAATCATAAAAATCAGGATGCGCTTTTTCAATTTCGTCAAATAACAAAACTGAAAATGGTTCTCTTCGAACCGCTGATGTCAACAATCCGTCTTTAAAATATTGCTCTCCGGTAAGTCTTAAAACTGACCAGGGATCTGAAAATTCACTCATATCAAACCGCAACATTTTATCCCGGCTCCCAAACATAAATTCTGCTAAAACTTTAGCCATTTCTGTCTTCCCTACTCCTGTAGGGCCAACGAAAAGTAATGACGCTATGGGCTTCCCAGTTCGAGTTAGGGCCGTTTTGATCGAAGCTAATAAATTTGTTATCCGATCTACCGCTGCTGTTTGTCCAAAAATATTTGAACCAAATTGTTTGGTTATTTTCTCAATATCCATAGGGATTTCGGGGTCAACCATAAATTGTGGTATGCCGGTTTCTTCGCAAAAACTTGAAATAACCTGAGTTCCATTGATTTTAATATTTCCTGCTTTTTGATTGAACAACATGCTCTCTAAAAACCGAATAGGTTTTCCGGGAAAACCGGCATATGGTGTAAACCTTCGATTTAATCGTATAGTCTCTTTAATAGCTTCTTTCTCAATGCTGATTTTTATCTCTCCGGCAAGGCTTTTTACTTTACTCACAATAATGTTTTCAAGGTCAGTTTTAGGCTCTTCCAGTTTGATTATTTGAAAATAAGAAGTGTAATTCGGACTCTTGAGTTGAATTCTGGAAAATTCTTCATCGGTACATTCAGTGATGACACTTATTTCTCCTCGGCTGATATAAGATCGTATAAAATCGGCCATACTGACATCGTTACCTTTATACTTTCCAACTTCAAATAGTTCTAAGAAATTACGGATAAATAAAATGTCCTCAGTAATCGAAAGTTCTTTACAAAGGTGAGCCATGTTATCCTCCCAACCACTATCAAGCGTTAATTCTTTGATCAACGTAGAGGCTGTTGTTTCCCAAATCTGGCCACGTATTTTTCGTTTTTTCTGTTGTCTGACTAATTCCCATACCAATGCAGTTTTACCAACTCCTGAAGCCCCAACAAGAATGATGTTACGACTGAATTTCGTTTTCAATGCTCTTGACAACTGTTCCAACTCCGTCCTTCTTCCGAAAGTGATTTGTTTTTCTACCAAAAGCACTTTTGCAACTTTAGGTAAAAACCTTTCTTTTATTTCGTCATTGACATTTTCGAGTTCATTAAGGCTTGGGAAATCCAGCTGGATTTGCTTCTGTAATAATTCCGTATCCCGAAACCAAATACTCGAAATAATACTGTGTACAGAAGAAAGCCGTCTTTTTCTTATGAAATCAACGTGAATAACATTTTCTAAGCTATATTCAATATTTACACCATCCTCAATAAAAGTTTCAACCCCTAATGCAGGAACAATTGCCCAATAATTATTTCCATTTTTTTTAAAGAAATATTCAAATTCCAGTTCAAATTCTGGATAGCTTAAACCATCTTTTGCTGCATTAAAAGGCACACTCAAAACACCTTTGTAAAAATCTTCTTCATTGACATAATTCATCAATTTGAGAAAATCTCCTTTGTTGAGGACTTTTTGCTGAAAAAGTTCCTGAAAACGATTGGCTGTTTCAGAGGTGGGTTCATTTAAAGCCAACAATTTACTATCCATCAGGGGCGTGATTATCGTCCCTCCAGTTTTAAAATGTAGCTTCACACTAAAAAAAGGAATTGCAATTGAATAAGCCATAAAATGATATCAGTCTCTTGTGGCTAAAAATAATAATTTTCAACTGTTTAATGCAATCAATTCAAAATTTGACCTGAAACATTAATTCAACTTCTTGCATATCTTAAATTCATCGACTAAAATCAAGTATTTATCTTTTTCGTTTTCTACGTTTTGCCGAATTCGTTACATTGCGATAGTATAAAAACCAAAAAAAAATTATCCGCCAAAAGCAGAAAATATAAAGCAATGATAAATAAGTTTAGCACTTTTCTTATTTTTAATAAAATCAAAAAATGCATTCCATGTTTATAATCGAAAGGATTAACAAACTTGTATCGACTTTTTCTTAAGAAAACTATTTTAATTTTACTTAGTCTATGTTTCAGTTCAACGCCAATATCGTCAAAAGAAGAAGGATCAAAAAAAGTACACTTTTTATTGGATTAATAGCTGCTGCATTATTGGGCTATAGCGGTTTGACCTACTTAGAGTTGGGCCAGGTTCCATTTTTAGAAAAAATAGCTTATCAAATTGGTTTCACTCAGTATTTGCCCTGGGTTTATCTGGGATTATTTGCAACATTATTTTTATTGATCATTCCATCAGTTTATACCATCTTCAAGAAAAAAACTATGCTTGGAGGATATGTTTCTTTCGACGAAGAAAAACTGGAAATCGTAAAAGGAAAAGAAAAATACATTATCCCAGAAGAGGACCTTAGTCAACTCAACTTTGACCTCAAAGCACTGCCAACTAATGATAAAAAGAAAAAAAATCAATTGTTTGGTGGAAGTTATATGAAAATACCTTCAAAAAAAGGTGTTTTTGAGTTGGAGCTCAACATTGATTCTCCCCAACAAAAAAAACAGTTGCTTGATATGGCTGAATTTCTCAAAATACAGCATGACGTGAAAGTAAATATCCAGGAAATAAAATAAAGTAAACCCAAAAGTACCTCCTTATTTATCCGAAATTCTGATCCGGATAAGAGAACCGTGGTAATTTGCAAAACTTTGCAGATATTCTTTTTCACAATTGTATTAATTGTTTAGATTATCCTTTTCCGTATTTGCTTTTTTTGCCTTATTAAGCATCTATTCCCTAACTTTATTTTATGAAAAAACATTTTTCTTCAATTACAATATTTATAGTGGAAGATATCTTATCCAGTTAGTGTTGGTTAATTATGTCTTTGAACTAAATCCTGACTACAAAATCCATGAGAATTTTACTAATTGGAAGATAAACAGCAAATCTTAAAAACAGCTCACCAGTTGAAATCTGGATATCTGTTGATGTGGCTTCCAGCATTGGAAAATCTGGCAGTTGAACTCGAAAACAATTATCCTTTTAAAAATAAAGCTTTAAATGATCAAATCCAGACTTTAGTAAAAAAAGTATCTTCAATCTTATTATTCTTGAAATACTGCTCTGATTGAGCTAAATAAGTCAACTTAATGTAAGCCTTTTAAAATGAAAATTGATATAAATTTTACGTTGTATCGCGAATTCATTCAATTGAAAAAAGAAGACCAAAAAACATTGATTTTTGATCCGATACGTAAGAAATATTTGATTTTGGCTCCAGAAGAGCTTGTCCGCCAGATGATTATCCAATATCTAATGCGTGAAAAGAATTTCCCAAAAACACGGATCAGGGTAGAAAAAGGAATAAAGGTCAATAAACTTTCAAAAAGGTGCGATATTTTGATTCACAACTATGATATGACTCCGTTTCTTTTGGTAGAATGTAAAGCGCCAAAAGTTAATATCACCGAAAAAGCATTTGAACAAATCGCTCGCTATAACCTCCCTTTGAAAGTTGAATATCTGCTAGTGACTAATGGAATCACCACTTACTGCTGTAAAATGGATTATACTGCACAAAGTTTCACATTTATTGATGAAATCCCAACCTGGGCTAAAATTTAAACAGCGCCTTTCTAACTCACTAACATACAGCCTTTTATATTTACTCAAATACAAATTTTTAAATTACAAATACCCAAAAATTGATTATCTGCAGCTTTTGATTGGATTCTACTATTAGAATTCAAAATAGAATCACTATTTTGCAAAAACAAACAAATCCAAATTAATACAATTGAGATCTATGAGAAAAGATACCATTTTAGTGACGGGTGCAAATGGGCAAATAGGCTCGGTCCTTACACAAGCTTTACGAAATGTATTTGGTCTGGAAAACGTGCTGACAACCGACATCAGAAAACCAGATGTTGAGAATGGCCCTTTTGAGATACTTGACATTCTTGACAAAAATAGAATGCAGCAATTGATTAAAAAATATCAAGTTACTCAGATTTACCATCTTGCTGCGATACTTTCTGCGAAAGGAGAATCCGATCCTCAATTCACCTGGAAAATCAATATGGACGGTTTTTTCAACGTAATGGAAAGTGCGCGCGAACTCAATGTAAGCAAAGTATTTTTCCCAAGTTCTATTGCTGTTTTTTGCAAAGATACGCCTCGTCAAAACACCCCCCAATATACCATCTTACACCCCACTACGGTCTACGGAATCAGTAAATCTGCAAGTGAAAACTGGTGTCAGTATTATTATCAAAAGTATGGCGTTGATGTAAGATCTTTGAGATATCCGGGTATCATTAGTTATCAATCTGATCCAGGTGGTGGAACGACGGATTATGCCGTTGAAATTTTTCATGAAGCAATCAAAAGTGGAACTTATGAGTGTTTTTTGAAGAAAGATACTCGTTTGCCTATGATTTATATGGATGATGCAATCCGTGCAACCCTGATGCTCATGGATGCTCCTGCTTCACAAATTAGTGTCCGGACAAGTTACAACCTTTCCGCGATGAGTTTTACCCCGAAGGAGCTTTATCAATCCATTTTAAAATACATCCCGGATTTTAAAATTTCTTACAAACCTGACTTCCGACAACAAATTGCGGACTCTTGGAATGAAAGTATCGACGACAGTTATGCACGCAAAGACTGGGCTTGGAAGGAAAATTTCGATCTTGATGCTATGACAAAAGATATGATACTCAATCTAAAAAAAAAGAACAAAAGTGATAAATCAGAACTAGTTGCCGATTTATCTTAAACCATTCAAAACCAAGTAAATATGTTCAAAACTGTTCAACCATCTTTACAAAAAGAAATAAGTGAAATAAAAAATGCAGGTTTATATAAAACAGAACGTACCATTACAACACCTCAATCAGCGTTAATCAATACTAAAGAAGGTGGCGAAGTGCTCAACTTCTGTGCGAATAATTATTTAGGGTTGTCTTCTCACCCGGATGTCGTTAAAGCCGCCAAAGACACCATTGATAGTCATGGTTATGGAATGTCTTCTGTTCGTTTCATTTGTGGTACACAAGATATTCACAAAGAACTAGAGCAGAATATTTCAGCATTTTTGGGTATGGAAGACGCTATTCTTTATGCGGCGGCTTTTGATGCAAATGGTGGTTTATTCGAACCTCTTTTGAACGATCAGGATGCTATTATTTCTGATTCTCTAAATCATGCTTCAATTATTGACGGAATTCGACTTTGCAAAGCCCAAAGATATCGATATAAAACGAATGATATGGCTGACCTTGAGGCTAAACTGATAGAAGCGAAAGGTGCCCGCCGAAGAATGATTGCTACAGATGGTGTATTTTCTATGGATGGAACGATCGCCCAAATTAATAAGATTTGTGATCTCGCAGATAAATACGATGCTATGGTAATGGTTGATGATTGCCATGCTACAGGTTTTGTGGGAAAGACGGGCAGAGGAACCCATGAATATTGTAATGCCATGGGCAGAGTGGATATCATCACCGGTACTTTCGGTAAAGCACTTGGCGGTGCTTCTGGAGGATTCACAGCAGCACGACGAGAAATTGTCGAAATTCTGCGGCAACGTTCCCGCCCCTATCTGTTTTCCAATACCCTTGCACCAGCAATTACGGGCGCATCAATCAAAGTACTTGAATTGTTAAGTAGCACTACCGAATTACGAGACAAACTGGAGGAAAATACTAATTACTTTCGAGCAGAAATGAAAGAGATAGGATTTGATATTTTACCTGGTACTCATCCGATTGTTCCAATAATGTTATATGACGCGAAACTTTCTCAACAATTTGCGGAAAACTTACTTCATGAAGGAATTTATGTAATTGGATTTTATTTTCCGGTAGTTCCAAAAGGGCAGGCAAGAATAAGAGTACAAATTTCCGCTGGTCATGAAAGGAGACATTTAGAAAAAGCTGTTTCTGCTTTTTCTAAAGTGGGTCGTGAACTTGGGGTGATCAAATAAGTGTCATCCTTTTTTTAAAAAATCTTTTAGTTTAAGTGAAAAGATTTCTATGCTAAAAGCCTAATTAAAGTGATTTCTATTGGTTCTTTCCGCTTTGCATTGTTTTTAATCATAATAGAAAAAACTAGAAAGAGCCTTCCAATTAAAATCAGAAGGCCCTTTTCCGGGTCATCTCAATATTTCAATCAACCTATTGTAATGCGGTAACAGCTTCAGTTTCTAGTATCGGTGAAGTAACTCTTTCACAACCATCAAGGGAAGTGGTATAAAGACGAGTTTTAAGTTCTCGTAATGTATTGACCACATCCGTTACCGTTGTCAAACGAGTTGTTTCCTTTGAGGTACGATTCGTTGTTCGTTCCAAACATTCCATTTCCGTACACATTGAATTGATTATTTCATCAAATCTAGTGTTTGCCAAAAGATTATTTGTTTCGTAGCCCTCAACATGATAGCAAGTTGTGCAGGCAAAGTAATCGAAGTTCGCCATATCGATCCAACGGAAATAATTTGAAATATCCGTGTTTGACATGCTCATTTCACGAGCGATCTCACAACAAATATCTGCACAAGCAGCTGGTACGGTACAATGCCAATCTTCTACCAATCTACCATTTATATGACAACTGAATCCTAAATTAACGCAGTATTCGTGAATCAAACAACATGCAATATGAACTGGAGTGTACCATGTATTATTGATCACATTGGTATTGACACAGACTGTAGGCACCGGAGAATTGGCAACCCAAGTCATTTCAGCAGTTGATCCACAGGGAACAACATTTACAGTTGTAGAGGAAGGATTTGTCATGGTTCCCCAATCACATCCATCTTTCATCGTATCCCAGACTTGCGCATTTGACATTCCATTACAAAGAAGGAAACGGTTGTAGGTTGTGCCGGAAGGAGTCGTCCAACTAAAACTGTTTACTCTTTCCTTGAAGGTAGGGTTATTGATCACTTTTTCAAAAATAGCAATACCGGCATTGACTTTTGCCATTTGATTTTTCGTGAAATAACTTGTCCGGGTGCATCCAACGTTGAATTTTACATTAACCATAATGCTTAAGATTTATTAGTGTGAGAAAATAATTTATTATCACTTTGGACATAGAGGTATTATCACTCAAAAGCGGTCATACTACCATTATGTCAATCAAAGAGAATTAACTTTTAAAAATGAATAAATCCGTGTGTAGCTTCTTATGGAAAGTATTATTAACCGTTCTTAGTGGTTAAGCATTTTTGCAGTATCTAATCCCTGCTCAATTTTTTTAAGGTGAAAGGGGATATCTTTTAAAGCTTCGATAGAATTGGTGTGGTACTTTTGAAAACTACCATCTGTAAGAAGTGCTTTTTTTGTAGCTGAGTCTAATTTTGAAAGTAGACCTATAAGCTTAATGAAATCGGTGGTGCTCATAATTTTAAAATTTTAGTTGAAAATTGTGAGCTGGTTTTTTGTTTTCGTTAAAAAGGGATTTGTTTTTCTTTATAGTACTCCTTCTTTAGGTAAAAGGTTGCAATATGTTAAAAAAGAAAAAAGAAAACATCAAATTGTAGTTGAGTGAAAATATCTTCCTGTGGTTTGAGTCGTGTGGCGGAATCGTAACATCAAAAATCTAGGCAGAGTAAGTATTTCAAAGAAAACCAGTGTCACTAGAAGTAGATAAAATATTGACTAGATTCATCTATCTAACTCAATATTATTACGTAATAAGTTATTAATATATCAGCAGAAAATCAAGTTTAGCCCATTAATTTATCTTGCAAAACTTCTTTTCGTTTCATGATTGGAACATTTTTTACAACTAATTGAACGGTTTGACGAATACGTTCTTCCAACAATACAATTTTGCCAATCTTAAGATTTTCGAGCAGTTCCTTTTGGTAATGCCTGACGGTGATCAATTCAAGATTACGATCCACAACTACTTTAAAATCTTCCTGAATACTGTCGGAAAAACGTTTAATCCGATCATCAATATCATTTACACAAACAGCAAAACTTATAGCTGTGTTTTGCATCATATTGATTTGAATTCGATACTCAGCTATCGATTTAAAAAGGTAACTTAAATGATGCTCTGCAACAAATGAAAAGTCTTTTGTTGAAATATACAAAAGTGCCTGATTCGGCTCGATCGAAACTATAGGTGGATAGCTATCAACCACTTCGTCAGAAATAAAAGTTCCCTCCCCAGAAGGATCAACAAAAGATTTTACATATAAAGGAATGCTCTTATTTTGGAGCGGTTTAATGGTTTTTGGATGAATCACCTTTGCCCCGTAATAGGTCATTTCGATTGCTTCCCGATAAGATAATCTATCCAGTTTTATAACATCATCGAAAAGCTGGGGATCAGCTGTCAATACGCCTGGAACATCTTTCCAAATGGTCATGCTTTCAGCATCGAGACAATATGAAAATATGGCTGCGGTATAGTCTGAACCTTCCCTGCCAAGTGTTGTCGTAAAATTTTCAGAAGTGCTGCCAATAAATCCCTGTGTAATTACAAAACGACTCTTTTCAATCAATGGTGGCACTTTTTCAAAAGCATTTTTCATCGTTTCTTCCCAAATCACCCAACCTTCCCTGTAAATATTGTCTGTTCGGATTATATCTCTGGCATCGAGCCAGCAGGATGCAAGGCCAATTTCATTTAAATATGCATGTACTATTTTAGAAGAAACCATCTCCCCTATCGATACGATTTGATCGTACATATAATCGTAGTTTTCATGTGGATCTTCCTCTAAAATCCAATCAATTTCAACGAAAGTATCATTCACCTCAGAATAGACCTCATGTTTTTCGCCAAATAAGTCGCGAATGATCTGATAATGATTTTCTTTTACCTCATTCAAATAATGGGTAGCACTTCCATCTTGCTTCGCATGCGCATCAACGACTTTTTCAAGGGCATTTGTTGTTTTTCCTATAGCAGATATAACGATCACGAGTGTTTGATCTTTATAACTTTGCAGTATCCCCGCTACATTTTTGATGGCTACCGCATCTTTAATCGAAGCTCCTCCAAACTTAAATACTTTGATTACTTTTTTCATCGATTTCATCAATTTCTTAAAACAAATAAAGGTGCAAATATAAACTTTTGGCAGAAGGTATCATTTTAAAATAGTTGAATAAATTCAATTAATTGATGATAAAGAAACCTTATTATTAGTGATTTAGTATTTTTGTAATATTTACACTAAGAATCTTAGTTAAAATTATGGGAGAATCAATAGGTACAGCCATACTTGTATCATTAATAGGAATGGTAACCGTTTTTGTAATCCTTGGATTGGTTGTACTTACTGGCAAAACCCTGATCCGGGCCGTGAATACCTTTTTCCCAATAATAGAAATAGAGCCTGTAACTCCTCTAACTTCAGATAATCCAAAACAGAATAAATCCTTCAACAAATCAACATTGGCTGCAATCATTACAAGCGTTGACACCATTACATACGGTAAAGGTAAAGTTCATAAAATAGAAAAAGTCAATTGATTACGATTAAACAAAATTCAAAATGAGAAGAGAAATAAAACTCTGCCTTGTTTACAGAGATATGTGGCAATCTTCAGGAAAATATGTGCCTCGCGTTGATCAATTAGTCAGGGTAGCGGGACCGATTATTGACATGGGATGCTTTGCCAGAGTAGAAACAAATGGTGGTGGATTTGAGCAAATCAACCTACTTTTTGGTGAAAATCCTAACATCGCTGTCAGAAAGTGGACGCAACCTTTCAATGATGCTGGCATTCAAACACAAATGCTTGAGCGAGGCTTAAATGGGATTCGTATGAAGCCTGTTCCTGCGGATGTCAGAAGACTCTTGTTTAAAGTCAAAAAAAGACAAGGAACAGATATTTCAAGATCGTTTGATGGCCTCAACAATCCACAAAATCTTGAAAACTCTTTCAAATTTGCTAAAGAAGGAGGCATGATTGCTCAAGGGGCTTTAAGTCTCACCTTCTCTCCTATTCATACCGTGGAATATTATATAAATTTAGCAGATCAGTTTATTGAAATAGGAGCTGAAGAAATTTGTATAAAAGATATGGCGGGTATCGGTCGTCCTGTTTCTATTGGAAAAATAGTAGCTGGAATCAGGGACCGACATCCGGATATTTTGATTCAATATCACGGCCATTCCACTCCGGGGTTTTCGGTTGCATCGAGTCTTGAAGCCGCTCGAAACGGTGCTGATATTATTGATGTCGGAATGGAGCCACTTTCCTGGGGAACCGGACATGCAGATTTGCTAACCATTCAAGCGATGTTAAAAGATGCAGGTTTTATTGTTCCTGACATCAATATGAAAGCCTATATGAAAGTCAGGTCTTTGACTCAGGAATTCATCGACGATTTTTTAGGAGAATATATCAATCCTAAAAACCGGTTTATGAATTCATTACTCATTGGACCCGGGCTACCCGGAGGAATGATGGGCAGTCTAATGGCTGACCTTGAAAATAACCTATCCAGCCTCAACAAATGGCTTGATAAACGAAATAAGCCACTACTTACCCAGGAAGATCTTTTACTCAAATTATTTGATGAAGTGGAATATGCATGGCCCCAGCTAGGTTATCCGCCCTTGGTCACGCCATTTAGCCAATATGTCAAAAATGTTGCTTTAATGAATGTCATCCAGGAAATCAAAGGAAAAGATCGCTGGTCAATGATCGACGAAAATACCTGGGGAATGCTTTTAGGAAAGTCTGGCCAACTGCTCGGTCCATTAGGCGAAGACATCATCGGTCTTGCTAAAGCTCAAAAAAGAGAATTTTATACCGGAAATCCACAGGATCTTTATCCTGATGAGCTAGAATTATTCGCAGCTAAAATGGATGAAAAAGGATGGGATTACGGTGAAGATGACGAAGAACTCATGGAGTATGCAATGCATCCTTCTCAATATGAAGATTATAAATCCGGAAAAGCAAAGAAAAACTTTCTGGAAGATCTCCAAAGGAAAAAATCAGGTACACTTGAAAAACAAAAGCAGCCTCCTGCTGCGCCACAACCAGTTGTTAATTTACAGCCAAAAGTCCTGAACCTTGATGTCAATGGTGAAAAATTCAGAGTCTCCGTTTCTTATGATGAAAATGAAATTATTGCTCCACCTGCTCCTATACCATCTAATCTTGCTCCTGAATCCAAAATAGTTCCTGAAGTTTTAGATAGTAGCAGTAATGGAAATTTAAAGGATATTACCGCGCCTCTTGAAGGCAAATTCTATTTAACAAAAGAATCAAATGAAGTTGCGGTAAAAGTCGGGGATCTGGTTAAAGAAGGCGATACCATTGCCTATATCGAAGCGATGAAAGTCATCAATGCGATCGCTGCAGATAAAAGCGGAACAATCGTGGAAATAGTTGCAAAACATGGTGAAGACATAGAAGAAGACGATATCATTTTAAAAATTAAATAATTTAAAAACACTATAATCTTATAAGCCGCAAAATGCCAATGATTGTATTCATTTTGCGGTTTTATTATAACAATGGAAATAATTAACAAACTATACGAAATGACAGCCATCGGGGAATTTATCGATGAACCCCGTACCTTAATAATGCTGTGTATCGCTATGGTATTGTTATATCTGGGTATTAAAAAAAGATATGAACCTTTACTTTTAGTTCCGATTGCTTTTGGGTTACTGCTGGCCAATTTCCCGGGCGGCCATATGAGTGTCACTCAATCTTCAGAAGAAAACGGAATCATGCATCTGACTTTAATGGAGGTCGCAAAAGATCACGGCATCATGAATATGCTTTATTATGCTTTAATCAAAACGGGTTTGCTTCCTCCTTTGATTTTTATGGGCGTTGGAGCAATGACAGATTTTGGTCCGATGCTTCGGAATTTACGCCTTGCCTTTTTTGGAGCTGCTGCACAAATTGGCATATTCACCGTATTGGTTTCAGCAGTTGCGATGGGTTTTACACTCAAAGAAGCTGGAGCATTAGGAATCATTGGTGGAGCTGACGGCCCAACTGCGATTTATACTTCCATTATACTTGCACCGCATTTATTGGGGCCGATTGCGATTGCAGCTTATTCATACATGGCGCTTGTTCCTGTCATTATTCCATTGGTTGTTCGTTTTTCCATAACGGAAAAAGAGTTAAAAATAAACATGAAGGAACAAGAGCGTTTGTACCCCAACAAATTAAAAATTAAAAATTTACGCACCGTAAAAATCATTTTCCCTATTGCTTTAGGCACAATCGTTTCAATATTAGTTCCTTCATCAGTACCCTTGGTGGGAATGCTCCTTTTTGGAAATCTCGTAAAAGAAATCGGTACAGATACCAATCGACTGTTTAAAGCAGCTTCTGAAACGATCATGAATTCAGCAACCATCTTTTTGGGGCTTTGCGTTGGAGCAACGATGACCGCTCAAACTTTTCTCAACGAAGTGACTTTAATGATAGTGGTCGGAGGATTTTTAGCTTTTGCCATTTCAATTTTTGGAGGGATTGTAGCTGTTAAAATTTATAATCTTTTTTCAAAAAAGAAAATCAATCCACTTATTGGTGCCACTGGTTTAAGTGCGGTGCCGATGGCTTCTAGAGTTGCCAACGATATCGCACTGATGCACGATCCAAAAAATCATATTTTACAATATGCCATGTCAAGTAATATTTCCGGAGTAATCGGCTCAGCTGTAGCTGCTGGGGTTTTGATTTCGTTTTTGAGTTAGGGTCGCATTTTACAGGAAAAGGCATTAAGTTTGAAGTTTACTTAAAGAATTTTTATTTATTCTTGAAGAAACTAAATATCCTCAATTAATGAGAACACTTTCAATCCTTTTTATTTTAATCATTTTATCCTGCCAAAATTCTGACAATCAGAAAAAAAATAACAAAGCGGGTGGCGTTTTAGCTAAAAAAGAAAACGGGACCAAGCAAATGGTTGATAGTTTAAATCATATTTATAATAAAACCAATTTTCGAAATCACCCTTATTGTAATAAAGAGAATCTGGCTTTAGTCGAAATGGAATTAAAACAAAGTGGAGGAAATACTTCTCCTGATGTAGCCATTAATTATGCAATTGATTTGTTAAAAGCTGGGGATACAGAAAAAGCTTTAGAGATTTTTTATAGGGTAACAAGTTCACTTCCTCAATTGAATGAGATAAATGACAATACAAAAAAGTTACATGAAATTTATGCTGTTACCTATATGCGCCAAGGTGAAATAGATAATTGCATTGAAAATCATACCTCAGAATCTTGTTTATTGCCAATCAAAGGAAAAGGTGTTCATGTTAACCAAAGTGGCTCACGAGCTGCTATTGAGATTTATAAAAAGATTCTTGCAAAATATCCAAATGATTTGCAAAGCAGATGGTTATTAAATCTCGCTTATATGACCCTTGCAGAACATCCTGAAAATGTACCTCCTCAATGGTTAATTCCTGCAAAAGCATATCAATCTGAATATGAAATTCCAAAATTTGAAAACATTGCAATGTACCTCGGTTTAGACATCGACGATCAGGCAGGTGGATGTATTCTTGATGATTTTAACAATGACGGATTTATTGACGTTTTGGCATCCTCATGGGGAGTGACTGATCAAATCCGTTTTTTTATAAACAAAGGTGACGGTAATTTTTATGATGCAACTGAAGATTCCGGATTAACGGGATTAACGGGAGGATTAAATCTAAGACAAGCAGATTACAACAATGACGGAAATGTTGACTTTTTTATCATGAGAGGCGCCTGGAATCCAAAAACCAGTTTGGGAATTCAACCAAATTCATTGGTTAGAAATAATGGAGATGGTACTTTTAGCGACGTGACTTTTGAAGCGGGGTTATACACGATCGCTCCTACACAGACTATTGCCTGGCTGGATTATAATCTAGATGGTTGGTTGGATCTTTTTGTTGGAAATGAAACGGCTTTAAACCAGAAAGGTCATGATATTTTCCCATGTGAATTTTATCATAATAATGGCGATGGCACTTTTAAAAATATCGCTAAAGAAACTGGACTAGATGTAATCTCTTTTATCAAAGGAGTTGCAGCAGGAGATGCAAATAATGATGGCTGGCCAGACTTATATTTATCTAGTATGTCAGGTGCAAATATGTTATTTCTCAATAAGGGAACACAAACAAATAACCAATGGGAATTTGAAGAAATTAGTCAAACCGCAAATGTTCAAAACCCTCAAATGAGTTTTCCTTGTTGGTTTTTTGATTACAATAATGATGGTTTTGAAGATATATTTGTATCAGCTTATGATGACTTAGCTTTTGCTGTTCAAGCCACCGATGTGGCAGCCGATTACCTTAATTTGCCCTTCCAAACAGATCGACCAAGATTGTATTTAAATAATGGCGATTTAACCTTCACCGATGTTACGGAAAAAAGCAATTTGAACCGGGCATTGGGCACCATGGGCTGCAATTATGGAGATCTTGATAATGATGGATTCTTGGATTTTTATCTCGGAACCGGAGCACCTGATTACAGAGCAATAGTCCCTAATCGTTTGTTTAGAAATAATAGCGGACAAAACTTTCAGGACGTCACAACAGCTGGCGGATTCGGGCATATTCAAAAAGGACATGGAATCGGTTTTGCAGATTTAGACAACGATGGTGACTCGGATATTTATGCGGTCATGGGAGGATCATTCTCCGGAGATAATTTCCAGAATGCCTTATTTGAAAACCCCGGCAATGAAAACAATTGGATTACCATTGTTTTAGAAGGTACAAAAGCTAACCGATCGGCCATTGGTAGCAAAGTTGAATTAGACATTACACTCCAAAATGGAAAACAAAGTAAAATTTATAATACTGTTTCTCCTGGCGCAAGTTTCGGCGCAAACAGCCTGCAATTAGAAATAGGTCTTGGGAAATGTGAAAAAATCAATTCGGTTAAGGTTAAATGGGCTAATGGAGAAAATAGATTCGTAGATTATGGATCGGTTTCTTTAAACAAAAAAATAAAAATTATTGAAGGAGAAAATAAAATAATCGAATTAGCTCAAAAGCCAGTTACCTTCAATAAGAATATGGACAACCACAAACACCATCATCAGTAATGCCATTGAAAATCGTAATCGCAGGAGGTGGAGCTGCAGGTTTTTTTGCGGCAATTACCTGCGCGGAAAATAACCCTAAAGCAGAAGTAGTAATTCTGGAGCGAGGAAAGAAAGTTTTGGAGAAAGTAAAGATTTCTGGTGGTGGACGTTGTAATCTAACCCATGCTTGTTTTGATCCAAAGGAATTAATCAATTTTTATCCTCGTGGTTCAAAAGCTTTGTTGGGCCCATTTCATCAATTCTGTTCAGGAGATACCGTCGATTGGTTTGAAAAAAGAGGCGTGGAAACGAAAATCGAAGAAGATGGTCGAATGTTTCCAATTACGGATGATTCTCAAACCATCATCGATTGTCTAATGGAAAGTGCAAAAGCTGCGGGTGTAAAAATCCTGATGCAAACCCGTGTCGAAAAAATTATTCCTCCTGACCTTTCAAATGAAAAATGGCAAATCGATATTGGTAAAAACACATATCTACAAGCAGATAAACTGATGATCGCTACCGGTAGCAACCCTAAAATCTGGCAACTCCTTGAAAACCTGGGACATACGATTGTAGAGCCTGTTCCTTCCCTTTTCACATTTAATATTAAAGATCCCAGAATTGAAGACTTGGCCGGATTAGCAGTAAAAAATGCAACGGTAACTATTCCAAATTCTAAATTACAGGCTAGTGGCCCCTTATTGATTACCCATTGGGGAATGAGTGGCCCAGGCATTCTCAAACTTTCAGCCTGGGGAGCAAGGATTTTAAACGAATGGAACTATAAATTTCAAATCAACATCAATTGGCTGGGCGATTTGAATGTTGAAAACACGATCCAGGAATTACAAAAATTAAAAAATCAAATTCCAGGAAAGCAGGTTATAGCCAATGCGCAATTTCAAATTCCTATTCGATTATGGAAACGATTGATTGCAGCTACAGTAATTCAGGATTCCGTTCGCTGGGGAGATCTGAGCAATAAATTAATCAATAAAATAGCCATTCAATTGACACAATGCAGTTTTGAAGTAAATGGAAAAAGTACTTTTAAAGAAGAATTTGTAACTGCTGGCGGCGTTGATTTAAAAGAAGTCAATTTTAAAAAATTCGAAAGTAAATTCCATCCAAATCTTTTTTTCGCAGGAGAAGTGTTAAACATCGACGCAGTTACCGGAGGTTTCAATTTTCAGGCAGCGTGGACCGGTGGCTGGATTGCAGGGCATGCAATGAACGAAGCTTAATATTTTGATCTCAACCTTTTAGTGGAAAACCACCGTCTAATGCGATGATATAATTGACCACCGAAAACGGTTGCATATTATTAATCGGATGACTGCTTCCTGTATTTTCTACTTCAATCATTGATTCTTTTTTAATCATTTCAGATTTTACAGTTTCCTCCATAGAAAGAGCCAAAGTTTCGCTTGCAGGCATGGAAAGATAAGCGCCATCAGAATTAGCGGTTGAAACATTTGGAATCTTGATCTTTGAAGACAAACTTACCAACCCCAAAGTTTTAGTGGGATGGCTGTGCGCTGGTAGCTGATTGATTGTCAGCGAATTAGTTTCTGTTCCAGATTTTTGACCAATTCTTCGGGTGGATAATCCAGATCCTGTTCCTGCATGAATCGGAACACGACCTCTCAAATCCGGCAAAGCAAAAGTTGTCGTACCATCACCTCCATATGTTGTTCCAATAATAGAATGTAATGTCTTGAATTGATCAATAGGTAAGAGTTGGCCATCACAAAATGCCCAGTTTTTCGGCGCAAAACTTCCGGCAAATAAGCGTATTTCACCAATCATTGGTTCCATTTAAAATCGTTTTAATGATTAATAAATAAATAAAAACTAAACTTTATGATAGATTGAAGGCTACCAACAAAGTTATTTGTGTTGATGAATTATTTCAAGATTGGAAAACACGCTTTAGTTGAACTAAATACAAGATAATTTAATTCTTTATTAATATTAAAACAAATTACAATATATTTTAAATAACTGAAAATTTCTATTGGTACATCAATCCAATTCCGAAATGTGTACCATTTTATCTTCTACATGATAAACCAGATCAACATATTTTTGGTCACGTTTGATCTCCCTTGTACGATACAATGGCAAATCAACTTTGATGTGTTCGATAAAATTAGATGGAGCTGATTTCATAATATAAATATCGTCCCCCAGATAAACCGCTTCGGAAATATCATGCGTTACAAAAACAACAGTAGGATGATATTTATTCCAAATGTTCAGCAGTAAATCCTGCATCTGAAGGCGGGTATTTACATCGAGCGCTCCGAAAGGTTCATCCATTAGAAGGATTTCAGAATTGGCCAGCAAACTTCTCGCAATGGCAACTCGTTGTAATTGACCTCCGGAAAGTGTTGGATACTGAGCAAATTTATTCTCATGGCCGGCAAGTCCGACTAATTCGATCAATTCCATTGCTTTTTCATCGCGTTCTTTCTTTTCAATACCTTTGAATTGAAGGGCAAGACCGACATTGTCCAAAACAGTCATCCAGGGTAAGGAACTGTACTGCTGAAAAACCATACTAACCCGGTTATCTTTGCTCACCGGTTTGTTATTGACGAGGACAGATCCTGATGTTGGATCCTGTAGTCCGGCAACATATCTTAATAGAGTGGACTTCCCACAACCTGACATTCCAAGAATCACCACAAATTGACCCTGTGCAGGTTTGTCTTCAACGATAAAATCAAGGTCTTTTATAATATAAGATTCTCCTCCATCATAAGATTGACTAATGCCCCTTAGTTCTATAATATTTTTTAATTCTGTGTCCTCGAATTTATGCATTTTTTCTTTTTGAATTAAGCATTTTGAACTCTCCGTAAGCAATCAAAAGCAAGCTGGTTAAGATAATTAGACCAACTATAGTAGTCATGATAGAATTTAAACTAGGAATAATAACTCCCGTTAGTAAAAGCAGAATAATTGCTCCTAAAATGGTATAAATACCATATTGAGATTCTACTAAACCAGGTTGAACGGTTTTACTGAATTTATAAGGAAACATCCTCTTGTCAAAAAATACGAAAATCCGGTCCTGCAAAAAACCTATGATAATAATAACAATCAATATTGCAAAGACTTTCTCCGTTTGACCTTGCCGCGCTTTTATATAAATTAAGGAACCGATCCCACCTTGCCGATTAAGCAATTCAGCAATAATGATATAGGTCCAGGAAATAGCAGTTAAAACCCTGATATCATCTACTAATCGAGACATAACCGAAGGAATATATACCGTTCTAATGGTTTGCCAATCAGTAGCTCCTAAGGTAAAAACTGTTTTTAAATAAACATCTCCGACTTCATCAATGCGCTGCACAACAACCGGAAGGAGATAAACGATAATCCCAAAAGCCAAAAAGGCGATTTTCATTTGATCTTCAATGCCAAACCAGATGATAAACATACCGGTCAACGCCGTCAAAGGCAGATACCGCAGCGCATCCACCTGTTTGCTAAAAAGTCCTCTGAACAAGGGAAGTAATCCGATTACAAAACCTAACATTATTGAAATAATTACGGACCAGAAATAACCTTGAACATTTAGCCAGATAGAGCGGAAAGTATTTTGAAAAAGCGCATCGTTGTTAATCAAATCCGGAAAGGATTTAACCACTTTCAAAGGAGGTGGCAAAAGTGGATAAACCGTTTCAAATTCTGTTGCATTAGCAAATAGAATAGAGTCCGCTTTTAGGAGTGAGTCAAGATCAATATTATTGGTCGAATCCGAAGAAATCGATGATGGCAGCCTGGTTTCAAACCCTTCAACGACAGGATTTTTGATTGATAACAATTCAGCCATCACCCACCAGATAGCAATGAAAATTATAAAACCAATGATACCTAAGGCTATGGATTGTGATTTGTTGAGCTCGCCTCTGAGCTTGAATAGGAACATCTAATGCGAATTAATTATTAAATAGCTTGTCAAAAATTTTATGTATGCTTATTATAAATTAAAACAGCATTTTATTCGGGAACTAATTCAAAGTCTGTTCTTCTATTTTTAGCTTTGCCATCTTCCGTATTATTTGAAGCAACCGGTTTGTCTGGTCCATTTCCAACGACAATAAAACGATTCGCTGGCATTCCGTGCTCCCTGACCAAATAATCAGCAACTGATTGAGCTCTTTTCAATGAAAGGCTTTTATTGCTGCTGGCACTTCCTACATTATCCGTATTTCCTTCAATTCGAATCCTTGAATTAGCAAAAGCTTTGGCAATGTCAACAAATTCCAGATCAATAATTGTCTTGGCATTTTCACTCAGTTGATATTCGCCAGTCCTAAAGTTTATACTTACTCTCTTAGTAGCGATGGCGGTTTTGGTTTTTTCTGATTCCGTAGCGGTCGCGAACACTTTTTGACCTTCTGCAGCATTTTGCTCTCCAGTCAGGTTTGTCGCACTTACCAATTTTGAATTGGCAACCAATCTCCAGTTTGGAACATTATCATCAGCATAACCAAGACTTTGATAAACATTGGTCATATTACTGTACAAGTTCTCTCCTGTTACTCCTTTGTAATTTGGATTTAGTTTAAAAAAGTCCAAATTATCACCATGGGTACAAAGGCGAACATTGTTGATGGCATTGTAGGACATTTGCTCATCAAAACCATCAAAAGCCTCAGCCAGTATTTTAGCTGCTTTTTGTTTGTTGGCATCTGAAGCATTTATTTCAGCAGCACCAATCATCCAGCCTTCATACAATTGTCTTAATTTTTCCTGGTTTCTTTCTACATATTCCTTTTTTGCGATAAAAACATCAGCAATAATGTGCGAAGCAGAGCGCGTACTTTCCAAAACCCTTGATCCGGAAACACTATTTAAACAATCTTCATCATCAGGACTCCAGACTACTGCTGCATCAACCAGTTTGCTTTTAAACACCTGTGCTGCATCTATAGCATTAGGTTGCGGTACAATCTCAACATCACTCATTTTCAGTCCCCCTGCATCAAGTAACCAAAGCAAAAAAGAATGAGATGGAGTCATTTCAGCGACAGCAATTTTCTTTCCTTTCAAATCAGATACTTTTGCAATGCCGCGCCGTACCACGATCGCATCACCACCTCTTGACCAATCTGCCTGAAAAACAACCTGCGGTTCAAAATCTTTCAGACCGGTTGCTTCCGTTGGAAAAGCATCAATCGTCGCCCAAAGTAAATTGACTTCATCGCTTTTCCAGGCTGCTCTCGAAGCATCAAAATCATCCAGGATTTTAAATTCAACTTCAAAGCCATAATCTTTATAAAAACGGGAGTTTTTATTGGCTTTAAAACCTTCATTGAAATATTGTCCACCAGCATATCCTCCCCAGGTTACCACGCCAATTTTGATAACATCACCATTAGTTTTGGCATCAGTTTTCTGATCGTTATCACCCGTTTGATTAGAGCTATTTGCCAGATTACGGCCAAATTCAGTTTCGTTTAAGATATACCTTCCACCGAAGGCAATTGCAGCGAGTATTAAAAAAGTAATTAAAAACTTTGAAAAGGTGGTGAGACGTCTAGCCATTGTTTTTGTTTTAAGGTTTTTGTTTGTATGAAAAGGTCAGTTATTGGTAACCGAAAGTTGGTTTTTCCTTCTTCCTGACTTCTTTTAAAATCTATTCAAATAAATTATCATATTGATTGGTATGCCCTTCTGCCCGCATTGGTTTTTTTACGGGAGTATTAAGGTCAAGCATCTCATCATCACTATTGGCTTGCAATACAAGCGTTTCTTTTTCTTGTCCAAGAATTAATGAAACGCCTTCTTTTTCCCATTTCTCAAGCATTTCCAATCCTTTTTCTTCGAAAACACCATTTTGCAAATCAACAGAATCCATAAAACTGGAAGACATTTCCATAAATTGCTCCATCTCTCCAACTTTCTGACTGACGTCATCAGCTATTGCTTCCAGTGCCATGTCAAACATATAACGCTGATCTTTATCTCCTGCAATAATATTCATCGCTGATTTCATTGCCGAATGGCTTGCATGAATCGCTTTCCTTTCCTGTTCTTTCACTTCTACTTGATCTTTGATATCTTCCATCATGATCTCAGAGTTTTCGTACATTTTTACCAAAACTCTATAAAGCACTTCCATTTTTTTATACAAATCTTCCAGACGCACATTCGATTCCTTTAATCTTCCTGCTTTTCGGGACTTCAGAATCATCACGGATTGTTTGTTCTTTTCTTTGGCTTTGCTAGCAAGACTAAGATCACTTTGGATTTGGCGTTTATTATTGTGAATAATTTCTTTCAGCTTGTGCATCTGTCCCCTCAATTGACTAATTTGTTTGTTCATCTTTCGAAGATTGTCTTTCAAATCATCAACATATGATTTCAAAATACCTATCGGATCTATCTGAACAAATAAGCCTGTAACCCAGCGCATCATGCTTTTGTACATGTACCAAACCAAGTTGCGCATTTTTGGGTCCAAAATCATATAAATGATAGCACCCAAAACCAGCAACATTCCACTTAAATAGAGAATATTTGACGCCATGCCAATCAAAAATGGTAACGCCTTATACAATAGATAACCTCCGCCCACGACCAGTCCGGTCATAAAGATCGCGCCAGTCACACCTTCGGGGCGTTGCCAAAATGATTTTCGTTTGAAATCCTGAATACTATCCATTTAAAATATCAAGTTTAATGTTTTATTTTTAATAATAATTCAACGCCTTAGCGGAGTTTATTTTAAATAATTCTTCATGTTTTCGACATCTTTTGTAATCTGTGATACCACCAAATTATAAGAAGCCTCAAAGTCATTTTTTGTTGATTCCACTTTTACCGATGCTTTTGTAACTTCCTGTTTAATACGATCCATTGCTTTTTGATGTTTCTCAATCTCTAAAGTCAATTTTTTTATTTGCTCAGTTTTATCTTTAACCGATTGTTCAAACTGAACCAGTTGCTGTTCTTTTTTTCCAATTTGCTTCGCTCTTTGGTTGGTCAAAGCTTCTTCAAATTTTTTCTCTTCTTGTTTCAACACGTTTAGGTAATGCGTAGCGGTTTTAATCAAATGGGCTGGAGTAGCATTCAACGTTTGAGCCATAGCGAAAGCCGATTTAAAACGCGTTTGTTCATCCATCGGCATTTTTTCAAGTGATTTCAATGATTGTTTAAATTCCAGATAATCAAATCCATCAAGGTCATTGTCTTCCATTGCTTTGAAAAGGATCTCCATAAATTTGGTTGTTATTTTACCTTGCGAAGCCTTCAATGTTGCATTAGATTTGGATGGAGATGTCGGATTTTTCGTTTCCGTCTTTCCAGCAGATTGTTTCGTTTCTGTTTGCTCTTTTTTCGGACCATCGTCAATCTCCTTGATGAACAGCGATTTAAGGTTTTTAAACATAATTTATATTATATAATGCTATTAAACAAGATCAGTTCAATGAGTATTGGCGACTATAGATTAATCGCTAAATATTTTCTACAAAGTAACAAAAAAATAGTCGAATTCTACAATATAGGAATTTTATGGATTGTCCATTTTTAAATTATGAATCCTATTCGTTTATTGTAATTATTTTATAAAAATCAACTTATTCTGATTTAAATAAAACTGTTAATTTTTAGCACTTCAATGATCCATGTTTTTAGTTTATTGTTTACGTTTGCAAAATGAAAATAAGCAAAGCAAGATTAACAAAAAACTGATCTCCGACCAAAAGTATTAATACATACCAAATAAAAACCATTTATGCGTTCAACAACTGTTCATGTATCTTCTGAAATTGATCTTTTAAAAAAGGTCATTGTTCATCGGCCTGATACCGGCATTGAACGAATTTCTCCAAAAAAAGCAGAAGAATTGCTTTTTGATGATATTGTACATCTCCCGCAAATGCAAGAAGAACACGACGTTTTTACCAGTATTCTTAAAGCCTTTATGGGCGATGACAATGTGCTTTATATCCGGCAGTTATTGTTTGAAGCTTTGGAGTCTAATGATGAAATGAAAGATGAGATGATAGACATGATTATTGATTTTGAAGAATTACCGATAGCTTACAAACAATTATTCCTTGATCTTCCAAATGAAGATCTCACCAAATTACTTATTACCGGATATTTAGAAAGAGATGACCATATCTTTTTTGATCCGATTCCAAACTTCATATTTACCCGCGATATTGCAGTGATCGTAAATGACCACGTTATAATCACAAAAGCTGCAAAAATTGCACGGTACAGGGAAAATTCCATCGCCCGATTTATTTTTTGGGCACACCCAATTTTTCGAAAATTGCGAATAAATGGAAAAATCATTAACCTAAACCATGTGGAAGATTTCCCTCCCTCAAAGAAAGGAGAAACAGTCTCTTTGGAAGGTGGTGACGTCATGATTATCAACAAAGATTATTTACTCATCGGGCAAAGCGAACGAACGACCCAGCATGCGATTAATTCTTTGAAAAAGGTGTTATTTGAAAAAGGTGTGGTCAAAAATGTTGTGCAAATCAACATTCCTGCAGATCGTTCTTTTATGCACATCGACACTATTTTTACACATATCAACACCAATCATATCGTTGCTTTCAAACCCATAATTGTTGACGGATTAGGCAGTAATGTAGAAGTTTATCGGCACGATGGAAGCCATGATGTGTATCCCTCTGTAAAGGAGTTCTTTTTAGCTGAAATTAATCCTGCAATGGAATTCATTCTTAGTGGAAATGGAGAATCTCCCTATCAGGAAAGAGAACAATGGACCGATGGTTGTAATCTTGTTGCACTTAAACCAGGAATCGGAATTACTTATGATCGAAACCCTAAAACAGAAGAAGCGTTCAAAGAAGCAGGATATCGAGTTATCCATGCAAAGGAATTATTAGAAAGATTTGCAAACGGAGAAGAGAAACCCTCAGAAGTTCAAAATACGATTATTACGATCCCTTCAAATGAATTATCAAGAGCAAGAGGCGGATCCCATTGTATGACATGTCCGATTGAGCGAGGGGATGTTAAAAAATAATAGGGTTAGGGGTAAGAGATTAAAAAAAATTGAACTTTGGACAAAAAACTAATAAAATAAAAATCGTCAAACTAAATATATGATTCAGCATGAAACCAAAATAAGAGTGAGATACGGAGAAACCGATCAGATGGGTTATTTATATTACGGAAATTATGCACAGTATTATGAAGTAGGGCGTGCAGAGTTAATTCGATCGGTAGGAATAACCTATAAATCTATGGAAGAACATCATGGGATTATGATGCCGGTCACAGGAATGAATATTCGCTATATCAGGCCTGCTCTTTATGATGAGTTGTTGACAATCAAAACAAGTTTAAGGCATTTGCCGGATCAGTTTATTACTTTTCATTATGAAATATTTAATGAAGCGGGAAAATTAGTAAATGGTGCAACCGTAAGGCTCTGCTTTATGGACATTAATACGAAAAGAAGAATCTCTACTCCTGAATATTTGCGAAAAGAACTTGACCATTTTTTTAATACATGATGTATAGTTAAACTATTTTCAATTGAAGATACCGTCTGCAAAAGAAATAAGAAGCTTTATTTTCAATCTGCCATTGATTGTCAATATAATAGCCTGGTCGAAAAAACAATCCGTGCCGGGTTTTTTTAAAGTTCCTATCTATGATGTAATTATTTTTATCATTCTTGAACTCAGACGTCACGCGCTAATCATGAGAGCCAATGCGGCAGCATTTGATTATTTCCTTTCCCTTTTTCCGCTTATTATTTTTGTGTTTACCCTTATTCCTTATGTGTTACCACATTTTGATTTCTTAATAATACCAAACCTTACTGAGCAACAAAAAGTATATTTACCCGGTACGAATGAAGTAGATTTTACAGGCACCATTGTCCACTTGATCGATGAGACTATTCAGGAGGTACAAATCCTACCTTTACAGGTTCGAAAAGATCTGGTTTCCTACTTATCCAATTTGGCAACTAAAAGTAGAGCAGGACAATTATCTATAGTCCTTTTACTAACTATCTATTTCTCTTCCAATGGAATGATGACTCTTTTCCGGGGTTTTGAAAAATCCCATAAATCTACATTTAAAAAACGCGCGCCAATCAAAAGGAGATTAATCGCAATAGCTTTAACTTTTCTAATGGGATTATTGGTATTATTATCTGCTTTGCTGGTCGTGATTGGGAGAATACCTATAAATAGCATCCTTCATTTTATAAACCTGGATAGATTTTCTCCACCGCTCATTTATTTGCTTCGATGGATCGCGATCATAGGTTTGTTTTATTTCGGAATTTCCATGATTTACAGGTACGGCGCCGCAACTTTTCGCAAATTTAATTGGTTTTCTCCTGGTGCAACACTGGCTACTATTCTTTGTTTACTCACCTTATTAGGATTTACCTTTTTTGTAGACAAATTCGAAACCTATGACAAACTATATGGAGCTCTTGGAACCATCATCGTAGTCATGTTGTGGATACAAATTAATTCCTTCATTTTGCTAGTTGGTTTTGAACTCAACGCAAGTATCGCAGTAAATAGGGATCTGAAAAAAATAAGAGCTAAAAATGAAAAAGAAGATGAAAATGACGATGATTGAAGAGCAAAAAGTCATACTCAAATCACTTATTTAAACAGGTAAAAAAACTCGAAAACGATACGAAATATATTGGCTTAATCAATTATTCGATGATTTTAACCAATATATTGAAACACGTGTATAACCTTCCCGTAAAGTATACTGACCGCTTGCCATTCATATGTAACCTAATAATAATTTCACGTCTGCCGTTTTAAATTACATTCCTATTTTGTAACCTAATTATTGGGGCAAACGTTTAATCACAATTCTTATTAGCGTTGTTTCAAATTAACTTTTTTTAAATAAAAACACCAGGATTTTTTGCTGATTCCCTTTTAAGTAAAAAGTTTAGGTGGCGAAAAACTAAACCGTTAACAGGATTTCTTTAATGAAGTTACAATGCTTTAAACAAGACATGACCGCAGTAAATACCAATAACACAAAAACTAATACTAAAAATTATGCTGTTAACCAATTAGTCAACAAAACCCATAACTTATCACTATGAAGCACTCTTACGAACACCCGAGGGATACCCAGATTCTGGCCTCGAAATTTGAATTTTTATCAAAAAAGGGGAAAGAAATCCAATTTGAAGAATCCGCTTTTATTCAATTGATCGATTATTTCGAATTGGAAGAATCATTTGAGAAAGCATTGGAAGTAAACAACCTTGCCTTATCTTTTTATAAATATTCTCCAAAATTACACATCCGGAAAGCCCGGTTATTAATTGAAAATAAACAAGAAGAACTAGGGCTTGAATCTCTAGATCGAGCTGAAGTATTCGGTCAATCATTTGTTGAGACTGACATTCTTCGCGCAAGAGCGCACTGCTCTATGAAAGATTATACCGCTGCTTTTGATCTGTTGGATGACCTTAAACTTAATTATTTCATATCGCCAGAAGAAAGTAGTTTGATTTCGCTTGAAGAAGCTTTAATACAGGAGAAGCTTGAAGATTTTGAAAAAATGTTCTTAGCCTTGCGGGATGCTATTAAATATGACCCTTTTAATCAACAGGCACTCCAAAGAATGTGGTTTGCGGTTGAGCTTTCTAAAAAACATCACGAAAGCATTGAAATTCATAACGAGGTAATCGATGCCAATCCCTACTCTTACCAGGCTTGGTTTAATCTGGGGAATGCTTTTTACTTCCTTAGTGATTATAAAGACGCTATTGAAGCTTTTGAATATGCTTTCATTATCAATCAGAAATTTGAGCCTGCATACAAAGAATTTGCAGAAGTTTGCTTCCATCTACAACTTTACAACAAAGCCATTGATGCGCTGGAAGAAGCACTACCTTTTTTCCAGTCTGACAGCGAATTGTTGCTAAAAATTGCGCAAGCTTACGAGTATCAAAATGATTTTGCTAAAGCTAAAATTTACTTATACCGCGCGCTTGAACTGGATAATGCAAATGATGAAGTTTTTTACCATCTGGCTGAATGTCTTTCAAAAGAAGAGGATTATATCACTGCCATTGATTTCTACGATCAGGCTATCAAAATTGATGATCTGAGAGAGGACTATCTGGTTGGTTTGGCAGTAGCATACTCTCAAACTGGAAATTACCAGAAAGCTTTGCCTCTTTTTCAACAAGCGACCGAGATTGGCCCTGAGGTTAGCAGTAATTGGGTGAAATATGCGCAGTTTTTGGTCAATATCGATGGTCTGGAAGAAGCTATGGAAGCTATAGATGAAGCGGAAGAAAATGCTTATTGTGCTAATATTCTTTATTGCAAAGCTGCTCTTTTGTTTAAAACCGGTGATCGAAGTACCGCACTCAATTATCTGGGTGAAGCTTTAATAGAAAGTTATCAGGATCGAGATATCTTTTTCAGTTTTGTTCCTGAACTAATGGAAGATAATGATGTAAAAGCCATCATGCGTTATTACGATCAGGCTGAAGTTTAAAATTAACTAGCACCTATAATACATCAAATATACCCTAACAATTTTTATTGTTAGGGTATTGTTATTTAATCTAGAATAAAATAACTTTACCTGCTTAAAGAATTAATTTTATTTAAGATTATGTGTGGCAGAGCAAGTTTAACTAAAGTTGAAAAAGATCTTGAAGAACGTTTTCATGCAACCTTCTACTCGGAAGATTTGGAGCGCTACAATCCTTTACCAAATTACAACGTAGCACCTACTCAGATGCATCCCGTCTTAACGAATACAGATCCTGATCATTTGCAGTTTTTCAAATGGGGTCTGATCCCTTTTTGGGCTAAAGATGAAAAAATTGGCAGCCGAATGATCAATAGCCGGATAGAATCTATTTTAGAAAAACCGGCCTTCCGCAATGCTGTCCAAAAAAGAAGATGCCTGGTTCCTTTTGATGGTTTTTATGAATGGAAAAAAACGCCATCCGGAAAAATTCCTTTTCGTATCGTATTGAAAGATGAGGGTATTTTTTCAGTTGCCGGGATATGGGAAAAGTGGAAATCTCCTGAAGGAGAAGAAATCTTTTCTTTTTCTGTCATCACCCAGCCGCCCAATGCACTGATGGAATCCATCCACGATCGAATGCCGGCTATTTTATTACCTGATCAGGAACAACTTTGGCTGGATACCGATATTTCTGCGGAAGAAGTCTTGCAAATTTTGTCACCATTTCCCGATGAACTTTTGAAAGTTTATACCGTTTCAAAAAAAGTCAATAAAGTTTCTGAAAATGATGCTTCACTCGTTGAAGAATTTCATTATGATGATTCTACTCAGGGCCTTCTGTTTTAAATAAGATATTTTTAAGATGATTAGTTACCTGGCACTTCGCTTTACCGTATTTCTATTTTCACTATTTCCTTTTAGTGTCTTGTATGTCCTTTCAGATGGCATTGCTTTTATTTTGTACAAAGTTCTGCATTATCGGTACGATGTTATTTCCGGAAATATTAAAAACGCGTTTCCGGAAAAATCAGATCAGGAAATTGAGCTTCTTATCAAAAAATCATATCTCAATTTAAGCGATATCATGATTGAAGGGATAAAAGGGATGACTTTAAATCTCACAGAACTTGTTCGCCGATACCGTTTTAAAAATCCAGTAATCGCTGATCATATTTTTGATAAAAATCGATCAGCGGTCGGTTTAGTAAGTCATTATAACAATTGGGAGTGGGGCGCTTTAGCAACTTCCAACCAATTAAAATTTGGGGTAGTCGGTGTTTTCAAACCTTTGAACAATAAATACATCAATCGCTATTTGCACAAAGTGCGTTCTCGTTTCAATACTCAGATTATTTCTATGAATCAAACGGGTAGAGCCCTGGTCAGTAATCGCAATACCCCAACTCTTTTTGTATTAATTGCCGATCAAAGTCCGTCCAATTTGGAACATGTTTACTGGGTCAATTTTTTAAACCAGGACACCGCTTGCTTTGATGGTCCTGAAAAAATTGCACAAAAAACCAATTATCCTGTTTTGCATTTTGCCATTGAACGCGTCAAAAGAGGTTTTTATGAAATTAAAATAAGTATGATTTGCGAAAATCCACAAAATGCAACACCTGGCGAAATCACCCGGCTTTATTTCCAAAAATTAGAAGAACGAATCCGCAAGCAACCTGAAAACTGGCTCTGGTCGCATCGCCGCTGGAAGCATGAAAGAAAGTCTGAAGTTGGAAGTCTGAAGTTGGAAGTTCGAAGCAATAACTAAAACAACCACATAACCCTTAACTTTTAACTTTTTGACCTTCTAATACCGCCCGTCCTTCACAATCGGCAACTTTTCCATTTTAGTCACCTCAACACTCGGAAAGTCAAAATCCAGTACAACGATGCCACTGATCAGATAACAACCTTTTCCACGAAAAGGGTAGCGCTGCAAACTTGGCGGGAAATGTGTCGTGTCAAAAAAGCGCCCTTCCTTATCTACCCAGGTCCCGAAATTCATTAGTTTTTTATTCACAGTAGTTACATTTTTTTTGGTCACGTAATACCCCAGAATTTGTATCCGTTTGCCCACAAAACCAGTCATCTGCCGGGCAATAATATCTCCTTCGCATTTTCCGTCAATCAACTCAAAAGGAGACCGAAGTGGAAAACCAAGTAATTCAATTTCATCAAAAGCCTGATCAAATTCTCCCTCCCGCAATTGTGGCAGTTCAAAGGATTCATAACCATCAGAAAAAAGTTGCCCCGTGACAGCTAAATGATTTTTAGGATTGTAAACAGCATTCTTTTCCCACATCAATTCATATTTATTCAAACCCGTAAAACGAAGTGCGCCGATCCGAATGAGAAGATCCAACTGCTCCTGCGAAATATGAACCCGGCTAATAAAATCTTCCAGCGTTTTAAAAGCCCCCTGTATCGCTCGCGCTGCTACAATCTGATGCGCCGCTTTTCGCTCCATCTGGTGCAAGTGGATGAAGCCAAGATAAATATCATTGCCTTCGATCGTCGTCAGATAGAGGCTGTGATTGATGCAAGGTGCATGAATGCGTGCTCCCTGCATCCGTGCTTCATGGACATACAGTTCCGCATAATAAAATCCTCCAAAATTATTGATGACGCCAACCATAAATTCCAATGGGAAATAGGCTTTCAAATAAAGGCTCTGAAAAGATTCTACCGCATAGCTGGCAGAATGCGCTTTGCAAAAAGAATAACCGCTGAAGCTTTCAATTTGCCGCCAAACTTCTTCGGTCAGTTTTTCGCTATAACCCCGCTCCCGGCAGTTTCTAAAATATTTGTCCCGTAACCTTGCAAAGGCTTCTGATGATTTCTTCTTTCCAGTCATAATCCGGCGGAGCACATCAGATTCTCCAAGATCCAATCCTGCAAAATGATGACAGATTTTCAACACATCTTCCTGATAAACCATCACGCCAAAAGTCTCTCCCAGGTGTTTTTCAAAGATGGGATGGATGTACGAAAAAGAATTGGGATGATGAAAACGATTGATATACTCGCGCATCATCCCTGATTTAGCAACTCCCGGACGAATGATTGAACTGGCAGCAACGAGGTGAATATAGTTGTCGCATTTTAACTTACTCAACAAACCCCGCATCGCAGGAGATTCCACATAAAAGCAACCGATACATTGTCCGGAGCGAAGCTGTTCACGAACTTTTTCGTCCTGCTTTATTTTTCCAACATTATGAATATCAATAGCTTTGCCCTGGTTGCGTTTGACGAGTTCAACGGTTTCTTTGATGTGGCCCAAACCACGCTGGCTCAGAATGTCGTATTTGTGAAAACCCAAATCTTCAGCACCGTACATATCAAAATGCGTGATCGGAAATCCCTTTGGCATCAATTGAAGGGCCGTGAAGTAATTAAGCGGTTTCTCCGAAATCAAAATCCCTCCTGCGTGGATCGAAAGATAATTGGGAAAGCCTTCGATCAATTTACCAAATCTAAAAATATGTTTGGCCAGTGCATGATGTTTTTCCTTTGCCAAAGGTTCATTGATGATGGTATCGATCTCTGCTTTGGGCAATCCAAAGACTTTTCCCAGCTCCCGGATAATTGATTTGCCTTTGAACGTATTGTAAGTCGCCAGCAAAGCCGTGTACTCTTTTCCATATCGTTTAAAAATATAATCGGTCACGTCATCGCGCTCATCCCACGAAAAATCAATGTCAAAATCCGGTGGCGAAGTACGATGAGGATTGATAAATCGCTCAAAATACAAATCCAGTTCCAGCGGATCGACATCTGTGATATAGAGGCAAAAAGCGACGATAGAATTAGCACCACTCCCCCGCCCTACGTGATGATAACCAGCCGATTGTGCATAACGGACAATATCCCAAGTGATTAAAAAATAGGGTGCAAATTTCATTTCATTGATCACTTTCAGCTCTCGTTCGACTCGCTCTGCAGCTTTTATGTTTTTATCGCTATAGCGCCTTTTGTAGCCATTGACCGCCAGTTTCGACAACAATTTAAAATCGCTTTCCCTGCTTCCTGTAAAAGTTTGGCGATTGTTTTCAAAACTGCTTTTCAGCTCTATCGAACAACTATTAATAAGTTGTTGTGTATTTTTAATGAGTTGCGGATAATTTTCATAGTGTTTTAGTAAAACAGCTTCTTCATAAAAAACTTCATCCGGATGAGCATGATCCTCTTTTTTCAACTTTGTAATAACAATATTGAGATCAATGGCACGCAGTAATTTATGCGTTCTAAAACCTTCTTCATCCAGAAAGGTAAACGGACTAAGGATAACCAGGCGGTTCTGATGTTTCAGCAATGAAGAATTGAAAAGTTGGTTGACTGCTTTTGGCCGGACACCTAAGAATTCATGATTTTGAAAAGCAGCAATAGGCTTCACCAATTGCTCATAAATAATATAAACATAATCCATTTTCGGAGCAATTTCCGGCAAAGGTTTTTCTTCCAGCGAATGCTCCGTCAAGAATCGATTGAGTTCAAAAAAGCCTTGCTCATTTTTTGCAATACCTACATAAAGCAGGCGATTATCTTTTCGAAATTCGATGCCCAAAACAGGTTTCACGCCATATTTTTTACAACACGAAATAAACTCGTAGGCACAAGACGTGTTGTTGATATCTGTCAATACCAAAGCCTTTATTCCATACTGTTGTGCTGCCATCACCAGATTTTTGGGCGATAGCGTTCCATACTTCAAACTGAAGTAACTGTGTACATTTAAATACATTTCCGATTGTGTTTGGAAAGTTTATTTACCCAAAGCGGATGCTCTCATGACTGCATTTTTACCAAAACGATTCCGAATACGGTCCATCTGCTGGAGTAAATTGATCTCCCGGACGGTATCGTCAAAGAGGCTGATTTGGTAATTTCCGTGTACCAACCCACTAAACTTGATCCCGATCAGTCGGATCAATTGCCTTCTTTGATTGAGTTGGTCAAAAAGCTCGTAAGCCTGTAGTGTGAGGGTATTGTCGTTGGCAGTGTAAGGAAGTTTACGCTGCCGGGTATAGGTATTAAAATCTGAGTAACGGATTTTTACCGTTATACAGGAGGTCAATTTTTGGGATTGCCTTAATTCAAAAGTCAGTTTGCCCAGCATCTTCGCAAGGATGGATTTCAGCTTTACCACATCGATCGTATCCACTGCAAAAGTGCGTTCAGCGGAGATAGATTTTCGTTCGCTGTAAGGGACAACAGGCGAATTGTCGATTGCATTGGCTTTTTTCCAAAGGGATATTCCTGGTTTTCCGAATTCTCGCTGGAGCAGTTTCATCGGAATACGGCTCAGGGTGTCAATGGTCCGTACGCCCATGAAACTCAATTTCTTGTAGGTTACTTTTCCAATCGATGGAATTTTGGAAGTAGAAAGCGGAGCCAGAAAAGCTTTCTCTGTTCCCGCATTGATACGAAGTGCACCATTGGGTTTAGCTTCCCCTGTTCCGACTTTAGAAACTAATTTGTTGACAGATAATCCAAAAGAGATGGGCAACCCGGTTTCATGGATGACTTTTTGGCGAAGTTCTTTTGACCATTTGAAACAGCCGATGTATTGATCCATGCCACTCAAATCAACGTAAAATTCATCGATCGAGGCTTTCTCAAAAACCGGCGATTCTTCGCCAATAATTTCCGTGACCATTTTAGAATGCTTTGAATAAGCATCCATATCTCCTTTCAGAAAAATAGCATCCGGACAAAGGCGCTTCGCCAATTTGGTAGGCATCGCCGAATGCACGCCAAAGGCGCGCGCTTCATAGCTACAGCTGGACACCACTCCCCGATCGCTTGTTCCTCCAATGATCAATGGTTTTCCCTTCATAGAGCTGTTCCTCAAGCACTCGACCGACACGAAAAACGCATCCAGGTCAAGATGCAGGATCGCTCTTTCAAACATCTTGATTTAGTTTTCTTTTATAGTACGTTTAATTTAAAACAATTTGTTTCAAATGTATAAAACAATTGTTTCTTGTGCAAGCCTTTTAAAAAAATATTTTCTTTAAAAAACCCAAACCACTATAGATGCTAAGGAAACAGAAAAAATAAAAAACTCGGTGTTGTTATGTTGATGAATGGTGATCTAAATAGCTTACAAAAAGTCATTCATACTTTCAAAATCACTATAAAATCAGCTTTTATTTCTTTACCAATTTTACAATATAAATCAAAACAATCGCTCCAACGGTAGCAGTAACCAAAGACCCCATCAGGCCTCCATTAGAAGACAAGCCCAAAACACCAAACAAAAAACCTCCGAGAAAACCTCCGATAATTCCCACTACAATATTACCTAAAAGACCAAAACCAGTTCCTTTCATAAACTGACCGCCAAGCCAACCGGCGGCAGCACCTATGAGAATGAAGTACAAAAAATTCATACGAAAAAATTTAAATGAAATGAATAATGTAAAATAAGCCTGGATATGTCCTTTCAATGGATATGGAATTGGAAGATAACTAAAATTGGAGAATTAATAAAAAAAGCCATCAGACCTAATATCAAAAATTTTAGCGTAAAATGCTTTAAACGAAAATTATTATCTTTAGTCATATAAAATAAAAGCAATGCCTTGCTCCAGATGAAAACCATTCTCCCAATATTATTGCTATTTTCTCCCCTGTTCTTTTTTGCACAAAGCAACCAAATTGAGTCTTTAAAAGAAGAATTAAAAACGCTCGACAGTATGGAATTTATAAATACAGCCATCAGGTTATCAGAGCTGTTTTATGAAGAAGAAAAGTACGAAGGAGCTAGGATTGCGGCAAACCATGCCTACAGAAAAGCCCGGCAACTGGATAACAAAGAAGCCATGGCAAGAGCCTTAAATCGCGAAGGCAAAGCCATGCTCAAACAACCAATGAAGCCAAAAAACAAATCGAAAATAGCCTTGAAGTTCAGAAATAGCAATCTTTTCTTACTCCAGGCAGACACCACCAATAAGGCACTGGAATTGGACAATCTAACCCAACTGAAATCGATGGCTCGAAGCTTAAAAAGAACAAGGGATTTTGATAATATTGAAGAAGAGATCGCCAACATAAGTACAGTACCTAGCCGTGATGCAGTAAATGATACCCTGAAGGCAATTGGTGATATCCTTAAAAACGTAGATCCAACAAAACTCAACTCCCGGCATCTCAAGGCTTATCAGAAAGTACATGAAATGTATAACGAAAAAGAAGCCCTTAGTGATCAAGTTTCACAATTGGATCAACAACGCCAGCGTGTTGAAGAGGAAGCAGCACAACTAAATATGGAAAAAGAAGTGCTCAGCCAGGATATCTTTGCCAAAAAAGAAGCGATATCAAAAATGACCGAAGATCAGGTCAAGGCAGAATTGCTTAACATGAAATATGTAATGCTTGTTGATTCACTGAAAACCGAACAAATGATGGACTCTTTAAGCATTGTCCAAAAAGATATGAAGCTGGAATCACAAAAAGCACAATTGGAAAAACAACGAGCCCGTCGATGGCTGTATTTTGCCATTATAGCGATTGTACTCATACTAGCAGGGGGACTGTTCAGCCGTTACAAAGGGCAAAAAAAGCATAATGCACTATTGGAAGAAAAGAATGAAATGATTGAATATGAAAAGGAGCGATCCGAATCGCTATTGCTCAATATTCTCCCAGAATCAATAGCAAAAGAATTGAAAGTAAACGGAAAAGCAAAAACGCGTTACCACGATAATGTAAGTGTACTTTTTACTGATTTCGTCAATTTCAGCGGTATTTCAGAACAACTAAGTCCAGAACAACTCGTCGAAGAACTCGATCATTGTTTTAAAAACTTTGACCAGATTATCAGTAAATATGAGCTGGAAAAAATCAAAACAATTGGTGATGCTTACATGTGTGCCGGTGGTTTGACGATCGAACAACCAGATCATGCCAAAAGGGTCATCAATGCTGCTATTGAAATTCAATTTTTTCTACAATCGCTAAAAAAAGAAAGACAATACAAAAAAGAACCTTTCTTTGAAGCCCGGATAGGTATCCACGTCGGACCTATCATCGCAGGAGTAGTTGGTCTCAAAAAATTCGCCTATGACATTTGGGGCGACACGGTCAATGTAGCCTCCAGAATGGAATCAAGCGGTGAACCTGGAAAAGTGAATATTTCAGAAGATACATACAACCAGGTAAAAAACGATTTCGCTTTTGAATACCGCGGAAAAGTAGATGCAAAAAACAAAGGTAAAATCGACATGTATTATGTTTTAGAATCGTATAATTAACGCAAGTTGCGAAACACCTTGCTAATTATGAATGATAAATTATGAATTTTCTCCAAAAACGTGTAAAAACCAACTTATCATTCATCATTTTTAACTCATCATTTTCAAGTTTGCGATATATCGCAACTTGAATTAATTAGCACGGTTCATTCCTTTCTTAAAAGATAAAATTCCTTAGATTTGTCGACTGATATGAGTCCAAGACAATTGATCAATCATTATTCATGGGTAATCATTCTGTTGATAGCAATGTTGGTAGAATTGGCGATGCTGACTTCATGGCAGAACAAATATGGCGTTTATAACAGCCCTATTGTTTGGCTTACTTCAGGTATCATATTTTGTATTGCTGCTTTCAAATTAATCGGTTTTAAAAAGCCCGAAATCCCAAAAAGTCTGAAAGCCATAAAATGGTGGCGGTATTTGATCGTTTTTAGCATTTTTGCAGCAGGATCGATTTACTGCGCTTACCTGCTACGAGAAGTCTTTTGGGGGTATCCAATTGATGCCAAAGCTTCAGATATTATTCCATCATTAGAGATGTATGTTCAGCGATTTTTGAGCGGCGAAACCATTTACAAACCGCTTCAATTTGAAGGTTATGCTGTAGATCCAACCTATTTCCCTATGCTATGGGCGCCGTATATCTTTTCAGAAGTATTGAATATTGATTATCGTTGGACGGCATATCTCGTCTTCTTATTAGCAATATTTTTGTATAATATCAAACTTATCAGAAGTGATGCCGGCATTTTTGAAATCGTATTCAAAGCCTTGATTCCCTTTTTCTTTATTTACAGATATCGATTGTATTCCTGGGGAACTTTTGGGTACGCCGTTGAATTACTTCCTATTGGATTTTACCTGTTGCTCACTTTAACGATTTTTCATAAAAATCGCTATTTAATGGCTTTGGGAATACTCCTGTGTTTACTTTCCCGATATGCTTTCACTTTTTGGCTACCATTGTATTTATTGACTTATTGGGTTGAAAAAGGCTTTAAAAATGTATTTATAGTTTCGCTGAATGTCGCTATTGGCGTATTACTTTTATACGTGATTCCGTTTTTAGCAAAAGACTGGACCATCCTCTCAAAAGGGCTTGATTATTATGCTAAAACGGCGACTACACAATGGCACACGCAATCATGGCAATCTGGAGATGAGAAACCGTACCACCTCTCAAAAGGACATAGTTTTGCAATTTATTTTTATGATTTTGTAGACGGAGATGAAAGTCAACGCTTAGCTTTCAACAAAAAATTCCATATCGGAATATGTGCCTTCACAGCTTTTTTACTGGGCTTAGGATATTTTTTTTATAGAAAAAGAGGTTTGAATACCAAGATGTATTTACTGATTGGATTGAAATTTTACCTCATTATTTTTTATGGGTTTTTCTATGTGCCTTTCAGTTATTTGTATCAACTGCCGCTTTTTTTGTCGGTTGCCATTTTGTATAATGTTCCGCTAATGGATAGGAAAGAAACAAACCTTATCGCATAATCAATACGCTCCCACTATACTTTTTGGGTCCATTTTTTAAACGATAAAAATAAACACCTACCGGCCAATCAGAGACATCCACTTCAGTCTGATTAGAATCCATCCACTGTTTTTTAAAAATACTTTGCCCGGCATAATTAAAAAACTCAAGCTCCATTTTCTCTGCTGCTGATTCCAACTGAATATAAATCAGGTCATTCGCCGGATTTGGGTAAACGCTAATTTCCTGTTTTGGAGGAAAAAGCGCTTTTACTTCTGATGAATAATCGTAAACACCATCATTCCGCACCATTTTTAAACGATAAATATTAATTCCGTTGATGGGATTATCGTCTGTGAATTGGTATTCAGAATTACTACCTTTTGCAGTCATCTGGCCAATGGACTTGACAATATTGATATTGTCTATTTTTTGAATCTCAAAATAAGCCAAGTCTGTTTCTAATCCCGTTTCCCACAACAAATCAATTGACTTATTCTGCGCTATTGCTTTCCAGTTTTTCAACTCAGCCGGAGGATCTCCGCAATAAGGGAACAACTCACTGGTATCAATTCCGATAAGCCCTGCCGCATCAGAAACCTTTAAAATGATCCGATACCAATAAATTTCATCATTACAACCGATCGGTTCTAACAAAGTAGAAGTAGTTTGCTGATCATCAACAGGCTCGCCATGCTCATGCGTATTGTGCTGCAAAAAGGTTTGCCATTCGTAGCTGAGTTCCGATTGGCTGTGCTCCGCATCCACGACTTCTGCCTCCAAAGGCAAGACGGTATAACCCGATACAGGGTACTTATCACCATCTTCAAAACTGATTATTTTAACTTCAGGAGGGGTATTATTTAATGAAATAATCAGGTTGGCAACTGATTGTGCTCCGAGGCTATCTGTAACCGTTAAAGACACATTAAAAGGAGTTGGATTATTGGATGTTGTTTGAAAGAGATGTTGTGGATCACGTTCTTCAGAGGACGTTCCATCCCCAAAATTCCAATAGAAATCCAAAAGCGTTCCGTCAGGATCGTAAGATTCGGAAGCATCAAAATTAACGATGTGGGGAGATGGCCCAAATTGTTTGTCAAACTTAGCGACAGCTACCGGAGGCGCATTTCCTCCAAAGCTTATTTTCATCACTTTGCTTTGAAAATTGACATAATACAAACAGCCGTCCTTTGGATTGACAGCCATGCTTAAAATATAATCCGCATCATCATGAAAACGTTCAACGGTCTGGAATTCGTTATTTCCATCAAAATCCATAACTCTTATCCACCAGCTATAATCCGCGTGAAAATACTTCCCGCGATAATCCGCAGGAAAGTTATCACCATCATAAAAACAACCCGCTACACTTGAATATCCACCAAAAGGTTCTCCACTTACAGGAGAGCCCGGTGTCGAAATGTTCAAAGTATCCACACCGCCTTCAGAACCAAAGACAGGAATATAAGCCCGATCGGGTTTATTGCTCAAACTATTATTATACATGATTTTTGGAAGGGCATGAAAAAAGATTGGTGCATTTGAATCAATCGTTTCCTGAGGATTACAAGGATTTTGAAAGGTCTCTCCTGGTGCCGGATTAGCTTGCCGGATCAATTCCTGAAAATAAAAATGCGAAGTTTGACAAGTATCCATATCGTACAAAGGATTAGGGGCATCTGGATTTTCAACCAAAAGGTTCCAAAAAGCTTCCTTTCGGGGACTTCCCTCAAAAAGCGGATAACCAAAATTTTGTCCGGACTGAGTAGCAATATTTAGCTCTTCCCATTTCGCACCTCCAACGTCTCCAATAAATAAATCACCAGGATCACCCGACTTCGGGATTATGGCTCCCTGACTCGGGCCGCACGATGAATCGGAAAGGATTGCGCAAGCCTAAAGCCCAGACTCTTGAAGCCGCGGAGCGGCTATTTTCGCTGTCAAAATATGGATTACCCGGAACACCATCACCTGTTTCCAAATCAATACGAATTATTTTTCCGTTCAAACAATCCACCATTTGCGCCCTGAAGGAGCCGATGTTTTCTTTTTCCCGAATAATTCCATCGGTCAAAGCCTGCTCATAATAAGTACCTTCATCACTTCCTACATCATTGGAAAGAAAGCTTCCACCATCGCCACAGGAAGCCAATAAAGTACCATCGGTTCCGAAAGCCAATGACCCAACTCCATGTGAAGCGATCAGAATCGGAAACCCTGAATCAATTGTTTCTCCTAATAAAACTTTTCTGGTGTTTGGAACGATCGTTTGAAAATTATTGGAAGGATCTGCGGTATATCTCGCAATCCTGCCAATGGTTGCCTGATGCGTTAAGCTGGAATCTGGTTCATACTGATCAGTACCAAAATACAGTAAATGATGGCGGTCAACGACATAAAGTAAATAAAAATAACCATTTGAAAGAAAGTCTGGATCCAAGGCAAACCCTAAACAACCATGATCTCCCCAATACCCGACTTCTTCAGAAATATCAATTAATGGATTTGGTAATTTTACTCCTGATGAATCGATGATATGGACAATACCTTCGCGTTCCCAAACATAAACTTGCCCATTTTCATCAAAAGCAATTCCTACCGGACGATATATTTCAGTGGTTATTACTGTTTCAATAAATTCAGAAGGCAATTGTGCAGATAGGCAAAAGGCGTATAAAAAAACAAAAAATAATATCAGCCTTTTTAAATTCATTTCTCTAATCATTGATCAAAAACTTATTTCATGATAAGTAGACTACCGTAAAAAGTTGCCATTCCATTTTGAAGTCGATAAAAGTAGACACCGTTGGCGTGAGCTTCTACATTGACTGGTCTTTCTAGCCCATCTAAAGTATCATCGACCCATTCATCATAAGAAACCTGTTTCCCGATAGCATCAAACAATTCAAAAAATATCGTTCCTGTACTTTCCTTTACTTTCACATTTAAAAAGTCGGCAACCGGATTGGGATAAATTACGTAATCCGGATCAGGTGGAAATTTTAGAATTACTTTATTAGAATAATCGTAGATGCCATCCTGCCGGTTTAATTTGAGTCGGTATCTGTTATTCCCTAAAAAGGGAGATTTATCTTTAAAATTATATAAATTGCTACTATTCGCTTTCACACTTCCAATGGTGACGAAATCGGTAATATTATCACTTCGCTGAATCTCATAATCGACGATATTATTTTCTAAAGTTGGGACCCAGGTCAAATAATTGCCATCCTGTTTTGCTTCACCAGTCAGTGTTACATTTTTCCCAAACAGATCACCACAATATGGAAAAAGCTCCCCAACATCCGTTGTCGACAATCCTGCTGCATCTGTCACTGTGAGTTCAATTCTGTACCAATATTCCTCATCTTCGCAGCCAACTGGTTCCAAAACGATGCTTGAAGTTTTCTGGTTTTCGACAGGATTAGGGTGATTATGAGTATTGTGAAAAAGGAAGGTCTGCCAGGCATAGGCCAATTCCGAATCACTGTGTTCGTTATCCGAAACATTTGCTTTAAGCGGTAACAAAGTAAAATCGCTCATTGGATACAAATCACCATCATCAAAACTGCTAATTTCAACTAAAGGAGGCGTATTATTTAGCGAAATAATAAATGATTTACTAGCTGAGTTTCCGACACTGTCAGTCACTGTAACTGTTACAGGGAATGGCGTTGGCTGATTGTCAACCGTTTCAAAAACATGGTTAAAACTAACTTCAGAACTTGAAACACCACCGCCCAGATTCCATTCAAAAGTAATAGGATATCCTTTGGGATGATAACTGCTGCTTGCATCCAGACTTACAGTCAGCGGGCTTACGCCATAATAAACATCAGCGCTGGCGATAACCACCGGAGGAGGATCACCTCCGTAACAAATTTTTCGAATGGAAGCCCCTTCATTCACTTTAACATAATAAATACATCCATCTTTTGGATTGACAGCCAGGTCTACAATGCCTTTGCAATCGTAGTGAAATGAATCAACTTTTAGCAATTTGTAGTTTTCATCAAAATCAAAAAGCTGGATCCAACCACTAAAGTCAGCCTGGAAATATCGGTTTCTATATTCTACCGGATAATTATCCGATTCATAAAAAACACCCGCAATACTGGAATAGCCGTCAAAATAAACTCCTTCAACGCCTGACTCAATTTCCTCAATACCATAAGAAATAGCATTTCCTTCATTGTCATAAGCGGGAACAATAGCAATCGAATCAACCGGCCGCCGATCGTTTCGCCATGCTATGACTGGCCTGTCATGTTTAAAAGTAGGAATGCTGCCCGGAAGTTGTTGGTCTTCATCACATGGATTTGGAAATAAATCTTCTGTTTGTAAAGTGGATTGAACAATCAAATCGTGAAAGCCCAGGTATTCAATATTACAAGTGTCCGCATCAAATAATGGATTAGGAGCATCAAGGTTATCCGCCACTTTTGATTGAAAAGTATTTTTAATTTCCATGCCTTCGTAAATCGGCCAACCAAAGTTCATTGCCGGATCTGTGATGATATTTAATTCTTCCCAATGAGTAGCGCCAACATCACCGGCGAAAATCACTCCGGGCCTTGCTAAATCAGGATCATGACTACCGCTATTTGGCTGCAAGGAGATTCTGAAAGGATTCCTCAAACCCAAAGCCCAAACTTTAGATCTTGGTGCATCGGGATCGCTGGGATCATAAAAAGGATTGCTCGAAATGCCTTTTCCGGTACTTGGATCGATGCGAATGATTTTACCATTCAGATTGTCGATAAGCTGTGAACGATAGGCGCCAATATTTTCTTTTTCCAATAAAATGCCATCATTTAACGCTTGTTCAAAATAAGTATCTGGATGACTTCCGGCATCCGAAGAGGTAAAGCTTCCGGATTCTCCACAGGATGCCAGCAAAGTTCCGTCTGTTCCGAATACAAGCGAACCTACACCATGAGAAGGGATAATGATCGGAAAACCATTATTGAGCTGATCTCCGATTAATACTTTTCGGCTGTTGGGAAATGAGGTTTGAAAATTGGAATTGCTATCTGCCTGGTAACGTGTGATCCGGCCAATCGTAGCTTGCTGGTAAGTGGAAGAATCCGGACTATATTCACTTGTTCCAAAGTATAATAAGTGATGTCGGTCAACAACATAAAAAAGGTAAAAAAAGCCATTATCCAAAAAATCAGGGTCCAAGGTAAATCCGAGCAAACCATTATCCCACCATCCGCCAACTTCTTCCCTCAGATCAATTAAAGGTTCCGGCAAAACTACTCCGCTGGTATCTAAAACCATAACCCTGCCTTCCTGCTCCCAAACATAACCCTGACCATTTTCGTCAAACGTAATCCCGACGGGCTTGACTAATTCATCTGAAACTAATTGATCTATAAAATCTGCAGGTAATTGCGCAAAAATTCCATTTATAAAACTCAAAAAGATAATATTGATTAACAGGTAAAATCGTTTCATCATATTCTTAAATTATTTTTATTCACCACCAATGAAAACTTGGCCTTGATATTCTAAAGTACATCGGGGAGCTATGGTACGCAAGTATTTTACATTTTCTTCTGTAAAGTTGCTGACAAATATGGTACTGACTCCATATTCAGGTTTTTTCTGGTACGCCGCAAAACCCTGATTACAGTTTTTCAAAGTTATATTTTCAACGCGCAAATAAGACAAATCCTTTGAAGCTGCGCCAATAACTGCTCCATCAACCACAACTTCATCAACCACAACATAAGACTCTTCCCCTGCGCTTACTCCTTTGTCGCCACAATTAATCAGATTGGAATTTTTAATTTCAACACGGCTCCCTGAAAAATCAATACAATCATTTCCGGTATTTTTAAATTCAGAGTCCACTACCAAACCTGTACAAAAATCAGCGTCAAATCCATCAGAATAACAATTGTCTATAGTTGTATTTTCCAGCGTAAATTTACAGCGAATTGTATTGAGTGCGTCTTCACAATGCATATCTTTAAACAGGCAATTTTTGATCATTACATCAGATTCATAAAAGGTGACCGCACCGGTAAGATTCCAGCCATCATCGTCCAACGTATTCAGATCTTTAAAAATGACGTAATTCAATTTGCAAGTTTCCCGAGATTGCAAAACGGAAAAACCATTTCCAGTTTTATCACTCGAATAAATCATGATCGGTTCTTCATTTGTACCGTTAAGGAAAACCGGGGATTTAGAAATAAATTTTGTTTTGTTAACCATATCAACGCTCACCCCTGCCACGAAAGTTACCCGATATCCTTCTGGAATAATAATATCTTTTTTCCACGTATAATTACCTTTTTTAAAAATAACGTCTCTTCCTGATACCTTGAAATATTCATTGCTTTTCAATTCTTTCTCTGCGAATATTTTTTGAATAGGGACAGATCCATCAGGTAAAGCAAACAATGAAATTTTACTTGAAAAAAGGGTATCCACGCCATAAGGTTTATAAAACACATATTTTGCATCTGAAGCGACTTTTGCTTCGCGGATCACTCTTTTATTTCCAATCCGAAAACCCGGCAAATGAATCCGCTCCTTTAAGGTATCCCGCAACCAATTGGAATAAAGGCCTGATCCCACCACTTCCAAAGGAAGTTCATGCGTATTGCTCAATTGAATTGCTTTCTGACCATTCTGATCAGTAAACCAATTGGCATTGACAGAATAATCATTATACGGAAACAATCGAAAACGAATTTGTTCAGTTCGCCTGAAAATTTGTAATTTATCAAATTCAAATTCCGGAAATTCTGCTTTCAAAAAATCAATCCTTGCATTTAGCTCCGTGTCCAGTTCGGCAAAGAATTTATCAATATAATCTTCCGCCGTAAACTGATTAAGATAATGCATGTACCGTTCAATAAAATTAGCATCATTATAAAGTCGCCTTAATGGTCCGTTGTCAAATGGCACGCCGTTTTCCAACAATGCTTTTCCAAGCAAAAGGGGGTCTCGTCGAGGTTTTGAACCAAAGCCATCAAAACCGATTGGTTCCAATCGGCCGATAACCGGATTGTAATAATAACGTTGGTTATGCCAGACCAATCCATGATAGGCACCCAAAATGTCTGCTATAACGGTATATTTTGCCATAAGATCCAGGTCAAATATCTCGCTGGCAGTTTGTGATTCCTGTTGATATTGGAACAATAAATTTTGAGCTATTTTAAACTGCTCAGTAAGTAATTTTGATTGAAGTATCTTATTTTCCTGAAACGGTTCGATGTTGGCCGTAGGAAGTTTTGAAAAATCCTGCAAGTTATAGTTGCGTCCACTTTTAATGTTGAAATGCCGCTGACGCTCTTCCCAAAGGGCATCTTCAGAAAAACGAATTATGGGCCCTTCTCTTCTTTGTTGGTATTCGAGTAGCTGTTTTTCAAAATGTTCTTCGTATGCAAAGATTCCTTTGCTTTCGCCATTGACCGCTATAGTGATAAAATCATATCGCGTGGTCAACACACCTTCTTTTTTCCAAAATTCATGGAGCAACCACTCCAAAACATAATAGCGGGCTTTGGGCGTATGAACGGAAAATGTTTTTAGTCGATTCCAGGCAAATGGATCTTTTACCTTAATTCTAAATGACCATTTCTCGGAATTGATGTGATCCAGCCAATCTCCTTTTAAACGAACTTTTACTGGGATTTTTTCATCAGTATTGTTTTCCTGAATATTGGCCTTCACCCAGCTATCTTCGTCTGTAATCAACAAACCTTTTTGAAGCGCCTCTTCTCGTTTTCGTTCTAGCTTCCGGAAGTTTTTCTCATTGATTTCGAGGTTGATATGGCGAGGTCGAAACTCCCCAGCAGTCAAAGAATCTGGCAGCTTATCGAGTTTTTCAATTTTCAAATCATCAAAGAATATTTCTCCGCCTCCATCACTGTAAGTATAAACAGTAATCGCTTTTTTAAGATATGAATCCGGTACCCGAACAGCCATTGTTATTAAACCCCAACCATTGCCCCCCATTTCGGATATTTCCTCTTTTGCTTTATAAAAACCAGAACCATCTTTGCTTGAAAATACTAAAAACCCTTTTCCGTTTCCATCTCCTGTTTTTTTCCAAACCGAAACATTAAACAGGTCGCCGGGATTTACTTCCAAATTGTAAGACATTCCAAATACCAATCCTTCGTTTCGAACATGTTTACTGGAAAATTTGCCTGATCGAGCAAATTCATCACTTTGGGTTTTCCCGTTTGAAAATGCCCTGCCATTCGAAATAAATTGATTTTTCCACACCTTTTCAGCATCACAAAAAATAATATCACTATTTTCTAAAGTGCTAATTTTTAGGAATTGAGGGTAGAAAAAAACAAAACCAGCTACCAGCAAAATCAGTCCAAAACTAAATTTTGCAAAAGAGCGCAAGTTCCTTTTTGAATCATTTTGATTACTTATGAGCATCATTTATTGCCCTTTTATCAGCTTATCTTTCAATTGTAAAACGCATTTCTCACGAATATTATGCAGTCTGCGAACTTCATCTGCCGAGTAGTCTTCAACGACAATATTACCACCTCCAAATTCAGGTTTTTTCTGGTAAGCAACAAAGCCTTGCTGGCAGTTAACCAGTTTAATTTTTTCAATAACCAACACAGATAAATCTTTAGCGGCGACTCCAATATTTGAGTTTCTTATTTCTATCGAAAAAATTGAAGCATCCGTATCTTCTCCGACGCTAACGCCCTTATCACCGGCACTTTCGACATAACATTTCTGAATTAGAATATTACTTCCAGAAAAATCCATTGCATCATTCGTCGTATTTTCAAAACGGGTATTATTAATATATCCTTTACAAAAATCTGCATCGAGACCATCGCTGAAAGTATTGCTAATGATACTGTTGTTTAACGAAAATTCTGAGCGAATAACATTCAATGCGTCTTCACAATGATTGTCCTTAAAAACACAATAATTAATGGAAACATCCGATTCGTAAAAGGTAACTCCTCCTGTCAGCTTCCAACCTTTATAATTTAAAGTGTTTAAACCCTCAAAAATGACGTATCTAAGATCAGATTCTTCTGTCGCCTGAATGACCGTAAATCCATTTATCGTTTGATCTGAAGAAAAAATCTTAATCGGTTTCTCATCTCTCCCTTTCATAAAAACAGGCGAATAAGAAATGAATTTAGAATGTTTAACAAAATCTAATTGTGCTCCTTCTGAAAAAATAACACGAAATCCTTTTGGGATAATGATTGATTCTGTGATTTCATGGCTTCCTTTTTTAAAATAAACCATACCATCGCTCACATCATAAATATCATTGGACACGAGCTTATTTTTATTTATTAAATCTTGAGGAGGAGAAAAGTCCTGAGGGATTGGCCAATCTACAATCATAGAATGAAAAACTGAATCAACCCCTAAAACATTAAAAAACAAATACTTGTCGCTCTTTCTTACCGAAAGTTCTGAAAAGGAAACTGGTTCTTGATTTCTATAAGCTTTCCAAATATCATTTGCGGTTATGTTAACTACAGTATCATTTAGGATTCCCTGGTTGAAAATAGCTTGAGTTTTTCGCTGGACAAAACCTTCGAGCAAAGGCCGATTCACGAAAGTATCGGTCATTAATTTATCGGAAGGCCCAGCACCAATTACTTCCAAAGGAAGGCCATGATAATTTGCGATCTTTAAATTTCTGGTATTTTCCGTGCTACTTTGGGTATAAGCTCTTAGGCTAAGATTATCAAAAGGCATCAATAAGGCATACATCCTTTGGGCATACAAAATGATATCTTCCCGGTTGAGTTTATAATCACCAAATTCAGACTGAATTAATTCTTCCAAAAGCGTCAGTTCTTCTTCATATTCTGCAATAAAAGATTGCAAAAAACGCCGGCTGCTATATTTTGCTAAATAATGAGCATATTGTTTTGTAAATGCTTCATTGATGAAAAGAATGTTCTCTATTTTCTCTTCCTTCAGTCTTCTTTTATTCAATGCTCCTGAGCCGAGGAGGTCATCATGACGAGAAATCACCGTACCAAATCCATCAAAAGCGATAGGCTCTAATTTGGAAGTAACCGGATTGTAATAATACCGTTGGTTGTGCCAGGCTAGTCCATGATAGGCATTCATCGCATCACAAATAGCATAATATTTAGCCATTCGTTCGATATCAAAAATTTCTTCCGCTTTACGAAGACCATATTTATATTGATACAAAAGGTTTTGTGCAATTTCAAACTGATTTTGCAAGGTAGGGGAACTTGTTATTTTAGCATCCTGAAAAGGTTTTATCTCCGAGGCTTCTGGTTTCCTTGGAAACTGTTCCAAATTAAAATCATACGAACCATGTTGCTGTAAATTCCGCTTAATGGCCGCCCAAAAACCATCTTCGGAAAACCGGATAATTGGCCCTTCCCTGCGCTTTTGCCTTTCAACAAGTATTTTATCAAAATGCTCTTCACAAGCATAAACACCAAGCGCTTTCCCGTTCAGTTTTACAATCACAAAATCATATTTGGTCGTGAGCACGTCCTCTTTTTCAAAAAGCTTGTGTAGCAGCCACTCGTGGAGGAAAGAACGCGCTTTTGGCGTATGCAATGAAAAATAACGCAAACGATTCCAAACTTGCTCACCTTTCGTTTTGATCCTGAACGACCATTTATCTCCTTCCAAATGATCCAGCCAGTCTCCTTTCAAACGAAGCTCCACTTTAATTTCTTCATCGCTCCCTTCATTTTTCAGTTTCCCTTTGACCCAATCGTCATCTGCTCTTTCCAGAATACCCGCTTTATACGCTTCTTTTCTTTTTTGTTGTAATTTGCGCATTCCAGCGTCATCAATCCTGAGTTCAACTACAGGTATTTTTGCTAAAAAAGCTGCCGAATCATATGCGATCCGCTCTATTTTCAAATCATCAAAATATACGTCATTAATACCCGTTGAATAAACATAAATTTCAAATGTTTCGAATTTCTTAAAAGAAGGTATTTTAAAAATAAGCTCCAGTTTTTCCCAGCCTTTGGCACTGGTTACTGGATAATCCATAGCTTGATAAAATTCGGTTTCACCTTTACCCGAAACAACCAAATTACCCGGCCCTCCAAATGGCCTGTAACGCCAAACTGAAGCCCGATAAGTTTCTCCTGCGCGGAATTCTTTTAAAGTAAATCCAAAACCATATTGTAAGCCATCACCAAACCCAACTTTGGAGGCGTATCGACCACTGAAGGCATGATCACTCCTTTGGGTTTTTGTTCCGTTAAAACGCTCACCATTTGGGCCCACAAAATGTTTCCCCATGGTTTGCTCTGCATCGCAAAAATAAATATGAGTCGCTGATTTCGAAAAAAATACGATAAGCTTAGGGATCAGAAATATGCTAAAACCAATTAAGATTAAACCGATCAAAATAAATCCGATTCGTTTTTGGCTCCACCTAGATTTGGAACTGACATCCGAAAGAATCATACAATTAAATCAGGTTGGTCTACAATTGAAAGTCTTGTTTGTTTGGAAAGTTGGCTAATTTCATTTTTTACCTTTGACAATTGATCTATTGAATCGGCTTTACACACAAAAGAAACATCCATTCCTTTTTCAAGGGTATCCAAACGTTTTAACTCAACATACGAAAAGTTGTCGGTCAATAAAGCTGTAATTTTATTCAAATCTTCTTCATCTGTACTAATATTGACAAAGAGTTTGTCTTCTTTTTTAAACCCTGATTTACCAATTATCAAGCGATTGATATAAAGCAGCGAAATGATTAATGAAAAAGCTACAATGGCAAGTATCGGTTGATTAGCGCCTCCGGCAAGCCCTAAACCAATCGCGATGAATAAATAGGTCAGCTCTTCAGGATCTTTTATGGCTGCTCTAAATCGAACAATCGATAATGCACCAACCAATCCAAGGGATAACGCAATCGATGACTTTACAATCATAATAATCAGTAAAGTTCCCAAAGCCAGCGGAAGAAAATTGTTGGCAAATTTATGGCGATTGGATATCGCATTTCCATATCGAATGTAATAAAAACGCAGAATTGAAGTCAGCAGTGCAACGATAATTATATTGAAAAGGAATTCATCAAAAGGTACATTATTAGTAAATTCTTCGATGTACTTTTCCTGTATTTTTTGTATTAAATTCATTTATGCTGGATTAGTCTTCAAAGTAAGTTTTACGGTCTCTTTCCAAAACAGGCACAAAAATACGCTTTATAAACCAACAAAATAAACTAAATCTTCACTATTTCATTTATTGATACGGCTTAATATATTGCTCATTTTGAACCAATAACGCTTTTATTTATTTCTATTTATAAATAAGTAATATCTTAGCAATTCAATAAAAATACATGATCAAAGACAATCAAAATTGGTATGCTTTCGCTGCGTTGGCAATTGCCTTTCTGTTTATCGCTGTATTATTCAGACCACTCTTCTATATTTTGATAATATTAGCTGGCTTTTTTGCCATGCTGGGACTTGCTTTCTTTTTATTCAATTTTTTATGGAATTTAAGTAAAAAGAATAAACATGATTACAGTATTGAGGCTAGCTTGGAAAGACAATTTGCTCAAAGTAAAGAACAGATTATAAAAAATAAAACTGAAATCAAAGATATTCAACATGCTATTGATGATCTCGAATCCAGCTTGGATAACGAATTGGAACTGCTCGAAAAAAATCGTCAGAAAAGCAAACGGATACTCGCTGGTTTTTATAGAGAACTGGAATTGCGCAAAGCCAAGATTGACTTTTATGAAACGTGCAGGACCAAATTAGATACACTTAATTACAACCATAATTTTGCGAAGGAATTAGCTACAAAACAAAAAAAGCTGAGCGAACTTCAGGAAGATCATTTCGATGATATTGCTAATATGGAAACCTTCAAAACTGATCTGGAATATAACAAACATTATATGGAAACCATCGAAACGCTTTCACTCCGAATGCTTGAAAGCACCTCTCTTGATTCAGCTCAGCAACTTCAGCTGGAGTTGAAAGAAATCACGAAAGAACTTAAGCGGTTGTAGTTTATGAAAAGAACCTATCTCTTTTTAATCCTTTCAGCTTTATATCTGATTTATAGTTGTCACTTTGATCAAAAACCTCAAATTAAAAAGTATCTTTTTTTATCTCACACCTACCAATGGGGAGTGGTCAATAACAATCGCATTGACTATCGTCTGGAAGGATTTGACTGCAAGAATTATGACCGGATTTGGCTCGGAGGAGATCTTTGTGCAAGAACCTCAGAATCTCCCCTAACTTTAGTATACCTTGACAGTATTTTTGATTTATCTTCTGACAAAACATTCTGGGCTTTGGGCAATCATGACCTAGTAGAAGGCAATGTAACTTACATTACGAATAAAACCCGCCGGCAAACTTTTTATTCCTCCTTTTTTGATGGAATGGGTGTTGTTGTACTCAATACAACAGAATTTTATCATCCTAATTATCACCCTAAAGAAAGTGAATGCAAGCTTTTGGATGGGCAATTACATATGCTTCAAAATATTGCAGATACCATAAATGATGCTTCTCACCTGGTTATTTTACATCATCATAGTTTGTTGAATAATCACATGGTAAATGATTCCTTGAAGATTGCAAAAATATTTAACGCATACCACCCGGAATACAAGGTCAGCTGCGAAAAGCCTGCAACCTTCGAAGAAGTATTTTTCCCAATCTTAAAAAAAATTCAAGTAAAAGGTGTTCAGGTAATATTAGTTGGAGGAGATTTGGGGCAACGAGCCAAAGAATTTGAATACCGCACAAAAGAAGGAATTCGTTTTTTGGGATCTGGAATCAATAACTCCGCAATTCCATTTGGACTGCCTAAATATGTTACCAATACCAATCCCGATAAGTTGTTGATTTTCAATCATGATATTATAAATAAAGAACTCAATTGGGAATTTGTATCATTAGATAAATTGGTCAAGGACAACAAAAAAAGCAGTGCTGAATAAACTCAGCACTGCTTTTTTATGTTTTTTTTGAAATCCATTTATGGTTTGGCTCCGGCAGCCTTGAAATCATTCAGGCTGGTCGTTTTGAAATGTTCTCCTTCGATGTATTTCAATTCTTTCAAAAAATCTTCTTTCTGCTTAAATCCTTTAGAAATCATGATGCGTTCTTCGTTTTCTGTTAAGAATACTAAAGAAGGGTAAGACATTGAACCATCCAAAAGAGAGTAAGCCAATTCATGAACGCCTCGTCTTCCGCCCTTTACCCATTTAAAAGTATAATTATTGTAAACGATATCTGCTTTTTGTTCTGCGTCTAATTTGATTGGATAAAAATGTTTGTTGAGATAGGCTGCAACTTCTGATTCTTCAAAGGTTTGAGCATCCATTCTTTTACACCAGCCACACCAATCTGTATAGATATCGACAAAAAATTTCTTCTGTTCTGTTTTATTGGCTTTGACTGCTTCATCCCAGGTATACCATTTTACGTTTTTTCCTGCAACAATTTCATTTTCTGTTGTTTTATACAAGTATGTAAATGAAGAAAGCGCAATCGCGCAAAAAAGGAAAAGGCCAAGTTGAATTATTTTTTTCATTATCTGATTCTTTTTATTTTAACGTTCATGGGAAACGTCTTGATTTAATAATAATTTGCATTCAAAAATATCACATTTTTATGAAGTATACACAACTGCCATTCCAACACACTGGTTTTTTAACATTAATTAACAAATTATGAATAAAATTGTCGTGGCCATTGGTGGTTCCAGTGGGTCTATTTATGCTAAAGTCTTATTAGATAAGCTAAAAAGAGTAAATGACCAGGTTGATAAAGTTGGAGTAGTCCTGAGTGACAATGCCCGATTTAATTGGAAATTGGAACTGGGAAATGAAGATTATGCAAACTATCCTTTTGACTTTTATGAAAAAAATAATTTCATGGCTCCTTTCGCATCGGGTTCCGCTAAATATGAAACCATGATTGTATGCCCCTGCTCAATGGGCATTTTAGGTAGAATAGCCAATGGAATTTCTAATGACTTGACAACCCGTGCTGCGGATGTCATCCTGAAAGAAAGAAGAAAACTCATACTGGTTCTACGCGATACGCCATACAGTCTCATCCATATAAACAATATGAAAACGATTACGGAAGCAGGGGGAATAATTTGTCCGGCTAGCCCTTCATTTTACAGTAAACCTAAAAACTTTGAAGATCTGGCAGCAACCGTAATCGACAGAGTTATTGACCTGGCAGGTCTTGATTTGAAAAGCTACCGTTGGGGAGAGGAATAATTGGGCAAAAGGATTTTAGATGATTGTGTTAATAAATTGATTAGGGGCATCTTCCAATTGTTCCTTTAAATCACCTCAGCAACCACAAAAGTACTGCCTCCAACGTAGATGAAATCCTTTTTGGATGCGACTTTTTTTGCAGCTTCAAGTGCCTGTTGAACGGAATCATAAGTTTTTCCTTTTAAATGAAAATCAGTTGCTTTTTCTTTTAAAACCTCAACATCCAATCCTCTGGGAATAGCTGCTTTTGCAAAATAATAAATGGCGTCTTTCGGTAAAAGAGAAAGTATTTTATCAATAGATTTATCATTTACCACTCCTAAAACAAAGTGCAATTTTTCCTTTGGGTATTTTTTCAACTCCCTCATGGCTATTTTTAAACCGGCTTCGTTGTGCGCACTGTCGCAAATAATCGTTGGTTCATCTCCGATCAATTGCCATCGCCCCTTAAAATTGGTCAATGTTTTGAGATTTGAAAAACCTTCTCTAACGTGTTTCCTTTCAATTTTCGAAAATTGCTTAAGATCATTAAAAACCTCGATTGTCTGAAGTACGGTTTGGATATTTTTTTGCTGGAAGATCCCATGCAGATTGACTTTCAGATTTTCAAAGAAAAATTGATTATTCAATTTTACATTATAACTGTCATGCGTCTTGGTTTGGCTGAGTAAGTTAGCCTGATAATGCCGATCAGCAAAATAAATTTTAGCTTCCTTTGACTTTGTAACTTCATTAAAAACAGCTTGGCTTTCCATCTGTTCCTCTCCAATTATTACAGGGATTCCCTGTTTGATGATTCCTGCTTTTTCCTTTGCAATACTCTCAAGCGTATCTCCTAAAAATTGTTGGTGGTCAAAACTTATATTTGTGATCACACTCAGCAGTGGAGTTATTACATTAGTGCTATCCAGCCTTCCTCCAAGGCCTGTTTCAATGACTGCAATATCTACTTTTTCTTTTGCAAAATAATCAAAAGCCATCGCCACCGTAATTTCAAAAAACGAAGGATTTATCTCTTCAAAAAGAGATGCATTTTTATTTACAAAATCAATCACAAAAGATTCTGGAACATGCTGTCCATCAATTTTAATACGTTCCCGAAAATCAATATAATGGGGAGAGGTGTATAACCCTGTCTTCATTCCTGCAGCCTGAAACACTGAACTTATCAGATGGGCTGTTGACCCTTTTCCATTGGTGCCTGCAATATGAATAGACGGAAATTTTGACTGCGGATCATCAAGTTGTGCACATAAGGCAATAGTATTTGTGAGATCTTTCTTAAAAGCGGCCGGGCCAATTCGTTGATACATTGGTAGCTGTTGAAAAAGATATTCTAAAGTTTCTTGATATTTTGTATTCATATTTCCACGAAAAAAGGGTGAGCATTCAGCTCACCCTTTTTTAATTTTCTTGTTAACTAAAATCTATTTTACACGGAATTTGATTTTGATCGTTCCACACTGTTTGTCCAACCCACTCTTATCAAATTTGTATCTTTTCGCTCCGGCAATTGCAGTTCTTTTCAAATCCGGATCATTTGTGGTTGATCCTTTCTGAGTATAAACCGCACTGATAACTTTTCCGCTGCCATCCACACAAACTTTCAAACTGACATCACCTGTTTTCTGTGATTTGTCTTTAATAACAGGTTTATAAAGGACTCCTCTACCTCCAAGTTCACCACCAATATCTCCAGAGCCTGTACTTACGCCTTCAAGGTTTGAGGCATTCGGATCACCGTTTGGATCGCCTTGATTACCGGGTTTTCCAGTTTCCCCTTTACCATCTCCTTCCTGATCAAACATTCCACCGATTTCACCCTTAAACTTTTCAGCATCTGCCTTTCTCTTTGCTTCAGCATCTGCTTTTTTCTTTGCATCGGCGTCTGCTTTTCTTTTTTTCTCTTCTGCTTCTTTTTTCTTTGCATCTTCCAGTGCTTTCTTCTTTTTGGCTTCAGCATCTTCTTTTTTGCGCTTTTCTTCGGCTTTCTTTTTCTGCAAAGCTAATTCTTTGGAATTTTTATCTTCCAAAAGCTTTTTTTCTGCAGCAGCTTGTTTTTCCGCTTTTGATACTTCAGGTTCGATTTCTTCCGGTTCAGTTATTTCCGGTTCAGTCACCGGAGGATCTGTATCTTCAATATCTTCAGCTTCAGCGGGCTTTTCTTCTTCCTCTGATTCGGCTGGAGGTGGAGAAACTTCTTCCCCCTGACCAATATTTGGTTCACCAAAACTTACTAAGATACCGGCCTGACCAGGTGGAGGATTTGGCGGATGCATCAAATTGAGAAAAAGTAGTATAACCAAAAGTGTATGAACGATTATGCTGATCGTCATACCTTTATTTTTATTTCTATTTTCTTGTTGCAATGATAAATCCATGACTTATTGGTTTTTATTCGTTACAAAGCGATTTTTTCAAGATACAAATTTCAAAGAAGGTAAATTTATACCCGCCTATTATCGTTAGAACGAAAGAAAAAGAAATTCGATTCTATCAACGCCCATATTTGCATTACTTTAACAAAACCATAATTTACTCCTCAGTAGCTAAAATAGCGTTTATTTTCAAACGCATTGCGATATCCATTACAGTAACTACATGTTCAACTGGCGTTCTTGGTTCAGGCGAAATCGTAATATCAAGTGCTTTACTGCCGCTTCTTCCAGCCAATCTTCTTAGCGCGGTTTCTAAATTTTTCGCTGTAATTTCTCTGCCGTCCAATTTAAAAACACCACTTCTTCCAATAGAAACATCAGGAGGATTAGAACTGGTTGTACTGGGATTCCCTTTACCAGGGAGTTTTAAATTCAAGGCATTGGGAGCAACTAAATTTGATGTTAACATGAAGAAGATCAACAACAAAAAGATAATGTCAGTCAAAGACGACATACTGAATTCTGCACTTACTTTATTTCTTTTCTTAATCCCCATACTATTCGTTTTTAGTAGTTCTGGCTTGCGTAGCTAATATAGCCTTAGCATTCAAACCAGCAACCATATTCATGATTGCTTGCACTTTTTCAAAAGGGACACCTACTTCCGCAACAATCGCAACAGTAGCATTTTGACGATTTTCAGCCTTTCTAAGCTCTAATTGAAGCGCTTTTTTCAGGCTTGAAATTCCGATATCATTTCCATTTAAAGTAAATCTCCCGCTTTTCTCAATAGAAACGGTCATGGACATAGGAGCCACTGTTTTTGAATCAGATTTTGGCAATTCAAAATTATCAACCCTTACAAAATTGGCAGTAAGCATAAAAAAAATCAACAACAAAAAAATGATGTCTGTCAAAGACGACATGCTAAATTCTGCGTTAACTTTACTTCTTTTTTTAAGTCCCATTTAAAATTAGTTTGAAGTTTTTAGTTCATGGTTCGCAACTTGAGGTTCGTGGATACAACTACAAACCTTAAACAATAAACTAAATCACGCTGTTGGCTCTTGCAATAAGATCCATAAAATCTACTGTATATCGTTCCATTTTATAAACCACTTTATCAACATTGGACACTAAAACATTGTAACCAACAAAAGCAAAAATACCAACTGCCAATCCAAACGCTGTAGTCAAGAGCGCCTGATAAATACCACCTGCAAGAACATCAGGTGTAACATTTTGTGCTGTTGCCATTTCGTAAAATGCCATGATCATACCGGTTACTGTGCCAAAAAAACCAATCATCGGCGCTGCACCAGCAATACTGGCCAGTCTGGATAGATTTTTTTCCAGTTTAAATATCTCCAAATTACCCACATTTTCAATAGCTGCATCAATATCACGTAAAGGTTTTCCAATACGCTGAAGGCCTTTTTCAACCATTCGGGCAACGGGTGAATCTGTTGTTTGACAAAGCGCTTTTGCTCCAACAATATTACCGGCAGCAACATTCGCTCGAATATTATTCATAAAACTATCATCGATTTGACCTGCCTTTTTGATCGTCAACATTCGCTCGATAAAAATATATAAAGCAATGATTGAAAGGATTAGGAGAATAATCATTATCAAAATACCAAGTGGTCCACCTGAACTAATGATATCAAAAAGGCTTTGGCCTCCGTTTTCACTTTCCAGATCATTTGTTTGAAAAAAAAATAGGGTATTTAGAAGCATGTTTTTAAATTTATTTTTGAGAAGTCTCGTTTGTTATTAAGCAATAATGGATAAAGAACGATATTGTAAGCTGCAAATTATCATTTGCAAAACTAAAATTAAACTTTTTTGTTAAAAATCTATACTCTAATTTAAAAGATTAGTTGCTCCTTTTGATCTGAACCACTACAGTTTTCTGAAATCTAAAATTTACATTTCAATGACGCTTATATATTTTTGAAACTTTTCATATTTGAAATAGTACAAAACTTTCAGCGGTTATATTTTTTTGTATTTTTGCTTCTATAGCGAATTTTCGCAAATTTTGCTTTTTTATAATGTTGATGTAGATCATTCTAATCATATTAAAACTAAAAAATCATGGATCAAGCCCTTGTATCAGAAAAAACAGAACCAATCTGGTCAAATGACTCATCCTTCAACCAGAAAAATAAAAAAAGTAGCGGTACTGGGTTCTGGAATCATGGGTTCCGGAATTGCTTGTCAATTTGCCAACATAGGACTCGAAGTAATCATGCTTGATATTGTCCCTTTTGATTTAAAAGAGAAGTGAAAAGAGTAATCCCGCTGCTCGAAATCGAATTGTAAATGGTGCGTTGAATAATGCATTAAGTCAAAACCTGCTGCGCTTTATGATAAAAAATTTGCTATCCCGGATCAAAACCGGAAACTTTGATGACGATTTTGAAAAAATAAGTGATTGCGATTGGGTGATTGAAGTCGTTGTGGAAAGACTTGATATCAAAAAACAAATTTTTGAAAAAGTAGAAAAATACCGAAAAAAAGGATCGCTGGTTACTTCCAATACTTCGGGAATACCTATCCATCTGATGATGGAAGGTAGAAGTGATGATTTCAAAAAACATTTTTGCGGCACTCACTTTTTCAATCCTCCCCGCTACATGCGATTGTTGGAAATCATTCCGACACCTGAAACAAGCCCTGAAGTTGTTGATTTTTTGATGCATTATGGTGATTTATTTGTGGGCAAACAAACGGTCCTTTGTAAAGACACCCCTGCTTTCATTGCTAATCGCGTTGGTGTTTATGCCATGGCAAAGATTTATCAATTGACAACTGAGCTTGGTTTAAGTATTGAAGATGTTGATAAAATTACAGGACCTGCGATCGGAAGGCCTAAAACTGGAACTTTCCGCCTTGGTGATTTAGTGGGACATGACACCGCCGCAAAAGTAATCCAGGGCATTAAAGCTAATTGCCCAAATGATGAACAAGCTGGCGCTTTTGAAATACCTGAATATCTTCAATTTTTGTTGGACAACAAATTTTTAGGTAATAAAACCAAGAAAGGTTTTTATGAAAAAACCAATGAAAAAGATGACCGATGGCCGACCTGTAATTCTTGCACTGGATTTGAAAACTTTAGAATATAAACCCTCTCAAAGATCTGCTATTCCAAGTCTAGGTAACGCCAAGCAAATCGAAGAACTGCCTCGCAGAATTGAAATGATGTTTAATGCGGAGGATAAAGGTGGAGAACTGGTACGTCGTTCATTTGCCGGACTATTTGCTTATGTTTCTAATCGCGTTCCTGAAATTTCTGATAATTTGTACAGTATTGATGATGCACTCCGTGCAGGATTTGCATGGGATGTGGGACCTTTCCAATATTGGGATATTGTAAGTCTTGAAAAGGGAATTGAAGTTGCTGAAGCACAAGGGGAAACCATTGCTTCCTGGGTAAAAGAAATGGTGGCTAATGGAAATTCTTCTTTTTATAAAGTAGAAAATGGTATCAAAAAATATTATGATATTCCAACGAAATCCTACCAAGCACTACCCGGTGCCGAGGAATTTATCATTTTGGATAATCAGCGGGAAAAATCCCTTGTTTTCAAAAACAGTGAAGTGAATCTTCATGATATCGGTGATGGCGTGCTTTGTCTTGAATTTACAAGCAAAATGAACGCAATGGGTGAAGGAATTTTAAAAGGTATCAATGAATCCATTCGCATTGCGGAAGAAGAAGGTTGGAAAGGATTAGTAATTGGAAACAATGACCAGCATTTTACGGTTGGTGCAAATCTGATGATGATCGGGATGCTTGCTTTTCAGCAGGAATTTGATGAAATGAATATGGCGGTGAACCTGTTTCAACAAACAACGATGCGTTGCCGTTACTCTAGCATTCCGGTTGTAGCAGCTACTCAGGGCTATGTTTTTGGTGGTGGTTGCGAAACCATCATGCACTGCGATGCTGCTATGTGTGCCGCTGAATCTTACATCGGACTCGTTGAAGTTGGAATTGGAGTAATCCCAGGTGGTGGTGGCACAAAAGAATTTGCAGTTCGGGCCAGCGATGCCTTTTTTGAAGGAGATGTTATGATTCCAACTTTGATTGAAAAATTCAAAACAATCGCCATGGCATCAGTTTCCACTTCCGCGCATGAAGCGTATAATTTAGGCTATTTGCTCAAAGAAAAAGATTACGTTGTTCCCAATACAATGCGAAATATTGGAGAAGCTAAAAAGAAGGTTCTTGAATTAGCAGACAATTACACCCAACCCATTGAACGTAATGATATTTATGTACTTGGACGAACGGGATTAGGTGCTTTATATACGGCTGCAAATGAACTCAGACTTGGAAACTATGCTTCAGAGCATGATATAAAAATCGCTCACAAAGTGGCTTATGTTCTTTGTGGAGGTGATTTGACAGGCCCTCAGCAAGTGTCTGAACAATATCTTTTGGATGTTGAAAGAGAGGCTTTTTTAAGTCTTTGCGGAGAACAAAAAACGCTGGAAAGAATTCAACATATGTTACAGAAAAATAAGCCGCTGAGGAATTGAAAGGAGTTAGAAGGTCAGATGGCCAAAAAGTGAAAGCTACTCGCAACTGACATCTGACAACTCGTAACTGGTAATTACAAACTAAAAAAAATTAAAAAATATGGAAGCATATATTGTAAAAGCATATCGAAGCGCCGTTGGAAAAGCTAAAAGAGGAGGGTTTAAAAACTATCGTTCTGATGATCTGGCCGTTGACATCGTCAGTCATTTGATGAAAAATACGCCTGAACTTGATCCACAATTGGTCGACGATGTCATCGTTGGATGTGCAAACCCTGAAGGAGAACAAGGTTTTCAAATCGGAAGACAAATTTCCTTAAGAGCGCTTGGTAAGCCTGTTCCCGGAATGACGGTAAACCGATACTGTGCATCAGGGTTGGAAACCATTTCAATAGCTGTCGCTAAAGTGAAAGCAGGTATGGGAGAAATTTTTATCGCAGGTGGAACGGAAAACATGAGCATGATTCCAATGACAGGTTACAAATTGGCCCCAGCCTATTCTGTGGCTAGCACAACGCCAAATTACCTTTCAAGCATGGGCGCAACAGCGGAAGCAGTTGCCGGAAAATATGATATCTCCCGCGAAAAAGCGGATGAATTTGCTTATCAATCTCATGTCAAAGCTGCAAAAGCTATTGACGAAGGTAAATTCAAAGATCAAATTGTTCCGGTAAAGGTTAAAGATGTTTTTGTAAAAGATAACAAACGGCAGGAATCAGAGCATCTTGTTGAAACCGATGAAGGAGTGAGACGCGATACAACCGTTGAAGGATTAGGAAAATTAAGAGCTGCTTTCAAAAACGGAGGTATCGTAACCGCAGGTAATTCTTCTCAAACTTCTGACGGAGCAGCCTTTGTCCTCGTCATGAGCGAACGCATGGTCAAAGAACTCAACCTCACTCCTATCGCGAGATTGGTATCCTGTTCAGTTGCCGGCGTAGATCCATTGTACATGGGAATTGGGCCTTGCGCAGCTATTCCAAAAGCATTGAAGCAGGGTGGTTTGAAATTAAACGATATTGATCAAATAGAATTGAATGAAGCCTTTGCGACACAGGCTTTGGCAGTCATTCAGGAAGCAGGTTTAAATCCGGAAATTGTAAATGTAAATGGAGGAGCTATCGCACTCGGCCATCCGCTTGGTTGTACCGGAGCTAAATTATCCACTCAATTATTCAACGAAATGGGACGTCGCAATCAAAAATACGGAATGGTCACAGCTTGCGTTGGTGGCGGTCAAGGAATTGCAGGGATCTATGAGTTGTTAAATTAACTTCCAAAAAAATATTGTAAAATTGTATTTTTCGGGAGATAGAACTTGAGGTTCTATCTTCCGAATTTTATTATTGCTTGATCATTTTCCCTTTTCCTAAAATAACTCCTTTTCTATTTTTCAGCTCATAAAAATAGATCCCTGAAGGAAATTCTCTACCTTTTATTTGCAGCTCGGAATTAGAACTCATCTCATAGTTTTTCAACAAACGGCCGTTTACATTAAGCAAATTTAGTGTTGCTTTTCCTCTTCCTGGCAGTTCGCCAATTCGAATAGTTGTATAATCTTCGAATGGATTGGGAAAGATATCGATTGCTATTTTTTGTTCAGGTTCTTTAATACTCACAGGGATTTCCGAAACCAGGGTATTCAAAGTCGTATTGGTTTGAATCGCCGGATTAAAATCAAAGAATATATCTGCGTTGTTTTGAATCTCGGTGTTTTCCGATAATCCTTCAATGTGCTTGATTCGATATTTGGCAAATCCATGGCTTTCAATTTCATTCGAAGTACTATCTGGTAAAAGTATATTTTCAAAAAGAAATTCTACCATTCCATTCCCATTTAAAGTCACCTGATATGGATGGCTTGCCCCTATTGGTCTGAAAGTACTCCAATCCAGATTTTCATCTAATTGATCTTCCAAACGAACGGTAAATGCCGTATCGGTACCTGTATTTTGAAAACGAATCGTGTATTCTAATTCTTCCCCGAAAAGGGTATAATTTTGCTCTAATTCGCCTTCAGGGCGAACTAGTTTGTCGTTTGGATCAAAAGAACAATTTATTTCTACTCGATAAGCATAAGTGTAATTGTAATATAGTGCTCCTAAATCATCCTCAATATATGATGAAGTGTAAAAAGTGATAATTTCCCCAAGATATTCTACACCAGGCATTTCTATAATTAAATCAATGGTTGAATAATGAGTCGGAGGCAAGCTATCAAATTTCCAATAATAATAATTTCCCGCAATAGAATCTGGGCTTGGAACTGCGCTAATGAAACTGGCCAAAGGATCTATCTCAAATTCAATAAGACCGGAAGCATAAGTTGTCCCTTCATTTTCATAATTGATCCAAAAAGGCACATCAAAACCGCAGCGAGTAGGAGCTGAAGACATTGTAGTTGTAACATCTGTTACATCCTGATATGGAAATAAACCAAAATCTAAGTTTTGAATAGAGGTATCTTGTACAAAGATGTTATAATCTGGAGGATTATTCGTTACTTCCCAATATTCATCTGGAATCACTGAAACGGTATAATTGCCATTCTCAAGAACAAAATTAAACGAGCCATTATTATTTGTAAAACTTGTAATTGATTCAGGATCTATTGTAACTGTTTGATTAAAAAGAACCAATTCATTCGAATCTCTCATTGCATTTTCATTCTCATCATAATAACAAACTCCAGAAACTATTGCTTCGCTAAATAAATTCTCATACCACGCTATTTTACCATCAAACCAAGAAGCAGAAATAACATCCTTATCACCGTCATTATCTAAATCTGCTGTAATAATATAATTTGGCGTTTCAAGCTCACTCGAAATAATTTGTTGTACGCCAAAATTACCATCGCCGTCTTCATTTTCATACCATGTAATTTCATTATTAAAATTAGAAACAGAAAGCGCGTCTAAATCCCCATCATTATCCATATCCGAAGCATATGCATGCCAAGCGTCTGGCACCTGAGTCGAAATAATCTTTTGGTTTCCAAAAGATCCCTGACCGTCTTCATTCTCATACCAAACAATTTTTCCACTAAATCGCAAAGCAGCTATTACATCGTTGTCGCCATCAAAATCTATATCTTCTCCGTAAACAGAAAAAACCTCATCCGCTATAGATGAAATAATTTGTTGGTCTCCGAAATCCCCCAAACCATTTAGATTTTCGTACCAAGCGACTTTATCATCACCTGAAGATGCTGAAAGGACATCCATATCACCGTCATTATCCAAATCTATAGCACGAACAAATCTGGCAAAAACAGCCTCTGTAGAAATTACTTGCTGATTACTAAAAGATCCTAGACCGTCTTCATTTTCATACCAAGCAATTTTATTATCGTAAAAAGAAGTAGATAAAACATCGTTATCACCATCTCCATCTAGGTCGACTGCAAAAACCGAAGAAGCACCATCAGCTTGAGTGGTAATGATTTCTTGATCTCCAAAAGTACCCTCTCCATCCAGGTTATTATACCATGCTATTTTATCATCATCCCGAGAAGCTGAAAGGACATCCATATCGCCATCACCATCAATATCCGCTGCAAACACTGACTCTGCAACATCTGCCTCAGAGGTAATAATTTGTTGAATTTTAAAACTTCCACTTCCATCTATATTTTTAAACCAAATTACTTTATCATCACTTTGCGAAGCAGAAAGAATATCCATATTCCCGTCACCGTTTAAATCTGCAGAATGAACCGCCCTTTGTCCGTTCGCTTTTGTGGCGATAATTTGTTGTGTTTCAAAAGCTCCTTCGCCATCTATATTTCCATACCATGCTATTTTATCATCCAAACGAGAACAAGCAAGAACATCCAAATCTCCATCATTATCAAAATCTGAGGCAAATACAGAAGTTGCTCCTTTATGATCTAATGAAATAAGCTGAGGCGGTCCAAAGTTACCACTCCCATTTTCGTTTTTGTACCAAGCTATTTTATTATCATCGTACGAAGCTGACACCAGGTCATTGTCACCATCGCCATCAAAATCTCCAGCTCGAATGGACAAAACATAATCTGCCTGCGAAGTTATAATATGCTGGGTTCCAAAATTTCCTTCACCATTTAAATTTTCAAACCATGCAATTTTATTGTTTTCAGATGAAGCTGCGATCACATCCAAGTATTCATCTCCATTTACATCAACCACATTTATAAATATCGCGCCATCCATAGTCGTTGAAATAATTTGTTGTGGCCCAAAAACTCCATTTCCGCTTACGTTTTCGAACCATGCTACTTTATCAGTACCAGACGACGTGCAAAATACATCCATGTCGCCATCACCATCAATATCTGCTGCAGTAACATAGGATGCCGACAAAATTGAATTTGATATAACTTGAGGATCACCAAAAGTTCCTAACCCATCTTCATTCATATACCACTTAATGCTGCTATCAAAAAAAGAAGCTGAAAGGACATCCATATCGCCATCACCATCAATATCCGCTGCATGAACCGACCCTGCTCCATCTGCCTCTATCGAAATTATTTGCTGATCTCCAAAATTACCAAGCCCATCCAAATTTTCATACCATGCAATTTTGTCATCAACCCAGGAAGCTGATAATAAATCATAATCCTCATCGCCATCAAGATCAGCCGCAAATACAGCAAAAGCATAATCTACTTCTGTTGTAATTAAATGTTGGTTGCCAAAAACTCCCGAGCTATCAATGTTTTCATACCAAGCGATTTTACTATCAGTTCTTGATACGGAAACCACGTCCATATCGCCATCACCGTCAAGATCTGCAGCATAAACAAATTCAGGATTATCAACCGAGATCTCGGTACTCATCAAAACATGTTGTGGCCCAAAAAAAGTCTGTCCAAAGATTGCGAAAGGAATAAAAAAAAATAGGAAAAGGAAAGTTGTTAGTTTCATAATGATCTTTTGCTGCTAGGTTAAGCATTTAAAGATAACATCCCGTAGAAAACTGTAAAAGTATATCGTGATATTTTTGTTATTTAATCTCTTCAACATTAAAAAATGACGTAATTTTTAGAATTTAGCTTTTGCCATTTAAATTGATCAATGAAAAATCCTATTTTACAAAGAAACATAAAACATGAAACTATTAGTTAGAATTTTACTGAGTGCTATTGCAGTTGTAGTGATCGCTAAATTGATGTCAGGTGTATCTGTTGATGATTATATAACCGCGATTGTAGTCGCTGTAGTTTTGGGCGTTCTAAATATGTTTGTAAGACCAATTTTGGTCATATTAACGCTTCCGGTAACTTTGCTAACCTTTGGGCTTTTTTTACTGATCATCAATGCTATTATCATTTTGTTGGCGGATTCATTAATCGATGGGTTTTCCGTTTCTGGTGTTTGGTCTGCTTTGATTTTTAGTTTGCTTTTGACCATTTTGGAATCGATATTCTTTTCGTTTTTAAAAGACTCAAAAAAATAATTTCATCTGCCCTATTTTTATATAAAAAAATAAACTCCGAAGATGTATTACAGGCTTTTAATTTTTCTTATCATCAATTTTGCAGCTCTTGGTATAGGTGGTTTATTTACAGGTCAAGGGGTTCCATCAGATTGGTACCAGAACCTTGATAAGGCGCCATGGACACCACCCGGCTGGGTATTTGGAGCGGCATGGACTTCCATTATGATTTGTTTTGCAGTTTACATGGCTTATGCATGGGAAGCTGTAAGTAACCACAATTATTTGATTGGTTTGTTTATCGTTCAATGGATATTAAATGTAATTTGGAATCCGGTTTTCTTTAAATATAATGATGTCTTTGCAGGATTGATTGTTATTTTAACACTTACCTTCTTAGTTGGCTACTTTCTATTTGGATATATATCCCCTCTAAAAGCCAAATCTTTATTAGTCTTACCCTACTTTTTATGGTTATTAATTGCATCTTCTCTAAATTTCTACATTTATCTAAAGAATTAAATTTGAAGGATTTAGCGGTTTTCTGAATGGGAAAAAATAATTAATTTAGAACTGGCATTGAAATTTTCGGCTATTCCAAAAACTAAAAAGAGTCAGCAAATCAAATTGAAATACCAACTCTTTATTATTTTGCAAGTTAATTTCTTTATTTTAAAAGGGTCACATCACCTTTATAAAGCCTTCTTTCACCATCAATGAATTCTATTTCAGCATAATAAATGTAAACGCCAACATCGACAACTTTACCTTTGAAAGTGCCATCCCATCCTTGTGATTCATCGGGCAAAAAAGGTCCAGTTTCGTATAGTAAACTTCCCCAACGGTTAAATATTTTGAAGGTATTAACCTTTGAGACAGAAGGTCCGCTAAAGATTTTGAAAACATCATTATCTCCATCAAAATTTGGCGTAAAGGTATTGGGTATAAAAACAGACCGGTCTTTTTTAACGGTAATTGTTACTTCATCACTTGCTGAACAGCCTGAAATCGTATCAATCACAGAAACAGTATAAGTTGTAGTTTCAAATGGAACGACAGTAATTTCAGCACAATTGGAACAATATGAAGTATCTGACGGAGTCCAGTTAAAGATCGCTTCAAAACTGCTTGTCGCAGCTTCTAAAGTAATACTTTCACCAAGACGAATCGTTTTATCACTACCTAAATCCACAGAAACAGGATCAGGTGCACCTACCGTTTCCTCAAATACTTCAACACAACCATTCGCATCTTCGATATAAATGTCATACACTCCGGCAGCCAAATTATCAAATTGACTCGTATTATAAAAATTATCTCCATCCAGTGAAAAAAGATACGACGGAGTGCCTCCGCTTACAACATCTATAATTATAAGTCCACTAAAATCTCCTTGAGGGCAATTGACATCAATCGGTGTAAAGCTTGCTTGAATAACATCAGGTGACACTAATTGTATGGAATCTAACGCAATACATCCATTGATATCAGTAACGGTAACAAAATAGGAACCATCGCTCAAATTGTCTGCTGTCGCATTATTATTTCCATTGCTCCAGGAATACGTGAATCCTGTTCCACCCGTTGCTACAACAGTAGCTTCTCCGTCATTTCCATCGTTACAGCTGATGGGTGATTCGATAAAAACATTGGTTGATATTGCAGATTGCGGCTCATTGATTGTTATGGAGGATTCAGCGGTGCAATTATCTGCATTTACAACAGTCACTGAATAAATTCCTCCAGACAAATTGCTTATTGTTTCAGTTGTTTCATTATTGTTCCAGGTGAAAGCAATTGGATTGCCGTTTGTTATTACGGAAGCTTCTCCATTATTCCCTCCAAAGCAGGCAACCGGATTCACCTCTATTGCCTCAACAATAAATTCTTCGGGTTCAGTTACGACCACTTCAAAAGTTTCAGTACAATCATTAGCATCAGTAACTGTTACGCTATAAGAATCCGCACACAAAAGGTCGATATCAGGAGTATTTCCAGCATTACCAGACCAAAGGAATTGATAGGGTGCCTCGCCGCCATTCACACTTATTGAAACTGAAGCATCACATGCTGAAAAACAACTAGCATTTATTTGATTGCTAATTGAAATTTCAATAGGATCGGGAGCAACGATTTCAATATTTATAAAAAAGCTACCCCACTGATCCGAGATTTCAATTGTGTAGATATCTGGAGGCAAGTTGGAAACCGTTGCTGTTCCACCCTCTGTCAATATTGATCCATTTCCATTTAAAGTATTATTGCTATTCTGCCAAATATAATCGTAGGGCGCCTGGCCGTTGTATGCTGAAAAAATTAATTGACCATCTGTATTACCGGCGCAAGCTAAAGTATCATTTTCAAAAACAGATAAAATATTTACAGGGAAATAAATAATTACACAATCCTCAGCTATACAGCCGATTGCATCAGTTACCGTCACACAATAAGTTTGACCTCCAATCAAATTATTAGCTTGCTGTGAAGTTGAAGCATTGGACCACAGATAATTATATCCATTAGCACCTCCACTTACAACTGCCTGAGCAACGCCATCGTTGACTCCTAATGCTGAAGCTTCAGTTATTAATTCTGCATCTAAATTCAATTCTGTCAGAACAACTAAATTTGTAGCTATTGTACTATCACAACCGTTTGCTGCTGTTAATACGTCGGTATAATTTCCAGATGACGAATAGGTTGATGTACCAACAACTATCGATTCGTTAAAACAAACAGTCGTATCTAGGAATGTTATATTTTCAGGTAATACGGTTAAAGTTCCTGTTACTAAGCTATCACAGCCATTGTCTGCTGTTAGTATTTCACTGATTGGACCTGTCGCGTTATAAATAGTGGAACCTATTGTAACTGATCCACCAAAACAGGCGACCAGGTCAACCGTAGTTTGATTTTCATCCAAAATGGTCAATGTCCCCGTAACCAAACTATCACAACCTGCTGCGCTAATCAAGTTTTCTAATATTGCTCCATCAATGCTGTAAATAGAATCACCTACAGTCAAGGTTTCTCCAAAACAAAGCGTTGTATCTAAATTATTTACAATCGGCAAAGGCTCAATTATTTCTCCAAAAGTCACAATGATTAACCCACCAGCATCTGTAACTGTTATAGTATAATTACTGCCTGGAGCCAATCCGGAAATAGTTGCAGAATCTCCTGCATTTAAAATCGTTCCACTCCCTTGTGCCGCTCCAAAATCTACTCCCCATTCATAGTCGTAAGTAGGCATTCCATCACTAATTGTTAAAGTTAATTCACCATCGCTTCCGCCATTGCAGGTTACCGATCCGTTTAAAACTTCAACATTAATGGCTCCCGGATAAAGCACACTGATACAGGTGATATCTTCACATCCATTATCCGCTGTTACTGTAACGCAATATAAACCGGGGATGAGATTAACAATTGTTTGAGTGGTAGCGCCATTTGACCAAAGATAAGTGAAAGGCCCTACTCCACTGTTGACATTTACTGAAGCTGATCCGTCATTTGCTACAGGAGAACTTGCTTCCTGGAGCTGAAACGCTACTGCTTCAACACTTTCTAAAACAGTCAAATTAGTATAAACCAAACTATCGCAACCATCCTGATTAGTTAAAACATCGGTGTAATTACCGCTTGCGAAATATATCGAAGAACCTATTGTAACAGACTCTCCATTGCAAATTATAGTATCCGTAGTTGAAGAATAGGGAGGAAGAATTGTTAATTCACCGGTTACGAGGCTGTCGCATCCATTTGGTAAGATGATTATTTCATTGATCAACCCACTTTCCGTATAAATACTGTCTCCTACCTGCAAAGCCTGTCCATCGCAAATAATCTCATCCAATATGGTTTCAGACTGTGGTGGAACCTCGCCTGCATCGCTTACAGTCAAGCTAAAAATACCCACTGTATTGCCACCGTCTCCATCAATTAAAATCCAATAATTCGCACCCGGGGTCAAACATTGAACCTCCATAATTTCATCATAGGTAGCACTTGAATATTGGCTTTCAACTTCAACTAATCCATTACAAGTGCCGCTCCATGACCTGTAAAGTGCAATTTGCAAACCTATGGGGTCCAATCCATTTGGCGGAAATTGATCACTTATGGCTTCTATTGTCACATGGCCTGAAGGTGGTGCTTGAAAGTTATACCAAACCGTTCTTTGGCCCACAAAAGCACTTGGGTCTGATTCACCAATATCTGTCCCACAAATATTTGTTTGATTTAGTGGTGTTCCGACAGAACCATTCTCAGGGACTTCACCTAAATCTTCTGCATCGCAACGAAAATCAGCACCAGCAATTATGCCTGGTGTAATTAATTCTAATCCAAAATATCCTTCTATGCCAATTCCCAAAGCAGGCAAATAAGCACCATCGACAAGAAGAAAATAAGTGGTATTTGGATTTAGACAATGAACCAATAGGGTTTGATCCAAACTATTGAGATCATGATCCGAAGCGACATATGTCAGATTTCCGGTACAGGTTCCGTCTGAAGACTCATACAAAGCTAACTGAAGCCCAATCTCGTCTCCTAATCCTTCCGGATCATTATATCCATTGATATATAAATAAGCGCTTGGATTCAAGTCCGTTGTAAATGTGAACCAAACGCCCTGATCATTTCCAAAACCTCCATCGTCAGAAGGATTTGGTTCATTGGTGTTAGAAGAGCAGAAATTATTGTAATTACTCAAACTCCCATCTCCAACGATCCCCTGAAAAGGTATTTCTCCAAAACTAATCGCATCACATACAAAGTCATTCTGTCCACCAATAAAATCTCCATTTAAAGCGATATTGAAATTAATCTCCCCATCAGAAGATAACCCATCAGGAAGTCCAAGGTTATAATCAATACTGCCTCCAGCACCTGGAATGGCAAAATTTTGACAAATAGTTTCCGAGCAAGATTCTGAAATATTACATAAAAAACCATCCTGTTCAAACGCACGAAAACATACTTCTATCGAATCAGGAGCGTCAGAAAAACAATCATAAAAGCTTTCAAATTGTAAATTCGGTAAATCTGTAAAACAAAAAGCTGTTGCTGGATAAGTTACCCAACCGGTATTAGCAACATTGACCCTGAACAAAGGATCAGGTACTCCAATGGGATCTGTACATGTAGTGGTTGAACTGCCATCAAGGATAGTTACTTGTAAATTGGCTTGAGCATTTATCGCTGAATTGACAATGAAAATGCAAGCGATGACTAAGCAAGTTTTGAGTAGTTGATTTATTATACGGTTCAATATAAGTATCATTGTTGGGAGTTATGCTTTCTCAGTTTTGTTTTAATACCTAAAAGAATTCCGAACTGTAGCAAAATGAATGGGCTATCAAATTTAACACAATCCAATTTATTAATAGTAATAGCAGTTTATTTATTGTTGAAATTGAAAGCCAGGCCGTTAAACTTTAGTTAAACTCATGCAGCATAAAAAGACTTACAGTGTTTTCACCTCACTGACTAAGGCTTGAATCGATTTCTTGGCATCACCAAAAAGCATTCGGTTTTTACTGTGAAAAAACAGTTGGTTTTGAATTCCTGCGTAGCCGGGGCTCATGCTACGTTTCATGACTATAATGTGTTTAGCATCCCACACATTAAGAACAGGCATTCCATAAATCGGACTTCCCGGATCATCTAAAGCAGCCGGATTGACTACATCATTTGCTCCAACAATGACAACGACATCTGTATTTGGAAGTGCTTCATTTGCATCATCTAAATCCAATAATTTTGGGTAGGGAACATCCGCTTCTGCGAGCAAAACATTCATATGACCAGGCATTCGACCAGCTACAGGATGAATGGCATATTTTACATCAACCCCATTGGCTTCCAGCAAATCGTCCAATTCTTTACAAACCTTTTGAGCTTGAGCAACAGCCAAGCCATATCCTGGAACAAACATTACAGATTGAGAATAATAAAGTTGTATTGCAGCATCACTGATAGATACTTCGCGAGCCACTTGATCGCCATCACCTTGGGCGGCAGAAACACCTCCTCCAAATCCTCCGACGATCACATTAATCAAAGACCGGTTCATTGCGTTACACATTAATACCGTCAAAATAGTACCAGCTGCTCCAACCAATATACCACCAACCAACATGACCTGATTATTATAAATAAGACCGGCTGCGGCTGCAGAAAGTCCGGTAATCGAATTCAATAATGATATTACAACGGGCATGTCCGCTCCACCAATAGGAGCGACGAAAGAAACCCCATAAATAAGCGATAAACCCATTAAAACAATAGCCAGGTTCAAGCCAGATGTTTCACTTTGGAGAAATACCCAAACACCCAATCCTACCGTAAAAATTAATAAAACAACATTGATCAAACTGTGTTTAGGCAAAGTCACTTTTTTATCATTCACGATCCCCTGGAGTTTACCAAAAGCAAGCATACTGCCTGTAAAGGATATTGCTCCCAGGACCAATGCAAACAGAATAACCGAAAATGGACCGGAAGTCATTTCATCTCTGACATGAGTATAACTGGGTTCATCGAAAGGGTTGTAAAAATGGATCAATTCGACAAAAGCCAAAACCATGGCACAAGCACCGCCCAGGCCATTGAATACGGAGACCATTTGTGGCATTGCAGTCATTTCAATTCTTCGGGCTGATATCCATCCAATAGCACCGCCGATAATCATTCCTGCAAAAATCCACATATAATTGTTGGGGGCATCGGATAAAGGTAAAATCATTGTTGCAACAATTGCCAGCCCCATACCAAATCCCGCAAAGATATTTCCTTTTCGGGCAGAGTCAGGAGAACTTAAAAGACGCAATCCCCAGACAAAAGCAAGGCAACCGATTAAAAAGCTTAAATTTATTACTGCTTGAAACATTTTTTCTAATTTTTTCAGGAATTAATCTAGTCCTTTTTCTTTTTAAACATTTCTAACATCCGGTCCGTCACCGCAAATCCACCAATCACATTAATCATTCCCAGGATTACTCCGAGTGTTCCAAAGCTGAGCGTGAGGTAGTCATTTGAATCTGCCTCTCGAATTAATATAATAGCCCCAATGATCACAACACCACTGATTGCATTAGCACCTGACATCAAAGGCGTGTGTAAAATTGTCGGTACTTTTGAAATGACTTCGAAACCTAAAACTACCGTAAAAAGCAACAGGTAAATTAAAAACAGCTTTCCATCGTTATTAAAAACTTCGACGAATACATCCATAGTCAATAATTTTTTATTCTGAATTTTTAGTGATCAATGCAGACCCTACAATTTCATTTGAGGTGTCAAGTTCCAATGCTCCATCTTTAATGATGAGTTTCAAGAAATTCAAAACATTATTACAGAAAAGCAAACTTGCATCTTGCGGCATTCCAGCTGCTAAGTTAGAGTCTCCAATAATTGTAACACCATTGTGATTGATGATTTTATTGTTCTGTGTCAATTCGCAATTTCCTCCGGTTGAGGCTGCAAGATCAACTATGACAGATCCGTTTTTCATTTTTTCAACGGTCGAGGCAGGAAGTAAAATAGGTGATTTACGCCCTCTTACTTGTGCAGTCGTGATAACTACGTCAGCATTCATTGCCCTATTTTGTACTTCAGCCTGTTGCCTTTTAATAAAATCTTCACTTTGTTCTACTGCATAACCTCCAGCATCTTTATCATCTTTTGCACCTTCAATTTCTACGAATTTCGCTCCCAGGCTCTCCACTTCTTCTTTAGCAGCTTTCCGCACATCAAAAGCTTCAACCACTGAACCAAGGCGCCGCGCCGTAGCAATTGCCTGCAGTCCGGCAACACCAGCACCAAGAACCAATACTTTTGCAGGTTTGACACTTCCTGCTGCGGTAATCATCATAGGAAAATATCGCGGCAAATGATCAGCTGCAGTAAGTACCGCTTTATAACCGGCAATTGCAGCCATCGATGACAAAACATCCATTGCTTGCGCTAAAGTCGTCCGTGGAACCATATCCATACTTATACCTTGTAAATCGTATGACTTTATTTTAGCAATGATACTATCATCAAAATAGGGCTGGAACATGGATATCAATATCGTGCCTTTTTTTATTTTACTCAAATCATTATCACCAAGCGGATTGATCGTGATAATAATATCAGATTCCTTGAGTAGCTGCTCCCGACTACAAATAGTAGCATGTTCAGCGAAGGTTTCGTCAGCGTAAGAAGCTCCTTCACCTGCACCTTTTTCTATCAAAATCTCAACCCCAAGTGATTTAATCTTGGAAAGAACGGGGGGAACAACCGCTACCCGTTTGTCATCAATTTCTTTCGGTATTCCTATTTTCATTATATGGTCCTCTTAATAAGGTTCGAAATATAGTAAAATCCCCGGAATATAAAATACTTATGATTTTTTTTATTGGAAAGTTGATAAAAATCATACTAATGGATCTATAAAACCTATTTTTTTCTTCTCTTCAATTCTGTAGTCACCAATTTTGCTTCTCTGCTCATATCACCTGTTACAGAAGCGTTTTCATTTGCCCGACGAATCAAATAAGGCGTTATATCTGTTACAGATCCATAAGGAAGATACTTGGCAACATTGTAACCGGCTTGAGCTAAATTAAACGTAATGTTATCACTCATACCAAGCAATTGACAAAAATTCAAATGTTCATGATTTTTGGGAATCCCTTTTTTATGAATTAATTCCGCCTGAAACAAACAGCTTTCCTGGTTATGAGTGGCATTAGCAGAAGCCATGTTTTCATAATTATCTACACAAAAGCGTACTGCTGTATTAAAGGCATCATCGGTTGCAGTCTTATTTGGATAGATCGGAGAAGGGTACCCCCTTTCTTTTGCACGTTTTCTTTCTTTTTCCATATAAGCACCCCGTACCAACTTTGCACCGAAAATATATCCTATCTTTTTAGCTTTATCGAACGACTCCATTAAATAAGATAAACGATCATGACGATACAATTGGAAAGTGTTGTAAACAATAGCGCTTTCCTTGTTATAACGCCTCATCATCATATTTACTAAGTGATCAATCGTATCCTGAACCCAGGATTCTTCCGCATCAAAGAAAATAGCAACTTTTTTTTCTTTAGCAGTATAACAAATGGCATCCATCCTTTTCAGAATATTCCGATATTCGCTTCGGGTTTCTTTGTTAAAAGGCTCCCCCTGTTGAATGCTTTCCAGCAATCCATTTCTTGCAAACCCAGTAATTTTTGTACTTACAACCGGAACGCTTTCATTTTTGCCCGCAAATTCAATGGCTCGGATACATTCGTTCATCGTATTATTGAAGTCCGTTTCTGTAGTTTTCCCTTCGGCACCATAATCAAGGATCGATTGTACCCCATTGGAATACAAGCGATCAATTGTTTTTTGGCATTCCAAAAGTGTAGTACCTCCAACGAATTGTTCAAAAATAGTCGCTTTAATGATAGATTGAACAAATGGAAACCTCAATTTCAAGGCAACCAGTCCTAGATTTGATAACACATCAACCAGCCATTTTTTATTCATCATCGAAAATAACCAGGATGTTTTTTTCAGTTCCATGTCACTCTTGTGAGCAAAGGCAATTTCGGTGTTTGTAAAATCAACAATAGGGTGAGATGAGCTCATGGTTTTAGTATTGGAAAAATCGATCATTTCTTCATTTTTTATCGACAACAAAATTCCATATTTCCCAGGCTTTTTCTGCCTGCAATTGTAACATCGGAAGGCCATTCATGATTGAACAACCTTGTTTTTTTCCTTTTGTCAAAAATACAGTTTTTTCTGGATTGTACACCAAGTCAAACAAAAAATGATTAGAATCTAACAATTCATAATCTAATGCTGGAAAAGTAGTTGCGTTCGGAGCCATTCCAAGCGGAGTCGTATTAATAATTAATTGAGTATCAGATAATATTTTCTCATCCAAATCTTCATAAGTAAGATCTCCTTTTTTTGAATCTCTGGAAACTTTAGCATAAAAAATACCAAGCTTTTTTAGAACAAAACACACTGCTTTGGAAGCTCCGCCCGTTCCCAAAACCAACGCTTTTTGTATCGACGAAAGCTGGCCAGTTTTTAAAAATTGAAGTAATGATTTTTCAAAACCATATACGTCGGTGTTATAACCATAAAGTTTTCCGGAATGAATTTTAATCGTATTTACAGCTCCAACTGCTGCTGCATTTTCGTCAAAAACATCTAAAAAGGGAAGCACTGATTCTTTGTATGGTATCGTAACATTTAAGCCTTTTAAGTTGGGGTATTTCTTTATTAATAATGGAAATTCAGAAATGTCTTTTAAAGGAAATAATTCATAATAACAATCGGAGACTCCTTCTTTTAAAAATTTATCTGAAAAGTATTTTTTTGAAAAGGAATGAGATAGAGGATAGCCAATAAGGCCGAAAAGATGTTTGTAATCTGATAGTTTTTTGATGCTCAATTATAATTACTAGTTTGAAAATTCTGATTATTTAGTGATGGTCAACACTATAAACATACTTACGATTTTATCCCTTTGCTTCCTAACCTCTCAATTAAAAATACCGAAAGGAAACCAAGCACCATCAAAAAAATAACGCCCAAGACCATCGGATCGCTTTTATAAACCGCAGGTAAAACATTCTCTTCCAATAAAATTTTCTTTGGTATTCCTTCCTCCATGATGACGTTTCCTGCTGTATCTCTTAACCACTCTACGGGATTACGCCAGGGCCAGATTTTATTCAATGACCCCATCATGAAGCCAGCGAGTACTGACAATGTTATGGATCTGTAGTGATTAAATGTCCATGACAATACCCTTGAAATAGTCATCAATCCTGTCAGACAACCTAAGGCAAAAACGCCCATAACTAATAATTTATCAGTTGCGAAAGTCTTTAATGCTGGTTTAACGGTTTCTGTAAGGATATAGGAATACATCCCTAACATTAAAAGAATAAAACTTCCGGAAACACCCGGCAAAATCAAAGCAGAGATTGCCACCATTCCACAAAAGAAAACAAAGAACAATGAAGTAGAGCCTTCTGCTGGTGTCAAAACAGTTATAATATATGCTGCAATTGCTCCTATGACCAAGCCGAAGATGTTTTTCCAATCCCAGCGTTCAATTTGTTTACCAATATAAATGGTCGAAGCGATAATTAACCCGAAGAAAAAGGCCCAAATAAGAGGAGGATAATTTTCTAAAAGATGAGATACCCCAAACACCCCGATTATCACACCTAGCGCCATTCCTGAAAGAAGAAGCAGTAAAAAATTGCCATTGATACTCTGCCATATCCGGGCAAAACCACCTTGCCGAAAATCAGTAAGCAAAGAAGGCCCAAAAGCCTTTATCGAATTTAATAATTGTTCATAGATACCAGTGATAAAAGCAATTGTACCGCCGGATACTCCAGGGATTACCTCCGCAATCCCCATAGCCATACCTTTCAGTGCTAATTGTATTTTTTCAATCATGGCTGCAAAAGTACATCCTTGGAAGAAAGAAATGGAATTGTTGGAGGAGATTTTTTACTATTTAGTGACGGAAAAAAATTATTGATAAGCTATTTCACATTTTGAAAATCATCTAAATAACGGACTGAAAGTAAGTTTTTAGATGATTTTTGAGATGTGCTAAAAAAATAACCTATTGAAAATTCCGTCAAACTACTAATAAGCAATAATAGAAAGAACAACGAAATTTTATTTGCTTTCAATGTTCCCGTCCTTTTATCTTGCCGCGACGGAAATCATCCTCTGTGCTTTCTTTTTGAGCTTTTAATAATTCTTCTTTATCAGACGCATTTAAGCCAGCCAGATCTGGCTGTCCGGCATTTACCCAGGCAGAATACCAGGCACTTCCAATAGAATATATTGAATTTTGCATGCGCTGCTCAACCATGCCATCCATTCGTTTTTTATAAGCTGCCGCATAATCTTTGCATTGCGTCCTAACGGTGCTTTCAGCTCGTTGATCAAAACAATATTGTTTATCCTGAGGGAATGTAAGGCTCAGGCCTTTTTCAATACCCAGAACACTATCTACCAAAGAATTACTAGTTAAAACGATATCCCAGAAAAAATCCTCCGGGTTTTCAATATAATCTGCTTTTCCGACAAAATAATTAAATTCGATATCCGCAAAAAGTTCTGGAATTCGGCTTTCCCAAAAGGCATGGATACCTAACTGGTTGGTAAGCTGTCCGTTATAGTTTTCGGTAGTGTGCAATGGAACATGAGCATCTCCGATGTAATGGCCAATGTCTGCCGAAAGCCGGAGTATCTTTTTCTCATCTTTCTCTTCAAAGGCTTTGGTGAGTCGATTTTGCATACTCACCAGGTGGTATGGCAATATACCGTGTTCTGAAAATTGATCAAGGGCAAAAACAGCGTTACAATCGACATTTAAATCAAGGTCAGTAAACACACTTTTCAAGCTATCGCAATCAACTATCCAGTCATCTTCATAATATATTTTTTGAATGTTATTAAAAAAGAAGGAGCGATATTTTTCGTATGAAACAGAAATTTCAGGAGTATTGAAAGTTGTTGAAATCAAGCCGCCGCTAAAAGTTAAGTTTCCATCATCATCTTTAACCAATTCATTATCAAAAAATTGCAAGGTGTCGTTCTGACCATTCACAATAAAAAGTTTGGTGTGTTTTATCAAAACAGCTGTCCAGTTTCGAGGTAAATCAGAAAATGGATATTCGCCCCAACGATCAATATCAATATAGTGGCGAACGGCTTCATGTTTTGTAGCGTAACGCCTTTTGTCCGCATCAACGGCATGTTCGGTGAGGTACTCGATATTCTTTTTGTAAAAAACCATCATATCGGGAGGCAGTGTAAAAACAGCCATCCGGTTGATCCGCCGATGGGCAAAAAAGCCCCAATCCTTGTTAAAACTCGTAAATAAAAAAAAGGAAATAAAAAGAAAACAAGCGAATTTAAATACTCTTGTCATGACTTTTCAAAGAATGATTCGTAGGACCAAAACACCTTACTAAAAACACTTTGCTGAACCAACATAAAGTCTCCCCAACTGCAATCAGCATTCAACCGAAATACCGGCTGACCTTCGGGATCAGGGACAGGATTACCATATTTGTCTATTCGGGTATAAGGAAAAAATCGAACTGATTTGACTTCTCCGTCATTTTTCACAAGCGTAATGTCGCAAAAAGGAATTAAAGCGGAGATAGAATCTCTTTTTGCATGATCGTTTTGAAAGGCTTCAGCAACTAAAGAATTATAACCGGCAAGGTATTTTTCAGCACTTCCTTTTTGGTATGGCTTATTGATGGAAGGCGTATTTTTATAAAAAGGTTCAACTTTATATTCTCCATCCAATTTGCTAAGCTTAAAAGATTTATTCTTTTGCTTGGGATATTCAATGGAAACCGACTGAATATCTTCGATTTTTTCACTGAAAACCGATTTGTCTCTCCACTGCTCTCCTTTCAAAAAATAGCGTGGCCGCAGGCTTCCGTCAAAACTCGGAATATACATGGCAAATGGTTCATCCGCTTCAGCCATGATCATATAGGTTCCTGATCCATCTTGATCGCCTTTTCCAACGTAATAATTTTTGATGAGTTGATCATTTTTATCATAAATTTCCACCTCTATCCCAAAAGTCGCAAAATCGTTGATAATGTTTTTAACTGCCGCTTTTGCTGGGCGGTATTTCACTTCCAATCTACTTATGGTATAAAGCAACATCGATATTGCCGTTGGCCGAACTTTATACTTATTGTCCAGCATCCAGTGATCTTCTTGTCTGGTAAGCAAAGATTTATTGCCTTGCCGATCATTGATAAAAATCTTGTGAACGTTTTCAGCCTCTACTGCAAAATCCATTTCAGCAGTCTTCTTATAAGTTCTTTTACCATCGTCTTTATGGTTAGAGAAGTACCATGCCGTGCTGCCTGCCAAAACCGAAAAAATGACTAATAATATAATTGTTCTTTTCATGATCAGATTAAATTTTTATCTTAAATGCGTACTTCTCTTTAGCGTATGTTTTTATTAATAACAATTTGAAAAATAATTATCTGGCGTATCTTCTCTTACGTATGGTATAGAAAATAAAACCAAAAATCATTAAGAAAATTAAAGGCAATACAATATTGATGATTTGCCATTTTGTTTGTTCTTTTTTTGCTCTTACTGAATCAAGGAGACGCAATTTAACTTCTTTGCCGCGGGCTTCGATTACGCCTTTATCATCCATTAAGTATTCGACACAATTGAGTAGAAAGTCTTTATTGGCAAAAGTATAATTTTCGTATTTATTAAATCCGGAGGGCATGTATTCTCCAGTTTCCCATTTAACCTGGTTTTTTATTACATCACCATCAGATATTACAATCATTTTTGTTGATTCACTCACAGGCTTGTATGTCGCGCCCATTTGACTGAGATTTTCCTGCATCTCCTTTGACACTCTATTTTCATAGGCCGACGGAAAAACACCATCATATAAAACAGCTACAGGAATATCAGATTTTGTAAATGTTTCAATCCTTGCAGGGTCAATGCGCATCATTTCAAAACTCAATCGTGTTAGATTGGGATATTCTCTTGAATGTTTTGAAGAGCTCAACAATACTGTTTTTTTCATATCGGTTTTCACCACCACCGATGTATCAATTGCTGTTGGAAAAAACAGGTTCACCCGGTCCAGTCCTTTTACAATGGGGTGATTATTTTTAGGCGAAACAATGGGATGGAAATACCAGGGAAACAGATCAAACTGTGGTGTATTTCCCATCTGCCCGACCTGTAGCGGAATTTTACTGCATTCCATATCTGCTACCATCCTCCCAGTCACCCGAACGCCATGGTTGAAAAGAAGATCCGTGACATTTAAATCTTTGTCACTCGGAATATAAACCGCATACTTAGCAATACTGTCCAGATTAACGTTTAATACATCCAGCATCCAAATAACCTTGCCGCCATTCATCACATACTGATCGATTTTAAATTTGTCCTTTTCGGAAAAGCGGGTTTGTGGTTTTGCAATCATCAAAATATCAATCTCAGGATCTAGCCTGTATACACTATCCAAATTGATCGCTCCAACATCATAATAAGAAGCAAGCGTTTTTCTGAAGTCAGCAATTTGTAAAGGAAGAAGCTCTCCATGACCCGTTGTATAAACGATAACGGAACGAAAAGAACGTTCTAATTTTTGAATTGCATTAGCAAATTTATATTCTAAAAGGCTGACCGAGTTGTTGAGAATCATTTCGTCTGATTTTCCGGCAACTTCGTTTTCCAGCAAATTCACTTTCAAGGTTCGCCCTCTATAATGAACCATAGCAAATGGATAAATATATCGCTCTTCTGTACCATCCACTCCTTTGACCCTCAGCCGGGTAGGTCCGATACCCTGATCGGCTAAAGCTTTTCGCCGTGCATTGACATCCTCCATCGTTCCTTCATTTGGATCCTCAAAACTATATTCAATATATCCACTGATTGAGCGAAAATCATCGAGCATTTCCTTCGTTGCTGTTTGCAATCTCTTGAAGCCAGCAGGAAATTCTCCTTCCAGTAAAATACTAATATCAATGTTATCATCAACGGCTTCCAGCATTCGAACGGTTGGAGCAGTCAGTGTAAAGCGCCCTTCTTCTGTCAAATCTATCTTTTTAAAAAATACATTTCCCAGAATATTGATAAAAATAGCTATCCCAATGAATAAGGCTAATTGTAATAGCGATTGATTTCTTTTGTTGTTTGTCATTTAAATAATACAAGTATTTATTTTACCATTTTCTTCTTTCAAGAGAAACCTGAGTCATCATTAAAAATACAGCTACAAGGCTTATAAAATAGATAACATCACGGCTGTCAATTACGCCCCTGCTAATGGAAACATAATGATAATTGATGCCCAACATCTGCACGACATCGTCAATTTTACCAATAAAAACAGGCAACAAACTCATGAAATCAAAAACCCAATAAAAGAAAAAACATAAAAATGTGGCAAGTATAAAAGAGACGATTTGATTGTTTGTAAGTGATGAAGCAAAAAGTCCGATCGCAACAAAACAGGCTCCTAAAAGTATCAAACCGATATAACTCCCGATAATTGCACCTGCATCCAGATTACCTTTTGGCGACCCTAATTCGTGAACAGTATAATAATAAAGCAGCGTTGGAATTAAGGCAAAGATCAAAAGAACCAGATTGGCAAAAAACTTTCCAAGGATAATTTCCATCTCACGGATTGGCTTCGTTGAAAGCAGCTCTATTGTTCCATTCTGCTGCTCTTCTGCAAAAGATCGCATGGTGATCGCCGGTATTAAAAACATAAAAATTAAAGGCGCGATATTAAAAAGTTGATCTAAAGTGGCATAATTGTAATCCAAAATGCTGGATTCCGGAAAGACCCACATCACCAAACCCATGATGACTAAGAATACGCCTATCACAATGTACCCAAGGATAGAACTGAAAAACGCATTGATTTCTTTTTGAAAAACACTTAGCATTTATAGGTTTTTAGTTATTGGTTATAAGTTGTTTTTTTACATATCCCTCAATCCACACATCCGTAAAAATCATCATTCCTTCAACGGTGTTTCATCACTTTGCTCTTTCTTTTTAATCCTGGTCACGTTTCGATCAACGTAAATTAATAAACATTTGAACAGTTTTTCTTCGACCTCTTCGTAACTAAGGCTATTCATTGTTCCAAGTAATTTTTTATCATCTTCAATCCATTTTTTCAGGTTATCCACGGAAAGGTCAGCTATTTCACCTGTTTCAAAATTCAATATTTTTTCAACTTTTACATTCTTTTTTCGTTCAACAATACCGCTGCGAAACGGTTTACCGGTATAAGGATTATAAGCATGCATCGGAATTTGAACCGTTCTGTAATCTTCAAAAGTATAATAACAGATTTTTCCTCTAAGCTGCAAGCCGGCAAAGGTTTTTATATCCTTTTTAGCTTCCCCTTGCTGAAGTCTCAGATAAGGGATCCCTGCCAAACTAACACACCATATTTTATTCAGATCCAAAGGAATGTTCTCGGCTTCATTTTTTATAAAAACGTACTGTATTTGCGTCAAAAAAGTCTGTGGATTGGTCACCAGATTAGCTTTGAGCTCATCCCATTTATAATCCGGTGAATTATGTTGAAAGGATTCAAAGCTCAAATAAACGCCATCATTAAAATGATAATTTTTTGTCAGTATCAGACTATCATTTTGAGCGGAAGCATCAAATGAAAAAAACAGAATTAGACCAATAAGCAGGATTTTGAAATCCATATTTTAAAACACTATTTTGTAAGTTTTTGAAATACATCTTCCACACTGCTGACTTCTTTATTCATTTCGATTATCGTCAATTTATTTTCAACAGCAAAATGAAAAATATCTGCTCTGATATCATATTCTAAACTTGTCGCCAACTCCCATTTGCGATCATTTTTAGCTTTGACATGCTTGACATGAGGTATTTTTGACAGTAGTTTCTCATTCGATTTTTCTAAAAATTCAACCGTAATAATAGACTCTCCTTTTACAAGATTTTGCAATGCATCAATTGAATCATCCGCAACAATTTTTCCTTTGTTAATAATCAAAACCCGATCGCAAATGGCCTGAACTTCCTGCATAATATGAGTCGAAAACACAACAGTCTTTTCTTTCCCTAATTCTTTAATCAAATTTCGAATCTCGATCAATTGATTTGGATCCAGTCCAGATGTTGGCTCATCAAGGATCAAAACTTCAGGATTGTGTAACATCGCTTGCGCCAACCCAACTCGCTGTCGATAACCTTTTGAGAGCGCTGCGATTTGTTTTTTATGTTCTCTTTCCAGGCCGGTCATTTCTATCATTTCATTCACACGGCTTTTTTTATTGGATACCTTGTGCAAACCAGCCACAAATTCAAGATATTCTTTTACATACATATCTTTATAAAGCGGATTATTCTCCGGAAGGTATCCAATCCTTTTTCTTACCTCCATCGATTGCTCTGCCGTATTAAATCCACAAACTTCAGCAGTTCCAGATGTTTGAGGGATAAAACAAGTGATAATTTTCATAGTCGTTGTCTTCCCCGCGCCATTAGGTCCCAAAAAACCAAGCACCTCACCTTTCTTGGCTTCAAAAGTCACATTATCAACTGCTCGTTGCTCCCCATAGACTTTTGTTAAGTTTTCAACTTTTATAGACATTTATAGATCGACTATTTTGATATTAAACCGTTAAACGAAAAATCCCTTATTTAGAAATCGTAAAAGCTGTTTTTAAAAGAATTGTTCGCAAAACTACTAAATTTCGAAACGAAGCCCAAACCCTGGAACGCTTCCTTCAAGACTCTTTGAAAACGGCAATTTCATTATATTTGTTTTATACAACAAAAGGCACCTTTTACACACCTTCGGTAGCAATTCATCAAGTTGTTATCGACTATTTAAATTTTCGTTAAAATTGTCTTTTCTAAAACATAAATAGAAGACTGTGGCAACTTGAAGCTCTAAAAAGAGTTTATTAGTTTGTAGTTAAGTTGTATCTCTTTTTTAAATCAATACTTACTGAATTTCAAAAAACGCTTTAAGCTTTTCAATATGAAAAATCTTTTGAACCTCTTTTTCCTTTGTGGAATTTTTGTCTTCTATTCCTGTAGTAATCAAAACCAAAATCAAAACATAGTTACAAGTTCTTCTGATACCGGAGTTTTGATTGCTTCGAATAATCCAAATTTGAGCTTGGATACTCCGAATTCCAAAATTGTAACAGAAGAAATCAAGGTAAGCCAAACGCAAAATATGGAACCTCTACAAAATTCAGCAATTAATAAAAGTAAAAAAGAAGTTGTCCCAGATCCGGTTCAAAAAAAAGTTGCCGAGAAAGTTGAAAACGAAGTAGACCAAAGCACCAAAAAAGAGGGCAGCAACAAAATATCAAGCTCCAAACTTCAAAATCAAAACGCTGAAAAAGAGCAGGAAATAGATAAAACAGAAGAGCAAATCAAAAACCTTGAAAACGAATCTGTTTCCAGTAACCCTCCATTCACACATGACAAATGGGATCAATTACTTCGCAAATATGTGAGTACTTCCGGAAAGGTAAATTACAAAGGGCTTAAAGCGGACAAAGCGGAACTCGAATCTTATTTGAAATATTTACAGGAAAACCAAATCCAGGACAATTGGTCAAAAGCTAAAAAAATGGCTTATTGGATCAACGCTTACAATGCTTTTACGATTAAACTGATCGTCGATAATTATCCGGTTTCCAGTATCACCAAACTGTATAATGGAAAACCCTGGGATCAAAAATGGATAAAGCTGGATGGCCAAACCTACAATTTAAATAATATTGAAAACGACATTTTAAGGCCGCAATATAAAGATGCCAGAATTCACTTTGCGGTAAATTGCGCTGCTCTATCTTGTCCTCCTATTTTAAACCAGGCCTGGACAGAAAATAACCTTAACCAATTGCTTGAAAAACAAGCCAAAGCGTTTATCAATAATCCAAAATTCAATACCATTGAAAGCAATGAAATTGAAATATCAAAGATTTTTGAGTGGTACGCTGTTGATTTTGGAAATATCGTTGATTATCTGAATCGATATTCGAAAACCAAAATCAGTGCTAATGCAAAGGTGAAATACAAAGAATACGACTGGGCATTGAATGAATAACAAAGAGGATTTTATATTTGCATAAAATCTTAATTCACTTTGTCAAAATTCAACATTTGGCTTTTCTTAATAATGCTGCTTTCGAGTGCTTGTGGCATTGATGTATCAAACCATGAAGAAGAAATTTCTGAGCAGGATACAATCGCATCTTACCATCTTCTAATTTTTAAAAAAGAACAAATAATCGAGATTTGGAAAGCAGATTCTGAAAACACATTTCTAAATTCCTACAAAATCGAAAATATTGAGCAGTTCCCTATTGGTCAATTTGAGCTGAAATTTGATAAGAAAAATAAATTGCTGCTGATTAATTTTCCCAATGAATTTTATAAAAGCAAAGATTATAAATTTGATTCACAACAGGATCAGACTTTAGGTGAAGGCAACCTTCCCGAGCAATTTTTCCAAAAGATAGAAAACGCTTCAATTTCAGAAATCATTATTTTTCCAAATGACAATCGCTTAGGCGGCGATTTGGTCCCGTGCTTTGCCTGTCCGCATTGGATGGCTGAAATTTATGCCTTTTTGAACCTTAAAAAGAAAGAATACATTTGAAAAACTCTTACAAAAAACCGATAAAAATAACTGTACTTGACGGATATACTTTGAATCCTGGAGATTTAAGTTGGGCAGAAATTGAAAAACTTGGGGCAACAAAAATCTTTGATCGAACAGAGGCTGAATTGACGATTAAACGCAGCTTTGATTCCGACATTTTGGTGGTAAACAAACAGATCATTGATAAAGCAATACTGGCAAATTTGCCAAATCTAAAGTGTATTTGTGTTACTGCTACTGGATACAATAATGTAGATATAAAAGCGGCCAGCAAAAGAAATATTCCCGTTTGTAATGTGAGTGGATATGGTTCTTCCTCAGTAGCTCAGCACGTTTTCGCGCTGATCCTGGAACTGCTCAATCATGTTGGAAAGTACAACAACAGTGTAAAAAACGGCGAATGGAGTAAAGTCACTGATTTTACTTATTACCTCTCCCCCATCATTGGGCTTGCCGGAAAAACATTGGGAATTTATGGCTTCGGAAAGATTGGTCAAAAAGTAGCAGACATTGCTCTGGCTTTTGATATGAAGGTGATCGCCACGCATAAACATCCAAGTCGCGATGCAAGAAAGGGCGTAAAGTTTGTCTCCTTGGAAAGACTCTTTTCTGAAAGTAATATCGTCACACTCCATGCGCCATTAAATCCTGAAAACGAACAAATTGTGAGTGCCAAATTATTGAAAAAAATGAAACCCACTGCCTTCTTGATAAATACCGGAAGAGGCGGTTTGATTAATGAATCAGATCTAAAAGTAGCACTTGAAAATAAATGGCTGGCTGGCGCAGGGCTCGATGTACTCCAAAAAGAACCTCCACCGACCAATCATCCATTATTCGGAATTGAAAATTGCATCATCACGCCTCACATGGCATGGGCGAATATAGATTCCCGTTCAAATTTACTTTCGCTTACCGCAAAAAACATCAAGGCTTTTTTACATGGAAGTCCAATTAATGTGGTCAACGAAATCAAAACATGAGTCATCCCGAATCTCAATAAAATCTCTTCAGAATTGCTTCTGAAGAGATTTCATTTTAAGCAATTGATTATCAATGGCTTAATATTATAAACTAATGACCTTTTTTAGTTTTGGGTAACAGTTCTTTGCGAAAATTTTGAGCGAATGGCTGTGAAAATAGCCATGTTTGAACGAAGTGAGTTTGGCTACGCAGCTAAATCGAGCTTAGAATTGTCCAAAAGGAAAAATAGTCTTGATTTTTTGATTCTTTATTATCAAGAAAAAAGAATATATAAATTATGGAAAAATAAATGCTAAGATCAATAAAGCACTGGTCCTAAATAAAAGAAATCCCGAATTTTCAACATTGAAAAATTTGGGATGACTCATATTTTCAGTTTACAAAATTGCAATTTATCAAATTGCCGGAATACGCAAAACCTGTCCCGGATAAATCAAATTAGGATCTTTGAGCATTGGCTTATTTGCTTCAAATATTATTTTATATTTTTTTGCATCTCCATAATATCTTTTTGCAATTTTAGACAAACTATCACCTCGTTTCACTGTATGAAATTGGGCCTCTGGCTCCGGATTAGTCACTGAAATCCGATCATCGACTTTTGCAATTCCAGAAACATTTCCGATTGCAAGAATTACTTTTTCTTTATCAGCCTGGGTTTTTGTCTGTCCATAAACGGTAACTTTTGCACCATTCAGATCCATTGAAAGGTTTTGCATCTTTATTCCCAAACTATTCACAATTCCGTTTAAGAGAATCAATTTTTGTTTGTTAAGAATTTCTTCCTCTAATTTTATTGTCTCAGGAGTTTTGATCGTTTTAGCATTCTTTTTGGTCAACGCTTTTGATCCGGCTCCTTTTAAAAATTCAAATAATCCCATAATTTCTTTTTTTAATGTTTAAGTGAATAATGCCGAAATTAAAATACTTTTTTGAAATTAACAAACAGGAATTATAAACCGAGAAAGAAGATTATTTTGATCAGGCATTCAATAAATATATTTAACCTATTTGCTTTTTAAATCTATGTTAGATTTAAAAGTGGAATGTCACAATTATAAAAGGGCATAAAATGCAACAAAAGAAACAGACTATCGTCTAAAGATTGCAGCCATTCTGAAAGGAGTTTTATAAAAAGTAAGCTGCAATATGAACGAGTTTTGCATGAAATTGTTGATATTCAACATTTTACAATTTAAATAAATAAAAATATCAAATAGCTTAAAAAACCGGTTCCTTTGGTTTTAAATAGCAATATAATATTTAACTAAATACAGCAATTATAAATTAAAACGCTTATATTTGCGGAGTTTTTTCAAACACATTTTCTAACATTAACAAAAGTAATTATTTAAGATGGCGGGGAAAGGTATTATTAAGTTTTTTCTTGTGGTGGTAACGCTTTTTTGTGCTTTGCAATATTTCTACATGTATCCAACTTATGGCGTAGAAAATAATGCGACTGAATATGCTACCACAAAAGCAGCGAATGCTCCGGAAGAGCAAAAAGCCGAAATCTTTAAAGCAGCTGAAACTCGTTATCTGGATTCCATGTCCAGTGAAGTTATATTCAGTGTTCCAATGATAAAAAATTACACTTACAATGATCTAAAGGCGGCTCAATTAGCGCTTGGCCTGGATTTGAAAGGTGGAATGAGTGTGGTTTTACAAGTCGATTTAAGAGAATTAATCCAGGTGTTATCAGATGATAGCCAACGATTAACTTTCAAAAATGCTTTGGACAAAGCAAGTGCTGCTCAGCAAAATTCCCAAACAGATTATGTCACTTTATTTGCAAATGCTTATAAGGAAGAAGCTGCTGGAAAAGAAAAGCTTGCTGACATTTTTTCAAGAGGTGTGTTAAGAGAAGAAATTGACTTTGAAACTTCCGATGATAAGGTTATCGCATTGCTTCGGCAAAAGGCAAATGAAACGGTTTCGCTTACCTTCCAAAGATTGAAAGATCGTATTGATGAGCTTGGCGTAGTTCAGCCAAATGTTTCTCTTGATGCGGCTCGTGATTTGATTATTGTTGAATTACCGGGTATTACCAATCCTAAGCGTGCGCGCGATTTTCTTCAGTCCACTGCAAAACTTGAATTTTGGGATGTTCACCGAATAAGTGACCCTGGAGTGCTCGAGGCATTTTTGCAGGCAGATGAGAAATTGAGTAAGCTGGAAAGTAATGATACCACAGAGGTTACTAAGATTACTCAAACAAGAATAGACACATCTTTCGTACTGGATTCACTAGGTAATTCGACAGTTGAAATAGCAAGTATCGATACCATTGCTATTGAAGATTTTCAGGATCCTTTGGCTAACCGAGGCCCCTTGTTATCCGCTTTACAATTAAATGCTTCGTCTGGAGGTCAGGCTTTGATGCCCTTAAGTGTGATGGGAATAGCAAAAAAGAATCAAAAAGATATCATCGACAAATACCTTTCTGAACCTTCTATTAAAGTTCTTTTTCCACGTGATCTGGAATTCCGCTGGGCGTTGAAGCCTGCCTCAGGTTATGGGGAAGAATCTACTATCGTAACTGATGATAGTTATGAGCTTTATGCGATAAAAAAGGTGCGAGGAAAAAATACGGCACCATTAGAAGGAGATCATGTTACCAATGCTTCGGCTAATCCTGATCCTCAAAGTGGTGAAATACAAGTTTCACTTCGAATGGATGGAACCGGAGCAAAGATCTGGGGAGAAATGACAACCAAAGCTTATAATGATGGACAACGAGAAATCGCCATTGTGCTTGACGACAAAGTAGTTTCAGCTCCCGCTCTTCGAAATGGACCTATTTTGGGCGGTAATTCTTCGATTACCGGAGGCTTCACTCTCCAAGAAGCAGAAGACCTTGCCAAGATATTACAGATTGGAAAACTTCCAGCTAAAACGCAAATTATTCAGGAATCGTTGGTTGGCCCTTCATTAGGTGTTGAAAATATTAATAGTAGTATTAATTCGCTTTTGATTGGTTTTGGAATTGTATTATTATTTATGGTTTTTTATTATAGTACTGCAGGTATTGTATCCATTTTAGCGCTTTTCTTAAACCTGTTTTTCATTTTTGGCTCATTAGCTTCTTTGGGTACTGTTCTTACATTACCTGGGATTGCCGGTATCGTTTTAACTATTGGTATGGCCGTTGATGCTAACGTTATCATTTATGAAAGGATAAGAGAAGAACTGAGAGAAGGAAAAACACTATTGATGTCTATTCGTGATGGTTTTCAAAATTCCTATTCCGCAATTATTGATGCCAACGTAACTACTATATTAGTGGCCGCTGTATTGGCTTATTTTGGTATGGGACCAATCAAAGGATTCGCCGTTGTGTTGATTATAGGTGTAATTTCTTCACTATTTACTGCTGTACTGGTTGGCCGGTTAATGATAGATTGGTGGACCTTAAAAGATCGTAATTTAAATTTTTGGACTGGAATATCAAAAGGAGCATTTTCAAATTTAAGCATCGACTGGCTGGGCAAACGAAGGATCGCCTATATTTTTTCATCGGTTATTATCATTGTTGGCCTTGGATCTTTCTTTACACGAGGATTCGAATTAGGAGTTGATTTTAAAGGAGGATACTCGTACAATGTTCAGTTTGATGATAATCTAACTGTTGATGCCGATGTATTGCGCCGTGAATTGACGAATGCTTTTGGTTCAGCTCCGGTTGTAAAAGCAGTAAGCACTGGTAATGCATATAATATAACCACAAGTTATTTGATAAATGAAAATAACGAAGATACAGATGAAAAGGTACTCGATAAATTATTCGCAGGAGTAAATGCAGCCGTTGGAGGGTCTTTGAATAAAGATCATTTCGAAAATCCTGATACCGATGGCACACATATTACACAATCCAGTAAGGTTGGCCCAACTATCGCCGGCGATATAAAGAGAAGCTCTGTCTATGCTACAATATTTGCTTTGCTGTTTATATTTTTATACATTTTTGCAAGATTCAATAAATGGCAATATAGTCTCGGTGCGGTAGCCGCATTATTTCATGACGTTCTTTTTGTATTAAGTATTTTCTCTTTGTTTTACGGTATTTTACCATTTTCAATGGAGATTGACCAGGCATTCATTGCGGCAATACTTACCGTTATTGGATATTCCATCAACGATACGGTTGTCGTTTTTGACCGGATTCGTGAATTTATGAACGCCTATTCCAAACGAAATAAAACGGAAGTGATTAATATGGCAATTAACAGTACAGTAAGCAGGACAGTCATTACTTCTTTAACTACCCTATTCGTAGTTTTAATTCTATTTGTGTTTGGAGGTGGTAGTATAAAAGGATTTGCCTTTGCTTTATTGGTAGGTATTGTGGTTGGAACTTATTCTTCCATCTTTATCGCAACTCCTGTAATGTCAGATTTAACAGGTGAATTAACACCAAAAGAATCTAAAAAGAAAAGTTTTTCTAAAGCTGCTAAAGTGTAATTGAAAAACGAAAACTCATAAAACAAAAAAGCTGTCAGATTATTTCTGACAGCTTTTTTGTTTTTCTTAACTTTCTGGCACACTTCTTGAAATCTATTAAGTAAGTTTTGGTTAAAAAATTGTAAGATTCGTTTCCTAAGTCCGTGTCCTCAAACCCGGACTTTTTTTTTGCCCCTATCTCAAATGTCTTTCTTCCTTTTTCCTCTATTCGCTAAACCATTTTTTTGTTTTTCTTAACTTTCTGGCATGCTTCTTGAAATCTACTAAGTAAGTTTTGGTTAAAAAATTGTAAGATTCGTTTCTTAAGTCCGTGTCCTCAAACCCGGACTTTTTTTTTGCCCCGTTCCCAAATACCTTTCTTCCTTTTTCCTCTATTCGCTAAACCATTTTTTTGTTTTTCTTAACTTTCTGGCACACTTCTTGAAATCTATTAAGTAAGTTTTGGTTAAAAAATTGTAAGATTCGTTTCTTAAGTCCGTGTCCTCAAACCCGGACTTTTTTTTTGCCCCGTTCCCAAATACCTTTCTTCCTTTTTCCTCTATTCGCTAAACCATTTTTTTGTTTTTCTTAACTTTCTGGCACACTTCTTGAAATCTATTAAGTAAGTTTTGGTTAAAAAATTGTAAGATTCGTTTCTTAAGTCCGTGTCCTCAAACCCGGACTTTTTTTTTGCCCCGTTCCCAAATACCTTTCTTCCTTTTTCCTCTATTCGCTAAACCATTTTTTTGTTTTTCTTAACTTTCTGGCACACTTCTTGAAATCTATTAAGTAAGTTTTGGTTAAAAAATTGTAAGATTCGTTTCCTAAGTCCGTGTCCTCAAACCCGGACTTTTTTTTTGCCCACACTCAAGCTTTCCTTCGCTCTAAAAATTACGCAACAAAGAAATATACAACAGCGTTAAATTTTCGTAGCTTTCATATTCAAAGATATCGTTAAAACATCTTTTGAAAAATCATTTTTTAATAGCGCTGGAATGAACAAAATACTATTTACTTTTCTCACTTTTCTGATAATAGCCGGATGTAATTTTACCCAAAAAATCACAGATGGTCCAACGGCATTTGAACGCAAACAATATAAAGTAGCGGTTGATTTACTTGAAAAAGAATATAAAAAATCAAAAAGCAGGGTTGAAAAAGGGAAGATCGCTTTTCTAATGGGAGAATCTTATAAAAATATTAATAAGAGCAAACAATCAATCGAATGGTACCTTACTGCTTATGAAAACTCATATGGCGTTGATGCTTTAAAAGAGTATGCTTTCGCACTCAAAAGGAACGAGCAATATAAAGAAGCCATGGAAGCCTTTAAAAATTTAGGTATTGAAATTGGCAGCCCATACGAATATCGCAGGGAAATAACAGCATGCAAACAAGCTTTGAACTGGAAAGAAGAAGGGAGTACTGCTGAATATAATATCAATTTGGCTAGTTTCAATACTTCAGATGCGGATTACTCTCCCACATTATACCAAAACGACCAACTGGTTTTTACTTCTGATCGAAATAATAGTTTGGGTGATGATAAATACAATTGGACAGGAAATAATTTTTCAGACCTTTTTATCGTCAACACCAAATCAAACGAAGTTGAATCTTTTAAAGAACCGATCAATAGTCAGAATAATGAAGGAACTGTAAGTTTTAATAAAGATTTTACGGAGATGTATTTCACCCGCTGCTTTAATGAAGACAAAAAAGCGGACAATTATTGCTCCATTATGATGAGTCAATATGAAGCTGGCAGTTGGACGGTTCCAATAAAACTAAGTTTTTTTGAAGAAGAAAATTTCAACTGCGGTGATCCAACTATTTCAGCGGATGAAAATACATTATATTTCTCAGCTAATCACCCTGAAGGATGGGGCGGGCATGATATCTATATGGTCAAACGCAGTCCTGAAGGTTGGGGTGAACCGCAACTGATGCCTCGAACTATAAATACTCCTGGCAATGAAAGATTCCCTTTTATAGATAAAGATACCTTATACTTTTCTTCAGATTTCCACACAGGTATGGGTGGATTGGATATTTTTAGAACTTATAAGCTCAATCAAAATAACTGGAGTCCGGTATATAATTTAAAAGGTCCTATCAATTCCGGAAATGATGATTTTGGATTTATCATTGATTATACTGCTCAAAAAAAACCTGGCGTTTTACAGAAAGGATATTTCACCTCAAAGCGAGAGGATGGCCTTGGTAATGATGATATTTATATTTTTGAAAAAATAGTCCCTCCGCCTCCACCGCCAGTTGATACCACAGTTCCACCTCCAGCCATCGTATACCAAATGTTGCTTGATATTTATGTATTAGAAAAAATTTATAAAATTCCAGGTGATCCCAATAGTCCTGTTTTAGGCCGAAAGCCTTTAGCAAATGCTAAACTTGATGTTGTTTATGGAGAAAAAACGAAATCTTTCAATATAAATGAAGAAGGTTTGGTAACGATAGAACTCGAAGAAACCAAAGATTATGAGTTTTTCGCTTCGAAAGAGAACTATCTAAAAAATAATGAAAAATTTTCAACTAAAGGAATCGGAAAAGATCCAAACAATCCAGTTTTAAAATTTGAAATTGAAATTGTGCTTGATAAAATATATAAGAATAAAGAAATCATCCTTGAAAATATTTATTACGATTTTGATAAGTGGGATATTCGAAGAGATGCACAACCAACACTTAATAAACTTGCAGCGACACTCCTCCAAAATCCTGAAATAAGTATAGAGCTGGCTTCCCATACAGATTGTCGCGGCAATCCAAAATACAATGAAGACCTTTCTCAAAAAAGAGCACAATCCGTTGTAGATTATTTGATCTCAAAAAATATTTCAGCTGATCGATTAAGTGCGAAAGGTTATGGTGAAAACCAACTATCTGTCGAATGTGTTTGCGCAAGATGTACAGAAGCGGAACATCAGGCAAACAGGCGTACTACTTTTAAAATAGTGGATTAAAAGTTTCCTTTACAAAAAAAGGTGGAGCGCTTAATAGCACTCCACCTTTTTTGTTTTCAATTCGCCAAATCTAATTTCTTATAATTTTGATCAAATGGTTAAAATCCTTGTGATCAAATCTGACAAAATAAATTCCAGAAGGATAGGCATATAAAGACATTTGTCCAGATAAAACCCCATTGTAATTGACTAAGCGTCCTCTTTGAACTATCTTTCCAAGTTCGTCAATGATCTCCAATTTTAGCGTACTCAAACGATTAAATCCTTCTATTTCGATTTGAAATACACCATCCGTTGGATTAGGATATATTTTAGTTGATTTCCCAAATACTGTTTTATCAACCCCAACCATTAAATCAACAGTAACTTGCAAGGTACTCAAACAACCAAGAGAATCACGAACGACCACAGTGTAATCAGCAGGTGCCAAATCGTTGAAAATATTATCATCCTGAAATGTAATGCCTCCATTAATACTATAACTGAAAGGAGAAATACCATTTGTAGCCTGGATAGTTATTGAACCATTATTCAAAACCTCAGAGGTGGCATCTTCAACAGTAACCGAAAATTCCAAAGCACAAGTCCCAACTTCTACTTCTATCTCAAAGGTACATTGATTAGCATCCGCTACTACAACGTTATAGATGCCGCCAGCAAGACTTCCAAAGAAAGGACTATCCTGAAAACTACTTCCGCCATCAATACTATACTGGAAAGGAGCTGTACCGTTTGAAGGAACAATATTAATGGCACCATCATTAGCTCCCGATTCACTTTCGTTCATCGTCAAAGCCTCCGCTTCCAAAGCACAAACAAAAGGAACACAAAAATCATTAGTTTCAGAAAAACCAAAATTAGCAACCATTAAAGAAGCCAGGATGATTCCATTTCCATCGGTGATCGTATAATTACCTTCCACTCCATAAGCCTGTATTCCATCTCCAAATGTATCAAAAATCGTAAAGGAGTAACAACCATCTGACAGACACCAATTCTCAGCATATAAATTTTCTCCCAGGTTATATGATCCGCTAGTAAAAATTAAGGTACCAAGTTCGTCCCTTAGTTCCCAGGAAGTTTCATTAGGAAAAAGATCAGTGAGCAAATTTAATGTTACAGATCCGCCTTCAACAACCGCTTCAAAATCGCGGCTCAAAGTATCATTACTCATATCCTCATCAATAAAACCATTAGGATTTTCACTAAAGGCAGTATAGGAATTTGTTCCATTGGCCAGCGGCTCAAGAACAAAATAAAGCGTATCTGATTCTCCGTTTAATAGGCTGCCACTCCAATTATAAGTACTAGAAGTACTTGCATTCAAGTCCCAATTAATATCAACAGAAGTTAATTTTTCAGCGCCATTATTTGTTAAAACAACTCCAACATTTATAGAAGAATCGCAAACAGTTTCATCCAAGCCTGTAAATTTGGTGATCGCTGCATCATAACGGGTGGTTTTAGAAACTACCCTCCTGAGCGTATCATTAAAAATATTTTCATCATCCATTAAGGCAGTGAAAATTTTGAAATCATAATCTCCAATGACAGACATATCCACTGTAGGAGTAAATGAATGATAATAAACACTATCCGGTTCAAGTGTTATAAATACGGTATCAATTACCGCAGGGTTTTCTTCAAAAATATAACCTATTTCAAAATTGGATTGAGGTTCTAAACCAAAATTTTTAATGGCAATCTGAACAGGCTCACTATCTGTCAAGTATGCTGAATTTTGGGGCGTAACCAATTCGATTGGCCCAACATCAATGGTATCTCGATTTATCAGAAAAGAAACAATCTTTGTACCCCACTCTCCATTATCTTTCATATACTCACTTGTAAACCAAAAAGTTCGGCCATCCGCTTCGTCAACAGTCATCATCGAATAGTCTCCCCACCGAACACCCTGATGAAGACTTAATCCCGTTGCAAATTCATATTCATCAACAGTCATTTCGCCAAGAGGATCACTGACTCTTCGACCGGTATACATCAAAGAAAGATTCTTTTCTGGTCCCATGACCGAATAGGCTAAACCAATATTACCGGCACCATCAATTGCGATGCTCCCCATAAAACGATGATTGTTATCAGGTGACTGGGTTCCTTCTTGATAAATCTCCCATTGTCCACCGGAAGGCTTTCGAAGTTCATACCACCTAACGCCACCCAGGTTATTTCCATCAACATCGACGACAAAATTTAGAACCATCGATTCGTGTGTTCCAAAATTGCGGTAATTAACTCTATGCATCAAAACTTGCTGCAAAGCAGAAACCAGACTACCATTTGACTGAGCTAAACAATTAAAAATATCACCTCCGCAAACATCGCTGTTAAAAGGAGTTGTTGGCAATTCAATAGGCCCTGTTACCGTTGAGTTGCTGGCATTATCCCAATCAACCGCTAATTCCCAAACTTCCAGCTTATCCGTTCCTCCATCCCAGGCATCGTCATACATTCTGACCACATATTGTGGGCTGCCAGGCGGAGGTGGACTATTAACCCCATCCCAGTCAGCGGCTGTAGCCACCTGAAACGCAAAAGTCGTTTGCTGCCGCAAATTTTGGAATACCCAGTCTTTGCATGCTAATATTTGTTTCACCATTCAACATCGCATCACGATCTAATACATAAACCGGAATATCAGGATCTCCTCCTTCATTAGTGGTGATATAATAGGCATCGTGCCAAATTCCATATTTTGGATAATCCGGAAGACCCGAAGGTGATTGGAATTCATAGGCATAAAAACTACCGAAGGGATCATTCGTTTCTGAGACAGCGACCAACATGGTATTGAAATCACTTGCAAGTTCAGAAAAAAGCCATCTATCAGCGCCCTGATCATATAAAACCACAGGATCACCTAAACCCGAAAGATTAAAATCTTCCCAAAAAGTATTAAAACTCGCCGGACCGAATAATAAATTACCCTCTTTATCAAATATTTTAAAAACCGTACCTCCGCCATTGGTGACCTGAATGTAATGCTCAGGACTCACATCGCCATTAGTATCCGGGACGCCAATTTGTTGTGCTTCATTGACATCAATTCCTTCAATGTTAATAATGGGCTCGACTGGAAATAAAATGCTCGAAAAGCCTGCTAATTGTCGTAAAGGATCCATTCCTTCAGGTAATGGAGATTCGTTGTTATTCTCCATCAAAGTATTGTTCTTAAAGTTTTCAGGAGCTTTTGGATAATTCTTCTTTTTCGTTTGTTTTTTAATATTGTTATTTGGAGGAGCAACTGGCAATTTTTCGTGAAGAGGCGTTGTCTTTCCTAAATATCTGGCTTCTGATACCTGCGCTCCAGTATATATTTCTGACTGTGCGTGTAATTCAAGGTGCCAACAAAAAAATAATAAAAGGGCTAGTAGTTTGGTAACTGTTGCGTTCATTTAATGAGGTTTGATTTATCGATTGATTTAAAATTATATGGAGGAAAAATCCTAAGTCCAAAAACAAGATTTAATAGCATGCACTAAAAATAGTGAATTTTGCTTTGAGCAAATGCCAGAAGTTTGCCAATTCTTTTTAAAAAATGTCTTTTAATTGCTTAAAGATCAGAAATTATCTGAATGAATTAAATTATCAAATCAATTATCAAGCTTTGCGTATGTTTTAATTTAGTTTTTTGAATAATATAAAATGAATTTTACAGCCAATCAAAGCTCATCTTGAACCACATACTTGAAAAGTACGTGGTAAAAAATAGCTGAAGAGTGGTGAAGAAACGCGTTTATATTAACACAAGGATTAATTTTAAACATACGCTAGATGGACTATTAAGGTGTGAAAACTATTTTGTGCGTCAGATTCAGCTTATTGTCAACAATAACTTTTAAGAAGTAAACACCTCCTGGATAATTCAAAAAATCAATGGATTGATTGAAAGCCTCTCCGTCTTCTTCAGCATAGTATATCCGCTGACCTAAAATTGAAAACACTTCAATTTTCAAGTTCACCTGCTTTGAAAATTTCAATTTAAGCTGGGAACTTGAATTTGTCGGATTGGGAAATAGTTTAAAAATTTCAATTAAATCTAACTCCTTAATTTTCGTTAAAAATCCAACTTCAACGGAAGCGATTGAAAAACAGCCTCTGGCATCTGTAACGGTAACTTCATAATTACCCGCCATTAGATCAACCGCGACTGAATCCATTTGTGATCCAGCATTATCATCCCATAAATAATTATAGGGAGTTGTTCCACCACTAGGGATTACAATAGCCGTTCCGTCAGAAAAACCAATAGTTTCAGGGCTGGAATTGGTATTTAAAAACAGGTCATCGGGTGGACCATCCACGAAAAGTTCTTCTGTATTTAAAAAACAACCATTCTCATCTGTAATCGTACATTCATATAGACCCTGCTCCAGGTTTTCAATGGTTGAGGTACTATCTCCATTATTCCATTGAAAATAGTAAGAAGGTGTTCCTCCGTTTAAATACAGTGCAACACTCCCTAAAGAATCGTTGCAATAAAAGTTATCAATAATCAAAACGCTATCTAAAGTGAGCGGTGCTTGCGGCTCTATAATTTCAACAGAAATTTCTTCGATAATACAATTGTTAGCGTCGCTAACCTGGCAAGTATATAATCCTTCGGAAAGTTGATTTATAGTGGCAGTTGTGGCGCCATTATTCCATTGAAAGCTGTAGGGAGCAACGCCACCACTTACGGAAAGTGTAATGCTACCATTCTGAAAACCGAAACAAGACACATCATTTTTGGATAAAATGGAAACCGAAATGTTACTACTTGGGCCTTGTATTTCAAAAGGATTATTGATTTCTTTAGAACAGCCATTGTCATCCGTAATAGTTAGATAATAATTTCCTGTGGGGAGATTAAAGACATTTTGAGTAGTGTCTCCGTTGCTCCATAGAAAACTATAAGGGCTTGTTCCACCGTTAACCTCAACAATCAGAAAGCCATTATCAGAATCAAAACAATCATTATGTCCAAAATCAGTTAGGATATATTGGAGTTCATCAGGTTCGTAAACTTCTATAAAAGGTGATATTCCAACACATCCGTTGACATCAGTAACTGTCACATTATATAATCCTCCCTGCAGATTAGCGTTGACCGCTGTTACGACTCCATTGCTCCAGTTGTACTGAAAAGGAGCAGTCCCGCCAGCCATTATAATTGAAATGCTACCGTCGCTTGCGTCATGACAAGAAACACTGCCAATGACATTTGATTCAACCTGAAAGCCGTCATTGAGTTGTTCCACCTTTATAGAAGACAATATCACTTTGCATCCGTTGAGATCCGAAACTGTCACTGCATAAAATCCGGCAGGAATTCCAAATAGATTTTGCGTTGAATCTCCCGTACTCCATTGATAACTAAAAGGCGATACGCCTCCCGATACAGCTATTTCAATACTACCCTCTTCGATGCCAGAACAACCAACATTAACAATCGACTCCACATTAATTTCAATCATATCAGGCTCATCCATAACAATAATTTCGCTGGAAGCCGCACAATCGTTTTCATCCTGAACTGTCAATTGGAATTGTCCCGAAGGCACATTCGACAGATCCTCAGTGGATGTTCCATTATTCCAACTATAAATATAAGTTCCTGTTCCGCCGCTCACCTGAATATCAATACTTCCATTTTCAAAACCGTTACAAATTGGCATTTCGACAGAAATCACGTCAATGATGATCGGATCGGGTTCAGTAATATTAAAAGTGTCCGTAAAGGAAATACATCCGTTGGCATCTGAAATGGTTGCATAATAATTGCCTGGAGGTAAATCTTCAATATCTTCCGTTTCATTGCCGTTGTTCCAAATAAAAGCATAGGGAAAAAGCCCGCCATTCGTGGAAAGATAAACGCTGCCATTTGAATTTGAATGACAAATAACGTTGTTGATTTCATCGGGTATAGCCTGGAAAAAGTTATTCTCGGCGATTGAAAAAGTATCTGATTCAATGGTACATCCATTCATATCAGTCACGGTCAATTGATAGTCTCCTGCATCCAGATTAGACAAATCCTCGTTAACATTACCATTATTCCAAAGATAAGTATAGGGGACTGTACCACCATTAATGGTAACATCTATACTTCCATCAGTTATACCATTACAAAATGAATTTTGAAAGCCATCGAGTGTAACAGCCATTATCGATGGTGCAATCAATTCAATGTTATCAATATTTAATATACAATTATTAATATCAGTTACCGTAAGACTATATATTCCTTCTGACAGATCATTTACATCCTCCGTATTTGCACCATTATTCCAGTTAAACTGAAAAGGTGGAGTTCCACCAAATATTTCCATATCAATCATTCCATCAGGTAGGTTGTTACAAGAAGGAGCTTGAAGTACTGCAATATTATAAGAAAGAATAGTTGGTTCCGCCATATAAATTGGTGTTGATACAAAAACACAGCCGCGAGCATCCGTAACCGTGACCACATATGCTCCTTCACTTAATTGATAAATATCTTCCGTAATTGCTCCGTTGCTCCATAAAAATTCGTAAGGTTCAGTTCCACCCGTTATCGAAATATCGAGAATTCCATTGTTTCCCTCAAAACATGATGGTGTTATTAGTTGAGCAATCTCCAATTCTATTGGTTGTGGTTCATCAACGGTTATTTGATTCGAATTAAAAATACAACCGTTTGCATCTGTTAAACTAAACGAATAATCTCCGGCTAACAGTCCATTGTTTTGAAGCCCTGTTGCTCCATTATTCCAGTTGATTGTATAAGGAAAAGTGCCGCCGGAAACATTTATTTCAATTGCTCCATCATCAAAACCAAAGCAATTTATTTCAGTAATGTTAGTAGAAAAATCGAAAGTATCTGGTTCTTCAACTATTATATCGGAAATAATATTTACACAAATCCCATCTGTGATCGTTACACTATAATTGCCAGCAGAGACATTTGCAATATCTTCAGAAGTAGATCCATTGCTCCATAAAAAAGTAGGTGCATTTCCAGTTACAGAAATATCTATTGCACCATCAGTTTCACCGACACAGCTGGCATTATTTATATTAAAATTAGGATCAACTGTCGCAGAAGGTCCGTTTACAATTACAATAGGAATAGTCATTTGACAACTTAAACCAAATGGATCACTATCTGAAATATGTATACTATAAGCTCCTTGTTCCAGATTTTGAATATTATAACTTCCATTTACTCCTGAAGCCATTCCAGTCACAGGCCCGTTCCAAGTAATTTGATAAGGCGGAATCCCATCTAATGGTATAACTGTAATCATCCCGTCGTTTCCGCCACAGGAAGTAACAGCAAAAGTACTGGTTGAAGCACTCGTTATACTTTCTACTGTTTCAATAAAAACAGTATCCATAAAGTTACATCCATTGGCATCGGTTGTAGAAAGCCAGACCGTTTCTACCGATCCTGCTGAACCAGCAGGAAATGCCGTAATCGTATTAGTTGAACCATTACTCCACATGTAAGAAAAAGGTGGCAGTCCTCCTCCCTGATAAGAAGCCGTCAATACTTTTGATCCATTTTTACAAATCCTGGAAGTATCCGTTGGATTAATAGTAACCTCCGGAGCTGATTTGACTAGGACTTCAACCTCCAATTCATCGGTACAGCCTACAGAAGTTGTAGACAAAATAAAGTAAGATTGTGTTGTAAAAGGCATAACTACTGAGCTTCCTAATTCATTCAAAATAGTGGCGGGAGAAGCACTATGAAAGGTCAGATCTCCTCCGGTATTGTTGTAATCAATGACATTCAATGTGCTAAGATTAAAGCTTTCTCCTGCACAAATTTCAGGCGTATCATTGGTTATAATATCAGGATTGGGATAAACCAAAACGTTCACCGGTATTCGTTCGCTTTTACAATCAATATCAAGAGAATCGATAACATAAAAAACAGCATCATCAGTCAAAACACCCGTATTAAAAGCATTGCCAGAAAACAACAAATTTCCACCAATGGCAGCATCATACCAATAAAGATTTCCACTTCCAGAAAGTGTTGTTGATGCTCCAAAACATGCATCCGTGTTAGAAATAATCGGATCAGGCAAGACCCCGTCATCTGACATTCCATTACAGTTTTCATCTACCAAATTGCATGGAATTTCCGAAGCATCTGGATTGATGGAATCATCATTATCGTCGCAATCCATTGCATTTTCGACGTAACTAATCGGAGGAACATTTGAACACGAGGATAATGGAACATTTATATCACCAAATCCATCTCCATCATCATCTAAATAATAGGTAAATGAAGGATCACCAATTGCAGTGGTTCCATATAATTGTATATCATCAATCGCAATATCACTTCTAAAATTATCTCCACCATATCCTGAAAATCGAAGTTTGGCAATTTCATTATCATAAACACCAAGATCAATGAATACTTTTTCCCACTTATCTCCCTGATCTCCTGAAAGTGACCACAACGTCGTCCAACTCAATCCTTCATCTGTTGAAATATCAAGGTTTAGTGTATTTATTGTAACTCCATACATGTGATAGTAAAAAGAAAGGTGACAAGATTCGGTATCAGCACCAATCAAAAGACAATTTGAAATTAAGTCTGCACGATTTCCATTCTGGCAACCTGACCCTGAGGTTTCAATATAAATATAGTTTCCCCCTCCAGTAATATCATCAGAAGGACCGGTTTCAGCAGAAGCTGTTCCATTAGCATCAACCAGCCAATCAAAATCATCGTCTTCACTATTTGACCATAAACCACTGATTTCACATGCCGTTCCACAACTTGTACCACAAGGAGTTTGAGCATCAAAGTTTTCAGACAGCGTCATTAATGGCGTTGTGCAATCGGTCTTTAACGTAACGGAGCATGAATTTTTAGTAAAGCCACCAGAAAGACATTCTGTTCGAACATAAATCTCATATTCCGTTTCTGGTAATAAATTATTCAAAATAAAAGGCTGCGAAACGGGGCAAGAAGTGGTTACGACAGTGCCTTCTCCTGCCGAAGCATCATTTCCTGGAATAAAACCAGGGCTTCCATATTCTATAATTGTAATGGCGCAATCATCGGAATTCCAGGAAATTTCAGCAGCAGTGGAATCAAAATTTTCAACAGTTAAATTTGTTGGAACCTCGCAAACTGCATATGAAAAAACTAATTCAACAAATTGGAGTGTTCCGACATCTGAAGCAGCATCATCGCACATTTGAAGTGTCCAAATTCCATTGGGATCGCTTCCATCATGAAAATCATTGAAATCACCCTCAGGAACATAAATACCAATAAAAGGAGCCATTCCTTCTGTTATCAATTGACATCCACTCATTGAGAAAGTAGTGTAATTAGAACAGGTTATATCTGTAGGATCTCCGTAATTATCAGCACCTCCCCCATTATCGGTACTTAATTCAACTATCTTGTTATTTGGGGATTCAAGCGTTATGTCCAAGTCATTATCCCAGCTGTGTTCAATAATAAATCGTACTTCTTCGAGTACAACATCTACACCTAGTTGAGAAGGCGTAATGCCGCTAACTAAAATATCATATCGGTGAGATGCAGTACAACTATTATCATAAATAGGAAAGTTTATCCCACAAACACTTGGGTTGGGATAAGATAAAACGAAGTTAGCTGGTTGCTGAGATTTCGAGGTTTCTTTTTTGAAAAATTTGTTTTTAGCCTGTGCTTCATTCTTCAGACAAAAACTCAAAATCACCAAAACCAGAATTCCACAAAGTCGGAAATTGGCACACATATAAATTCCTTTGACGGTTAAATGGAAAACTTTATTATTATTAGGTGATTAACAGGAATTGTTTTTAGGCAAAGACTCTCATAGATACCACTAAATTAATAAATTTTGAACAATGAGTGGTAAGCAATATTAGTTTTTAATTGAAATTGGCTTCACGAAGACTTAATGATTATCAAAAATTGACAGAAGCTCCCGTTCCATTAAGTAAAGTAAAAACCCTATTTGTTTCATAAAAACAAGTATAACAAAACAATGTCAATTTCAACAAATAACAGAATAGTCTACTGGCATATTATAAATTAAAAATTTAATATCCTGATACTTTGATTTTTTGTAAAATATTAATATATTGCAAATATTATTTATAATACAGATGTTGAAGAAGATTGTAACTGAGTTCCTTGAAATTAATTGTTCCTAAAAACCATTTTTCTCACCTTGTTATATTTTTATATACTGGTGAAGAAATTTGAATTTATATAACCTTTTAAACGCATAAATATGAGTCCGCCATACCATTTTCAGGCAAAGGATTCATCTCCTTTGCCTTTCAGAAAATCAAACAAAGAATAGCTCTCGTTCTTAAAAAAGGTGTTCAAAAATCATCCTAAACATTGATGAAAAACACAACAAGAAATTGAAAAAACAAAAAAATCGAGACTATCCTTACAAATACATAACCGTCCTGTAAGTTTATTCTTTGTTTAAAATAAAAAAGCCCAGATAATTAATTATCTGGGCTTTTTTATTTTTATTAAAACTGTATTTAATGTTTAACCTTTTATCCCACGACAATATTTATCATACGATTAGGCACAACGATTATTTTTCTCACTGTTTTTCCTTCTGTCCATTTTAGCACGTCCTCCATTTCTATCGCAGCTTTTTCAATATCGTCTTTTGAAGCATCTGCAGGAAAATTAGCAAAAGCTCTAGTTTTACCATTAATTGCAATTGGGTATTTTATCGAATCTTCTTTTAAATAGGCCTCATTTGCCTTTGGGAATTGAGACTCCTGAATACTACGTGTTTTCTCCATTCCACCAAGCTTAAGCCATAATTCTTCAGCAAGATGGGGTGCAAATGGTGCAATCAATCGAACCAATTCTTCAAGGATATTTCGGTTGTTGGAGTTTATTTTTTTCAAATCATTTACCGCAACCATAAATGCACTTATGCATGTATTGAATGAAAATCTTTCGATATCTTCTGTTACTTTTTTAATAGCGAAGTGCAAAATCTTCAACTCTTCTTTCGAAGGTTCAGTATCATTTACTTTAAAGTTTCCTGCTTCATCAAAAAACAAACTCCAGAACTTTCGCAAGAATTTTGAAACTCCGTCGATTCCTTTGGTATCCCATGGTTTTGCATGCTCGATTGGTCCCAAAAACATTTCGTACATCCGGAAACAGTCCGAACCATATTTTTCAACAACATCGTCCGGATTTACAACATTAAAATATCTTTTGGACATTTTGCCCACTTCTGATTTTGTAAACAAATGGCTGTCCTTAGCATCCTTTTTTGCTTTAAATATCCCTTTGTGAAAAACACCTTTCGAACATTCAAAAATAGCATCTTTATATTCTGGCCTCCATTTAATGAACTGTTTGAAGCTTTCAATATTCAAATATGAATTCGGAGATCCATAATCTTTTACAAAATCTACCAAAACTGGAATTCGTACAACTTCTGTTATACCCTCCATTTCAACAAGCTTGGCGCATTTAAAATGATGGAAACCATCTTTGCGATCTTTCATTAAATAAAGGTACTCGATCACCCCCTGAATCATTCCCTGATTGACCAACTTACTGAAAGGTTCAACTGTCGGAACGATTCCTTTATCATAAAAGAATTTATGCCAAAAACGAGAGTACATTAAATGTCCAACAGCGTGTTCAGTCCCTCCGACATACAAATCAACATCCCGCCAATAATTGATCGCATCCTGCCCAACAAATTCATTGTCATTTAAAGCATCCATGTATCTCAAAAAATACCAGGAAGATCCTGCAAATCCAGGCATTGTGTCTGTTTCATAAGTAAATCCATCCTCTGCATTCACCCATTTTTCAGCTCTTGCCAAAGGAGATTTACCACCTGCCGTAGGTTTATAATCTTCCAATTCAGGAAGTTCCAAAGGCAGTAGTTCGTAGGACAAAGCATGTGCTACTCCATCTTTATCATATTTTATGGGAAAAGGTTCTCCCCAATATCTTTGTCGACTATAATTTGCATCCCTCAATCTGTAATTGACTCGACGTTGCCCAATCTTCATCTCCTCAATACGTTTCAACGTTTCTTCAATCGCATCAGGAACTTCCATTCCAGTCAAAAAATCAGAATTGATCATTTTACCAACTTTGTCCTGCATTCCTGCCCAAGGATAATCGGTTTTATCAATCACATCAATGATGGGCAAATCAAATTTAGTGGCGAAAGCGTGGTCCCGCTCATCATCACTGGGCACTGCCATAATAGCTCCAGTTCCATAATCCATTAGCACATACTCTCCAATCCAAATTGGAATGCGCGTTTTTGTAAATGGATTGATCGCATAAGATCCTAAAAAAGCACCAGTGACTTCTTTGACTTCTGCCATTCTTTCCCGGTCAGAACGGGAATTGACATATTTCAAATAAGCATCGATGGTAGCTTGTTTTTCAGGAGTCGTTAACGATGATACCAAAGGATGTTCAGGTGCCAAGACCAAATAAGTTGCCCCAAAAATAGTATCAGGTCGAGTAGTAAAAACTTCGATTTTGGAGTCGCTATGCTCCAATTCAAAAAACAGTTGTGCTCCCTCTGAACGCCCAATCCAATTGCGTTGCATCGCTTTCAAAGCATCCGACCAATCCAATTGTTCAATGTCTTTTAAAAGTCTTTCTGCATAAGCTGTTATCCTCAAAGACCACTGAAGCATTGGTTTTTGCTCAACCGGATAACCACCACGTTCAGAAACACCGTCTTTGACTTCATCATTTGCAAGCACCGTTCCCAAGGCTTCACACCAATTGACATAACTTACTTTCCGGTATGCCAGTCGATAATTCATCAACACATCGTCCTTTTCTTTTGCCGTCATTTCCTTCCAATCTTTGGCAGAAAATGTTTCATTTTGAGAATTAGCGGCGTTTATATTTGTATTTCCGTTGTTCTCGAATTTACTGATCAAATTTTCAATAGGCACTGCCTTTTGCACATGATTATCATAATAATGGCTGAACAATTGTATAAAAACCCATTGGGTCCATTTATAATAAGCCGGATCACTGGTTTTGACCTCGCGATCCCAGTCAAAACTAAAGCCAAGGTTGTCAAGTTGTTCCCGATATCGTTTTATGTTCTTATCTGTGGAAATGGCCGGATGTACACCAGTTTGAATTGCATATTGTTCGGCCGGTAACCCAAAAGCATCAAAACCCATCGGATGCAAAACATTAAATCCGTTCATTCTTTTGTAGCGAGCAAAAATATCGGAAGCGATATAACCCAGAGGATGCCCTACATGAAGACCAGCGCCCGATGGATATGGAAACATATCCAAAACATAAAATTTGGGTTTGGCAACTTCTCCAGGTTTAGGATTTTCAACCTTATAAATTTTGTTTTCTTCCCAGTACTTTTTCCATTTAATTTCAATTGCTCTAGGGTTGTATTCCATTGTATTGCTTGGTAAAATTTTGTAATATTGTATAGTGTAAAAACCACCGCTTTATCACTTAAGTTCCTCTATCTTCAGGATAGGAAACCAAGCTGCGAAATTATGTAAAATGTTGGAAATAAAGGGCTTTCTTCAAACAAAACTGCCCTTGCCTCTTTTCATTCGTAGAATTAATCTTCACAAACGTCTTTTTATTCGCTTAGTTACTGATTCAATTATTAAATTTGTAAGTAAATATCATCTAAAATATAAAATCATGATTCGTAAAGTTATCTCTACTTTAATTGTTTTGGTCATCGGAATTTTAGCCTACAACTTCTTTTTTGGAAATCCGGAAG
>CAWBZX010000041.1:0-219087 GCA_963793295.1 uncultured Saprospiraceae bacterium | reverse complement strand
GATGAAATTAATCATTTTGGAACGGGTAACCTGACTATTGATGCCGGATATACCTTGACAACAAATGCGTCTACACCTTCCTTTTATGACAATGATGGCGTTCATCTGACTGAAGGAAGCAGTGGAAATGTAAATAGTTTGACCGTGGATGGTACACTTACTATTTCGAACCCAAAAAATGACGGAATAGATATTAATATTTATACTTCTTTGACGGTTGGCTCAGCTGGAACTCTCACTATCAATAGCACACAAACAAATGATGGGATGGAAGTAGTAGGAGATTTCTTTAATTCAGGAACTGTTACGATTACCAATCCGTCAACAGCCGGCATTTTTTTAAAAACAGCAGCGAGTGGATTCACCCAAACTAATCATAATACAGGTACAATTACTGTGACAGGAGCCGGAACTTCTGCGTTGAGCCTTTCTGCAGGTACAACACTTACCAATGATGGGACCGTAATTCTTTCGAATGCCGGAAACGAAATTTTTAAAGGTTCAGGAGATTTCGTTAATAACAATATATTTAAGGGTGATGGAATAATTGAAGATGCACAAGACTTTATGCTCAAATCAGGGTCAAACGACAGAACCAGGAACATCTCTTGGAACACTTAGCTTTGAAGATGGATCAACCAATATAAAATTTAATAGCGGTACTACCTTTATTATTGAGATTGACGGGACAACGCCTGGCACACAATATGACCAAATAATAAGCCTAATTGAAGATGTAGAGTTAATAGACGTCAATCTCACTGTTACAGGTAGCCATACTCCTGTTTCAGGAAATGACTTCAAAATTATTGATGTTCCAGCTGGCAAATCGGTATCTGGCACTTTCAATGGACTAGCAGAGGGGTCACCTATCACCTTAAATGGTCGGGCCCTATATATCTCATACGTCGGGTGGTGATGGCAACTGACGTAGCCTTGACTTCGATAGTCCGCTACCGGTCGAGTTGGTTGACTTCAGCGCTCAGGCTGATGGACGGTGAATCAAACTAAGCTGGATCACGGCCACTGAAATCAACAACGATTTCTTTACACTTGAAGAAGTCTTGATGGCCGTAATTTTGAAGCAATCGCAACCATCCTCGGAAATGGCAACACAACCGAGCTTTCAAAATATATTTATATGGATAACAACCCTCGCAGTGGATTGAATTATTATCGCTTAAAGCAAACGGATTATGATCGTCAATTTTCATACAGCGATATTGAAACCGTAAAGTTCGGAACAAATAATACGATAAAAGTCTATCCAACGATGGTACACAATGTACTCACCATAGAAACCGGTGATGAAATGGACGGTGATTTAACAGTGCTTATCCGGGACCTGACTGGTCGAGATTTTGATTCTTTTGTAATCCCGTCTAAGAGTACGAAAAAGGAGTTATCGTTAAACAGCTTAATTCCAGGTAGTTATTTTGTTGTTATTTATAATAATGAAAGTGTTGAAACATACAAATTCATTAAGCTGTAAATTAATGAATCATTAAATAGATAAAATATTATTCCCCTTTAATTTATCATAAAAACCAAAATTTATTTATTTTTGTGGTTTATCGAAAAAGCTGGCAAATTTTCCAGACGCAATGCCATCTTAATTAGTTACCATTTTTATCCCCCCTCTACCGTTTTTCGAAGCATTTTAAACGATGAAGTTGATTAAATCAGCTTCAATTAAATACATCGTATTTAAGCGATATTATTATGAAAAAAAGAATCTTACTTTATTTTTTCCTGACCTTGCTTTCTTCAAATTTACTTTTCTCACAAAGTATATTATCGGAAACCCGATACTGGGATGGGGATGCTATGGATGGAGAATGGACGACTATTACAAATTGGGACAATGATTTGTTACCTGAGCTGGATGCTGATGTAGTCATAGATAATGATCAAAGCGTAAACTTTGCTCACCTCCTAGTCGACGTAACTGTGGAATCGATATCGCTTGGAGAAGACGGATACCTGAAAAGAGGTGACTTGACAAGTGGTGACCTGACCATTGAATAGGAGCAACCTTAACTACAACAAAAGGAGGCCCTGATGGTAGTAATGGATTTCGCCTTGATGGAATTGATGAAACCAATCAAAGTGTATTAACCGTAGAAGGTACATTAAATATAGAGTCTCAGGCAAATGGTCATGGCATAGATCTCAATGAATATGCCCACGTCATAGTGTTAGGCAATGGTAATCTTAATGTCGCTGCAAGAGGTAAAACCTCCATGATCACGAATTTACGGCATATCGATAAGTGATGATATAACCAATTCAGGAACAATAACAATTACTGCTACGGACCCATGCCGTGATGGAATTAGATCTTCGCGGTGTCGTTTCAGGAGGTGCTGTAATCACTAATAATAATGGGGCTGAATTAACAATTGATGGAGGTGGGTTTAATGGGATTGGCTTAAATCTTGGAAGTAATGTAACACTTAACAATTATGGTACCGTAACCATATCAGGTACTCTGAGCAATATTATAGAAGGAAGTGTCAATTTTAATAATTTTGGCACTTTTGCAGGAGATGGAGTGGTGAATGCAAGTAATTTTGATGCCGGTGGCGCCGGAGCAACAATCTCACCAGGAACAGCTACAATACCTATTGGAAAACTTACCTTTGACAATGAAGTAGATTTTTCTAATATTGACCTTGATATCCAGGTAAACGGAGCTTCAAACTATGACCAATTAGAAAGAAGATTTACAGGAGCTGTTAATATTACCAATGCACATTTAAATCTCAGTGGTACTTATACTCCTTTACCCGGCGAAGAATTTACTATACTGAATAATACAACGGGAAATGCAATAACCGGTACGTTCTTTGACCAACCTCAGCTCTCAACCATAAACCTTAATGGCGTCGCTCTGGAAATATCTTATACAGGTGGTGACGGAGATGATAAGTAACCCTGACTGCTCCTGCTCCTTTACCGGTTGAGTTGATTTCATTTAGTGGTGATGTTATGGAGCGATCTAACCTGTTAAAATGGCAAACCGCTTCCGAGGAAAATACGATGGTCTTTATCGTTGAGCGATCTTTGGATGGAGCAAGAGATTTCACAGAAATAGACCGCATCAATGCTGTTGGAAATTCAACAACTTTAAGATATTATGAAATGGAAGACTTCAATCCGGTTTCTTTGGCTTATTATCGCTTGCGCATTGTCGATTTTGATGGCACCTTTGAATTTTCAGATATCATAGCCATTGAACGAAACAAATCAGACATCGATTTAGTGGAAGTTTATCCGATACCTGCGGAAGAGGAAGTAACCGTTTTGGTACATACTCAAACGGATGGCAAAGCAATAATGATCCTATCTGATTTTATGGGTAGAAAAATCAAAGAAGAAAGGATTCAATTGAAAGCGGGAATAAACCGATACACTTTAAATTTTGAAGAGCACGAAACGAATTTTTATTATCTGACCATTGATAATGGTAGAGAAAGGATCGCGAAAAAAATTCTTCGAGCCAGTCGAGATTAAAAATATTGTTTTATAATTAAAACATGAGTCATCCCAAATTTTGCAATTTTTAAAATTTGGGATGATTTTTATTTAAGACCAGTGCTTTATTGATCTTAACATTTGTTTTTCCATAATTTATATATTCTTTTTTCTTGATAATAAAGAATCAAAAAATCAAGACTGTTTTTCCTTTTGGACAATTCTATGCTCGATTTAGCAGCGTAGCCAAACTCACTTCGTTCAAACATGGCTACTTTCACCGCCATTCGCTCAAAATTTTCACTAAGAACTGTTCCCAAAACTAAAAAAGGTCATTAGCTTATAACATTAAGTCATTGGTAATCAATTATTTAAAATAAAATCTCTTCATAATTGCTTCTGAAGAGATTTTCTTGAGATTCGGGATGACTTATGTTTTTTATTTTAAGACTTTGGTACCGAAATAAATTCAATCGTTCAGTAAGCTACCGATTGTTTAAAATTTCACAAATCGAGTAGATTTAAAAGCAGTTCCGGAATTTAAACGCAAAATATAATGACCGCTTTCGAGATCACTTACGTCCAAAGTTATATTGTTGGTTTTTTCAGCAAAAGTTTCATTTTTTACGATCTGCCCCAGCCAATTGACTACTTGAATCGCTCCGTCATTAGCCAGGCCTTCATTGATACTAACTTCGATGCTTTGCTGAGCAAGGGTCGGTTGCACGATGATTTCTTTTTTATCTTTTAGAACAACAACTTCTATGTCGCTCAATGAAAACGTGCCATCGAAATCTACCTGCCGAAGGCGATAGTAGTTGGAACCTCTAACTGCTTCTTTATGCACGAATTGATAATGTTGGGCCTCCGTCGTTGTGCCTGCTCCCATAACATAATCCAATTCATTGAACGATCGCCCGTCCCTACTATGCTCGATTGCGAAATAATCATTGTTTTCTTCTGAAGCGGTGGTCCAGTGGAGTTGTACTGTTTTTTCGTCCATTGGCTTGGCGGAGAAGGCGGTAAGGGTGATGGGTAAGGCAATAAGTTGACCTGCATTAAGCTCTCCAAACGAAGAGCCACTTGGAGCCACCCAGAAAAAATCATCATATTCACTTCCACTCCCTTCAAGTTGTAATGAATGCCCTACAGGAGTACTGCCAGTTTCGCTAACTCCAATATCATCCGAAGTCAGACCATTTGCACATACCATTTGTTGCCATAAATGATCCCTCATAACTTAAAAATTGGACAACTGTGCTTGTATTATCCACTAAAGCAAGTCCATCTGGTGCTCCATTTTGTATAGGTGCTTGAAAAAATGCTAAGGCTCCCATTCCTGCTCCTTCATCATCAATCGTTCCACTCAAATTTATTGTACCATAACTTTGCCCATCACTTCCACTATATAAAATGACGCTCCATCCATTTAAGTCTGTGCCTGCTGGGCCTGCAATTTCTACTGCCTCACCAGTATCTGTTCCAACATTATCATAATGTAATTCATTAATAAACACTGGCTGGCTAAATAAGATAAACATAGTACAGGATAATACTAAGGTTAGTAAAACTTTTTTCATAATTTCAGTTTTTAGGAGTTAAAAAATATAAACACAATAGCCACAGTGCAGCTATTTAAATCTTCGACATCAAGATTTTGTTAATAAATGATTAGCTTAATGGACGCAATATTCCATTTAAACTAAATCATGAATTGGTCTGAAAATCAGACAATCTCTTTGTTCGTGGGATAGATTGGATTGTTCGAAGGGATTAAAAAAAGTAAGCTATTCACGTGTTGCGCAAATATAAAAATAAATTTTAATATCAAGCACTTTTGGTAAAAAGTTCTACCATATAAAAAACATAAAAGATCAGAAGGATGATTCCTTCCCAACGTGTTATCCGGCGGGAGATAGTCATCACAGCAAAAAGGATGGTCATGACGATCATCAGAGGCAGGCTAAAATCCAGGATATTTTGGGGTATGGTAAGTTTTCCGAGGAAAGCAGGAATCCCCATTACCGCGAAAGTGTTGAAAATATTGGAACCCAAAACATTACCGACCGCAATGGAAGTTTTGCCTTTTCGGGCTGCTCCGAGGCTTACGATTACTTCAGGAAGCGAAGTGCCCAGCGCAACAAAGGAAAGGGCGATTACTTCAGAACTCACCCCCATCAAAACAGAAAGTTTGGTGATCGCAAAAATCGTATAATCTGCTCCCAGCCAAACCAAGGTTCCTCCCACGATAAGCCAGACATAACTTTTCCACGAAACTTTTGTCCGATAAAGGTCTTCTTCACCGTCATCAGATTTTAAAGAATAAACCAAAAAAAGAACAAGTGCCCCAAGAAATATGATTGCTTCAAAGATGCTTACATTGCCATCGCGCACCACGAACCACAGCAAAAACGAGGAGCTTAACAGAAAAGGCATATCCACATGCCAGATTTGATCGTGAAGTTTGATCTCCCGAACTACAACCACAGTCAAGCCTAAAACCAGGGCAATGTTGGTAATGTTTGATCCCACCACATTTCCAATGACGATTTCAGAGGTACCGGCAAAAACGCTGGCTACGGAGGTGGCCAGTTCCGGCAATGAAGTACCAAATGCGATTATCGTGACTCCGATTATAAAAGGCGAGATTCCCAAAGAAAGACCAATTTCTTCAGCAGAATCAATGAACCAGTCCGCTGCTTTCAGCAAAACAGCCAAACTAATCACAAAAAGGCCGAGATATAATACAATATCCATAAAATACTTCTATGAAGAATTTTGCGAAAACGGTGCAAATGTACATATTTTTTGACAAGCGAATTTTCAACTTTTTGGTCAAAAAACATTTTTCGTGCAAACTCAAAAACTAATCGATCATCTTTTATAAATGTAGACAAATCAATTCTTGTGGAAGACTCGTGATTCCTGTCTTCATTTTTTTTGGGCTATTTTCTCAGGTGGACATTTCTGAATACCGACTACCTCGGCGATAGTGTTTTAGCGCATGACGAACAGTTGTAGACATACTTTTGGGGAGTTCATCAATTGGAAACCAAGCTACCTTTTTAAATTTCTTAGGTTCTCCTGATCGAATTTCTCCCGTCCATTGAATTGCCTTAAAATAAAGTACAATGCGCGTAATCTCGTCTTTTTTCTTGTGTAAAGTATGGACAAGTTGTAGTTCATTTACATTTATAATGATTCCTGACTCTTCGAAGCTTTCCCGAATCAAGGCCTTTTGTGCAAATTCATAATCTTCAACGGTACCGCCAATAAGCGTATATTTCCCTCCTTGCAGAGTCGTTTGCTTAAGCAATAGAATTTGCCCGTGATTTTCTACGATCAACCTCGCTTTTAATAAAATTTTTGTTTTGGCCATAATTTGTTAACAAAGAAATATATTTAACGCAAATATAATAGCTTGTTCCGGTTTTAGAAATAAAATTTTCGATTGAAAACCACCAATTTGAGTACCCGTTTGGGCAAAGATATTCCGAAAAAGAATTATTTTATCCCTAAAAAGGCAAGAAAAAGAAAGCTTTGTTTTATTTTTGCCTGCACTGGCCAATTATTTCCATTGTACCCGACGGACACACTATTTCACAGAACCTAATTTCAAGACCTATGAGATATAACAATATTCTGGAGGCTATCGGCAACACCCCCCTTATCAAACTCAACAAAATTACCCGGGGCATCAAAGGTACCGTGTACGCTAAAATGGAATCAATGAATCCGGGGCTTTCTGCAAAAGACCGCATCGCGATCCATATGATTGACAAAGCGGAACAAGAAGGCCGACTCCAGCCTGGAGGGACTATTATTGAAGCAACTTCGGGTAATACTGGCTTTAGTATTGCTATGATTAGCGCAATTCGAGGGTATCGTTGTATACTCACCGTTACCAGTAAAGTTTCTAAAGAAAAAATCAACTTGCTTAAAGCAATGGGAGCTCGTGTGATTCTTTGCCCAAAAAGTGCAAAACCTGATGATCCGGCTTCTTATTATGAAAGAGCAAAGCAATTTGCCAGAGATATTCCAAATTCACTTTACCTCAATCAAAATTTTAATATTGACAATTGCGAAGCGCATTATATGTCTACCGGTCCGGAAATCTGGAAACAGACTGAAGGAAAAATCACTCATTTGATTTGTAGTACCGGGACAGGAGGAACTTTGAGTGGAACGGCTCAATTTTTAAAAGAAAAAAATCCGGACATCGAGATTATTGCCATTGATGCTTATGGTTCGGTATTGAAAAAATACTATGAAACTGGTGTCTACGATGAAAACGAAATCTATTCTTACCGAATAGAAGGAACTGGAAAAAATATCATACCAGCAAATGTGAATTTTAATGTAATTGACCGATATGTAAAAGTAACGGACAAACAAAGTGCTTTTAAAGCTCGCCGCTTGGCCAAGCAGGAAGGCATGTTGGTTGGTTATTCAAGTGGAGCTGTTTTGCAAGGTTTGTTTGAAGTAAGGAATGATATGAAAAAAGAGGACGTGATTGTACTGATTTTTGCAGATCACGGCAGCCGTTATTTAGGTAAAATATTTAATGACGAATGGATGGAAGAACAAGGGTTCCTATACGGCCAAAAAAACTACAAATACATGCTGCGATTCCGAAAGTTTCTTAGAAGTATCTAGTTTAGAATTTCTGCTTCACTCAATTTTCAAACAAAGTGGTTTGCATTTAATACGTTTGCAAACCACTTTGTTTTTAAGCGTACCTCCAATCATTAAAACTTCACATTAAAAAAGGTTTTCCTTACTTTTGCGATAAATAAACTACTATGAAAATTCTTGTTACTGGTGCGGACGGCTTATTGGGAAACAACCTTGTTAGAGAATTACTTGCAAGAAAACACGAAGTACGGGTTTTGCTTTTACCCGATAGCCCTTCGAATTCCCTTGAAGAGCTGAACATTGAACGCTTATACGGCAACATTTTAAATACCCAGGATATTGAAAAAGCAATCCAGGGTTGTGATGCAGTCATTCACGCTGCTGCAAATACCAATATTTGGCCGAGTCGCTCTGAAATAATACGGAGAGTAAATATCGAAGGAACACAAAATATCATTGACGCTTCTTTAAAAGCAAAAATCAAACGCCTGGTTTATATTGGAACAGCTAATTCATTTGGCTTTGGTTCAAAAGAAAAGCCCGGCAATGAACAACGCTCCTATCAATCGGCAAAATACGGCCTGGATTATATGGATTCAAAACTGGAAGCACAGCACCTGGTTTTGAAAGCGGTAAAAGAACAGGGTTTGCCAGCGATTACAGTTAATCCTACTTTTATGTTGGGCCCTTACGACACCAAGCCAAGTGCAGGAGCACTTATTTTAGCTATTTATGAGCAAAAGGTTCCAGGCTTTGCACCAGGCGGTCGCAATTATCTTTATGTAAAAGATGCCGCTGTCGCCATTGCCAATGGGTTGACAAAAGGAAAAATCGGGGAGAGCTATATCGTAGGAAATATTAATCTTTCCTACGAGGAGATGTTTACGCTTGTCGCTAAAACAGTGAATGTAAAACCGCCAAAAATTAAGATCCCGGCGCTGTTCATTAAACTATATGGGATGATCGGATCTGCTTATGGTTCTTTGTTTAAAAAAGCACCAACAGTCAGTTATCCTATGGCGTTGATATCTTGCGACGAACATTATTTTACAGCACAAAAAGCAAGAGACGAACTGGATTTACCACAAACAGATATTAAAACAGCAATACGCGAATCTTTTGATTGGCTGAAAGAAAACGGATACTGTAACTAGAAAAAATGAAAAGTTTAGAAAACAAGGTCGCTATAATCACAGGTTCCAGCATTGGGATTGGCCGAACCATGGCTTTTGAAATGGCAAAGCGTGGAGCTAAAATTGTCCTGAATGCCAGGAATCCAGAAAGACTAGAAAAAACACATAAAGCTTTGCAAGATGGTGGTTTTGAAGCTATAACCGTGACCGGAGATGTTTCAAAAATGGAAGATTGCCAAAAGCTCGTTTTAGCAGCAGTTGAAGCTTACGGACAAATTGATATTCTGGTAAATAATGCTGGTATTTCTATGGAAGGTACTATTGAAGAATTAGACGCTGATGTTTTCAAAAAAGTAATGGATGTAAACTACCTTGGCTCTGTTTATCCAACTAAAGCAGCGCTTCCTTTTTTACGGAAAACAAAAGGCAGTGTGATTTTTACGAGTAGTTTAGCTGGGATGCGTGGTCTTCCGAACTACAGCGTGTATTCTTCTTCCAAGATGGCTTTGACAGCATTGGCTGAGTCATTACGTATCGAGCTTGACGGTAATGGTGTTCATGTAGGAATAGCTTACGTGGGCTTTACACAAAATGATCCTGATAAAACTATTTTTGACAAAGACGGGATAGTTATCGCACAACCAAAGCGTGATTTTATCAAAGCAGAGCCACCAGAAAAGGTCGCTTTAAGAATTATTGATATGATTGAAAAACGTCGTTTTAAACAGTATTTTACTAGCCTGGGAAAATTAAATGCCTTTATGAATCGTTTTTTTCCTTTTGTAGTAGAAAGTGTTTTGAGAAAAAATTATAAATCAAAAACCTGACTCACCAATCTAGTTCATTTAACGATCATCTTTCTATACCTACTTAGTGCCTCTTAGTGAACTAAGTGTCTTGGTGGTGAAAAAATTTAAACTACTAAGCTTTTGCGAAAAACCCTTAAAAGTTTGCTAATTGTATAGGTTTTAACCTTAACTTTGCGCGGTATTTAATTAAACAAACATTCATTCAAAAGAGTAAAACCACATCGAAATGGATTTATTTGAAAAAATCAGAAACAGAGTTGATCCTTTAGGCCAATATTCAAAAGATAGCCATGGATATTATTCGTTTCCAAAATTGGAAGGACCTATTTCCAACAAAATGACCTTCAATGGCAAAGAAGTACTTACCTGGAGTATCAACAATTACCTGGGGCTTGCCAACCATCCTGAAGTAAGAAAAGTAGATGCTGAAGCATCTGCAGAATGGGGACTGGGCTATCCAATGGGAGCCAGAATGATGTCAGGAGAAACCAAATACCATGAAGCGCTGGAAGCCCAGCTTGCTGAATACATGGGTAGAGAAGACGCTTATCTTTTAAATTTCGGCTATCAGGGTTTTATGTCTGTTATCGACTCCCTTGTTGATCGAAAAGATGTGATCGTTTATGACTCTGAATGCCATGCCTGTATCCTTGATGGTGTCAGACTCCATATGGGAAAGAGATATGTTTATGGACACAATGATATTGATAGTTGCAGAAAACAATTGGAACGAGCAACCAAACTTGCTGAAAAAACAGGTGGTGCAATTTTGCTGATTACTGAAGGGGTATTTGGTATGTCAGGAGATCAGGGAAATATCAAAGAGATTGTCGAATTGCGCGAAAGAGAAGGTTTTAATTTTCGGATTTTGGTAGATGATGCTCATGGACTTGGAACGCTTGGTGCGAAAGGTAGAGGAGCTGCAGAAGAGCAAGGTGTGCATGATAAAGTAGATATTTTCATGTGTACTTTTGCGAAATCAATGGCAAGTATCGGAGCTTTCGTAACTGCTGATGCAGACATTGTAAATTACCTGAGATACAGCATGCGTTCACAGATTTTTGCCAAATCGCTTCCAATGCCATTGGTTATTGGAGCAATGAAAAGGCTTGAATTGTTGAAAGACACTTCTCATAAGGATAAACTATGGCAGATTGTCAATGCCCTCCAAAATGGTTTGAAAGAAGCCGGATTCCATATTGGAAACACTAACTCAGCAGTAACACCTGTTTTCTTAGAAGGAACCGTGGGTACTGCCACCAAAATCACCCATGATCTTCGCGAAAACTATGGAATTTTCTGTTCAATCGTCGTTTATCCGGTGGTACCAAGAGGAGTCATTCTTTTAAGATTGATACCAACGGCTTCTCATACACTTGAAGATGTCGAATATACCATTGATGTGTTTAAGAAAGTAAAAGACAAATTAAGTGCTGGAGAATATGAACACGAGGGTGCGGGGATTTTAAAAGCAAACATTTAAATAACACAACATACTATGCCTGTTATTAGTGGAATCCAACAGATTGGGATTGGAATACCCCAAGTTTATGATGCCTTTGATTGGTATCGAAAAAACCTGGGAATGGATATCCAGGTTTTTGATGAAGCGGCGGAAGCAGCACTCATGTTACCTTACACTGGTGGAAAGCCTCAAAAACGCCATGCAATCTTAGCCATTAATATTCAGGGAGGCGGTGGCCTGGAAATCTGGCAATACACCTCGAGAGTTCCTCAGCCGGCAAAATTTCAAATTCAATTGGGAGATCACGGTATTTTCATTGCCAAATACAAAAGCCGTGATGTCAAAACTGCTTATGAAAATTTTAAAAATAAAGGGATAGATCTAGTTGGCAATTTGTCAAAAAATCCAATGGGAAAGGATCACTTCTATTTGAAAGATCCATACGGAAATCTATGTGAAGTTGTTGAATCAGACAATTGGTTCAAAAACTATAAATCCGACACTGGTGGTGTTTACGGCTGTGTGATTGGTGTTTCGGATATTGAAAAAGCCAGAACAGTTTATTCCGACCTGCTTGGTTATGACGAAGTGCTTTGTGATACGACCGGAACTTTCGATGATTATAAGGAATTGCCGGGCGGTTCAAACAAATTTCAGACGTGTCGTATTAAAAAACAGTAAGAAACGTGAAGGCGCGTTTGGCCGGTTACTGGGCGATGCAGAAATCGAATTAGTTCAGGTGCTGGATCGTGATGCCCGCAAAATTTTTGAAAATCGATTCTGGGGAGATTTAGGGTATATCCATCTCTGTTTCGACATCAATGGTATGGAAAAACTACGACAGAAATGCGAAGCCAAAGGATTTCCTTTTACGGCAGACAGTAGTGATAGTTTTGATATGGGCGAAGCTGCTGGGCATTTTTCTTATATCGAAGATCCTGACGGCACGCTGATCGAGTTTGTAGAAACTCATAAAGTTCCAATTCTGAAAAAATTGAATTTATACCTTAATCTTAGAAAGCGAAATCCAAAAAAACCATTACCCAACTGGGTGGTGGGTTCGCTGGCTTTCAATCGGGTTAAAAGTTAAAAAAAATGGAGGTTGAGGCAACCTTTTTAAAAAAAAAGGCATCTATTATTATGAAAACAGATATTTCCCGAAACTTCCAAATGGGTTTATTTGTTTTAAATGTAGATTGATTTTAACCCCGACGTAAATATAATTTTAGAGGCAGCTTTTAAAAAAGTTGCCTCTTTTTTTATAACCAATCAGTATTCTTTTAACTTCTCTTCTAAAATAGCAATTATTTCTGCTCGCTCCTCTAAGGACATGGCATATTCTAAAGCATTTTGACTTTCAGTATTTTTAATTCTTGGATCAGCATTTTCCTTTAAAAGCCCATTAACCCAATCAGTTCGATTGTAGAAAATTGCCCATTCAAGAAGTGTTTTACCATCTACCGGATGGTTTAGATCCACCTTATGTTTGGCTAATACCGGCAGGATAGCAATGCTTGCCTTTTCTATGGCTTTTACAATAGGAGAAGGAATATCATGCCCACCAAAGAAAGGATCAGCTCCTGCTCCAATTAACAAATCCATCATCCTTGCATCTTTATAGGCGATAAACTGAGGAGAAAGTGTTTGTTTTTCAAAATTGAGAATCTCAGCAATATTTTCCGGATACTTCTTAAGAATAAAATCTACCAGGTCATAACGATTCAAACTAACAGCCTTTGTAAGCGGAGAATGTCTGAGTTTAGGAACAAAGTTGATCGGATCTGCGCCCTTTTCGATGATAAATTTAGCGAGCTTATCGCTTTGCATTTCAATAGCTATCATCAATGGTGTATTGTTGTAAAACACATCATAACCATCAATATTTTCCACTTTTTCAACAAATAGCTTAACTGCATCAGAATCCTTGCTGCTAATTGCTTTTAGTAAGGGCCGCAAATAATCTGATCCTGTCACATCGTATAATTTTTCGATATTTCTCGCTACTTTCTCCGCGGCTTTTCTTTTCCGTTCTTCCGCTTTGGATTTTTCTTTTTGAGCTACTATTTCACGTTTTTCACGGGCTTTAGCCGCTTTAGCTTTCATTTCTTCGTGCTTGGCTTTGTCAATTTCCCGCTGCCGGGCCCGAGCTTCATCCTGATAAGATTGAAGGAGCAGTTCAAGGTTGTTATTTGTATTATTTTTAGCCTCGTCATATGGTGTAATACCTTTTGCTGTGGGAAGGTGGATATCAGCTCCCGCTTCCAATAACATTTCTATGATCGCTTCATTTTCCCAATAAACAGCTTTGTATAGCGCTGTATCTCCATTTTGATCCCGTAAATTAGGGTCTGCTTTTGCTTCTAAAAGCAGTTGTACAATCTCTGCAATGTTATTGTCAGTAGCAATTGTCAGCGCCAATCGGTTTATTCCGTCGCGATCATTGGGATTGACACCAGCCCTCAAAGCCCGCCTGACTTCATCAGGGTCCTGCTGGTCTATTGCTCTCAGCAAATCAGTTATATCAAGCGTCAATCGATCTTTGATCGTTCTTCTGCTTTTATCCAGAAAGTCGCCCAGCTTTTCAAAAAAATCATCTTTCGACATGAAAATAGTTATTAGTTATAAGTTTCTAGTTGGTAGTTTATTGAATCCCAGTATTACTTTTCTTGAAAATTTGAAGATAAAGATAAAATTTTGAAATTGATTTTCAATTCATTCCTGCCTTCTCAAAATAGGATTCATTTTTCAAAACTCCTTTTATGAAAATTAAAATATTAACTAACTTTGCAAACCTAACCAAATCAATGTAATGAAAGAACGGACTACTTTTCATAAAGCCATTTTAGAAGGTATTCCCCAGGAATTACCTGAAGCGCCAAAATACGATCATTCGGTAAGTCATGCACCCAACAGAGTAATCGACAATGTCTTGTCTGACAAAGAAAAAATGCTGGCTTTAAAAAATGCGCTTCGTTATTTTGATAAAAAACATCATCAGATTCTTGCCCCGGAGTTCGCTGAAGAGCTGGAAAAGTATGGCCGAATTTACATGTATCGGTTTCGTCCGGACTATGTCATGAAAGCGCGTCCGATCGATGATTATCCCTATCGTTCTAGGCAAGCAGCAGCTATTATGCTGATGGTTCAAAATAATCTGGATTATACTGTTGCAAAACATCCTCATGAATTGATTACCTACGGCGGAAATGGCGCTGTTTTTCAAAACTGGGCGCAATACCGCCTTTGCATGAAATACCTTGCTGAAATGACGGATGAGCAAACTTTGGTTTTATATTCTGGCCATCCACTCGGACTATTCCCTTCTCACAAAGACGCACCAAGGGTCGTTGTTACAAATGGTATGATGATCCCAAATTATTCTAAAAAAGAAGATTGGAACAAGTACAATGCAATGGGAGTCACCTCTTATGGCCAGATGACTGCCGGTTCATTCATGTACATTGGTCCGCAAGGCATTGTACACGGAACGACCATCACTTTGTTAAATGCCGGAAGAATGCTGGGATTAGGAAATGATGACTTGCGTGGAAAAGTGTTTATCACTTCAGGATTAGGTGGCATGTCCGGCGCTCAGGCGCTTGCGGGCATGATTACAGGAGCCGTTACTGTAATTGCTGAAGTTGATCCGGATGCTGTCCAGCAAAGGCTGACTGATGGTTACATAAAGAAAGAAAATGTATTTACCCAACTTGATGACCTGATCATTCGGATTGAAGAATGCCGTAGAAACAAAGAAGCGATTGCATTGATTTATCAGGGAAATGTGGTTTACCTTTGGGAAAAAGTTGCTGCCGACCGCATCAAAATAGAATTGGGTTCTGATCAAACGTCTTTACATAATATCGATGATTTGGGTTACGCGCCTTGCGGTTACACTTTTGAAGAAGCGAAAACTTTGCTTTCAACAAATAAAGCAAAGTTTATGGAAGAAGTTCGTTCAACCTTACGCCGCCACGTCAATGCGGTCAATATTATGGCTGATCAGGGTATGTATTTTTGGGACTATGGAAACGCCTTTTTAAAAGAAGCTGGCAATGCTGGTGCTGATATTTGGAAAAACAAAGAAGAAGAATTATTTAAATATCCTTCTTATGTTGAAGATATCATGGGACCGATGTGCTTTGATTATGGTTTTGGGCCTTTTCGGTGGGTTTGTACTTCCGGTGACAAAAACGATCTGGATACTACTGATGCCATTGCCGCAAAAGTGATTCAGGAGATGATCGCTGAAGCTCCCTCTGAAATTCAATCCCAACTGAAAGATAACCTGACCTGGATCGAAGCTGCTGACCAAAACATACCCATTGTTGGAAGTAAATCAAGGATTCTTTATGCTGATGCTGAAGGCCGAATTCGAATTGCTCAGGCTTTTAATGATGCCATTGCAAAAGGTGAAATCTCTGCTCCGGTGGTTTTGGGCCGTGATCATCATGATGTGAGCGGAACCGATTCTCCTTACCGGGAAACTTCAAATATTTATGATGGTTCACGATTTACAGCTGACATGGCGGTTCATAATGTGATCGGAGATTCGTTTAGAGGAGCAACCTGGGTCTCCTTACACAATGGCGGCGGCGTTGGCTGGGGGGAAGTGATCAACGGTGGTTTCGGAATGGTGCTCGATGGCACTGCCGATGCCGAACGCAGACTAAAATCTATGCTCTTTTGGGATGTCAACAATGGAATAGCGCGCCGCAGCTGGGCCCGAAATAAAGAAGCTATTTTCACTGCAAACAGAGCCATGCAAAATTATCCCGACCTAAAAATCACCATGCCCAATATCGCAGATGATGAAGTAGTAGCGAATGCATTCAGTAAGAAAATGAAAAAGGAGTAGGCGTGTGTGTTTGGATTAAGGGGGTTAGTGAGTTATGGGTTGGTGGGTTGGTGGGTTAGTGGGTTATGGGTTAGTGAGTTAGTGAGTTAGTGAGTTAGTGAGTTAATGGGTTAGTGAGTTAATGGGTTGGTGAGTTATGGGTTAGAGGGTTAGAGGGTTAGTGGGTTGGTGAGTTAGTCGGTTAGTGGGTTACTCTTGCTTATATAATGTCTAGCTTTCGGCTACTGGCTCAGAAATCACACTTCTGCCTCATGTAGCGATTCGATTGCTGAAAAATTTTCCAGGGTTACCACGGGTAAGCTAAAAACAAATCTACTCCCTTTTCCGGCTTTACTTTCCACCCAAATTTCGCCATCCAGATTTTGAATGATTTTTTTACAAATGGAAAGGCCAAGCCCCGATCCCTGGTATTCTCCGCGGTGATGAAGTCTTTTAAACATCCCAAAAATATTGTCAAAATATTGTTCTTCAATTCCGATTCCATTGTCCGTTACAGATATATGGTGATATCCTTCAACTATTTTTGTTTCGATAAGAATTATCGGATTAGGGTTTTCATTGTACTTTATTCCGTTCTCAATTAAATTTTTAATAACTAAAAATATTTGCGATGAATTGGCTTCTACTTTTGGTAAATCTTTTTGCTCAATGCTTACGTTCTTTTCTTTTATGGTTGAACTCAAAACCTCAACCACAGATTTTACCACATCATTGAGATCAACTATTGTACTCTCTGAATCAATGTTTTCGATACGCGAATACTCCAGCACATCTTCGATTAGGTTGTGCATTTGGCGTGAATTGTTAATCACAAAAGACAAAAACTCTTTGATTTCTTCACTCGCATCATCTTTGAGTTTTCTTTCAATGAGTCTGGTGAAACTTACAATATTTCTAAGGGGTTCTTTTAAGTCATGTGATGCAATGTAGGCAAAGCGTTCGAGTTCTTTATTGGATTTTAAAAGCTCCTTATTAGATTGCTTTAATTCATTAGTCCGCACTGCAACGTCCTCTTCTAATTGTTGGCTATAAGCATGTTTTTGACGATTGCTTTGAAATAAAATAAAGGCAATAAGAGAAACCAAAAGCAGGATCACAGCTCCTCCCCAACTAATTATCGTTCTCTGTTTTATAATAGCTTCACTTTTAGTTTGTTGTTCTTTTAACAAGGCAAACTCCGTTTCTCTTTTCTGGGTTTCGTACTGTGTAGAAAGCTCAACGATTTGTTTACTTTTCTGTTCGTTGTAAATACTGTCTGTTGCTTCTTTGTAATATTTGTGATAATCGAAGGCTTTTTTGTAATTGCCGATTTCTGCATGACTCTCCGCAAGCGTTTGATAAATATCTTTTACTACTTCTTTTGCTCCCATTTTTTTTGCGATCATCAACCCTTTCATGCAAGAAGAAATAGATTCATTATAATACCCTAATTTTAGTTTTACTTTTCCGATATTATTCAACACATTGGCAACACCTTCTTTGTCTCCAATTTGTTCCGCTATTTCCAAAGCTTTTGGGAAATAATCTAATGCTAATTCGAAAAGTCCATCATTTAGGTGTACTTCTCCAATATCACAAAGTAATATGCTCTCCCCGATTTTGTCATCAATCGCCTCCGAAATAGTAAGCGCCTCATTATAATACCGAAGAGCTTTACTACCTTGTCCCAATTTATTATATTCTTCTCCTACATTGGTTAAAGCCATCGAAATACCCAACTTATTTTCAAGTTCTCTTTCAATTGCTAAGGACTTTTCCAGATATTGTAAGGCTTTTTGATGGTCTCCTTCGTGAGAGTGAATCAGTCCGATATTATTCAGTAAAATGCTGACGGTCCCTTTATTCTTAGTCTCATCAACCATCCCCAAAGCGCGGTGATAATACTCCATCGCAATGTTGTAATTCCCTTTTCGTTCGTGAATAAGACCCACGTTGTTTAGATAATTCCTGGTTAGTTTTTCGTTTTCAATTTTTGTCGCAATGTCCAAAGCCGCTTGGTAATATTTCATAGCTTCATCAAGCTCTCCCTGTACATCCAAACCAATTCCGATGTGATTTAGTGACTTTGCAATTCCATAATCATAATTTATTATTTCTGATAAATTAAGTGCAGTCTTTGCGTATTCAATCGTTTTTATAGGATTTGAATTATGGTGCTCCCAGCTCAGGTCCAAAAAAATATTGATTTTGGTAGTATCTTCTTTTGCAAGAACCAATTCATGCAGTAGACTGTCAATAACAGATTCCTGCGCAGTTATTGGACTGGAAAGGCTTATACTTATAAAAAGTAATAAACCAAAGATTGTTCGAAAACTTATTCTTATCATGAATTATATGCCATTTCAAACATAAGATTGTACTAAATCAAGCTTATAAAGCTGGTCGTTATTGATAAAATAATCATTAATCATAAAAAACGATACGCATCAACATGACTTAGATAATCAAAGACTTTTATAGCATATATTATTCCAAATAAGGTGAACGCGCTCAAGCAGTTGTAGCCAAGTTGTTATTTTCAAATCTATCTGTCTTATCACTTAATTCCAGTATAAAAATGAGAACTTCCTGCAATAAAAAAAGTCCCGGAACTTAATGCCCGGAACTTTTAAGATAAAACACTAATAGCACTAGAACTTTAAAGGATTTTAGTAGTCATTGGAAAATGACCTCCAACTTTCCATTATTTATCAATCCAAGAGATTAATTGGAGTCTTAGTTTTCTTTATATTTTTTGATGCAAACCAACTAACACATTATTGATTTTACAAATGTAAATAATATTTTTATTAAATGTAACTTATTTGGCTAATAAATGACACTTAAATGATTATATTTATAATTAAATAAATTTAAAAATTTGCAAGTCACTCATTTACAAGTGAATACAAAATTTAGTTTCGAAGAAATATTTTACGTTATTTTTAAAAAAGAAAGGAAAATAATAAACTAATTAGTGAAACCGATGCATATTAATGATATACTCCGGCATTTTTTAAATACAAACTTAGGAAAAAGCTTCAAGCCTCTAGGAGAGATTCCAGCAAGTTCAATTCATCAATTTCAAACTTTGGGGTAATTTCAGTTTCATTTCGTTGCTTTCCGGGATTAAACCAGCAAGTGTCGATTCCAAAATCATTACCCCCGCGAATATCTGAATTAAGACTGTCTCCCACGATAAGTGCTTCTTTTTTTGTGGGTTGACCTATATGTTCAAAAGTATGTTCAAAAAATGCCTTTCCGGGCTTTGAAGCACCAATTTCTTCCGAGACAATAATGGCTTCGAAAAAATGTTCTGTTTGGGTTTTACGAACTCTTGGCCGTTGTACATCCTGCAAACCATTAGTTACAATTACCATTTTGTATTTACCGAGCAAACGATTTAAAAGTACTCTGGCCCCATCTACCATAAAATCTGTATTTGCAAGATGCTGCAAATAATTAGTTCCCATTTCTCTGGCATCTCCACTAAACTCAATTTTTTCTAATAAAAGCTCAAACCGCTTACTACGCAAAGTATTTTGATCCATCTCTCCTTCCTCAAATGCTTTCCAACATTGCTTGTTTACTTCATGGTAAACAGTTACAAATTCTTCAGAAAAAGGAATTTTATAATCGTAAAAAGCTTGCTCGAGTGCAAATTTCTCAGAGCGATCGAAATCAAAAAGCGTATTGTCCGCGTCAAAAAGTATCCACCGATAAGCCATAATTTAGTATTAATTTCATTGCGAAATTAATCAGATTCCACAACAATTAAGGAATTCTCTTATTTTTAAAGTATGAAGTTTCAAAATGTCAAAAAAATTATTCTTTGGCTGACGACTACTATCCTCACAATCCTGGCAATAGCCTCCGTGTTTATGTATGTCAATGATGTGCCTCTGAGAGAGATTTTGGAATACTGGCCAACGATGATCAACACACTATTGACTTCTCCTATAGCCTGGCTGATAATAGCCTCTCCCTATTTGCTGTCAAGACTCGTTCTATTTCTTTTCCGATCTTTCAAAATACATGGTGTGATCGTCTTTTTCAGAAGATTTTCTTTTTCTATTTTATTTCCAGCCCTTTCCATTTTCGCTTTTTCTCATTTTTCAAAATCGTACACCCATTCTGAAAATTTTACCTACAATTGGGATCATTCCATTGAAAATGTAAAAGACACTATCGTCAATCGATATGAAACTGACAACAAACAGCGCGGGATACATCTTTTTTGGCGCCAAGAGATGTCGAAAGAACAAATTGACCAACTGCTAAAAAATAATATCGAATGGATCACTTTTGTTCCTTATACAGGACAAAAGGATTACGATAGCAATGCCGTGGGTCGGCGTGGACAGGGTTATTCCGGATGGAGCAGACGAGATTCTTCATTCATGGAATGCATTAAATTGTTAAAAACAAATGGGTTTCACGTCATGATGAAACCGCATATTTGGATGCACAGTTCATCAAGCGGAAAGTGGCGCTCGGATATTTCTCATTCCAATGAAGAAGACTGGAAAAAGTGGTCGCAAAGCTATTCCGAATTTATTCAGCATTACGCCAAACTGAGCGAATTGCTCCATGTAGAACTATTTTGTATCGGTACAGAGTTGCATCAGACCGTTAAAGATCATCCCGAATTTTGGAGTCAATTGATCATTGATGTTCGAAAAATATACAGTGGCAAAATCACTTATGCCGCCAATTGGTACGAGGAAGTAGCGGACGTTACTTTTTGGAGCAAACTGGATTTCATAGGCATCCAGGCTTACTACCCGCTCACCAATAAAATTGAGCCAAGCGTCAAAGATTTATTGAAAGGTTGGAGGGCTCATGTCCAGCAAATCGAACTAGTCCAAAAGAAATACAATAAACCAGTCCTTTTTACAGAAATCGGTTACAAAAGCACTGCTGATGCTGCAATCGAGCCCTGGCAGTGGGCGGATGGCTTTTCAAGTTTATACAAAAAAGTATCTAACCGAACCCAAGCCAACTGCTATGAAGCCTTTTTTCGTACTTTTTGGAATAAAGAATGGTTTGCCGGTGCGCATTTTTGGCAATGGCAAGTCAGAATAGAGCCTTCAAAAGGGCAAGGAGCTATCAATTTCACGCCACAACAAAAACCAGCTGAAAACATCATGGCAAAATGGTTTGGAAAGGAAAATTAGAATGTGTTCGATTTTCCTTTTTAATAAATCAGAATAAAAAAACCATTTGTCAAAATTGATTTTTTTCAGAATTGATAACAAGCGATGCGAAAGAGAATGTTTCCTTTCTTTAAGGCTGTTTGCCGAGCAATAATTTCAGCCATAATTTGGGAAAGAAAACCTGCTTTCGCAAATTGAGATCCGTAAACATCCTGACGATGGTGTGCAAAACTTTTTCATTTCGGGAAGCCCAGCCAATCAATAAATTGACCAGCCAGCCATATCGAAGCAAACGTTGCAATTGATAGCTCACTTTCAATTCCCCTCCAAGTACCCGGATGATTCGCTGATCGAAGGTTTTCAAAAATGATGCAGAATAATCATTGGCTTCTATGCATATAGCGGCTTGCTCCGCGGCAATGAATCCACTATAAATGCCATTGCCGATCCCTTCGCCGGTCAATGGGTCTACCAAATAAGCCGCATCTCCGATGAGCATAAAATGGTCACCTGATCGTTTCCTTTTTTTCGATCCGAATGGAAGTCCGTAACCCGTTACTTTACCAACCAGTTTGGCTCCTTCAAATCGTTTTTTAAGGGTGGGATTGTTTTCGATAACTTCAAGAAGGCTCTTTCTCAGGTTGTACTTTCGATCGCTGATGTGGTCACTCCGCATGCCTAGCCCGACATTAGCGCCATTGTTGGGAAGCGGAAATATCCAAAAATATCCTGGAGTTACATCCTTGATAAAATGCAGTTCTATAAAATTATCCGGATGCAGGTTTCGGACACCTTCAAAATAAGCTCGGACTGCTCCTGCATGGTGGCGGGGATCTTTTTCCAGACCAGCATGATGACGGGCAAAAATGGAATGCGCTCCATCTGCCAGAATGAGAAGTTTTGTCTCGATTTGAAGGGAGTTTGATTTGTCTTTTAAACTGTAACCTGTTTCTATTTTTACATAATCTTCAATACTGACTCCTTCGATGAATTCAATATTTTTACGTTGTTTCACTTCTTCAATAAGGAAATTATCAAAATCTATTCTCTTGGAAACAAAGCTTGGCGAAGCATCTCTTTTTACATCATAACCAATGGTAAAAGGCACTTCAACCGTATTTAAGTTTGGTGCAAAAAACTTCATTCCCCAGGCTTCGACCTGAAGGTCGCGTCGACTTCGGAAACGATTTAAAATTTGGGGATCTAAACGATTGAGCAAAGTGGTGACTTTCCCTCCGATCGCATCGCCACAAACCTTATCTCTTGGAAATTTTACTTTATCAATCAAAACAGATGGAATGCCCAGATAGCTGAGTTTTAAAGCGGCGGCAGCTCCCGCCGGCCCTGCTCCAATGATGCAAATATCGGTTTTTAGCATTGCAATGATTTGAAAACGCTATGAAAGGAAAAGACAAAGCTAAAAATGGATTGAATACAAACAAAGGAAACGTCATTTAAACTTTTTTAGAAAAAGTCAAATAATCCTGTCTTGCTAATCTCAACTGATCCAGCAAGTGTTCCCGATAGTCTTTTAAACTTTTCAATATTTGGTGATTATTTTTCAGATACCTATTAAATTCAAGGGCATCCTTGTCTTTCGCTAATTTATGCACGTAATGCATGACAAAGCTGCCAGTCAAAGGAAGTGACATTATATAAACCAAGGTCCAAATTACCGAGCTTGTCAGCCAGGCAAACAGACTTATCTGAAGGCCATAAAAAAAGAAAAAACATAATACGCCGTAAGAAAACAACAAAGAACCTTTGAAATCAGGGCGTTTGATAATCCGCCCAACGATCAGAGGAGTCAATTTTAGAATGCCTAAATGATTGATCAGTCCATAAAGAAATACCGGTAAACCACCTAAGTAAAAAAGCGTTTTACTTAATGACAAGGGTCGATTTGATTTCTGAAAATTTGAATCCAGCCATTTGTCTTTGATCTTAAAACTCAAAAGCAATTGATGGTATTCATCAAGGCTTTTTTTAATCCGTTTTGACCGGACCGGAAAGTATTGATCAAAAAAATGCATGCCCTGAATAATGTCTTTCCGGATTTGAAAAGCTTTTTTTTCTTTAGGCAATTCAATTGGACTTTGTTCGATTAGCTCTTTTTCGTAAAGCGCTTGTATTACTGGAACAAAGCTTTTGAGTTCTTCATGCTCGATAATGAGGGTCAGCTGTTTCAATTCAAAACCTATCCTTTCCGTCAGCAGACGGATGGCATTTCGTTCGTTTTTGGCGTACATAATATTATATGGCTCCAATCCGATGGCCTTACCAAAGTTGATTAAAACCTTGCTTCGAAAACGATGGGGGTTTTCATAATTCAGGCCGATTGGAACCAGGAGAATTTCAAAAGATGCCAAGGCCTGAGCACCTAATGCAATCCTTGCTGCTCCGGTTTTAATAGGAAAAAGACGAGCTTCATTATGTGAAATGCCCTCCGGAAAAATCAGGATAGCATGTTTGTTTAATAATAATCGCTGAAATCCATTGATCAAAGCTGTGTTTTTGGAGGTCAGCCCAGGAGAATGTTCTTTCCGATAAATTGGATTCATATTAAATTGTTTGAAGATCCAGCGTTTCAATGGCGTATTGAAAGATTCTCCTCGCGACATAAACTGCAATTGCCCTTTTATAATGCAACCAATAAGCAAAGCGTCCATAAATGAACTTTGATGATTGGAAACAAAAAGGATGGGTTTGTCTGATGAAAGTTCCTCAATGAAATTGACCTTTATTTTTCTAAAATAAAGCTTCAATGCAATACGGAAAATGAACCTAAGGATTTTGTATGTCATGACTTTTATACTTTAATTTATTTAAAAGTCAATTTCTGGAAATTTCATTCTTGAAATGAAGTAAATTTCGCTTCTGACATATATTTTTTTATTTTATTTCAATAAAGATGAAAATATTTTTAACCAAAATCAGTAATTATCAAAAACCAGAAAGCACTTCAAGGTAACCATCAAGCTTATTTCTAATCGATACCCTATTTAGGAAAAAACAGACCCTTTATAAAGCGTACTTTATAAAGGGTATTTAAACTAGAAATCGGATGAATGTTAGAAGTCGCTATTGTCATTTGGTAATGCTACTTCATGAGTATAACAAGAAGCACCTACCGTAAAATAAGCAATACCTATACCTTGCTTAGTCGCATCATTCAACACAACCACGGCATATTTTCCTTTACAAATACACTCCAATTGAATATCCTTATCACGCAATGGTTGACCATCTTTAAACCAATAGATGGAAAATCTATCCGTATCATAAAAATATAAGTTTGGATTATAAGGATTGTAAACGATCAGCGTTACTCCACTACGAATACAAATAGACGAATTGATAGCAACACCCCAATTAGGATGTGGGTTGGGATCGATTTTTTTGAAAGCTTCCGCAAATGTCAAGTCTGTTCCGTCAATCTGCATATTCAAAAATTCATTTGCAGAACCAATAGATACCAATGCAGTTTCACTGGATATATCTTTTGCTGATTGTGCAATAAATTCATTTGAAGCGGTAACTGGTAAGAGTTCTTCTTTGGCGCATGAAAACAGAATAAACACTACCATGGCCAAAGCTGAGATAATTGAAAAAAATTTAATTCTGGTTTTCATAATATTTGGTTTTAAAAGTTAAGAAATAATTTCCAAAAATGGATAAACTCAAATATTATTTGGTATTTTAAGTTTTATCACATTAGTGTTTTCATTAATAAAACAATCCTGATTCGATTAGCGTTCGATGTTCTCCTTTTATTTCAACAATCTATGGACAACCTGATAAAGGAAGAGGCTGTCCAAAAACAACAGCCTCTTTCAAAAATTTAGGATAGTTTATGTCAAACGTCCTTTAATTGAATAAAAGATTAAGAAGTCTGAAAAAACAGATCAGTTGGTATCTGTAGCAACTTGAAGTGGAAGGTCATCTGCGTAACAAGCACGTACCGAATGAAAAGCAATCCCAATGCCTTGCTTGGTTGCTTTGTTTAACACAACCACCGCGTACTTTCCTTTACAAACACACTCCAATCGAATTTGGTTACTACGCACTGCTTTGCCATCTTTAAACCATAAAACTATAAATCGATCTGAATTGTAAAAATCGAGGCCAGAGTTATAAGGATTATAAACAAGCAAGCTCATTCCGTTGCGAATACAAGTGAACGTTTTGATGGCGACACCCCAATCGGGATGCACATCAGGATCGATACTTTCAAGGGCTTCTGCGTAAGTCATTTTAAGTTCTAATCCCTGTTCATTTTCCGGAACAGTGGACGTCAGTTCGGTCTCAAATGGTTGGTCTTTAGCCGGTACCAGTTCTTCTTTGGCGCAGGAGAATAGCACAAGCGCAACAATTGCCAAAAAAGGGATAAATGATAAAAAATTAATTCGTGTTTTCATGATAATTGGTTTTAGTGGTTAAAAAATATTCTTAAACTTTCGGTTTATAAGTCCAATCTTTGAACTGCGCCGATTTGAATGTTACTTCTTTCGACTACAATGAATTGAACAATTGTGGTATTTTCTGATTCGATGTACAGGAAGTAATTGCCGTCGCTCACGTTTTGAAGATCCCATTTTTTGGCATAAGCATGCTCATTATCGACTTTTTCTGTTTGGATTTTAGAGCCAGAATCTGAAAAAAGTCGGAGGGTCACCTGAGCTTTTTTTAAGTTAGCTAAACGTACTCCTAACGATCGTTTTTCTTCAGCAGTTACTTTGGTAATCAATTGTGGGGTTTCTTTCATTTCATTTTTTTCCAAACTGGCTGTTAGATTTTTAGTTGAGCCTTTATTTTGGAGATCGAAAAATGTAATGTCATTGCCTTCCATGGAAAATGTTTGAAAATACTGGCCGTTTTTATTTTTGATAAAAACTACATAATCATTGTCAGGCATGCCTTCCAGGTTGAAGTTCATACCGAAGCCAACTTCCCTTGAAATATTTTGAAAATACCAACTCTTCCCCTCTACATCCAAAATTGAAATTTGGGTGTTTTTGTTTTGAAGATTTGCAACGATGATATCCAAAGTTTTTTCTTGTTCTGCTTTTTTAATTTTAACAATTACTGGTTTGATCGAATTAGCATTTATTGAAAAAACCATAATAAATGCAGCGAATAAAAAAATTATTTGCTTTTTCATGATAATTGGTTTTAATGGGTTAATAATTATCTTTTAAAAAGAATGAACTCAAATAATGTTTGGTCATTTTAATTCTGTCGGATCAGTTTTTTCAGTATCAAATCAAATGCTTTGTCAAAAAGGCCTTCTATCTTTTTTAGCTTTTCGCAATCCATTGATTTATTTTCCTTTTGGGAAAGTTCCGCTCCATGCTCCCTAAGTTCCTTCCAAACTTTCTGGGAAGGCAGATCAATGGAAGCTTTATCGTGTTTGACCTTTTTGCTTTTTTTATAATTTTTCATGGCTGTTGGATTTAAATCCTCAAAAGAAGTGCAGCCTAACAGATTCAACTGCACTTGCTTTTAAGGTCTTTCAACAATACATACAGTTTTATAGCGATGAGTTATCTTGCTCTTTTCCGTTTGTTGCTTTTGAAGCAGAGGGATCTACCTCTTTAGGAAATTCAGCTAAAGATTCACGTTCAGGAGGACAAGGAAAAAGATCCATTGACGCTCTGAATTTCACTTTCAAATCTTGAGGAACATACACCTGGTAACTGATGTCTTCAGTAAGTCTTCGACCATTAATGTAGACGGGGAGCTTAAAATTAGGCATAAAAAGAACCAGGCTTCCATCTTCCAGTGCTTGCAATTTAAAACAAAAGCGCTCCTTGCTAATCAGATGTTTTGCTACTTCAAGACTTACATTTTTAGCTCTGATTTCCATCTGGATGAGTACATAGTCTTTGTTCCAGATTTCAGTATTGATGTCTCCGTCGAGTTCTAAATACAGTGTACTGGCATCAAAGATATTTTGGGAGTTTTTAAGTTTTGTGACCGAAGGCTCCTGTGCATAAAAAAAGGTACTTGACAGGATCATCAAAGTTGAAAGGATTTGAATTTTTAAGGTTTTCATGATTTGGTATTTTGGTTATTTGATTAAAAAGAAAGTCAATCAACGCAGGTAGGTGAGGGTGCGACGTGTCAGAAAACACGTCGCACCAATCGGATGAGATCAAATGGCTTCGGGGTTATATAGGGTTAATTAAAAAACCGGGAGCCAGTAGCGGATCATCTAAAGTATTCGGGTGCATTTTCAAGGGTATGATCCGTATGAGAGCGTAGGCAGGATTAGCGTTGAGGACTGAGGTAATTTTGGTCATTGGTTTTGGGCTAGTCCTGTGTTTTGGTTTTAAGCTTTAGGGGTTGTTTTCATGGTTTTGGCTTTATAGTTAAGAAAATGGACTATCGTTGTAGCAAGTCTAGCTGTTAATCAAGCGCTATTGAAAAATTTCAAAGATCGTTTGACGTAAAATCAAAGAACTAATAGATCAAAATTTAGATACAAGGCGAGTAAGTTGTTGTTCAATTTGACTTCAAAGGGCAGTTGGTTTAAGGAATTAAAATTACGCTAAGGCCATTCTTCATTTTCTTTGGTAAGTTTTTCTTTAAGACTTGAATTTAGCGTATTTAGATTCTTTGTCTTTGTTTAAAACAAAGTTAAACCAGGAAATAGCCTTCCACAACTCCCAATACTGGGAGGTAGGTTATTTGTGGAATGCAATTAAAAAATAAGGTATCTAAAAAGATAGGTAAAATAGAAAGAAGATTATGGAGATGGTGAGGTTTTGTAATCATCGGCTTCAGATGCATCCCCTGGAGTAATAAAACGAACAAAACGTGCTCTTGAAAAACCAATACCAACAAGAATATAACCTATGATCTCAAAACCGTTTTTTACGGAATTTAGAATAGCATAAAGTTTAAAATCACTTTCTCGAATAGAATCCCCTGCAATGTAAAAAAACAAGGCCAGTAAATTAGGAATGAGTAACCCTATACTAATCCAAAAATAAGGATTTTTCTTTAGCGGTATACGAAGGGATTCTCTTTGCGAATACCACAAGTAAATCAAAGGTAATGCAATAACATAGAACATATTGATACCTGGATTGAAGACACCCAGCTCTTTATAACCCTCTATAAAAAGATAATTAATAACAGATGCCAATGCGATCAAGATACTAGCCCATTTAATAGCACTTTTAATTCGTTTGTCATGAAAAATCACAATAAAAAACCAGGCTAAAAAAATATAATCTTTTATATAAAAAAATATTTCTAAACAAGAATAATTGGTAATACCCCAATAATCCAGGATTGAAATACAAGTATCACGATACTGGCGACAAGACCATATAATTAAATTTCGCAATACATTTAATAAAAAGGTGGCTAAATAGTACCAAAAAGCTGCAGATAAGGCCCGATTCCAATATTTTTTATAAGAACCTGCGACTATGATCAGCAAGATCATAGTCGCAGTTGTTAATGATCCAATTTGATCTAAAATTTCATTCCAATAAATTCTTTCTGCATCCATGTATACTTTCTTTCTTGAAAATTAAACATCTGCCAACCCTTAAAACAATCCTTTATCATCATAAACTAATTAAAAATAGCAGTCTTTTTCCCAATCAATTTAAATGTTCATTATACGCTAAGGCGCATCACCACTCCCACCATGACTACCTGGTCCATCGCTCGTCCATGGTTCATAAAGAAAATCAAAATCCTTCGCCGTCAATTCCTCCACCTTTTTATTTTTTGCATTCTCATGAATTTTTGCTACCATAATAACTACGCGATTTTCTAAATCCTTAATATCCTGATCTCTCTTTATAATTCGTCCGACAAGGTATAAATCCTCATATTTATATTTATTATACTCGTCTTTATTGTATAAGTTCTTATAGTCGAATGTGAGTGAAGGGTATTTGAAATTAGGTTCGATATAGGCTTTAAACACTTTAAATTCATTTTGCTTTGCATTCTCATATCCATATATCGCTTTTTTATCTTTATTTTTCTCTTTATTATCTTCATTTCTCCAAGCAGTAAAAAAGTATGAGTCTAATTTAAAAACTAAGGTAGTTATACCATCATTTTCAAAAAAAACAATATTTTTAGCCTTAGGATCTACTTCATTTTTAAGATTCCAATCCTCCTCAATATATGGCTTCCATTCTGCTGTCACATTATTAGGTTCGGCTATATTTTGCACCACAAGTGTTAGTGCTTTTTTATTATCATCTCCAACCGCAGAATCTAAAATCATGGCATCTGCTTCTTTAAAAGAAATGGGATATAATGTTTCTTGCTCATCATTTTTATTTTTCCAGTAATTTTTCACCCATTTTTTTATATATTGGAACCGGAAAAAATTTTCTCCCCAATCTTCATTTATTACGATCTCTTTTGCGTCTGCTAAGTCTTTATCATTATCATCATCAGGGTATTTTTCTGGATCGAAATACCACAAAACATTTAAATCTTCCTTTCTTTTAGTTCGTTTCAAATTTCCGATTAAAACTTTGTTTATACCTCCCTTATTATTTCCAAGAGCTTTTGGATGATGGACTTTCATAATTATTTATTTTATTTTCAAAATGATTAAAAAGTATTTCTCTTTATTTCAATTAATGCGTCAACTGTTCATTTATTTACAGTAGTTAAAAAATTCTTTGAGGTGACCTTCTTTGTCAAGAATTCGTTTAAATCAGATGATTATTAATGGCTTTTATTACCGCTTCAGACTTTGAATTGACATGCAGTTTCTTGTAAATGTTTTTGATGTGAAAATGCACTGCATGGTAACTTTTATTTAATTCTGCTTCAATCATTTTATAACTCAGACCTTCGGTCATACTTTGTAATATCTGATGCTCTGTAGGAGTTAAGTCTACGTATTCTACTTCTTGTCTTTTCATGCCATCCTGGAACATTTTAATCACTTTTTGGGCAATAGAAGGAGAAAAGTATCCTCCCCCTTGTTGTACATCGATAATGGATTCTTCCAAGGCTTCCAAACCAGCAGATTTCAAGACATAACCAGAAGCTCCGCCACAAATGGAGGCAAATATCTTGTGATTATCTTCAAACGAGGTTTGCATCAAAATTTTGGTTTCCGGATTCGCTTCTTTGATCTTTTGCAGCGCCTCAATACCAGATATTTCAGGCATTTCAATATCCATCAATACGACATCAGGCAGGTACTTCCTGATCTCTCTTAAGGCATCAGTTGCATTGTAAAAACTGGCTGCCAGGTATACTTTGTCTGAGTCTTCAAAATAATATTTTAAGGACTCTACATACTGTTTGTTGTCCTCAAAACAGAGTATTCGAATTGCATTTTCCATTATTCTTTTTTTACAAAATTAGCGCAATTCATTTCCGAGCGCTACTACCAAATCTGGTAGCTCCTTGCTTATAGGCTGTGTGCGGTAATCTGAACTTTCGTTCCTTTTTCTATTGCTGATTGTATGTCGGTTTCAATAAAATTTTGACGGCTCCTGCTTTTGAAATTTCTCAGGCCATTGCCTCCGTATTGCTGTTTGGTATCGAAACCTTTCCCATTATCCTTTACAGAGAGATGTAAAGCTTCCTTTGTATTACTAATTTGGATATTGACCTTGCTTGCTTCAGCATGTTTGACAATATTGTTGATAACTTCCTTAAACATCAATAAAAGGCTATGGCGCTGATCCATATCCAGTATTACCGGGGTCTTTTGGTTGTAATCGTTGTTAAACTGATATTCGATGTCCTTGGCAGATAGCATCCCGATGGCAAAATCCTGCATTTTCTCAATAAGTAGTTCAACAGAATCATTGAGCGGATTAATAGACCAAACGGTATCCTGTAAGCCAATAATCGTTTCATCGAGGTAAGTTTTTGTCTTCTTTATCAGCGAGCTTGAAGCGTTATCCTTTGGTGTTTTTTTCTGGATAAGTTCTGTAAAATTTTTTATCGCACTCAAATTGGCTCCGATATCATCGTGCAGATCACTGGCAATCTGGTTGCGGACAGATTCCAGCCGAAGAATTCGACGTGATCGATCCAGGTTGAAAAAATAAAAAATGACAATAGGCAACAGTATTATGCAAAAAGTCAATAATGGGCCAAACCACCATTGTTTGTGAATAGTTTTTTTTACCGAAAAAGGTAGTTCGTATACCCCTAATACTTCCTCATCTTTACAAGCCATGATTTCCAGCTTGTAATCACCTCCGGGCAGATTGGTGTACCTGATTTCAGATGCATTGGTCGTATCCATATCCTGGTCAAAACCATGCAGTTTGTAGATATAAGCAAAACCTTGTTGGGGTTCCAGTTTTGCCAAAACCAGTTTTAATTCATGAATTTCCGGAAACGATAATTCCCCGTTTTCAGCAATGGTGGAATCCAGCTTTTCTTTCTGGAGCTGCTTTGCATCATTATATTCTAAATAGCTAAGGATACTCGTTGTGTCAGCAGCGTAACTATTTCCAAGAAATAATGAAATAAAAGTTAGCCAAAACAGATATTGAGGAAGCCTATAAAAGTAATTCCTATTAAATGTTAAAAAAAATACTGTGCTAAAAATCCTCATTATTTAGCCTTTTTTTTAATACAAACTGAAATATCGAAACTTGCTCCTTAGAATGATGTCTCTTTTTTTTTGCTTTTTATTAAAGATTTAATATCCAAATTAGAGAAGCTTTCCAAATTAGATTCAATTTCGCCTCTATCAAATTCAATGCCCTCTGGATCCTTTAAACATCCAAGCTTAGAATAATCATATGTCCCTTGACGCTTTATACCAACACTACCATCCAGCATAACAGTCCAGCATGATCGTTTTTTATTGACTATGTTTTGTTCAGAGTCTGAAATAGTATTGTGTTTCAAACCTTCTATTGAATCGTGACAAAAATCTGTAACTACTTCTCCCGCTTTGTATACCAATTCTGTGTTATTTCCCTTTATATCTTTCCAAAATTCATCAAAGCCTCCCCCCTCCAAAACTTTATATTCTCTATCTTCATTTTTTCTTTTATATCGAGTATTGTTACCAAAACTATATTCCATAATTGAAGCTGGGTCTCCTTTTATTTCAGGTGTTTCAGGATTCCATCTTTTTTTCCGGCATCCCTTATACTCATCTCCTAAATGGTATAAATAATGACCCAATTCATGGAGCATTAAGCCTGGAGAATATATGTGATTTATTGAAAATTCAACTTGCCCAGCATTCCAAATTCGGCCATAAACATTTGTGTTGTATTTGGTAATCAAAATATCCACATCGTTAGAGTCTTTACTAACTATATCAACAGGACCTAGCTCATGCTGCCCATAGGTGGCACGCTGTAGGATAAGTGATACAATTTCGAAATAGGTTTCTTTCAAATACTTTTTTACGCTTTCCAAATCTATTTCGATTTCTTTTAAATTTGCCAAGACTTCTTCATCGAATGCCACGGTCAAATTAAAGGTGCCTTTTTCATCATTACAATTAAATTTTGAATTGCCCATTTGTTTTTATTTTATTTATTAAAGAAATATTGCTCCTTCTGTTTATTTCAGTAATTCGGTTTTCATCAATGCTTTCGTTAAATCTTTTATCCAGTAATTTGTAAACCTCCAGACCGGCAAAAGTTATCGCTTATATCTTCCCACGACAACTCCCAAATCTGGGAGGGTGATCACCGTGTCATTAAATTTCAGGTTGAGATTAAGGTGTGCATCGCTCAAAGTATCTTTGAAAGAAGCTTTGTAAACAAAGCAATAATTCAGTTGGTCATATAAGTTACAAACGTATTTCGCAATACGCTTTATCGAATGAACCAGTGTAGGGTTTCAGTGCATGAAGTGGTGCTCGTGATGTACGGGCAAAGGCTAAGGCTGGCGGCGGAAAGTAGTTCTTCGGTTTTTTCGGCAATTGTAAGTTCAGTGCTAAAAGAAGTTGAATCTTCTTCAACGGCGTGGCGAGTAGAAAGTAGTTCTCTCTTTACTTTATGACGCTGGATTTCGTCTTGAACGATTTTGGCAGTCATTTTTATTACGCTTTGGGGTGAACACTAAGGGGTAAACAGTGTCGCTTTTGCTAATATACTTATTTTTAAGGAAACAGAAAAAAATTAATCCAATTGGTTTAGCTTTCACCAACAAAAGGTTGGAATTTGCTGAAGGAATCTGTTTTTCAGGATTCAAATTGAGCGTATGAAAATTGTTTTTTGTTTGACCGCTATTAAAATTAAAACAACGGATCTGTTGAAAATTATAGCTAGTAAGCATTAATGCAGAATGGAAACCCCGGTTCTTTCCGAGGTTTCCAGTGCTAAAAAATGATATTTAAGGGATTAATAAATCAGATGTCAGTATTATTTGCAGCAGCATCAGTAGTAGCAGGACAAGCATGAATTATTGTTTGAAAACCAATTCCGATGCCTTGTTTGGTTGCTTTGTTCAACACAACCACAGCATATTTCCCTCTGCAGATACATTCCATTCGAACTTCCTTATCCCGTAATGGCCTGCCATCTTTAAACCAATAGATGTCGAATCTACCTGAATCATAAAAATCGAGGCTAGGATTATAAGGGTTATAAACGAGCAAGGTCTCTCCACTACGAATACAAGTAAACGATTTGACAGCAACACCCCAATCAGGATGTGGATCGGGATCGATCTTTTCGAGTGCTTCGGCAAAGGTCAAATCAGCTCCAGGTATCTTTTGATTTAAAAAATCAGTTTCGGGAACGGTAGATGCTGTCAAAGCTTCGTGGGCTTGGTCATTTGCGGATTGCGCAGTGACTTCTTTTGAAGGGTTAATCGGTAAGAGTTCTTCTTTGGCGCAGGAGAATAACACAAGCGCAATAATCGCCAAAAAAGAGATCAACGTTAAAAAATTAATTCTGGTTTTCATGATTTTTGGTTTTTAGTGGTTAAAAAAATATTTTTAATCTTTCAGCTTAATAGTCCAATCTTTGAAATGCGCCGACTTGAATATTACTTCTTTCGACTACAATGAATTGAACAATTGTGGTGTTTTCTGATTCAATGTACAGGAATTAAGTATCGTCGCTCACGTTTTGCAGATTCCATTTTTATCGATGCAAAAAAGAGCAGACTTGGAAAGCGTTATAACAGAATGTAAAACCCTAAAAGGGAAATTAGCGCTGTTCGTTGAGACTATTTTAAATCATCTGTCTACCCAATCCAAATCTGCTAAAAAACTCACAAAGCTAAAAGCCAAAATCAATGAAATCCAAGACAGTATTGACAAAAAATCTATATTGTTGCAGCTTTAGCTTCGTGAAAAATCCCATGAAGCATAAACACTGGAGTGCTTTATTATGCGCTCCAGTGTTTGTTATTAAAATTAATGGCGCATAAGAAAAAATACTTCTGCCGCCCCAACAGTTTTCAAACCATTTATATAGGGGAGGTATATTGCCAGGTCAACACTTGCTGCTAATACCAACTGGGTCGTGGTTGATAATCTGCATTACAATTAGCTGTTGAATAATAAAAGGCTTTTCCTACACCGGTTTGGGTTAATCTGTTTAAAACGATCACGGCATATTTCCCTTTACAAATACATTGAAGCCTGGTGCTGGTCCCAGCCAGTTCGCCTGCTCTTAACCACATAACCTGATATTCTTTGGCGTTGTAAAAATTAAGGTCAGGATCATTCGGATTGTAAACAACTAAAGTCTCTCCTCCATTCACACAAGGAAAAGCTTGAATATCAATTCCCAATCGTAATTTCGGGTCGAGGTCATTTTCCCCTTTTTCAAATGAAGAAAAGAGAAACGTAATAAAGAATAACGTAACAAATACTGTCAAAAATGAGATTTTGGTTTTCATGATTTTTGGTTTTAGCTTTTTAAAAATAAATTCAAAACAATTTGTGAGTTTTCAGAAAAATCCAGACGATGTTAATTTTGCCGGACTAGTTTTTTTAGGATAGAATCATAAGCCTTATCCATAATATCTTCGGCCTTTTCAATTTGTTTTAAATCCAATCCCGTTTTTAAATTGTTAGGAGCTTTGAGGCCATACTCCTCAAGCCTTACCCAGACTCTGTGAGATGGCAAATCAATAGAAGCATTATTGTGCTTTGCTTTTTTACTTAAATGTGTACTTTTCATGATTGATGGGGTTTTGATTATCAAAAGGATTTGGACAAATAACATTGGGAGTTCGTTTTTTGAGCTCTTTTAAAATTGGAGATGGAAACTACGACGTAATTTTCCACCTCTGATTAATGAGACAGGAAGCTGAAGCTTCAGATTTTATGCTCATACTTGTCCCAGGTTTTGATTTTTACCGAAACATTTTCAGGTACGAGTAATCGAAAGCTGATGACTTCCGAAAGTCTGTGTCCATTTATATAAACCGGAAGTTGCAAATTGGGCATATAAAGGGTGGTGCTTCCATTATCGAGGGATAGTACTTTGACAACGAAGCGTCTTTTAGTAATCAGGTGTTTTATAACCTCTCTGGTCACATCATTTGCTTGAATTTCTATTTCGACGCGAACAATTGCATCTTTGCTCCAGGTATCAGTAATTACTTCACCATCCAAATCAACGACTAGTTCTGTAGCATCTTGGATATTTTTTGAACTGACCAAAGTAACGGTCGCTGGTTCTTGGGCAAAGGAAAAAGTAGTAAAAAGGGTCACTAAAATAGTAAGGAAGAGATTTTTTGGGGTTTTCATGATTTGGTATTTTGGTTGTTTAAAAAAAAGAAAGTCAATCAATTCAGGTAGGTGAGTTGCGACGTGTCCTGAAGGTGACACGTCGCAATTTCGGATGAGATCAATGGTTTCGGGGTTAAATGTTACTTTATTAAAAACCGAATAACCAGTATGGATCAATGTGCAGAATATTTGTGCGATATTCTATGGTTAGATCCTGTTCAGGGAGCGGGAAGTTTTTTACTGACTCAAAGATTCAGTGATATTTAAGGAAGACAATTATTGGGGTTAATCCTGTTTTCTTTGATTCATTAGTTTTAGAAATGCATCATATTTTTGGGTTTATTTATTTTTAAAGAACCCGTTTAAAGTGTTTAGTTTTGCGAGCATAGCTGTTCTTAAATGAACTATAATTATTAAAATTTATATCTGCTAAAAAAATAAGTTCAAGAAGGATAGTTTAGATGTCACTCTAAAGATGCAACTAAAAATTCCAGATAGGTATGAACTATGTTTCAAAAACTATAAACTATGTTAACCTTCTAAAATAATTCTTGAATTTATGTTACATCATACAGCCTGAACACAGCTCAAAAAATTGATTATCAGTGACTTGCGTGTTACAAAAAAATCAAATGGATTTTGCATGTTTTTCGATATTTGATCTGGAAAAAATAATTTTTACCAAATAAAAAACATCAACACCTATTTTTTAATACTAAAACTGAGCTTGCGAAACGGAATTCCTTTTAAATAAATAGATTAGACCTGGTGTATATCTCGCAATTCAGTTGGTGACTTTTCAAATTCATCTTTAAAGGTCCGGGAGAAAAAAGCCGGATCTTTGAAGCCAACATCATAAGCTATTTCAGAGATATTCAGGTTGGTTGCAAGCAGTAATTCCTTTGCTTTTTGAAGTCGGATGGAACGCACAAACTTGGAAGGCGAATGATCGGTGATCGCTTTTATTTTACGAAATAATTGAACCCTGCTCATACCAGCCATTCTGGCAAGACTTGTGATGTCAAAGTCTGCATCAGCCAGATTCTTTTCAACCAACATCCTTATCTTATGAAGGAATAAATCTTCCTTTTTATTATCTTTTTCATCAATAATGGCCCCTCGCAACCTCTTTTGATAATAGTTCTGAAGCTTTTTTCTTTGTTCAACCAAATTTTCCAATTGCGCTTGCAATTCTTTTGGGTTGAAGGGTTTGGTAAGATAAGCAACTATGCCTGTTTTAAGCCCGGCGATTTTTGATTCCGTATCCGCTTTTGCAGTAAGCAAGATAATTGGGATATGGCTTGTACGTTCATCTTTTTTAAGAATCTGACTCACCTCTAATCCATTTTTTTCAGGCATCATAATATCGCTTATAATAATGTCAGGCACCAGTTGAATAGCTTTTTCAATACCGATCTTACCGTTGGAAGCACTGACGAACTGGTAATTGGATTGTAAGCAAGAAGCGATATATTGTACCACGTCCGGGTTGTCTTCTATGATCAAAACCAGGGGAAGATTAGCTTCAGTGACATGCTCCGGATCTTCCTCATTTTTGTTAACCACTTTTTCCGCAAAAGGTAAAATGCCAGCCTCAATATCTTGCCCTTCTGGTGGCCTTACCTGGACTGCCTGATGAGAGATGGGCAACCTAACAGTAAATTTGCTACCTTTTCCAACCCAGCTTTTTGCTTCAATGGTGCCTCCGAGCAATTCGACTATTTCTTTAGTCAGTGACAACCCAATTCCTGTTCCGCGGGCATACCGGGTACCGGAACTATCTGCCTGATAAAAACGGTCAAAAATATATGGTAATTTCTCAGGAGCTATACCAACTCCCGTATCCCGTATACTAAGGACAATGTGATAAGAATCATTTTCTGAATTTTTCTTACGACTTAAATTGACATAAATAATTCCATCTTCTTTGGTATACGTTATCGCATTGGAAAGCAGATTGGACACGATGTGTAGCACCTTTGTGGGATCATAATCCATATATAGCTCCTCTTCATCTGCCAGAAAATGTATTTGAATCCCTTTACTTTCCGCATAAGAATGGAAAGATTCAACAATGTATTTTAAATAATAAATGATATCACTCTGAATCATATTGAGCTGTAAGGGAACCTGATTCCAGTTTAGCCAGGTCAAGCATTTGATTAACTAAATGGAGCAACTGACGTCCATTGCGTCGAATGAGACGCATCCCATCCAAAAAATAGTCTTTTGGATTAGCCATCACTTGTTCTGCCATTCCAAGGATAATGGTAAGTGGAGTTCTAAATTCGTGTGTGATATTGGTATACAAACGCGTTTTGAGGCGGTTCATTTCTTTGAGACGGATGGCCTCGGCTTGTTCTAATTCCCGATTAAGTTGAAAACGGTAAATACTGTATAAAATTCCAATTGATAGAATGATACAAATAATCAGAATTAGTACGGCAGAATTTGGATGTGAATTTAAATAAAATTGAGTAGGTGTACTTAGTATTACCCAATCTCTGTCTGCTATCTTAATTTTTTGCTGATAATGTATACCTACTGGAACATTGAATGCAGCGTCATCAGGTAGTGTAGGAGAATCTTCAATATTTAGCTGAGTAAGTAGTTGATTCCCTTCATCTGCGGAAAGGTCGTAAACATTAAAATTACAATCATTGTGGACTAAATTTCCCAAAGCACGGTTAACTAAATCTCCGATTCTGAATACTCCTGCGAACAATCCAAGAAGCTGGCCTTTCTTTTTATATGGACAAAGGACTAAAATGGCTTTTTGTATATTCTTTTCCTGAACAAGCGTGATTCTAGCTGTAGCAGCTAAGCTGTCACTCTCTATCGCTTTTTCAAGAGCAGAAAGTCTAGTCGGTTCAGAAGCAAGATCAAATCCGAGCGCTTTTTCGTTGCCTGCAAATGGTTCTAGATAATATACAGGAAAGTATACTGGTCGATTAGCCACAGCGATCATGCTCCCTTCTATATTTTCTGTGATTTGAAATTCGGTCAAACCGTCATCGTGTGCCATTGACTCATACAATGCTTTATCTTCATGCTTTACCTTCGGTATCCACCCAAATGCGTGAATGGTGTTTTTTCGCTTTAACAAATGTGCATTGAAGGTTTTAAATTGCTCTCTTGATATGGTGTCAGTAACAGAATAAAGCGCTTTAATTGAGGCCAGTGCCTCAAGATTTAAACTGATCTCTTTTTCAATTGCGGCTGTTATTTCTTTTGAAGTTGATTCGAAATCCAAGGTTATCGCTTCTTTTTCTTTTTTCCTCAGCGCAAAATATAAGGTTGTTGTGCTAATGATTTCAAATACCAGTACAACAGCCAGAAGGATCAACTGTCTTGATGATAAATTAAACTGCATTTGGAGGGGATGTTTTTTGGCTTTTAGCTTGCATTATAGAAGGCTTTGAGGTTTCAAAATTATGAATACAACCGCTTTAATCATGTCGCCTATCTTTAAATATAATGAAAAAAGCTAAGCTATTTTTTTTAAAAAATAAAGATCCAAAAGCTTGATGAAAGGAAAAGCAAACAGATTTTATCTGATGCTTTTCCAAAACGGTTTTGAAATAATATCATAATACTCATTGGATCAGCAAACAGGTCAGTTGACATCATTAGCAACTGAAACTTCATCCGCATAACAAGCACGGCCTGTATGAAAGGCAATTCCAACAGCATGCTGAGTTCCTCTATGAATTACAATCGCTGCAAATCTTCCTTTACAAACACAATCGATTCGATTCGTTCCTCTGATGGGCCTTTCATCTTTAAACCAGTAAACGGCAAATTCGCGCGTACCATAGAAATTGAGGTCGGGATCTTTTGGATTATAAACGAGTAGCGTCTGTCCATTACGAATACAGGTGAACGATTTGATGTCCATAGCCCAATCGGGATGCACATCAGGATCGATACTCTTGAGGGCTTCCGCAAAAGTGTAATCTGTTCCGGGTACCCGTTCATATAAAAAATCAGTTTCGAAAACAGTTGATGCTGTCGCAGTTTCGAGGGCCTGGTCTTTTGCCAATTGAGTGATGGCTTCATTTGAAGATTTAATCGGCAAGAGCTCTTCTTTGGCGCAGGAAAGTAGAATAAGCGAAACCATCGCCACCGTAGTGATCATTGACAAAAATTTAATTGGAGTTTTCATAATATTTGGTTTTAGAGGTTTAAAAATTACTTTAAAAAAATGGATGAACTCAATCTGTGCATAGTAATTTTAATTTTGTCGGATCAGTTTTTCAAGTAATAATTCATAAGCCTGATCCATCAGTTGTTCGATCCTTTCTGCTTTTTTACGATCCATGGGTTGATTTCCCTCCAGGGAAGATTCAACCACACACTGCTCTAGTTCTTTCCAGATTTTTTGGCCAGGAAGATCAACAGTTACGCTATTTTGGTTGACCTTTTTACTTTCTTGAGCACTTTTCATGACTGATTGATTTTTTGGTTATTTGGTAAAAAAGAAAGTCAATCCATGCAATTCGGTGAGGTGCGACGTATTCCGAAAGGAACACGTCGCACTTGTCGGATGAGATCATTGGCTTCGGGGTTATTTAGGGTTACTTTATAAAAACCAGGTAGCCAGTAACGGATCATCTAAAGTATTCGGATACGTGTTTTTGGATATGATCCGTTTTGAGGGTAAAGAAAGGAATAGCTTTGAGGAAACCAGATGGTAATTTCTGGTAACGGTTTTGGGCTAGTCCTGCGCGCTTTGGGTTAATGATTCTAAAATTGTTTTCATGGTTTTGGTTTAAAAGTTTTAAAAAAGGGATTATTCTTTGAAAAATTGCAGTAAAAGGAAATGGTCAAATATTCAATAATATATTTCTGACTTCCTTTTCATTTCAGACGCTGTAGGTCCGTTTCAAGAATAGTTTGGAATTAAAAAGAACTAATAGATTTTCAAATCTAGATAAACGTGAGACAGCTTAATCCAATTTGATTTTAAATGGCAAGTTGGTTTTTTTATCTATTGTTCCTGGCAATTAGCAATTCGTATTTTGAATGCTCTAATTATTGTTACTAAATTAATACTTAATAACTATTTAAACAACGGGATATGTATAAAAGAAAGTTCCCAGCTATCAAAACCTACTTTTGAATGTAGGAACGGAAAAACAATTTTACAACAAAGGAAATCGAAGAACCACTTTTGTTCCGGCTGGATTTTGAGCAGCATCTACCAAATCATGGATTTCAAAAGAAGCTTCAACGCCATTTTTATTTCCTAATAATCGAAGGCGATGTTCGGTAATGGAAAGCGCCTTAGATTCATGCGTTTTAGCTTTTTGACTGATCTGACCAGAAGCGTCTCTACCAATTCCATTATCGGCCACACTGCAAAGCAGGCTTTCGTTTTCCTGCCAAAAACTGATTTTTATATGACCTTCGCCTTCATTTTTGCTGGAAAGCCCATGCCAGATAGCATTTTCTACAAAAGGTTGCAGGATCATCGTTGGAAGGACAAATTCATCGGGATCGAAGTCATCTTTCAGATCAAAGTCATAACTAAATTTCTTGTCAAATCGCATCGCTTCCGTTTGCAAATAAAGCTCCAGCAATTCGATCTCATCCGAAACAGCAATCAACGGCTTTGCAGCAAATTTCAGGATCATCCGCATGAGTTTTGCAAATCGATTGCAGATAATCGCTTGCCGTATCCACATCTTTTTGAAGGATATAACTATTGATCGAATTCATACTGTTAAAAATAAAATGTGGATTCATTTGTAGGCGCAGACACTGCCGTTTCGGTTTCCGCGACGAGTTGTTTGTATTCTGCTTCCTTTTGTCGAAACTCTGCTTCTTTGCGTTTGAATTCCTCTTCCTTGCGGATCTGAGCGATGCGGTATCGGTAGTAGGTATAAATTAATCCGATGATCGCCAGGATATAAAAAATGATCGCTTGGGTAGTCAAATACCAAGGTGGTTTTATCCTGATTTGTAATTTGTGCGGATTATTCGACCATGCTCCATCTGAGTTTGTGGCATCAATTTCCAGGTTATAAGAACCCGGCGATAAAAAAGACAGATTAATGGTATTGTCAGTTCCGTTTTGTATCCAGCTTTCATTTTTACCTTTCATTCTATACTTGAACTGGTTTGAAGTCGGGTCGCTATATTCTAGAGCGGCAACCTGAATACTGAGACTGTTTTCATCATATTTAAAAATCAACTTTCGAATCTCGGAAATATTGGTTGCTCCTGTCGAATCGCATTTTAGTTGATCGGATGGAAGTGCGCCATTGATTTTGATCCCTGTAATGACTGGGTGGGCTTGTATTTTAATATCCTCGATCTCTGTTGGATTGAAAATATTTATTCCGTTGACGCCACCGAAAACAAACTTTCCATTTCCTGTTTTTAAAACTGACCAAAAGTTAAATTCCAATGCTTGGAGGCCGTCGGCCAAACTATATTTTCTTATTGCTTTAGTACCTGGATTGTATCGTATCAATCCCTGGTTGGAGCTTAACCAAAGATTTCCGGCATCATCCTGCAATATTCCATTGAGCGTTGGAATACTCAGGTAACTGTCTCGTTGTAACAAATAGGTGAAGTCTCGTTTTTTTAAATTAAAAAGACCGTTTGCAGTTGCTATCCATAAACCATTGCCTTTGTTATCTTCCAATAAACCGTTAATCTGACCGGGTAAAGGCAGGATGGTATCCTTAGTTAGTTGACCATTTTCTAATCGACATATTTGTATATTACTTGTATTCGACCCTAAATAAATCAATCCTTTGCTATCATAAATCAAAGTATAATCTTCTTTGAGTTCAGGCAACGGAAGTAACTTAAAGACTTCGTTTTCTTCTTCCGTGATTTCAAGCATACCATTGAATTGAGTCGACACAAACAATCGACTGGTATCACTTCGAAGGTTACTAATAAAAGTAAACCAGGAGGCATCTTTAGAAAAATTATGCTGTATTTTTTGAAATTGATTTGCTCCAGAAACGAGAACGTATAATTCTTCACGTGTTCCAACCCATATCCTTTTTGAATCGTCGTAATAAATATTGGAGGATTCGTTTCCCGTAAATTTAATTCCTGCTCCACTGAATTTCCCTCTATGATTCAGGAGATCCCCATTTTCATCTAGTACAGATAATCCATCCGCAGCCAAGCACCAAATGCGTCCCTGATCATCTTCTGCGATTGATTTGACATTGTTAAATTTTGTCGGCTCACCTTGAACATTTTGTAAAAAAGCTTTGAACTTGTTTTTCTCCAAATTGGCAAAATATACTCCTTTTCCCAGTGTTGAAATCCACAACGTGTGATCGGAACTAAGGTATATTTCATCAATTGGTTGTTGAAAAGGCGCCAGCCTGTCTTCTTCATTAGTAAACAATTGACCGGTAAATTCAAAAGCATCTTTGTCAAAATAATAAATACCATCCTCTTCAGTTGCAACAATTAATACATCCTTTTTAAACGGTTCAATGCCCTTAATTTTTGAAATCGAAATTCCATGGAACTCATTGAAAATCCTGAGGTTGCCATTTTCCAAATTTAAAACCATGAGTCCTGTATCCGCACCTACCCAAAGCTTTTTATCGTTTTCAAAATAAAGTGAATGAGCAGTATAGCCTGGCCGATTTAATTTTAGAAAATCATATCTAACGACTTCCTTATTGCTCCTGAAAGCCCTTACTTGCAGTCCATTAAGAATTGGTATAAATAAATAATTATCAATGGAATCCTGGCCTTGCTCGACTTTACATTTGTACCTGCGACTATTTTTGGGAATGGTGTCCTTAAAGATCGGTTTGAGATCGGAACCTATCGGACAAACATAAAAAGTGTCTTCCAGCCTGACCCATAAATTCTCCGTTTCAGGATCAAGATAATGTAATTGATAATCTCCGCTCAGGCGCTCACCATTTTTGGTAAAATAAAATTGACGGAATTCATCGATTCGTCGATCATATTTTTGAATGGCTTTGTTGGTGCAGAACCAAAGATTTCTTTCCTTATCTTCAAAAAACTCACCCTGAACATTAACATCAGCTAATCCCAAAGTAGTCACTTTTGACCGGATTGGGAAGGTATTGTTTCACTTTGAGGCCATCAAAACGATTCAACCCGTCTATAGAACTTATCCAGACAAATCCTTCTGAATCTTTAAAAATATAGTAGTTGTACTTTTGAGCCGTGAGATTTTGAGCAACGGATAGCCTTTGGAAAGAAAAAACTTCGGACTGGCCTTTTATGTAAAAAGGAAGGAGAAGAATAGTTATAATGAGTAAACAGGTTTTACAAACCTGACATTTAACATTGCCCATTGTATTTCGTCAAAGGTATCTATCTAAGATAACAACTAAATTGCAGAAAGAGGAATGTAAATGCCGCGTGTAAATCAGTTTACAGCAAAGGAAACCGAAGAACCACTTTTGTTCCGGCTGGATTTTGAGCAGCATCTACCAAATCATGGATTTCAAAAGAAGCTTCATTGCCATTTTTATTTCCTAATAATCGAAGGCGATGTTCGGTAATGGAAAGCGCCTTGGATTCATGCGTTTTGGCTTTTTGACTGATCTGACCAGAAGCGTCTCTGCCAATTCCATTATCGGCCACGCTGCAAAGCAGGCTTTCGTTTTCCTGCCAAAAGCTGATTTTTATATGACCTTCTCCTTCATTTTTGCTTGAAAGCCCATGCCAGATCGCATTTTCTACAAAGGGCTGCAAGATCATCGTTGGAAGGACAAATTCATCAGGATCGAGATCATCTTTTAGATCGAAATCGTAACTAAATTTTTTATCAAAACGCATCGCTTCCGTTTGCAAATAAAGTTCCAGCAAGTCGATCTCATCCGAAACGGCAATCAATGGTTTAGCCGCAAATTTCAGGATCATCCGCATCAGTGTCGCAAAACGGTGCAGGTAATCGCTCGCAGTATCCACATCCTTTTGAAGGATGTAACTATTGATCGAGTTCATACTGTTGAAAATGAAATGCGGGTTCATCTGAAGGCGCAACACTGCGGTTTCAGTCTCCGCAACGAGTTGTTTGTACTCTGCTTCTTTGCGTTTAAATTCTTCTTCCTTGCGTATCTGGGCTATACGGTAGCGATAAATAGCGTAAAGTATAAATGCCAGTAAAAGCCCGGCAATTATACGGAACTCCCAGGTTTCCCACCAGGGCGGTTGGATAGTAATATCCAGTCGGCGGGGACCGAACCAAACCCCGTCCGAATTAGAAGCATAAACCTCGAAGGTGTAATCTCTCGGTTTCAGCTCAGCATAACGGGCAGAGTTGTCAGTCCCGCTATAAACCATGTTTTCATCCAATCCAACCATTTGGTATTTAAATTGATTGGCGGAAGGATCACTGTACTCCAATGCTGCAAAAGTAAAAGTCAAAGTATTCTCCCTCCACTTCAAATTCATCTTCTGTATTTGGGAAATATTGGTAGCAGCTGTTAACGCACAACTTGGGTTTTTCCAGGGCATATCTTCAACCAGAATAGAGGTAATTGTTGGTTTTGCAGGGGTATTTAAGTCTTTGATTGTATTAGGATCAAAAATATTGACGCCGTTGACACCGCCGAAGGCGAATAGACTATTGCTGGTTTTCAAGGCTGACCAAAAATTGAATTCCTGGTCTTGTAAGCCGTCTGACCGTTGAAAAACTTTCCAATTTACTGAATCCGGATGGTATTGAACCAGACCGCGGTTTGTACTGATCCACAAATTTCGTTGTTCATCCTGTAACAGACCTTTTAGATTGTGGAAAGGCAACAAGGTGTCCTGTTGGAGTTTATAGGGACTCTTTTCTAAATCCAATTGATGCAATCCATTGTCAGTGGCTATCCAAATGATTTGCTCCAGTTGGTCTTCAAGAAAAGCATTAACCATTGGTTTCATGGATAAGGTTGTATCATGAACAAGATTATTGTTGTTGTCCTGATCAAAAACCAGCACACTATCCCAAAGCTTGCAAAATAACACCTGACCCTTTTGGTTTTCGTAAATTATACCATAAGCGCCCTCTACCTCTTTGAGTTCTGGTAAATTTCTTAACGTTACCTTATCATTATCTACAAATGCCTCGAATATGCCAGCTTTCAATGTGGATACCAGAATTCTTCCATTAGACAATTGGTTAACATAGGTAAAAACGGGCCTGTCGGTAGCAGATTCCGCTGGAGCAGCTATTTCCATAAACTGTGCCCCAACTTTTGTAAGCATATATAAGCCTTGATGTACACCTACCCAAATGCGATCTTCCCGGTCACAAAAAATGAAAAAGGGATTGCTCCCTGTGAATGGGACTTTGTCTCCACGATAATTTTCAAAGCCAGAAATTGACTTTCCATATTGATCCAACACTACAATGCCATTCCTGGTCAAGCACCAAATATGTCCTTTGGCATCTTCCGTCATAGCCTTAATATAATTCATTCCTGAAGGACTACCCACACGGTCTTTCAAATAAGAATTAAACTTTTTCTTCCTCAGGTTTGTATGATATACACCCCTGCCCGGAGAAGCTATCCACAGGTTGTTTTCCGGGTCAAGATAGATGTGTTCAACAGGGTACTCAAAGGCTTCGATTCCGTCTTCTTCATCAGCGTAAAATCGTTGTGTAAATTCTAGGCGATTGGTATTGAAATAGTAAATGCCCTTTTCATTTGTAGCTACTACCAGCTTATCTTCGCCATATGGAACTAAGCCGGTAACCGGAGCTACGTGATGATCCATAAAGTTGTTGTAAATACTGAAACTACCTGTACCAATATCCTGCATTACCAGCCCTGCATCTGTTCCGATCCAGAGTCGGTTTTCGTTTTCGAAGAAGAATTTCCAGGCCCGGTATTTCGGATCTTTTTTTTCCGGGTAATCTCTTTCCCAGATTTTTATTCGGTCTTGATAATATCTTATTTGCCAACCTCCAGGTTGTGGTACGAAAAGATAATGCCCGGGGACATTCTTAGCTGCCTGCATCTGCAAACCCAAGCCTTGCAGATAACTCAAAGTATCCAGGGAATAAAGAAATTTTTGTTGATCAGGAGCGTAAACAAAAATGCTATCCTTATACCATACCCAAAGTCGGTTGTGTAACGTGTCCTGAAAAAGCACCCTGTTTCTCTTTATAGTTTTGGAGGTATCGACATCAAGACAAGTTCCGAGGTCATGTCTTATAAAATATTCCCTTTTTCGATCAAAATAGTTTAAATAATCCGTAGTGCTGATCCATAGATTCCCTGTTTTATCTTCGAAAAACATGCCTTCGATACCGCTGCTGGATAAGGAAAGTGAATCATCTGCAATTGGTAAATATTGTTTTATTGCTTTACCGTCATAGCGATTCAATCCATCCTGTGAACTGATCCATACAAATCCTTCAGAATCTCTATAAATGAAACGATTGTTGTTTTGGGAAGTGAGGTTTTGGGCAACGGTCAGCCTTTGGAAAGAAAAAACTTCGGACTGACCTTTTATTGAAAAAGGAAGGAGAAGAATAGTTATGAAGAATAAACAGGATCTACAAATCCGGAATTTTGCATTGCGCATTGTATTTTACTGATGTGACAATGTAAATTAATAAACTATGTATTCTATTAACAACTATTCCGAATAATTTTTTGAGAGATTGTTTTTCCTAATCAAAAGTTTTTTAATTTTTTTAAAAAAGTAATAGAAGGCGCAAAGAAATATTCTCCTCCTTTTGGTTTTACAACATTGCCAAAAAGAAAAGGTGTTTTTTCATTGCCATTATCTTCATCCCAAAATTGTTTGCATTCATCCTTATTTTGTTTTGACAACTGCCCAATAATAGGATCTAAACCTACATCAAAATTCTGATTAGTAATACTTTTTGGCGGAAAGGAGGGTGAATTGCACCAACCTGAAATTTTTTCAAATTGCCCTTTTATGCTTGCCTGATAACTTATAAATAAAAGGCCAACATCATTTTCCGGTTCATCATTTAAGTCATGGTGCCTTCCTTTTTCTAAATAATCATATGTGTAACCACGCCTAACTATGCGGGCCTCAACGTTATTCTTTTCTACTTCTAATCCTTTTACCCCATAAAAATCAGTGCTTTCATAAATGTTTTGAAATCGAATTTTTTTATCTGTTGATCGAGGATTGGCTTTACGAATATGGGCATGAAATGGGCAGACTCTTCCTCCATATTCTGCAAATTTTTTAAACGTTGAAGGATTATGATCTTCTCCATCATAATTGTTAAATTCTTTAATTAATTTTTCTTTATGATTTTTATATTTATCATCTAGCTTAGAAAGAACAATTGGGGTAGCATCGTTCTTGTATCGACCCATCAATTGGGCCTCTGCTAATTCTATTAGTTTTTTACCATGTTCACTGTTTTCAAAGTTTTCAAGTTTTTTTATTTCCTCTATGAGTATGCTATTTTCCTTGGATATTTCTTGATTAACTCTACTTTTGTTTTTGACTTTCTCAATCAATTCTTTTATTTCTCCTATAGTTGCATTCTCCTTCACTTCGGTTATTTTAGCTATTTCAGTTTTTATTTTAAAAATCTGCATTTTTTCAGCTAGAGTTCTGACCTTTGAATTAAACTGTTTAACATTTTGCTCTAACTTTCTGAATACTAAATAACTACCAAATGCGTTTTCAAGCTCTTCTAATTTTTCTTTTTCTTCTTTCGTTAATCCTATATTAGATTCTAATTCTCTTAATCTATTTATTTTGTCTTTAAACAATTGTTCTTTTACAAGGACTAATTTCAAGTTTTCTTCTATTAATTCTATTTTTTTTGGATATTTACTTTTAATAAAGCCAGGCTGGCTTAATCCATCTGGATATCCAAAATGCTCTATCCCAATTAATTTTCCATTAACTTTTTTATATAATTTCTTGCCTTCTTCATGAAAAAGAATTTGACCTCCATCTTTTAAGATATTTTTTAAAATTTCAGTACTTTTTTCTAATCTACTTCTATTTTCATGCGCAACAATAACAACTGCATCTATTTCCTTTTGGAAATTGCTATCCCAGTTTTTTTCAATAGAATCATTTAGAATATTTTGAGATTGATAATTTTTCATCCCTCTAACAAAAGATGTATCTTTTGGAAAATATTTATTATCAAGGCTGAGTTTTTTATACCCTGATGAAGAAAGACAAAAAGAAACCATTACCTCTTCTTTATATTTCATTTTGTAGCGAACAGCTGATTCAAAATAATTTTTAATAGCCTTTTTAAAGGCACTCTCATTGAACACGCCTTTTTCATGTGCACTCTCTTTTTGCAATTTATTTAAATGGTTTTTAATAAATTTCTCAATTTTTTCTCTCCAATACTTTTTTGCCCAGTCAAGAAATTCCCAATCAAATTTATCTCTCCACATTTTAAAGTCAATTGTAGCCTCTTCGCTCCTAAAAGTTTTAACTAAATTTTGGATTGATTCTTCAACTAATACTATCGTATTTTCAAATAATTTAGAAGTTGCATCTTTATCCTTGGCAATAACTACAAGTTGATTTTTAAATTTGTAAAGTTCATTTTTTGAATTTTTATACGCTTTATATGCTATATAATTATTATGTTGATCTAAAGCTGTTGTAATATATCCAGAATTACGACTTATTTTATAACGAATGAAATTTGAAGGGGTGTTATCATCAAATCGTATAAAAAAATACCGGGAATGCTCCCTTCCATGTGATATCAAAATATTGTTCTGGATATTATTTAACAGTGTAGCAGTTTGTTGATCAATAAATGACATTATATTGAATTTTAAAATTCAGAAAATATACATATCCATAGGACTCTATTAAAAAGGGTCAATGAACAAAAATCCTTTCATAAATATTTTAAAGAATGCGAAAATTTTAATTCCGATGGTTGTTAGTCCATATTATGCAGGAGCAATATATTGCCTACCGACTGGATCCGTCCATGGAGGACAAGACAAAGCCATAATATGAATAGGTCCCTCTAAATATGTACTTGCTGTACCTCCTGGTGTAAAACTACTAACAGCTACAAGAGCTATACCTGGTGTACCATTCACCATCACATTTCTGGCTTGAACAGCCACTGCTCCAAACTGCTTAGCTACTTCATTAACATCATCTATATGAAAGTATGAATCAGCTGGAGCGCCACTGCCACCCTCAGTAATATGAGAACCAAAATTAGTATATGCCATATTATTCTTTTTTTGAGGTTAAAGCTCAATTCAAAACTATCTACATATCTAAAATTTTGTAAAAGATAAATTGAGCAATAGTATATTTGTCCTTCTAAAGATAATGAAGAATTTTAAATTGACAACAAAAATTTAATAGAAACAAGGTTCTGGTGTACGAATAATCAATTTCATTGAACGAATGAAATCAGCTTAGCCAAGTTTATCCAGTAAGTCATCTTTGTATTTTCGGGAAACGGGTATGGTATCACCGTTTTTCATGACGAGGTATCCGCCATCGGATTTGACATATTTGTCGACGTAGTGGAGGTTAACGAGGTGAGAGCGGTGAACTCTTACAAAATCATCGTAAAGTTCAAATTGCTCTTCGTACTTACCGAGATGGACAGAGGCGAGTAATTTTTTAGGGCTGTTGGCAATTGTAAATTCAGTGTAGTTTTGCTGCGCTTCCAATCGGATGATATCTTCGACATTTTTATAAAGGATTCCATCAGCAGTAGAGATGCTCATTCGTTCGGGTAGCTTTTTCTCCTGAATATTGGCCAACGTTTCCCAAATGATTTCTAATTGTTCTGCTGTAATTTTTTTTTGGATTTTCTGTCGTGCTCTCTGCAACGCATCAGCCAGCTCTTCCTCTCCGGCCGGTTTTAATAAATAATCGAGCGCCCCAAAGCGGATGGCTGTGACCGCATAGTTATCAAAAGCAGTAATAAAAATAACAGAAAATTCAGGATCTGGTATTCGTTTTAATAAATCAAAGCCCGACCCATCCGGAAGTTCAATATCCAAAAAAACCAAATCCGGTTTGAGCGTCGTTAATTTTTGGTAGCCTTCTTCAATGGTAAAGGCCGAAGCCAAAACTTCTACATCTGGGTGGCTTTGGGAAAGTAGTTTACTCAATACATTATGACTCTGGATTTCGTCCTCAACGATGATAGCAGTCATTCATTTTTGTTTCAGGGTTAACACAATCCGAAATTTGTAAAATTGTAACTAAACGCTTTCTGCTAATATACTCATTATTAACAATATCGAAAAAGAATTAAACCTGAGCATTAATAATCTTATAAATTCCGTGTGATACTTACATTGTTATTTTTGGGTTTGGGTTTTACCTTTTATAATTTGAGTTGTTATCAATTTGGATTATTTTCATCATTTTGAAACCAGTCGTTCCTATTACAGTAAACCGTTTTAAATATAATAATTGTAAAAATGAAAAGCCTGGCCGATCAGATTCTGGAACTGCAGCTTGAAGTAGCTAACCTGAAAAGGGCAGCGGGCTATTTAAAAAAACTGGAAAAGCAGCTTCTGGCGGAACAGGCTGGCATAGCGAAACTAGAGCAAAAGGTAGGAAAGGAATACCAGGATATTTTAAATCTCCAAAAGAAAAGTTTTCTCGATCTTTTTTTAAATCAGCAGGAGGAAAAGGCCGAAAGGCTGAAGAAGGCACAGCAGGAATATCACGACGCAGTAGTTCAACTCAAAGATGCGGAAAAGGCAATAAAATTAATCGAATTCGAAATCGAAATCCTTCGTGAAAAGGTTTCGAAGCTTCCGGAAAAGGAATTGCAGCTCCGGCAATTAAAGCTCAAAAAGAATCAAACCATTGAACTTTCAGTCAAAAAAGAATCCGACAAAACCATTGTTATAAAAAACAGGTTTAAAATTGCTTCTCATAAATTGATGAACTCCGGAAGAAAAATCCAGGTGTATCTGGAAGAAATGGAAAACGCTTTGAACCAAATCGAAACCTGGCAAAACTGGGACCTCAGCCAGCCAGAAAAGATGAAAATATTTGAAATAGAATTTGAAAAGATCGAAAAGGCACTCCATAAACAAAACCATGAATTGCTCCATTATAATATAGCGTTGAAAAATTTGTCGAAATTTGAAAAATTTATCAGTTCTAATGACAGCAAGGATTTGAAAAAAATCATTCCTGATTGTAATGCACTTAAAAGAAAACTGGAGCTATTTGCTGAAAAAACTTTAAACAATCTGTCAAAAACCCGGAATCTGCAAAATGAATTGACAAAACTGAAAGCTAAGATCGTTGAAATTCAATACGCAATTGACCAGACGACCAGATTGCTGCAAACAAAAAACCCTTAAATATTATTACCCAATGCTCAACTATAGATTTGCAAACAAGGAAGATGTAAATCAAATTGTAAGCCTGCTCCACGAAAATGACTTACCTACCGCAGGGGTGGAAAATCACTATAAGGATTTTATCATAGCTCAAAAAGAGGATACGCTGATTGGTGCCGTGGGTTTGGAGATTTATAGCAAAAATGCATTGTTTCGCTCTCTTGTAGTTGATCCGTCTTACCGTTCACAGAAAATCGGAAAAGCACTGATTGAACGGATCAAGGCACATGCACTGTTAAACAATGTGAAGGATTTTTACCTGTTGACTACCACAGCAAGGGATTATTTTTTACACATTGGATTTACTGAAATAGAGCGCGACGAAGGCTCCTCAACATATTTTAAATACAGATGAATTTAAAAGCATTTGTCCTTCGAGTGCCACTTGCATTAAGCTCAATATTGAAAATCAGGCGCAGTATTATTCCAAAGACATTTTACAATTGAAGCCGGCGTAAAAGGTGCAAAAATGTGGGCAGTGGCGCTTCAAAAAACGATGTTCACTTACTTTGAAGCGGAGCCTAATTGTCTGTTTGAAAAACACAGCCATGAAAGCGAGCAGATCACTATGGTGCTGGAAAGAAAACTGTATTTTGATTTTGAAGGAACTATAAAGTGTGTAAATTCAGGGGAAGTAATCGCCATTCCTTCCAATATACCGCATACCGTTTTTACGAAAGAAGAAAAAGTAATCGCGATGGATGCCTGGTCACCGGTTATGGAAAAATATCAATGAGTGTCTTGATCCAAAATATTTTATTCTATTCTTATTCATTTTTTGATCGCTCAAAAAATGAATCAAAAAAAAATAGCCATCACCTTTAATGCACCGCATTAAGCAAGTTCAAGCTACAGATTATTGACTAAAATTCCATTGCTCAATGAAAATACTTCAACTAATGTTAACGATTAAAGAAGATTTACCAAATATTATCGAGATTGAAAACCATCAGGATAACAGCCGATTTATTGGTACTTATCCATTGGAAAGACATTATGAAGTGATTGAAAATCCTGATGAATTGCACCTGACTTTTAAAGATCAGGAAAAAATTATCGGCTATGCTATTTTGCTAGGGCTTACCAATCCAAATAATGCTATCGAATTCAAAAGGATTGCCATCGCTGAAAAAGGAAAAGGTTATGGCAGAGCAGCTGTGAAAGCAGTAAAAAAATACTGTTTTGAAAAACTGAACTGTCACCGACTTTGGCTCGATGTTTTTGAATTTAATACGCGAGCGCTATACCTTTACAAATCTGAAGGGTTTAAAGAGGAAGGCCTGCTTCGTGAATGCATAAAAATGGATGATGGTTATAAAAACCTGATTTTGATGTCCCTTTTAAAACCAGAGTATGAAACTTTGAAACCAAAAAATACAAAGGCCTAGATGTATTAATTTTTATCACTAAAAAAGGCGGCACTTTTTTCAAAGTGCCGCCTTTTTTATGAAAACCTATTTAATTATTAGTATGTTCTGTTCACTATAAATTTCTTAGTGACCACTTTTCCGTTTTCAACTTCAATATTCATGTAATAAACACCATTGTGGTAGTTTTCTACATTCATTTCAACCGGAGAAGCAGGAACTGCTTCAATATCAATGATTTCCTGAAGCTGTCCGAGCTGATTGTAAACTGAAATCCGAGCTGGTCTGCCTTTATGATTTGACAAATCGACACTCAATTCCTTAGAAGCAGGAACCGGGAAAACTTTGACTGAAGTAGAAGTCAATATTACATCTTCCGGTGCATCTTCAACGCTATTTTCATTGATCTCCTCGTTTAATATTGATTCTAAATCAACGTCTGGGTCTGAATCAATATCTAAACTAAGGCTTTCTCCTTGCATTTCAATCAGTTTGGAACCGTTAGAGATCATTCCTTGAGGAGAACCACCTTGTGAAGGAGCGCTATAGTTAATACAAAGCTCTGGTGCTTTAGCAGGGTCATTATCAAAAGAAAATGCGATACGCTTACCTTCAACTCCTTCAATGATAATTGCAATGGAATTACTGGTATTTTGATCTAGATTTACTATTTCCTGAATTACAGCAGCAATATCAACCGTCTGTTGTGCAGCACCCGCATCATCAGTATTTAACCAATTTGCTGGTTCCCAGATTTCAAAAGCATTCGTCTGGTTGCGATTACTAATATCTCCATTAGCTGTAGTAAAAGTAGCAGCATCTTTACTTGTTTCTCCAACAATCGTTAACACGCAAGGATCAAGATTTGAAGCATTTTTCACTGTAAACTGGATATAAGCATTGTTAATCACAGCATCTTGTGGAATGTCAAGGTTGTTAAAGCGCATTCCTACTGTCTGAGCATATCCCGGGTTACTTTCATAGATCAATTCCAAATCACTACTAGTCAAATCAACTACTCCTGAAGGATCTTCTTCAGCATCATCGCTGTTGCTGTCTACTCTTGAACAAACATCATAGTTTGCAAGAAGGGTACCTTCACATTCACAGTTTGCATTGATCACATCATTGATCGTTAGATTATTACCATCGTCACATGGCGTACCTGGCTCAGGACCATTTGGACAAAGATCAACATCATCACAAACTCTGTAAGAATAGCTAATTGCATCAACCAAGAAGTCTGGTGAACCATGGTAGTATGTTGAACCATTTACCAGTTTCAGGTATTTGGTGTCATCATCTACAGTTAGTGTTCCTTCAATGTAACTAGCATATTCTTCAGTAGTCAATGTTGAATTATAAGAGTAAGAATAACCGTTTTGAGATTCATAAACGGCTAACTGTGCAGGACCAGAATAAGAACTGTTGTAGTTTCTTCTCTTCCAGGTAACTGTCAATTCCTGACCAGCCGTTACTTCATCGTCTAATTTGACATATAACCTATCATGATTGTCATAAAATCTTGCTCCATGTCCATCTGCTGCTCCTTTGATCTTCCAGGCATATGGTACCCCCCAACTCCAAAGTACTTTATTAACATTTCCTGATTCACTTACTTCGTTTAAACAATCATCACAACCATCAGGTGTTCCGTCATTATCGACATCAATATTATCATCGTGACCTTCACATAAGTCATCTTCATCACAAACGCCATCACCATCACTATCATGACATCCCGTTTGGTAAGTCACACAGAGTATTGGTGCATCACCACCAACTTCATCGTAAGAATCCGCTGTACGCAACCCTTCTCCATCAATCATGATCACAACTGAGCTGTTTTCATTAAATCCAATACGATTTACAATCTCCTGAATCACAACAGAAATATCGTCAGTTTGCTCGTCAGGACCTGAGTCACCATCGGTCCAGTCGTCTGGAGACCATACAACTGATGCATCCGTTTTTGGTCGTGAGCTAATATCAAAATCGGTAGTTGAAAAAGCATCTGTATTATCAGAAGCCTGTCCATAAATATTAAGTGTACTTTCATCACTTCCTATTGATGCATCAGCCATGAATTGGATAAAAGCATTAGTTATTGTTGCACCTTGTGGGATGTTTAGATCATTAAATCGCATACCTACAAGTTGATCATAACCACCACCTAATTCTTCAAAAACTAACTCTAAATCACTACTCGATGTGTTTACTTTTCCTACGTTTTGACCGGTTAAAGCTTCTTCAGCATCATCGCGGCTGTTATTCACTTGTGAACAAACAGTAAAAGTACCGCCAGAAACAGCTGTTCCTTCACACTCACAATTATCATTAATTACATCGTTAGACGTATTTGAATTGCCGTCGTTACATGGTGTACCTGGTTCAGGTCCATCTGGGCAATGATCGTTACATATTGTGTAAGCGTAACTTGCCGCATCCACTAGAAAGTCTGGAGAGCCGTGGTTGCTTGAAGAAGCATTTACCAATTTCAGGTATTTGGTTTCTCCATTCACAGTAAACATGTCTTCGATATATTGGTTCTTAACTTCAGTAGTCAACGTTGTATTATACGTAAAAGAGCTGCCGTCATTGGATTCATAAACCTTTAACTTTGAAGGACCGGAATAGGAACTATTGTAATTTCTACTTTTCCAGGTCACTATAATCTTCTGACCAGATTCTACCTTATCATCTAACTTAACAACCAATTTATCGCCATTGTCATAAAATCTTGCTCCATGACCATTTGCAGCTCCTTTGATTTTCCAGGCGTAGTATACCCCCCAATTTGAAACTACAGTTTCAACATTTCCTGAAACAGTAATTTCGTTATCACAATCACCACCAGTTGATGCATATAAATTATTTGATCCAAGAAAAAGAAAAGAAATGAATAGGAAAGAAATGCCCATTACAGACACTTTAAGCGTAGTCTTAGAATTCATAAAGTTGTGTGTTTAATTAAAAAATTGAATTATCCGGGAGAAAAATCAAATTAATAGGAGGAGAAACAAAAACAATACAGGGGAAAAAAATTCAAAATAAGTGAGGGAAAAAATTGAAGGGAATAAACTTTGGGGATGCGATTACAAAATTAAGGGTATTTGCATATGGTTACAATACCACATTTTGGTTATTTTTCAAATATTTATTTTAACACACATGACCTTTTTGGAAAAGTTTGGAAAATCAATTGTGGAGCTTTAACTAATCTTTCGGGTGAAGAGCTAATTATTTGCTAAACAAGCAGCAGGAGATTCATCAAAAATTTTGAAAAACCTCCCGCCACAGTGCTCATCAACTAATCAATTCTTTTGGAGCATATTTAAACTTAGTTAGAATTATAAACATTGCCGGAACCGGTAATGCTAACATCCAATGTTGGATTGCCTTTGTAAAATACATCACCGCTACCGGTGATCTTCACTTTCAAATATTCTTCGGCATATACTTCTGCATCGCCGGAACCCGAAATATAAACTTCGGATCTGTTTGCCAGAAGTCCAAAAGCATAATAATCTCCGGAACCTGAAATATGATATAAAGCTTTGTCTGATTCTCCAACAAGTTTCATTTTCCCAGAACCCGAAATAGAGGCATCAATTTTAAAAGCACTGAGTTCAAGATCTATATCGCCGGAACCCGAAATAATCAAACCTAATTCATCCACATTAAAAGCATTTTCACCATAGATGGTCCCTGAGCCAGAAATAGCCAAATATTCGATCACTGGCATCGTAATATAAATATTCAATTCACTGTAATTCTTTACGCAGCCGTCAAATTCTACCTCCCAAATTCCATCTTTTACGTCTTGTTCAAGTTTGTTGATAATGTTTTCCTGGCCAGTGGCATAAACACTGAATTCGGATCCCTGGGTGATGTAAATATCTGAGGCTATTTCCAATTTTACTCCCGTAAAATCCGATACATATAACTCTTTTGTTATTGTTGGCCCTTCTCCTTTCGTACAATTAAATATTCCGTCGTCATCGTTGACATAACAACTGGTAACAGAAAACAATACCACTAAAAGAAATAATAAACTATTGATTCTGATCATGATTTTTTGTTTTTTTAAAATGATTGTTAATTGGTTTGTTATTTAGTTAGTAAGATATGAGTTAGTGGAAACTTTTTTCCGTTCTCCTTTTCTACTTTAATGACGCATAATTTTATTCATCCCCCCTATTTCATTTCACTTCTTTTTTTAAAATTCGATTCTGTAATTAAAATTTGGAAAGAGTCCGGTTTGATAATACGTTTTGATGGCATTTGTATCGCTGTCATAAACTTCAAAGTAGACATTTTGGTGGTTCGTAACATTTTGGATGTCAAGCATGATGGTGTGCGTTGCTTTCTTTTTATTTATTTTGTAGCTCACGCCAATGTCAAATCGATAGTAAGTTTTTGCTTGTTCACTATAAAGCAAATCTTCGTAAAATACCGTTTCTCCTTTTAATTGAGATGCTTCAAAATCGATTGGTGTTAATCGGTTTCCACCTGCAATCAGAAATTTGCCATTCAGACCAATGATATTATTTTTCTTTTTACCGACTTTAAATTCCTTACCGCTCAGCAGGTTCAGCTGATAATTGGAATTGTATCGCGTGTTGTATTCTTTTCCATCCTGAGGTGTAAATTTTGATTCGAAAAGAGAACCCGTTATTAAAAAATAATAGTCATTGGCAAAGAATTTTTCCAGGGTAAGGTCAATGCCATAATTTCTGGCAGTTCCATCATTGGATGCTTCCGTTGCCCCGATGACATCCCAAATATCCTGAGCATTAATTATCGAGCCTTTTGATCCCAATTCCTTTTCAATTGGAACGTCATAAAGGTGTTGAAAATATAACTCCGTTTTAAGGTGTAAATTTTTTCCTAACAAATGATCATACCCCAAGACCGCATGCAAAGATTTGGTCATATCGAGGTCTTTATTTGGAGCAATTCGTTCTCCTCCCGGCAATGTATTTTCAATAAAATAAAAGGAAACATGTTCCGGTTTACTGTGTAATCCCAGAGCTGCACTTAGGGTCTGCTTTGGCGAAAACTGCCATTGAATGCCAGCACGAGGCTCGATTGAATAGTTATTATTCAAAGTAAATAATGTATAATGCAAACCGGTGTTTAGGGTCCAGTCTTCACTGATTCGATATTTCCAGTGGCCAAATGCCTGAATCATTTGTGCGGCGCCACGATTGTCAAGATAAATCCGCAGAGTGTCCTCATCGGTTTCTTTAAACTTGAAATCAAAATCCATCTGGCTGATAATTACGCCGGCCCGCACGGTATTTTTAGCATTAATTTTATTAGTATACGTACTCGACAATCGTAAAACTTTGTCATCGAATGTGGAAGTTAAGTCAACCATTTTTTTATAGTTATTCTCGCGGTCCAGCCAATAATCTTCCTCTTCGTATTGGTTATACGAACCAGACAAAACGGTCTTCAAATAACTGTTGTCTGTCAAAATAAACTTATGAGACAAACCAATCGTTGCGACTTTTTGCCGTTCTTCAAAACCCCATTTATCGTCATCGCTTTCCCAGATCAAAGAGTCTGCGGTCGGTTCGTAATAAGCCCTGTTTTTTCCTGCCAGTCCAAAAAGCGAAAAAACACCTGCTTTTTCTGTTGGAACATTTATTTTAAAAGATAAATCCTGATATTCCGGCAGAACATCTCCAACAGGATTGAGGCCGATAACACTCAAAGCTGCCAGCGTCGAATAGCGATAATTGATCAAATAGGACGCATTTGAATTTTTACTAAAAGGCCCTTCTATTGCTGCTTCAACGCCTAAGGCTCCAAGCATAAATGAATACTCGCGTTTATCACTATTCCCGCTACGCATGTTGAGATCAAAAACGCCGGAAATGGCATTTCCGAATTCAGAAGGAAAAGCGCCGGTATAAAAATCGGAATTACTCAGTGTGCTGCTGCTCAACATGCTGATCGCTCCTCCGGAACTTCCCAGCGAACCAAAGTGATTGGGATTCGGAATTTCAATCCCTTCGAGCCGCCAGAGTACTCCGCTTGGCGAATTTCCGCGAACGACTATTCCATTGAACAGGTCTCCGTTACCTCCGGCGACAGTTACCCCGGCATAGTTTTGCGCCATCCTTGCCGGATCATAAAAGCTCGATGCATAACGGCTTGTTTCTTCAACCGAAAAAGAACGGGCACTCACCGTCGCCATATCATTGATCGTTTTTGTTTTGTCGTATTCAGCGACAACGACTGCAGTTTCCAAACTTATCGCTGATTCTATCAACTCGATATTCAAAACCAGTTCCTTTCCTGAGGTGAGCAACAAAGCGTTTAGAACCATTGGTTCATACCCCAGGTAGCTGATTTCAATATCGTGCCTTCCAATTGGAATATCGTTTATTCTAAAAAATCCTTCTATATCTGTACTTGCTCCGACAACCTGAGGAAGAGATTTTATGGAGACATTTGCTCCTATCAAAGGCATTTTTGAGTCTTTATCCGTGATCGTACCTTTAATTGTCTGGGTATGCGTTTGAGCGATGTTAGATTGAGCAATAAAATTAAATGCCAGGCTCCAAACTATTATTAAGCATGTTTTCATTATTCAACTGTTTTCAGAGTTTTAATATAAATTTCAGTTTTTAAAAAGAAAAAGGATTCCAGTACTAAAGCACGTAGCTTTAGCGATTTAAAAAAGGGAATAAGACTCTTTTTTAAGTTAAAAAATAGCGACCGGATTTAGCGGATTTTACATTTTTCAGGATCCGGCAAAACCATATTTATCCAGGTGGCGATGGGATTAATCGTCCCACTTCTGCCAGTTGTTTCCAAAACCTCCAAAACGGAAAGTCAGATTGGCACCAAAACCATTGTAATAATTCCGGTCAACTCCAGTAATTGCAGGGTTGATTCCATCTACCCAACGATAATTAGCGGTGGCTGCGATTCTAAACCAACGGAAGATGTTCAATTCAACACCTGCTTCGGGTTCAAGGACAAATACATTGTCATCAATGCGGACATTGTCGTCATAAAATCTGATGTTCACAGCGCCCCAGCCAATTTTAGCGCTTGAAAAGAAATGTACTAATTTGTGAGATGGAAAAGTTCCTCCAATCCAAAATCCCCCATGCCCCAATTCGACTTTAAAAGGATCAACATTATCAATCCAGGATGGGTTGGTTGTTCCCATACCGTAACCACCCAGAAAAAAGTCGCCAATAATCACGGCGCCACCGCCGCCAACAGAAACCTGGGTGTTGTTATTGGCAAAATTGTATTCTACTATAGGCCCACCAAAAGCACCAACTACATTTGATTTCCCAAAAAGGGTTTCTTGCTGTTGACCAAAAAGGGTAAGGCTGCTTAAAAAAAGCGCAAAAAATAATATCAAGTTTTTCATTTTATAAGGTTTTTATTTTTAATGATTCTTTAAATATTTTTATTCTATTTTCAGCATTAACAGGCATAACAATAACGCTAAACATAGCTGACTTTTCAGCTATAATAATTCGCAATATCTGGTAAGAAAAAGGTATTAAAAATTTAAATCGACAAGAAGTCTTTTTTCTTCGAATTAGGTTTTTTTACTTATGATCACTGTTTAAAATCGCAGTCCGGCATTAAAGCCAATCCACATTTTTATATCTGTTTGATTCGTTCCATTCTTATTGTTAACATAAATGGTATAAGGCACAATTGAACTGCCATACTCGCCCGTGTCCGGATCATAAAGATCAGAAAACATGATATTAAAAGTTGGCCCTCCAAAAAAGCTAAACCGTTTGCCTATTTTGACTTCAGCAGCTATCCTAAATTGGCTGAGCAAATTCAGTTTATTGGTCCAGCTATTTCCTTCATTCACATGGCTGGCAATCAATTCAAAATTAAGTAAGGTTTTTTCACTGAGAATAGCTGCGGTTCCAATGCCATAGCCCAAGGACCAACCTGGTTTTGAAATCTTCTTGCTTCCCTGGATGATGTTGTAAAATTTGTAACTGCCAAATTTTAAAGCTCCTTGAGCGCCCAACGTTATATTTCCAGCCACTTCAAAACGATTGTAGCCTTTTTTAACAATATTGATCAAACCTATGGATCCACCGCTGGTGGTATCGCAAACATTGATCAATCCAATCTGCACCCCATCCACTCTTTTGGCCTTATTAAAAATGGCGCTGATTTGCGATCCTTTGATATCATCCGCAATATTCGTTAAACCAGCTAATTGTGATTGTCCATCTCCGCCATTTACATTATATAATCCTGCAACCTGAACACCATTGCCATCACTCGATACATTATTTCCAATACCTGCGATCTGTACTCCGGAAAAGTTTCTTTTTGAAACATTGACCAGACCAGCGACCTGAACGGCATTGACATTTTTGCCGACATTAACCAATCCGGCAAGCTGCACACCCGGTGAATATTTTGAAGTGATACTATCCAAACGGCTACTTCCAATATCATCGCCAACAGAATTAATCAGTCCTGCAAGCTGTACACCGTCAAAGTGTCCTTTAGTCACATTGACTAAACCGGCAAGTTGCACTGCGTTGACATTATCAGCAACATTGACCAAGCCGGCAGCCTGAACCCCTGGCATGCGTTTTCCTTCGTCATTGGTAAACCGGCTTTCTCCAACATTCCCTCCAACCGTATTTACCAGTCCAGCTACCTGAACTCCTTTTACATCATTTTTCACGTGATTGGTCATCAGACCAATTTCAACACCATCCACTCCACCGTTTCTTCCACTGATAAAGTTGAATGAAACATTATTGGTTTCCTCTTCACTTTTTCTCCCGTTTGTACCAAGCGACGGTACTAATGAAACCTGGGCTTTTATAAAGGGTTCTTTTTCAACGTACTGAGGTTGGAGTAAAGGAGCGTATTGAATTTCATAATCCTGCTGACTCCATTCATAAGGCCTTGCCATTAAGGGGATACTTTCCCGATCGATAGGATCAAGCAATTCAACGTCTTCAACAGATGCTGTAAAATCTCCATTATTTCCGATATTCCCATCCATGCCATAGAAGTTATCATCATTAGCAGGCTGAGGTGCTTCATTTTTATTAATCTGTTTGGTTGATTCGCTGCGTTTCAAAACAATCTGATTGCCAATGCTGGTGTAATCAACAGAAATATCTTCAAACAATTGACCCAGTGCTTCTGAAAGCGGTTTTCTTCTGACCTTAAAATTGATTCGTTGTTCAAGGGAAATATAATCATTGCTGTAAGCAAAAAATACATTATATGTTCTGCTGATATCTGCCAGAACATCACCCAATTGCACGTTCGAATACTCGAGTGTCACAATCCGATCCATCTCAGCTGATTGGGCTCGAAGCACCAAACCGCTAAAGCAAAAAAGTAATGATATAATAGCAGGTTTCAACATTTTTGTTTTTTATAAAATCAGTTACAACCTTCTCCCGAAAGGATAAATTCGTTCTGTCCTTTTTCTATTTCAACATTCAGAGAAAATTTCAAAACTTCCAAAATCTGATCAAGCTCCGGTTTTTGATATACGCCGGTAAAGTGGCAATTCAAGATTTTTTCGTCAGAAGTATTGATTTTTATATCAAAATAGCGTTCTAAAACTTCTTTGACTTCCCGCAACTCTGTATTCTCGAAAGTCAATTGCCCCGTCTTCCAGGAATCTGCGTTTTCATTTTTCGCTTCTTCCTTAATAATAGAACGTTCTACTTTGTCAAAAAATCCCGAATCTCCGGCAATTAATAACACTTTTGCTGCTTTTTCCTGTGACTCTTCTTTTTCTACCGTTTTTTCAAAAGCCACTTTCCCGGTTTCAACGGTTACTTCTACGCGCTGCTCCTCCGGATAAGCCCGAACATTAAAAGAGGTTCCTAAAACCATCGTTTTTGTATCTCCACTCATTATTTCAAAAGGTTGATCTTCTGTCAAATGTTCTACTTTAAAAAAGGCTTCTCCTTCAAGGCGCACAACACGCGGTTCAAATTTTTCATCAAAAGTGATTTTCGTATTTTCGTTGAGCCAAACCTCACTGCCATCAGGAAGCGTAATTTGCGTCTTTTCACTTGCTGCTGTATGATAAACAATGTCCTTAGCTTTCTGAGTCCAATTGTCCATCAGCCAATAAGCTCCAACTACCATTAAAATGACAGCTGCAATTCGTAAAAGTTGCCTGCTCCAGGGGTAACGAATAATCTTTGCTTCTTTTTTTAACGTTCTCTTTGCCACTTTATCCCAGGCCACCGAAATATCAGTATCAAAATCTTCCTCAATATCACCGCTGAGTTTCCAGAGTTCCTGCATTTCCTCAAATGCTTCTTTATTCTCTTCAGACTGGTTTACCCAGGCAAACAGCTCTTCCTTTTCCGCAAGGGTGATCTCGCCGGTCAGGTAATTTGAAGTTAAATAAAGAAACTTGTCATCCATTTTAAAAACCCTTTTCTATTTACTTGATGCTATTTTCTCAACCTCCCCCTATCCCGTATTATTTTTTTTAAATAAAATCTCAACAATTCATTCTTTTACATAAAAGTACAGATACACAAAACCAGCCAATGAAGGTAGTTTTCCAACAAACCTCGTAATATTTTCAGAGCCTTGCCCATCTGATTTTCTACTGTTTTCACTGAAATATCCAGTTGCTCACCAATTTGTTTGTAAGTCATTTCTTCATAACGACTCATTTTGAAAATGGTCTGGCACCGTGGAGGAAGCTGACTAATAGCTGCCGAGATATTGGATTTTAATTCATTTCCTGCCAATACTTGATCAGTGCTATGTTCATTAGCTTTGAAGTCTGACTCAGCGATATCGTTGGTTTGGAATTTCTTTTGCCTGCGAAGGTAGGTCAATGCTTCATTGACGGCCATGCGATGGAGGTAAGCTCCCAGAGATGTTGTAATATTGATCTGTTCGCGCCGCTCCCACAAGCGTACAAAAATATCCTGCGCCAAATCCTCTACGATTCCCTTATCCCGGATAAATCGTTGAACCGCTTTACAAACCGGAACATAAAATTGATGAAAAATCGCCTGGAAAGCGTCTTCATCGCCAGTTTGTAATCGCGCAGCAAAGTTTTCAGAGGATTCAGTGGACATTAGTTGGGAGCGCTGTATGTTTTCGTTTAGAGTATGTTTAAATTTAGTTTTTTGAATAATATGAAATGGATTTCACAGCCAATCAAAGCTCATTTTGAACCACATACTTGGAAAGTACGTGGTGAAAAATAGCTGAAGAGTGGTGAAGAAAGGCGTTCATATTAACAGAAGGATTAACTTTAAAAATACTCTTAATGATCTTTTGTAAAGTTGTAAAATTACAGATAAACATTTAAAATGCGACAATAGCGGTGCAAATTCGCACTTCCTTCCTGCTTATTTCGATCAATACCACTTTTGAGGGGACGAGATTAAAATCTGGAAACATTACGATTTCAATTAATTTGTACTAAAATGCATACAAATTCTAAGAAAATATCTAATTTTATTTTAATCTGTAGTAAACAGACAACTAACTTATTAATTGAGAATCAGATTATCTTAAACAAACATGCCACAAGGAAAAAACCGATACCCAGGAATACGCTCCTTTGAACCTGACGATCAACGCCTTTTTTATGGCCGCAGCAAAGAAATAGACCAACTCTACAATCTAATCAAGATCAAACCGCTGGTGGTCCTTTTTGGAAAATCAGGTTTGGGAAAAACCTCTTTGCTTAAAGCCGGTGTCGATCCGTTGTTGCTAAAACAACATTATTACCCGCTTATCATCAGATTACAAGACACGTCTGTTGCTCCCACCAATTCAGTTTTAAGCGACCTTGAGCCTTTTGTAGATAAGGCTTTATTTGAAAAATTCGGCAATAAAACCAGTAATAAAATATGGGAATATGTTAAAGCTTCATCTTTCAAAACGCCTGATGGAGCAGCTGCAACCCCAGTATTGATTTTCGACCAGTTTGAGGAATTGTTCAATCATCCCAAAGATGTGAAGGAAGAATGGGCTTCTCATATTGGAGATTTGATCGATAACCGGCTTCCCGCTGATATCGAAGAAGCGCTCAATGAGATTCCGCGTAGTCAACGCACCAAAGAATTAATGGCTTGGTTCCGGCCACCGGATGTCAAAATTGTTTTCGCTATCCGCTCTGACTTTATCAGTAACTTGCACTCCCTTCGGCATGAAATTCCTGCTATTCTGCAAAATCGATTTGAATTAAAACCCCTGAAAACCCAGCAGGCAAAAGAAGCTATTGAAAAACCGGCAACTTTGGAAGGAGATGAATTTATTACCGCGCCCTTTAGCTACGCTCCCGAGACGATTGAAAAGATACAAAAAGAACTGAGCAATAAATTCGGAGAGATTGAATCCTTCCAGTTGCAGATCATTTGCCAGTATGTCGAAAGGAAAGTAAAAAAAGAACAGGCTGAAGGGAAAAAAAATGTGGTGGTCACGCCAGACTACCTTGGCGAGGAACAAGGCATCCGGGAAATTTTAAAAAATTATTACAATACCCAGGTTGCTTTACTCGGTACAGATGAAGAACAAATGGCCGCCCGGAAGCTTCTGGAAGAAGGACTCATCGTCAACAAAAGGCGAATCAGCGTAGCACAGGCTGTTGTCAAAGAAACGTATAATATTGGTGATGATTTACTGGAAAAATTACTTTCAAGCCGACTGATACGTCCGGAAGATACCAGACTCGGACGTACTTATGAAATCAGCCATGACACCTTGGTCAAACCGATCCTGGCAGCCTATGAAAAAAGGAGGATCAAAGAAGAACAAATAGCGGCCATTGAAGAACAAAAACAAAAGAGGAAGGAAGAAGAGCAGGAGCGAATTCAAAAAGAGAGAAAGCTAAAAATTATAAGATTGACTACTGTCATTACTTTATTATCGATTTTGGCCGGTATTGCTGTTTGGGGATGGTTGGATGCGAATGCTAAATCCCAGCAACTGAGTAAAAAATCTGAGCAACTGGAAATTATGATGGATGATTTGGAAAATTTAGTGGATACAATTCAACAAAAAAGTGATGATTTAGAAAGTGCAAGAGATTCTATTAAAAAGGAAAACGAAAAGCTGCTAGCATCCGTTTCAGCCCTAAGTCAAGTGGCGGGAATATCCTTTGAGAATGCTATAAAGAAAATTGAAAAAAATGCCAAGGAGCGTAGTGCTATTTCAAAGAATTTACTCTCAGAAAGGGAAAGTGTTAGGAAAAAAGCAACTAATGATATATTAAGAAAATTTAAAAATGACCCAAAAATGATTGCGGCATTACTTGAGAGTTTAAAAGGTAAAATCAGTGAAGATTACCTAAATAATATTTATCAGGCCATTTATGTATTAGAGAATTCTAGCCCTAAAGCTTTGCAAGCAAATAAAACAGAGCTTGAAACCTTTATTTCATCAGTTCGGAAGGCAAAAACCTCTGACGGGATTGATTTAGCAGGAACTTCAACAAAAACCAGGCTTAATAGAATTGAAAGTAAACTAAAATGACAATCATGCAAGGCTTAAAATTATTAAGTCGTTTTATTTATAAAAACACAACCAGTTTAAGAAATAACTGAAAACCTACACACAATGTCACTAGAACCTCGACAATGGAATAATTTACTGGAAGCGATCAATAACGACGACTGCATCGTATTGCTTGGCCCTAACATTTCGACGGTAAAAAATGGCGGGCCGTCGCTTTATGAAGCATTTGCCAAAACGCTGACCGCGGAGTTGAAGAAGGAAAAAGTCCCTTACGACAAAGCCCATGAAGGCAATCTGACCTATATGATGCAACGTTTCACCACCATTCCAACTGTTGCTCCTTCAGATCCTGGATTTGAAGCCAAAAATTTTTATAAAGAATACGAAGGTCAGTTTAACACCATCCAGCAAACGCTTGCAGAGCTTCCGATCAATCTGGTGATCAATGCTTCCCCCGATAATGCCATCGTACACGCTTTAAAAGAAGCCGGTAAATTTAAAACAATCCATGCCTGGTACGACTATCGAAAAGAACAAAAACAGGAATTTGATACACCAACGGCGGAAGCTCCATTGGTTTTCAACCTATTTGGATTTTACGAAGAAGCTGGTTCACTGGTGCTTACAGAATCAGACCAGGTGGAATTTCTGAAAAATGTCCTCAAAGACCAGCCGCCGTTACCTCCGAAGCTACTAAGCCAGATGGACAGTCGCAAAACCTATTTGTTTTTGGGCTTCGATTGGGAACAATGGAACCTACGCCTTCTTTTGCAGGGCATGAATCTGGCAAAAGAATGTAACATCCTGGCACACTCGAACAAAGCAGTTAAATTACAAGCCAAGACAATAGACTTTTACGAAAGCTCTTTCCGCTTTTCTTTTATCACGGAAGACGTAACAAAATTTGTAGCCGAATTGAAAGAAAAATATACTGCTCTTTCTCCAGATTCTGCACCGGATACGGTCAAGGAAAAACTTTTTATCGTGGCTGATCCTAAGGACGAAGAATTTAGAACTGAACTGGTTAAAAACCTGAAACCGCTGGCCGCTGAAGTCTGGCACGAAGGACTAATTGAAGCGGGCTCCGATGTTGATGCCACTGTTTTGGAAAATATGGAAGCTGCTGATATTATTCTTTTATTGATCAGTGCTGATTTTCTGGCTTCCGATAACATTTTTAAAAGAGAATGGAAAGTTGCCTTAAAAAAGCACCAGGACAAAAGTGCCAAAGTGATCCCCATTATTACACGTACTTGCAACTGGGAAGAAAGTTCACCGGATTTGACAAAAATGGATCCGATACTGCCTCGTAAAGGCATAGAGGTTGGCAAAGCAATCAGCAGTTGGGAAAATCCCGACGATGCTTATAGCATGATCGTAAAAGAGATTCAGGATTTGTTGTAATTTTCTTTTATTAGATTTCAAATACATTTACAGTTTTAAAAGACGAAAAATGCAACAACTTTCTCTTGTTTCAATCTTGATCTTCGGAGTTCTTTTCCCTTTAAAAGCTCAAATAATAAATGTCCAACCCTATTTACAAAATGCATCACCAAATTCCATAAATATTTTATGGGAAACCACAGATGGCGACGAGAGCATCGTGGAATGGGGCTTAACGGAAACGCTTGGAAACACTACGTCAGGGACTGCCGAAACATCCAATGGAACTGCCAGAATTCATGACGTAAAACTCGAAGGACTTGATCGATTTACACAATATTTTTATCGTGTAAAAACCGGAGCGGCTATCTCGCCAATCTATCACTTCAAAACGCCTCCTTTTGCCTCTGATGAAACATCTTTTCGAATGATTGCTATGAGTGATATGCAACGAGATGCCAACAACCCAAACAAATTTGAAGAAATAATCAACGATGGTATCATTCAATATTTAGAAGATGAAAACGGGGAAGACCTCATTGATAATCTTGCTTTTGTGATGATTCCCGGTGACTTGGTGGTTAACGGAAACACCTATTCGCAATGGGAAGATCATTTTTTCACACCTGCTCAAAATTTATTTAGCTACGTTCCTGTCTATCCAGTCCTTGGCAATCACGAAAATAATAGTGTCTACTATTTTCAATACTTCCATCTTCCTGAAAATGGAAACCCTGGTTTTGAAGAACATTGGTGGCACAAAGATTATGGAAATACCAGAATTATCGGCTTAAATTCCAACAGCCCATTCAATTCTCAGGAGCAACTCGATTGGCTGGATCTTGCGCTAGAAAATGCTTGTTCGGCAGACTCTATCGATTTCGTTTTTGCGCAGTTGCATCATCCACATAAATCCGAACTTTGGCTGCCCGGAGAATCTGGTTATACTGGCCAGGTCATCGAAAGGCTTGAGAATTTCAGTACAAATTGTGGAAAACCGAGCGTCCATTTTTTTGGTCATACTCACGGATATTCAAGAGGGCAATCTCGCGATCACAAACACCTTTGGATCAATGTAGCTTCAGCAGGCGGAGCAATCGACAATTGGGGGGAATTTCCGCAATTTGATTATGACGAATTTTCCGTTTCACAAGACGAGTGGGGTTTTGTTTCCGTTGAAGTAAGTGCTGGTGATGACCCTCAATTAACGGTTAAAAGAATCAGTAGAGGAAATGACGATTTTTTTAAAGCCAATGAATTAACCGATAGTTTGGTTTTAAAAAAGAATGGCCTTTCGATCACTACTCCTTTGCCTATTTTCCCAGTTGAAGAAGAGGTTCGCCCCGAATGTGTCATTTTAAAAGCTGATGAATTCGCTGCCGAAATCACCTCTGCAACTCACGGACAGAGCCACTGGCAAGTATCCACAGATTGTATTGATTTTTCAGCACCGATAGCCGAAAGTTGGAAAAATTATCAAAACTTTTATTTTAACGAAGACACACAGGCAGGAGATGATTTGACTGATGAAAAAATAACCGGTTTGCAAGAAAACACCAACTATTGCTGGAGAGTTAGGTATCGTGATCGAGAACTCAATTGGAGTGATTGGTCAGAGCCTGCTTCTTTTTCAACTGGAAGCTCCCTTTTATCACCAAACCTTTTAGTAAACCCTGGCGCTGAAAGCGATTTGTTTGAATGGGTTATTTTGGAAGGAACCGCTGAAGCGCTTACCGATGGAGAATGTAATGGCATCAGTCCGCATTCTGGTGACAAATATTTCGCCGTTGGAGGCGTTTGTGAAGATGGTCCTTTTGGAAAATGTGTCCAAAATGTAAATGTCGTTGCTTACGCTGACTCTATCGATACTGGAAATTACCAGGCTAATTTTGGTGGATATTTATCAAATTACAGCGGAAGTGATTTACCAGCGATGCGACTTTTATATCTCAATGATTCAGGTGAAATTTTAGATTCCAGCGCGTTGCTTTCTACATTAAATAGTAACTGGACAAATTTTAGTTCGTGGGCTGATATCCCTTCCCAAACGAGAGTCATTCAGTTTGAATTGACAGGTACCAGAAATGCTGGGCAGGACAACGACAGCTATTTTGATGATTTGTTTCTTAGACTTGGAACCGAATCTTCAGCGTGTGATGAATACATCGTTGGCACCAATAATTTAGTTTCAAAAACCTACGACCTGGACGTTTATCCAAATCCTTTTGATGCTGATTTAAAAGTAACCATCACTTTAGATAACCCCAAAAATCTGGTCATCAAATTATCTAATATTAACGGCCAAAAAATTTATGAAAATAGCTTTGATTTGGACCAGGGAGCATCTTCCTTTGAATTGGAAAATCTCAACAAGCTCGGATCGGGAATCTACTTTTTGAATGTATATTCTGAAAAAGGTGATTTTCTTGTTTCAAAAAAAGTAGTTAAGTTTTAGATTCTTATTAAAAAAGTAAAAAATAGCAGTTTCAATTGAATTGAAACTGCTATTTTCATGTCAGTCTATTTTTTAAAACCACATTATCATAAAGCATGATCGCATGGGAATTTCTAGTGGTAGGGTAACTTTAAAAGAAGTGAGTGATTCCAAAGGAAAGTCAGAAGTAAAAGGTTGTAAGCTTTTGGTTAGTTCTTATATTCCAGAGTAAATAAGATAAAAAGTCCTTATTAATCAAAACCTCTTTGGGTCAGGCGCCTTTCCTGTTTCAAATATTCCTCTTTGGTCAGTGTTCCATCTTCATAGAGCCGTTGCAATTTATTGAGCTGTTCCAGTAAATCGGGATCAGTTGAAGCCTTATCTCCCTGATCATTTTTTGGAAGACTGGGTAGTTCCTCTAAAATACGGTAACCGTTTTTAGCAAAAGAATCGAATCCAGGCTGAATTCGCAAAAAAGACAAATCTGCATGTTTTGTGATTCGGCTAAAATCTTTCAGACCAAAAGCGACGGCAGCATCGAGGTGGGCGAAAGCTTTGTCGGCATTTTCCAAAATAGAATAACAACGCGCAAGTAAAAAATGTGCTTCCGATTCATCGTGTTTAACTTCCAGTGCCTTTACAAGATTTTCAACCGCATCTTGGTAACGATAATTCCGATAATAGTTTTTTGCCTTTTGAAAATACAGATCAAACTGACCTTTCAAAAATACTTTTTGTTCCGTTTTTTCGACCTGTACTTTGGTTGGGCTTTCTACTAATTCCTGATTAAACTTTGAATTAAAAGTCTCTCTCGACATTGTCCAGAGTAAGATCGCATCAACAAAACCAATTACTCCCATCAAACCAACAAGGAATTCTAAAAAAGAAAAAGTAAACATGCCAATTAAACTTATTGCGAGGTACAAAATACCCAGATCTCTTTGCCCTAAATAAAATCGGTGTATTCCAAATACCCCAAAAAAAAGGGATAATAAACCTGCAGCAAACTTTCGTTTCCCCCTTTTGACAGGCTGCCGCACTTGCTGCTTTGGGTTTGTTTTTTTATTAGGAACATATTCCGGAACCGTGATTCCTTCATTTTCCACAGCATATATCTTGATATCCTCCTGAATATTCTTCAGGTCAAAGGCACCCAGTGGCCGGGCACGAAGCCAGGAGTGGTTTTTGATGTCATCATATACTTTTCCGGAAATAAATACCCCGCCGGGGATACTAAGCGACTCAATCCTGGCAGCTACATTGACACCATCGCCGTATGCTTCTTCCTTACTATAAGTGATATCTCCGGTATGGATACCGACTCGGATAGGAACCGGAGGTTCTCTCTTCAATTCTTTTTGTAAAGCTACTCCGCATTCTACTGCTGCTGCGGCACTTGGATAAATACTCAAGGTCCCATCACCAAAATATTGGATAATTTTACCGCCATATTGATCCGTTAATCTGGTAAATACTTCACGGTGGCGATTCCGCAAACGGTTGGAAATGATCTCGTCCTTTTGCATCATCGCTGAATATCCAACGATATCGGTAAACATAATGGCAGCAAGTCGGCGCTTTGTTTTTTTCATAGTATTAAATGGGATTTGGGGAGTTCGCCAAGTTAACTTATTTTCCATACTTGTTCAAATTCTCGCATTGTATTTTGTTACCTATCACAACTAGAATATATTTCAATTTTTTGTTTGTTAAAACAATTAATTGAAAAACTATTTGTTTAATTAAATTTTTTGTTTTAACTTGCGAAACAAATAATCACCTATTTTTATTACTTAAAATTTTAACTATGATACGCGAAGATAGAGTCCAATTGAATAAAAGATTTGTCGAAGTTTTTAACCTTCTTGAAGAAAGAGGAGATATCGTTTTGAATGACCGAAGTGGAAAAGGAATGGGGGACTTCGCTGAAAAGATTCTTGGAAATCGCGGATACGGGCACATCGTTCGGGCTTTTTTAAATGAAGACGACAAACGAGTGATCGATTATCGTCATGCAAGAATGATTTGTAGAATCTACGGAGTCAATGAATCCTTTCTTATCGATGGAGAAGGAACTCCTTTTGGCTTTGACCTGGTCCCTCAAAGTAATCTACCTGGCGACTCCAGGAAGAGTAAAGGAAATATTTTGTTTACTACCGTTCAGGCTTTTGCAGGATCAGGCACTGATGTTGGCGGCTCCGCCAAAGAAGACAATGAATATTTTTCATTGCCAGGTGTAAGTGGTCCTGGCCTCGTCGCTTTTCCTGTTGAAGGAAATAGTATGGAACCTGTCATCATGGATGGTGACGTCGTCATTTGTCGTCAAATCAATGGTGTCCATGAAATCAAAGACAATGAAATCTACGCAGTAAAAAGTAACGGTTCGCTTTGGATCAAATTTGTGCAGAAGGTTCCTAATAAAAAAGGACGTGTCACTTCTTTGAAATTAATCTCAGCTAACAACTTAGAATTTGATCCTTTTGAAGAAGAAGTCAACGAACACACCAGGCTTTACCAATTAATCAGACGCATCAGCGGTGTGTAAAAAATCATTGATAGATTTAATAAATGCCCATTTGACTTTTTAAAATTGTTGAGTGGGCTTTTTATATGCTTCAAACACGAACTACTTATTCGTAAAGCATCTCATCCAAAATCTGATATCCCCTTTGAGTAGGTAATCCAAATTCAAAAGTTATGATTCATCAATCTGTTTGTTTTATTTTTTTGATTACCTTTTTCGCATGTAATTTGCTGCAAAATCCTATTGATACAGACAAAGAAACGGTGGTCAGCGAAGTACAAGAAATGCTTGACAGCTATCACAAAGCTATTAAAGAAAACGGGTTAACTGCTGAGTTTAATTACCTGGACCATTCAAATGATTTCTTTTGGGTGCCTCCCGGTTACACTTCCGCATTGACCTATGATTCTGTAAAAACCATATTAGAAACCAATGCAACACTTTTTAATAAAGTGGAATTTCATTGGGATACTTTGCAGGTTTTTCCTCTGACGAATGAAATCGCAAATTATTTCGGAATCGTCGGGGGTGTTATTACGGATACTTCAGGACAAAACACTAAAGTAGTCATTATTGAATCAGGAACTATTATTAAACGACCCGATGGATGGAAACTCCTTAGCGGACAATCTACTAATTTAACAACCAACTAATATTACCTGATATTAAATAAGTGTAATTCATTTTATGACATTCCTTTCCCAAAATCCTTGTATACTTCGCCCCAAACTCTCACAGGATACCTCAATCAAAATTTTATAAATTATTTGTTTTAATTAATTTGTTTTAAACAATTTTTGTTTTATCTTGCACAAGATTTGAAGCAAAAAAATAAGTTTCGAATCTTATCAACCTCCTGGTTATGCAAAAAAAGGATAAAAGAGTAGAACTCAATCGACGGTTTGCTGAAGTATATGATCTGCTGGTGGAAAAAGGAGAAATCGTCAAAAGTAACCGCCAAAAAAGTAAAACTGTTTTTGCATATCATTTGGGTACGAAAGGTCACATTATTGACCATTATCTCAAAGGGACCAGGAGAATTACTTACGAACAAGTGAAACGATTGTGTGCACAATATGGGGTGAACGAACCATATATGTTTCAAGGAATTGGTAACCCATTTGATAAAAAGAAACTCCCTGATCCAGAACAAAAATTAGCAATGGCATTAGGAATTAATTTTTCACCGAATATTTTATTTACAAATGTAGAAGCATTTGCCAGCAATACCGTCAGTGTCGATCTGATAGAAGAAAATGAGCGGTTCGCCATACCAGGTATCAGCGGAGATCTGATCGCTTTTAATATTAACGGATCAAGTATGTCTCCGACCATTCAAGCTGGCGACATGGTAATCTGTAAACCACTGGAAACCATTGAAGAGATGCAGGACGACGAAGTTTATGCGGTGGTAAGCAATCAATCTGTTTGGGTCAAACGAGTTCGGAGATGCTTTGATCGCCATCAAAACTGTTCACATCTCAAGCTGATTTCGGATAATTACGAAGAATTCGACCCCTTTATCATTGAAATCGGAGAAATACGCAAACTGTTAAAAGTAACAAGAAGAATTACAGGCTTAGGTTAGTCTGTACAAATTTGGATAGTCTCTCTAATCATATCCTGCTGTTTTTTGATTACAACTCCCGAACACTCAAATTCGGGAGTTTTTTTAAGCCCTCAACCTCTTTGACGCATCACTTCATACAAAATAATCCCGGTTGCGACAGAAACATTGAAAGAATCGGTTGTCCCTTTTTGAGGAATGATAAATTGTTGATCTACTTTTTGTAAAACTGCAGAGCTGACCCCCTTTCCTTCTGACCCAATAACTATTGCTAATGGATTCGTCAAATCCAATTCATAAACCATTTTATCTGCTTGTAAATCGCTTGCGACAACATGAACGCCTGACAACCGCAAAATTTCAATGGCGGTGGTAAGACTGTTTTCCCGGCAAACCATCAGTTTTGAAAGCGCTCCGGCAGAAGTTTTTAAAGATTCGGAATTAATTTGCGCAGATCCTTTTTTAGGGACAACCAAAGCATGCACCCCGCATATTTCAGCAGACCGAGCTATCGCCCCAAAATTTCGGACATCTGTCACCCCATCAAGCAACAAAAATAGGGGCACTTCAGATTTTTCATAAATAGCGGGCAGCACATCTTCCAGTTTATAATAGGTCACCACGGAAAGAAAACCCATTATTCCCTGGTGATTTCCGCCGGCAATTTTATTAAGCTTGTTCTTTCGGTACAATTTGCAAAGGAATATTAAATCGTTTGGAAAGCTGTTTGATTTCCATTTCAAACTCGCGCTGAATGCCACTTTGAAGTATTAATTTATCAAATGGAGTCCCCGAATTAATAGCATCCATAACTGGATGCCGACCGTAAATAAGTGTTTTTTTATCGATTGTCATCTTCCGCACAAAATCGATAAAATAACTCAGGTCAACAAGGACTTGCTCCAAAATTTATATAGCATCCGACATTATTGGGATTAACTGGAATCTAACTTTAATAATGTCGTAAAGAATAAAATTTCGGTAATACGAAAAAACAACAAATATGGTTTTTTTCGCTATTTTTACCCTATACTTTTATTTAAAAAATTTTTTATTCATAAAACAGCTCACTCACATGAAATTTAAGTTTACAACTTTGATTTTGGCTTTCGCGTTTTTACTTTCCGCCTCTTTCGCGTGGTCACAGTCTCAAACTCATTTGGATATCGCCCTTCGGCATATCGAACAGGACTACAAAAAATGGAACCTTACACAAGAAGATGTTTCTGACATGGTCGTTTCTGACCTTTACCAGAGCAAACACAATGGCGTTACGCATGTCTACTTCAAACAAAGACATCAAGGCATTGCTTTACAAAATGCTATTCTGAATCTGAATATCACTGAAGACGGAAAAGTGCTTTATGTTGGAAAACGATTTTATCAAAACCTAAGTAATGCTGTACCTACAACTAACGCTACGCTTAGAGCTGATCAGGCGTTGCAAAAAGTATTTAATGATTTAACCATTACAACTGAAGTTCCACACCCTGTCCAAGAAAATAATACCAATATATTTAGCTTTGACAAAACAGGAATCTCAAGTTATGAAATTAATGTTGAATTAACTTACAAAAATATTGAATCTGAAGTATTCCTGGTCTGGAATTTAATTATTGCGCCAATAGGAAATGATGAAGCCTGGAATTATAGCATTGATGCAAATAGCGGGCAGATTATCGAAAAGAAAGATATGGTTGTTCGTTGCAAATTTGAAAAAGATGCATACCATAATCATAACGATCATTGTCAATCGGAAAGCTTCTTATTAAAACCTGCTCCAAGTGTACATCAGGTGCTTACACAAATGAATAGTAGCACAGTAGCCGGTTCGTACCGCGTCTTTGCAGTTCCTACTGAAAGTCCGATACACGGCCCTCATGAATTAGTAGTTGATCCTGCCAATGTGATTGCCTCTCCTTTCGGTTGGCATGACACTAATGGAGATCCTACTCCTGAGTATACTATCACACGAGGGAATAATGTCCATGCTTTTGAAGACACAGATGCCGACGAAGTATCCAGCAACAATGAGCCTGATGGTGGAATGGGCTTAGTATTTGACTTTCCATATGATTCTAATGCTGAGGCTATTGACAATATTGACGCCGCTGTTGTTAATTTATTTTATATGAATAACATCATGCATGATTTCACCTACCAATATGGATTTACTGAATCCGCAGGTAATTTTCAAAAAAACACTTATGGAAATGGCGGGGCAGCAAGTGACGAAGTCGTTGCACATGCTCAATCTGGTGCAGGTCAGGATAATGCCAATTTCCTTACTCTTCCTGATGGCCAAAAACCGAGAATGAGAATGTATGTTTGGGCTAATCAGAGTGACAAAATTTTTAATGTAACGGCTCCTAGCTCAATAGCGGGACAATATACTTCAGCAACAGCAGATTTTGGAGCAGCAATTTCAGATATTCCAGTCAGTGGTGAAGTTATAGAAGTTGATGATGGAGTATATAACCCATATATCACTGATGGTTGTGAAGATTATATAAATCCGGGTGACTTCGATGGTAAAATTGCCTTAATTGACCGGGGAGGTTGCGAGTTCGGAGCTAAGGCCCTTAGAGCTGAACAGGCAGGAGCGATTGCAGTTGTCGTTTGTAATTTTGATGTTGATCCTATTACTATGGGTGCAGGAGCAGTTGGTGCCCAGGTGACTATTCCAGCTGTAATGATTGGTGTTGCTGATTGCCAGACTATCCGTCAATTTGCCGGAAATGGCCTGGAATTAACCCTTGTAACTCCTGTAACTAATCCAGGCCCTGAGTTTTTGGATGGAGATTTCGACAATGGAATCATTGCCCATGAATACGCACATGGAATTTCAAATCGTTTGACTGGTGGGCCTTCTAATACTGGTTGCCTTGGTGGTGATGAACAAATGGGTGAAGGTTGGAGCGATTTCTTTGCTTTGATTACTACTGTAAAAACTAGCGATTCTGGGGAAGATGGAAGAGGAGTAGGTACTTTTGCTCTAGGACAAGAAACCGATGGTCTGGGGATTCGTGATTATCGCTATTCTACTGATATGGGCGTTAACCCACTTACTTATACAGATATTTCTTCTCTAGCCATACCACATGGTGTCGGATCCGTATGGGCAACTATGCTCTGGGATTTATACTGGGCTATGGTTGATGAATATGGTTTTGATGATGACCAATGGACCGGTACAGGAGGAAATAACATGGCTATCCAATTGGTTATGGACGGAATGAAAATGCAACCATGTGCTCCTGGTTTTGTTGATGGACGAAATGCGATTTTAGCAGCAGATATGGCTTTGTACGCTGGTGCCAATCAGTGTCTCATTTGGGAAGTATTCGCTCGTAGAGGATGTGGTATCAACGCCGATCAGGGACTTGTGAGTGTCCGTGGTGACGAAACCGTTTCGTTTGATCCTTTGCCAACCTGTATTGCAGAATTGAAAATTAAAAAAACGGTTTCTCAACTTGTAGAAGCAGGTGATGATATTGATGTCACCATTACAATTACGAATCACAAAAATGAAACCTTAACCGGGATTGTTGTAAGCGACGAATTAGCAGATGGAACGGATTATGTTTCCGGAAGCGTATCTGGAAACGTAGTGGAAGGCGGCGTTAGTGGTGGTTCTGTTACTTTTGAACTAGGTACCATGGAGTACCTTGATGAAATCATCTTTACTTACAAGCTTTCAACGGATGAAACTAACTTCTCTGTCCAACATTATTTTGACGATATAGAAAATGTTGATCCTACTTTCTGGTTTCCTATTCCAATAGCAGGGGAAAACTTCTGGCAAGAAACCAACGACGATGCTTACAGTGGCACTACCAGTTGGTTTGTTGAAAATACAGCCCTCGAAACACAGCAACAATTACAAGCTGGACAGGCTTCTGACGCGATCTTAGTTGAAGGAGATCTGCCCGTTTTACGTTTTTATCACCAATACAATACAGAAAATGCAGCGGATGGTGGTGTTGTGCAAATTTCTACTGATGATGGAACAACCTGGCAGGAAATAACCGATGTTCTTTTTAGAAATCCTTATACCCCGATCCAATATGGAACCTTTGTCATTCCAGATTACCATGCATTTTCAGGAAACAGCAATGGTTGGATTGCCTCTTACGCGGATTTGTCAGCTTATGCAGGTCAGGAAATTATCCTGCGGTTTCATTTCAGGTCTGATGACAATACTGTTCCTGATGCTCCAGCTGGATGGTGGGTTGATGATGTTGAAATAATGGATATGATTAATTACATTGGTGAAGCTTGTGTTACTTCAGTTCAGGGAGATCAGGCTTGTGATAGTCCTGAATCCAGAGGAACAATCATTGAATCTCAGTTGACTACAAGCACAAAAGATCCTGTTAAAACTGTTTTTCTAAATGTATTTCCGAATCCGACTGATGAAGTGATCAATCTCTCTATTAGCAGCCTTGACAACGAAGACGTTACGATTAGCATCTTAACACTTGATGGTCGTGTAGTTGCCGGAAAAGCAATCAGCACTTCTGCTTCAACACAAACTTTTTCAATGGATGTTTCCAGTTTACCTGCTGGATTCTATTTTGTAAAAGCAAGTACAAATAATGATGTTACTCTTGAGAAAGTGGTCATTCATTAAGTAAGCACTAACTCAATTAGAAAATGAAAGCCTTTGGAGAAATCTCCAAAGGCTTTTTATATTTTATTTCAATCGCTCTTATTATACTAGTGGCTTACATTTATAGAAAGTTATTCTTTTGCGTTATTTACAAATAAGTTATAGCTTTGTAGAACGATGAAAATTTTGCCACTTTTATTAGCGACAATAGTTATTTGCCTAGCCATTCAGCCGGTTTTGGGTTTGATCACTTTGCCTGTTGAATCCGCCAAGAGTTGTTGTGGTGGGCAGTGCATACCTGATTTTAGTGAGCATATTGGATTTTCATCTGATCAGGAACAAAAAAACGATTGCCATGGAAATTCCTGCAATCCCTTTCAGGTTTGCGATTCGTGTGTATTAATTTGTCAGACATTTACTTTTTGCCAAATAAAGAAACCGCAAATTTCAACCAAACAAGTGTTTAATTTCAAATCTGATTTCGCTTCTCCGTTCCCCCCTGATTTTTGGCAACCGCCTAAAATTGTTTAGCATTCTATCTGACCTCAATCCCATAAAACCGGGACAATTAATCTTTTCGTTAAACAATTTAAACTCAAAAAAATGAAATTTATAAAACTATTCATTTTAGCTGTCATTGTATTGACAATTACACCAGGTATCGCTTTTACACAAACTACCACAGCGACTCAGGCGGCAGAAACCACCAAATCGATCACAATCAAAGTGAAAGGTGTTACCTGTTCTATGGACTTAAAAACCATTTCCGACAATGTTGAAAAACTTGAAGGCGTTAGCAGTTGCACAGCAGGAAAAGCGGGAGCGACATCATCTTTTGAAATAAAATTCGATCCCACACTGGTAACTGAAAAGAAAATCTACACCGCCGTTGAAGACACTGGTGGCTGTAAAAATCCAGACGACAGACCCTATAAAGTAAAACTGTAAATCATTAAAAGGTGGAGGTTTATCCAATCGAATGAACCATGCCTTTTTTAAAATTATTCAAACAATGGGTAACTATATCTTCATTGTTGGTTTACTGATTTTGTCGTTTGAGCTATCTGCACAGACTATTTCAGGGAAAGTAATCAATGATAAACAAGAATTTTTGGTTGGTGCTAGTGTTTATTGGCTTGGCACAAATAAAAGTGTATCTACCGGGATCAACGGCGAGTTTAAAATTTCCGTCAAAGGAATCAACAACAAAAAACTGATCGCAAGTTATGTAGGGTACAAAGCTGATACGATTGAAATTACTAATCAATCGTTTGTTGAATTTAAATTGGAAACTACAGAAATACTGCGTGAAGTGGTAATTACCGAACAACGTGAAGGAGTGATCATTTCAGACATTGAACCTGTTAAAACAGAAATAATTACACAAGCAGAACTTCGGAAAGCCGCTTGTTGCGATTTAGCAGGTTGTTTTGGAACACAAACAACTGTTCAACCACAAACGACCAATGTTGTTACTAATTCAAAAGAACTTCGCATTTTAGGGCTTTCAGGCGTTTACAACCAGGTTTTGATTGACGGTTTTCCAATGATCCAGGGGCTAAGCTACACCTATGGCATCAGTGGTATTCCGGGAACATTAGTTGACAACATCTATGTTTCAAAAGGTGCAAACAGCGTATTGCAGGGATTCGAAAGTATTAGCGGACAGATAAATGTAGAAACCAAAGAGCCCGATAAAACGGATAAATTGCTGCTCAATGTTTATATGAATAATTTTATGGAAAAGCATTTTAATGCCAATTATGCTTTCAAACGTGGTAAGTGGAGCAATTTAACCGCTTTTCATACCGTACAACCTGCCAATAAAATTGACCGTGATCAAGACTATTTCCTTGACCTTCCTTTGCTTACACGGTACATGATCTTTAATAAATGGAAGTATGGAGTAGAAAGCGATTGGGGTTGGCACAGCAGCATAGGATTGCGATTTTTAAACGAAAAACGCGTTGGTGGACAGACCTTTTTTAACGCAAATACCGATAAAGGAAGCGCCGAGGTTTATGGTCAAACGGTAAGTATCAATCAACCGGAAGTTTGGACGAAAACAGGTTATCGCTTCAATGATCAGCAGCGTATCCTATTTTATGCCTCAGCATTTCATCAAAACCAACAATCCTTTTTTGGAACTGTCAAATACGCTGCTCAGCAAACAAATTTTTATGGAAATATTCAACATGAATTAGCCTATGCTAAAAACAATCTGTTGAAAACAGGTATCAGTTACCGGCATTTGAAGCTTAATGAAGATATCACGTTTACGGATTCAACCTTACAAAGAACTTATGCCGGAAATTATAATCGAATTGAAAACATCCCTGGGCTTTTTGCTGAAAACACAATGCGCTTTTTTGATGAAAAAATTACCTGGATTGTTGGTATTCGAAGCGATCATCATAATCAATTTGGGTTTTCAGTTACGCCAAGAACATTAATAAAATATGATATCGCACCCAAAACGATAATTCGCGCAAGTATAGGTAAAGGTTGGCGAACGGTAAATTTATTCAGTGAAAATATTGGTTTGCTGGTTAGTTCCAGAGATATTATTTTTGCTGAGCAACTAAAGCCCGAAGAAGCTTTAAACTATGGCCTTAATTTGACTCAAAAATTTGAAAGCGATAATATTTCAGGCTTTTTCAGTGCAGACTATTATCGCACGGTTTTTCAAAATCAAATCTTTCCCGACTATGATGCTGACCCTACAAAAGCGATCATCCAAAACTTCGAGGGGCCAAGTATTAGCAACGGTTTTCAAGCAGAATTATATTTGAAAATATGGAACCGTTTTGAGTTTAAAACCGGATATACTTTTTTGGATGTTTACAGGGAAATAGACGAAAAAAAACAATCGTTGCCTTTCAATCCGGCACATAAAGTGTTAACCACTTTTAGCTTTAAGCCTTTGACCAATAAATTTCATTTTGACATGAATGTACATTGGTATGGTGAGCAGCGATTGCCTGACACAAAATCAAACCCGGAAGCATTTCAACGCCCTGATTTTTCAAAACCATATACCATTGTAAATGCCCAATTCACCTACAACTTTAAGAGATTTGAATTGTATACTGGTTGTGAAAACATATTTGATTTCAGGCAGAAACAGCCTATCATTAGCTGGCAGGATCCGTTTAGTCGATATTTTGATACTTCTTCTGTTTGGGGACCGACGAAGGGACGAGAGATTTATTTTGGCGTTCGTTATAATTTATCCTATGAATAAAAAAACGGGGCCACCAAATTTTTGAAAGCATGGTCAATAACCTAAGAATTCAGAATTATTTCACCCGAGAAATTAAAAATGCACATTACTCGCTATTGCTTATAATGTGCATTTTTAAAAGCTTTAGAAAGAAAATTTTCATTCTTCCTCTTCCTTTTGATCTTCAACGATTTCTTCAACAGCTTCACTAATTTTTCCACTTACTACTTCAGCAACTGCTTTCACCGTATCAACCACATCTTCCAGTGCCTCACCCATGGTGGTGGAAACTGCAGAAATCACTGTTTTGCTTTTATTTTTAATCGATTTAGCTGCTTTTTCTAGTTTCTCTTTATCAACATCCAGTGATTCCTTTGCTGCTTCCATTTCAGCTGCAATTTTTTCTTTAGCAGCGGCTTTGGCCTCTTCGATTTCCTTTCGCTTTGCTTCTTTACTTTGCTGTGTGGTTATTCTTTGTTCAAGTTCAGACTTGGTTTGCAGCATTTCATTCAACTTCTCTTCTTTGGATCGAATGCGTTCTTCAATCATTTTTATTTTCGCCAATCGAATTTGAGCCTCCAATTGTCCATCTGAATGCTCCACTTTACGATCTTGAAAAGCATGTTCTTCTTTGTCTCTATGAATGGATTTTTCCATTTTAGAAATCGCATTCAATAAGCCATCATATCTGCGTTGCAAGCGCTCCAAAGGAGAATTTTCATTGTGGGCCTTATTTCCAAATCGTTTTTCTTTAACCGTTTTAAATGCTGCATCGAGGCGGCTCCAAACTTTGGAACGGTGTTCCCGGGTAAATTTTGCATCCCGGAATTTTCGTTGTATATTTTTTAATTCATCAAAAATCACAGTCAGATTCATACCATCCACGACCTTTTTTTCCAAATCTTCCAAGATTTGCATAAATTGCTCAAAATGCTCATTGGATACACTCTGAAATTCCTCATCGAGTGATGAACGAAGTTCCTTTAATTTACTAAATATCTCATTGGTACTATCTCTCAAAGCATTTGCATGCTCGCGAAATAAATTGCGGTCACGAACCTGATCCTGCACTTTGGCCCAAAAAGACTTTAATGCCTCCCAGGTAGCCGAATCGAATGATTTAAGTGATTCAACCTTTTCTTTCAATTCATTGAGTTCAGCTTGATAGGCTTCATTTAGCTTTGCAGATAAAACGATGAAATGCCATTCCGTCTGAGCGCGATTGATAATGTCTGTTCGTTCGACCTTGATATCTTCTGGAAGCAAACTTTCCGAAATAGTCAGTTCCCGTTCGAGGTGAATAGCTCCTTCAGGAAATGGAACTTCAACATCATTTCGCCATTCATTCATCAATTGCCTACTAAATTCTTCGGTAGCGCTTGATTCCGGAAAAGTCCAGACATCTATTTTGCTTTCTAAGGGGTGAAGTTGTAAAGCAATTAGGATTCGTTCCTCTTGAGCATTATTGCCCCACAGTACTAATTTCGTTTTCATATGTGCAGGTATGTATTTTCGTTTACAAAAATAGCGTATTCAATTTTTTCGTAATGACCAAAAGATAGTTGGATTTTTGATCGAGTATTTAGGCGTTAGTTTCCCGGAGCAAGCCTCTAAAAACCGGTGACAAGAAATGCTTCTAGAAGATATTCCTTTTAAAAATAGAGAATTGCGGTCTAATCGTCAAGTTTTCTTTCCTTTTTCTCCGATGCGCTACTTTTAACCGCCAACTTTTGAAACCCCAATTAATTTTTTTGCTGCGAGATATTCCACAATTTGGATGGCGTTTGTGGCAGCGCCTTTTCGCAAGTTATCTGCTACTACCCATAGGTTTAATGCATTGTCAGCGGAATGGTCACGGCGAATACGCCCAACAAAAACTTCATCGTGATTTTTTGCAAATAAAGGCATTGGATATTTTTTTTGTTCCAAATCATCCAAAACAATTATTCCATCTGACGTATTCAAAATTTCTTTGACCGTAGCTACTTCAAAAGGTTTTTCAAATTCGACATTAACACTTTCGGAATGCCCGCCATGAACAGGAACACGGACTGCAGTAGCTGTTATACGAAGGCTTTCATCGTTCAGTATTTTACGCGTTTCGTGTACCAGTTTCATTTCTTCTTTTGTATAATCATTTTCTAAAAACACATCACAATGTGGCAGGCAATTATCAAAAATCGGATGGTAATAGGCTCGTTCTTCTTCAGCTAAATTTTCGCCGAATTTTTCAGCATCGTACTGTTTAACCGCTTTCACGCCTGTTCCGGTAATAGATTGATAAGTAGAAATAACTAGTCTTTTTATCTTATATCGGCGATGTAAAGGTGCCAATGCAACTACCATTTGGATGGTTGAGCAATTCGGATTTGCAATGATTTTATCTTTCTCGGTTAATTCATTGGCATTAATCTCAGGTACTACCAATTTTTTGGTGGGATCCATCCGCCATGCCGAAGAATTATCCACCACAGTAGTTCCAACTTCAGCAAAACGCGGCGCCCACTCCAAAGAAGTAGTACCTCCAGCTGAAAAAATCGCTATATCAGGCCTCTTTTCAATGGCTTCTTCCATTCCGATCACCTTATGGGATTTGCCGTTAAAAATAATTTCTTTGCCAATGGATCTTGATGAAGCTACAGGTATAAATTCAGTCACTGGAAAATTTCGTTCTTCAAGAACCTCACACATTACTGTTCCAACTAAACCTGTGACGCCGACAACCGCTACTTTCATTATTTTTAGAAATTTTTTACTCAATAAATTTATAATAAACCAATCTTTAAAAACGAAGATCAAGTCACAAAGATAAAGGCATTTATTTTTTATTACTATTTTTGAAAAATGAAAGAAATAATTTTTTCACTTTCTCTTATCTTTTCTTTCCAGATTGCTATAGCCCAGTTTCAAGACAATTTTGATGATGGTTCGTTTCCCAATGATCCAAACTGGTTTGGCAACACCAATATTTACACCGTAAATACAGAAAGCGAATTGCAACTTATGGACATCGACGAGGGCAGTTCCTTTATTTATGCTCCGGTTAATACTGCTGACAGCACGACCTGGGTGTTTTATTTCCGTCTGGAATTTGATCCTTCCGCCAGCAATCGCCTTAAAGTATTTTTATCATCAGATTCACCTATTTTTGATGGCGATTTGAACGGATATTTCTTACAGGTTGGACAATCAGGAAGCGATGACGCCCTGGAACTTTGGAGGCAAGATGGCGCTAATGCCACAATGATTTTGTCAGGTTCTATGGGAAGTGTAGCTACTTCACCTGCGGTCAGAGTACGTATAACCAGAAACGATGGTGGCTTATGGCAGCTATTTGCTGATTATACAGGCGGTAATAATTTTCAACTTGATGGAAGTATTAATGACCCTACCTATTTAATGAGTAGTTATTTCGGTTTTCATTGTAGTTACAGTGCAACCAGAAAAGATAAATTCTATTTTGATGATATCGTGATCGGGCCACTGGTATTGGACCAAACACCGCCTTCTTTGGTAAATGTCTCCCCAATAAATACAAATTCATTATTGCTTGGCTTCACCGAAGCTTTGGATCAAAGCTCAGCAGAAAACATCACCAATTATACAATTAACAACGGAATTACGGTGAATGCTGCAAATCAGGATAGTGATCCATCAAAAGTAATTCTTTCCGTTTCCAATCTTCTCAGCGGTCAAAATTATCAATTGAATAGTTTCAATATTGAAGATCAAAGTGGAAATCTTTCAGTCAATGAAGGCTTTGAATTTATTTTCTATGAAATCGAAAATCCTGATCCCTATGATATTTTGATCAATGAAATTTTTCCGCATCCTGATCCAAATATTACTGCCCTTCCGAACGCAGAATATTTTGAACTATACAACAGAAGCAACAAAGCTTTCGATCTCGCGGGTTTCGAAATAGCGGATGCTACTTCCACCAAAATGCTTCCTTCTTTTATATTCCCTCCGAACAGTTACGTAATAATTTGCGACGAAGATGATCTGAACAGTTATTCAAATTATGGGACAGTGATTGGCGTTCCGGGTATTTTCAAATTGAATGATAGCGGCGATGACTTAAGCATTACGGATACAGCAGGAACCATTATTCACGATATTTCTTATACCATCGACTGGTATCATGATGTAGAAAAAGATAATGGCGGTTGGTCAATTGAAATGATAAATCCAAACTTATATTGCCAGGGAAAAGATAATTGGCGAGCTTCCAATAATTTGGAAGGCGGTACGCCAGGACAGGAGAATTCTGTGTTCAACAACAGCCCTGACTCTAGTCCTCCTTCACTGATCAGTGCCATCCCAACCAGTCAAAATCAACTGCGGCTTTTTTTTAATGAGATCATGGATTTAAATAGCGAAAATCCTGCAAGCTATTCGATTCCCGGCGCGGGAAATGTCATTGACGCAATGCTTGAATTACCGGAACTCAATACGGTTTTATTAACTATCGATCCACCTTACTTTATCGATCAAACGGCCTACACCGTAACTGTTGATGAATCCGTAACGGATTGTTCGGGTAATGATATAGGTGCAAACAGTTTCTTCCAATTTAAATATTATGATACGCAGGAAGCGGAACGTTATGAACTATTATTTAATGAAATTTTTCCGGATCCAACTCCTTCGATTGGGCTACCTGAGCAAGAATTTATTGAACTTTACAATCCCTCTAATAAAGCGATAAACCTTGAAGATTTCATCATTTCCGATGGAAGCAATGAAGTCATTCTTCCTTTTCATCTTTTACTCCCTGATCAATATGTTATCATTTATGGCAGTGGCGGCAGTAGTTATAGCGCTTATGGCGACACCCTCGTTTTAACCGCAAATGTTAGTCTTCCAAACCAATCCGGTGATCTCGAATTGATTAATCCCCAAGGAAAAACCATCCATGCTGTTTCCTATAATATTGATTGGTATCAGGATAATGATAAAAATGATGGCGGTTGGACGTTGGAGCTAATCAATCCGGAAGCCCCATGTTCCTTTGGATCAAATTGGAGGGCTTCTTTAAATGCGATTGGAGGAACTCCCGGAATGACAAATTCTGTATTGGAAAAACGCTCAGATACTGAAGGCCCCGATTTGATAAAAGCTTATCCCCTGAGTTCAACACTCTTAAGTCTAGATTTTAGTGAAGCGTTGGATGAAGCCGCAGGAAGTGATCCCAGCAATTATGTTATCGAAGGTATCACGGTTACAGATGCTTTTTTACAACCTCCTTTTTTTAATCGTGTCCTTTTGACATTTGGTTCAGCGATGGAAACCGATCGGATTTATAACGTAACCGTAAGATCTGAATTGACCGATTGTGTCGGAAATGCGATTGGTTTAAATAACAATGCTCGCTTTGCATTACCTCAGGCCATCGAAACTAAAGATATCGTCATTAATGAAGTGCTCTTCAATCCGGAAACAGGCGGACAGCGGTTTGTTGAGTTGTATAACCGATCCAATAAAACATTTGATTTAAGTGAACTGATCATTGCTTCGCGAAATAGTGAAAGCAATGAAATCGAAAAACCGGAACCCATTCAAGTGAATTGTTTGCTATTTCCTAAAGATTATATTGTTTTAACAGCGTCACCTATTGATATCAATGACAGGTATTTTGTCGAAAATCCTTATGCTTTGATTTCTACCGCATTACCGACTTATGATGATAAAAAAGGAACTGTAGTGCTTTATGTCCCTGAGATTTTAGGGGAAAAAGTTATTGACGAATTTGAATATTCAGAGGATTTTCATAATCCGCTATTAAGCAATAAAAATGGTGTTTCTCTGGAACGAATTGATCCGGAAAGCACTACTAACGACGGCAACAACTGGCATTCAGCAGCTACAAGTGTTGGTTATGCGACCCCTACTTATCAAAATTCGCAATTCTTAACTGTTGATTCATCAATCGATGAAGTCTTTTCAATATCAAATAATACTTTATCTCCTGATGGTGATGGATATGAGGATTTTCTGCTTATCAATTATAAAACCAGTCAATCCGGCTATCTTGCCAATATTCAGATATTTGATGCTAAAGGAAGGTCGATCAAAAAATTGGTCAGCAATGAATTACTTGCAACAGAAGGTACCTTTAAATGGGATGGGGACAAGGACGATGGCAGAAAATCCCGAATCGGCATTTATATTGTATGGATTGAATATTTTAATCCCGAAGGCAATGTCAATTATTTGAAAAAAACATGCGTTGTTGCTGGGAGATTAAATTAAAAAAATATTATATTTGACAAACATTGCAAGCAAAAGGTTCTCAAAGTATTAAAACGTAATACTTCCTCCCAATTCGAGCTAATTCAATCTATAAAAATAGACACTGAACCTATTTTAACACTCGTACAGTTTAAAGATTTATATTTACTACCACCCTATGGTATCGAAAATATTAACTTATAGATATGTCCAGTTGGCTTTGATTAGCCTGATTGTTCTCGGAGCTTTCCTCTGTGTGTTTACCCCTAATTATTTCCTTTTTAAAATGGGAGCCCGGTTCGCAGTGCAAATTATGCTGAGTTATTTATTACTGGGTTTTGTTTTTATGCTGATCCGTCAGCCCAAATTGATGTTTACAAGTTTTGCTTGTTGCGCTGGTTTGTGTTTGTTTTTAAAATATGCCTCAGATGGCCAACTCAACCTACCACTAAAAACAGATAACCAAACATTGGAGGTTGCTCATTTCAATGTTTCTGCATCTTCTATTGATTTCCAAAACACCATCAATGAAATTTTAGCTATAGACGCAGATGTGATTTCCTTTCAGGAAGTGACTCCTGACTGGGATAATGAGCTGAAAGTAAACCTTCAGGAAAAATATCCATACTCCAAAACAATTGTTCGACTTGACCCTTTTGGTTTGGCTATTTATTCTCGATTTCCTTTAATTAGCGTGGACACATTCATGTTTGAAGATATACCAAACATTTTAGGAAGGGTGCAGGTACAAGACAAAGAAGTTTGTTTTATCGTCTCTCATGCTTTGCCCGTTTTTTATACCAATGATTACGAACGACAAAGGAATCATTTTATGACTATTGCACAATATTCCAGTAACACCAACTGTCCTGTTATAACCATTGGGGATTACAATGCAGTGCCGTGGTCTTATGAGATTCAGGATTTCAAAGCTGCTGCCCAATTGAATGATAGCCGCCGGGGATTTATGCCTGCTTCTAATGGATCATTTTCATTATTTCAGATTCCTTCCGATCATATTTTTTATTCGAATCACCTTAAATGTGTTGGTTTTCAGGAAATCAACAGTGCTTCCTCCGGACACCTTGGAATAAAGGGATCTTATCAGTTCAACACCAATCCTAAGCCTTCACTGTAAATGTTAAAAAAGCGTCTGGACAGTTTTAAATTTGCTTTCGCAGGAATACGCGATTTATTTAAAACGGAACCTAATGCCACTATACATTTAATTGCAGCGATTCTTGCTGTTGCATTGGGGTTTTTCTTTTCGATTTCAAAAACTGAATGGTGTTTCGTGATATTTGCTATAGTTACGGTTTTCAGTGCCGAAGCCTTCAACACCGCAATTGAACACCTAACCAATTTAGTTTCTCCACAGTACCATGAATTAGCTGGTAAAACAAAAGATGCTGCAGCAGCTGCTGTTCTGTTTGCTGCAATCGGATCTGCGATAGTTGGTCTCATAATTTTTTTACCAAAAATATTAAACCTTATTGGTCTGGCTAAATAAGTAAATCCGGTCACTTTTCAATTATCAATTAAAAAAATTCCTATAAAATCCAATCTCGGATTTTCATTTCATTTCAATTTAATTTTCTAAATGTTGTCTTACGGAATGCTTTTTGATTTTAACCTGGCATCCCCTTTTTAATAATTAAACATTCACTCTAAAAATTAGATGTTATTAAAATCGTTTTTAAGCGATTAGACAATCCCCCCTTACATCTAAACTTAATTATTTGAAACATTATGAGACAAATTGGAACACTATTGTCCCTCTGCCTTTTCCTATTTTGTACCAATTCAAATTTGAAAGCTCAGGAACAACTTGGCTTAAGAACCGATAACTATTCCGGGGTAAATAGCTTAATGCTTAATCCAGCCAATTTTTTAAGCAGCTCTTTTAATTGGGACGTAAATGTCGCTGGAGTTGGATTATTTGGCGAAAACAGTTATGGTTATATTCAAAATACACATCTTCTCGATATCAAGCGTTTATTTCCAAATGTTGAAGGGGCATTTGATTATGACAATGAAAATCTATTACCCGAAAACACGCTGGTAACAGATTATTATATCACTAATCGAAAATCCTATTATATGGGATTGGTTACTGTTTTGGGACCGTCTTTTTCTATGAAACTCAAGAGTGATCAAACATTTGGAATTTTTACCAGCTTCAGAGCTGCCAGCAGCAGTCATGATATTCCTCCATCGCTCAATTTTTATTTCTGGGATAAAACACCGTACTACGAAGCAATTGATGTGAGCCCTGTAAAAGGTGCCGCCATGGCCTGGAGCGAAATTGGCCTGAACTATGGCAAACGATTCGAATCGTACAACGGACATATAGATTTGGGTGTATCTATCAAACTATTGCAAGGATATGAGGGCTTCTTTTTTGAAAATAAAACGCGCGTCAACATTACACAACTTCGAGGCGATACCGTTTCTATCGATGGCCCAAACATGATATATGGGCTTACGACTACAAATGCATCAAAGGAACTAGATGTCAAATTAAAGCAAAATGGTATTGGGATGGCAGCGGATCTAGGAATAGTATACACTATTGATGGAAATAGCGACACCTATCAATGGAGATTTGGATTTGGTGTTTTGGATATTGGAAAAATACAATTCAACAGAAATGCAGAAATGCATGAAATCAATACCGATCAAGAGATCAAACTCAGAAAAACGGAGTATTTAGAACTAAACACTGCCGACGAAGCTATTAAGCTACTCAGCTATCAGGCGCTAGGTGACTCTACCGCATCTTACTCAAAAGGAGCTTTTGGAATTTGGTTGCCAGGCGCAATCAGTTTACAAGCAGATTATGCGGTTACACCAAATATTTTTATCAATGGTCTGATTATCCAGCGATTAGGATATAAACAAGCGGCTGTCGAACGAGGAAATTTTATAGCAATTACACCACGATATGAACATCGTTGGTATGGAATTTCTTTTCCAATATCATTTTATAATTGGGAAGAATTCAATTTCGGAGCATCCTTACGTTTAGGCTTTATAACTATTGGCTCCGAAAATCTTGGAAGTTATTTTCATCGTTCTGACTTTACAGGTAGCGATTTTTATTTTGCAATAAAAGTCAACCCTTTTGATCTCAACCTAGGTGGAGGTAGCAACAATCGAGGAAAAGGAGCTAAATGCTATTACTTTTAGAATCAGTTCCCAGATTTATCGTATCAAATTTATTTCGGCAACCTTTTTGTTTAAACACAAATAGGACAGTCATAATTTTTTTTGGCTGTCACATAACATAACCTTTCTTATAAATTGAAGCTAATCGTTTATTAGGCTTTCTTTTATAATTCCCAGAAGCAACATAGCCATATTTAAAAATTAAGTGATTGGAGTTAACATTCAATTGAGAAGCTCTGTCACAAAGTGAAAAATTGTTACTATAAATTATTTTTCAATAACCTTATTTTGAATAAAATGCTATTAGAATTGATGAATCTTAAATTATATCCCAAGACTCCCTTTCTGACGATGATAATCATCATCCTTATTTCCTTTTTTTCAATTAATGGAAAATCGCAAGGAGATTTGCTTACGTCCTCGCAACTAAGCCCTGCTTTAAAATTTATTTCCAAGACGAATCAGGAAATTCCAAAAAAATTGATCAGAAAATTTCGCCGCGATGCAGCTCGCCTAGCACTTCGAATAGAATCAAAGAAAGATGATTTACGCTATCAAAATGTAGTTATCCCAAAAGACAATATTGAAGGTATTTATAATATACTTACTGGTATCTATTTAAATGATGAAACTGCGAAATCGATTGCCAATTGCAATGTTCATACGTTTCCAAATCCTTCGATTGATCACCTTATATTGATTTTTGAACGAAATGTGGAATGGGCAACACCACTTCGTGAGGGTATCAGTGAAACCAGTAGTATTGAAATTAATGATTTATTGGATGACTACGATTTAATTATCGAAAAGCATGTCCAGTGGAACGATAGCCAGGATGCTATTACTATCAGATCAAAAGAGCCTTTAAATATGGCTGCCCTGGCCAATGAGTTTTATAACGTTGAAGGGGTCAGCGCCATTGATCTCGGCATACCAGAAATTGGAGGTAATGATATCAACATGAATCGTATCAGTAATGGATGGGAGGTAGAATATATCCTTCGTTTCGGTGAATATATAAGTGGCAATGGGAAAATCCACATTTGGAAGTATCGTGCTTTGGATAACGGAACAGTTGAATTTATTTCAGAAGGAGGTGATCCAGTACCTGAGTGGATGAGATGCGGACATGCCGGTGAAGACTTGGTTTTTAAATTCTAAGATATCGTTTTTAAATGGTTTTAACATTTGGAAAAGTTTAGCTGCTCAGTGGCTAAACTTTTTTTATTTTTAGCTCTAAATACATTGTAACCTATAAGTATGTGTTATTTTAAATGCAAACCTTTTTCGGAACTAAATGTCGATGAACTCTATGAAATCATGGCACTCAGACAGGAGGTATTTGTTGTGGAGCAAGACTGCCCTTATCTCGATGCGGACGGAAAAGATCAACACGCCTGGCATTTGATGGGCTTTGATAAAAATGATACATTTATTACTTATGCCAGAATTGTTCCTCCTGGTATTTCCTATGAAAACTATGTCTCAATAGGCCGTATTGTTTCTTCTCCTTCTGTTCGTGGGAAAGGTACAGGCAAAAAACTTATGGAAGCTAGCCTTGATGTCGTTAAAAAATTATTTAACAATCAGCCAATTAAATTATCAGCTCAGTGTTATTTGATCCGATTTTATGAATCCTTTGGCTTTAAAACAACCGGAATGGAATACCTTGAAGATAACATTCCACATATTGCAATGATAAGAGAATAATAAATTTTCAAAGTAAGTTGTGCCATGATAAAAATCATGGCACAACTTACTTTTTCTATGCAGTTACACCTAAAACTTCTTCTTTGGCTGCATCAAGAATGGACCGCACACCTTCATCAGTAGCCGCCTGAGCATATACCCTCAAAACAGGTTCTGTTCCTGAAGGACGCATCATAACCCATTCGTCATCACTCAAATTGAATTTAAACCCATCAATTGTTTCAAGAGATTTTACGGTATATTTTCCGAAAGATTTATATGGATTGTTTTTACATCTTTCGATAATTGCTTGCTTTTGTTCTTCCTTGATATGCAAATCATCACGATTGGATGCAAAAGAACCCACCAGGTCATAAACATCCTGAATAAGCACTTTTAGTGTTTTCCCGGTTTTGGCCATAAATTCCAAAATCATTAGTCCGATCCAAATCCCGTCTCGCTCCGGAATGTGACCTTTCACAGCCAATCCTCCAGATTCTTCTCCACCTACCAAGACGTCTTCTTTGGTCATGATTTCAGCGATATATTTGAATCCGATTTTGGTAACCACACATTCCAATCCGAATAATTTTGCCATTTTTTTCATTTTATCCGTAACAGAAAAAGTAATAACCACTTTGCCGGTTTGGTTTTTATACTTGTACAAGTACAGAAGAAGCAATAACAAAATATGATGAGAATCAACAAAGTTTCCATCCTGGTCGTACATCCCGATTCGGTCAGCATCGCCGTCATTTGCAATACCAAGTACAATGGATGAGTCTCCTTTAATTAAATTGGAAAGTTCCATCAAATTACGGTGAATGGGTTCTGGAGCTTGCCCTTTAAAAGAAGGGTCATCATCACAATGCAAGAGAATGGCATCAGGTAAAATCTTTTGCATGGCCCGCTGACCAGCACCATACATTGCGTCGTAAGCTACTTTCAAACCAGCTTTTTTGATCATGTCAAGGTCAAAATTTTGCTTAACATGCTCAATATATATATTTTCAAGATCGATATAATTTAGTAAGCCTTTCTCAAACATCTCATTTAGTTCCGGAAGATCCCGATCAAAGGTATCTGGTACTAAGTCTTCAACTTCAGCAATGTCAGTAGGACTAGTTGGACCACCAAAGGAAGATTTTAATTTGAATCCATTATAAGAAGGAGGATTATGACTGGCAGTAATTACTACTCCAAGGTCAGATTTGGTTTTTACAACACCCAAAGAAACCATTGGTGTGGAAACAAAACCTTTGGCAATATTTACTTTTATACCATGAGCACCAAAGACCTGGGCGGTAGTTTCTGCAAACATTTGTCCTCCAAAACGGCAATCATGTCCAATTACAACTTTTGTGAACCCATTTTTAGTCATCCAAAGCGCTGTACCTTCAGCTACTCGTTTTACATTATCAACCGTATAATCTTTTGCGATAATTGCTCTCCAACCATCAGTTCCAAATTTTATTTCTGTCATTGTAAAAAAATGTTTTAAAAACTTTAAGAATATATATAGCTTTATTGCTTTACTTTACCTATCTTTTAAAAAGAGCTTAAAGTTAAATAATCCCATAAAATAACCACCAAAAAACATTAATAAACCTTGACCCATTTTTTCGGGTTTTATAAATAATTAAACAACACTCATTTTATTTTACTGCATTTGAAAGATACATACCGACATAAAGGACTGAGAAAAAAATTGATCGACACTATTCGGAAAAAAGGAATTTATGATGAAGACGTACTAGCAGCAATGGAATCAGTACCTCGCCATTTTTTTCTGGACAAAGCTTTTGTAGAATGGGCTTACCAGGACAAACCTTTTCCCATCGGCAATGACCAAACGATTTCACAACCTTATACTGTTGCTTACCAAACCAGCTTGCTGGAAGTGAAAAAGCGTGATAAAATAATGGAGATCGGCACTGGTTCCGGTTATCAGGCTGCAATACTGGCTGCTTTGGGGGCACGAGTTTATACGATCGAAAGACAGGAAGCGCTTTATAATGAAGCTAAGTATTTACTTTCAAAATTAGGTTTTGGCAATATCCGCTTTTATTTCAAAGACGGTTATAAAGGTTTGCCCGAATTTGCACCTTTTGATAAAATATTAGTTACCGCAGGAGCAAGTTCAATTCCTGAAGAGTTAAAAAAACAACTCAAAATCGGAGGAATCATGGTAGTTCCTGTGGGAGATTCGGATGTTCAGCGCATGTATAAAATTACCCGAATTGCAGAAAACGAATACTTGGAAGAGAAACTTGACAATTTTCGATTTGTACCCTTTTTAAAAGGTGTGAAAAAAGCTAATTGAGATTCTTTAGTTTGTAGTTCTTAATTTGAAAAACATCAATCTTTCACCGTTCTTCCTTTAGCTGTTCTCGATTTTATAGTGCTGCTCCCAATTTTTTTCAAGTCGACCATTAAGGTTGCATAAGCACTTTTGGTGGGCGTATAATATTTTTTTCCGTTATAAGTGACCTCGCCCTGGTCTTTGCTTTTATCCCACGCTGCAGCCCGAAGAGTATATTTTCCATCACGCCTTTGACTTGGACCAAAAATTAAATATCGTTTTTCACCAGACTCAAAACTAATTGCAAAGCGATCCTCTTTAGGACGAAATAAAAAAACACCCGGAGTTCCTTTCCTAATCCTTGTTTCTTCTATTTTTTTGCCATTTACAATTTTAATTTTTCCGGAACTGATGGTAGATGTTCCTTCGCTAACTCCTCGTCGTAGTATGATATCTTCGGATAAATAAAATTGAATTTTCTCCAAATCATTGTCCGTCCATCCATTTTCATAATAAAGGTCTTGTGTAAACGGTGTTAATCTGGGGCTACAACTGCTGAGCCCAATAAGTCCTAACAATATAAGAAGGCTAAAATATTTCATGCTTTAATGTTATTATTTGTTGAAAAATCAAATAGCAAATTTAAGGTAAAACACTTCGGTTTTTCAGTATCAACTCTTAATTTATCTAACCAGTTGTCAAGTAAATTTACTTTAACTGAATTTTAAAAATAAAAAACGGTATCATATTTGAATACCTTAAAAGCAGACAAACACTTTTACTTATATTCAATCAATCTTTTAGACTGTTTTTTATGAGAAAAGTAAAAATTCAATTCCAATCCATCCCTCATTTCTTCTTAACGGTTCTTCTTGTTAGCCTGACTAGTTTTGTGGCAAAAGCAGACGTCGTGTATGCGATGCATTTAAATGCTGTAGAACATCAAGTAGGTAATTTACTTGAATGGAGTACAGCATTTGAAAAAAATAGTCAAACCTTCATCGTTGAAAAATCAATAAATGGAATCGATTTTATAAATACAGGGATCATTGATGCTGCCGGTTCTTCTGATATGGGTAAAAGCTACCGGTTTCTTGACATTGGAGTAAATGATAAGCAACTGTTCTATCGTTTGCAACAAATTGATGCAGATGGTACAGCCAGCTATTCTCCAACTATTCTTGTAAAAAAAGAGCAATCAAATGAATTTATGGTTGTAGCTATGAGTAATACCGTTACTAATTTGACCTTTGATATAACTATAGATGCACTAAACAATGCATCGCTGGAATACACCTTAAAAAATAAAACAGGAGAAGTTATTTCCAGTAATCAACAAGAACTTTTTTCAGGATTGAACGATATTCAAATCGATTTGAAAGATGAAGTAGAAGGTACTTATTTTGTAACGCTCCGTGTCGATCAGGAAGAAGAAATGTTAGTTATTCAAAAAGTTGATGATCCAATTAAAAAGAAAGAGAATCTGGTAAGCAAACAATTAAAAAAAGGAGAATAATTTTTTAAAAGCAATTACTCCATTTTCCTCTTTCCATTAACAACCCCTTCGACTACTACCACAACACGATTTAACAATTATTTACTACCCCCCTTAATTTTTTACAAAAAATACAACACGAAACAATCAAGATTTAAAATCAAGTACAAGGTAGTCTCAAAATGAAAAGAGCAATCAGATTTCTGGCTGCTCTTTTTCGTTCATCCATTTTCAAGTTCCGGTTAAAGAAATAATTTATCGTGCTCTCTGAAAGAAATCTTTTAATAATTTTTCACATTCTTCGCTCATGAATCCAAATTCAACCTTAGTTTTAGGATGAAGGATTCTTTTACCAAACTGCATAAAACCTCGTTTGTCATCGCTGGTTCCATAAACCAGTTTGTCCAATTGTGCCCAGGCCAATGCCCCCGCGCACATGGTGCAAGGCTCCAAGGTAACATACATCGTACAATCTGTTAAATATTTATTCCCTAAATGCGTCGCTGCCGCGGTCATAGCCATTATTTCAGCATGCGCAGTCACGTCATTCAATTGCTCTGTATTGTTATGTGCTCTTGCAATTATTTGATTATTACAAACGACAATAGCCCCAACTGGAATCTCACCCTTCATAAGTGCCTTTCTCGCTTCAATCAATGCCTGCTTCATAAAATACGTATCAGTAAACACTTCTATCATTTTCGAATTTGTCTGATTTTGAATAGAAATTAAAAAATATCCCAAATTTAGCTTTTGTTTTTTTTAAAAAACATAACTTTGCAAATGGAAACAGTAAAAATAGCACAGAAAACAGCACAAGCCAAATTTTTAGGCGAGGCACTTACCTTTGATGATGTATTGCTCGTCCCTTCCTACTCCAACGTTCTCCCACGCGATGTTAATATTAGTTCACAGCTAACCCGAGAAATTCGATTGAATATTCCAATCGTTTCGGCAGCAATGGATACCGTAACGGAAAACAAACTGGCGATAGCAATTGCCAGGCAGGGTGGAATAGGTATGATTCACAAAAACATGACTATCGAACAGCAAGCCGAGCAAGTCAGAAGTGTGAAACGTTCGGAAAGTGGGATGATCATCGATCCCGTTACATTGACCGCGGATTCACTGGTCAAAGATGCTTTGGCTTTGATGCGAAAATATAAGATCGGAGGGATACCAATAATCGACGGCAATAATGTTTTAATCGGGATCTTAACGAATCGTGATTTGCGTTTTGAAACACAACTTTTAAAACCCGTCACTCAGTTGATGACTCACGAAAAATTAATAACCGCACCTATCGGTACAAATCTTGAAAAAGCCAAGGACATCCTTCAACGACATAAAATAGAAAAACTTCCCGTCGTTGACGAGGCTAACCACCTTGTTGGGCTGATTACTTATAAGGACATCATGAAAGTTCAAGATTATCCAAACTCGTGTAAAGATACCCTAGGGCGGCTCGTGGCAGGAGCTGCTGTTGGTGTAACTAACGATGTTTTGGATAGAGTCGAAGCTTTGGTTGATGTTGATGTTGACGTTATTTGCATCGACACCGCACATGGCCATTCTGAAGGAGTTTTGAAAGCAATAAGATTGGTAAAAGAGCATTATCCCGACCTGCAAGTTATAGGAGGGAATGTGGCAACTGGTGCTGGAGCAAAAGCACTTGTTGATGCTGGAGTAGATGGTGTAAAGGTTGGTGTCGGTCCTGGAAGTATTTGTACGACACGTATTGTTGCCGGTGTTGGAGTTCCTCAACTCTCAGCGATTTATGAAGCTTCCAAAGCTATCAAAAACACCGGAGTTCCTATTATTGGCGATGGTGGGATCCGGTTTACAGGAGATATTGCAAAAGCAATAGTTGCCGGGGCAGGAACGATTATGGCTGGAGGGCTTTTCGCTGGAGTAGAAGAAGCTCCGGGTGAAACCATCATTTACGACAGCAGAAAATTTAAGGTCTATCGAGGTATGGGATCCATTGGAGCAATGGAGTTGGGTTCAAAGGACCGTTATTTTCAGGATGTTGAAGAAGATATTAAAAAACTGGTTCCTGAAGGAATTGAAGGCCGTGTTCCATTTAAAGGCACTCTGGCTGAAGTCATGGTTCAATATATTGGTGGACTTCGTGCAGGAATGGGTTATTGTGGCGCTGCTACAATTGAAGAATTACAAAATGCAAGTTTTGTAAAAATCACTGCAGCCGGAGTACATGAAAGCCATCCTCATGATGTTACCATTACAAAGGAATCACCGAATTATAGTCGAAGATAAAGAAGAGATATAAACGATAAAAAAGCCAGTATTAAATGCTGGCTTTTTTATTTTCATTATCTTCCTCCAAAAAAACAGCTTTGAATAGAGTGAACCGGTTAGATGCTTTATTTTACCAACGTGAGGATGTGGTACAAATAAGCAAAGATTTGCTTGGAAAGGTTTTGGTGAGTTCTATTAAAAATGTGAAAACTGCAGGCGTAATTGTAGAAACTGAGGCCTACCGCGGACCTGATGACAAAGCTTGCCATGCATACAATAACCGTTATACAGATCGCACAAAGGTCATGTACGAAAATGGAGGGCTAACTTATGTTTATTTGTGCTATGGCATCCATCATCTTTTCAATGTCGTCACGGCTAAAAAAGGAATGGCCCATGCTGTTTTGATTCGGGCAATAGAACCATTGGAAGAGATCGAAACAATGCTTGAACGCAGAAAACTTGATCAATTAAAACCACAATTAACTGCAGGACCAGGCGTTATGACTAAGGCTATGGGAATTACAACTGCAAATACTGGAATAGATATGACCCACCCAAGCGCCAAAATCTGGATTGAGGATCATAAATTAGTTATTCATCCAAAAAACATTATTGCAAGTCCAAGAGTTGGAATCGCCTACGCCGAGGAATGCGCTGACTGGAAATGGCGCTTTCGAATCAAAGGAAATAAATGGACAAGTAAAGCCAAGTGAAGGTAAGGATGCCTGGATAAAAGAAAGGAAACCAATACCTTAATAATCAAATCAATTTCAAACTATAACCGACAAACTACAAACCGCAAAGATTTATGTACCGATTTCTTTTTATTTTACTATTATTGAACAGTTTACCGGGTTTCGCACAACAGAAGGAAACAAAGAATATTGACCAAGTATATGTTGAAAATATTCACTCCGTCAAATTTCACGTAAACGGTACCGTGCTGAGCTATCCTATTATCGATCTTAATTCAAATACACAGCTTTTATTATCCTTTGATGATTTTAACGAAGACGTCACCGATTATTTTTACACCATAACGCTTTGCAATGCAGATTGGAAACCCGCAGAATTGGACGAGTTGGATTATCTCGAAGGTTTCAATGGTGAACGTATTTCGGAGTATCAGTTTTCGTTCAATACTTTAAAAAGTTATACGCATTTCGAGCTGAAACTCCCGAATGATGATATTCGCTGGCTGGTCTCAGGCAATTATTTGGTGAATGTTTACGAAGATAATGAAGAAGAGACTTTAGTTATCACCCGCCGATTTATGGTTGTTGAGCCGATCATGGTCACTTTTCCTGAATCAGTGGCACCCAGTATTGTCAGCAAATACAAAACCCATCAGGAAATTGATTTTACCGTAAACCACAAAGGAATTGAGGTCAGCAATCCGCGCAAAGAAATTTCGGCTACCGTGCTTCAAAACGGACGCTGGGACAATGCCATTACAGATCTTGGCCCGGTTTATATCAAAGGCTATAATTTGATTTTTGATTACCAGGACAAAGTTATTTTCCCTGCAGGCAAAGAGTTTCGTCATTTGGATATCCGAACTTTTCGATATGCAACGGAAAAGGTAGTTGATATCTACCGCTCTGGAGACCTTTATGATGTCATGTTGCTTAGAGAAGAACCGAGGGTTTTTAAAAACTTTCAATCCTTTAATGACATTAATGGCAACTTTGTCATAGAGCATTTAGAAGGTAGGAACCCCGATCTGGAGGGCGAATACGCCAGTGTGTTTTTTTCACTAGGTGTAAGTCAGGAATATTTTGACAGTGAAGTATATATTATTGGGAAACTAACAGATTGGCAATTAAAGAAAGAATTTAAATTAGCCTTTAACCCGACCATCAGCGCCTATGTTGGCCGAGCTTTGTTGAAGCAAGGATATTACAATTACTACTATGTAGAAGTACCCGCAGAAAGTACAACTTTCAGCCACGAAAACATAGAAGGAGACTGGTTTGAAACGGAAAACAAATATACTGTCCTGGTTTATTACCGACCATTTGGAGCCAGGCATGATCGACTGGTTTCTGCTAGTACGATCAGTACCTCTTTTTAGCATCTTTCCATTTTCTTGAAATGAGAAATCCTGTTTGCAATCCGTTGGACTAGTCGATTGGAACTTCTTGCTGTTGATCCATATCCTTTAAGTTGTAAGCCTTTTTTTGATCATCCTGATATAATCAATCAAAAGACTCAAAAAAGTACATTGATCTGAAATTGTATGATTACTTTTGGATCAGCCGTGTTTCATCAAAATAAAGGAAGCGTATTTTGAAAAATCCAAAAATTAATTATTTTAATCCATGATTAGCAACGCTTGATATAAATAATTAGTCCTTAGGGTATAGCATTCTTAGAATTGTTATTGTTTAATTAAAACAACCGCAAATGTCAACAAAAATAACGATCCTCGTCTTTTGCTTCAGTTTAATCGGAAGCACAATTTTCTCGCAAGAAATCTGGTCACTCGAAAAATGTATCACACAGGCTCAAAATAACAGCTTGACCATCAAAAGGTCTCAATTAAATGTATCACAAGCTAAATTAACCGAAAAAGGCAACAAAAGAGAGCGTCTCCCTAATTTCAATGCCAGTACTTCTGGAGGGTATCAATGGGGTAGAACGATTGACCCTTCAACCAATGTTTTTAGGAGGCGTACGATAGGGACTAATAATATTTCAGTTAATGCTGGTATTATCCTCTTCGATGGATTCAGAATCAACAATAACATCAAACAAGCACAATTGGATCTGGCCGCAGGGCAAGCAGATCTTGAAGATGCAAATTTGACCATCGCCGTCAACGTAGCCGCTGCATATTTGAATATATTGTTTGCTGAAGATCAATTGGTCAATGCTAATAATCGATTGAAACAATCTCAAGATCAGCTTCGACAAACAGATAGACTCATCCAAGCAGGAACGCTTCCTGAAAACGATCGTTTGCAATTAGAAGCACAAATTGCTATAGATGAACAAACAGCCATTCTTCAAGAAAATACCCTTGAGATATCTTATTTAAACTTAAAGAATCTGCTGCTACTGTCTCTGGATTATGATTTAAAAATTGAGCGCCCGGAAATCGGTGTTCCTGATGTATCGCCTGAAGAATTCACATTTGATGAACTGTATCAGCAATCTCTGCAAACTCAACCTATAATTAAAGCCAATGATCTTCGAATGCAAAGTGCTTTAATCGATGAAAAAATTGCCAAAACTGGAATGATTCCAACACTTTCAGCATTTGGAAATATTCGATCAGATGCTGCTACGATGGTTACTGATTTTAATAACCCGAATAAGGAAAATGCAGAGGAAGTACCAGGGACACCACAAAAGTTTCAAGTAAGTCAGAATGGTGTGGTCACAGATGTTGAAATAGCTCCTTACGTTGAAACGGGAGTTGTTTACCCAAATCGTAGTTATCTTGACCAAATCAATGACAACTTTGGTCAGAGTGTTGGAGTTACTTTGAGCATTCCGATTTATAATAATAGCAGAAATAAAATAGCGGTAGAAAGAGCTCGGCTCAATGTCATCAATACTGAAATAACAAACGAGGAAACTAAACAGCAACTCAGAGCGGAAGTTATGCGTGCTATCACTGATGCCAAAGCTGCTAAAAAGCAACTGGACGCCGCACAAAAATCCCTTGCGGCTTTAGAAGCTAATTATTCGAATAACGAAAAGAGATATAAACTTGGTGCGATCAATACCTTTGAATTTACCTCTTCAAAAAATCAACTTGATCAGGCAAGAGTGGATCATACCATCGCCAAATATGATTACATTTATAAACTTAAAATTGTCGACTTTTACAGAGGTGAAAAAATCACTTTGAAATAATATCTTTATTGTGTTTTTTGAAAAGCTTCCGAACATTTAACAAACTAATCAATGTCAAAACGAAAAAATAAAAATACGCTGGTCTTTATTCTTATCGGAGTGATTATCATCTTATTGGTAGCTGCGGTTATAAAAAACAAGACTAAAGCAAAAGGAGAAAAGGTCAGTATTGAAAAAGTGGAAAAGAGAACCATTACAGAAAAAGTGGCTGCGAGTGGAAAAATATTTCCTGTAACAGAAGTAAAAATCAGTTCTGATGTTTCTGGAGAAATTGTAGAACTTTATATTGAAGAAGGAGACTCTGTAACCATGGGTCAATTACTTGCCAAGATCGATCCGGATGCATATCAATCACAAGTCGAAAGAGGCGTTGCCAGTGTAAATAATGCTATGGCTCAAGTTGCCAATGCCAAATCAGGAGTGGCACGAAGTAAAGCACAACTCACGCAGGCAATAGCACAAAAAGAACAAATAGAAGCACAAATCGATAATAATCGGGCGATACATAATCGAAACATCGATCTCCATAAAGACGGCATTATTTCCGATTCTGATTTTGAAACTTCGCTTTCAAACCTGAAAGCACTGGAAGCAAATCTTCGTTCAGCTGAAGCGAACGTAAAAACTGCTGAAGCAAACCTCGAATCAGCCATCCAAAGCACAAAAGCTGCTGAATTTACTGTAAAAAGTACAGAAGCTTCGCTCAAAGAACTTCAAACCAGTCTCAGAAGAACGACTATTTATGCCCCAACCAATGGGATTGTCTCCATGCTCAATGTTGAAAAAGGGGAACGCGTTGTTGGGACTTCGATGATGACAGGAACAGAGATGATGCGAATTGCTAATCTGGAAGCCATGGAAGTACAAGTTGATGTTAGTGAAAATGATGTGCTGCGCGTGGCTTTAATGGATACTGTTGAAATTGAAGTGGATGCTTATATCGATCGCAAATTTGCAGGTCTGGTTACTGAAATTGCCAATTCAGCAAGCAATACGGCCACGGCTTCCCTTACAACAGATCAAGTCACCAACTTTGTAGTCAAAATTCGTATTAATCCAGATTCTTATGCTGATTTGATTTCTAAAGAAAGTCCCTCTCCTTTCCGACCTGGAATGTCAGCGTCTGTCGAAATTAAAACCAATACTGAAAATGACGTTTTAAGTGTTCCGATCCAGGCAGTTACGACTCGCGAAAAAGAGGAAAAAAAGAAAACGGATAAAACTGAAACAGAAAAAGTCAGCACTGATGAGTTGAGGGAAATTGTATTTGTTTGTAAAGGAGATTCTGCTAAAATCATAGATGTAAAAACAGGTATTCAGGATGATAATTACATCCAGATTTTAAGTGGCTTGAAAGAAGGTGATGAAGTAATCACCGGTCCTTACACAGCCGTTTCCCGAAAACTCGAAGATGGAGATATTGTCAACAAGGTAGATGAGGATGAACTGTACAACCGTAAAAAAGATTAATCCATATACAAATATTTAAGTGGATATCACCTCATCTTTTGAGTTAGCTATACTTCTATTAGGTTTACAAAAACCTAAGCAGTTCTTTGTGAATTTAGCACCTCAGTGGTGAGAAAGTTTGAACCACATTTTAATAAAACACGCTCCGACGAACTAAAACGGGTCCATTAAATTATTGATGCTAGACAAACAAAGCACTTGCAGTCCCGAATTTTATTTTTTATTCGAAGATCAAAATAATAAAGTACCTTACCAGTAATATTCAGTTATTGAATAGAATCACGGTGATTATTTTCAATTGTGATTGCCTAAAAAGAAAAATTCATGTGTTTTTCAGCAGCAGCTAGTTTCGGGGCAGCTTCGGTAATTTCAACAATTGGAATAGTTTCCTATAAAAAAGCGAACCACACTCCTTATCGTCTTTTAGCCATGATCCCGATATTTTTCGGGATCCAGCAATTTTCTGAAGGAATCGTTTGGTTGGCTTCCACTTATGATCAGTTTTCCGGATTTCTGAGTTTGAGCACCTACGGATTTATCTTTTTTGCCTGGATTGTTTGGCCCATATATATTCCATTTGCACTGTTACGCCTTGAACAAAATCCCCTGAGAAAAAAGATCCTCAAGGTTTTCTGGTATGGTGGGATTATAGTTGCCCTTTTACTGATATACGTTATGCTGTTTTACGGAGTTCATTCAGAGATTCTGGATTGTAGTATTAAGTATAATTTTATTGTACCCATTTCAAATAGATGGCTTTTCGTAATTTTTTACCTTGCGGCAACTGTCATTTCACCCTTGGTTTCCAGTGTTGGCAAAATGTGGCTATTAGGCGTACTAAATATTCTGACGTTTTTAGTAACTAAAATATATTTTCTTGAGCACACCATTTCTGTTTGGTGCTTTTTTGCTGCTATTACAAGCATGTTAATACTTTGGATCATAATTTCACAATTAAAAAACAAACAGACAAAAAAAATATTGATAAATTAGCCCTATAACTTCAGTCAATGATTTCAAAATAATATTTTTGAAAGTTTCACAACATCTTCAAGACCTGTTTGTAATAAAATAAATACATCATCGAAACTCCGGATAATTCAGCGCTCATCATTTTTATCAAAAATATAGAAAAAGGAAAGGTAAAAACTCGTCTTGCAAATACGGTTGGTGATGACCAGGCTTTAAAGATTTACAAAGCACTTCTACAGCATACTCGAATTGTTGCTCAATCTGTGAATGTAAACCGATTTCTTTTCTACAGCAATTTTGTTGACCAGAATGACGAGTGGTCGCCAACACATTTTCACAAATATTTACAGCAGGGACAAGGCTTAGGTGAAAAAATGAAAAATGCTTTTCAGCATATATTCCAAACACACCGTAAGGTTGTAATCATTGGCAGTGATTGTGCATCGCTGACAACTGAAATCGTAAATGAAGCATTTAAAAAATTGGAATCTTCGCCATTTGTGATCGGTCCGGCAACGGATGGCGGATATTACTTGTTGGGAATGAATCAATACTCGCCTGCTGTCTTTGAAAACATATCCTGGAGCACTTCCAAAGTGTTCCCAAAAACAATTGAAATCATTGGGGGTTTGAACAAAAGCTATTATCTATTGCCACAACTTTCAGACATTGACAATGAAGAAGACTGGAAAAAACACGGCTGGGAAATTTAAAAGCCAATGTCAGCTATTTTGCCATCATCTCAATATAAGCCCGAAGGTCTTCCAATTGCTGATTACTCATTTTTTCAGCTGTATATTGAGGCATGTAAGCTTTTTTTCCGGGTTTAGGGGAAGTACCATAACGAGTCACCTGATAAATGGAAGCATGTGAGTATTTTGGAAAATGACTTTCGAGATATTTGAAAGTTATTTTTGAATCATCCAGGTTGAAAAAAGAGTAACGTTCGCCTTCATGGCAATGTTTACAACTCAAATCATAAATCAGTTTTCCATTTTCCGGATTACCTTGCAAACCGTAGCCGATATTCCTATTTTCAGGGGGCGTGATAAAATGGGCCGGTGAACCATTTTGGTAGAAACCCCGGAGAAAATCCACAGTTTCCTGATCTTTTTTGCCATTGAGATTTGAGATAGCAGATTGAATGCGGTCATAATCATTTTTTTCCAGATTAAGGTCTTCCAATTTTAACTCCAGCGTCCATAAATACATCAAAACAGACTCAACTTCCCAGTCTTTCATTCTACGTCCTTGAGAGCATTCCACTGCGCAAAGTTGAATGGCTTCGCGAAGATTATTACGTGTTGGCTTGACCAAATCACCATACTTTTTTTCATAATCATCATTATAAAAAGAGGTGCGATTGACCGCTCCAAACAGCGTTGTACCCTGGAGATAAGGCAACCTGTTTTTATTCACATATTCAAGCCTTGCCTGCGGATCGCTAACCCTAAGATCAGGATCCTCCTTATGAATATTATGGCAGGAAGTACAAACAAAATGCTTGCTTTGCTTTTTTGTTTTTCCTCTTTTGGGCTTTTTTGTTTTTCCTTTTAATACCAAATCCCTTCCTTTTTCTGCGCTTGCGCCACTCACTGATTCATCAACTTTATGATTCGGCAAAGGCTCTCCCAAATATTCTAAAACTTCCCAAACCGGGGTCGTTTCTTCAATAACAAAATCAGGATTGTCATCGACAATTAGACTTGCAAATAAAGCCGCAATAGAAAAAAGTATTATAAAAACTGATAACTTTTGCATAATCAAAAAATAACCTGATTAAAGATTAAACGTACGGGAAATGGTAAATCCTAAACGAAACTGCCCTTTCGACCAGTCAGATTTCGTATTGGGGATATAATCCGTCTCAGCAATTCCTCTTGCATTCGTAAAATTGATTTGAAAAATATGCCCACCTGTATCAATTTCCAATCCGATGCCCATTGGAGGATAATATCCATTTTCTGATGTACGCAGATCTGAAAAGGGAAAAGTCGCATCTGCTATAATCCCGAAAACTTTGGAAAGCTGAATTCGAACTGCAAAACCCAGGCTAAATAAATTATTATCATCATTAAAAGGAACAAGATTTCTGTGCGTATAAGAAGGTATAACCTGAAGTGAAAATACGTCCGAAAATTTTCGGGCAATCAATATTTGAGCAGTGTACATGATACGGTGTGAAAATTGAGGAAAATTATTTAACACCTCTGTATTACTGGTATCTTTACTCATTGTGGAGACCGACCAAAGCCCATAAGCCGTCATTGAAACGGGCATAGACTCGTCCTTCTTCTGGCGCAGGAACCGATATTTCAAACTCGTATTGATCAATTTTTTCAAAGGGCCGGCTCCTTTTGTTCGGCTCAATCCTACCGTTAAATTATCCATTATTCCGTATTCCACCCCAAACATAATATCCGCAGCATTTTCCAGACCAAAGAAAGATTGCCAACCACCACTGCTTCCTGCTAAATCGCCAAACCGATGTCCAATGCGAACATCCATCTTTCGTTTTGCCAACGTTTCAACTGTATGCGTATTGATTACGCGCGTATCTTTGAAAGTTCTTTGGGTAAAATTCTGAGAAAAGAGAAAATTAGTAAAACAACATAGAAAGATCGGTAACAATAAACGTATCATAAATGTCTTTTTTTCAATTCTGGTAAAATCGGTTTTAATTTTCGGGGTATCCGGAATTAATCCAGCATTGCATGATTTTGAATTGCTCATCAGTTAAATCTCTGGGGCCTTCATTCGTATCCCAATTTGGTGGCATCCCATGCTCCGGATCATTCCTTAAAACAACAACAGATTCTCTTATCCCACTGTCGTTAAAATATTCCGACATTCCATTATAAGTCCGAAAATCTCCCGGTGCTCCTCCACCCGAATTATGACAACCGGTATGAGCACATGAGATATCCACTATCGGTTTTATTGCACCGTCGTAAGTAGCATCATAATTGACACAATCATCCGCGGGTTTGGGTTCATCAAGTTTATCCGTTGTGCAGGCATATTGCATTCCTGTAATTAGCAATCCAATTGAAATGATAATTTTAAGCGATTTCATTTTTGATGTATCTTAAATGTTAGGATATTTAAAGGGCCGAAATTAAGAATTCTTTTGCAATAATAAACGGGAATTAGCTTCTGGATGGTATTATGTAAACGACAATACATTTTTAGTGAAATAGCTTAATTTAATTGTGTTGATGACTTTGAGATAATTATTTTTTGCTGCTACTTCTATAACAGTCTTTATAAAAAATCGTACTTTTGTAAATCAATTTGCAAATAAAATTGTTTCGCTTCAAAGTCGTTTTATATTACGAAATGATACCCAATAAGATACAATTAAAGTTTCAATTCGATTATTTTTAAAAAATTAAAATATAAAAATTATGTACCCACCTGATTTAGTTGCACCGATGAGCCGTGAATTAAACGATGTAGGCGTTCAATCTTTAAAAACACCTCAAGAGGTAGATTCGGTATTAGGTAAAGAAGAAGGAACCGTGCTGGTTGTTGTCAATTCTGTATGTGGATGTGCTGCTGCTAATGCCCGGCCAGGAGCTCGTATGGCACTTGATAATGAAAAAATTCCTTCTAAATTAGTAACTGTTTTTGCTGGCGTTGACCGGGAAGCTACTGAAAAAGCAAGAGAATATATGTTGCCTTATCCTCCTTCTTCCCCTTCGATAGCATTGTTTAAAGATGGGAAATTGGTTCACTTTATTGAAAGACACCATATCGAAGGCCGTGCTGCAGAAATTATCGCAGCTAATCTGAAAATGGCTTTTGACAAATATTGCTAAAATAGACTAAAGACCTGAAAAGCCGCCACAAGAAAAATCTTGTGGCGGCTTTTTTATTTATGATTTTTTTAATCCTCACCAAGCAAAACATCCCTGTATCGCTGATAAAGATAGGATATCACCAACATCAAAACGCCCAATGCAATAAAAAGAACCATCCTGCTAATGGTGGAAATATTCTCAAGATCTATCAAAAATACTTTCAAAAGGGTTACAGCAAATAAAACAATCGCAGCTATGCGAAGCTGGCTGGATTTTTTCCAAAAACCAATTCCAATTAATAATAAAGCATAAGTTCCCCAAAGGATGCTATAACCCACTTTGTGCACCAAGCTTTCCATTCCGATCCCCATGCCCAATTGCATAATCGTTGTTAATTCATTTGACAAAAGGATCAATACAATAAAATAACCGGCTAAGTGAAAATAGCTTCGAATTACCTGAAATTCTTTGCTCTGCCTGATTGCCTGATAAATCATCGATAACATTATCCCCATGAAAACATAACTAACATATCGAATCCAAATATATCCGCCATGACTTTCGGGAGTAACATTGAGAAAATCACTGCGCAAGGCATTCAGTTCGATTATCCCCTGAACTAAAAAAAAGATGATAACCAATCCGCCCAGTACAACAATGATGAAGTTAATCAACTCATTTTGCCAACGTTTATAATTTATAAAACCTAAAAGAGAAAGAAATAGAAAAGTATAGTTGATCAACCAAAGGTTTCCAAAAGACCAGATAGCTTGATCGTAGTTTCCGTTTTGTTCACTATTAAAAAATGATTGCTCAAAGTGGTGGTAGATTTCATTAAAAAAAGAAAAATAAATTATCCCAATTAACAAAACCGGCAATATCGCATCTCCGAAGGTCAATGGAAACCGATATTCTTTGGAATCCACCTTAATCTGTTTGTTTAAAACATTCAGCACAACCATTCCAGCTATCACCAATGTTGATGTCAAAAAGTGTTCATTCCACAAAAAGCTGTGATGAATAGTACTACTATAATAATGTTCTGCCCAATTAAAAATCAATACTACTTCTGCAAGAAAAAGGGCAACATAAGTAAGGAATTCATACTGAATAACGCTAAAACGGCGGGCAATGTAAAATAGAATGACTGATTCTGCCATCCATAGAACTGGGATAACATCCCCTTCAAATTGTACAGGAACTGCAATTGTAACGAAAGTAATAAAGAGTCCAAACAGTGCATAAAACAGTTTTTTATCTACCCATTTCCGATACACCCAAAAACTAAAGACAAGATGGATCAATCCATTTCCAATGGTGAAAAGGCCTTGCAGGTTTTCATGACCAGCTGTTTCTAAAAAATCCATTCCAATACCATAGAAAATAAAAGCATTAATAGTCAGTAAAACGATATTTCCGACAGGAACCTGTTTTTCTGAAAAGTACTGATGCCCAATGAAAGTACTATAAAACAAGACAAAAAACAGACTTAAAAATAACCAGCCATCTGCGTTATCTTTTGGATAAGAATACTCGCTCATCCACCAAAAACAAAAAATTAACCAGCTCAAAAAGAAAGCGGTGTAAATAAGTCCTTTCCAGAGTTTTTGAATCGATAAAACCAGAATCCCTGTATTGATGACAGTTATATAAGACAGCAATAGGCGATAGTCACCAGTCGCATCACTTAATAAAAAAGGGACCGCATAAGCACCCACCAGGCCCAATAATCCGATGACCTGTAAATCATAAATAGCAGCAGCAATGACAGTTACTACTGTAAAAACAACCATCAAAATAAAGGTGGTCATTCGAGGCAGCATTGGAGGATCAAAAAATACATTTCCAGCATAAGCTGTAAAATAGAGTACAGTCATTCCCCCGCTAAACAGAACTGCGCTGTAGGTTTTGTATTTGGATTTCAGAAAATAACCGATAGTTACCAAAGAAAGCCCCGCTACAAAACTCAAGACTAACCTTACAAAGGGAGGAAAATAACCACTGTCTATGGCATGTTTCACAAACAGCCCAAGCCCGATGATTAATATTACAATTCCAACTTTGTTGATTAAATTGCCACCAATATATTGCTCAAGGCGGGATTGTCTTGAAGCAGTGGTGTGTTTTGAATAAGATTTCTGGTTGGTGAGTATTTCCCTTTCGTCTGTTTCAGAAAAGATCCGTTGATTTTTTGGTGATTCCTGAAATTCCTCAGATAACTTATTTTCCTTGACTTCCAGTGGTTTACTTACCCGTGTTGATTTTGACAATTCACTCTGCAATGCCTCAATTTGTAGTTGTAGTGATTTAATCTCTACACTATTTTTATCATGCATATGCTGTAACCTCTGTAATCTTGAGGTGACTTGTTCCAGTTTTTCTTGTATCGTCATTGATTAAGCCATATAAAACAACATTCGGATAAAATGTTCCGAATTATTGATGATTGGTCTTTTAAGGAGCGAGTCGATCAATTTTCCAGTTTTTATCACTTTGTTGTGTAAATCTGAGTCGATCATGTAAACGGTTACTTCTCCCCTGCCAAAATTCAATTACGGAAGGAGTTAATTTATAACCTCCCCAGAATCCTGGAAGTGGCAATATTTCTTCGTCAGCAAATTCCTTTTCTAATTCGGCAGCTTTTCTTTCAAGAATATCCCGATCGTTGATCACACTACTTTGTGGAGAAGCCCACGCACCTATTTGACTTCCTTTGGGGCGGCTTTGAAAATATTCCTTAGAATCTGCTTCTAATACTTTTTTAACTATTCCTTCAATCCGCACCTGTCGTTGCAATTCGAGCCAACAAAATACAATCGCGGCGTTGGGATTCAGCGCAAGTTCTTTACTTTTTCGGCTAGTATAATTGGTAAAAAACAAAAAACCATCTTCGTCAACACCTTTTAATAAAACAATACGCGCTGAGGGTTTTCCGTCAATAGTAGAAGTCGCAAGGGTCATCATATTTGGCTCTTGAATATTATTATTTTGTGCTTCCTGAAACCAACCTTTAAATTGTTTGATAGGATCGTTATCAACATGTGAAATATCCAATGGTTGCCCCTGATAGTCTTCTCTCAAATCAGCAAAATTCATGTTTCCTTTTTTTATTTTTATTCGTAATCTTAAACTTCCAAAGTTATAAGCTCTTTTCTTGCGAAAAGTACAAAGATTTACTTAGAGTTGAAGCTTCCACAAATAAAAAAAACCCTGTCAATTGTGATTGACAGGGACAAAACAAAAAACAAACACTATGAACAAACACTATCTTTTTTAAGAGAAAATGACCCCCGATAAAATCGGGGGCATTAATTGAAACATATAAAAAACACTCTACCCTTTCATGCAATAGTCTCACAGGAAACATGGCCAAACCTTGACCTTTCCATTTATCCGGTAAACCGGAGCAGAGAACTTATTTAGGGGGTAGGAGGATTTCCGCGTTTAAAAAAAGTAATTCTTGAGGGGAGTTAAAACTCTAATCGAAGAGGGTTTGCTTTAAAAAAAAAAAATTCCCCCGACGTTGCCGGGGGACAAAACAAAAAACAAAAACTATGAACAAACATTCACCCAATAATTAAAATTATGGGTATTTCTTAATTTCGTTATTGACTAACAATGAAACGATTGTGTAACATTGAGGTTGCGATTTAAAATACATTTTTAGAAATGACTTATCCAAATCACTTTAAACAAGAATCAATTATACTGCCATTTTTTTCTGTCAGTATTTAATGCTTAGATTTTTGTGACTTTAACCAGGGAGGAATCATTCAAAAAAACTAAATCAACCTTTATTCCAAATCCAGAAATTATATTTCACAGGATTTTAGAATAGATCATTTTATTCTTCTCATCTATTGTCTTATTAACTGGGGCAATAGCTCAGAATCAAAGCCAATATATAGCTATGAATATTTACAACAAACCATAATTTTGCAGGCAATGTGACATAAAAAATTAAATTAAATTAAATATAATTTTATGTGATCTTTAAAAAACATTGATCTTAATTATTATTTTTAACAAAAAATCTCTATTTCCATAAAAGATAGTGACCATAGAATCAACTGCTTAACCAAAACTGTCCATAATAAAAAAATCAGTAACATGAAGTTTTCAAATTTTTTTAGCCTCTTTTTTACTCTTTTTTCTCTTATTTTTCTAGGGTGTTCAAATGAACAACAAGAAAAACATGAGTCTGATCATTTAGGCGAAGTTCATTTCAAAGTAACGGGAAGTCCCGCGGCACAGCCCTATTTTGAAGAGGGCCTTCTACTTTTACATAGCTTCGAATTTGAAGATTCCCGAACAGCTTTTTTAAAAGCGCAAGAATTAGATTCCAGTTTTGTGATGGCTTACTGGGGTGAAGCGATGACATACAATCACCCATTGTGGCGATCGCAGGATTATGAAAAAGGGAAAGCAGTTTTGGACTCTGTTGGAACTATGGCAGAGCATATTCTTTCCGAAAAAGGGGCAGAGATTGAGCTGGATTTATGGAAATCTTTGATGGTCCTTTATGCGGAGGAAGGAGCTAAAAATACAAGGGATTCAGCATATTCCGAATATCTTGCCGGTTTATATAAAAAATATCCGGATAGCCATGAAGTCGCTGCTTTTTACGCACTTTCGGTTTTAGGTGCCGTTCCTGTTGGACGAGATGAAGCAGCCTATGAAAAGGGCGCTAATATTGTACAGGGAATCCTTGAAGAGAATCCAAAACATCCGGGAGCTTTGCACTATTTGATCCATTCTTACGACGATCCTTCGCATGCTCAATTTGCTTTAAATGCTGCCAATAATTACTCCAAGATAGCTCCAGATGCTGCTCATGCATTGCACATGCCTTCCCATATTTTTGTTGCGCTAGGAATGTGGAATGAAGTCGTCTCTTCAAATATCGCCTCCTGGGAAGCCAGTATTAATCGAATGCAACGTATGAAACTGGATAATGATGCCCAAAATTATCACGCTTTGCATTGGTTGTTATATGGTTATCTACAACAGGGAAAACACGAAGTAGCTCAAAAAATACTGGATGACATGATTGTTTATTCAGATACGCTGCCATCGAAGCGTGCCCGTGCTTATCTGGTTCATTTGAAAGGCACTTATTTGGTTGAAACCAACAACTGGGAAAGTGACTTGGCTAACATTGAAGTTGATCTTGATGAATTAAATATTTCTACAAAAGCGAGTTTTGCCTTTATTGACGGAATGAAAGCTTTTACAAAAAATGATCAATCAACGCTGAAAACAATTATTAAAGCAATGGAAGATGATCGGGAAAATACTGCATTATATATAACAGGTGGTGGAACCAAAATGTGTGGATCAAGTTCAAGATATGAACCCAACCAACTTGATATTGATCAGGCCGAGATATTTGAGTTGGAACTTCGCGCTTTAGAAGCTCGATTAAAAAATGATATCGTTGCAACTGAAAAATGGCTGAAAGCAGCTTGCGATTTGCAGGAAAACATTAGCTATTCTTATGGACCACCAACGATTATAAAACCAACATTTGAAATGTATGCAGATTGGCTGTTGCAACAAAATCGACCAAAGGAAGCGTTGGTTCAATTTGAAAAAGCCTGGGAAAGAGGTCCTAATCGGGCAGCTGTTTTGATCGGAAAAATTAAAGCTTATCAAAAAATAGAGGATCAGGAAAATGTCGAATTAACTAAAAAAGCATTAATAGAGGTTTGGAAAGAAGCCGATGCTGAAGTAAAAAACGGAATACTGAGAAAGGAACAATTTTCAGATCAATCAATTTAAATCGAACTTACTAAAAAATAAAAAGCCGCTGATTAAAAAATCAGCGGCTTTTTATTTTTATCGTATTTCAAAACTATGCACTTTTTGCAAATACTCCCTTCAACACCCTGTTCAATCTAAAGAATAACCAGTACATAACAGGTACGACAACCAATGTCAAAAAAGTTGCGAATACCAACCCATAAATAACTGTCCAGGACATCGTCCCCCAAAATACTGCATTGTCACCGCCCACAAAATACTGAGGATCAAGATCTGAAATGAATGTAAAGAAGTTGAAATTAAATCCAATCGCTAATGGTATCAAACCTAAAACAGTAGTAATTGCTGTCAATAAAACGGGACGCAAACGAGTTGCTCCTCCCTCAACAATTGCATTTTTAACATCTTCTGTGGTCATCTCACTGATATCCTCATAATTCAATTCCTGCAGCTTTCTTACTATCAGCAAATTGACATAATCCACCAGAACAATGGCATTATTTACAACAATACCAGCTAAAGAAATAATCCCCACACCCGTCATTACAATTTCGATATCCATATTATTGAAAACATACCCCAGAAAAACACCAATAGTGCTGAACATTACCGATAATATAATAATAAATGGAGAAATGACACTATTAAATTGAGCCACCAATATTAAGAATATTGCAAAAATTGCAATGGAAAAGGCAGTACTCAGAAATTCCATTTGATCGGCCATTTCTTCCTGCTGACCAGTAAACTTGTAAGTATAATTTTTCGGAATTTCATAATCTTCCAATAATTCCTTTAACTCTACCACAATTTCGTTGGCATTGTAACCATCCAAAACATTTGAATAAATAGTGATCATCCTCTCCTGATCCTTTCTGTTGATAGAACTATAGGTTGAAGAATAGCTCAAATTCGCTACCGTTGAAATCGGCACCTGGCTGATTTTTCCATCAGCGGGACTTCTAAAAGTAATCTTTTGATTTAGCAGTTCTTCTTTACTATATCGGTATTTGTCCGCCAATCGAAGATTGATCGGATATTCATCTTCCCCTTGTTTGAATTTTGAGATTTCTTTCCCAAAAACTGAAGTACGAATAGCATCTGCAATTCCAAAAGTTGAAATTTGAAAAGTTCGTGCCGCTTCCCGATCAATATGCACAATCATTTCCGGTTTTCCGATACTCACATCTGCTTTAAGTTCCTCAATTCCATCAATATTTTTGCTATTGATAAAAGCAATTATATTTTCAGATAATATAGCCAAAGTGTCAATTACATCACCTCGAAGTTCAATATTGATAGGTTTTCCTTGCGGAGGGCCGGATTGCTCTCGGTCTACCACTATTTTTACTCCGGCATATCCTTTAACGGCCTGACGAATGATATCCATCGCTTTTACGGTGGAAAGGTCACCTCTTTTGTCAGATGGAATGAATGTAACCGTCAACCGTGCTTTGTTAGGTGAAACGCCGAAAGATGGACCAGCATTTGGATCACTTGTATTTTCTCCGATCTGAGAGAGCATCGCTTCAGTGATTTTAGTATAAGGTTCCATTACCTCTTCGATCTTCACTTCAATTTCTTTTAAGATTCGATTAGTTGCTTCGATATCTTTTCCCATTGGCAATTCAACAAAGGCATTTACATAAAGGGGATCAGTTTCAGGGAACAAATCAACTTTGGGAGAGTGGGTTACCAACAGTCCAATTGCAAAAAATAATAACATAAATGTTCCTATAAAAATGCCAACTGGATTATATCGGTGTAATGCCTTTTTGATAAACCAATTGTAAGCAGCCTCTAATCGCGGCAACACTTCTTGCTGAAACCAGAAAGATGCATCCCTTAAAAAAAACAGGTTCAATAAAGTTATTAAAAAAGCAACCGCAAAAAGATTTCGTACCCACAACACCCCTGATAAGTGGCCTAAGAGTGAGATCAACACCATCCCGGCAACACCGATCAGCACATTTTTTCTTTTTCTCTTTCGAGCAACCGGATCATGTAGCCTTTCATCAACCTTCATATACATTGATGTAAAAACCGGATTGATAACCAAAGCCACGAAAAGCGAAGAGGATAAAACAATAATCAAGGTAATAGGCATGTATTTCATAAAACTCCCCATAATGCCAGGCCAAAAGGCCAACGGCACAAAGGCTGCCAGCGTGGTCGCTGTGGAAGCAATTATAGGAAGTGCCACTTCTCCTGTACCATATTTTGCAGCTTGTGTTCCTGTATAACCTCGTTGCATATATCGATATATGTTTTCAACTACCACAATGGCGTTATCGACTAGCATTCCCAGTGCTAAAATGAGCGAAAAGAGCACCATCATATTGAGGCTATATCCTATAATATTAATGATCAAGATTCCCATTAACATGGACAATGGTATTGCTAATCCAACAAACATGGAGTTTCTGATACCAAGGAAAAATAGTAAAACCAGTATGACCAATATCATCCCTGAGATAATACTATTCTCAAGATTCGAAACGAGATTTCGGGTTTGAATGCTTTGGTCATTGAAAATAGTAACCTCAATATCATCTGGAAAAACCTTCTTTTTAGCAATTTCGACGGTCTCTTTTATTTTATCAGAAGCATCCAATAGATTTTCACCTCCCCTTTTGATAACATCCAGTGAAATTACCGGCAATCTATTCGCACGAGCTATACTTGTTTTTTCTTTTTCTCCAAAGGTAACTTTAGCAATATCCCTTAAATAAATCGGAGCATTGTTCTCGTTTTTAACGATCATATCTTGCAATTCCGACGCATCTTTAAACTCCCCAAGAACCCGAATGGAACTCCGAAATTCATTGTTCAAAATTTCTCCACCCGACATGTTGAGGTTTTCGGATCTTACCGCATTTTCAATATCAGTAAAACTGACCTCCATGGATTGCATCTTGAAGAGATCAACTTCAATTTTCATTTCACGCTCCAAAGCGCCTTTCAAATCAACCTTTGAAATTTCTTTCAGTTCTTCAATTTCATCTTCAAGGTATTCTGCATATTTCCGAAGTTGGTCATTGGAATAATCACCTGAGATGTTAACCGACATGATCGGGATTTCCGATAGATTGATTTCGAGTACTTCCGGTTCGTTGTCAAGGTCATTCGGTAACTCGGATTTTGCTTTATCAACGGCATCTTTCACTTTGCGGACAGCAGCATCCATTTCAACATCGCTCTCAAATTCACAAGTAATAATTGAAAAATCCTGCAAGGAAGAAGACTTCAGTTTTTTGATTTCCGAAATTGCTCCCAACTCTTTTTCAAGGGGACGCGTAATCAGGTTTTCAATATCTTCCGCGGAGTTTCCAAAATAAGGGGTGTTGACGTATACTTCGGGCCAGTCGATCTCAGGAAATGACTCTTTGGGCATATTGTTATAACCACTGACCCCAAATAAAATAATCATAAAGGTGAGTAAAAATATAGTCGTCCGATTGTCAACGGCGAAGGAAGTCAACCTAAATTCCCTCAAGCCTTTTTTAATTTTTTCAGAGATATCAGCCATTTGTTTCCTCGTCGTTTGTTGTTTGATTAGCAATTTTAATTAATTCATTATTGGCAAGGCCTCTTGCACCTGTGACAATTATTTCTTCTCCTCCATTCAATCCTGAAGTTATTATAATGTTACCCTCATAACTCAATCCCGTTTCAACCAATACTTTTTTTGCAAAAGCACCCTCGCTATTCTCATCTTTTACAAAAACATAAGACCTGCCGCTTACTTCCTGCTGCACCAACTCAAGAGGAACCATGATCACGTCTTCCTGTGCGTCATCGTTGATTAACATTACCGCCAGCAAATTAGGTTTTAGCATCCCGCTGCTGTTAGACAATTCAATTTCAACAGTAAAAGTTCTATTTGAAGGATTGATCGTAGGACCAATCAAACTTACTTTGGATTGGAATTCTTTGTCAATGGCTGGAAGCTGCACGGTGACGGTCTGTCCTTTTTTAATTTTACCAAGATAGGATTCCGGAACATCTGCGATTACTTTCACCTTTTGGATATTCAGTATCTGAACGATCGGAGCCCCGGGACCTGCCAGCTCTCCACTTTTCAAAAACACTTGATCAACCACACCACTGATAGGCGCATAAACCTTTGCTTTTGTCAGTTGGTATCTGATCGTTTCTAGGCTTTTTTCTATTCTTTCTTTGTTGTTTTTCGCCTGCAAATATTGCATTTCGGAGCCAACGTTTTGGTCCCAAAGTCTTTTTTGGCGTTCGTAAGTGGTGACCGCCAGTTCCAATGAAGTTTCCAGTTCCGCAATTTGTTTGTCTACAGATTCCAGGTTAGTTTGTGCAATAAGCTGCCCTTTGTTAACATTCTGCCCTTCCACTACAGCAACATTTAGGAGCCGTCCACCCACTTCGCTACTCGCCAACACGATATCGTCAGATTTTACAGTAGCCTGGATAGAAGCATAACTTTTGAAGTCTGTCCTAGAAACTTTTTGGGTAGTCACTATTTTGCGATTAGCTGCTTTAGAAGGCTCAAGTTGTTCAATTTTTATGGTCAGTGAATCTATTTCTTTATTGAGTTTCTTGAGTTCCGTTTTCTTTGTTTTGAGTGTAGTTTTTAATGCTTCCAAATCCTGTGAATCTTCTTTAGCGGAGCATCCTGCCAACAACAAAGCGATCGTAAAAACAGGTATGAGATATTTCATTTGAGTATGTTTAAGATGTTTAGATTTTAATATTTTTTTCATGATGTTTTTTGGTTTAAAAGGAACAACCAAAGATCTAAGATTACTTTCCTAATGCTTTATCCAAAGCCTTTTTTGCAACCAACAAATCATATCGAGATCTGATATAATTTGATTGAGAATCAAATAAGCTCTGCTCAGACTGGGTAATTTCGATACTTGAACCAACACCTTCCCTGTATTTTATTTGAGTCGTGTCGTATATCCTTTCGGCTAATTCCACATTCTTTTTTTGGTTTTTCCATCTTTCGATAGCACTGATGTAGTTGGTTCTTGCATTTTGCACTTCAAGGGTAATAGCCCTTTCCAACTCAATTTGCTGGTTAACTACATTGGCAAGGTCAAGCTGCGCGCGACTGACTTTTGCCTTTTTTTCAAGGCCATCAAAAATAGGTACTTGCAATGACAATCCTACAAAGGAATTAGCCGACCATATTGGATTATTAAAGAGATTATCACCCTGGGCAATTCCCTGATAAGACGCAAACCCAGAAAGGCTTGGATAATATCCGGATTTATTTAATGTAATATTCAATTCGTTGAGTTCTTTACCCAATTTCAAAACCTGATATTCCGGCTTTTGCTCGTATTTTACAGGAGCTGTCAGGTCCTCCTCGGTTGCCAGTTCAAACAAACCTTCCATATCATCGACTGCAATTATTTCCTGATCCATCGGATAGCCCATTTGGAATTTTAAAACATTATAAACAAGGGATGCCTGACGATTTAAGTTTTCCAATTCGGTAGCTAAATTGGTCAAAGTCAGATCCAGCCGGTCTACATCTAATTGTTCTACAAAACCCTCTTTATAAAGCGCATTGGTTTCTCTCCGTAGTTTTTCGATGTTGCTGATATTTTTCTTAATGGTTTCGATATTTTCCTGAATAATCAGCGCTGGCAGGTATGCATCAATGATTTGGTACTTTACATCAAACTGCTGCTGGTTGAGTTGCTCCCCTGAATAAGTTTTAAACAACTTTGCAGCTTTGAGGCCTGTTAGGTAGCTAAAATCAAAGATCAACGTTCTGGCTTCAATACCCGCTGTCAGGTTGTTACGCGTACCGAATTTCACTTTTTCAAATTCTCCAGGAGGTGCATTAGGATCGAGAAATTCACTAGGAATCAAGGATACTGGGAGAGCTAAAGCATAGTTCCAATCAACAGCTGCGCTAACTCTTGGAATACCAAAAGCACGCTGTTCCACAATTTGCTCAGAAGCATCTGCAACACTTAGGATCGAGTTTTTGACCGAAATGTTGTTATTCATTGCATAACTAATGGCATCTGCTAAACTTAGTTCTTTTGTTTCTTGGGCATTAAGTTGAACCAAAATGATACAACTCAAAAGGGTAATCAGAAGATCTTTCATGATTGATTTTTAGTATGTTTTTCTAATAATTTTAAGCCTTTTGGGGAGGCTATTCCATGAATATGATAATTGATATATTCTTTAAAAAGGGTTTCTTTATTATATTCGCTTAGCGGAAAAAGTTCTTCATCAACCACCATTGAAGATTTGGCAACGTATAATTTTGCCACGATATCAGAGTTGATGTCAGCACGGTAAATACCTTGTTCAACGCCTTTGCCAATATTGTCTTTAATTACCGCGTAAAGATGTTTTTGATTGAACTTTTCCATCATATTCCAGCAAGGGCGATAATGCTTTTGAAGGTCATATGCCATCCCCGGTGGGGTCTCTCTCAAAAGCTGGATCACGTGTTTGGCAATCATGAGCATCTCCTCAATAGCGTCTTTCGTGTGTTCCCTAATTGTAGTGATCGCCATTTTTTCATTGTCGATATGCTTCCGAATAATATTTTCAATTAAATCAGCTTTATTATCCACGTATTGGTAAAGCGTCTTTTTTGACATACCGAGCTCGCGTGCGATATCATCCATCGTGATACTTTTGATACCATAACGCAAAAACAAAATCATCGACTGTTCTATTATCCTATCCTTTACTTCCATTTATGTTTTTGTTTAAAAACGCCATTTGAGGCGCAAATATACAGACCTGAAACATTGGAAACAATTTTTGGTTCTAAAGTTTCCTTAGTTTTTTAAAAAATTTGACGGAAGTATTTTAAGGGTAGATAAAAGACAAAAAAAGGAGGATGAAAAAGCGTTTTTCTTATACTAAATTTATAAGTTATTCCTTATTAAAACCTTTTAAAAACTGCTTGTAATCGCTTTGCGTATCGAGATCAAATCGCCCTTCCGGAAAATCAACAAAAGCGACTTCTTCTTTTTCAACAAATTTCTGAATAATCTTTTTTGCACCGGTATTTCCTTCCAAAGACTCAAGCTCCTGAAAAACGGATTGATCAAACAAAGCAGGAACACCAATAGTTTCGTTGTACTTTGAAGCTATGATTTTTTTAGTCGTTTGGTGATAAAGGGTTTCCAGGTCATGCAACAAATTTGGTTTAAGTAATGGTTGATCAACAAGTAAAATGATAACAGCCCGGATATTTGGATTTAATTTTCGAATTGCCCTGATGCCCGTTGAAATAGAAGTGCCCATTCCGTTTTCCCAGTCCGGATTATAAACCGGCAATACCTGATAAGCTGTAATTTCTTTTTTGATCATTTCGAAATTACTCCCCAACACGACGACAATTGGAGCATATGCCGTATTTCCGGCAACTTTTACGATATGCTGGATCAAAGAATCTTCACCAATTTTGAGGAGTTGTTTGGGTTGCCCCATACGCTGGGATTGCCCTGCCGCTAAAATAATGATTCCTATGTCAGACATGAGCTAATATTGGTGCAAAGCTTTCGGGATTTGCGATTGCAAGAGGTATTTTTAAATTGTTTGGACAAGTCTCTAAACTCAACAAAGCTCCATTTTCCAGATAAGGAAAAATTTCGTCATAACGTTTTGATTCTACCATATTGATACGCCTGTTGATGTGTGTCCGATTGATTTGTTCAGAAGATGTCAGCCCGGCTGCTGCCAACAATTCAACAAAGCTTTCTACTGTTTCTCTGTGAAAATTAGCAACCCGTTTTTCTTTATCTGTTACTTTCAACCCTCTAACCAATTCCTTGTCTTGAGTTGCGACACCCGTAGGGCAGGTATTTTTATTACATTCCATGGCCTGGATACATCCAAGTGCAAACATCATGGCTCGCGCACTATAACAAGCGTCCGCCCCCAGGGCGATGGCACGAAAAAGATGAAAGCCTGTGATGATTTTACCGGAAGTAAATATTTTGATATCCTTTTTTAAATCAAAACCTACTAATGCATCATAAACGAAAGCTAAACCATCCTTGAAAGGCATACCCACAGAATTGCTGAACTCCAAAGGCGCAGCTCCTGTTCCGCCTTCTCCACCATCCACCGTGATAAAATCCGGCCGAATACCCGTTTCGATCATCGCTTTGCAAATCGACAGAAATTCGCTTTTATTTCCAACGCACAATTTAAAGCCAATTGGCTTTCCGCCGGAAAGTTCGCGCATCTGCACGATTAATTCCAACAATCCGACCGGTGTCGAAAAAGCTTTGTGATAGGGTGGTGAAAGCACCTCCGTTCCTGGCTCCACGTTACGGATTTTTGAAATCTCCAAAGTATTCTTTTTTGCAGGTAATATTCCGCCATGACCGGGTTTGGCTCCCTGCGAAAGCTTAAGCTCTATCATTTTGACATTTTCTGCTGTCGCTTTTTCAGCAAATAGTTCGGGTGAAAAACCACCATCTTTTGTCCGGCAACCAAAATAACCTGTACCAACCTGATAAATCAAATCACCTCCGGGTTCAATGTGATAAGGACTTATCCCTCCTTCTCCGGTATTGTGTGCAAATCCGCCAATCTTTGCGCCGCCATTTAATGCCAGCACCGCCCGGCTGCTCAATGATCCAAAACTCATCGCCGAAACATTATAAACACTTGCACTGTACGGTTTTTTACAATCCGGGCCTCCTACTAAAACCCGTGGATTTCCATTTAACTTATGAGCATCCAAAGCACCAATCGAATGATTCATCCATTCGTAGCCTTCTGCATTCACATCGAGCACAGTTCCAAATGGCGAAGTATCTAATTGTTGCTTTGCCCGTTGATAAACGATCGTTCTAAATATCCGGTTTATCGGCCGGCCACTGGTTTCGGATTCGATAAAATACTGATACATTTTCGGTCGCAAATCTTCCATGATGTATCGCCCTCTTCCAAGTATCGGGAAATTGCGCATTATAGCATGCTTAGACTGAAACATATCATAAAACCCCAATAATATAATAGGGCCGAAAAAGACCATCGACCACCAGATCGGTGGCCACCAAAAATATCCAACAATTCCAACTAGCAATAAAGTGATGATCGAAAATGCAGTAAATTCGTTTCGCATAATTTAAAGGATTTAAAAGCAAGATAAGAAAGTAAACGAGTATGTTGAAAAAGCCTGACTTTAAATAATGCGAGCTTTTTTCAATCAAATTATCATCAACTTTTTATCGTTCATTAAATAAAAAGTTACTTTTTTAATAGTCTAACTGAAGTAAAAATGACAAATATATTACGCTTTATAATTTTCTGATTAAAAAGTATTGCTTGTATTTGTGGGAATGATAACTATTTTCAGGAAAATTTTAAATTATGAGATCAATAGTAAGTTATTTATTTCTAATAGTTTTTTCTACAACAATTTTAGCTCAAGATCAGAAAACACTGCTCGATATTCAGGTAGATGTCGTTTACCTGGCTTCTGATTTGCTGATGGGTCGCGAAACAGGAACCCCTGGAGAAGAAATGGCAGCACAATATATCGCCAGCCGCTTTGAGGAAGTAGGTTTGACTCCAAAAGGGGATGAAGGTTCCTGGTATTATAATTTTGATTTTAATTTCGTACCCGATCCGCACAAACCTGATGACAAAATAGCTCGCAAAGGTAAAAATGTTATTGGCTATATTGACAATGGTGCAGCAACGACTGTTATAATTGGTGGTCATTATGATCATCTTGGCATGGGTGGTCATGGTTCGCGTCATACTGGAGAACCTATGATTCATAACGGTGCTGATGACAATGCCAGCGGAATTGCGGCGTTGATTTATATTGCTGATTTTTTGAAGAAAAGTACATTCAAAAATAACAATTACCTCTTCATTGCTTTTTCAGGCGAGGAGCTGGGTTTATTTGGTTCAAAAAACTATGTAAATGCTCCGACGATAGCGTTAGAGAATGTGAATTATATGCTTAACATGGACATGGTTGGCCGTTTAAATGAAGAAAAAGTTTTAGCAGTAAATGGAGTCGGAACCTCTCCAAGTTGGAAAGGAATTTTAGAAAAAATCAATGTCGCAGATATTAAAATCAAAACCAGTGAAAGTGGTATTGGCCCTTCTGACCATACTTCATTTTACACTGACGGGATTCCGGTTTTACATTTCTTTTCGGGCCAACATAACGAATATCACAAACCAGAAGACGATAGTAACCTCGTAAATTTTCAGGGAATTTATGAAATCTCCGAATATATCATAGCTGTTATTAAAAATCTTGATAGTACCGGAAAATTGGTTTTTACCAAAACTAAAGACGAATCCCAAACCCGTACAGCAGCTAAGTTTAAGGTAACTCTGGGAGTAATGCCGGATTATGTTTATGATGGATTCGGGATGCGTATCGATGGTGTTCTTGATGGTAAGCCGGCTCAATTAGGTGGTATCGAAGATGGAGATATAATTATCAAAATAGGAGATACAGAAGTCAAAGATATTTATGGATACATGGAAGGTTTGAGCAAATTCAAAGCAGGTGATACCACAACGGTAATTCTAATGCGAGGAGATAAAAAAATCCAAAAGGAAGTGACATTTTGATTGAATTGGCCATTTTATACCTACAAAAAAGCCAGACTCTAAATTAAAGTTTGGCTTTTTTATTATTCGTTTAAATCTAAAATTTATTATCGCTGGATCACTAAATGTTTAGTTTCTAATAATCCGTTTTCTGTAATCAAAGACAAGAAATAAACGCCAACCGGAAGTTTTGACAAATTGAGATCCATGTCTAATGCCTTTACTTGTCCTAAAGATTCTTTGAACAACGTTTGACCAATGGAATTATATAAAACGATATTGGCTCGCTGTATTTCTGAAAGCTCCAAAGACAATTTAAATTGACCATCGGATGGATTGGGTGTTAGCTGAAAAGAATTTATCGCTGTTAACTCATCAACACTAGTGAAGTCTGTAACATGAATCGGTTTTTGGACCCACATTTTACAACCATCTCCATTTTCAACTTCCAGATACACCATAAAATCACCTGATTCCGTGAAAAAATAATCTGGATTGGCCACTGTAAGCGTATCTCCGGCCATTGGAACCCAGAGGTAACTTGTAGGCGTAAAATCAACTATTGCTTCGAAACTGACCAACTCTCCTAAATTTACGGTATCTGCAGAAAGCTGCATGTCCAGATCAAATGGAATTTCCGAAATGATCACTTCCTGCTCAAAGCTGGAAGAGGCAAGGGCATTGCTCACTTCAAGACTTACCGTGAAAGTACCCGTTGTATTGTAATGATGTACAAAAGAGGTTTCATCATAAACAAAGAACCCGTTTCCAAGATCCCATTCGTAGGAGTAAATTCCGTTACCTCCTGATGCATCTTCAAAATAAACGGTATTTGTACATTCCATATCCGATTCATAGGTAAAATTAGCTGTAGGAGGAAGATCACCGCTACATTCCCATAGCAACTCAAAACCATTAAATGCAAGCGCTTCATTAGTAGTAAAACGAATAGTAATTTCATTTCCAGTTGAGGTCAATGAAGTACCCGGAGTAACCGTGCCGCTAAAAGATCCGATTAATGGTGCATTGATATCTGGCCCATCATAAACATACAAAACATCCAGCGAAGGTTGTGTTTGAAATGAATTGAAAGTGAGCGTTACATGATCAACATTATCAGGAGCTATGGTAGCTATATAATCTACATTATTGCTGTATTTTTCACCAGGGCCACCATCATCATAGATAATTCCGTTACAGTTTGTAAAAAGATCAATTCCTGTAACAGGCATCAACAAAGTATCGCAAAAGTTTACTACAACAAAGTTTTCCTGAATAATCGTATCGCAACCTAGGTCATTACATGCAACCAATGAAACATCGTAAACACCTTCTTCATCATATTGATAAAATGGACTGGTTTCGTCAGAAGTGCTGCCATCACCAAAATCCCAGAACCATGAAGTAGGAACATTAAAAGAAATATCTACAAACCTGAACAAGCCGATGCAATTATCTTCTACTGATAAGGCCATATTTGCTTGCGGAAAAGGAAGCACAATCATTTTTACCGGCAAGGTTACTGAAAACTGGCTGTCGTCACCACTTTCAAGTGGAATACTAAAATGATAGGTTCCTGCGACCAGGTTGGATGCATCCAAATGAACCGGAATAGAAATATTTTGACCGGAAATAATCCCTCCGGATTCCGTATCGTAACTAATCCAATCAGGGTGGATTTCTCCATCTACCCCATAATATAATTCACCAGGCCCGGCATTTGATAAGACAAATGCTCCATCGTATTGATCTCCTGCATTGAGCGTAACACAAATCGAATCTGGTGCAAAACTCAATGAACCACCTTGCTGGATTTCCAGCTGGACGGTGGTAGTATCTGCACCGATACAATTTCTTATAATCTGAGTAACCGTATAAGAACCCGACATCGTATATTGATGAACTGGCTGTGCCTCCGTTGAGGTTTGTCCATCGCCAAAATCGTAAAAATAGCCTCCTGAATTCTCAGAATTGTCAACAAACTCAACAGGAGCGTTTAGCAACGGGCTTAAATCATTGGGCGTGAAACCAGCAACCGGTTCAGCAATTTGGTCAGCAATAGAATAATACATCACAAACCCTGTCGTATCGTTTTCATCATTAGTTACAAAGTGTAAAGTAACAGCGCCTCCTGAAGTTTGAATAGTCTGACCATCCAAAGAAGTTCTGGCAAATTTTCCAATAAGCGGTGCATCAGTATTAGGTCCATCATAGATAGATAAATTATCTGCATCCGCATTATTCCGCCGCAAATGGAATTCGGTAAAACTTAATACCAATGGCCCTAATGTTGGTGGATTTATAACTAAAATCGAATTGGAATTCGGTAAATAGTCTTCAGCACCACCTGTATCCATAACGATCCCAGAGCAACTGGTAATGGTATCGATGCCTTCATTAGCCATCGGCATTCCAACACAAGCCGGGCTATCAATATCTATGACAATATACCCTGGCTTTGTAATGGTATCATTACTTCCGCCGCATCCAATTGCAATCAATTTCACATCATAAGTGCCTTCGTTTTCATAAATATGGATTGGTGAATATTCCGTGCTGGTATTTCCGTCACCAAAGTCCCAAAGTAAAGATTCGAAAGGTTGGCTATAGTTAAAAAACTGAACGGTATCCGGAGCCTGGCAATGCGTCCGCTGTGCCTGGAAGTCTACGACAAGTTCTCCAACAGGCTGGCCTAGTCCTACTGCATGCCATGCATTGACCGTCGCGTTATATTCTGTAGAACAAAGCCCAAAAAGATCTGCAGCGCTTTGTTTTCCATAATATGCCGCATCTGCATAACTTGAATTTGGCGTGAGATAAACGTTTAAATTTTGGTAGGCAATGGCTATTGCTTTTTCCCAGCCAATACCTTCCACAACATAGGCTTCACCATTGTCATTCACCCCTTCAGCTCCTTCCGAAAGCAAATAAAACCAATGGTTTTGAACACCACTATTATAGTGAACTCCTCCGCTATCTCCTGTATTTGTATACCATAAATCTCCTTTATAAGTATCGGGATTTCCATGAAAATTGGGATCCGATGCACTTCTAATTCCCAGCCCATCTGAGGTAGCTTGTTTTCCAATAAGCCAACCTGCTGTTTCAGGGCGAGTATAAAAATCTGTCGCAAGCCCAAATAGATCACTAAATGATTCATTCAATGCTCCGGATTCATAGGCATAAATCAAATCCGCCGTATAATCGGTCAATCCGTGGGTAAATTCATGAGCGACTATATCAATCGACACTACCGGTATATCAAGGCCTGACCCGGAGCTGCCGTCGCCAAAACGAGCAACATTACCATCCCAGGTTGCATTCGCCCAGTTTTCGTTAACGTGTACATAACTTCTCAACACCAAGCCTTCCTCGTTGATACTGTTACGTTCAAATAAATCAAACAATAAGTCATAATAAGATTGTGCCCCAAAATGAACATCAGTACCATATCGGTCATAAAGGGGTACACCAAACTCCCAATCGCTATCTTCGTGTGTAAAATCAACCGCATTATCCAAATCACCACTAGGTCCATTTTGTAAATCCAAAGTGATTATTCCATTGCCGCGTGTTGTTTCTCGCAACCGGAAGAGATCATCGCTGACCTGATCCATAAATATGGTTCTTTGATTGCTTAAAACCGTTTGCACCGTTCCTTCAACATCTGTATGGCAGATTCGATTTTCTTCAGCGATGATTTTACCGCTTTGTGCATCCACATAAACCCAAGACCGGTGTTCCGGATTTACCGCATAGACATCCATTTTATAGGCTAGCCTGAAGTTTCCTTCTTTGAAGTTCAGGTTTTCTGGTACCCAGACTAACTCCGGATTGGGGTACTCAGACAGCAATTCTGTTTGACCTGCACCCAGTGTCGTTTCCCAACCGTACTTTTCAGCAGGAATATGTCTTAAAGCAAAATCTATTGCTTGTGGTTTAGATATAACCGCTTCAGCGCTTGATTCAATCTGAAAAAGTTCTCCGTTCATCGAATGGACTTTGCCATCTTTTTCATGAAGGATATAAACGCCACCTGTTACAGGTTTGCCATTTACGAGTTGCTGAAAACGATGGTGGGATCCACCCAACTGGTCATCATTTTTTCTGAGAAATTCTAACGTGGTTGATTCACTAAGGTTGAAATTTTGTCTCATCCATGCAAGGCTCTCCTCGACAGTGAGTTGTTGAGAGGGATCAAACTGGATATATTTTGGAAAGGACTCTTTTTCTTCGACCCGAACTTTAGTTGCTCCGGGATATGCTCTTTCGGCATCACGGTTAACTGAATTTTGGGCTAAAAGGGAGCCACTACAAAAACACAAGAATAGGAATAGGTAAAATTTTTGGCGCATTTTTTAATTTTTTTATGAATGATCTCATCAGAGCAGAGAAAAAAAATATTCTGCTATTTTCAATTTGGCTTTTGGATTAGATAAAATCAATGATGATGAATCAGCATTGATTTTATTTTATTTGGGATAGTACAATGCCTTTAAAATAAAGCGGATTAGCAGATATTTCTTTAACATCATTTTTAACAAATAGTTTGAAATCGTCTGCAAATTTAGGCTTTCTTTTTTAAAATAAATGTCGGTTAAAAGAAAAAGTATTAGGTAAAGATAAAGAAGTATTAAAATTATGGACATTATTAATTGTTGCAATTGAAATGCTGATAATCTGCTGAGGGTAATTTTTTCAATATTTTGAATACAGTATTTCCTTTTTATTCAAATCTAATGACGTTGTCATTTTTGAAGCTATTGATTCTTTTTTAAACCAATTTTCCTTTAATGAACAATCCTTTCCCATTGACTTGTTGAAGCAAAGATTTTCATTTTATTTTCCAGCCAATTAATTTTTTAAGACTTTTCCTTTACATTCGTAAACAAATAATAAAGTAATGAAGGAAATATTGATTTTTTCTATCCTAATAACCTTTGCCTTAGCTTGCGGAAGATTGGCATCCAATAAAGCAGATGTTATAGAAGGAAAAGAAATTTATAAAAGATATTGTGTCGCCTGCCATGGCCAAACGGGTGATTTGGCATTGAATGGTGCTAAAAAATTTCCCGAGTCAATCCTTTCTGTTGAGGAGCGTGTTTTAGTAATAACAAACGGTAGAAACATGATGACTCCTTTTAAAGGTTTACTCAATGAAAAGGAGATCAAAGCTGTTGCTGCTTATACTATGGTTCTTTCTAAAAAAGAATAAATACTATGGCTGTAAAAACATATAAAGCCATTGGCCTGATGTCAGGCAGCTCGATGGATGGATTAGATGTCGCCTATATCGCATTCGAATATGACGATAGAAAAGTTGGTTGGGAAATATTGGAGGCAGAGACTTTTCGCTATTCCGAAATGTGGCAATCAAGGCTCCTCAATCTACCTCACCAAAACGCTTTGGCTTTCGCTAAAACGAACACTTATTATGGCCATTACCTCGGAGAACTGGTCAATAAATTTATTGAAAAACATAAAATTGAGCCTGATTTTATCGCTTCTCACGGACATACTATTTTTCACAACCCTGACGAAAATTTTACAGTCCAGATTGGTGATGGAGCAGCAATAGCAGCGGTCACAGGATATCCGGTGGTTAGTAATTTTCGGGCTCAGGATATCGCTATCGGAGGAGAAGGCGCACCCCTTGCTCCGATCGCTGACAAATACTTGCTTCCTGGTTATGATTTTTATCTGAATCTTGGCGGAATTGATAATATCAGTTGCAATATTGATGGCCGTTTTGTAGCCTTCGACATTGGGTCCGCCAACCAGACCTTAAACGCTATTGCCCAGGGTATGGACATGGAATACGATGACGATGGACGCATTGCGAAAACCGGACAATTAATTGAACCCTTATTTAAAAAAGCCAATGCCAATAAATATTTTCAGGAATCTTATCCGAAGTCGCTGGCTAATCAAGATGTTCAGGAAAATGTGGTTCCGCTTTTTGTAAATTTTGATGCGCTTTGGGAAGATAAAATGCGAACGGCTTGTGAGCACATCGCTTTTCAAATAGCAAACGCCATTTCGGCTATCATCGAAAAAGAAAATTTTAAAAAGGAATCATTCAAAATGATTGTAACAGGCGGCGGCGCTTTAAATTCTTTTTTGGTAACCTGTATTCGGAAGTATTGTATAGGAGTGGAAGTTGTTGTACCAGACCGAAAAATTATTGAATTTAAAGAAGCTGCGTTAATGGCTTTGATGGGGCTTCTCCGAATTGAAAATCAGACAAATACCTTGCATTCTGTCACTGGTGCAAAACACGACACGATAAGTGGTGGCATTCACCAGGGATTTAAAAAAACCGTGTAATATTTCATAAAAAGCAATCCAATAAACTGCTCCACTGAATTATTTAAAAAATATAACTTGAAATCAAAGACCATTTTTGTAACCGGAGGAACCGGATTTTTAGGCTCTTATCTTTTGAGGTATTTGGTCAAAGAGGGTTATCAGCACATTAGAGCACTGAAACGTAAAGATAGCTCCCTTGCTTTAGTAGAGGAGGTCAAAGATCGCATTGAGTGGATAGATGGCGATTTGCTGGATATTTGGTCTTTGGAAAATGGAATGCAGGATGTAGAACAGGTTTATCACTGCGGCGCTGTAGTTTCGTTTGACAAAAAAGAAGTCAAAAAAATGATGCGTACCAATGTGGAAGGTACCGCCAATATTGTGAATATTGCTTTGGACTTTGGAGTGGAAAAGCTGGTGCATATTAGCTCGATAGCAGCGCTTGGCCGTACCAAAGAACAAAAAAATGTGGATGAAAATACTGCCTGGCAAAGAGACAATGCGAATTCAAATTACGCCATCAGCAAATATCTTGCAGAGCAGGAAGTCTGGCGTGGTATTGCGGAAGGATTGCCAGCCGCGATTTTAAATCCAGCGATTATTATCGGAAGCGGCTTTTGGGATATCAGTACTGGACAGATGTTTCAACAGGTATGGAACGGGCTGCGATTTTATCCTACCGGATCTTCCGGATTTGTAGATGTCCGCGATGTTGCCCTTTTGGCCATTAGGCTTATGAAAAGCGACCAACTCAATGAACGTTTTATTGTCAATAACATAAACCTTCACTACCTCGAATTCTTCTCGGAAGTTGCAAGGAAATTGGATAAAAAACCACCTGATATTAAAGTGACTGCTGTCATGCGAGGACTAGCCTGGCGATTGGATTGGCTGCGATCAAAACTTACCGGAAAGCCCCATTTAATTACGGAAGAAACGGCTAACCTGGTATCTCACTCATTTTATTATGATAATGAAAAATCGGTTCAGACCTTTGATTATCAGTATATTCCATTTGAAAAAACGCTAACTGATATTGCAGAGCAATTTATTGAATCCAAGCACCTTGGAAAAGATTACGATCTGCTGCCATTAATCTGACTAAATACTGAAAACAAGCACTTTTGAAGATTTCATTTTATCATCATACACTTTCCGTTTTTTGGCTCATTGCTAACGTTTAATAAAGATGCCTTTTCTTATATCAAATCCAGATAAAATTGTTTTAATTAACCAGTTCCGAAGTGTCGTTAAAAAATAAAACTATAATTAACAACCTCACCATTCTATAAACCTCCTTTCGTCCTGACTTTATCCTTTAAATACAGACAAAATTGAGCATGTTATCTCTTTCAGAAATTCCTATTTTTTCATTTTCTATTCTAAAAAAATAAATATATGTTTTTAGAGCGCTTAATTTTTGTTCATTCGGTTTTATTTCCCTAAATTCATTGCCCTTCTTTTTCCTACGAAGGTGAATTAATAATATTAGTTAACACATTAATAAAACAGGCACTATATTATGAGCTACGACACAAAGAATATCAGAAACGTTGTTTTATTGGGGCATTCAGGCTCCGGAAAAACGACCTTAGCGGAGGCAATGCTTTTTGAAGCAAAAGCTACTACTCGAAGAGGAACAGTGAATGATAAGACAACTACTTCTGATTTTACAAGTCTTGAACAAGAGAGAGGCAATACCATTTTTAGCACATTAATGCATGCCAATTGGCGAAATTGTAAAATCAACATTATTGATACGCCTGGTTTCGATGATTTTGTAGGAGAACTCGTGTCTTCACTCAAAGTTGCTGACACGGCCCTTATGATGCTCAATGCGAGAAGTGGTGTTGAGGTAGGAACAGAACTGATTTGGGAATATATTGAAAAATTCAATACACCAACCATTTTTGCGGTAAATCACCTTGACAATGATAAAGCTGACTTTGACAATACATTGGAACAAGCAAAAAATAGATTTGGGTCAAAAGTAATTCCCGTTCAGTATCCCCTAAACCAAGGCACTGGATTTAATACCATCATCGATGCATTACGAATGATCATGTATGTTTTCCCGGAAGGTGGAGGAAAACCTAACAAACAACCTATTCCCGATTCTGAAATTGAACGCGCCCAGGAAATGCACAATGCACTTGTGGAAGCGGCGGCAGAAAATGATGAGACATTGATGGAAAAGTTTTTTGAAGAAGGATCACTCAACGAAAATGAACTTGCTGAAGGTTTGCGTATAGCCATGGCGAAGCAAGAGGTTTTACCTGTTTTTTGTGTATCGGCAGAACTGAATATGGGAAGTGGCCGAATCATGGGTTTTATCAACGACATCGCTCCATCCCCTGCAGATCGGCCAGATGCTGAACTGGAAGATGGCGGTACTTTAAAATGTGATTCTAAAGAAAAACCTGTCTTATTTATTTATAAAACAATGTCTGAACCAAGAGTTGGGCTCGTCTCCTATTTTAAAGTTTTTTCCGGTACTGTGAAAGCAGGTGACGAACTTGTCAATAACAATAATCGAACGTCAGAACGGTTAAATCAACTTTTTGTAGCAAATGGCAAAAACCGAGAAACTGTCGATGAATTATGCGCTGGTGATATCGGTGTGACTGTAAAATTGAAAAATTCTCACTCCAATAACACTCTCGCGTCTAAAGGCGATAACACGGTAATAGATCCGATCCACTTTCCAGCTCCAAGAATTAGAACTGCGGTAAGCCCTCCAAGTAAAAATGACATGGAAAAGCTCATCAAAGCTCTTCATCAAATTCAGGAAGAAGATCCAACTTTGATCGTCGAACAATCGAAATCTTTAAAGCAAACTTTATTATACGGACAAGGGCAATTGCATCTCGATATCATCAAATATCGAATAGAAAAAATGCATCATGTTTCGATGGATTTCGAAAAGCCAAAAATTGCATACCGGGAAACGATAACGAAAGAAGCTAATGATTCTTATCGCCATAAAAAGCAAAGTGGTGGTGCCGGTCAATTCGCAGAAGTACATATGCGCATAGAGCCCTACCACGAAGGAATGGCCCCTCCTGCTGGTCTCAATGTGAGAAAAACAGAAGAAGAGGACTTACCATGGGGCGGTAAGCTAGTCTTTCTTTGGTGTATTGTTGGTGGATCAATTGACGCTAAGTATTCCAATGCAATCAAAAAAGGCGTGATGCAAAAAATGGAAGAAGGCCCGCTGACGGGTTCTTATTGCCGCGATATCAGAGTCAGCATTTACGATGGTAAAATGCACGCAGTAGACTCCAATGATATGGCATTTATGCTGGCAGCGTCAAATGTTTTTAAAAATTCTTTCCAGAGTGCAGCGCCACAGCTTATGGAACCTATCTATGACCTCGAAATTCTTTGCTCTGACGAAGTGATGGGTGATGTGATGGGTGACTTGCAAACACGTCGGGCTATTATTCAAGGCATGGGAGCAGTTGGACACTATCAGCAAATTCGTGCTAAAGTACCTCAAGCTGAATTGTATAAATATTCTTCAACTTTAAGGTCATTAACACAGGGAAAGGCAAAATTCTCTCAAAAATTTGCAGAGTTCAGCCCCGTTCCACATGACCTTCAGAAACAACTCATTTCTGATTATCAATCGGAATTGCAGGAGGTTTGATACTATTTTAATTTTTGTTTTTATAAAACTAAAAAGCCGTTCAATGAACGGCTTTTTTCTATTTCACCTTATCTATTTCTATTGTTCGATTTAAAAAAGAAACATGCTCAAAATCGGCTATGATGCCAAACGATTGTTCAATAATTTTACAGGCCTGGGAAATTACAGCCGAACCCTTTTGAAAGATTTATCAGATCATTTTCCTGAAAATGAATATTTTCTGTTTTCGTCAAAAGTTATTAAAAATGATCGTACAAAACCCTTTTTAAATCAAACAAAATTTATCATTAAAAAAGCGCGAGGAAACAATACTTATTGGCGGAGTTTCGGTATAAAAAAAGATTTGCTCGAAAGCCAGATTCAGCTGTTTCATGGGTTGAGCCATGAAATTCCACTTGGATTGCAACAAACTAAAACTAAAAGCGTCGTTACGATTCATGATCTTATTTTCAAACATTATCCTCATCAATTTTCATGGGTTGATCGAAACATCTACGACTGGAAATTCAGGTACAGTTGCGAAAATGTGGATCGGATAATCGCCATCAGCGAAAGTACAAAAAAAGATATCATCCATTTTTATAATATTCCGCCGGAAAAGATTGAAGTGATTTATCAAACTTGTGATGCACTTTTTAAAAATCAAAATACTTCGGAAAATTCACCTGATATTCAGCAAAAATATAAGCTTCCCGAAGATTATCTGCTCTACGTCGGTTCGATCATCGAACGCAAAAAACTGTTACCTATAATTCAAGCCATCCATCAACTACCAAAGGAAAGCCAACTGCCAATCGTCATTTTGGGCGATGGGAAAAAATACAAAACAAATGTGATGGAATATGCTACTAAAAACAATTTAGAGTCCTTGGTCCTTTTTCCAAAAAACGTTTCTTTTTTGGACTTCCCGATGATCTATCGCGATGCAAAAATGTTGATTTACCCCTCGATTTATGAAGGTTTTGGCATTCCGCTCATCGAAGCATTATTTTCAAAAACACCAGTCATTACAACAAACCTTTCCTCCCTTCCGGAAGCTGCAGGGGCGGGAGCGCATTATATCGAAGCACCCGATCCGGAGTTGATCAAAGCAGGAATTGAAAAAATTCTTTCAGATCCCGATTATGCCAATGCGATAACTGAAAAAGGATTCCGGTATGTTCAGCGTTTCCATAGTAAAGCACTTGCTGATCAAATGATGGAATTGTATAAAAAAGTTTTGAAAAGTGATGCTTAAAAATGTGATACAAAAAAGCCCGAAGAAATAAATTCTCCGAGCTTCTTAAAATGCTTCTTAGAAAATAATGCTAACAATCTATATTCTGAAGATTACTTCCCCAACAATGCCATTCATTATCCTGAAAGTATTCGGCATCTTTCACACGTCCTTCGTTACTTGGGTTATTCCAATTGATTTCTAAAAGGTTATCAATTTCGCTTTTGTATATGTCATAAATCCTGTTGAATTCAGTTCCCTGACTTGCTGATTCTTTGTATTCAATATATCCGCCATTTTCGGGAATTCCCGGAATAATATTCGTGTATCGGATGGTTTCGAAACCATTGCCATCATTTTCCTGATAATTTATCTCGATAAATGGCGTCGGATTGTTTGGTTCATGATTCAATGTCCAGGTAGCGTAAGATCCATCATTGGCGGTAATTCCCGAATACCAGTGCATTTGCGGAAATCCACCTTCTTCAGAAATGTACATGTCCCATTTAACTTCATTTCCAACCAACAATTCGCCGTACAACTCTGCATGATAAGTGGTACCATTGTCGTCAACTTCATAAGCCCACAACCAAACACCACCACCTTGATATTCCGCGCTATGGTTAAATGATTCGTAGAAAGAAGCAACCGGGATAATTAATTGTTGGGTCAAAACAAGATTCCAAATCACTACATTCGAGGCGGCATAAAGCCAATTGTTAGTGGTTCTGGAATCATCTTCACGAAATTCTTCGAAAGCAGTAAACGGCATTACAAAGGATTCCACTTTTGGCAACTCAGGCGCCTTTTGTCCTTGAGGATCCACTGTAGTTGTCAAATCGTCTTTCTGACATGATTGCATAAGGAAAACAGAAAGGAAAAGTACTAATGCGAAACTTAATTTTTTCATGATATTTAATCTTTTGAGTTTATAATTTAATTCAAATAATATTTTCAAATTCACTCTTAATACACTTCGATTGAAAAATACCCTTAGTCTTTTAATATTTTTTTTGAAAAAAATTATTAAAAATCATAAGTGCATCAAAATCAGACATTTACAATACATAAATATTAACCTTACCATTATGACCTATTGAGATATTTTCAATGAATTAATATATTTGATCAAAAAAAAATCATATGAAACACTTTTTCCTATTTTCTTTTTTGATTGTTCTCTTTTATTCTTGCAATTGCCATCACGAAGGGAATGGTTATGTTTATGATAAAACAACACAAACACCCATCGCAAATGCAAGGGTGGAAATCATGTCAGGTGTGCCTGGAAAAGACACCTTATCGCCGGCAGTATTCACTGATAATAATGGATACTTCAACTATAAACACGACTATTGTAAAGATATGGTGACTATTTATAAGGTAAACTATATTGGCCATTCCCTAAAAGATATGAAGGGCGACACGATTTATTTAGAATACCTTGAAGGGAATTAGGAAGTCACTCCGCGATCAAAGTATCCACCAACACTGCTGAAACGCCAAAAAAACCAACTCCTCCATTACTAATATTCGTAGGTAAGCTGGCAGAATTTTCATCGTAAACGCCGCCTTGCCAATCGGTTTCCATGGCGAGTGCTCTATAAAAAGCAGCAAAATCATCATTCAAAGAATGCTTTTTTTCGATGACGATGCTTCCTTTGGGAAATACTACAGTTTCCCTGGCTGGCTTGAAAAGTTCATTGACATCAACCGTGCTGAAGGTGTAAAAAAATAGTTTTGCACGACTCGAATCAGAACCGGTAAGGTGCGACCAGTCGATATCTATTTCATACATCGCCTGCTCGTATTGGGAATACAGTGGAGCAACTTCTCCTATGGTCAGGCTATCCGTTTGGCCAACCGCGTTAAAAGTCATTTTACCAAAAGGATAAACAGGAATCATTTTGTTTTCTGCCTCATAGTTTAGCCCCTCATATTGAATATCGATTTTGTACACTCTATTCTGTTGAGCGGCAAAGGCTGGTCCACTGAAATATCTTCCGGGTTCAGAGATATCTTCAATGAGTGTCGCACTATTTTGTCCGTCAGAAATAACGACCTCAGCTCCATTAGCCGGTTCTGGTCGTCCATTCAATTCGTTGAAGCTGAGTGAAAGCCGGACTTCCTGCTGCTTAAATTCATTGGTGATAATCGCATCCACAACCAAAGCACCATTTTCCTGAGGTTGAAATGCCCAATCAACCTGCTCTTCGCAGCCAAGCGTCCCAAACAAAATAAGGAGCCCTAAAATATATTTACCAAAATGATCTCGATGCATGGCGGTTACTTTTTATAAATTAAACTTGTAAGTCAGCGATGGCAGAAAGCGCACTAAATCCGTCTGAGTCGTAATTAAATTTTGTTCTATCGCTTGATTTGCTTTCACTATAGGTTTATCCGAATTATCCAGCGTTTTGTTAAAATTGACGGCAACTATATTTTTATGCGCCAGAAAGTTATAAATCGAAAAGGTCAGGCTATGCTGGAAACGATTTTCTGGATTCTTATTTAAAATAAACTTGAAAGCCAAATCCAGGCGTCTGTAGTTGGGCAAACGATCATTATTTTTTTCACCATAAATAGGAACCGTAACTTCATTGAAGGTATAAAATCCCGTTGGTGATGAAAAAGCAGACCCCGTATAAGCTGTCCAATAGGCTGAAAACAACACCCGTCTTTTTAACTGATAATTCAGCATGATCGAAAAGTCATGTGGCCGGTCATGAAAAGCCGGATATTCTCTCCCTTCATTTATAGCCTCGGTTTTGCGTAGTGCTCTTGAATAGGTGTAAGAAATCCAGCCGTTCAACCGGCCGAAATCCTTTTTCAGCATAAATTCCAGCCCATAAGATTTCATTTGCCCAAACCGGAGTTCTCCTTCAAGCAAAGGGTTCAAAAGGGTATTGGCATGTGGTTTATAATCAATCTGATTATCCATTTTTTTATAATAAACTTCTGCGCTGATCTCGATTTTCGGTTTTGGAAAATATTTTAAATAACCCAAGGCCAGCTGCTCCGCACGCTGCGGTTTGATATTTGGACTACTCGGCAACCAAACCTCCAACGATGTGAAGGGCGATGCAGAGTTGGAAATCAACTGCATGTATTGGTGATAAATGCCATAACTCAATTTCAGAAAAGAAGTGCTGTCAACATTGTATTGCAAACTTAGCCGCGGATCAAGATTGACATAATTTTGATAAACGCCTTCTCCCGTATCAACCGAATCCAGCAACTCATAATTATCATCAAAAGTATAATAAACAGTAGGTCCCAAATTTGCCCAATTGGGAGCCCGAAGCCCTGCATTGAATCGCCATTTTTGGGACAGTTTATAATCAGCATTAAAATATAAAACACTTTGGCGGGAATAACTCTGCCGAAAAGTTGGTAAGATAGTATTCGCTGCTTCTGTAAATACTTCACCCGGACTGAAGTGAAAGCCATGGAGTTCCAATCCAAATTTTGTGGTTAATTTCGGATTAAAAAAGTAAGTAAAATCAGATTTTAAACTCAATTTACCAATACCGGAAAGCCACCTGTTATTTCCCGAATACAGTTGGTACCGGTAGCTTCCGGTGTATAAAATAGTATTGGAAAAAAGTTTTGGATTGAAAATATGGTTCCAGCGGAGGGTTGAACCGAAATTATTCCAACCGATCCCTGCGAATTTGGGAGACGGAGCATTGTTGACTAGGGCATCATTGCCACTGAAAACCGTAAAAAATAATCTGTTGTTATCATTAATCTTCCAGTTCCATTTGAAGCTGAAATCGCTAAAACTTAAAGCAAGATCGGGATTGGCTCTTTTGTATAACCACTGAAAACTGGAATGTCGGTACGAAGCAAATATGGCACTTTTACCTTTTGAAACCGGCCCTTCTAACGAAAAACGATACAGCAATGGATTGAAAGCCGCGCTCATTCCAAATCTGTTGAGATTTCCATCTTTTGTCCGAATATCAATGATCGAAGAAAGCCGGTCACCCAAATTGACCGGTATATCGTTTTTATAAATTTTGATGCTTTTTGAAAAATCAGGAATGACCATCGAATAAAACCCAAACAAATGGGCCGGATTGTAAACCGGCGCATCGTCGATAATGATCAGATTTTGGTCTTTTTCACCACCTCTTACAAAGAAAAATGCAGAGCCATCGCTGTGGGCTTTGATGCCTGGCAGAGACTGAATACCTTTGATCAATCCTGATTCGCCACCAAATTCAGGCATATTTTCCAAATCAACGGGATTAAATTCTATGGCACCAATCTGCTTTTTATTCAAAAGATCTTGCATCGGTATCTTAACAATAATGCTGGGTAATTCTTGGGTAATATACCTCAGTTTTACATCTTTTTTCTTGTCCTTATTTAATAGAATATTTGAATTTTGGCTTTCAAAACCGATGTAAGAATATTCAACCTGGTAGCCATCTTTCGGCAAACGTAGTGAATAAAAACCAAAGGCATTGGTGATCGTTCCCCGCGGAGTACCTTGCGCGAATATGGAAGCACCGATGAGGCTTTCTCCAGATAACGTATCGTTTACAAAACCACTCAGGGTGTAAAATTCAGGTTGTTCCGGCTCTTCAATTTGCGGTTTTTCACTTCGGTTCAACACAATCTGATTTTCGATAATGCTGTATTCTATTGGAATCTGACTGGCGAGTTTTTTCAGCGTTTCTTCCAACGTTGCGTTTTTGATATAAAAAGAAATTTTCTGCTTGGTGTCAATCGATTGTGGATTGTAAGAAAAGTTGATCCCGCTTTGGGCAGTGATCTCGTCAAGAAGATCTCCGACGCTTATTTGTGCTTTTTGAATGGTTATTGTTTGCGCATTTCCTTTCGTTTGAGCGAAGATCACACAAAAAAATAGCTGTAGAAAAAAAATAAACAGGCGGGCTTTGCGCATTATTAAGCATTTTGAAAATCAACCACAACTTGTTCCTGAAAAAACAATTTTATCGCCATCAACTTCGGCTTTAATTTTTAAAGTCTGTTCAATGATCCGGACAATAGCTTCCAGCGATTTATCATCATAAGTTGCCGTAATTGGGCAGGAGTTCAATTCCTCGTTGGCTATTGAAATTTGAGCATGAAACTTCCGATTCAAATCAAAAACGACTCGCTCAAGATTCGTGTTTTCAAAAACCAGCAAATTGGTTTTCCAGGCCATATAATTTACATCATCGTTTTGCTTTTTATTCAATTCGCCACTGGATTTGTCATAAATTCCAATTTCGTTTCTTACAAGGACAATTCTATTTTTCCCGACTGTCATTGCTACCGAACCTGATTGCACGATAACCTGAATTTGAGCTTGTTCTTCCCGCGAATCCACATAAAACGAAGTACCCAAAACTTCAATTTCAATATCCTGAGTAGTAATAATAAAAGGGCGGGCCGTGTCTCTTTCTACTTTAAAAAAGGCATCGCCTTTCAATTCAACCCGGCGATATTTTTCCTTCGGTTTGCTTGAAAACTTGACGGAGGAATATTGATTTAAAGCAATTTGAGTTCCGTCTGGAAGTTTATCTTCCGTTATTTCCGTTTGCGCTACAAATTCCTGGTAATCAACCGTATTTATGGATTTAAACAACCAGACAGAAGCGACAACCACCAAAGTAACTGCTACCGCAATTCTTAAATAAAATCCAATTCGGCGCTGTGGTTTGGCCTGTAACGGAATGACATTATCTTTTGGAAATAACTGACCAGCGGTAGCTTTCCATTCCTTTTCGACATCAATATTTTGGTAATTCCCTTCAATACCGGAAAGTATCCAGGCTTTTTTGAATTGGTTAAACTGAGCTTTATTCTCGGGCGAAGACAATACCCATTCTTCCAAGCGCTTCACTTCTGAATCGCTGGTTTCCCCACTCAAATGTTTTGGAATGAGATCGAAAATATCGATATGGTTTTTGTCTTCTGACATCGTATTTAATTATTATACACCAAAATCTGCCTACACCCTATGTTTTGAAAGTAAAAACTTTTCGTGAATTTTAAAAACGGTGTTTAATTTAGAAAGCCAGAGATCAACAACTAAATATAGAAATAATCCTTGAGGTTTTCCCAAAGGCATTTCTACGCTTTTGGTTAAGGATTTCGAACTGTCGGAGTCTTTTACAATTGGCAGTCGAAGTTGCATTCATTGCCCGGACATGCTAGAAGATTCATATAAACACTGACTGTGCGGAGTACTTTATTCTCTAATAATTCCCTTCATTTACATCAGTTAAGGAGTTGAATTAGTTTATTTCTTTGTACATTTAATACTTTTGCAAAAAAAATAAGTTTACTTTAAAATCACTAACCGGTCTTTCGCAAGGGAAATACAGTTAATGATTGTTCCCCTTTTTTTATCAAATTGATTTATTTGTTATTATACCCATTCTCACTTCAGTCTAAGTCAAAACCTTTGTTTAAAGTAAATAACAGCTTTTTATAATGAATATCGATTCAACAACTTTTTTAAAATGGTTAGTGCTTTTTGGACTGATCTGTTTTAATATTTCTTCGGTCATATGCCAAGATACGCTGCCCCAACCTATTGATTCAATATGCGTGCAACGAGATCTGCCTGATGTGATCCGTGATTGGCGGCACAAACCTCCAAAAACAAAAGTATCAAAATCGGGTTCTTTATTACTAATTCCGGTTATCGGTTCCAACCCGGCAACAGGATTTGTGGTAGGGGTAGGAGGTCAATATGCTTTTAAGATGCTTGGTAGTAGTTTGTATTCTTCTCTTTCTGGTAGCTTGCAGTTTACCACAAAAAGTCAGTTTATTTTTTTGTTGAAAAACAACATCTATTCAAAAAATGACCGGATATTTTTTAGTGGCGACTGGAGGTTTTTGATTTACTCGCAATCTACGTATGGTTTAGGCACTAATGCTCCTACCGGTGGAATATTAGACTATCAATTTAGCCTGGCTGGGCTTGAAACATCCAGCGATTCCCTTACACAGCCAATGAAATTTAATTTTGCAAGAATGCACCAGTCGGTGTCTTTTAAATTAAAAAAAGGATTATACCTAGGATTTGGCTATAACTTCGATTCCTATTCCAAAATTGTAGATGAAAAGCTGCAGTTAAATCCGGGCGACACACTACTAACAAGCCATTATGCCTACAATAAAAATTACGGGTTTGATACCGACAAATACTTTTCATCAGCACTAAACATAAACCTGATATACGATACACGCGACAATATGATTAATTCCTACAAAGGGATTTACATCCAGGCAAGTTGGCGTGGGGCATTACAACTATTAGGCAATGACATTAGCGGCAATTTTTTTCAATTGGAATGGAGAAGCTTTCACAGTTTATCCAAAGGAAATCCAAGGCATGTTATGTCTTTTTGGTTAATGGGGAATTTTTCACCTGAGGGTAAATTCCCTTACTTGATATTGTCTGCTACCGCCTATGACCAACGCGGCCGAAGCGCTCGTGGATATACACAAGGTCGTTTTCGTGGAAACAACCTTGTGTATGGCGAAGCCGAATATCGTTTCCCGATTTCTCGCTGCGGAGGGATTTTAGGAGGTGTTTTGTTTTTAAATGCAACTACGGCGAATAATCCGGGACAATCGTTAGAATTATTTGAATCGATAAAGCCGGGCTTTGGTGCGGGTTTGCGAATAATGGTAGATAAGCGGTCGCGAACTAACCTTGCTGTCGATTTTGGTTTTGGGGATAATTCATTTGGCTTTTATCTGGCTGCCTCCGAAACATTTTAGAAGAAAGTTTTACTTTTTAAAAAAGTCTTTAATTTAAAAACCCAAGGATCAACAATAAAACAAAGTGGTAATCATCCAGGTTTTCCCGCAGGCCTTTCAATGCTCTTGACATATGCGCTTCCACCGTTTTCACCGAAATATCCAACGCTTCAGCAATATCTTTGTACTTCATATTTTCGTAGCGGCTCATTTCAAAAACCAGTCGGCACTTTTCGGGTAAATCGTTCAATGCCGCGGCAACCTTATCCTTTAGCTCTGACAAAGCAATATCATCTTCCTCAACGGGAATTTCAAAATCATGAATTTCCAGATCGAGTACCTGGCTACGATATTTTTTCTGATCCCGGATATAATTCAGACAACGATTCCGGACTGAAGTAAACAAGTAAGATTGAATGGATTTTTGGAGGTCAATTTTTTCGCGATTCTCCCAAAGGTTAATAAAAACTTTTTGGCAGATATCTTTCGCACTGTCAGTGTCTTTGACAAATTGATAGGCAAAGTTGCACAAATGAACAAAATGCGTTTTAAACAATTGCTCAAAAGAAGGCTTGTCTAGTTTTTTATGTTTGTTTGAATTTGGCATTTATCCTTACAAACATATTTAATATTTCATTGCCAATTCAAAAAAGTAGATAAAAAAACCCTCTTTCGATTTAAATTCGAAAGAGGGTTTCCCAAAACGCTTAACGAGCCTTGTCTGAGAGATCTATTTTAAAAAAGCAATTTATCTCATTTCCGGAACAAAAGTCATCGTTACCGTTTCTCCTCCTTCTTCCATCGACATAATAAAATGATCTTTGGTCAGCGAAACGATATCAGCCGGATTATCATTGGGATTGTCTGGATCGAATAACTTATTGGATTGAATTTGATAACGACCACGTTCAACTTGTCCTTCTGAAGTCTGAAAAGTAGCAAGACCATCTTTCGTAAATTCAAAAGAAATTCTTCCTCCAAGAATCTCCGCTTTTATAACTTGACCGTCAAAGCTGGCAGATTCCAACACCCACTTTCCAATGATTAGATCTTCAGGACTTAACATTTTTTGAGTGGAGGAGCAGGAGAAAAATTGAAATACTATTAGAAAAAGGAAATAGTGCAAAGGAATTCGTTTTGTTAATCTCATAAGTATGTATTTTTCAGAGAATAAATGGGACGTATTTAATAATTTACAAGAAACATGCCTTATCTTTTGAATATCAATCAGTTGACTAAATGTTTTAATATGAAAACCTTCTTGTTATCCAGTGTTTTACTTCTTTTTATTTTGAGTTGTAAAAACGAAGTACCCTCAAAAGATGAAGCTAAAAACAAGTCCGTAACAGCTGTTTTACCAGCAATCAATTTTCAGCAATTATTTGACAGTGCTGGTGTAAAAGGAGCTTTTTTACTCTATAATTTAAAAAATGACACCACATTAGTTTTTAATGACCAGAGAACAAAAGTTGGCTATCTTCCTGCATCCACTTTCAAAATCATCAACTCACTAATCGCGCTTGAAACCGGTGTGATAAACGACGAGGCGGAAATAATAAAATGGGATGGGAAAAAACGTTTTGTAGAAGTATGGAATCAGGATCACAACCTTCGTTCCGGGATAAAATACTCGGTAGTTTGGTTTTATCAGGAACTGGCTCGACGGATAGGTGAGGAAAACATGCAGCATTATATTGATACCGTTGGGTATGGCAATCAGGATATCGGCGGAGGAATCGATCTTTTTTGGTTGGAAGGCAATATCAGGATAACGATGCAACAGCAGATTGATTTTTTGAAAAGGCTGTCACCAAAATGAGCTCCCGTTTTCTCAACGATCCATGGGCATCGTAAAGGATATTATGATTCTTGAAAAAACGGAAGATTATGTTTTAAGGGGAAAAACAGGCTGGGCTGCCAGTGTCGAACCTAATATTGGTTGGTTTGTCGGTTATTTGGAACGAAAAGACAATGTTTATTTTTTTGCTGCCAATATTGACATCAATAAAGACAAGGATGCCGAGGCCCGCAAAAAATTGACGGCGCAAATCCTGGAACAACTAAATCTGCTCAAATCAAATCAATAGTTGCTGTTATGGGAAAATGATCACTGTAACCATTTCTTTTAACGCCATTTTTATCGTATTCAAATTTTTTAGGCCGCTTTTTAGCCCCAGTTGCCATAATGGAAGCTCTGAATATTTCAACTGATTGTTGATTAAATTTTAAACCTTGTTCCCCAAAATACAATCCTTTGGAAATCATGAACTGATCCAGCAAATTCATCGTATTTGTAGATCCTGAAAAATGATACGTTCCTTCGTCAGCCATTCCAAGTTTTGGCCACATACAATTAAATAGAAAAGATTGTTTGTTGAGGTAGGCAGAAGGAGAAGGAATTTTTAATCCCCTCGACTTTTTGAGAGGTTCTTCCAAATGGTCCTCTCCTTTAGAAGCTTGCAGAAAATCTAAAATACTTCGGTCGAAAGGCTCATCATTAAAATCGCCCATCAAAAGTACATTTCTGTTCCAAAGGTCATTCAGTAATTCAAGGCAAACTTCATCATCGGGCAAAGCCATAAATTCTATTTTGGGTAATTTCAATAACTCATCGACTAAACGTCCCGCATGGCTTGCTACCGTAAGGCGATAAGGTTCGCTTTCAAATTTTCCCTGACTTCTCGAAGGCCAATGATTAACGAGAACAGTCAATTTTGCACCATTTGCTTTGACGTGCAAAGGAACTTCAAAAATATCCCTGGTTCTATATCTTAAATGTACGAGGTGGCCAAACGGATTTCCATCCAGTTCAAAGACATCGCTTGAGTAAATCAATGAAGTATCTATTCCCCGAATGTCCGGGTTTTCAACATGCGCTACTTTATAGTTGTCCCGGTCAATTTTCTCAATAAGCTTTTCAGCTAATTCTTTATTTTCAATTTCACAAACTCCTAACAAATCCGGTTTTTCGCCATCATGCATCCGATTGATGACCGCAGCAAGATTTTCTATTTTTTGGTTCATAACCTCCTCCGTCCAGCCATTTCCGGGAGTATAACCTAAATCAGCAGCAATCTCAGAAATAGTTGTATCAAATAGGTTTTGCAAATTCCAAAAAGCAATTTTTATTTCGGACATAACAGAAACATTTTAGGTTGTTTTTGGTTAAAAAGTATGTATTTGAAAGTTCTATAAAAGAGTGTGATAAAAAGGTTACAAATTATCAATTCATTTTTAGAAATACACTTACAAAGTAACAATACATTCTAGTAATTTAATATCACTGTGAATTATAATTTTTTCAAACCACATTAAAATTGTAATTTTGCAGTCGATTTCAGAAAACACATAAAAAATATTTTAAATGGAAAAGGTACAAACAAGACTAAAATACAAAGTAAAAGACATTACTCTTGGCCGATTGGGGTAGAAAAGAAATTGAATTAGCTGAAGCTGAAATGCCAGGATTAATGGCACTTCGAGAGGAATTTGGTGCTTCAAAACCTTTAAAAGGTGCAAGAATAGCTGGTTGTCTTCACATGACTATTCAAACAGCTGTTCTTATCGAAACACTTATTGAACTAGGTGCTGAAGTGACTTGGTCTTCTTGTAATATATTCTCCACTCAAGATCACGCAGCTGCTGCTATTGCTGCAGCTGGAATTCCTGTTTATGCCTGGAAAGGAATGAATGAAGAGGAATTTGACTGGTGTATTGAACAAACATTATTTGCTTTTGAAGATGGAAAACCTTTGAATATGATTTTGGATGATGGAGGAGATTTGACCAATATGGTTTTTGATCGTTATCCTGAATTGGTTGATGACATCAGAGGGCTTAGCTGAAGAAACCACTACAGGTGTTCACCGTCTTTATGAAAGAGAAAAAAATGGTACACTTACGCTACCTGCAATCAATGTTAATGATTCTGTTACAAAATCTAAATTTGACAACAAATACGGTTGTAAAGAATCTTTGGTAGATGCAATCAGAAGAGCTACTGATATCATGATGGCTGGAAAAGTTGCTGTTGTTGCTGGTTATGGAGATGTAGGAAAAGGATCTGCTGCTTCTTTGCAAGGTGCAGGATGTCAGAGTAATTGTTACTGAAATTGATCCAATCTGCGCGCTTCAAGCAGCAATGGATGGTTTTGAAGTGAAGAAAATGGATAATGCTGTCAAAGAAGCTAATATCATTGTTACTGCAACTGGTAACAAAGATATCATCACAGGAGAAGCACTTCCGTGCTATGAAAGACAAAACAATTGTTTGTAACATTGGTCACTTTGACAATGAAATTGATATGGCTTGGTTGAATGGTACTTATGGAAATACCAAAGTAGAGATCAAACCACAGGTTGATAAATATACAATCGATGGAAAAGATGTTATCGTTTTAGCAGAAGGTCGATTAGTAAACTTGGGTTGTGCAACAGGTCACCCTTCATTTGTAATGTCGAACTCTTTTACCAATCAAGTATTGGCTCAACTTGAGCTTTGGGAAAGAAGCGATCAATACGAAAATAAAGTTTATACCTTGCCAAAACATCTGGATGAGAAAGTTGCCCGTTTACACTTAGAAAAAATCGGTGTTGAGCTCGATGAGTTAACGCAAGATCAAGCGGATTATATTGGTGTTAAAAAGGAAGGACCTTACAAGCCAGATTATTATCGCTATTAGGATTTTATTCTAACCAAATATAAAATGAATAGCCATTGCAATATTATCGCAATGGCTGTTTTTTTATCCAGGCTTCACCACGAGGTATTGTTCTAGTATGGCATCATCAGCTTTAATGATCAGCAAGTATTTACCAAATGGCATTCGTCGCATATCAATGGAGCGCAAATAATTACCTGATCGTTGATTTTTGTAATTGTCGCTGGCATGAATATTATTTTGATAGTCGACCAACCTGATTGTGATATTTGCTGTTTGGTTGACTGCATACTTTGCGCGTATCATTCCATTATTAGGATCCGGAGAAAGTTTCTTAAGGTTTTGAAATTGATAGTTCGTTTCAACAAATTCCACCACTTTTGTCACTCTTGGAATACCCGAAGGTGGGATATGTTTTATCCGATAAGAAAGGAATAATGGGCTTCCTTTAAAATCACGGTCAATCACTTCATAGGAGTTACTCCCATTACATGAACCATCTACCGAAGCTATGGTCTGAAAATTATTCCCATCAAAGGTACGCTGTACTTCGAAAGCTTCTTTTGTGGATGATTCATTTTCGGTAGTCCAACGTATTGCAACATCGTTTCCAGCCAGAGTAGTTGAAAAATCAATGATTTCTAGGTTACTTTTTTCAGCAATCATTGGATTGTTTATTCCTCCTTTATCACGATCAATAACGATAACGGAACCATTACTTGGCTTCCAAATGTCAAGGCCTTCGGGAGCGGTAAAAATATCGTACGGATCAACAAAAGCAGCTTTTTCAGAATGATCGGTTTTAACCGTTCGGATTTCAATCCGGTCCATATCTACAAAAATCCACTTGAATTGGTTGAAGCTGCCGCTGTTCCTTGTCCATTTTTTATCATCGTTGTTTGGTCGAAGCGGTGCTCCCCAGCAACCTTCTCCAACGTAAACGGTTCCTTTTCTATCATCCCTAATAAAACCTTTATCACTTCCTTTTTCATTGGAAGGCCTGATCGGATAAGTCCATTTAACCACATGTGCATCTGATTCAACAACGAGATTTACATGGTATTCATAAAATAAGCCCGCCCAATTAAATGCCTGGCTATTGCGCTCTGCTTTTTTTAACGTGTGAGGTCGAATGGCAAAATGATATTGTGCTGATTTCCAGATACAATCCTGGTGCGCCTGCAAATCCTTTTCCAGCCATATTTTTTGATCTCCCCCAGATGCGATAAGTGAATTTAAGGTATAAATTCTTAATAAGTTGCCTCCCAATGAAAGAGCGTAATATACTTTTTCGGAAGGAACATCAAAAAGATCGGTCAGCGTCTTATTGGAGGATTCGTGATTCCCACGGGTCGCAATTATGGGAATTAAATGCCCGTCCGGACCAATGGTCAATTGCCAATCATCAAACCATGGTTTCCATTGGGAACCTCTGTCGCCACCAGTCATATCACCGCCAAACATTACACAATGGGGGCGCAATTTGGCAACTAGTTTATTTGCATGTTTCCGAGCCTCCCGAAAATTTCTGGAGTCGCCACCGGCTATTATAGAAAGCCTTTCATATGGGTTATCAGGCGCAGTTTTAAAAGACATCCGATTACTGCAGCCTTCGCTGTCTATTATAATAAAATAGTAAGTTGTGTTGGGAAGGAGGTAATTTAAGCGTACAAAATGATTATTCATTTCTTTTGAATAAACCACTTTGTCCGGTCTTTGTGAAAAGGAATATGCTGCTTCTTCTCCTCCATGATCAACTACATCATATAAAAGGATTGGTGATTTTCCGCTTACTTGATTCCATCCGATTACCATTGTCGTTGCAGGATCCTGCCTCCACATACAGCGATACTTATCGGTCTTAGCCATAAGGCCAACAGCATCGAACAAAAAAATCAATATGAGTATCTTGTAAACAATTTTACTCATGGGATATTAATATTTAATCAAATATAAAAAAGTTTGTTGAATATCAAACAACCTGTATTCATCGCTTTTTAGTTAAAAACTATAGCGCATGATTTATAAAAACGTTTCGGTTATGGGTTGATTAAATGGCTATGCCTTCGAAATGGAAATCACAAACTGTCGTTTTTTACGCTATTTTTTATAAAAAGGTGCTTTTTCTCTAAATTTTAATCCAAAATTTAATCGTTTAAATAAATCAAACCGTAATTTTAAACCTTTAAAGAATACGACAAATCTACTGCCAATTAAAAATAAAAATAGAATGATCAAAGACACTCGTGTTTCCGAGCTTATTGCAAAAGAACTTGAACGCCAACGTAACGGAATTGAACTCATTGCATCAGAAAATTTTACCAGTCAGGAAATTATAAACGCAGTGGGCACTTGCCTCACTAACAAGTATGCGGAGGGTTATCCCGGAAAACGTTATTATGGCGGTTGTGAAATCGTGGATGAAATTGAACAACTGGCAATTGACCGACTAAAAAAACTATTTGGAGCTGAATATGCAAATGTGCAGCCACACTCCGGAGCACAAGCCAACGCCGCTGTTTTTCTGGCTGTCCTCCAGGCTGGAGACCCAATTTTAGGCTTTGATCTTTCTCATGGCGGCCACCTTTCTCATGGTTCCCCTGTAAATTTTTCTGGAAAAATATATCGCCCGCATTTTTATGGTGTCGAAGAAGACTCAGGAATAATTGACATGGACAAAGTAGAAGCAAAAGCTTTGGAAGTAAAACCAAAATTGATCATTTGCGGGGCGTCAGCTTATGCAAGGGATTGGGATTACGCCCGATTCAGAGCCATTGCTGATAAAGTAGGTGCTTTATTACTTGGTGATATCGCACATCCTGCCGGAATGATTGCTGCTGGCTTGCTCAATGATCCTATGCCACATTGCCATATCGTGACATCAACAACACATAAAACATTGAGAGGGCCTCGTGGAGGCATTATCATGATGGGAAAAGATTTTGACAATCCCTGGGGCAAAACAACCAAAAAAGGCAATCCAATAAAAATGTCAACTTTGCTTAACAGCGGTGTTTTTCCAGGTATGCAAGGTGGACCGCTGGAGCATGTGATCGCTGCTAAAGCGATTGCTTTTCATGAAGCTTTACAACCTGAATTTAAGGCCTATGGCAAACAAGTCATTAAAAACGCCAAAGCTATGGCTGCCGCTTTTATCCAAAAAGGATATAAAGTAATTAGCGGTGGCACGGACAATCACTTAATGCTTATCGATTTAAGATCAAAAGGAGTAACTGGAAAAGAAGCAGAAAATGCATTGGAAAAAGCAGATATCACAGTCAATAAAAACATGGTGCCTTTTGATACGCAGTCCCCTTTCGTTACTTCAGGTATCCGCATTGGAACGGCAGCTGTTACGACCCGGGGATTTAAAGAAGAGGATTGCCTGAAAGCGGTAGAATGGGTTGATGCGATCATCAGTGACCTTGAAAACGAAGCGCTGACCAATAAAATAAGGTCCGAAATAAATGCTTATATGGCAGATTTTCCACTTTATGAAAAAGCGATTCCGGTATAGTTTTTAAGTAGACGTAAAAAGTCCAGAGACTAACCTTTAGAAAACTGGTTCAATATCAAATCCAGCTTCTTCCACAGCTTCGATGATAGATTCTGCTGTGATTTGTTCTCCGGTTACCGTGAGTGTTTTCTCGGGGTTTTCCGTATCGACTGACCAATCTTCAATGTCGGGTACTTCATTGATAAAGCTGCTTAAGCTTTTCACACAGTTGCCACAATTTATATTTGTTTTGAATTTGAGTATCATTTTTTAAGCTTTTTAGTTACTTCCCCCTTTGTCGTCAGATTATTTATCAATACTTTCAAGCATTAAGTTATCGGACTAAATTATAAATAAGCTATTTTTTATGCCCACTAATATTTAATTTTAGTCTTTACAGCTCAATAATAACAACTTTTAACCATGTGGAAAAGTTTTACAATTCTAATCTTGTTGATTACCTTTTCTTTCATGGCCGTTGCGCAAAAAGTTATAAAAGGTCAAATACTTGACGCGGAAATCAATGAACCTGTTATCGGGGCTACGATTATTGAAAAAGGCCTTGAAAAACCAAATGGAACATCTTCTGATTTAAAGGGCAAATTCGAATTAAAAACAAACGCTTCTGAAATACGGATAAGCTCTTTAGGTTTTGAAAGCCAAACTTTACAGATAACCGGAGATACCGTTTTGACTATTTCTCTCAAGTATAATATATATACGCTGGAAGCACCCATCATTTGCTATTTTCCAACGCCAGATTATCAAAAATCTTCTGCTTCAAAAACTTTTAGCTTAAAAGATCTCAACATAAATAACTCAACCATTATCACACCTGCGCTTAATCGTGTACCCGGCATCTATATGCATTCAGGTGCTTTGAATACCAATAGGATCACCATTCGGGGAATTGGAAATCGGTCTCCATTTGCAACCACAAAAATCAAAGCTTATATCGATGACATCCCCTTGACTAATGGTTCGGGTGAGACGACAATTGAAGATATTGATCTTAGCATTTTAGGAAAAGTCAATATTTTAAAAGGACCCACATCGAGTATTTATGGCGCTGGATTGGGAGGAATGCTTTATTTGAACACGCCTGATGTATTTTTACCAAAAACCGAATTTTCATTGGATAATACTTTTGGTTCTTTTGGTTTAATTCGAAACGTTTTAAATTTCCAACATTCGACTGATGGGCAAAATCTGATCAATGTCAATCTCAATAATACTTTCAGTGATGGCTATCGGGAAAACAACAGGTATAACAGAACCGGTCTTGCTGTATATGGAAAATTTCAGCTCAACGACAAAGAAGTAATCAGCGTTTTTGGTAATTACGTTTTTTTAAATGCCCAGATTCCCAGTTCCCTGGATAGCACCGACTATGTTGACCATCCTGAAAAAGCGGCACCATCCTGGGCACGCGCCAAAGGATATGAGACCTACAGAAAAAACGTCGTTGGTGCTTCTTACCGGTCGTTGATTGGAGATCATTTTTCTCAATCATCGAGCATTTATACGGCCTTTCGAAATACCTATGAAACAAGGCCATTTAATATTTTGAGAGAACAATCTTTCATTGTTGGAACAAGGACAGAATGGGCTTATAAAAATTCCTTTTCCAACTCGCTAAACCATTTAGAAGTTCGAACTGGGGCTGATTATTTTAACGAAAGATATAATTGGCTGACGAATAATACCAATGGTCTTGGTTCACTGGGCAGTCTTTTAAGCGATAACCATGAAAGCAGAAATTATTACAATCTTTTTAGTCAACTGAAACTTGATTTTAACCACACCGTGATAACTGCTGGTATTAATGTAAACGCTACGAGCTATCATCTTTATGATTATCGACAGCGACAATCCACTGACCGGAATTTTCCTTTAATCTGGTCACCTTCGCTATCGGTAGGTTATGATCTCGGAAGTGTTGCTGGCTGGGAAAATGGCACTTCTTTGCACGCCAAAATATCCCATGGTTTTTCACCTCCAACGCTTGAAGAGACACTTAATCCTGATGGTAATATCAATCCGGAGATTTTACCCGAACAAGGTTGGAACTTTGAGCTGGGGAGCCGCGGAAAAATTTTTAGCAATTTGAGGTATACCTTTTCTATTTATAGCATGCAAATCAAAGATTTACTTGTCGCAAGGCGTATAGATTTTGATCAGTATATTGGTATCAATGCCGGAAAAACACAGCATAATGGTTTTGAAATGGAATTGAATCATCCTTTTTATTTTCAAGGTTTGAACCTGAATATTTTTGCATCATACACTTTTGCTGACTATACGTTCCAAGAATTTATCGATGGTGAAGATGACTTTTCGGGAAATCATTTAACCGGCACACCACGACATCTTTTCAACACAGGCATTGATGCGACGTTTAAATCTTTTTATGGCAACATTCAATTTAATTTTGTGGATAAAATGCCGATGCGGGATGATAACACTATTTTTTCGGATGCTTATCAATTGATGAACATGAAACTGGGCTATCAGCTCCATATCGGCAAAAGATGGAGCTTCGATTTTTTTGCGGGCATCAACAACATCTGGAATGAAAAATATGCTTCTATGATTCAAATCAATGCATCAAATTTTGGAGGGGCTGCGCCTCGATATTATTACCCCGGTCTTCCTAGAAATTTCTATGCAGGAGTAAAGATTGCCGTTGACTTGTATGATTCGAAAGGCATAAATTAAAACTAAAATAACGGTTGGCTGTTTTATAAAAACAATTAAAGCCTTTGTAAACTTAAATTTCAAAAGTTTTGGTCATTTTTGAGGTTTAGAATAAAATAAAAATGGACATACAACTCGTCAAAAAAGAAAATCTGGATAAAGTAAAATGGAACAGTTGTGTCCACTTCGCCATTAACGGAAATATTTTTGGTTACAAATGGTATCTCGATAGTGTTTCAAAAGAATGGGATGCCTTGGTCGAAGGAGATTATGAATCTGTTCTTCCTATCTTTCAAACCACATCCAACTATTCTATTTATCAACATTCGCTGATCAGAGAATCCGGGATTTATTCGATTCACTTACTTTCTCAGAAACGGATTTCTGCTTTTGTTGAAGCAATTCCCGGAGCTTATAAAAATATCGATATTCAGTTCAAAAAGGGGATTCAAATTCCTGATAACAAAGATTTTGAAATTACACAAAAAAGGAATTCCCAACTTTTTCTTCAGAGTCCTTACGATACCATCCGAAATAATTACTCGGAAGCGTTGGAGGTTTCATTAAAAAAGGCAAAACAAAATAACCTGAGACCTATTTCAAGTATTAAACCAGAGAAAATTGCCGGTCTTTTTAAAGAAACTTCGATAAATTCTAAAGAATCAGAAGCTGCCTTCCATGCTTATCAGCGCATTATGTACAATGCTTTGCATCGCGGCTGGGGTTTTGCTTCAGGCATTATCGATGAAAAGGAAACTCTTCTTGCCGCTGCTTTTTTTATTTATTCTCATGGAAAAGCACTCACCCTGCTTGCGCCCGAAACAACGGAAGGAAAAACGCAAGGAGCCCGGGATTTGCTTTTTGATTTTTTTATTAGAAACAACGCCGGACGGCCACAAACCCTAGATTTCAATACCAACGATAATTATCCTAAAAATTTTGGCGCATTGCAGAAAAATTTCCAACAACTCAACCGAAAAGAAAAAAAGTGGTGGAACGTTTTTTAAATCAGATCGCAAAAGGATACCGGATATCCGTCAAAAATAAACCCTGAGGAGGAACACTCAAACTTTTTGAAAGCCGAGTCTGATCATCCAGTGCAGCCTTTACTTGCTCAAGCGTGAGCTTGCCTAATCCAACATTCAAACACATTCCAACAATCAACCTGACCATACCTCGAAGAAAGCGGTTTGCTGCGATATGAAATACCAATTCTTCCTTTTCGGAATCAAAGATCCATTCGGCCCTTTGCAAATCGCATTTCATCGTTTTGACATCTGAGTTTGATTTGCAAAAAGGAAAAAATTCTTCATAATCCAACAGCAACTCTGCAGCTTTATTCAGCTTTTCCTGATCTAACCGGTGTGCAAATGGAAAATGGAAAACTGTATTTGAAGTAAAGGGATTTTTGTAAAAACCAACGTGATATTCATATGCCCGATGAGTAGCATCAAACCGGGCGTGGGCTCCTGGTTCCACTTCAACAACTTTTTTAACTGCAATATCAAAAGGCAATACTTTGTTCAGGCGATTGGTAAACCCATCCGGCAAATCTGCTTCATAATCAAAATGCAAAAAATATTGTTTAGCATGCACTCCTGCATCCGTTCGGCCACATCCAACCACTTCTATATTTATTCTTAAAATTTTGGAGATCCCCTTTTCGATGACCTCCTGAATCGATATTGACTTAGGCTGTTTTTGCCAGCCGCTAAAACGCGTTCCGAGATAAGATAACTCCACGAAATATCGCTTATTCACCATGAAAAATCTTTATTTTTTGCAGCGCAAAACTAAGGAAATTGTTCTAAAAAAAAGACACCTGCCAATTGACTCAACAGGTGTTTTACGATTCTCTCTTTAATCTAAAATTTCTTTAGCCGATCACGGCATTGTCTTTAGCCATTGAAGCATACATCAACGCACCGCCAGCTAGCATCGTATCCTTCAATACATTCGGCATTGAGATCATCATTTGAGCCTCATCGCCACTCATTACACCGGGTAAATGAATTGCAAAAACGAAAATTAGCAACATTAAAGCTAGAAGTACAGAAGCTAGTTTATCCATCTTCCCAATGATAATACTTACAGCTGCGGCGACAAGTGCTAGCCCTGTGATATAAACCATAATTACTCCTCCAAAAGGAGTCATACCTGCCATAGCTTCAGCATTCATAAAATGCATAATACCAAAAATGGCGAAAGGAATCGCAAAAAGATACTTTCCTAAGTTAATAATTGCATTCATACGTTTTGTTTTTGTGCCCACCAAAAAGTAAGCGATGTTATGAAATCCGTTTTAATAATTAATGTATATACATCTATTTTGTAATATAGAATATTAATTTAATATTTTATATATAACCGCAATATTTTTTTGGTAAAAAGTATTTTAACGGTATTATGTTTTGAGTAAAACAATGGTGCCGTTAATTAATAACGCCCATCCGTTTTTTTAAGTTTTACGGATATGCCAAAGCTAAATCCAATATCGAACACATTTCATCTATCATAACAGATGTTTCATCTAACTTTTATCGCGGCTCACAACACTTTCGCCATAATTTCGCTTCCATATGAGTAGCTTTGTATAAATAGAAAATTAAATACCCACAAAATTTACAATAAAATGAACGCATCAAATTCTCTTCCGGTAGATTTTATAACGCAGTTGCAACGAAGCACCAATCAATTGCTTTCATTCGCAATAAGTTTGACAAAAAATGATTTTGAAGCAGAAGATCTGTATCAGGATACTGTTTTTCTGGCTTTAAAAAATAAAGAAAAATTTAATGCAGGAACCAATTTTATCGCCTGGACCAAGACGATAATGCGAAATACTTTTATCAATAATTATCGACAGAAAAAGCGTTTCAAAGAATTGTTTAATAAAAATATTAGTTCTTACTTTTTTAATAAAAAAGAAGCGGAAAACGGCTCTGAGACTGATCTGAATGTAAAGGAAATCAACGAGCTTATCGATCAAATTGACGAGCGATTCAGCACGCCGTTTCGTTTATATATTCAAGGTTTTTCCTATGAAGAAATTGCGGAAAAACTAGACCTTCCAATGGGAACAGTAAAAAGCAGAATATTCTTCGCCAGAAAAAATTTGAAGCAAGTTTATGAACTGCATTTTGGTTTGCCTGAAAACAACTAAAAGAATTATTCAAAGAAGTTCCAAAATCAAAGTGGCATAATAATTTCATTATTTCATTGACAATGAGCCTATTACACCTGTATAGCGATTAAATTACCAAATGAGATAAATGAAGGTCTCCTCCTTTCCTCCCAAATTATTTAAAGAATGAAAGAGAAATTAGTTAAAATAGCTAGTATCTTAACAGCAATTGTGTTCTTCATAATCTGGTGTCTGCTTTTTATGATTCCACTTTATTGGTGAGCATAGATTCTATTCTTTGTGTTCCAACTATCCAAGCCTAAAACCAACCCACGCTGCACTTTTTCAGTATAATTTCAACGCTTTCTTAACTTCTGTCCATAAAAAATACTCATAAAGAATATGCATTGGTAATCCCGAATTTGAAATTTGGTATATCTTTGCATGACTATTATTTTAGATGGTATCCAAAACGTATTCTGATGCATAGCAAATTGAATAATTATAAACCCTTTTTCTTTCTTTTTTTCCTTGTTTTGTCAGTTTCATACTGTAAAAAGGAAGCCAATAAGCCAGACGGCTTCTCTGCCGCTTTTAGTACTTCCTTTTCTAATGGAGGAATGGCCCCTGACTCGGTGCTTTTTAGTGCAACTTACCTTAATGCGGACAATTATAGCTGGAATATAAGTGGCGTCACTTTTTCAGGTCAAAATATAAAAGTTGGATTTATTAATGCAGGACAATACATTGTAAGATTAACGGTAAGTTCAGGTGGCTACAGCGAAACCGAAACATCCTACCCCGTACTAAAAAACTACCCTTCAAACGGGACTACTGCCTCATACCTAACAAACAATGGCGAAATTAACACTGTGGTGTTAAATGAAAATACACCGATTGTTGTCCCAATTGACTCTATACAAGGTTTTCAAATAAAAGGCGGAATGGATTATGATGATAAAACCAAAAAGCTGTATTACTGTGGATTGATCATACAATGCAATCCTAATGGAACCGATAAACAATTGATTTTCTTGACTGATCCTCCGGAGGAATATGTTCGTGATTTAGTCGTTGACAGCGATGATAACAAGATCTATTTTTCTCATTCGATAACACAAGAAATTGCTGATAAAGTAATGAAAATATCTACTATTGATCTCTCAACAGAATTACTTTTTGAGTATCAGCCATCAATAGATTTCCTTGCATTGAACGAAAGCGAGGATATCCTTTTTGCTGTTAGTCAGGGTAGTAATGAAATTGTTATCTACACACCAAATACAGGTCTTAGCTCTTACTCAGGTTTCAACGGGCCTAAATTTGCCTTAGCTTGGTACAACTCCGAAAATATGCTTTATTTTGTTGAAGACATTGATGGCGACAATACTTACGACATTGTAAAAAGTGACCCCACCGCTGCCAATCCATCTGCTGAAATCGTCGTTAACAATGCAAGTACACAACCAATATTAGGGATAGATATCGATGAAAAAAACCAAGCCCTTTATTGGACTGACCAGGTTGAAGGCGCCATTTTCCAGCTTGATTTAACTGATCCGCAAGCAGTACCCAAAATTGCATTTTCAGGCATTTCAAACCCCAGGGCACTTGCCATTGGTAATTTCGGAGATTAATCAATAGACCAAGGCCTTTCTGTTCGTATACAAGATTCTGCGTTGACCATCCTGAAAAGATCAAAAACTGGAAGGTTTACATTTATACTGATCCATCAATCTCATTGCCTTTTTATTAAAAATTGATTACATTCACAATAGGGATATTTATACAATCAATATAAATGAAGTTTAATTTGTTCAGGGTTTTGTTTTGACAAGTAATGAAAATTATTCTTGCATTTCTAACATTTAAAAAACGCAACAATCATTTTCTTTCAATGTATATTCAGTTGTTTTCTCTTTTAAATTAATTTACATAGGAGGTCAAGTTATAAATTCTGGATTTAAATATTAAAAAAAAGGACTTCAAATAGGCGAAATAATCTGACCGGTTTTCAGTAAATATTTGCCGCCTAAAATGGTTGTTTTGAAAAAATATAAAATTTTTGAAGCAATGACTATTCAAAAATCATCATCAAATCTCAAGATCGCTTTCGCAGAAAATGCTAATCCGGAAGGAATCAGATTCATAAAAGAAGCATTGGAAGAAAACTCACAATTCATTGAATTGGTAGCTCTTTCCGATAGCCCGCGGTACTTTGTCAATATTATTAACCAGTCCTTTCAATTGATAATGCTAGATGATGAGCGACCGGTTTTTAAACCGATTCAAGGGATAAATCAAGCCTCTGCCATTGATTTTATAAATAAAATTGAAAGCGTTGCAAAATGGGTTCAGACAATTGAATTATCCAATCCGAACTCAAGTATTCGGGATCAGGAGATTAAAATAGAACTTTTCAAAATTGATCAACCCGGCAATTATGAAGACAGTGCTCCGGCGAGTGAATTGGATTGGCATTCCCCTGCTGTTTTTAGTTACGAACAAATCAATGGCGAATGGCAAAGACCCGCTTTTCGTTTGAAAATAAAAAATACCGGTAATCACTTACTTTGGGTGCATGCCCTGTACATGGGCAATGACTTTAGCATCACGGATCAACTCTTGCCAAAGCAGGATTTAAAACCCAGTGAAGAAGTTTGGTTGACTGATGTTCATGAAGAATTTCCTTTTAAAACTATTCCATTGCAACTCGAAGATGCTTATCAGAGCTGGGGGATTTCTGAAATCAAAGAATTTGTCAAACTTTTTATAAGCACCGAAGAATTAGCGATTCACCGTTTCAATCAGGAAGGATTGCAACAGGATACACCATCAATCCCCAAACGAGGAATAAGCCGTGGCATCCAGCTCACAGCTCCGGATTGGACCACCCGTGAAATTGAATTCATCATTCAAAGGCCATTCGAAGAAACTTCAGGAGCTGAACCAGAAGAAGAAATTGCGGAACCCGATGAAGTTATTACTCCTGAACCAATACCTCCTTCTGCACCAGCTCCAAAACCCAGTCCTCCAGTGAAAACTACAATTCCACCTATAAAAATTCCTCGACCAAAAAGCAGTTCTCCTTCAAGATCAGGCAAGCTAAAAAAATGGCTCAAGGATCTTACAAGGTCTAAAAGGAAGGAGGCTGATTCTCCTCCACCTTCTAAAAGAAGTGTTGAACCAACCTTTCCTTCATCAGTAGAAGACTGGGAAAAAGTTTATCCAGAGCTTGGGGAAGAACAAGAGGAAACTGATTCCCCTCCTATAAATCTCAATAGAAGTATCACTACAGAATTTGATGAACTATTGAAAGATCCAGAAAAGCAAAAAACGGATTTACCGGATGCCTTAAAAAAAGAAGATGCCGGAGAGCAGGTAGATTGCAGCATTTATGCTCCACCAGAAGTTCAAAAGGGTGATGATGTTTTTATCCAGGTTTGGCTGCATCTGCCCCAATTGAGCCAGAAGGCAAAAGCTATGGCCTTGGAATTTGATGAAGAAGCAACTCAACGTGCCTTTCAAAGTTTGAAGGTTCCTTTGGAAAAAGGTGATGAACTCAGCTTGGTTTTAGAAACCAAAGACATTGAGATTGATGAAAATGTGCAACACATTACCTGGAACGGAACCCTTCAGTCGGTTCAATTCGTCGCTTCAATTCCGGAAGGTTTCGCAAAAAACAAGACCATTTTTACACTTCGGATATTCATGGGTGAATTGCCGGTTGGCCATATAAAATTTATTTTAAAGACCATCTCCGAGCCTGTCAAAGCCACTGCGCAACCTTTAGGCAATGAAGCCAAACGTTACAAGAAAGCTTTCATTTCCTATTCTTCCAAAGACCGCAATGAAGTCCTAAAAAGGGTGCAAATGCTCGATAAAGTGGGCATCGAATTTTTTCAGGATGTACTCAATTTAAATCCCGGAGAGCGCTGGGAGAAAAAGTTATATGAAAATATCAATGACGCGGATATCTTTTTCCTTTTTTGGTCCACTGCCGCCAAAGAGTCGAAATGGGTCCTCCAAGAGTTGGAATATGCCATCAATCTAAAGCATGGCGATGAAGACCATCCACCACTTATTCAACCAGTTCCGATCGAAGGGCCACCGATTGTTACTCCTCCCGAACAATTGGGCCACATGCATTTCAATGACCGGATTTTGTATTTTATTTTAAAAAAGTAGAAGGCAAATTGATTAGGATCATAGATACTAACAAAGGTTTATGATTTTTATCACTTTCTCCATATTCAAATTCTACTAACTTGTTTTTAAGCCCACTTTGAATTCTTACCTTTAAGAGGAGTTTTCTCTGCCAAGGATAAATGGCTATAGAAAGTCACGTGCATTTTTTTTAACCATAACCTAAATTATGGCCAGTATCAGTATACCTAAAAAACCAAAATTAAAACTTGAACAACCCACCTCCAACTTTTTGGTTTCTGGCATTCACAAATTTATCGTTGAAAGGATAATTTGGAGTCGCCTTTTCATTATGTCTTTAAAAAAATTGCGAAGTCCAAAACGTGCAATAAAATCATTATTGAAGCTAGAAGAATTGCGAAGGGATTATATGGGAAATCACAGGTTGAATAGGTTAGTAAGTATCGACCATAAATATTCCTGGCATCCTAATATCCCGTCATGGCCGTCAAAAGCATTTTATACCTTTCATGAAAACGAACTAAACAGAATTGATAATTTTAGAGAGATAAAAGGAGAGCTCAATCTTTTAATTCTTTCCATTACAAAAAAGTGCCCGCTAAACTGCGAACATTGCTTCGAGTGGGACATCATGCACAAAAAAGAAGTTCTTAGCATAAACGATCTTAAGCAAATTATCAAAAAACATCAGGATATTGGATTAGCATCTTTGGAATTAAGTGGCGGAGAACCGTTGAGTAGATTTAGTGATTTGTTAAAACTCATCGAATACGCTTCAGCAAAAAGTGAAGTCTGGGTTTTGACTTCAGGATTTGGACTCACATCTAACAAAGCCATTGCTTTAAAAAAAGCAGGCCTAACTGGAGTTACGATTAGCTTAGATCATTTTGAGAAATCCAAACATAATGCATTTAGAGGCAATGAAAATTCATACTATTGGGTAATGGAAGCTATAAAAAACGCACAGAAAAATCGGTTAACCACTTGTCTTTCAATTTGCACTACTCGATCTTTTACAACAGATGAAAACCTCATGAATTATATCGAATTAGCCAAAAAATCAGGGGTAAGTTATGTTCAAATATTAGAACCAAAAGCCAAAGGAAAATACGCCAACAAAGATGTGTTTTTATCTGAAGATCAAATTGAAATAATTACAAAGTTTCAACACAAAATCAATACTGTTAAAAAATATAAAGATTATCCAATAATTATTTATCATGGTTATCATCAAAGAAGAATGGGATGCATGGGCGGCGGAAACAGGTACAAATACATTGATTCCAATGGCGATATTTATCCATGCCCTTTCTGCAACAGCCATATGGGCAATGCACTTGATCGATCCAAAGAAATAAATAACCAACCCATCGAATGTGATTCTTTTGAATTTGAAAGTACTTAAAACTTGACATGCATGGGAGTAGAACTAACTCATATTAACAGTTACAAAGAGTTTGGCGATTCAGAGATCCAACCGGAAACCAGTGCCCAGGTTTTTAGGTTAGCAGAAAAAGTATTACCCTCTGTTTTTAAAAGTAACCCCAAAACAACATTTTCATACTTCATTGTAGCTACTACATGCCCTGACGCTTTAGCGCCTTCTTTGGGTCAGACTCTCGCCGACAAATACAACAAGGAGCTAGGAAACTGTCATATTATAGATATGGTTCAGGGTTGTGCAGGGGGAGTCAATGCTATGATTTTAGCTAGTGAACTTGCAACTTCTACCAACACTTCTATCTTGATTCTTTCTGTTGATGCGGCCAAAAAAGCTACCTCCAAAAGAAGTAAAATTCATGATATTTTTGGGAATGGATCTTTTGCAAGTGTAGTGAGCAATGGACACACTACAAAAAAATTCATTCATTCCAAATCAAAATTATTCAAAGGGCTTTCAAATGTGGTCACAGTTAAATTAGGGCATGACGCTGATAAAATCATAGCTTCTAAGAATAGTATAAAATCTGATCCACGAATGCATTTAGGCTTGAGCATGAATAAAGTTTTGGCCATAAAGCTTCTTCGTCAAGCTGAAGATTTTTTTATAGAATTTGTTAAAGAATCTTGTAAACCTGATGTGTTAATTCTTCACCAGGTGAATCCGGAAATCATAAACATTTTAGAGAAAGTATTCTCAAAATATAATGTAGAATTTGTCAATGTCGCAAGTAAAACAGGAAACTGTGGGACTGCTACAACGGGTATAGCACTACATATGAAAATCAAAGAAATACAAGGGAAAAAAGTAATGATCTGTAGTTATGGTACAGGAGGAGTAATTTCTGCTGGAATGTGGCAATTTTAATATTATGGAAACTTTGCAAAACTTAAACCAATTACCATGGGAAGGCATTCTCATCAACCTTCTTATCCCAGGGCTTGGATATATTTTGACTGCTGGCTTAGCTTATTTCATTTGGTATAAGTGGCTCCTTAATAAAGCCAGAAAAAAGAAACTTCAACCTGCAATTCCAGTCAACCAAGTTATTCAATTGGAAGTGATTTATTCGGTGAGGTCCTTTTTGATTTGGACTGTGTTTGGTCTGCTAATAATTGTAGCAATATTAAATGGCTTTACTAAAATTTATTTAGAGATAAATGAATTTGGTTGGCCTTATCTGTTTTTTAGTATCATCATTTTGATTTTTATTCACGATACTTATTTCTATTGGACTCATCGCTTGATGCACCACCCGAAAGTATATAAATATACACACAGAACCCATCATAAATTTTCGAACCCAACTCCATGGTCAGCATTTGCTTTTGACCCTTTAGAAGCAATTATTCAGGCTGCTTATTTTCCGGTTTTAGTTTTTCTGATTCCACTACACTGGTCTGCTTTAGCGATTTTTTTACTTTACATGATCATTATGAATGTCATTGGTCATTTAGGTTACGAAATATTTAGTCAAAAATTCAGACTTGGATGGATTGGCAAATGGAGTAATACAGCGACAAACCACAACTTACATCACCTTAAATCCAATTGTAACTATGGCTTATATTTTAGGTTTTGGGATGTGTGGATGGGAACAGATCGAGAACCGAACATCGAAGAAAAAATAATAGAATGAACCATTCTGCAATTCATAAAGCGCTATTTTTTGCTTGTTTGATATTTAGCTGCATTTCAGTCATTCCAAACGAAGCTAGATGTAGCTCAAATATCGAACAATCCGATAGTACAAAAGCCCAAAAGATTCTATATGTTGAACTCTTGCAACCAATACTTTTCGGAAAAATCGGCTTAGGTTATGGTTTAAAAAAGTACAAACAAGAATATGTTTTTTATGCCAGCTATATTTATGGACCAGGCCTCATACCTGAAGCTCCTTTCAATAGTGCTAGCGAATACCACTGGATATCAAGAGAAGGATCACTTCAAGGTTTTGAATTCGGCACACAAATCAGATTTAATTTGCGTACAAAATTACAAAAGGCATCCATAGGAAAATACATCAAGAACTTTTCAAAAAAAGCAATTTTTTATTCTGGCATTTGGGTAGAAGTTGCCTACAAATCGGGTGATCCAAAGGGTTATCAATACGATATCGCCAGTATTGATCTATGGGAGACTAAAGGAGGAGGGTTGATAGGATGGTCATTTGATAAAAAAAGATACTCATAGACATATCTATTGGTATAGGGACCGGGTATGCTGAAGCTACACTGACGAAAGAAGATCCATTAACAAAAGTAAAAGGGAATTCATTATTATTTGTTTACAAACTAGGTTTTAGACTAGGATTTAAATTATAAACTATGCAAAATTTCAATTTTACGAAAACGAGAACTTTTCAATTTCTATTTATTCTTTTATTATTAATCATATCTGGTTGTACCTGGTACAAAACATTACAGGTGGAACCAATAACAGATGAATCGCTCACTTCAGTTCATGAATATAAAAAGACAGTGATCATCCACAATCTCAGTGGCTCACAAGAATTTATTTTAGATTATTTTAAAGTGGAAAAAGACATCGTAAAAGGAATTATCCGTTTAGCTCCTGCTGGCAAAAAACATGATCCAGTCAACAAATCTTTTAGAAAAGGACAGGTAAGCGCTTATCAACCTTTATCAACGATGCATATTTTTACCGGGTATGATAATCTTGTTTTGGGGGAAATAGAAATTCCATTAAGTGATATTAGTAACGTGAAAATTCATGATAAAAACGTAGGATGGAGCATTGCTTCAAGCTCGCTTCTGATTATTGTTGGTGCAGCCAGTAATATTAGGTGGTGGATTAGCAATAGCTTGTGCTTGTCCTCAAGTTGAATCTAACAATGAAAATGAGACACAATTTCACGGTTCTTTGTTTCCAGGTTCAATTTTTAAATCTTTAGAAAGACATGATTATTTGATACTGGAAAACACCTTATTGAGCGATGCAGACGATTTAAATCTTAAAGTATCAAATGATCTCCCGGAAATCGAATATATTGATCAATTGGAATTGCTAGAAATCAATCATGACGGTTATACAAATCTCGGTTTGAGTAATGAAAATCAGTTCGTTGCCTACAATGAACCAATTTCTCCTATATTTCATACTGAAGAATTATCCAAAAATGTAGTGAAAGCTTTAGAATATCAAGATGATATAACTTATGATTTCGACCAAATCGATTCTTATGAAGAATTAAATAAAATCACACTAAAGTTTGAAAGATCAAAATTTACGGAAAACACAAAATTGATCATTAGCGGAAAACAATCTCAATGGCTAGAGGTAGTTGCTGACTATATATTTTTAAACATAGGAAAAGCATACGATAACTGGGTGAAAAGAAAAGACAAGTCCTCTGGTGAAAAGTGGAAGAAGAAAAATATTAAGCAAGGAGTTGCTTTAAATGTTTATTTAAAAATCAATGACGCATGGGAATATGTAGGATCTCACCATGATGCTGGCACTCTTGATATGAGAACCCTGGTGATGAATCTAAACCTTGAAAAAGTCAATTCACAATATGTAGAAATAAAGCTCGAGAGCGCTTATAAAATATGGGAAATAGATTATGTCGGCTTATCCAACGATTGGAGTACTGATTTCACTATCAATACTATACATTTTGAGTCTGCTGTTGACCAAAATAACAATGATGTTTTACCCGCTATAAAATATACAGATGAGATCTATCATGTCCAAAATGGAAGCGGAACTTTTATTGACCTTCATGCAAAGAGCATTTCAAATAAATCACATACTTCTTTAGCGCTTCATGGCTCAGGATATTATCATCATGTCAGAGATTATGAGCATAAACCCGACCTAAAGTTTTTTGTACAACTCAAGGATAAACTTGGGATACAGGATGTATCGAGAGCTTTAGATGAATATCAGTCTTTTTTGGTTGCTAATTCTACTGATTGAGCCAATTAACCTTTTGCATTTCAATGACCGGATTTTGTATTTTATTTTGAAAAAATAGTAGCTTAAAGTTCAAATTTTAAGCTATGAAAAAATTGATGCCAACTGCCGCTTTCCTTTTCTTAAGCCTGACTTTATTTTGCCAAAACAATAAAATTGAATTCATCCCGAAAATCGGCTGTTCGATGAATTCTGTTTATGATCCAAGCAGTTGGACCTATAAGTTTAGTCCTTTGCTTTTTGGATTTGATAGCTCCAAAAAGTTTACAGAAAAGATTGGTGTCAATGCCGAACTCTATTTCATCAGAAAAGGTACTCATAGTAAAAAAAATAGTGACGGACAGCGTTATCAAAACTACGAATTTGATTACTTGATTTTTTCGCCACAATTCACTTATAATATATATCAAAAATTTCGGCTCGATGCCAGTGTCGGGCCATATTTAGGATATGCGATTAGTGCCGAAGCCAAATTTTATCCGGATGATGAATTTACCGATTACAAACCTGATCAATTCAAAGATTTTGATTTCGGTCTGGATGTCAGTTTTAGAAAATATTTCAATATTTCAAACCGAACATTCGTGATTCAACCAAAATTTCAACTCGGATTGATTACTTTTTCCTATACCAAACACATCTCTTTTCAATTGTCCGTAGGTATGCTCTTGAATAAATCTTGAATCCGATTCAATCAGCACATCTCTCCATTTATTTATTGGTTTGGTGAGTTTAATAGGAATTGCGATCAACAATTCTATCATTTTAGTTGAATATGCTAACAAACTCAGAGAAGATGGCAAGTCGGTTCTTGAAGCTGCGAAGCAAGCTGGAGAAGTTCGCTTTATTCCAATTTTGATGACAACTTTAACGACAATTTTGGGATTACTTCCATTGACGCTTTCAGGAGGAAGTATGCGGGCACCGATGGGTTGGACGATTATTGTCGGGCTTTTTTGATTCTAGTTAGTATTATTTTCTTCATCATACCACTCCGTATCTTTTATCAGTCCTGTGACAACCAGTTTATTACTAAATACCCAGGCTCTGATTTTAAAACCTTCTTTACTATCAAAAGTCCATTCTTCGCCGTTATTCGGCTTACCTAAATTGGCCTCGACAAATTCATCTCTTTTCTCCTTTGAATGATAAGCAATCACATATTCGTACAATGGCGAATCGTCTTTTGTTCCAACATAATAAATGACTTCATTAATATCTCCTTCATTAAATTTTTCTAAATAAGTTGTGCGAAACCCTTCTTCGGTTTTAAGTTTTGCATTCTTTCTTGCTTTCTTAAATTCCGTCAAAGGCATCCCCAAATAAGTGTTGTGAAACATCTTTGGAATATAATTAAGCTGTTGGTTGTGTTCTTTAGCCAACTTTGTGGTACTACAAGAAAACAAAAAGGTTATTGAAAAAATCAAAAGAAGTGATTTCAGCATGATAATGCGATTTTTGATAATTAATTGTTTGAATTTCTACTTCATGAATATAAATCAAATTAATCAGAATCTTTAAATCATAAAAATGCTAAAGTCCAGCTAAGAGTCCTCCGTACCCATAACCCGGTCCCAGAAGGTAAAATACAAGCCATAATTGAAAAGGAACTTCTTATGATGAACATCGTGGTGACTCGCCCCAATAATCCATTTTTGGATCCATCGAAAGCCTTTCATTTTTGGATAAATTTCTACTGCTCCATGATTGACAATAGCTGTAATCGTCATAAAGATCAAAATGAGCATTAAGCTATAAATATGAATCGGAACACACATTAAAAGAATGGGAAAAAGAATACTCTGAAGAAGTGTTTCAAAAGGATGAAAAGAAAAAGAAGTGAGGCTATTGGTTTGAATACTATCGTGATGCCATTTGTGAATAATTCGGAATATTTTCGGCCGGTGCATCCAACGATGCAGCCAATAATAGTAGGTGTCCTGGAGAAATAAGATCAGGATAATTCCAATGGGATGATACCATGTAGGGTAATCCTTCCATTCTTCATAAACCAATGTCATATCTTTTAAATATAATGCAAGCATCAGGATTGCTATAGCAGCAAAAATCACTGAACTAATTGCTGAACGGGTGATCTCCAGGATCATTTGCTTTCTTGAAAATTCCTGCGTTTGCAATATCCTTGGAGATTGATTCTTTTTGAAAACATTAAAGACAAATACATGATATAAGCCTGCAACAAAAAGATATCTGATAAAAATGATAAAAAACAGCAATACCAGTAAAAAGAAGTACTGAATAATTGAAGGATTAAATTCAGATAAACTTATCATAAAAAATCAATTACTTTGTTCTATTTTGTTAATTTCCAATATACTTAAAAGTGATTTTATTATCGTTAGAAAAATACAAATTGGTAAAATGTTTATGAAGAAACCAATCCAAAAGCATTAAAAGATAAAAGCCATTGGATCAAATGATCCAATGGCTTTTAAACAAATATATTTTTGAATTTAAGCAGCTCTCAATTTGCTCAATTTTGAACGGCTCAATTTTTCTTCAGCATAAGTTCGATCTACTTTAAAAGTTTTAATATCTTTTTCTGAAGGCAATTCAAACATGGCATCCGTCATTATTGCTTCACAAATGGAGCGCAAACCTCTTGCTCCAAGCTTATATTCCAAAGCTTTTTCAGCAATGAAATCCAAAGCACCATTTGATAGTACCAATTCAATACCTTCTAATTCAAACAATTTTTCATACTGCTTGATGATTGAGTTTTTCGGTTCGGTCAGGATCAATTTTAAAGTATCGATATCCAGTGGTTCGAGATAGGTAAGCACAGGTAATCTACCAATCAATTCGGGAATTAAACCATATGATTTCAAATCCTGATGGGTAATATATTGAAGTAGATTGTCTCTGTCCACTTGTTTCTTTTCTTCATTATTGAATCCGATTACCTGGGTATTGACCCTTCTGGCAATATTTTTTTCAATACCGTCAAAAGCGCCTCCGCAGATAAAAAGAATATTCTGTGTATTTACTTTTACCATTTTCTGCTCCGGATGTTTACGCCCACCTTGTGGTGGAACATTCACATCGGTTCCTTCCAACATTTTGAGCATCGCCTGTTGAACGCCCTCTCCGGAAACATCTCGAGTAATGGAAGGATTATCGCTTTTTCGAGCGATTTTGTCAATTTCATCAATATAAACAATTCCTTTTTCAGCAGCTGCAACATTATAATCACAAACCTGAAGGATACGGCTTAAAATGCTTTCCACATCTTCTCCTACATAACCGGCTTCCGTAAATACTGTAGCATCGACAATAGCAAAAGGTACATTCAAAAACTTTGCAATCGTTTTGGCGAGCAGGGTTTTTCCGGTACCGGTTCGACCAACAAAAAGAATGTTTGACTTTTCAATTTCAATGTCGGTAATTGGTTGTCGCAAGCGTTTATAGTGATTGTAAACCGCAACAGATAAATATTTTTTAGCATCATCCTGACCAATCACATATTGATCCAGGTGTTTTTTTATTTCTATCGGAGTCACAGTTTCTGGAAGGAAAAAATCATCTCTCTCGGTTTCCTTTTTACCAGAATACAATTCTTCCTGAATAATTTCATCAGCTTGTTCAACACAAACTTCGCAGATATGTCCATCAATACCAGCAATCAGGATAAGCGCTTCTGCCTTATCTCTTCCACAAAAGGAACAACGATAACTATTTTTACTTCTTTTCATAACATTTATGCCTTTCAATATAATTTACCCAAAATTACCAAAATAAATCAGTGAATACACCTTAATTCATTAAAAATACCCTTTCCTCAACAAATAAACTCCATCAGCCCTAATTATAAAGGACTGATGGAATTAGGTATTAAAAAAGTTAATATTTATTAACTAAGATTCTTCTTTTCTTGGATTGTTGCGATCCAATACTTCATCAATCAATCCATATTCTTTCGCTTCCGTTGCAGTCATCCAATTATCTCGATCACAGTCCTTTTCAATTTTAGCATATTTCTGTCCAGTGTGATGGGTCAGGATATTATAAAGCTCCTTCTGCATGTCTTTGATCAGTTTATAAGATATTTCCATATCAGAAACCTGCCCCTGCATACCTCCGAGTGGTTGGTGAATCATCACACGGCTATGAAATAAACAAGTTCGCTTTCCTTTTGTTCCGGCAGCCAATAACACAGCTCCCATCGATGCGGCCAATCCAGTACAGATCGTTCCGATATCAGGAGAAACATACTGCATGGTATCATAAATACCTAAACCTGCGATAACAGAACCTCCTGGGCTATTGATAAACATTTGAACATCTCGCTTTGGATCAACTGATTCCAAAAATAATAACTGTGCTTGGATAACATTGGCGACATAATCATTTACAGGTACTCCCATAAAGATAATTCGATCCATCATTAATCGTGAAAACACATCAATCGCCTGAACGTTCATTTGTCGTTCTTCGATAACTGCAGGTGTAAATCCATGAATATTAGGAACGGTAGGTGAGGTTTGTTCCATATATTTTTCAAGGTGCATGCTACTCATCCCTCGATGTTTTGTAGCATACTTCATAAACTCATCTTTGTGAAACATGTTGCTTACGGTTTTTTTAGTTAAACAATCAAGCCTATTGAGTATCCTTCAATTAAGCTACTTCCGTTTATACGTGAAAATTATAAAACTGTAACAATTTATATAAGAAATGTTTTAAAAAAGAAGTGTTAATCAATGGATTCAATAAAACCCTGTTAATCAAATTAGAACAACCACTGATGATTAAATGTTTTAATATTTAAAACAACAGTTGGTTTTTCAATTAATACAGAATCATTTTTCGATATCTTCAGCTAATTCCTCTTTGGCTTCTTCTTGATTTATACTTTCAGTTTGATCGTCCAACGGCATTACTTCCTCGCGTGCCTTTTTAATAACCTCATCAAAATCCTCTGAGTCGATTTTTTTATCCTTAATTGTTACTACCTCCCGAACAGCTTCAAAAAGTTTGTCACTCATCAACTCCTGATACAATTGATCAACTTGTTTTTCGTCCTGCATTAAACGATTGGCAGTATTGAGAATAACCAACTCATCACCATAGCCCTGGAAATAATCTCTCACTCTGTTTTTAAATCCTTCAAAAACCTCTTCTTCTTCCACTTTAAGATCAAACTTCTTCGCAATCTTTCCCTTGATCAGGGACCATTGAAGATTTTTAGCAAAATTCACGTATTCTCCTTCTACTAGTTCAACAGTGTTCTGCTCACTGGAAGCGACTAGCCATCTTTTGAGGAAATCATCCGGCAAATCAAGCTTATTTTTTTCTAACAAAAAGTCCTGAAAATCCCTGAACAGCAGACTTTCAGATTGTCGATCATAATATTTAATAATGTCCGCTTCGACCTTAGACTTCACTTCTTCAATATTTTTCACTACTCCCTCTCCCTGGTATTTGTCAAAAAACGCCTGGTCAAGTTCTGCTGGCTCAACACGTTTAATCTCTTCTACGACAGCTTCAAAGTTTTCGCCTATTACAACATCAGTATCATTTTCACCTATATTCAGCAAATATTTTCTCACTGATTCTTCGGTACTGTTCTTTTCAAGTTTAAAAATATTGAAGCTAACTTTAGTTCCTTTTTTCTTTCCAATCAACTGCTTTTTAACCGCTTCATCTTCGATTTGGCTAACCAAAATATCAAAAGTAGTTGCCCAGCCATTTTCTTTATCCTTGTCACCGTCAAGCTCTTCAGCGTTAAGAGTGACCACATCGTTCTCCTCAATTTTATCGTCAACAGAGTTGCGGTTTCCGAAACGCTTGCGGGCAGCTTCAATATCTTTTTCGATCAACGAATCTTTCACCTCTACGGCATACCGTTCAAATACACTTTCATCACTCAGACCTTCCACTTCAAACTCGGGTGCAAAACCAATGTCAAATTTAAAGGTGAAATCAGTTAATTCGTTAATATTAAAATCATAGTCCTCTTGCTCTTCAGAAGGAAGTGGCTGGCCAAGAATTTGAATTTTCTCTTCAGCAATATATTTACTCAGTTCCTTTTGAATCATTTCGTTGATGACATCAGCCAGCATCGCCCGACCATACATTTTTTTAATAAAACCCATAGGAGTCTTTCCTTTACGAAATCCCTTCAACTGGGCTTTTTTGCGATGTTTGTTGAGCTCAACATCTAACTTTGGCTCATAGTCTCCTCTGGTCACTGTCAACGTCAATACTGCACTCAAACTGCCAACATCTTCTCTGACAACCTTCGACATATTATTCTGTGTTTATGAAAAAAAATGGTTTTTGAAAAGGGTTCTTCGTTTCGCATCTTATGAAGAATGGAAGGCACCTGAAAAATTAGATAACATTTCCCTTTTCATAAAATAAAGAACGAGAAAAGGGTTTCCCGACTTTATCGGAATAAATCCCCCTTTACTCCTTCCTCTTTAGTGCGGGTGAAGGGACTCGAACCCCCAAGCCTTGCGGCACTAGATCCTAAGTCTAGCGTGTCTACCAATTTCGCCACACCCGCATATTTTCTTTTGGCAATGTTACTAAAATTCTGCTTTCATTTTCGATAACAACTAGCTGAATTCTGAACTAAATTTACCAGAAAAGTGTTTAAATTTGGTTTGTTTGTCTTACCGCGATTTACTTTTAAAATCCAGACAGCAAGCCATATTGCGGAAAAAACGATGCAAAGATATAATCTTTTTTATTAAAAATGCCAGTTAATCAAAACAAAAATATAAAAGACAAATTGAATAAAAAATACAGCTATTTTAATTTCAAAATTTTAAAAAATACATTGCGGTCCTTAATTTTTAAACTTACTTTTATAATCAGTCAAATTGTTTTTTTATTAATCAATAATCAATTTGATCAAAGGCTTATATTGCGATTGGTCCAGATAGGGAGAAAAGCCGGAGAATGCAATTTTCCAATCCGAACTTTGTCACCTATAATCATAAAAAATTAAAACCATCCTTTTTTTTTACAAAAGGCGGATATTTATATGTCAAATATTATTATTAACCAGGAAGAAGATACAAAGCTGATCCAACGTGAATACCGGAAGCTTTTGAAATCGATCAAATCCAGTATGGATGATGATGATCGAAAGAATATCCGTATGGCATATGAGATTGCGGTTGAAGCCCATAGCAAACAGCGTCGCAAATCGGGTGAACCGTATATCCTGCATCCGATTGAAGTAGCCCGTATTTGTGCTGAAGAACTTGGCCTCGGACCTACAGCTATTGTTGCGGCTTTGTTGCATGATGTGGTTGAAGATACTGAAGTTACCCTTGAAGAGGTAAAAGAACGCTTTGGTATTAAAGTAGCATCAATGGTCGATGGCCTTACCAAATTAGACGGACTCTATAACGTAACCAGCCCACAAGCTGAAAATTTTAAAAAAGTACTCAAAACACTTATTGAGGACGTACGCGTTGTTTTGATAAAAATGGCCGATCGGCTGCACAATATGCGAACATTGGGATCAATGCCTCGCCATAAGCAATTGAAAATTGCTGCCGAAACGACCTTTATTTATGCTCCTCTTGCTCATCGCCTTGGATTATATAGTTTCAAAACTGAATTTCAAGACCTTTGCATGAAAATTACGGAACCCCAGCAATATCTGGAAATTGCCCAAAAATTGCAGGAATCCAAGCAAGAACGCACCCGATATATCAATGAATTTTTGAAACCGATCAATGAAGCACTTAGCGAGATTGGTTATCCCTATCGTACTATTGGCCGACCAAAATCAATTCATTCGATCTGGAATAAAATTAAAATTAAGAAAGTTCCCTTCGAAGAAATTTACGACTTGTTTGCTGTTCGGATCATCATTGATGTCCCCAGAAATAAAGAAAAACAAATATGCTGGCAAGTTTATTCCATCGTTACTGATGTACATACGCCAATTGCCGAAAGACTTAAAGATTGGGTAACCACACCTAAATCCAACGGATACGAATCACTACACACTACAGTGATCGGACTGGAAGGCCGCTATGTTGAAGTACAAATCCGCAGTGAACGAATGAATGAAATCGCTGAAAAAGGATTTGCCGCTCACTGGAAATACAAAGGGGTTTCTGATCAGCCTGATGTCTATGAAAATTGGTTTGACAATGTCCGGGACATTCTCGAAAATCCGGATAGCGACGCCATTGAGTTTTTGAGTGATTTTAAAACCAATTTATTCAATGAAGAAATTTATGTCTATACGCCAAAAGGAGACTTAATTATTCTGCCAAAAGGCGCTACGGCTTTGGATTTTGCTTTTAGCATTCACTCTGATGTTGGTTATCATTGTACTGCTTTAAAAGTAAATAAAAAACTGGTGCCTTTAGGATATAAACTCCAAAATGGAGATCAGGTTTATGTCACGACGAGTAAAAACCAAAAACCCAATGAGAGCTGGTTGAAAATGGTGGTTACCGGTAAAGCCAGGTCCAAGATTCGTTCTTCTATGAAAGAAGAACGACGAAGGCAAGGCAATATCGGAATGGAAGCGCTGGAAAGGAAGCTGAAAAGTATGAAAGCTGATTTTGGAGAAAATGTCGATTTGCTTGTCAAATATTTTGAGCTCAACTCTCGTGTTGACCTCTTTTTTGAAATTGCGATGGAGCAAATCCATATCCAAGATCTGAAAGATTATTTCAAAGTTGAAAACAGTAAATTAATTGAAATAGAGGATGAAGAACCTAAACCAGAGGTTACTCAAAGAATACCGGGAAAAAGCAGGAAGAAAAAATATGAAGGAAAACCACGCCTTTTGGTAAACGGTGAACCTGCTGATCAATATAATTATATGCTGGCAAGCTGCTGCAATCCGGTAATGGGAGACGATGTATTTGCTTATACTACTGTAAACTCAGGCCTCAAAATCCATCGTACTTCATGCCCTAATGCGACCAACCTGATGGCACGTTATGGTTACAGAATCATGAAAGCGGAATGGGTAGCATCTGGTGATGCTTCTTTTGTAGCAGATTTACTGATCACCGGAATTGATGACGGTCCTGGTGTTATCGAACGATTAACAAGGAATATTTCCACAAATCTGGGCTTGAATATTCGTTCTTTTTCAATAGAAGGAAATGAAGGTTATTTTGAAGGAAAAATGAGCCTTCTTGTTCAAAACAAAGATCAATTGAATGTTGCTATAAGGGCTTTACAAAACCTTGAGGGACTTTCTTCTGTTACACGTATAGAATCCTGAAACAGAGCCAAACCAACGCTTCTTTTTTAAAATTTAATTCGCCCTTTTTTACCTGATATATAGTTGTTGTTATTCGATATTGTGAAAGGGGTTGATTATCTTTACCTTATAAATATTTTTTGATGACTATTAAAGAGAAAGAAGATAATATTATCAATAAAGTGATGACTATCTTTTCAACTCATCTTGAAAAGAATAAATTTCGTAAAACACCCGAACGTTTTGCAATACTCGAAGAAATATATAAGCGCAGTGATCATTTCGATGCAGAAGCATTATATATTCATATGAAGACTCAAAATTATAGAGTGAGTAGAGCTACCGTTTATAATACCCTTGACTTGTTGGTCAACTGTGATTTGGTTAAAAAACATCAATTCGGAAAAAACCTTGCTCAGTACGAAAAATCTTATGGTTACAAACAACATGATCATCTGATTTGTATAGATTGCGGAAAGGTGTTGGAATTTTGTGATCCACGCATACAGCAAATCAAAGATATGATGGGAAGCATTTTAAAATTTAAAGTTACTGATCATTCCTTAAACTTATATGGTCATTGTGATGGCGCTTGCGAAAAGAATAAATAATACTTGAATATGTTTTTGTTTAATTAATGAGGTATATATTCAGGAATTACATATTATCGTTATATCTTTGGTAAGTTTTTTGATTGTAGTTTATTTAAATTATCCAACTTTCAATCTAAACGAGCACCCATGACCTACACCATCCACCAACATCAAACCATCCAGGTAGTCAAAGTTGAGAACTTGCTCAACGAAATGATAAATAGAGAAATTCTTAATGACGTTCAATCTTGTGTTGAAAAAGGTTTTAACAAGTTTGTTGTCGACCTTTCAGGTTTAAATTTCATGAATAGTGTAGGGCTCAACTTTTTGTTGTCAATGATGAAAAATTCCAAAAAAATCGGAGGTGAACTGGCTGTGGCAAATGCAAATGAACAGATTATTGGATTACTGGAAGTTACCAAGCTCAAAAATATGTTTAATTTAAAGTCTTCTGTTGAAAAAGCACTTCTGGAATTTACTTCAAATTAGCGTTAAATATTAGGAAAAAAAACTACCTTTGTAAACCTGACAGGCTTCTATTAATCTGTCAGGTTTTGTATTTTTAAACTATCGGTAATTGTAAGCTTAATTCAATTTCTCTCAAAAGTAATTTCATGGCAATTGATGTAATTTTAGGCCTTCAATGGGGCGACGAAGGAAAAGGTAAAATCGTAGATTACCTTGCTAAAAACTATGACCTTGTAGCACGATTTCAAGGAGGCCCAAACGCTGGACATACCCTCAAATTTGATGGCCAAAAGTTTGTCCTCCACACCATTCCCTCTGGTATTTTCAGAGAAAATCTTATCAACCTCATCGGAAACGGTGTCGTTATCGATCCGATTACTTTGGAGAAAGAAATCAATAATATAAAACACGCTGCCGCTGATTATAAAAAACGGCTTTTAGTTTCAAAAAAAGCCCATCTGATCTTGCCGACGCATCGTTATATCGATGCTGCAACAGAATCTTATAAAGGGATCGAGAAGATTGGCTCTACGCTCAAAGGTATCGGGCCAACTTATATGGACAAAACGGGTAGAAACGGAATTCGCGTTGGCGACATTATGCTGCCTAATTTCATGGAAAAATATGAATCACTTAAAGCAAAACATCTCGGCATTTTAAAATTATACCCCGAAATTGATTTCGACCTCGAAACAGAAGAAAAAAATTGGTTCAAAAGCCTCGAAAACTTGAAATCACTTCAAATGGTTGACGGTGAATATTATATCAACCAGGCGCTAAAAGATGGAAAAAGAATCCTCGCTGAAGGTGCGCAGGGAAGCATGCTGGACATCGATTTTGGCACCTATCCTTACGTAACTTCTTCCAATACAATTAGTTCAGGTGTCTGCAATGGCTTAGGCGTTGCTCCATCCACCATAGGTGAAGTGATCGGTATTTCTAAAGCTTATTGCACTCGCGTTGGTTCCGGACCTTTTCCTACAGAACTGGAAGATGCTACCGGTGAATTTCTTCGCGAAAAAGGAGGTGAATTTGGTGCAACTACAGGGCGCCCCCGGCGATGTGGATGGATTGACCTTCCGCAGTTAGCTTACACCATAATGCTAAATGGGGTAACCCAATTGGTCATCACCAAAATTGATGTGCTCAACGAATTTGAAACGATAAAAGCTGCTACTCACTATGAATACAACGGAGAACAGCACGAGCAATTACCTTACGATCTTTGCAATATTCCTGTAAAACCTGTCTATAAAAGTTTCAAAGGCTGGAATACCGATTTGGAAGGAATCCTTGATTATGAAGACTTACCACCAGTCGCCCAATCTTATATTAAATTTTTGGAAAATCATTTGAATGTTCCGGTTTCCATGATTTCCACAGGGCCGGAAAGAAAGAAACTGGTATTGAAGGAAATTGGTGTCTTAAATTGAAAAGAAAGTATTAGATTTTCGAAGTTGATTAAGTTATTTCAGGTTATAACAAAATTTGTAATTTCCACGGGGCCACATATCCATTAATCCACGTAGGCTGTTATGATATATTGATAATCGAGGGTTTTGTCATCTGATTCAATATTCTTATAACCGGCACCCATCAAATCCTGCTCCACTTCACCTAAAGCTACTCGATTTATGATTGGAGGTCCAACAGGTGTATATCTTTTTTTGAAATCAATAATGACAATTTTTCCACCTTTAGCTATTCCTCTTTTCAGGTTCTTGAGATAATTTACATTGTCCTCGATATAAGTATAGGTATTAACAATAAGAACGACATCCGCTTCTTCAGGATTAAGTTTCGGATCATCAGGTAGTACCAATCTGGTCTCAATACGATTACGGATATTTTCAGCAAGAAGAATTTTTGCTCCTTCGATAAATTTAATCGCTTCGAGATCAATATCAAGGGCAAGTATTTTTTTGGCAGGTGTCTGGTGAGCAATGCGAAGCGTAAAATAACCGTAAGGTCCTGCACCAATATCTGCTACCACTTTTCCTTCAAGGTTACCAAGTTTATTAATAACTACATTTGGTTTTTGCCAAATTCCTCTTATTTCAATATTGGCATCAATGTTCCCTGAATTTGGTGTAGCTTTTATTCGGGAATCATTTGAAGTATCGTATTCCTTGGGTGTAAGTGGTTCAAGATCAGATCTTTTATTTAAATTTCTGTTTTTAGGATTATTGTTTTCACAGCTCAAGAAAAAACAAAGAAAAACAAAGACTATTATTGAAACTGGGAGGGATATTTTCATAAATTAAAAAATAATTTGGGCAAAGTTAATCTTTTCATAATGGTAAAAAAATAAGATGGTCTCCTAATACAGACTAACTTTAAACAAATAAACGATTCAAAATAGTTCAACGACAAAGCTCAACCATTATTTTCTCCATTTTCTGACGCATCACTTTACTCTCACAAGAAAAATGATTGGCAATCATCGAGAAGGATAACAATTTTCCAGACTTTGTTCGGGCATAACCTGTGTAACTTCTAACCCGATTCATTCCTCCACTTTTTGCCCGAAGGTTATTTTCTGCTATCGTTCCTCTAAGCATATTTTCTAAAGTACCGGATCGGCCCGCAACTGGCAAAGATTCATAAAATGAATTAATCAACTTTTTATCTTTAGTAATCAGCTGCAGTATTTTTGCCAAATGAAAAGCGGATACATTATTTAAAGGGGATAAACCGCTGCCATCTTCCATAAAAAAGCCTTCGGTATCCAGGCCTTTTTCTTTCCAAAACTTATAAATGATTTCCAGGCCAGCTTCCACTTCGGTATTATTTCCGTTGGTCGTCGCCAGATAGCGGAGCATACTTTCGCAATAAAGATTTACACTTTCCAGGTTGGTTTCTGTTACGATCTCTTTTAGTGAAGGGGAATAGTGCGTATGAATGGTCTTGCGCGCTATTTTAACTTTTTCTTCCCGCTCCAGCTCAAACTGGCTGGTAGCCATTTTAGAAGTCAAAACGCCATTGTTTTCCAAAGCCTCCGTAAGCAAATGAGCAGTAAAAAAAGGAGGATCAGGAATGGAGCCTTTGATTGTAAAAATTCCTTTCCCAACTGGAATCGTTCCGCGTACAAAGCGGGTATAAGAATAAGGTGACCCAAAAATATAAGCATTATCGCCTGAATTAGCTTCGGCGGAGCGCACTTCATTGATCAGCAAAAGGTTGGGAATCGAAGGCTTTGTACTTTCAATTGTTGTCATTCCACCTAATTTCGGATTCTGCTGGATATTTAAATAATATCTGTTTTCCAAAATATTTAGCCCCCAGGCTCCTGAAGCGTAATAATTACCCAGGTCTTCCCAAATCCAGCTCCGCCCATTTACCGATGAGGTATAAAAAGAAGCATCGCCGACGATTTTTCCATTGATCCGCTTGATGCCTGCTTTTTTAATAGCTTTTACAAACTCGGCCAGCAGTTCATCCAGAGGCATCGCTTTTTTGAATCGATCAGATCCTAAAGTAGGATCGCCGTATCCTTTTATAAAAAGATTGCCCTTTAATGTACCATCGCTTTCTAACTTCCCGTCGTACTGTAATTCTGTTTTAAATTTAAAATCTACCCCTAATTTACTGAGTGCCGTAGCAGTAGTCACCACTTTCAAAGAAGAGGCAGGAATAAGGCTTCGGTCTTTTTCAAATTGGGCTATAACCTTTCCGCTTTCAATATCAATCACACAAATCCCAAGTCCGGCGTGTTTCAAATCTGGATCAGCAGCAAGCTTATCAATCGCATTTTGAAGAGAAGTTTGAGCCGTTACAACATTTAATAAGAAATAAGCTAAAAAGAGAAGAACAAAACGCATCATATCATTGTCTTTTAGGTGTTAATTATAAAGATAGAATTTAAATGTAAAAGGTAGACTGATCTCTTTTTTTACAGCAAATTCAAACCTTCATCATTTTAAGTATTTTTGCACACTCGATTAAACAAAATCATCAAAATTGACAAATACGAACTTTAGATGGCTTGTAAAAATGGCCTGGAGGGATAGCCGACGAAACCGAAGCCGACTTTTATTGTTTGTCTCTTCAATTGTTTTAGGGATTGCTGCTTTGGTAGCAATCAATTCGTTTAGTGAAAATCTGCTGAAAGATATTGATCGTGAAGCAAAGTCACTTCTGGGTGCTGATCTCGTTTTTGAAAGCAACCAGCCACTCGATACCCTTATCAATCCTTATTTTGACACGATTGCTATTGCGCAATCCAGCTCCGTTAATTTCGCGTCAATGGTTTTATTCCCGGAAAGCGGAAATACCCGATTAGCTTTAATAAAGGCATTGGAAGGCGATTTTCCCTATTATGGAAAATTTAATACTTCGCCGGCAGATGCTTATCTGCATTTTCAAGACGATAAAAAAGCGATTGTCGATAAAACGTTGATGCTCCAGTTTGACCTTAAAGAAGGTGATTCAATAAAAGTTGGGGAAGTGACCTTTACGATCGAAGGAAAACTCAACTCCATTCCAGGCCGGGCGGGCATTGCTTCTTCTGTTGCTCCGCAGGTCATTATCCCAAAACAATATCTCGAAGCAACTGGATTGGTTCAAATGGGAAGCCGGATTGAATATAATTATTACTATAAACTAGCTGAAAATGCACCTGCTGAAGCGATCGCCGATAGTCTCAGAGAATCGTACAAAGAAATAACCATACGATACGATACTGTTGCTGAACGAAAAGAAAATATCGGAGAGACTTTTCAAAACATGAACACCTTTCTCAACCTGATTGGGTTCATTGCATTGTTGTTAGGATGTATCGGCGTCGCCAGTGCTGTGCATATTTATATTAAAGACAAATTGTCAACCGTTGCGATCTTACGGACGCTTGGTGCCAGTGGAAGACAGGCATTTTTGATTTATTTGCTGCAAATCGTAGCGATGGGATTACTGGGAAGTATGCTCGGTGCTGCTTTAGGAAGCATACTGCAAATGCTTCTTCCAGTTGTATTTGGAGAATTTTTACCGATAGAAAATGTAAGTACGGATATTTCCTGGTTTTCAATGGCGAAAGGTATTTTTACCGGCTTAGGTATCGCTGTACTTTTTGCACTATTGCCTCTGCTGAGCATTCGCAAAACTTCCCCTTTGAGGACATTGCGGGTTACGGTTGATGAAAACGGCAGTCAACGAGATCCGTTGCGCTGGTTGGTTTATATTTTAATTGCAGCGTTTATCGCAGGTTTTACACTTTTCCAAACCGGCGATATAAAGATAGCCGCAGCATTTACTGTTGGTGTAGGACTCGCTTTTTTATTATTAGCTGGCGTAGCTGTGGCTTTGATGTGGTTTGTAAGAAAGTTTTTTCCAAGAAACTGGAATTATGTGTGGCGCCAGAGCATTGCTAATTTGTACCGTCCAAACAACCAAACTTTGATTTTGATGGTTTCAATTGGTCTTGGAACCGCGCTAATTTCAATGCTTTTCTTTACCCAGGAATTGTTACTCAGCCAGGTTCAGATGTCAAGTACAGGAGATCAACCCAATATGATTCTTTTTGATATCCAACCTTCCCAAAAAGAAGAATTGGCTTCGATGACAAAAAAGTTTGATCTGCCAATTATCCAACAAGTACCGATTGTGACAATGCGCTTGAATGCCATTGACAGCATTGATAAAGCTATGCGAATGGAGGATACCACTTCCAATATTCGAAGATGGGTTTACAACCGGGAATACCGGGTCACTTATCGCGATACGCTCATTGATACCGAAGAAATTACAAAAGGAGCGTGGCATGATGGCAAAAATGATGGAAAAGTTTACGTCTCTATTGCCGAAAATATCGCGGAAGATATGCAGGCAGATATCGGAACCAAACTCATTTTTAATGTCCAAGGTGTGCCGATTGAAACGGAAGTAGGCAGTATTCGAAAGATCAACTGGAACAGAGTTCAAACTAATTTTTTCATTGTTTTTCCTACTGGTGTTTTAGAAAGTGCCCCACAATTTAATGTGTTGATCACACGAGTACCTTCTCCAGAGCAATCAGCTGAGTATCAGCAAGCAGTTGTTCGAGCGTTTCCCAATGTTTCTATCGTTGACCTGACGTTGATTTTAAAAGCGGTAGACGATATCCTTAGCAAAGTAAGTTTTGTGATTCGGTTTATGGCACTTTTCAGCATTCTGACCGGAATACTGGTCTTGATCAGCTCGGTGGTCATCAGTAAATACCAGCGAATTCGGGAGAGTGTTCTATTAAGAACATTAGGCGCCAGCCGACGACAAATCCTGATGATTAATGCAGCTGAATATTTTCTTTTAGGAACATTAGCTACATTTACCGGAATACTTTTATCGTTTGTTGGCACATGGCTGATAGCTCGGTTCAGTTTTAACATTCCTTTTTCGCCAAATCTATTACCCCCGTTTTTAGTATTTTTAAGTATCACTGCTTTAACTGTTTTTATTGGACTTTTTAACAGCCGTGATGTATTGAACAAACCACCATTGGAAGTTTTGAGAGCTGAGATGTAAGGCTATCCTTTAAAAAATCTATCTGAATGATTTCAAAACATGAGTCATCCCGAATTTTGAAAATTATCTTTTAAAAATTTTCGAGTCGAATAAACGAATATTATTAATCTTGTTATAGTCCATGATGAATACCTTCGGCGAATGGCTTTTTAGTTCATTTCTTTATTATTTAAATTAAAGCATTGATGAATCTCCTTTGTCGATTTCAATCGATAAAAAGCCATCAAAAATCTATTTGCTATCACTTTTGACACCCGTATCAAGCAGCGCAGAAAATAAAGGCTAAACTTAAATCTGGCACCCGCTCCCACGTATTTTGCCTTGCTAACCCGCCTTAAAAAAATCGTTCTAAACTTTCATTTACAAATAGTGAACAAAGGTTTGTTTTTATTCGACCTTTTTTAATTTTGGGTAACAATTATTAGTGAAGGTTTTAAGGGAGAGGTTGCGAAAGTAGCCTTGTTTGAGCGAAGCGAGTTTGGCTACGTTGCTAAATCGAGCTTAGAATTGTCCAAAAGAAAAAATAGTCTTGACTTTTTTGGTACTTTTTGCGTCAAGACAAAAGAGTACATAAATATATGGTTACCAATTATTTACAGTTAAACTATGAAAAATAAAATGAAAATCCCGAATTTTTACGGCTGCAAAAATTCGGGATGACTCATGTTATATTTTTTAATAAAATTATTTAATCATTTATGTCAAATCAATACGTTCGTACAAACCTGTGCGTTTGCACCCTGGAGCCATCGTTTAATATGATATAATAAACACCTGCTCCTAAATTGGCAACATCGATATTGGTGGTTAATCCATATATTGAAGTATGTTTCTCATACAAAGTATTTCCTAAATTATCGTGTATGGAAATCGTGAATTCACTGGCAGGGCTTTCCCATTTGATGGTCAATTCATTCTGCGATTTCGAGGCGGGATTTGGAAAGACAGTAACTTTTACTTCCGTCTCGAGGTAATCAGTGGTAATTGTGACCAAATCGGAATATTCATAACTTCGGTCATTGTCCACGATTTTTAATCGATAATAAATAACACCACGCTTTTCAGGATTGTCAATAAATTGATAATACTGAATCGTCGAAGTATTTCCAGCTCCTTGAACCTCACCTATGTTTTCGAATGTCCTTCCTTCAAAAGAACGTTGTATTATAAAATAATCACTATTTATTTCTTGTTGCGTTTCCCAATTTAATACAATATCATCGCCCACTTTTTTAGCTTCAAAATAACTTAACTCGATGGGTAGAAGTGGGCCTTGAAATTCAGCGTTGATGCAATCCGTCTGACAATCAAATAATGCACAACCAGACAAGCTAACACAAGTTGGACAACCTCCAACATCACCATCAATCCCACCTATATCTGCTGCATTTCCTCCTCCCAGAACGCTGGTTGCATTCCCTGAACTTGCCGTGGCCGAGGCTATATATAAGTCTTCAGGAGCTATATCAGAACCTACTCCTAAATAAGATAAAGCTAAACCAAAACTTACAAAAACAGGATCGCTTACATTACAGTCATCGTCAGGTGGAACAGCACCCGGAATTGAATCTCCAGCAATAGCAGCGCATGAAATCTGAATATCTGCAATCGGCACACACTGGCTACATGCCGGACTCAAAGGAGACATAGTAGTTGCTCCATCTACATCATAGGCACTTACACCTTTTTTACTTCCTGCGTTTGCATATTGCACTTCTCTTTCAAAGCCGTTATTACCACAAGTTGAATTTGGATCTGTGCCAGCTCCGTAATTATTGTCCGTATCAAACAGGAAATTATATCCAAAATTTCCGTTTGGATCTTTAGCAAGTCTAAATCTAATTATAATATATTCATCTCCACTATTTGGAGAACCCGCAGTAGTATCAATAATATTATAAAAAGCGAAATCGCCACCATTTTTATCATTTACCAAGTCTGTATTTCCACAAGTTGGAGTCAAGTCACCATCTGTTTCGGAAACATCCGTAATGGCTATCCAACCAGTTGTACTATAAGGAATAACTTCAAACTCTATTAGTTCTGTAGTATCAGAAGTGAAAGCAGCACCACTTTCTGAAATATATCCATCAGCATCAGGATCAAGAAAATCATAGGTTGAGGAGGAATGTGCTGTTATTACAGTACCGGGTGTGCACTGCGCATTTGATAGCACCGGTATTAATAATATTACTATTGCAATAAAAAATAATTTTACTGAGTAGTTTGACTGTTTTAATGAAACGTTATACCAATTTGTCATTTTTATACTTTCGGATTAATAAAAAACAAGAGTTATAGCTTTGTGGAGGGTAAATCTTTTAACTCAAGTGATAGGGGATCGCTATTATTAAATAAAAAACATAGGGTATCCTCAATTCATTAGTCTATAATCCAATTTTGATGCCATTATATTATTTGCTAGCTGCTCTTGTTTAAACGTAGTATACACACGTTATCAATAGATAATCTTGTTTTCTTGAAAGGCCTTCAATTGAAAAATAAATTATTGTTAATTATATTCCTTTTTCGCCAAACCTGTTGCCGCTATTTTTGGTATTTTTAAGCACAATGACTTTGACAATTTTTATTGGACTTTTTAATCGCCGCGATGTTTTGAACAAACCACCATTGGAAGTTTTGAGGGCTGAGATTTAATGCCCAAAAAAGGCCTTTCGATAATTAAACCGAAAGCCCTTTTTAATTTTATTATTGAAGAATTTTAATTCTTTTTCTCCTATTATTCCGTTCGAACAAACCTGAGCGTTTTGACGTTGGAACCATCGTTTAATATAATATAATAAACACCTGCTCCTAAATTGGCAACATCGATTTCCGTGGTTAAACCATAAACTGAAGTGTGTTTCTCATACAAAGTCTGCCCTAAATTATCGTGTATGGAAATCGTAAATTCATCAGCCGGGCTTTCCCATTTAATGGTCAACTCATTCTGGGTTCTCGACGCTGGATTTGGAAAAACAGTAACATTTACATCTGCTTTATTGCAATCATTTGTGATTATGACCAAATCGGAATATTCGAAACTTTCGTCGTTATCCACCATTTTTAAACGATAATAATTTTTCCCTTTAGCATCCACATCGCGGTATTTATAGCCTTGGGTAAAATCACCTCCCTGCCCAATGATCGTAGCAATTTTTTGGAAACGATACCCATCTCCACTACGCTCAACTTCAAAGTGACTAAAACCTCTTTCAGATGCAGTGGACCATTCTAAAACGACATTACAATTTTTTGAATATGCATTAAATGTGACGAGTTCTACTGGTAAAAATATTAAGGTAGCCATGTCTCTCCAATCATTATCATTAATTGCATTGTTATCAGGTGTCGGAGCAGTGGTACCGCTTTCATCCACATCAAAAATTGCAACCAGACCATCGCTATTGTCGTCGTGCCAAAAAGCACTTCCAGAATCAAGAAACGGTGGTCTTGCATTTTCATTATATCCGGCAACTGACGGTTGATTATCCAGATAATCAGGTAACCCATCGCTATCTGTATCCACACCATTATCGTAATATCCATTCGAAGTAGCTGTTTCATAATCAGTGGCCATAGTCATAATATCATCCATCGCACTGCCATTATTGTTCAGATCGTATCCTTCCGTCCAGTCAAAAGCAGTATCATTGTCAGAATCCGTATCCAGATAATCCGGTGGATTTGCGCCATCATTGTCATCTTCATTTGGTGTGGTCCCCGTATTCGAACCACCATTTGCATTTGCAGCGGTTAAACTTTCGTACATATCTAATACCCCATCACCATCTGAGTCACTGCCTGCAGGTGCCGTAAAAGTTGGGCACGTAGAACATACTCCTTCCAAATAGTCCGGAATGCCGTCATTATCCCCATCTTTGTCCAAATAGTCAGCGATGCCGTCACCATCCGTATCTGTAATTGAACTTGTACTTGGATCATGCCAACCATCTCCATCCGCATCTGTAATTGTAGGACTATCACCTGCGATACCATCTAAAGTACCACCGGAATGATCTGCTGTCACATCACCTGAAGCATTTTCGATCACGTCAGTGATCCCATCATTATCGGAATCGAGATCCAGGTGATTTGGATTGGAATCCGTGTCCGCATTTATATTATTAGCGCCTCCGGCAGCCATAGATTCTGTACTGTTAACTATTCCATCCGCATTGGTATCGGCTGTCGTTTCAACAAGCGCGGTACCATCGGTTCCACTACCTGCGGGTCCGTCTGAAGCACTCTCATCATAGATGTCGGCAAGTCCGTCACCATCATCATCCCATGGTAGGGCTCCGGTATCTACTTTTCCATTATTATTAGGATCAGCGCCTCCTGCTTCCAACAAATCTGGAATACCATCATTGTCCGCATCGAGATCGAGTCCATCAATATGTCCATCGCCATCATGATCGGCACTGTTACTATTACCGTCTACAAAGGTGATCGCTGCATCATCAGCTTTTCCATCACCATCTGTATCTGTTCCGCCGGTTTGAAGCAAAGCATCGGTTGCATCTTCTACTCCGGGAGTACCATCATCGTCAGTATCATAAATATCAGCCAGCCCATCACCATCAGCATCTGTCAAATTATCAGTTCTACCATTTCCATCAATATCAATTCCGCCTGCTTCTACCAAATCCGGAATACCATCATTGTCGGAATCGAGATCAAACAGATCAGCAATTCCGTCACCATCGGTATCTAAAGAGGCGCTTGTTTCACCATTTTGTAGATTGCCTGAACCATCAGTCTCAACTAGTGGTTGACCGTCTTCGCCTGAATCAATTCCAAAGGTTCCATCATCATCAGGGTCAAAATTATCCGCGAATCCATCGCCATCAGCATCCGTTGGTGTATCTACTAAACCATCACCATTACTATCTACACCACCAGCCTCTACAAGGTCAGGAATACCGTCATTGTCTGCATCTAAATCCAGATAATCCGTTTTGTTATCTCCATCTGAATCTGTATTAGCAATCACTGTCCCCGGAGACCAACCTGAAGTGTTTCCATTGAAATCACTATCATCGTAGGTATCTGCCAATCCGTCACCATCTAAATCAACCATGCTTGTAGGATCTGTTGGAGTTGGGTAATCCATCACTCCATCTCCGTTTGTATCAACACCACCGGCTTCCACCAAATCCGGAATACCGTCATTGTCAGAATCAAGATCAAAGCAGTTCGGAATAGCATCACCATCAGAATCTAAGTTGGGGATTGCTGTTCCTCCATCATTTGGATCATAATCGTTAACTAATCCATCATTGTCATCATCAGTAAGATCATCTACCACTCCATTTTTATCACTATCGGTACCTCCTGCTTCAATCAGATCCGGAATACCGTCATTATCACTATCCAAATCAAATTGATCAATGATACCATCACTATCACTATCCAAGCTGGCACATACTCCTGCAGCATTTAAGGTACAGAAATCTGCATCCTGATAATTTGGTGTACCATCGCTATCATCATCTGCTGATGGGTCACAATTAGTACATCCCGTCAGGCAGCTAAAATCTGTAGCACCAACACCACAACTCTCTATTACATCAGGAATACCATCATTGTCATCATCGCTATCAAGTACATCAACTGGGCCACTCCCATCGCGGTTTGGCAATGAAACATGTACCCCTCCAGCTATCAAATCGGAACCTCCATTCGCACTTGAAGTATTCGTAGGAAAGCGGGTGACATTGGTCCAGTCTATTAAATTAGCATTGTCACCACCGTTAGTAACATCATTGGCAAACAAACTGTAACCATATATTGTAGCGCCATCACTGATTGCCAAATCCTGCATGGATACATAACATGCCGTCACATTTTGAGTACCAACATTATCATTGGGTTGTAAGGTGGAGGTTGCGCTTGGATCGGTATCTCTAAAAGTTGTCGTTTGGATAGAAAAACCAGAATTAACCCAATTAGCTCCTCCACTTGAAATTGATATCATGTTACCAAAGGAAGTAGGATTTCCCGAACCGTCAATTGATAAAATAGGAGCCATTTTTATATTATCATTACCCCCTCTCTCAAATAATACAAAGCCTTCTGAAGTAGCAACGGCAACTGTTAATCCATTTAAAAAGACATAATCCAATCGCTCAATATTATTACCAGCTGTTCCTGAATTTACAAATGTATTGTCTGTACCTCGGTTGATAATAGATGAATTCAAAGCATCTTCCATTGTAAGCGCAAATTCCGGATTAAAGTCTACATCTACGCCAACGGTTGAATTCCTTTCCATAAAAAGAAACTCAATAATCCCTACCCAGGATCCATTATCATTTCTTCGAAACAATGGCGTGGACGCAGCGCGGGTTACATATAAAATTTCACCACCTACAGTAATAGATTCCACATCCAAATTATTATTTGTGGTTGCTGTGGAAGAAAAACTGAGATTATAGGTTGTTGCAGCACTGTAAGCTCCATTTCCAGTACCTACCGAACTGTAGTCATCAGTTGCATCATCAATATCTACATAGCTGGCACTCACCGAAGTTGGAGCAGTTTGGCTGTATGATGAAAAAGGTATTAGAGTTGATAAAACAATCAAACAATAGCTTGAAGTTTTAAAGATTCTCCTCCAAAAAAGCATCGCTTCAGGATGCCTATTTACAATTTTAAAAGGTAGTTCTTTATAATTTAAAGAATTTAGGGCCTTCATAATTAATTAGTTTAAAAAATAAATAAATTTTGCGGGAGGCAATAATAAGCTTGGGGGTGTAAAAAAACTGTGGGGAGGATGTTTCTGCTAAATTAGATAATAAGTAATCTCTATGAGTTATAGAGTATTCCTATAATTAAATAAAAAGCATAGAGCATGCCTAATTCATTAATCCGTAATTCAATTTTGATGCCATGATATTATTTGTTGGCCACTCTTATTATCTTGTGGTTTCTTTAAGTTAAATCATTAGCTGATTTTAAAAACATGATTTTTTCAAAACATCGCTTTCAATGGATGAATAAGTTATTATTTATTATATCCGTGTGCAGTTTAAGTTATTCAAATGCCCAGCAAACCGTGGGTTTGTTTGCCTATGAAGATGGGGCTTTTAATGGTTATACCCTCTTCAATCCTTTGCGATCTTCAACTACCTATTTGATTGACAATTGTGGCAAAGTGATCCATAACTGGGAAGGAGAATATCTACCCAGCCAAATGGCCTATTTACTGGAAGATGGCACCTTGCTCAGAGCCGTTAAATCCAATCAGAATAATCCGGTATTCAATGCCGGTGGTGGCGGTGAGCGCCTTCAAAAAGTAGATTGGGATGGAAATGTCCTTTGGGATTTCATGTATTCCAATGATTCTGTGCGTATGCATCACGATATTGCACCCTTACCCAACGGCAATGTCTTGATCCTTGCCTGGGAATACAAATCAGCCGATGAAGCTATTACCGATGGCCGTGATCCCTCATTAATACCTGACAATGCCGTTTGGCCGGAACATATCATCGAAGTACAGCAAACCGGCCCAACATCCGGAACTGTCGTTTGGGAATGGCATCTTTGGGATCACCTCATTCAGGATTTTGATGATTCGAAAGCCAATTACGGCGTGGTGGCAGATCATCCGGAATTGATGGATATTAATTTCGTTTCAGATATTCCGGAGTTAGGAGACGCTGATTGGCTGCATGCAAATAGTATCGACTATAATGAACCACTCGATCAAATTATTATCGATTCGCCCGGATTGAATGAATTGTATGTTATTGACCACAGTACCACAACAGCTGAAGCAGCAAGCCACAGTGGCGGAAACAGTGGCAAAGGTGGTGATATCCTTTACCGCTGGGGTAACCCGATTGGTTACGATCAGGGAACTGCCAGCGATCAGCAACTCTATGGCCAGCACGATGTGCATTGGATACCCGAAGGTTTGACCGATGCCGGAAAAATCATGGTTTTCAATAACGGTAGAGACCGACTTGGGGGAGATGCTTCCTCAGTCGATATCATCAATCCGCCTTTGGACAGTAATGGAAATTATATTTACCAAACAGGATCAGCCTTTGGCCCTGAATCAGCGGAATGGATTTACCAGGCCGAAAATCCAACAGAATGGTATTCCAGTTTCATTTCCGGAGCACAACGATTACCTAATGGAAATACTTTGATTTGTAGCGGAGCAGAAGGTCGTTTTTTTGAAATCACTCCAAATAAAGAAATCGTTTGGGAATATATCAATCCGGTTACACAATTTGGTCCTACAACGCAGGGGGAAACCATACCCCCTTTTGGTGGATTAAACGGGAACATCGTTTTTCGTTGTATCCGTTATGCGCCGGATTATCCGGGTTTACAAAACAAAGACCTCAACCCTGGCGATCCTATTGAACCCGGTGCATTGCCGAATAGTACAAATTGCACCATTTTGACGAGTTCAAAAGAATTGGCTTTTCAAAATGTAAAAGTCTATCCCAATCCTGCGAGTACATTTATTATTATCGAAAAAGAGTCTTTTGAAATGGTTGATTTTCAAATCACCGACTTACTTGGTAGAACTGTTTTAGTTGGAAAACTAGAATCCTCAAACTCAGAAATTGATATTTCCAATTTATACAATGGCCTTTATTTTTTGAAATTGGACAATGGACAAAGCCAGAAATTGATCATTTCAAAATAATCCATTCCCCTGAATCTTGGATTTGCTGCTTGCTCTCCATGACTTTAATGTACTGATATCGAAAAAGTATCTTAAAGTACCTTTACCAGAAAATTCATAAAGTTGGATTTCATCTCTCCGTATAATTTTCTTTGGGTTTCCATCCGGTCGCGCAATGGTTCCTGATCTTCCAAATATACCTGATTCACCGCTTCAGGGTGATTTTCAGCATACTTGACCAGCTTGTGTTCGGCGGCATTGATGTCGTGTTTTAAGGTATCAATTACTTCTTTGTGGCGTATAAATTGATTTTGGTATTTTTCCACTTTTGCCAGTATATCATTATCCTCAAATCGTACTACCAGTTCTTCGAGGCGATGTTTGAAGGTGCCGATTTCGTCTTGCCAAAACATTAGTTCGGAAATCCATAATTTGTGTTCAAAGTGCAGGTCAGAAATATAAATTGGCTTTTTTTGTATCATTTTTTTTAGGTATTATTTTAAATTAAGTTATTGATCTAAATGGACAATATGATAGTTTTTTAGGTAATAATAAATTATTACGTATGCTTACAATACTACAACAGGATATATTTAATTTTTATGAAATTAATCAGTGTGAAAAGTGATTTTTATCAACGTAAAATAATTAAATCAGTTTCATTAAAAAAAAGTTATTTAAAGCTACTTTTTTTCATCATCATAACCGATATGAAACAGCGCATCACCCTGGCTTACCACCGGTGCATTGTTGTGACCAATGATGAAACCACTTCGGTGCGCAAAAACCCGGACCGTATTTTCGCCATAAGGGTCATTGATAATACCCAGCTGTTCGCCCGCATTGACGCTGATTCCGGACTGGGCGGACCAAATGAATATCCCGGAACGTGATGCCCGCAGCCAACTGGTTTTATTAAATATTTTTGGAACAATATTAGGTGCCGGTGCCGAGTCAATCATTCCCTGAGCAAGCATAACTCTTTTTAATCCTGCCAATCCGTTTTCGATGGACAAAGTATCAAATCGCAGTGCCTCTCCACCTTCATAAACTATAATTGGCTTTTTCAATCCCATTGCCACCTTTCGTAAGGATTTTGCAATATTTGCTTTACAAAGCAGATATGGTGCAGCAAAAGCTTTGGCCAGTTCCTCCGCTTTTTTATCGCCTTTTGAAAACCTGATTTGTGGATAGTTGTAGCGGCTGCCTCCGCCGGTGTGAAAATCCACGCCGAAATCTACTGCCGGCAACACTTGCTTTGTTAAAGCAGCCGCAACCCGTGAAGCCAGAGACCCCCTCATATTTCCAGGAAAAGCACGGTTGACATCCTTTCCTTCAGAAACATCACGCGAGAAATTTATAAATCCATAAATATTCAAAAGCGGAATGGCGATTACACTACCAATATTTAATTTTTCAAACATCTTCTGCTCAATCGTGCGTCTGACAATTTCTACTCCGTTGATTTCATCACCATGAACACCTCCCATGACCAGCATCACCGGACCAGGATTATGGCTACGATAGACATGAATCCGCAAACTAATTAAATTGCCTGAAGGCAACCGGGCCACATTTAGTTTGATGACTTGATTCTCTCCCGGATATATTTTTTTCTTATTGACTATCAGTTGATCGGACATTTTTTAATTGAAAGGGTTGTGGGTAAAATGGTTATGGGTTATTAGGTTATGGGTTATTGAGTTATTGAGTTATTAAGTCACTCACACTTCCTTCTTCCAACTCCTCGCTTCTGTCTTCCATCTTCTGACTTCTGACTTCTGACTTCCAACTTCTGACTTCCAACTTCTGACTTCTGACTTCTGACTTCTGACTTCTTCTGACTTCTGACTTCCAACTTCTGACTTAATCACCTAAACATTGCTTGTCGGTTTTGCTGGACTTTTTCCTCAACAAAATCAATAACTTCAGCAGCGACATCCACTCCTGTTGTTTTTGAAATACCTTCGAGCCCGGGGCTAGGATTCACTTCAAGAATCAAAGGGCCACGGTCAGATTGCAGCATATCTACTCCGGCGACATCCAAGCCTAAAATATCCACTGCTTTTAGTGCAGTATCGATTTCTGCCTGTGTAAGGCGGATATGAATGGAGCTTGCGCCACGATGAAGATTTGAACGAAATTCTCCTGGAGCGGCTTTGCGCTTCATTGCTGCCACGATTTCACCATTTATAATAAAAACACGCACATCAGCACCGTTGGATTCTTTGATAAATTCTTGTACGATAATTCGTTCCTTGATCCTATTGAATGCTTCAATTACCGACTCCGCGGTATTCCGGGTTTCGGCAAGGATCACTCCAAGTCCATGTGTTCCTTCCAATAATTTAATGATCACCGGTAATCCACCAACTGCATCTATTAGATTTGAAACATCCTGCGTCATATCGGTATAAACCGTTTTTGGAATTCCTAATCCTGCCATCGCCAGTAATTGTAAACAACGAAGTTTGTCACGTGATTTTAAAAGTGCTTCCGAACTCACCGAAGAAAATACATTCATCATTTCAAATTGGCGAATAATCGCAGCTCCCTTGGAAGTTACCGAAGCTCCGATCCGAGGGATTACAGCGTCAATCGTATGGAGCCGCTCTCCTGCATAATACACCTGAGGGCGCCCTTTTTCAACGACAATGCTGCAACGAACATGATCCACTACACGCATGTGGTGCCCTCGCTGCTGTCCTTCATAAACCAGACTTTGCGTCGAATAAAGGCCAGGGCCCCGGGATAGAATAACGATATTCATTGATAAAGTTTAAACTGTTTCAAATCTTTCACCTATGTTCTACGTATCAGTTAAAGTAGTGTTTACTTATCAAGATAATATAAAATTGTAAAATTAAAATTCATTGCTTCGAAATAAAATCAAGAATCATTATTTATTTTTTGACAAATCCTGAAGTCAATCTAAGGTAAAATGCAGATCGATTAAAAATGCGTTCCCCGCTTATTTTTAGGTAGACTCCAAAACGTGGAATTTGTCAAAGAATCCTAATTAATTAGCTATATTGGCGCTTTCAAAATTCAATACCCAAGCTCATGGAATCATCTCCCAATGCCATAAAACTCAATGACAAACGAACAATTAATGCCTGGGCAATGTTCGATTGGGCGAATTCAAGCTACGCGCTGGTTATTGCAGTTGCGATTTTCCCTTTGTATTTCAATAGTGAAGGTGTGATGCCGGACGGCATCTTTTATTTCATTGGGATTCCAGTCACAAAAACTTCCCTTTTTTCTTTCTCGCTGACCTTCGCTTATATCATCATCGCAGCAGCTTTACCCATACTTTCCGGTATCGCCGATTACGGTGGAAAGAAGATGTATTTTATGAAGTTTTTTACAGCGATGGGCTCAATAGCTTGCATTTCTTTGGTGTTTTTTACAAAAGATACCATTTTTTTAGGCGTATTTGGTTTTGTAATTGCCACGGTCGGGTTTGCAGGCGGGCAGATTTTTTATAATTCGTTTTTACCTTTGATCGCAACTGAAGAGACCTTTGATAAAGTGAGTGCCAAGGGTTTTGCTTACGGTTATATCGGCAGTGTGCTTTTATTAATTGCAAATCTTTTGATGATTCAAAAGTACGAATGGTTTGGTTTTTCCGATGCAGAGTGGCCTGTCCGGATATCCTTTGTCATGGTTGGCCTTTGGTGGATGGGATTTGCACAGATTACTTTCAGTCGCCTTCCTAAAGATTCAAAAAATAACATCTCGTCAAAACTCCTTTCCAAAGGTTACCAGGAATTACAAAAGGTTTGGCAAATCGTGAAACATCAAAAAAATATTAAAAGATTTCTTTTTTCCTTTTTCTTTTACAGCGCCGGCGTTCAAACGGTTTTGTATTTGGCTTCCACTTTTGCAACTGATATATTAAAATTTGGGGCAACCGATCTAATTATTCTAATTCTGATCCTGCAATTAGTTGCAATTGGCGGAGCTTTCCTTTTTGCAGCTTTGTCCAATTGGAAAGGCAATAAAATTGCGATTATCACCATGCTAATAATCTGGATCAGCATCTGCGTTTTGGCTTATTTTGTTGTTGAAAAAATCCAGTTTTATGCAATCGCTGCATTAGTGGGTCTGGTCATGGGAGGCATTCAATCCGTGTCGCGATCTACTTATTCCAAACTTATACCGCCACATACCAAAGACACCGCATCTTTCTTCAGTTTTTATGATGTTTTGGAAAAAGTTGCTATTGTTTTGGGAACCTTCAGTTTTGGTTTTATCGACCAAATGATGGGTGGAATGCGGAATAGCATTTTAGCACTGATTATTTATTTTGTAATTGGACTGCTCGTCATTTTTACTGTTCAGGTCAAACCTGCTAAAATTGCATAGGGTCTGGATGTAAAAAAGTATATTTCAAAACAGTTTTCAGCTTTTCATTTGAGACGATTTTAAAAGTAGGTTCACCATTTAGCGAAAAGTTGGGTGGCTCAAATCCTTGCTTTTTGGCTTGATGAATGTAGAAATCTTTACGCGTGGGATGCTCGTCCGAGCAGACATTAAAAAGCTCGTTCCATAGTTCCTGTTCAATGATTTCATAGATCACCCGAATGCAATCGTCCCGATGAACCAGGTTGACCGGCGCTGCACCATTATGAACATTTTGCTTTCCTGCGAGAAATCGGCCAGCTTTTCGTTCATCTCCAACCAAACCAGCCATACGCAGAATGGTTGTTTCAAACCTGTTATCTGATTGTAAAAACTCTTCAATTTGAATTAATGCTTTCCCCGTTGCGGACTGAGGGCTTGGCGTATCTTTCTCTGTTACAACGCTATTAGAATCTCCATAAACGCCTGTGGAGCTTACGAAGATTATTTTTTCAATAGTTCCAGATGCAGCCTTTTCTATAATATTTTTGATTTCCTTTGGGTGAATATTTTCGACATCAGGTTGACGACGACCCGGCGGGATATTGATAATCAAAATTTCACTTTGAAAAAAGGAATGCAGATTTTCTCCTTCCAAAACTTCTCCGGCTTTGATCAAAAAAGGGTGGATGCCGTTTTCTTTTAAAATAGAAAATTTCTCTCTCCGCGTTGTTGACCCTTTTACAACGAACCCTTTTTTAATTAAAAAAGCGCCTAAAGGTAAACCCAGCCAGCCACAGCCTATGATTGAAATGCTTGCCTTCTTATTCATATTGATATTCAAAACAACCAATGTCCGGCATCATATCATCGCGATCCTTTCCATCCAAATCCAATAGTAGATCAGGGAAAGCGGGGAGAGGCATAGCTTGCCCTTCGGCGATTGACAAAGTATCCAGATGATAATCGTCTTCGTCCACCTGAGCAAATAAGGCGGTATTGTTGTCTCCGTTGAGACAAGGGTCACAATTATTGAAAAAGTCAGTAAACGGATCTTCATCATCCAGTTCATCTACTCGAACGACACAATTTTGGAAATTGTAATTGAAGGCAGCTTCATCTACTTTAAACAAAGAAATTTCATCCTTCCGGGAACCAAAAACAATTGTATTTTTAAAATCAGCATTCAACCCGTTGGCGCGATATTCATTGCAAAACTGATCAAGGCACAGCAAATTGGTTATCCGCAATGCCGAAGCATCAACGCCATAACTTGCCAGCGTACAATATTTAAAATCATAATTGCCACCATATTCCAGTTGAACGCAATTACCGCCACTGCTATGAAAAAGTGAATTTTCAGCCGTTATACTTGCGTGGATACCAATGAGGCCACTTCCCGTTGTATTGTAAATCTGGGCATTTTTAAAAGTAACTTGAGCTGCTGAATCGACCCGAACACCAACGATCGAATTTTTTACGGTTACATTTTTAAAAACACTTCCGGTACTACCTGAAGAAATCCGGATTCCTGCCCATTGACCGGGGATATCCTGAAATTCCTCTTCCAGTCGGTCTCCTTGAATAATGACTGGTTCTTCGACCGTTCCTTGAATATCGAGTTTTCCATTTTGCAGTAAATAGATCAATCCATCATTGTAGGTGGAGATATTTCCTTCATCATCGACCAATCTCGCAAAGCCACCATATAAATACACCCTGGTTCCTTCCAATAAAGTGAGTGTACAATTATCAATAAATAAGGCTCCAAAAATCACATAGGGTTTTTCTTTGGTCCAGGTTGCTGCATTTCCATTACAACTCAACAAACTTAGGCTATCCGCACTAAATCGATTGGGGATGTAAATCGCATTCTGCCCCCAGGCTTCCAGCGTGACGGTTTGAGTGTTTCCGTTTGTTTCAAAAATGAGTTCGTCATTGATGACAAAAGGGCTGTTGGAAACGGGCTGATCGGGATCGATGGTCACTTCTCCAAAAATGTACAAACTGTCATTCGCAGCTATTTCAACATCATTTGCTACTGCTCCCGAAACACCATCCACATTGATTCGAAATACCGAATTAGGTGCATCAGCAATCATGATTTTCGAAATCCTGATGCGTTTGTTGTGCCGATTGTAAACTTTGAGGATGCGAGTGGCCGAGCCTCGTTCTGTAAAAACAGTATCAAACTGAAGCGTATCTTTTGAAAATTCAAGTTTAGCACCACTATCCGTAATAAAACTTCTATCTGGATTACAAGAAATAATCGCAGCGATTCCAATTATCAGATATAAAAAATATTGTTTCATAAGTTGATTTTGATCTCCAATAAAACGCAGAACCGTCCTTTTAATTTCGTCACCAATTGGAACGATCCGTTGCTTCGTATTGATTTTACTATTTCAATTAAAAATAGTTGCCCAAAGGTAAGAAAACAAAGCTTTTCATTTTGGCAATTGCATAATTTATCGTTTGATTAACCGCTATTGAATGTATTCATCAGGACACTAGTATTTCGCGGATTTATGCTAAATTTGTATCTCAAAATTATAAATATTAGATTCTTTTAAATGCCGAAACCTACAATTGATGTCATCATACCAGCGTACAACGAAGAAGCATCGATTGTAAATGTGTTGGCTGATATTCCCAAAGATCTGGTGAGAGAAATCATCGTTTGTAATAACGCGAGCACTGACAACACGGCTCAAGTTGCTCGAAAAGCTGGAGGAACAGTACTCGATCAACCCAAAAAAGGTTATGGAAGTGCTTGTTTGAAAGGAATTGAATATTTGAAAAATAAAAACCCGGAAGACCAACCTGAAATTATCGTCTTCTTGGATGGTGATTATTCAGATCATCCGGAGGAAATGGTAACATTGGTTCAGCCAATTATTGAAGAAAACGTAGATTTGGTTATTGGTTCGCGATCTATTGGGGATATGGAAAGGGGAGCGATGCAACCGCAGCAAATATTTGGAAACTGGCTGGCAACTAATTTGATCCGGCTTTTTTATGGCTACGAATTTACTGATTTGGGACCGTTCAGAGCCATTAAGTTTAATAGACTGATTGAAATTGAAATGACTGATCCTGATTTTGGATGGACCGTCGAAATGCAGGTTAAAGCTGCAAAACATAAATTAAAATGTACAGAAATACCAGTCAGATACAGACGTCGAATTGGTATTTCAAAAGTTTCCGGCACTTTAAAAGGAACCTTTTTGGCAGGACACAAAATCCTGTGGACCATTTTTAAATTGTTGTGAGTTAGGAAAAGGAGCGAGGAGCGAGTTGTCAGCAATCAGAAGATGTTACAAGTTAGGGGAACGAATAACTAAAACGATAAACGGATAACTTACTTTTCTCGGTACTGACTCCTGACTACTCGCTTCTAAAAGAAATGCTTGGAGTTTGGGGCAAACGAATAACCAGAAACTTCATTCCATGCAAATGCAAAGTGCGGCCATAGAACAAGAACCTTCAAACTAAAAGAATATGTGGACAACGTTAGCGTATATCACTTTAACCATTTATGTCATTGCTTTGGTTTACATCACGGCTTATTGCCTGTTGCAATTTCATCTTTTGTATTATTATAAACGATACAATTGGATGCATAAAGATTTGAAGTATTTAAAAGCTGTTTCCGATAATTCCCTTCCTTTCGTAACGATACAATTGCCAATTTTCAATGAAATGTATGTGGTGGAGCGATTGGTGGATAAAATCGTTGAATTTGACTATCCAAAAGATAAATATGAAATTCATATTTTAGATGACTCCACTGATGAAACGGTTGAAATATCACGACGAAAAGTGGAAGAATACAAAGCCAAAGGTTTTAATATCGAATTATATCACCGAGTTGACCGAAAGGGCTACAAGGCAGGCGCTTTAAAAGAGGGAATGCCCTATGCAAAGGGAGAATTTATTGCCATTTTTGATGCAGATTTTCTCCCACACAAAGACTTCTTGCTGACGACCATTCCTTATTTTAAAAATAAAAAAATTGGTGTCGTTCAAACCCGATGGGAGCATATCAACCAAAATTATAGTATGCTTACGCGGCTTCAAGCCATGCAATTGAATGTGCATTTTACGGTGGAACAACTGGGTCGCCAAGCCGGTAATTGCCTGCTTCAGTTTAATGGAACAGCAGGGGTTTGGCGCCGAAAAACAATCGAAGACGCAGGCGGCTGGGAAGCGGACACCTTAACCGAAGATTTGGATTTAAGCTATCGCGCTCAGCTGAAAGGCTGGAAAATCATGTATCTTGAAAAGTTCGGTTCTCCTGCTGAATTACCTGCAGAAATGAATGGACTGAAATCACAGCAATTCCGATGGATGAAAGGCGGTGCGGAGAATGCTCGAAAGTTAATTCCATTAGTCTGGAAATCCGACCTTCCGCTTTCCAAAAAAATGCATGCTACCGGCCATTTAATGGCAAGTGGTGTGTTTTTATTTGTATTCCTTGCTGGTGTTTTTAGTGTACCTATGATGTTTGCCCTTCAGAAAGTCGGTGTGAGTACTGATTTCATGAGTTATTTCCTGATAGCGACTTTATCCGTCACCACTGTTTATTATGTTGCCAATGTACAAGCCGAATTGCATAAAGAATCCTATCTGAAGATGCTGTTTAAGTTCATTTTCCTTTTTCCGATTTTCCTGGCCTTGTCAATGGGATTATCTTTGCACAACTCGATTGCTGTGATTCAAGGTTATATTGGGAAAAAATCTCCTTTTATTCGAACGCCAAAATTTAATATCCAGGAATTACGGGATTCTTTCAAAAAGCAAAATTATCTTACTAAGAAGCTTCCGTTTACTACTATCGTGGAAGGACTCCTCGCGGTTTACTTTTTATTTGGGATCATCGGAGGTATCTATTTACAAAGTAATCCATTCCTTTATTTCCATATTTTATTAATGTTAGGTTATGGAACGATTTGCTTTTATTCGATTCGTCATTTGAATTATAAATAAGCTTTGGGATGTCTTGTAAAAAGAAGCAAAATATCAGCTCTAATCCGCCCAATCCGTATCATCCGTGTTCCATTTTATGTTTTAAAAGAGCTGAAATTTGAACTCGAAAAGCAGAAAAATTTTAACAATATCCGGCTTTACATTCGCGGCTTTAGTGATGATTGCAACAACTTATGGCTTAGGTTTCAAGGTTCAGCAATCTGATTTCAAAGAACTCATCCTTTATTATGTTCCAGGTTTCCTAGCCTACATTTTTGTATTTCATTTTGTAAAAGAAAAAGCAAATATTTGGAGTTTTGTTGGGCTTGGCATATTGCTCCGATTTATATTGATTTTCTCTTTTCCAAATCTCTCAGATGATATCTATCGCTTTATCTGGGATGGCAGACTAGTCATCAACGGAATCAATCCTTTCAACTATCTACCCAGTTATTTTATTGAAAATCAAGTGACAATACCCGGAATAACGGCAGAACTTTTCGACAAACTGAATTCACCAAATTATTATACGATTTATCCGCCTATCTGTCAGGGTATTTTCACTGTGGCTTGTTGGTTTTTTCCAAATAGCTTAATCGGAAGTGCAGCAGTCATGAAAGTTTTGATGTTTGCTTTCGAATGTGGATCTATCTTTTTAATAATCAAGCTGCTTGAGCATTTCAAATTGCCCCTTAAAAATATTTTGCTATATACCCTCAATCCACTTGTTTTGGTTGAAATAATGGGAAACCTTCATTTTGAAGGAGCAATGATTTTTTTCCTTTTACTTGCCCTTTGGTTTTTGATCAAAAATCAGTTGAGCTTAAGTGCTGTGGCAATCGCATTTTCGATAGCTTCTAAGTTGTTGCCATTGATCTTTCTACCTTTCTTAATTCGAAGGTTGGGTTGGAAAAAAAGCATCCAATATTTCGGAATTGTTGGTATCACCATTTTGGTCCTGTTTTTCCCATTACTTAATGGTATTTTTATTCAAAATTTTGGAGAAAGCCTTGATTTGTATTTTCAGAAATTTGAATTTAACGCTAGTATTTATTACGTTTTACGCTGGCTTTTTGAATTAATAACAGGTTACAATCAAATCGAAACTATTGGCCCTTTGCTTGGCCTTTTTGTCCTGACTGGAGTAATTATTTATACTTTAAAAGAGCAAATACCGGATTTCAAAAACCTATTCAAAGCGATGCTTTTTGGCATCTGTCTATATCTTTTTCTGGCAACAACTATCCATCCCTGGTATGTTTTTTTACCTTTAGTTTTCAGCATTTTCACCAGATTCAGGTTTCCTGTAGTATGGTCGGCACTTATCATTTTAACCTATATCAATTACAGCTATTCAGAATATTATGAAAATCTTTGGATTGTTGGGTTGGAATACGCCATTGTGTTTGCTGTGCTTTTTTGGGAACTTTACAAGTTTAAGCCCGAAAGACTAATCGAAAGTTAACTTCTTTATTCATTTCTCAGAATGCTCCATATTTTATCAAAAACACGTTCCAGGATACGCCGGTCTTCAGTAATTATATTCGCTGTTCCTTGCATTTCCTGTCGGAAAGGGATAGATTTATTGTAAGTAGTGATCAAGGTCGCGGGTACCTCTAATTCAATTTGATAGGCATCACTTTGTGGGACAGAAGATATACTTTTTACAGTGGCTTCAATGCTTCCAAACTCCTGGTAAGGATATCCATCGAGTCGGATATTCGCCCGCATCGAAGGTTTTACTTTTCCTGATCTTTCAAGTGGCAGAGCCGCTTTTCCAATGATTTTTCCAGAATTATCCGTCGGAACGATAGTCAACAATTCTTCATTTTCATTGATAAACTGATGGGGGCTCCAAAAACGGATTAGGGAGACTTTACCTTCGATCGGAGCGGTAATCAAAAAGGTTTGTTTCCAATTTTCTAGCTCACTCTTCGTGCGTTGCACATCTTCCTGAATAGAAAACAAACCACCAGACCGGTTTTCGATATTTTGCTGTTTTGTTTCCAGGATCAGCATTTGGTTTTTTTCAATCTGAATTTTATTATTGATGATATCATTGTCCAGCTCTTCTAATGATTGTTGTTGCTGGAGATAATAAGATTCTGAATTTTCCAGTTCCGTGTCACTAATTGCACCGATCTTCTTCAATGTTTGATTTCGTTCCAATTCTTTCCTGGCCAGATTCACCACTTTTGCTAAGGTCGCTTTCTGTTGGTCCTTAGCATTTATTAAGGCATTTAATTGAATATTTTGTTCGTTCAAATTAGCAAGTCGAGCATTAGTAAGGTTGTTCTTTAAAAAAAAAATATACTCATCAAATTGCTTTGAAAATTCAGCGTAAGTATTTTGCAAGGAACCCAGTTTTAGATTCCTTGGAATTTTCAGATTCCGGATAGCTTCTGTGGTTCTGGCATTTTGTATTTCATTTAAAAAACTGTCTAAAATCAGGACATCATTCCAATCTGCAGGATTTTCAATAATTGCCAATATTTGATCGGCTTTGACGTTTTGATCCCCTCGAACGTTAAGTTGTTTTATCTTTCCATTCTTTTTTGAAAAAACACGGATAGGTGGTTGTTCAGTGGTAAGCACTACTCTTGCCGGAATGATATCCGGATATTTTATCAACCAACTTACTCCAATCAACATGGCTACCGCGACAAAGACAACTGTAAGCCCCCACCGGAGAATCCAACCTGGAGGAGCACCAAGAATCTGTTGCAGATCGCGGTTTTCATTCAACCGGATGGCATTCGGATCTTTTAATAATTGATTTTGTTTGTCCATTGATTCTCAATTAGTCACCCAATTCCAGTTGGTCTTTTACAAGATGATAATAAGTTCCTTTTAATTCAACCAATTCTTTATGCGTTCCTCTTTCTAATAATTTTCCTTGTTCTAATACCACAATCTGGTCTGCATTTTTAACAGTGCTCAATCGATGCGCCACAACAACTACTGTCCGTCCTTCAAAAAATTGATTCATATTTTCCATTATTATCCGCTCATTTTTGGCATCAAGTGCATTGGTTGCTTCATCAAAAAATAGAAAGTCTGGATCTTTATAAATTGCCCGTGCGATCAACAATCGTTGCCGTTGTCCCTGACTGATTCCATTTCCACGTGCGCCGACCATCGTATTATAATGTAAGGGTAGAGACTCAACGAAAGGCTGAATATTAGCCATTTGTACTGCCTTCAGCAGTTTAGTTTTATCAACATGATCATCACTTTCCGCAATATTATTAGCTATGGTATCCGAAAAAATATAGCCATCCTGCATCACGGCACCGCATTTAGAGCGCCAAAGCTTTTTAGAAATATTTTCCAAAACAATGCTGTCGACTCTAATGGTGCCTTTAGTAGGTTTATAAAAACCTAAAAGTAATTTCACCAAAGTTGTCTTTCCACTTCCACTGGTTCCAACGATAGCGGTAATTTTTCCTTTTGGTATGGTCAAATTGATATCTTCAAGCACAAATTCGGATAGCTTGTTGTATTGAAAACTAACATTTTCGATTTTTAAATCAGCCTGTTCAGGCAGCATGTCAAGTTGTTGCTCTCTTGGCAATTCTTCATCTTCGCGATTGTGGATTTCACCTAGACGTTCCAAACTGATTTTTGCATCCTGGGTATTTCTTATAAAATTAATCATTTGCTGCAAAGGTGCATTGAGTTGCCCAATGATATACTGGACCGCAAGCATCATACCCAGCGTCATTTGACCTTCGATAACTGCTTTGGCAGCTACAAATGAAATAAGAATATCTTTCAGTTGTGTAATAAATCCTGCGCCGGCATCCTGATATTGAGAAATGACTAAAGACCGGATATTCACCCGAAATATTCTGGCTTGAATATGTGTCCATTGCCAACGACGTTTCTTTTCACTGTTCTGCAACTTGATTTCCTGCATACCTTGGATCAACTCGATCAGTGTACTTCGGTTTTCTGAAAGTTGTTCAAAGTTTTGATAGTCAATTACTTTTCGCTTTTTCAAAAAAATACTTATCCAAAAAAGGTATAAAGCACTAGCTACTAGAAAAATTAAAAATATAGAAGTATTGTAAATCAAAAGTACTATTCCAAAAATAATCAGGTTAAAAAAGGAAAACAGTGTCGCAAGAGTGGAATTGGTTAGAAACAATTTTATCCGTTCGTGGTCATGTACCCGCTGAAGCAGATCACCAATCATTTTTGTATCAAAAAAAGCGATAGGCAATTTCATCAGTTTGATCAAAAAATCGGAGAGGATACTGATATTGATGCGTGTTCCGATATGCAAAAGAATCCAACTTTGTATAAAACTAGTAATTGTTTGGCTGAAGAACAACATCAACTGAGCGATCAATATCAAGTAGATAAACCCAATATTTTGATTTTCAATACCTATGTCTACAATTGCCTGTGTAAGAAAAGGAAAAATTAATTGAAAGATACTCCCCAAAAGTAAACCTAAGATCAATTGAGTGATCAGTCTTTTGTATGGTCTGAAATATTGAAATAAGTAACCTAATCCTTTTTTATCTAATTTTTCTCCTTCAAACTCATAGAAAGCAGGAGAAGGTTCCAGTAATAAAGCAATTCCTTTTTGATCATCACTAATCCAGCCTTTTTCAAAAGCTGTGCGGTTAAGTTTCATTTTACCTTTTGCCGGATCAGCAACCCATACTTGTTTTCGAGTTACTTTATAAACAACAATGAAATGCCGCTGTTCCCAATGGACAATGCAAGGCAATGGAACTTCTGTCAATCCTGCGTCTTCGGACGAAGCAGTTTCGAAAGGTATTTTGACCACCAATGTTCTCATGCCAATGCTTTCGGCGCCTTCTGAAATCCCAAGGAGTGAAACTCCTTCACGATCAACATAACATTTTTCCCTCATGGATTGCAAGGAATATGAACGACCAAAAAATTGAGCAATCATGCGTAAGCAGGTCGCTCCGCAATCCATTTGATCCAATTGTTGAAAAAAAGGAAATTTATTAACCATTAGGGTTTTTACTATTCAAACTTGGTTTGTGTAAATATAAGAATTTGCTCTCCAGAAATGGAGATGAAGATATTATATTCTAATATTTAAAAGGCATTCTATAATTTCCTTTAAAGGCCAAAAAACAAAAAAGGTTCAAACCTATTAAGATTTGAACCTTTTTTTAAATAATCAAACTGAAGATTAATACGACCACAAATCATGCTCGAAGTTAAAAATCTCTTGTTTTATTTTATCTGCTTCTAGCAGAAGGTCAACTCCTGAAAGATAATCCTGTAATCTAAAATCATGAACATTAGATTGTTTGTAGATGTAACTTGAAAAATAACGCATTTCAAGTAGATCCTCCCATGAATTTGGACTTGCATCGTTACCTACATTAAAAACCTGATGGCGTGAAAGTGTTTCTCTACACTCTGGATAATATACCCAAAACATAGGCTTTTCATACTTGAAATTACCGTTATCATCTTTCACATCAATTAGTGGAGCAATACCAAGAATTCGTACTTGCAGCATAGATGTTTCTTCATCGAAGAACCAAACTTCTTTGATTCTAAAACGCATAACATCCTCAGGATTCAGTTCATTCCGAACGATCTGAATCTGCTCTTCGTAAGTCTCCGGATCAAAAGTGATTACTGTATCAACAGTTGCTCCCATTGATGCCACTTCATCTGGTTGAAGTTTATTTGTAAATTTATCATCTTCCGTACTGTAAACTGTGATTTCATTGTTTACAGCTGCATCCATAAGAATAGTGAAAAAAGGCATTTCCGGATAAGCAAAAGGAAGGTTCATCTTTTCTCGGATGTCGATAACTCTCCAAATACGTTTTTCCCAAAAGATGTCAGCTTCACGTAAAGGTTGATAAGGCAACACTCTTCTTTCGTTGATAATTCTTTTCTCAACAATGTCATCTATTGGTCCTTCTTCTTCTGGTTCACTGGCTTCTGTTTTTACAGTTTCTGGAACCTGCCCATAAGCAGGATTTAAAACTGCGAAAACACCAAACAAACAAAAGGTTAAAAATTTCAAAGCGATCTTCATGACTTAATAAATTTATTTTTTACTTAATCTTAAATACCATTGAGTTGATCGTACGCCCTGCGGTATCACCTGGGCATCTAGCTTTTACATTGTCAAAGAAGAAAGTATCTCCTGGCTTAGCTTGCATAACCAACCTTTTAGATTTCTCATTATAACGTGCTCCTTGGTTCACAGAGTCTACAGGATCTTGTCTTTTTGCAACAAAAGTAAGCGTATAGCCTTGAATTTTACATTTCGCATCGAAATCAAAGTTATCCAAAAAGGCACCAACACCACCTTGAGCTTTGAATTCGCCATTACCCATTGTTCCTCCACTGCTCTTACTCAACCTCGCCATAGGGTCAGGAATACGTTTAACACGAAACGGAAATGAAGTAGCTTTCAGTCCTTCACCAGAAACTGTGATACTAGCTTCTCCTGGTTTAGTAACTTTAGCCATGTATTTTCCTTTACCAGCTGGTGATAATGAGATACCGCCTCCAGAAGAACTAACTTTCAATGTATGTGTAGGTACACCCGCAGCTGAAACAGATACTGGATTTTCTACACCAATATAAAATACATTCATTTTATCTGCAGAAACATTACAGGAACGCAATCCAACTTCATATTCAAAGTTGTTTTCATAAGTATTTGTCTCATTAGTCACCGGGTTAGTAACAGAGACAGAAGCAGTGTATTTCTTAACACCAGTTTGAGAAGCTGTCTGAGTGAATGTTGCTACTCCATCTTTTACAGGTAAAGAAGTACCATTTACTTTTATCGCTACTCCAGTATTAGTTGTTGCGGACGCAGAAGCACTTAAAAATACTTCTGTTTCAAACTTTTCACCTTTGATAACATAAGTTTTCTTTGGAGAAGAAACAACTTGAAATTTATCGAGAACGATGTCTTCACCACCTACTTTTGAAAGCAAGTAATTAAGGATTGCAGCTTCAGTCGATTTGGCATCATTCTGAAATTTTGTGAATACTGGAAGCAAAGCACCGACTGGCATTTGACGGAAATTATAATCCGTCCACGATTTTTTGTCTCTACTTTTTTTCCATGATTCATCATCGACTTCAAGAGCGATATTATCCATAAAAGCCTGTCTATCAGCCTCATCTATAAAAGTCAAAAACTTATCGCGAGTTTCAATAATCTTCTGTTTAATTTTTGGACCTTCAGGATCAATTCCTTTATCTTTTTTACCAGCTACAAGATACTTAGTTGTTACATCTTTATTTTTCTTTCCTTTCAACTGCTCAACACCATTAATAACCTTATAATCTCCATCATCCCTTTTCCCGTTTTTATCTCCAGACCAATCAATCATATAATCCTTTATATTCTCGATATAATCTACAAATTCTTTTGATACTTCGCGAACGGGGTTTGCACGATCTGCATATGTTTGCAACTCGGGTTTCTTCTTTGCAAGTTTAGCAACTTGAGCTGGAATTGGATCATTAGCAGCATCAAGCACCGAATTTGATTTCTGAAGCCCGTTGTCAACAAGCTTAAACGCGTTGAATATTTCCGCGGATACGTTAAGCGCCAGAAGTGCAGTAAGCACGAGGTACATCAAGTTGATCATCAACTGCCGCGGTTCCTTAGGTATAGACATATCCCTTTATTTTTTTTATACTTACAATATTTTGTTGTAAGTAAGTTTAGAAATTGATTTAAATCTTAGTTTTCGTTTCCGATATTAGACATAGCAGAAAGAACATTACCATAAACTGAATTTAAAGAACCAAGATTCTTGTTCAGAGCTGATAATTGATCTTTGTAACGTTCCGTATCCTCCAGTGAATCATTAAGATTAGCCATCGCTTCACTCATACGAGTGTAGAAATTTGACATAGTCTTAAGCTGCTCGCCGGTACCAGAAAAATCAACTTCTTGTAGTGCTTTTAATGAACCAAGGGAATTTGACATTGTCTGAAGTTCAGTAAGCATTCCTCCCAGTTGTTGTTCAACAACTTCACCATTTAATGCTGGTGGAGCACCTGCAACATCACCTTCAGTTAAAGGTGCAATTCTTGAATGATAATCGTCCAAACCTGGATATAGTTTTTCCCAATAATAATCTTTATCTGGACCAATAAGACCTAGAAAAGTAAAAATAAACGCTTCAGTACTCAATCCAATGATCAACATTTCACTGGCATAATTCCAACTTTCTAATTTAAATAGTGCACCTAACAATACAACTGCTGCACCTACACCAATGATAAGATTTTTTACATATTTAAACCATTTTGTTTTTACGAAACTCATTTTGATACTATTTTAATAGGTTAGTTAAATATTTGAAATCAACGGGTTATCTAAATTTTTATAGTCCCCCTTCTTCATAACGTTGAAGAGGTAAAAAGTTACACTTATGATAATATTATTTTTGGTAATGTATTTTTCAGGTAGGAATTCTCTTAAAAACATTTGAGAAAAATGAACCAATAGGTACGGTAATGTTCCATACCTATTGGTAATTCTAAGCTGTTTATTAAAAATCATTGATTGATCGTCCTAAGAAAGTAAGTGCACATCGAAAACCGATATATGATTTTGTAGTATCCTGATATTCCCAATGACGAGTACCTGTCTGTAAGAAAAACATAATATCTTTCCATGATCCTCCTCTAATAACTTTACGCTTTTGAGCTTCTGACTCATCATCAGCAGCATCATATCGCATATCAGGATTCAAATCATGTAAAAAAGAATAAGCATTTTCATGAAAAGCTGATGAAGTCCATTCTGCTACATTACCAGCCATATTATATAATCCATAATCATTAGGAAAGTAAGCATCTGCTTTTACCGTATATAATCCTCCATCTTCTGGGTAATTACCTCGTCCAGGCTTGAAATTAGCCAACAGACATCCTTTCGCATTTCGGATATAATATCCTCCCCAAGGGAAAGGAGCTAAATCATGTCCTCCTCTAGCAGCATACTCCCACTCATGTTCTGTTGGCAAACGAAAATCTTCAGAATTAACACCGTTTGCTTGGTACGAATTCCACAATTTAGTTCTCCAATAACAAAATGCATTTGCTTTTTTCCAATCTATACCTACTACCGGATAATCATCAAATGCTGGGTGCCAAAAATAATTTCTTGTCATTGGCTCATTATAAGAATATGCAAAATCACGAACCCATACAAGAGTATCAGGATAAACTATTGTTTCATCTTTTTTAATATGAGTGGTTCGGCTTGAAACTCTATCATGTGCAGCACTCTGCCAATCATACCATTGGTATTCATAAACTAATTGAGATATATCAAGCTCTTTTTTCCCAGCAAATTTATCATCTCCTTGATAATAAAGATCTTCAAGTTCTTCACTTGCCCAATCGATTTCATATTCCCAATCGATATATTCATTCCCATTATCGTCTTCGTAGGTATGCTCAAGCAAAGCATGAGCTAAAGAATCACGAACCCAATTGACAAATTGACGATACTCATTGTTAGTGATTTCGGTATCATCCATGTAAAAACCTTGAATGGAAATGGTTTTGGACCTTTGAACAAATGTATTGGATACATCCTGATCACTTGGACCAATATGTAATGTGCCGGAAGGAACATAAACCATTCCATAAGGATTAATACCTTTCCACGAAGGCCTGTCTTGTACTCCAATAAGCTGACCTGTTTGACGTGTCCCACACGAAGTTACTATAGATAGTACAGTCAGTACCAATAAAAAATTTAGTATTTTTTTCATTTTAACACCCGAGTTTTCCTTCAGTTTTAGATTAAATTACTAAAAAGCGAACGTAAATATAGTCTGTTGAATATAAAAACAAAAATTAATCTTTCAATATTTTGATGTGTAGCAGTCATTCAAACTACAAAAAGCATACTAAGAACGCAAATTTAAAAAATTATAGTATCAAAAATCCAAATTTTAAAAAACCTTTCAGTCGCAAATAATAGATAAAATGCAAAAAAATCATTTTTTATAAAAATCTTGGATTATAGATAATCTTTGGAGGAGTGCCTTTTCCAATTAACTTATTTAAATTATAATTTAATAGGATTTCATGTGAACCTTTACTCACATCACTTAATCCAGATAATGTCAAATCGTAGGAATAGGCTAAAGTAACTTTCTCATTTAATTTGTACCCTACAATAAATATGACTGCGTCAATTGAATTAGCGTTGTATCCTCTAAACGATGCTCCTCCAAATATATTGTCATTATACTTGACAATTGTTGAGAATTCAAGCTGTGTTTGAATTAAATCAGATTTCGCAAAAAACGAGGGGTGTAATGTTAAATTCCTGCTTATCTCAAAAGAATAGACGAAAATAAAAAAATAATTCCGAATAAACTTAATATTAATTAATTCTTCTGCTTCAAGTGTAGCAATGGGCTCGATTAAATTATTCGCAGACAACCCGATTTCCAATTTTTCATTATAAAAATAGATACCTGCATTAAAATAGGGAGCTGTCGCAGAAACCTTTCCTATAGGAATTAAATCATCATCATGATCTAAAACTGGAGGTTCGGTATAATCTCCATCAGGGGCTCTTAATTTTGAACCATCAAAAGATTTCTGTATTGCTCCTGCTCCAATTCCAAAAGAAATCATACTTTTTTTGCTCACTGGAACAAAATAATTATATGAAATAGAGCCACTGGTGTTGCGTTCAACACCTAATTGATCGTTTTCAAGGTTTATGCCAAAGCCTCCACCCAAGTAGTATAATGGCATATGTACGTTTATATTTTGTGTGACAGGGCTTGACTCAATATTTACCCACTGTTTACGAAAAATCCCAGTAATGCTAAGTGAATTGTCTAGACCTGCATAAGCCGGGTTGTAATTATATTTATTTAGCATGTACATACTATACTGCGGTGGTTGTTGAGCATGCAGCACCACAATGGTTCCTATCAAACATATTATTAAGGTAAAAGTCTTCCTCATGGCTTCACTGATTACAAAATATTTTTTGGAAGATAATGACTTATTTATAACTACGTCTTTAAATGAAAATTGCACATTAATATTTAAAATGCTCAAATCTTCTTAAAAATACTCAATCTTTTTGAATAACTTTTGCTTTTCAACTTTCCATTAATTGTTTTTCAAAATCTTCTACGCTTTTGACCGGTCGTTGACAACTATAATTTTCACATAAATAAATCAGCGTTTCATTCTCTGAAAATCTATTTTCTAACAGTTGATATTTATTATTCGATTTTGTTGAAGCCATCAGTAAACTACCTGGTATAAATATCTTGTTTATTTCATTTGCAAAATCAGAAGCGTCTGGCCCTAGTACTGCAATTTCTTTTATGGTATAAGTTTGATTTAACAATTCACTAGCCCAGCGGGAAAAAGAAGATGGATAATTTTCAATAGATTTTTTTATTTTAAGCAACATCTTTTCCGCAATTATTCTAAAACCTTCATTATTCAGGATCAAGCCCATCCGAACTAAGTTTCCAACCATTGTTGAATTGCCTGATGGCATTGCAGAGTCAAATATTTCTTTTTTTCTTACGATAATATCTTGCTGTTGTTCTGATGTAAAATAAAATAATCCATCCGAATTATCAAAGAATTTTTGCTGAACCAGGAATAAATAGCGCTCAGCCTCGGCTAAAAGCGATTCATCAAATGTTATCCTATACACATCAAGAAGCGCTTTTATCAAATAAGCATAGTCTTCCAAAAAGGCATGATACTGAGCTTTTCCATTTTTATAAGTATGAAAAAGCAAGCCTGCTTTTTTGTCAATCATCTCACTCAATAAAAATCGAATATTCTTTATAGCTGCAATTTTATACTTTTCAATTCCTAAAGCAGCATAGGCACTTGCGTAAGCAGAACATTGTAAAGCATTCCAACTCAACAGAATTTTATCATCAAGCCCTGGCCTTATTCTCATCGACCTGACTTTTAATAAAGTACTTCGGTTTTTCTGTAAAACAAGTTTTAAATCTTCGACTTCGATTCTTTCTTTAACAGCAAATTCTTCGAAAGTTATTTTCCGTTGTAAAATATTGGTCTCTTCCCAGTTGCCTTCAACTATTATATCATAAAACCGGCAAAACAAATCAGCTTCTTGTCCAAGTATTTCTTCAATTTCTGCCTTTGACCAAACGTAATATTTCCCTTCCACTCCTTCGGAGTCTGCATCAAGTGCCGAATAAAAAGCTCCTTGCTCATTGGTCATTTCTCTTTCTACAAAATCCAGTGTTTCAATTATCGTCTCTTGATACAACTCCTTTTTTGTTAGTTTATAAGCATCGGCCAACAACTCCACCAATAAGGCATTATCATAAAGCATTTTTTCAAAATGTGGAACTAACCATGCTCTATCTGTAGCATATCTTGCAAAACCACCCCCGAGCTGATCATAAATTCCTCCGCTTATCATTTTATCAAGAGAAAATAAAGCATGATTCAATGCTTCTTCATTCTTGGTGAAATAATGATAATTCAAAAGAAATCTCAGCGTCATGGTTCCCGGAAATTTTGGAGCTCCTCCAAAGCCTCCTTCGATCCGATCAAATCGATCCCTCAGATTATAAAATATCTGTTCACTCAATTCCTTCGTAAATTCTACTGAACCTTCCAACCCTTCAATGGTAGAGTTGACCATCGATTTATCTGATTTTTTTATCGCTTCCAAAAGGCGGTCTGCCTGTTCTTCAACCACTTCTCTTTTATTGTGAAAGGCATTCGTAATATTTTTTAAAACCTGGATCCATGATGGGCGGTTGTGCGCAGATCTGGGAGGAAAATAAGTGCCCGCATAATAAGGGCGTTTATCGGGCGTCAGAAAACAATTTAAAGGCCAACCGCCATTTCCGTTAATAGCCTGGCAGGCATCCATATAAATTTGATCAATGTCGGGACGTTCTTCACGATCCACTTTGATATTGATAAAATTTTCGTTCATAAACGCTGCAATCTCCGGATCCTCAAACGATTCTCTTTCCATGACATGACACCAATGACAAGTTGAATAACCAATACTTACAAGGATTGGCTTATCCTCTTTTCGGGCACGCTCAAATGCTTCTTCTTTCCAGGCATACCAATCAACAGGATTGCTGGCGTGTTGTAAAAGGTAAGGACTCGTTTCTTCACTTAGCCTGTTCATATTGAAATCTTTTTTTAAAGTATGTTATAAATTAATCACCAAGCCATCATGAGCTAAGGAAACATTTTGTGGAAGTTTTTTGCTGACTGCTTCATTTAAACCCATGTTGTGACTAATATGCACTAAAAATGCTTTTTCCGGTTGAATTATTTTTATAAATTCCAGCGCTTGCTTCAAATTTAAATGAGAATGATGTTCCCTGTGATGCAAAGCATTTAATACCAAAACTTTCGTTCCTTTTATTTTTTCAATGGATTGCTCCGGAAAAGTTTTGGCGTCCGTGATATAAGTAAAATCATCAACCCTGAATCCCAAAACGGATAAATTTCCATGAAATACTTCAATCGGTATGATGTTCAATTCTCCAATATTAAAAGGATCTTGTTCATTAATTAAATGTAATGTTACCTGCGGCGCACCCGGATAAGGGTTGTTATTAAAAACATAAGCAAACCGGGTTTTCAATTCTTTTGCTACCCTTTCCACACAATAAACTGGCATATCCCTGTGGTAAAGAAAATTAAAAGGCCGAACATCATCCAAACCAATAATATGGTCATTGTGTTCATGCGTAATAAGAATCGCGTGCAGGTCTTTTATATTATTACTCAATATTTGCTGGCGAAAATCAGGGCCAATATCAACAAGGATATTTATATTGTTTTTTGAAATCAATACGGAAGATCGAAGTCGTTTATCCAAAGGGTTCTTTGAGGAACAAACTTCACAATCACAACCAATTACGGGGACACCTTGAGAGGTTCCGGTACCAAGAAAAGTAACTTTCAAAATTATTCTGCTTTATCGGTTTCTACAACATCCTGATCTACCGGAAGCGACTGTTTTATCTTTTTTAAAAAATCAATTGATTTTTCTGTCAACATTTTTTCATCCACTTCAATGGTACTTATTATCTCAACCAGACTATTGATTCGAGATTCGGTATCAAAAAATTTATTGACCACTGCAATTCTTTTGTTTTCCACAATACAATAGCCCGAATGAAAATTTCCCCGCTCGTAACGAATCAAATAACCGGTCTCTTCCAAAATCTGTTCTATCTTTTTAAGACTATGCTTTGTATATTTAAACATATCGCTGAAAGATTATCTTATTTATAAAAAAGCAGCCGTATCTTTGCAATATCAGACAAACAAATATCGTAAAATTTAGGAACTGATTGATTGAGAATTAGATTATTATTTATTTAAAAAAAAATGGAATGCGACTTTTTTATACTTTGACACTTATCTTATGTTGCGTGTTTATCAGCATCCAAATGAAGGCGCAGGAGCGTTTTAAAGCAGGAATAATAGTTCCTGCTTTACTATAACACCTACATCCATGTAGGCGTCCCAAAGGGAGAAGGGACTAAATTCAAAGTCCATTCATGGCCACAAGCAGACACTTAATGCAGTTCAAAAAATTGAGATATTTATAATTTTTTAGATTGCTAATTCAACAATAACTTTTAGGCCCTGGCCACTATCAGCCTGAGCTAACTGTAACGAGCCATGATGCATCTGAACGACACGATCAACGATGGATAAACCGATACCGCAACCCATAGCGAGATGATTTTCCGCGCGATAAAATCGTTCTACTACACGTTTGCGATCTTCTTCTGCGATACCCGGCCCATTATCTTCAACGATCAGGACAAGCTGTTTTTCCTGTTTCGCAAGACAGATGTCTACCTTGCCACCAAGTTGGTGTATAGGAGATTGCATTGATCAGTAAGTTACGAATCAGGAAAAACAGCTTGTCCTGATCGTTGAAGATAATGGGCCGGGTATCGCAGAAGAAGATCGCAAACGTGTAGTAGAACGATTTTATCGCGCGGAAAATCATCTCGCTATGGGTTGCGGTATCGGTTTATCCATCGTTGATCGTGTCGTTCAGATGCATCATGGCTCGTTACAGTTAGCTCAGGCTGATAGTGGCCAGGGCCTAAAAGTTATTGTTGAATTAGCAATCTAAAAAATTATAAATATCTCAATTTTTTGAACTGCATTTAAGTGTCTGCTTGTGGCCATGAATGGACTTTGAATTACGTCCTTATTCCCTTTGGGGAT
>CAWBZX010000040.1:0-347394 GCA_963793295.1 uncultured Saprospiraceae bacterium | reverse complement strand
TGTGTAGCCTACTGGTTCGGTTGGTCTTGCTCCGATCGTCGCGTCGGCGTGGTGGGGCTGCTACGCGTGGCCGATCGACCACGGCCGTTCGGGACACGCGGTGTTCTTCGTCGACCCGTCCGGCGCGGTCCACGCGAGCGCCAACCGCGCCGGTCCAGCGGCGCCTTCCCGAACTCCGCCTTGGACCGCGGCGTACATGCCATCCTCGGTTCCATCCATGGCGTGCCCGGTCGCGGACCGCGTCGCGGGCCACGACGGAGAAATCTGGGCGCTCGTCCCCGACTGACGCGCGAGCGGACTGATACCCGCCAGCCGCGCGAGGAGGCGGCGCGCGCGGGTGACTCCAGCTCGGCCCCGTAACGCCGCGCGTGTCGCACGAGGCAGCTCTCGAGGTCCCGACGCCGAAAGGCCCACAACAGGGTGACCGCTGGACGACCCGGCTCGGGATCGAGGATGGGCAGTCCAGCGTCGGAGTGGCCGCGGTTGTCGTGGTCGCTCGGGCCGGGATCCGTGGTCCGTGACCATCGACCGTGACCGTGACCGCCGCGCCACGAGCCGCGCGACCGAATCCAGCGGTCGTTTGCAACCCGCGCCCAGCCGCAACCTCTCTCATCTGGAACGTTAGCGCCATTGGGGCCGGGCTCGGGTTCTGCTCCGACGCGTCGGTGTTCGACATCGGCAGCTTGCCACCGCGCTGGTGTGCGGCGAGCGTCTCGGCCCCGTCTTCGAACTCGTAGCTCTTGGTCCTCTTCGAGCTCGCGCCGAAGTTGTCCCGCCACAACTGAGAGAGGATGCCCTCGACGACGGCGGGGTCGGTGAGGAAGGCGAGCACGCGTCGTGGGCCGCCGACCCGCTGTCACCGCCGCCGTCCCGAAGAGGGGGAAGGCATCCAATCCGGCACCAAAGTCGAGCATCCCGGCGTTGTTATTGTTCGTCGCCTGCCCATTACCGCCATTACCCCAGTGCCGCCAGCAGTACCAGTACCGCCGAGGAGGAACTGGAGGGGATCGTCAAAACCAACGGCGCCGGCGCCGGGAGGGCGGCGGCGGTAGTACTACCACCGGTACCGACCCCACCGCCGACACCGAGCTGCGACGGCCGCATCTGGTGGTACTGCCCCGCCATCGTCGCCCCCGTCCCCATCGTCGTCCCGTACAAATTGTCTGTTGTTACCATTGTTGCTATTACCGTTGCCACCGACACCGACGCCGAGCGCTACGAGGGGGTCGTGGAACGTGCCGCTCCCCCCCATGCCCGCGCCTCCAGCCCGCGCCTCCGCCCATGCCTCCGCCAGCTACCGTCGGCATACCGGCGCGCGTCGAGTTGATTGGTGTTGGTGTTGGTGGTAAAGTCCAGAAGAGCCAGGAGAGGATCGTACTCGTACGTGTTGGCAGCAGGCCTGGTGGTGGTAGCGACGTTTCCTGCTGCTGCTGCTGCTCCTGCTGCTGCTCCTGCCGTCACCTCTGCCGCTGCCGTCACCTCTGCCGCCGTCGTCGTTGCCGCCGCCGCTGCAGTCGTCGCAGGCTGAGGCTGCAGCCCGAGCGCCGGAGACGCCGCCGCTGCCCCGGTCGCCCCCGGCGGCGGCGGCGGTGCCGTCCGGTCCGCCGTCCATTGTTTGCTACGATGCCGTAACCGGTTCACTAGCTCGTAGCTAGATCTAGCAGAGTACGCACTCAGTTCCTCAGTAGAGTAGATCTCGAGAGCTTTTTGAAGGGTACCTACCCAGACAGCAGCACACGGCGCGGCGCGGTGCGGTGCGAAGCTGGTCTACTCTGTTCTTCTACCAAAATACCCAGACCTGAAGACCCAGTATCGTATTTACTGTACCACCGAAGAGAAATTTGGAAATAATACATGTAATAATCGCCGGGAGTGGCGCGGCAGAGTCTTGGGGATCATTGCCGTCTGGTGGGTGGTAATGGTGGTCCGTGGTGGTGTGGTGGTTGTGTTCAATTTGCTGCTGGTATGGTATGCTGGTTCTTCTTCGACTTTCTCTTTGCTTTCCACCGTCTTCCCCCTTGCGGTCACGTCAGTCCATTGTTGGCGTCAGTCCACATTGGGCGTTCTGACTGGCGGGGGCCGGCGGGGGGACCGATCGTACACATGACAGATTTCAAGAGGGCGGGGCGTCAAAGCAGTCACAGACGGCGAAGCGCGCGCGCGTCTGACCTGAGCGTCGGTCTGGTCCCGTCATCGTCACAGTCCCGCCGTCTCAGCGGAGCGGAGAATAATGAACGGGACCAACATCGGGAACAGATCAGTCAGGTCTCTATCTGACCTGGCTGGGGTTCGTTGGGACAAGAGCTCTTGGTTGGGAACTTTTCCAATTTCTCTGGCGACGATGCTAATGTGCCTTTTGGAACCACTATACTCCACTGATGGCTTAGGAGTATTTCTTATGATATTTCGTAGTCTCTCCTTCTCGACTTTGATTTGCTTGTCTAGACTGCTGATTAATTGTTCGGGTTTGTTTTTTGTTAGCAAAATGCACGCGAAGCACGGCGCCGTGGATGTGTGTAGTCACAGATACTCTCTATAACTAGATCTAGTAGACAAATTGTAGTAGATGTAGATCTCTAGAGTATGTGCATCAGTCGTCATCCCCGCGCGATGCCGACAACCAACACCCGGCCAACGCACGTGGAGACGTGGAGTTGAGTGACAAGTAAGTAGCGGGGAGTCGCGTCGTCACCACAAGACGAGTCGACGACTCGACTCGACTCCTCTCCACCACACCGATCGTCCCCAAACGCACATGCAAAAACCTCAACGGAAGGGCGTCCCGTGGACGACTCTCGCCGAATGCGATTCCCACGAGCAGTCGGAGCTCTCCCGTGGTCGGAGAAGCAACGCCGCCGATCCACGCCACCGAGAGGGCGACGCTGTGGCGCTGTGGCACGCCACCTCAAGTCATTGGCCGCATCATAATTCAAGATTTCCACTGCAGACAACGACGCCCTCTGCCTCATCGACAACATCAAGAAGGAAGGGAGAGTGGGGAATCAACAAGCCGCATATCTTCGGTCTCCGAACTGGAGACCACGAGAACGGTATCGACCCCCACCTTACAGTAGGAGCAGAAGGGGGATCTGTCGTGAAATCATGGCTGGTCCCAAAGCTAAGATCCCCGCCGAGGAGGACGAGAGTCCGAAGGTGAAGCGGCCTCGTATTGCGGCTGATTCTGAAGCGGATGGTAAAAGCGGTGAGGATTCCTCAGATACCGCAGATGCCTCTCATAGCGCCTCTCTTCCACATCTCACGGCCGACCTTTGGGCAATTGTTATGCCCTTCCTGCCCTACGGTGATAATCTGCAGTGTACTGCCGTGAGCCGATCATTCCTGCAGGATGTTGCACCGCGAATTAAGGAGATTACGGTCCTGTCATCGAAAGAAATGAAGGTGCAACAAGCTCGTCGCTTTGGCTGCGTTGAGAACGTGAAAGTAGCATGTCTCTACCACCGCCGGCGTATCATGCACGTCGGAGATCGATATGGCGAATACGACGAGGCCGAGGACGAAGACGAGGACGAGCTAAATGTAGAAATAGACAGAGTGACGGCTAGTCTCGTTGTGCCATTTCTCTCTGCTTTCCCATCTCTGAAAGCAGCCAGTCTCGGACGGTACGATGATTTTGGCGACTTCGTGAGGTATGATAATGATGATGCTGATTCTTCGGACGTATCGGAAGAAGTTGAGGAGGCATTATTAACAATACAATGGCTTCTATGTGGAGCATATCGGTCCGAACTGATACCGTCCGACGCGGTTATCGATGGAGCTGATGTCGCTTGTGGGAATGTGATGTGGACGGCACCCCCCGATCAATACTGCTCGGAGTGCGTCAACTACACTGAATGTTTCCCCCTAAAGGTCGCCGCTTTCAAAATTTGCTGGAGCTGCTTTCCAATTGGAAAAGGAATTGATATTATCTTGGCGCGTCCCGGTGGCAAGGAATATTTGACATCTTCGGAATTCTTCTTAAGCACATGTTTCAGGAGACGGGGAAATTCGAAACAAGTACTTTCCGCTTTGAAGGACAGAGATCTTTTGCCAAACAATGTGAGCAGGCAAGAAGTTATGAAATACTTGGATACGAATAAAAGAATGTATTCGATAATATCCTACATCAAAGAAGATATTGATACCTGGAAACGTTATGGTGTTCCGGTCGAATGCAATGACTTCGCCAAAATTGGAAACAAGTACGTTCTGCGTCAAGGAACAGAGATCTTTTGAGGAAACTAGCAGCAGGCAAGAAGTTATGGAAACACTTGAATACGAATACAAAAATGTACTGCAGCAAAGAAAATAGTGATACCTGGAAATGTTATGGTATTCCAGTCAAATTGAGTGGCTTGGCCCACCTATAAGAGATCACGAAGAGGAGTCGTACTCAGTACCAATACAATTGGGAAAATCTATAATTATCTTTAGATTTCACCTACAATTGTAGCAGTACCATAATCATTCGACTCTGCCTACGACATTTGCTTCTCCAGTGCCTCGATCCTCTGTATTAGCTCCTTCAGAAACTCGGCCTGCACTCTCTGAGCCATATTCCCAACCTCCGATCCAAGCACTACACCCTCGATCGTTCTCTGTACTACCCCCCATTAGCACCTTGGAACTCACGCCGCCACGCCCCCCTATCCTCAAAGTTCTTGCGCATCTCGACATCCCACAAATCGGCATCAATCTCCATAAGCCGTTCCTGAGCGCAGCGGCAGGTTTCGGTCCGTCCTTGGCCTCTTCGGCAACGACTTCATCGGCACTGGCTTGACTCTTGCCACTAACGACGGCGCCGACGTTGGCCTGGAGCCCATTTGTGATACTTCTAACAACTTTTCTGTGTCTCCACCACCACTGTCTTCCAAGAGGAAGAGAGGCAGCAGCCTCACTTGGGCTACCACTGCATCCTCCAAAATTGCATCCTCTCACTACTGCACCCCTCCCCGTGCAACCACCAGAGAGCCTCAATAATGCTAATTGACATTGAAGATGCTACAAAACTGTCTCAGGGGTTAGCTGAAGAGTGCTTGTCAACTTACTCCCAAGTAACAAAATTGGGGAGCTCAAGCTAAAGTTTCCATCTCAGAAAGCTGCCAATGCAGCAGTTACGCAAGCAGGAAACGTTGGGGTTATTATCAAACCTTCAATGCCATCCTTTTACTTTTCGGTGTGATGTTGATGAAAAGGATTTCGAATGGGCAGCTAGGAAAAAGGGAGCTGTTGAACCAGCCAACGAGAATCAATACTGGTTTCAGGGTGCGCCTTCCCATCAAGACGGACAAGGTTAACCTAATTGTGTTGCCAACCCTTATAACAATTGTTGGCTATAAAACAAACAGCAACAGGTGTTACAATTGCTGTCAGCTTGGACACACTGCAACCAGATGCACTGGAAACAGGATCTGCCCACTATGTGCTGGAGGCCACAAAAGGGAAGACGGATGTCCAGCTAAAGACAACTTTGAACTAAGAAAATGTGGAACTTGCGGGGAGAATGGTCATGGGGCCATTCAAGCATTCAAATGCAATAAACAACGCTGACAGAGTAGCACAAGTACCATTGTATCTGCCTCACACTCTTCTGCACCTACCACCCATAACACTGATGTAATTTACTCTCCTGCTCCTCCCACACCTGCACCTCCCACACATAACTCTGTAATTCACTCACCTGCTGCAACTACACAATGCAGCGTGTTCTTTCAGTGGAACATGGGTAAAAGGAACAGCGCCAATGACGCACTTGCAAAACTTGCACTTAAACATAAGTCAACCTATCTTCTGCTGCAAGAGCCATTGAGACACCCTAAAGTAGCAGGTTTTACTTCATACTGGGTTCCTTCGACTGACTCCCCTTATCCTCGCGCCTCAGTTCTGATATCCTCCTCTGTCCCTGCAATTTTGCGCTCTGATCTTTCAACTGGTGACCTATGTATTGTTGAGACCGAGGCTCTTCGCGTTGTTTCTATCTATTGCCATGCTTCCTCATCCAGATCGACCCTCCTTGATATAGCTGTATCCGCCTGCAACAAGCCATGTGTTATTGGTTTAGACGCTAATGCCCATCATCCCATGTGGTGCGAATCCCTCTCATTAAGTGACGCTGCTGGCGATGAAGTTGTTGATTTTCTTCTCAGATCTGATTTTAACCTTATTAATCCCCCCGACTGCCCACCAACCTTTAATAGATACACTTCGGAACGTGTCATATCAACTGTCATCGACCTTTCGATATCAAATTGCTCAATCACAAACTTCCGCATCCTGAACGCTCCTGAGTCTGACCATGAAATCCTGATTTTTGAATCTTCCCTTTATTCGGCTAGTAAAGGCAAACGCGTCAGTCTGGAATCACCAATCTACGCACCAGCTGAGTTCCCTTGTTCTAGTGACGCCAACACATGTGCTACTCTTTTCGACAAGGCTTGCAAGACTTCTATGTCTCTCAGTTCTATCAGGATCCCTAAGTGCAGGCTAGAATGTAAATGGTGGACTGCGGAGTTATCACTCCTTCGGCGCAATCTTAATAGCCTTCGCTCACAAAACCGTTCCAACCCAGAAATAACCCCTCTATTTAATGAGGCTTTTCTACACTACAAAGAAAAACTAAAGCGTGCGAAGACAGACGATTTCAATAATTTTATTAACAACATTGATCCTCGCAATCCATTTAAATCTCTGGCTTTTCTGCGCAATTCGGTTCCTTCTTCTGGTCCTCGCACTGACGGTCCCACTTCCGTAGCAGCGGAGGCAACGCTCAAGTCACTCTTCCCGTTGAACCAACCGTCAACACCTCTTCCTACACTTCCCACACTACCAAATACCCCTCCCCCGGACAGTATCTCACTTGAGGAAATAAAATACATTATATATCGCCAGAAAGTTACATCCGCCGGTCCTGATGGCACAACATGGAACCTGCTTAAACACAACCCTCGTGCTCAAGAGCAGCTGCACTTCACAATCTCCCTCTGCTACTCTGAAGGCATTTTCCCCGATCGCTGGAAATCCGGGAAAGTGATAACCATACCTAAAAAGAATGGTTCTCTCAGACCGCTCACTCTTCTCCCAGTTGCGTCCAAGGTAATGGAGAAATGCCTCGCCTGCCGCCTAAACTATTTTATCGAGCGCAATAGTATCATCTCTCCTGCTCAATTTGCTTACCGGCAAAACTTGGGTACTGAACCCGCAATCTCCAAGCTCAAATCTCTAATAGAAAGAGCATTCATTCGACCGATTGTATTGAATGCCATACGACGGATATTGGATGGACTCCTGCAGATTATGCACAGCACGATGCTGATTATTTTCCGATATACAGTGGAGCACACCAAGGGGAATGGATTGAGTGTGTAGATTGCCATATGAATGCTTCGAATTATTCAGAATTTAGTTGTATCAACTGCCACATCAACCCACAAACTGATGAGGAACACAACGGAGTAATTGGCTATTCGTATGATAACCCGGCTTGTTTGATTTGTCATCCAACGGGCAATGCAGATGATATTTTTGATCATAGCCAGACAACCTTTCCATTGATGGGAGCGCATTCAACTGTGAATTGTATTGAATGCCATGCCAATGGTTATCAAGGCACGCCGACCAATTGTGCGGCATGCCATATTGAGGATTTCAATCAAACCACTAACCCCGATCATGAGACGAACCAATTTCCGGTGGATTGCGAAAGTTGCCATACAGATGAAGCCTGGGTACCTTCGACTTTTGACCACAATGCAATTTATCCATTTACAGGAGCACATATAAGCATTGCAAACGAATGTGCAGCTTGCCATAATGGAGATTATAATAATACACCTAATACCTGTGCAGGTTGCCATACGGAAGATTACGATCAAAGCGTAAATCCTAATCACTTATCTTTAAATTTTCCGATAGACTGCGAATCCTGCCATACAACTGAACCTGATTGGATGCCTGCGACCTTCGACATCCATGACGATTATTATGTATTAAATGGAGCACATGCGATGATTTCAAATGATTGTGCAGCTTGTCACAACGGGGATTATAACAATACCCCGAATACCTGTTACGGTTGTCATGCAGAGGATTACAATAACACAACAAATCCGAATCACGTAGCACTTCAATTTTCAACAGACTGTCAAAGTTGTCATACGGAAAGTGAATGGATACCAGCAACCTTTGACCATGATGCGCAGTATTTTCCAATATATAGCGGAGCACATGATGGAGAGTGGAGTGAATGTATAGATTGTCATACAAATCCGTCCAATTATGCAGAATTTAGTTGTACGACCTGCCATGCCAATCCTGAAACGGATAATGATCATGCTAGAATAAATGGCTATTCGTATAATAGTCCCGCTTGTTTGGCTTGTCATCCAACAGGCAGTGCAAATGATAATTTTGATCACAACCAGACAGGTTTTCCATTGACTGGAGCACATATAACTACAGATTGTATTTCCTGTCATGCCAGTGGTTTTGCAGGTACACCAACCGAGTGTGCAGCTTGTCATACTCCTGATTTTAATCAAACGACCAATCCGAATCACGTTGTTTTGGGTTTGCCAACCGATTGTGAAAGTTGTCATACAACAGAACCAGGTTGGAGTCCTGCCACGTTTGATATTCACAATGATTTTTATGTTTTAAATGGAGCACATGCTGCGATTTCAAATGATTGTGCAGCTTGTCACAATGGCGATTATAACAATACACCGAATACCTGTTCGGGATGTCATACAAATGATTTCAATCAAACCACTAATCCCGACCATCAGGCTTCCCAGTTTCCAACTGATTGTGAGGTGTGTCATACCGAAATGAGCTGGGTTCCTTCGACTTTTGACCATAATAACTTTTATCCTTTGACCGGGGCACATGATGTTATTTCGGATGATTGTGTAGCTTGTCACAATGGAGATTATAACAATACACCGAATACCTGTGCTGGCTGCCACACTCAGGATTATGAGCAAAGTGTTAATCCGAATCACACGGTTTTAAATCTTCCCACTGATTGTGAAACTTGCCATACTACCGAACCTGATTGGATGCCTGCTACGTTTGATATTCATGATGATTTTTATGCATTAAATGGAGCACATGCTATTATTTCAAATGACTGTGCAGCTTGTCATAATGGGGATTATAACAATACACCGAATACCTGTTACGGCTGCCATGCAGAAGATTACAATAATACAACAAATCCGAATCACACGGCACTTCAGTTCTCAACGGACTGCCAAAGCTGCCATACGGAAAGTGAATGGATACCTTCAACTTTTGATCATGACGGTCAGTATTTTCCAATATATAGTGGAGCACATGATGGGGAGTGGAGTGAATGTATAGATTGTCATACAAATCCATCCAATTATGCAGAATTTAGTTGTACGACTTGCCATGCTAATCCTGAAACAGATAATGCTCATACGGGAATAAATGGTTATTCGTATAATAGCCCGGCTTGTTTGGCTTGTCATCCATCAGGTAGTGCAAATGATAATTTTGACCACAACCTGACAGGCTTTCCATTAACAGGAGCACATATAACCATAGATTGCATCGCCTGTCATGCCAATGGATATCAAGGTACACCTACTGATTGTGCGGCTTGTCATACGCCTGATTTTAACCAAACAACCAATCCCAGTCACGTCGCTTTGGGATTGCCAACGGATTGTGAGAGTTGCCATACGACAGAACCAGGGTGGAGTCCTGCTTCTTTTGATATTCATGATGATTATTACCTGTTAGACGGAGCACATTCTGCGATATCAAATGATTGCGCAACTTGCCATAATGGTGATTACAACAATACACCGAACACCTGCGACGGCTGCCATATGGCGGATTATAATCAAAGTACCAATCCCAACCATGTTGCATTAGGCTTTCCAACAGATTGTGAATCCTGTCATACGACGGAACCGGATTGGATGCCAGCAACCTTCGATATACACGATGATTATTATCAATTGAATGGGGCACATGCATTGATTTCAAATGATTGTGTAGCTTGTCACAACGGGGATTACAACAATACACCGAACACCTGCTTTGGCTGCCATGAGAGTGATTACAACCAAACCACCAATCCTGATCATGTAGCTGCCCAATTTCCAACAACTTGTGAAGATTGCCACACGGAGGATGTTTGGGTGCCATCAACTTTTGACCACAATGCAATTTATCCCTTGACGGGAGCACACCAGACTATTGAAAATGACTGTATTGCATGTCATAGCAATGGCTATCCAAATACGCCAAATACCTGTGATGGCTGTCATATGCAGGACTACGATCAAAGTACGAACCCAAACCATATAGCATTAGGCCTTCCAACAGATTGTGAATCCTGTCATACGACGGAACCGGATTGGATGCCAGCAACCTTCGATATACATGATGATTATTATGTGCTGAATGGCGCGCATGTGGCGATTGCCAATGATTGTGTTTTGTGCCACAACGGGGATTACAACAATACACCGAACACCTGCTTTGGCTGTCATGAGAGTGATTACAATCAAACTACTAATCCTGATCATGTAGCTGCCCAATTCCCGACTGATTGTGAAAGTTGCCATACGGAGGATACCTGGGTACCATCGACTTTTGACCATGATATTTTCTATCCCTTGACGGGAGCACATCTTATTATCGAAAACGATTGTATTGCATGTCATAGCAATGGCTATCCCAATACGCCCAATACCTGCTTTGGCTGCCATGAGAGTGATTACAATCAAACCACCAATCCTGATCACGTAGCTGCCCAATTCCCGACAACTTGTGAAGATTGCCACACAGAGGATGCTTGGGTGCCATCAACTTTTGATCACAATGCAATTTATCCCTTGACGGGAGCACATCTTATAATCGAAAATGATTGCATCGCATGTCATAGCAATGGCTATCCCAATACACCAAATACCTGCGATGGCTGTCATATGCAGGACTATGATCAAAGTACGAACCCAAACCATATAGCATTAGGCCTTCCAACAGATTGCGAATCCTGTCATACGACGGAACCGGATTGGATGCCAGCGACCTTCGATATACATGATGATTATTATGTGCTGAATGGTGCGCATGTGGCGATTGCCAATGATTGTGTTTTGTGTCACAACGGGGATTACAACAATACCCCGAACACCTGCTTTGGCTGCCATGAAAGTGATTACAATCAAACCACTAACCCGAATCACGTAGCTGCCCAATTGCCAACAACTTGTGAAGATTGCCACACGGAGGATGCCTGGGTACCATCGACTTTTGATCACAATATTATTTATCCATTGACGGGAGCACATCTTATAATCGAAAATGATTGTATCGCATGTCATAGCAATGGTTATCCCAATACCCCAAATACCTGTGACGGCTGTCATATGCCGGATTATAATCAAAGTACGAATCCAAACCATATAGCATTAGGCCTTCCAACCGATTGCGAATCCTGTCATACGACGGAACCGGATTGGATGCCAGCGACCTTCGACATTCATGATGATTACTATCAGTTGAATGGTGCACATGCTTTTATTGCCAATGATTGTGTTGTATGTCATAACGGGGATTACAACAATACACCAAATACCTGCTTTGGCTGCCATGAAGATGATTATAATGGTGCAACCAATCCGAATCACGTAACTGCCCAATTGCCAACAACTTGTGAAGATTGCCATACGGAGGATGCCTGGGTACCATCGACTTTTGATCATAATATTATTTATCCCTTGACGGGAGCACATCTTATTATCGAAAATGATTGCATCGCATGTCATAGCAATGGTTATCCCAATACCCCAAATACCTGCGACGGCTGTCATATGCCGGATTATAATCAAAGTACGAATCCCAATCACGTAGTATTAGGCCTTCCAACGGATTGCGAAAGTTGCCATACGACGGATCCGGATTGGATGCCAGCGACCTTCGACATACATGATGATTACTATCCATTGAATGGAGCGCATGCCTTGATTTCCAATGATTGTGTTGTATGCCACAATGGGGATTACAACAATACACCTAATACCTGCTTTGGCTGCCATGAGAGTGATTATAACAACGCAACCAATCCGGATCACCTAAGTGCAGGGTTCCCAACAACTTGTGAAGATTGCCATACGGAAGATACTTGGATACCTTCGACTTTCGACCACGATGGAATGTATTTCCCGATTTATAGTGGAAAACACGATGGAGAATGGAATGAATGTATTGATTGCCACACTATTCCTAATAATTTTTCCTTGTTTGAATGTATTGAGTGCCATGAGCATGATGACCCGATAGATCTAGAGGATAAACATCAAGGGATTTCAGGATATGAATATACAAGCCCAGCCTGTTTTGCCTGCCACCCAAATGGAGAAAAATAGAGATAATGATGAGAGCACCTTTTAAAAATACCTTTAGGACGGTTTATTCCTATATGATACTAATTTTTCGTGTATCATTTTTTATGTTTTTTGCATTTTCGTTGAAGGGGCAAATACAAACTGTCCATGAAAAAGGAACCGTATCTTATGTTTCTTCCAGAAACGTTTATGTAAAATTTGCTACTACCGAAAACATTAATATCGGAGATACACTCTTTGTCAATCAAAAGGGTGAATTAATTCCTGCCCTGATCGTAGAAAATAAGTCCTCTACTTCCTCTGTTTGCAAACCAATTATAATAGATAAATTAGAGGTGTCGGATGAATTAATCGCAAAGACAAGATTAATAATTGAAAAGAAACAACCCAAAGAAGTGAGAGGGGAAGAACCAATTATGGAAGAAGAAATAATGACTTCCGATGAAATCGCCACGTCTTCCGCAGAAGAAATCAAGACAACAGAAGAAATATTTAAACAAAAAATTAAAGGGCGGATATCAGTAGCTTCCTATAACAATTTATCAGATTATAGAAACAACCATCGAATGCAATATGCATTTTCGTTTCGGGGAAGTAATTTGAAAAACTCAAAATTTTCTACAGAAAACTATATCACCTTCCGGCATACTTTGGGTGAATGGGATGTGGTGAAAGAAAATTTAAATCATGCGCTAAAAATTTATGCACTCTCCGTAAGATATGATATTGACCCTACTTCAAACCTTATTTTTGGAAGGAAAATAAATCCGAAAATATCAAATATGGGAGCAATTGACGGCCTTCAATATGAAAAAGGATTTGACCGTTTTGTTTTTGGAGCTATTGTGGGCTCAAGGCCTGACCATTCAGATTATAGCTTGAATTTCGATCTATTGCAGTTGGGGGCTTATGCCAGTTATATTTCCAATAATCCAAATAAATATCTGCAAACCACATTAGGTTTTATTGAGCAAAGAAATAAATTCAAGGTTGACCGAAGGTTTATTTATTTCCAATATTCGGGTAATTTGTTGAAAAACTTGAACCTGTTTAGCTCTTTCGAATTAGACCTTTATGAGAATATAAATAATGAAGCTAAGAATACTTTAAGTCTTACCAATTTATACCTATCGTTAAGGTATCGCTTGTCAAAAAAATTGCGATTTTCATTGTCTTATGACAGTCGAAAAAATATTATTTATTATGAATCCTATAAAAATTTTATTGATCAGCTGATTGAAGATGAAACTCGTCAAGGGTTGAGGTTGGGTATAAATTATCGCATATTCAAATATGTGACCTGGGGCGTAAATTCCAGCTTGCGGTTTCAAAAAAATAATGATAACAGTTCCAGAAATCTCAATAGTTATATCAGCATCAGCCGGATTCCTGTTTTAAAGATGAGCGCAAACCTAAGAGCCAACTTCCTTCAAACCAATTATTTGGAAAGCAGGATATTTGGAATTAGACTTTCAAAAGAAATCATTCGAAGAAAGTTAAACGGTGAGATTTATTTTAGAATGGTAGATTATAAATATAAAACCAGTAATTATTCAACTCATCAAAATATTGCTGGGGTAAATTTTTCATTAAAACTAATGAAAAAACTAACTTTGTATTTATATTACGAAGGTACTTTTGATGACCGAAATCAAAAATATTACAGGATTAACACAAAAATTATACAACGTTTTTAATACATTGAGAAAAAACAATAAAACAATGAAAATGCAAAACCTAAATATTTTATACGCTTCCATGATCATTTTATTAATGCTTTCTTGTGATTCCAAGCCTCGGGTAATAGAGAGTGAAGCAGCTCCGGGAGTCACGGATATTCCAACTCTTAATATGTCCGCTGCCAACAACACCAGTTTGGGAGAACATAAAGTGGTCGTTAATGAGGTATTAAACACAGATAAATACAGCTATATCAATGTCTCTGAGAATGGCGAAAAATTCTGGGTCGCCATTTCAAAAAGGGAAGTTGGGATCGGTGATACTTATTATTACAAAGGGGGTTTACTTAAGAAAAATTTCTACAGCCAAGAATTTGACCGGACTTTTGAAACGGTTTATTTAGTTTCTGATATTTGGAAAAACCCCGCGGGTTCTGACAAAGGAATGGCGTCAAATGAAGCCCATTCGGAAATGCATGGCGGTCAAGCGGTCAATTTGGAAGTTAAAAATATTCAACCTGCTGAAGGTGCCATAACGATCGCTGAATTATATGCTAATAAGGAAAAATACAATGGCAAAACGATCAAAGTAACAGGTAAGTGTATTAAAGTGAATCCAATGATTATGAACCGTAACTGGATTCATCTTAAAGACAGTTCAACGGATGATTTTGATCTGACTATTACCACGACAGAAAATATTTCTACGGGTGCGGTTGTTACATTGGAAGGGGTCATTGCTTTGGATAAAGATTTTGGAGCAGGGTATCGGTACGATATTATAATGGAAGGAGCTGTACTGAAATAAAATAGAACTGCAATTATTTTGTCACCCTTTCTAAAGTGTTTTATGGATGAAAGTATTGAAAAAAATATTGGATAAGCTCTTTTCAACCTCTGCAGCGGGATTATATATAATCCTTTTTGCTATCGCCATTGGAGCTGCCACTTTTGTTGAAAATGATTTTGGTACAAGTTCTGCGCAGAAAGTTATTTTTAAATCTTTGTGGTTTGAATTGTTATTAGTCTTGTTTGGCATTACTATCCTCGTCAACATGTTCCGGTTTCGAATGATCCAACAAAAAAAATGGACCATCCTTACCTTTCATGCTGCAATGATTATCATTTTAATTGGCGCTGGTGTAACCCGATATTTTGGTAGTGAAGGGATGATGCATATTCGTGAAGGAAGTACCTCCAACACCTTTTTGTCGGCAGATACTTATCTTTTGTTCGAAGCCATACAAGGAGAAAAAAAATACACGTTTGACGAACCGGTACATTTTGCATCCCTCGGCAATAATACTATGAAAGAATCCTATGTTTTAGAAGGTCAGGAAATAGCTGTTGAAGTATTGGGATTTATTCCTAATCCCACAGAGATAATGATTAGTGATAATAATGGCGGCCCAATTTTAAAAGTAGTGATCGCAGGAGCAAACGGACGAGAAGAATATTTTGTCAAACAAGGGGACCGGGCAAAGATCAGCGGCACTATTTTCAATTTTAGGAATCCTGAGGAACCCGCTGCTTTCAATATCAAATATGAAGGAGGGAAGCTGTTTTTCAAAACGGGAGCTACTTTCAATCAAATGCAAATGGCTACTCAGCAAAAAGATACTTTACCTCCCGGTCAATATCACCCTTTGTTATTGCGAAGCCTTTATTCAAGTGGTTCGAAAAGTTTTGTGTTTGGTGATTTTTCTCCAAATGCCCGGGTTGAACTTTCTTCGTCTTCTGTAAAAATGGCCAGCAATAGTATGGGAGGATTGAAGGTGAAGGTTAAAAGTGGTGGCGAAGAATTGGAACAATATGTATTTGGTGCAAAGGGCGTGGAAGGAAGACCTAGGATTTTTAAAGTCGGAAATACAAGTTTGGCTATTTCTTATGGTTCTAAAAAGGTTTCGCTTCCATTTGGTTTACAATTACGGGATTTTATAATGGAAAAATACCCTGGCACTAACAATGCTTCTTCTTACGCAAGCGAAGTTACTTTGGTTCACCCCGAAAAGAACCTGAAAAGAGATCAAAGAATATACATGAATAATATTTTGAATTATGGTGGATATCGTTTTTTTCAATCTTCTTTTGATAAAGACGAACTGGGAACTTATCTAAGTGTCAATCATGATTTCTGGGGAACATGGATTACTTACATCGGTTATATCATATTGACTTTGGGAATGGTGCTGACCTTGTTTAGTAAAAAAAGCCGTTTCAGACAATTGGCAAAAAACTTAAAAAATATGCGGCAATCCGAAAAAATACTCACTACAGTTTTCATTGGACTTTTTATGACTTTTTCAAATCCGGTAACTGGCTACGCCCCTAAATCACTGGATATAAAAGTTATCAATCTGGAGCACGCTACTAGGTTTGGCCAGTTGGTCATGCAAGATCACAGAGGGAGAATGAAACCAATGAACACTTTTGCCAGTGAAATTCTGAGAAAGATTTCGAGAAAGGAAACTTTATACGGATTAAGCCCTGAACAAATTATCATGGGAATGGCCGCACACCCGAAAGACTGGTATAATATTCCACTTATCAAAATGGGCAAACATGAAAAAACGAAACAATTAATATCGGCAGATGGAAACCTGGCTTCATATAGTGATTTCTTTGAAACGAATGGCGAATACAAATTAAAAGAGTTTGTAAGAAATGCCTATAATACGCCAAGTAGGGATAGAGGTGTATTTGAAAAAGAGATGTTAAAATTGGACGAGAAAGTAAATATTTGCAATATGATATTTTCGGGGAGCTTCATGAAGGTCTTTCCTGTTCCAAACGATTCAAATAATCATTGGGAATCTCCAACTGATGCTGGTCATCAACATAATGCAAATACAGATGGCTCTTATGCCAAAAAATTCTACGCAACATATATTCCTGCCCTTCAAACTGCATTGCATGAAAATAACTGGGATCTATCAAATAGACTTATAGATGAATTAACACAATACCAAGAAAAATACGGCGGTGAAGTGTTGCCCTCTGATACTAAAGTGAATGCGGAATTATTACTCAATAAACTCAATGTTTTTAGCAGGCTTGGGAAAATGTATGCTTTGTTAGGACTGATTTTTTTAGGTTTACTCTTTACCTCCGTTTTTAAGCCGGGGACTAATCTAAAATTAATTTCCAAAATTACTTTGGGGATTTTTACTTTTTGCTTTGTCATGCACACTTTTGGATTAGGTTTGAGATGGTATGTTTCGGGAAGGGCTCCATGGAGTAATGGCTATGAGTCTATGATTTACATTGCTTTTACCACTGTATTGGCAGGGTTGATATTTGGAAGAAAGTCAATGGGCAGCTTGGCTGCTACTTCTGTGCTCGCCGCAACTATTTTAATGGTGGCTGGTCTAAGTTGGTTGGATCCTGAAATCACGCCATTGGTTCCCGTTTTAAAATCTTATTGGCTCACCATCCACGTCTCTTTGGAGGCTGGTAGTTATGGGTTTTTAATGTTGGGTGCGCTCATTGGAGTACTGAATTTGATCTTTATGATTTTTAAAAGTCAGAAAAATGCTGTTAATGTAAATCGCATTATAAAAGAAATGACACAGATCAGTGAAATGACCCTTATAGGTGGTTTGTTTATGATCAGTATTGGCACCTATCTCGGTGGTGTATGGGCAAATGAATCCTGGGGAAGATATTGGGGTTGGGATGCCAAAGAAACCTGGGCATTGGTTACTATTTTAATCTACGCTTTCATACTTCACATGAGATTCATTCCTGGTTTGAGAGGCCCCTATGCTTTTAATGTAGCTTCTTTATTTGGTTGGGCCTCTGTTCTTATGACCTATTTCGGTGTCAACTATTACCTCTCGGGGTTGCATTCTTATGCAGCAGGTGATCCTGTTCCGATTCCTTCATTTGTGTATTATGCGGTTACTGTTTTGACAGTAATCGGTCTTCTGGCCTTTTGGAAAAATCGACAGTTTGAAAAGTGATATCAGATGATTAGCTTTGAAGGCAATATTCACCTTTTTTAACAAATACTTTGAACGATGAAATACCTCTTGTTTTTTCCTTTTATTATACTCTTTTTATTTAGTTGTGAATCAACTGGTCAGCAGACAGAGACCACTGCAACTACTCCTGTTGCTGAAGAAAATACGGCTACTGAAACACAAAAACCTGCCTTTGTGGATATCGATGTCGTGCAGTTTAAAAAAAGAATGGATCATCCAGATGTTATTATACTTGATGTTCGGACGCCGGAGGAAACTGCACAAGGTAAAATTGAAGGTGCAATCGAAATTGATGTAAATGATCCTTCTTTTGATGAAAAAATTCAAGCTCTGGATAAAGAAAAAATCTACTTGGTTTATTGTCGCAGTGGAGTAAGAAGCGTGACATCCTGCAATAAAATGGCGGATCAGGGTTTTACAAGGCTGTACAATTTAAAGGGAGGCTACACAGCTTGGAGTGAAGCTCAGTAGTACCTAGTGAATCTTATCTATACGCTGATCTGGCGGGTACTTTTGTCTTTGCAATTAGTGGAACCCTCACTGCCGCCAACAAAAAGTTTGACTTATTTGGTGCTTTTGTGATCGTTTTCGTCACCGCTTTGGGAGGAGGTACTATCCGGGATATTTTAATCGGAAGCGAACCCGTTAGCTGGTTGCCCGATTTGAATTATATATCAGTTATCAGAATTGCCGTATTTGCCACTTTCTTTTTTAAAAAATACATCCAGCGATTGCGAAAAACATTGTTCCTTTTTGATACGATCAGTATCTGGACTACGGTCTTGTTTATAATTGTATTAAGATCCTTAGCGGTAAAGCGGCATTGGTCATTGCCTTTTGTCTCTTGAGAAGCTTTTTTTTTCAATATTTTACCTAATTAAAATTCTATTGTCCAGTTTAACTACGTGTCGTCTTTTTTTGCTCATATGAACATATATTCATATCTTCACTTTTATGGAATCGCAGAAAAATATATTGAAGAAAAGTACATCAGAAAAGCTGGAAAGGATTGCAAATATCCTTAAAACAGTTGCACATCCGCTGCGATTAGGAATTGTACATCTTTTAGAAAAGCATCAGCAATTAAGTGTTTCAGAGATTTGTAAAATGTTGGAATCAGAGCAATCTCTCACCTCTCATCATTTACAAACCATGCGATTGAAAGGGATCCTTTCTTCACAAAGAGATGGAAAAAGCATGCTCTATTCTTTAAAAGAAAAAGAGGTGTCCCTAATTATTACTTGTCTGGAAAATTGTCAATGTAATGGATAACAAGCCAATAGGCTAAATATTTAGAAGGTTAGAAAGGGAAGCAGAATGAAAGAAAACCTTGAAATAAGAAATTCGTTTTTTATTAGCCACATAACCACATAACCACATAACCATAAACAAATAACATGGATCAAAACATTCTCGATTTAGTACGCAAGAATTTTCCTCAAGTTGCTGAAGTCAAGCTCCAGGAAGAAATCGCATCTGTCGGAAAATTATATTCTTTTCGATCAGGTGAAGTTATCATGGATTATGGAAGCTACGTTCGCCTGGTCCCGATGGTTATTGAAGGAAGTATAAAAGTGTCGAGAGAAAGCGAAGACGGGCATGAGATATTTCTTTATTACCTGAATCCCGGAGAAACCTGTGCCATGTCTTTTACTTGTTGCATGATGAACAAAAAAAGTGATATTCGGACCGTTGCTGAAGAGGATGTCGCGCTTATTGGTATCCCAATAAAATATATGGATGAATGGATGAGCAACTACCAGAGCTGGAAAAATTTTATCATGCTCTCTTATGACGGCCGGATGAAGGAACTGATGAGGACCATTGACAGTATCGCTTTCAAAAAAATGGATGAGCGGCTTTTAAAATATTTGCATGATAAATCAGATACCCTTCAATCAAAAATAATAAACACCACGCATCAGGAAATAGCTTTTGATTTGAATGCCTCACGAGAAGCGGTTTCGCGGCTTTTAAAACAATTGGAAAAAAAAGAAGAAGTTCGGCTTGGGCGCAATCAAATTGAGCTTTTGTGATTAAAGTCACTAAATAACAATCAAGAGCAATTTAACTTGCATTTGATTTAATATTGACAACAAATGAATTTGAAATCATACATACCTATTCTGGATTGGTTGCCTACTTACAAAAAGGAATTCATCAAAGGTGATCTATCAGCCGGATTAACCGTCGGAGTGATGCTTATTCCACAAGGAATGGCTTATGCGATGCTTGCAGGTTTGCCTCCGATTTATGGTTTGTATGCTTCCATTATTCCTTTGGTTTTATATGCCATATTTGGCACATCGCGTCAATTAGCAGTGGGTCCGGTTGCAATGGTTTCGTTGTTGGTAGCTGCGGGTGTTGGTGCGATTGCCACCCAAGGAACTGAACAATACTTGGCTTTAGCGATATTGCTTGCTTTGATGGTCGGACTGATTCAGCTTATAATGGGCGTGTTTAGATTGGGATTTTTAGTCAATTTTCTTTCGCATCCTGTAATTTCAGGGTTTACTTCTGCGGCTGCTTTGATTATTGGATTTAGCCAGTTGAAGCATCTTTTGGGTTTTAGTATACCGAGGAGCAATTACGTTCATGAAATTATTGCGAATGCCGCAGCTAATATTTCTGATGTAAATCTTCCAACTTTGATGATTGGTTTAGTCGCAATTGCGTTGATCTTAGTTGATAAAAAAAATAAAATTTCCGCTTCCAGGTCCACTCATGGCAGTAGTATTTGGAATAGTAGCGGTTTGGGGATTGGGATTATTTGAAAGCGGAGTAAAAATCGTTGGAGAAGTGCCAAAAGGACTTACCTGCCTTTGGATTGCCAACAATCGATTTCGAAAATTTACAAGCATTATTTCCCATAGCATTGACGATTTCTTTCATCGGTTTTATGGAAAGTATAGCCGTAGCAAAGGCCATTCAAAAGAAACATAATGACTACAAAGTTGAGCCTAACCAAGAATTGATTGGATTAGGTATTGCAAATATCGGAGGTTCCTTTTTTCAGGCATTTCCAACAACCGGTGGATTTTCACGAACAGCTGTGAATGACCAAAGCGGAGCTAAAACAGGCATGGCTTCGATCATCAGTGCATCCTTAATCGTTTTAACACTACTCTTTCTTACCCCATTATTTTATTATCTTCCACAGGCCATTTTAGCTTCAGTGATCATGGTTGCTGTATTTGGACTGATAGATATCAAAGAAGCCAGGAATCTTTGGAAAACGGATCGGGGTGATTTTTGGATGTTATCAGCTACTTTTATGGGTACTTTGTTTTTAGGGATAGAGGAAGGGATTTTGATCGGAGTAGTGCTCTCCCTGGGCATGATGATTTATCAAACCACGGTTCCGCATATGGCTGTTTTGGGAAAGATTCCGGGAAAACCACATTACCGGAATGTCAAGAGATTTGATGATCTTGAAGTGAGTGAGGAGGTCTTGATTATGCGTTTTGACGCAAGATTATATTTTGCCAATATCAACTATTTTACCGAAACGATTGAAAGAGAAATGCAGGATAAAGGAGATGCTTTGAAACTGGTCGTGTTGGATGCAGATAGCATGAATTCCATTGACAGTAGCGCTGTCCATGCATTGAGCGATTTGATTGAAAACTGTAAAAAACAAAACATTCAATTTTATTTAGTGGGTTTAAAAGGCCCCGTACGCGATATTTTATACCGTTCTGGTTTGTTAGCAATTATAGGTGAAGACAAGGTTTTCTTTAGGATTCAGCACGCTATTGATTATTTTAATAAAAAAGAATCCCCGGATTTTAAAAAATATGCGTTACAAACAGACGAAACAGAAATTGTAAATCACTAAATATAACAATCATGAAGATCAGAATTAAAGGTAATACGGTGCGACTTCGGTTGACTCAGTCCGAGGTGAAAGATTTTGGTGAAAAAGGGATGGTTGAAGAGCATACTCAGTTTGGCCTTACACCGGAATCAACGCTTAGTTATTCCCTTGTTAAAGCAGATTGCAAGGGATTAGAAGCAAGATTTAATAACAACAGATTAGAAATATGTGTACCGCAAAATTTGGCAACCGTTTGGGTGAATACCTCGCTTGTTGGTATTGACAATCATACTAAATCTCCTGATGATTCAACTTTACAGATCTTGATTGAAAAAGACTTTGCCTGCCTGAAAGAAAGGGTTGGCGAGGATGAAAGCGATATGTTTCCGCATCCTGAAGAAGAAACACACAATTGTTAAATAAAATGTTTTCGAACTTATTATAAATTTTTTGAAAGAATTATTTTTTAAGCTAGCAAAAAGTATTCTTTCCATTTAATAACAAATACTCAATTCAATAAAATAATTAAATTATGAAAATCGAACAGTTATATACGGGTTGTTTGGCTCAAGGAGCTTATTATATCGAGAGTGATGGCGAAGTAGCTATCATCGACCCCTTGCGTGAAACGGAGCCTTACATTCAAAAGGCAAAAGAAAATGGTGTAAAAATCAAATATGTTTTTGAAACCCATTTTCATGCGGATTTTGTCTCTGGACATGTGGATTTAGCGAAAAAAACTGGCGCCAAAATCATTTATGGCCCAACAGCTGAAACCGAATATGAAACTCACGTCGCAAAAGATGGAGAAGAATTTAAATTAGGAAAAGTAACCTTTAAAGTATTACATACTCCGGGACATACTCCTGAAAGTACCACTTATTTATTGCTTGACGAAAATGGAAAAGAGCATGCGATATTTTCAGGAGATACTCTTATTCATTGGTGATGTAGGACGTCCTGATTTGGCTCAAAAGATGGGAACTTTGACCAAAGAAGATTTGGCGGGTTGGCTTTTTGATAGCTTGCGAACAAAGATTATGACTTTACCGGATGAAGTAATTGTTTATCCCGCGCACGGTGCAGGTTCTGCTTGTGGTAAAAATATGAGTTCAGAAACCTGGAGTACTTTGGGCAATCAAAAAGCGACGAATTACGCGCTTCGTGCGGACATGACTAGAGAAGAATTTATCGAAGAAGTAACAGATGGTTTGATGCCTCCTCCAGCTTATTTTTCAAAAAATGTGAAGCTGAATAAAATGGGTTCTCAAAGCATCGACGAAGTGATGAAACGAGGAGCAAGAGCGCTTTCTCCACGTGAGTTTGAATTGGTTGCGAATGAAACAGATGCTTTGGTCCTGGATGTTCGTAATAAAGAAGAATTTGTAAAAGGATACATCCCTAATTCCATTTTTATTGGTTTGGATGGAAGTTTTGCGCCATGGGTTGGTGCATTGGTTCCGGATTTGATGCAGCCAATTTTGATTGTTGCACCTGTGGGTAGCGAAAAAGAAACGGTGAAAAGACTAGCGCGGGTTGGTTATGACAATTCAATCGGTTATTTGAAAGGCGGTTTTGAAAGCTGGAAAAAAGAGGGAAGAGATATTGATAAAATTGAGACTATCGATGTAGCTGAGTTGGAAAAACAATACAAAGCAAACCCTTCCATGAAAATTGTAGACGTCAGAAAGCCAGGAGAATGGGAAGCTGAACATATTGCATCATCGCAAAATGTAGCTTTGGACTTTATCAATGATAATATGAGCCAGATTAAGAAGGATGAGACTTATTTCATGCATTGCCGAAGTGGATACCGGTCTACCATTGCCATATCGATTCTTAAAGCAAGAGGCTATGAAAACCTGGTTAATATACATGGTACCTTTGAAGATATGGTTGAGACAAGTATTCCAATGAAAGAATATGTTTGTCCTTCAAAAGCAAAAGCAAAATAAATTTTGAATTTAGATAAATGATGAAACCTGTGAGCTTCATTGAAAGTATAACAATGAAGCTCGCTTTTACATCAACAATTAATGAAATTAGGTCAGTTATTTCCTATCGCGGAGTGGTTACCAAACTACAATAAAAAAGATTTCAAAGGAGATCTTCTAGCTGGCCTGACTGTCGCAATAATGTTGATTCCGCAAGGTATGGCTTATGCTTTGTTGGCTGGATTACCGCCAATTTATGGCCTGTATGCCGGAATCGTACCTTTGTTATTATATGCCTTTTTTGGGACTTCCCGACAGTTGTCCGTTGGTCCTGTTGCGTTGGTTTCCTTACTTGTTCTTTCGGGAATAAGTAATTTTGCGGAACCCAAATCGGAGTTGTTTATAACACTGGCAATTACCACGGCATTGTTAGCGGGGATTATTCAGGTTTTGCTGGGTACTTTTCGTCTGGGGTTTTTGATCAATTTTCTTTCTCATCCTGTGATTTCAGGATTTACTTCCGCAGCGGCATTTATTATTGGTTTCAGTCAATTGAGGAATTTGCTGGGTATTGATATTCCAAGAAGCAATAAAATTCACATCATTATTTCAGATGCTTTAACACATCTTCAGGAGGTGAATTACATTACTTTAGGAATTGGTATCGGTGGTATTGTTTTAATGTTGGTTTTAAAGAAAATCAAAAAGAGTATACCTGTTGCTTTAGTAGCGGTCATAATAGGTACAGTTATCGTCTGGGGTTTTAGTTTGGATGCACAGGGAGTTGATACCGTAGGAGTTGTGCCAAAGGGATTGCCGGGGTTTTTAGCGCCAAAATTGACTTTTGAGCAAATAATAGACTTATTACCACTTGCATTGACCATTTGTTTGATTAGTTTTATCGAATCATTAGCAATTGCTAAAACAATTGAATCGAGGCACAAAGATTACAGGATAAGGCCAAATCAGGAATTGATCGCTTTAGGTTTGGCGAAAATAGGAGGTTCTTTTTTTCAGGCGTTCCCAACCACGGGAAGTTTTACGCGATCAGCGATAAACGATGAAGCGGGTGCAAAGACTGGGATTTCCTCTGTCATCAGTGCCTCAATAATTGCAGTGATCCTTTTGTTTTTTACACCTTTGTTTTTCTATTTACCAAAGGCCATTTTAGCAGCGATCATTGTTGTAGCGGTAATTGGATTAATCGATATTGAAGGTGCTACCAAACTTTGGAAAAGTGATCGTCGTGATTTTGCAAGCTTGTTTACCACTTTTATTATCACCTTAACTATTGGTATTCAGGCGGGGGTATTTGCAGGGGTTATTCTTTCAATTGCCTTTATCATTTTTCAAAATTCGAAACCTCATATAGCTATTTTAGGACGAATGCCTGAAACAGCAAAATATAGAAATATTTCGCGTTTTCCCCAGGCTATCCAATGGGAAGATATAGTAATCATGCGGTTTGATGCACAATTATATTTTGCAAATGCTGAATATTTTAGAGAAACTATAGAAGCGATTACAGAAAGAAAAAATGGTAAACTTAAACTGATCATATTGGATTGTTCTTCAATACATGACGTAGATTCAAGTGGGGTGCAGGTTTTAAAAGAAGTTATCGACTTTCTTAATAACCAAGGCGTCAAGTTTTATTTTTCGGGCGTAATTGGCCCGGTCAGAGACATGTTTGCAAAGACAGAAATCATGGAAACCATAGGATTTGAAAACCAATTTCTGAGAGTTCACGATGCCGTGGTTTATTATCAAAATAGTAAAAAAGGAGAACAAATAGAGTGGTCTCCTGATGCAATACAAACAAACGTACCTAAAGAATAGAAAAATCATATTTATCAGAAAACCATTGGAATAGGTTTAAATTCAGTTTTTGAATAATAGCGCAGAAAGGCATTCCTATTAGCCAAAAAGGATGGCGTTTAAAAATATTCTAATATAAAAACACCGACTCTGAACTATGAAATATGGATTTGTAATTGATAACCGAAAATGTATTGGATGCCATGCCTGTACCACGGCCTGTAAATCTGAACATCAAGTTCCAGTAGGCGTAAATCGAACCTGGGTCAAGCAAGTTGAAAAAGGAGAATTCCCGAATTCCCGCCGCTTGTTTTCCGTCATGCGTTGCAACCACTGCACAGATGCACCCTGCGTAGAAATTTGCCCTGTCGAAGCTCTTTATTTCCGGGATGATGGTATTGTTGATTTTGATAAAGATCGATGTATTGGCTGTAAATCCTGTATGCAGGCCTGTCCTTATGATGCTTTGTACATTGATCCTGAAAATCATACTGCCGCAAAATGTAATTATTGCGCACATCGGATTGATGTTGGCCTGGAACCTGCTTGTGTAAATGTATGCCCTGAGCATGCAATTATTTCAGGAGATATGGATAATCCAAATTCAGAAATTGCTGAATTGCTTTCCAGACAACAGGTAAAAGTCAGAAAACCGGAAAAAGGAACGGTTCCCAATCTGTTTTATATTGACGCTGATGATTTATCACTTAATCCAACAGCTACAGAAAAAGGAGAAGATTATCTCTGGAGTTCACAAGCCACCGGAGTTGGTCATTATGCAAAAGAAGCAGAGAAAATGGCCTTTTCAAATGGTGATCTGGTTCAGGCATTGATGGAAACCAACGGACAATCTGCTACAGCTAGTGAAATCGCCTCTGACGGTGCCTCAAAATCAATTAATTTATTATTAGGAAAAGGGCGCCGGGCTTATGATGTGGCTGACAAAGGAATTTTATGGGGTTGGGAAGTATCAGCATATGTTTCGACCAAAGCAATTGCAGCGGGTGCTTTTTTGGTTCCGTTTGTAGCAATGATTTTTGGATGGTCAGTGGTAAGCGCTACAGCCCAATGGTTTGGTTTAGGATTAGGCGTTGTTTTCCTCGCAGCAACGGGCTTATTTTTAGTTAAGGATTTGGATCGACCTGATCGATTCTTAAATGTTTTATTAAGACCGCATTGGGGATCCTGGTTGGTAAAAGGAGGCTATTCGATTACAATTTATGGTGGCTTATTGACTTTATTGGCAGTTGCAACCTGGTTTGGTTGGAACGCAATTATTTTGCCCGTTCAATGGATAACAGCAGTTGTTGCAGTAATTGTTGCCGTGTACACCGCTTTTCTTTTTGCTCAAGCCAAAGGACGTGATTTCTGGCAAAGTCCAACGCTTTCAATTCACATGTTGGTGCACAGTTTTATGGCAGGAGCTGCCGCTTTTGCAATCATCAATTTGTTTGTGGGCAGTGACAGTGATTGGAGTACCTTTTTAAAATATATTTTGTATGCTGGCGTCGGTCTAAATCTTTTTACGATTTTAATCGAAATGATGACTACGCATCCAACAGAAGATGCAAAACGAACCGTTGATATGATTCTCAAAGGTCGTTACCGCAACTCATTTTGGTTTGGGGCGATAATCGCTGGAAATATCATTCCTGTAGTTTTATTACTAACAGCTTCTGGAAACTCAATTATATTGGCCTTGGCGGGTGTTTTTATTTTGATTGGAATTTATATTACCGAACATATTTGGGTAGAAGCACCACAACGAATTCCATTAAGTTAATCTGATAATCCAAAGTAATGACAAATAAGAAAAAACATACGATTATAGAACGAATAGCAGAAAAATTACATTTAATTCCTGATTTACATAAAGAGGAAGCGGCTCCTGTTGATCGCCTTACAGAACCTGGTGATTTGACCAAATTTCCGCCAATGGATCAATGGGATGATTGGGAGGAATATGAAGCGACTGCATGGCCCCGGGTAAAGAAAAAAAATTATACCATTGTTCCGACTACTTGCTTCAATTGTGAAAGTGCTTGTGGACTGACCGCTTATATTGATAAAGAAACCATGGAGGTTCGCAAGTTTGAAGGCAATCCGTATCACCCTGGAAGTAGAGGACGAAATTGCGCCAAAGGTCCTGCAACCATTAATCAGATCACGGATCCTGATCGAATTCTATATCCTCTGAAAAGAGTAGGGAAGCGAGGAGAAGGTAAATGGGAACGCGTAAGCTGGGATGATGCCTTGCATGATATTGCCGGACGTATCCGAAAAGCGATTCAGGAAGGACGAAATAATGAAGTTGCATACCATGTTGGACGACCTGGGCATGAAGGTTATGCCAATCGTGTTTTACAAGCCTGGGGTGTCGATGGACACAATAGTCATACAAATATTTGTTCCTCAGGAGCTCGATTTGGTTATAATATCTGGTATGGACACGATCGCCCATCTCCCGATCATGCGAATGCCAAATTCATTCTTTTAATATCTGCACACCTAGAAAGTGGACACTATTTCAATCCGCATGCGCAGCGAATCATCGAAGGCAAAATGAAAGGTGCAAAATTAGCCACCATGGATCCGCGCCTTTCGAATACCGCGAGTATGTCTGATTATTGGATGCCCACCTATCCGGGATCGGAGGCTGCTGTTTTACTGGCGATGGCGAAAATTATTTTGGATGAAGGATTGTACAATCGGGAATTCGTGGAAAAGTGGGTCAACTGGGAAGAATATTTAGAAAAGAAACATCCAGGAACGCCTGTAACTTTTGAAAATTTTATTGAAAAAATGAGAGAAGAATATGCAGAATTTACACCTGAATATGCAGAAAAAGAAAGTGGTGTAAAAGCCGATATGATTGTTGAAGTTGCCCGAAAAATTGGTGAAGCAGGAGAGCGTTTTGCTACTCACAACTGGCGTAGTGCTGCGAGTGGAAATCTCGGAGGATGGTGTGTTTCCAGGGCTTTACATTTTTTAAATGTTTTGACAGGAAGTGTCGGAACAAAGGGAGGAACTTCTCCAAATACCTGGAGTAAATTTAAACCTAAGTTTTTTGATGTGCCTCCAGCCCAAAAATTCTGGAATGAATTGCATTTTCCAAATGAATATCCATTGGCATTTTTTGAAATGAGCTTTTTATTGCCTCATTTTCTAAAAGAAGGCCGAGGAAAAATGGATGTTTATTTTACAAGGGTATTTAATCCGGTGTGGACTTATCCTGATGGATTTACCTGGATGGAAGCCTTTAGCGATGAAAAAGTCTGGAATGCATATCGCATTGACTCCAACCTGGAATGAAACTGCTTTTTTTGCAGATTATGTGCTTCCGATGGGACATGCTGCTGAGCGACATGATTTAAATAGTTATGCGACGCACTCCGGAAAGTGGATTGCCTTCCGGCAACCGGTACTGCGAGAAGCTGCTCGAAGAGCAGGAAAGAAAGTTGAATTTACCTATGAAGTCAATCCTGGTGAAGTTTGGGAAGAAGATGAATTTTGGATTGAATTGAGTTGGCGGATTGATCCGGATGGAAGCATGGGTATTCGCAAACATTTTCTTTCCCCTTATCGCGAGGGAGAAAAAATCAACATTGACGAATATTACCAATATATTTTTGAAAATACGCCAAACCTGCCTGAAGCAGCAAAGAAAGAAGGCATTATCAGAGTTGGAATACATGAAAAAGTATGGTGCTTTTGAAGTTGAAAAACATACTTACAAAAAGCATGAAAAACAACTTTCTGCAGACGCAAATGGAAGGCGCAACAGTGGATCAAAAAACCAATGTAATCTACAAAAGCGGGAAAGATATTGGCGTTATGGTTAACGGAACTCCTTTTGAAGGTTTTCCAACCCCGTCCAAAAAGAATGAATTTTATTCACAAACCATGGTGGACTGGAAATGGCCGGAATATGCGATTCCGACCTATATCAAAAGTCATATCCATCCGGAAAAATTGGATAAAGAAAAAGGGGAATATGTGTCTGGTTCCTACTTTCCGTTTACCAACCTTGATTCACTCACGATCCGGAAATGCAAAATGGCTGATTGAAATAGCCAATCGAAATCCAATCTGGATGCATCCGGAAGATGCGAATCGATTGGGGTTTAAAACCGGAGATATCGTGAAATTGAATACAGATATTGGATATTTTGTTGATAAGGTATGGGTAACCCAAGGTATGAAACCCGGAGTGGTTGCTTGTTCGCATCACCTCGGCCGATGGCGACGTCAGCAGGATCAGACGGCAATCGCTGGGCAACCAATACCGTAGATATTGAAAATAATGGAGATGGCGGTTGGAAAATGAAAACGATTTCTGGTGTCAAACCTTTCAAAAGTGAAGATAAGGATAGTTCACGGATTTTTTGGACGGATGGAGGTGTACATCAAAATATAACGCATGCGGTTCACCCCGATCCGATCAGCGGTATGCATTGCTGGCATCAGCGAGTTCGAATTGAAAAGCCACATCCTGATGATAAATATGGAGATATTTTCGTAGATACGAAACGGTCACATGAAAATTATAAAGAGTGGTTAAAAATGACTCGACCGGCTCCCGGCCCTGATGGACTGCGTCGCCCGCTTTGGTTCAAACGGCCAATAAGACCTGTTGAAGATTTATATTATCTTGATAAAGTCAACGAAAAGGGGACTTTGAAAGAAGAGAATAAGGGAGAGTAATAATAATTAGGTTTATTTTACAGAAAAGGGGCTCACTTCAATTAGTGTTGCCTCTTTTTTCATTGATGTAGCTTCCTTAACCTCAACTAATCGTAGAAATAAATTAAGCATGTGACGTTTGTCACTGACTATCTTTCTTTAATGTATTTACTTTGTATCAAAATATAAAAACATGTTTAAATTCTTAGAAAAATTACTAGGATTTGGAAACAACGATGAAATCGCAGAGCTGATTGAAAATGGAGCTATGATCATAGATGTTCGCACTCCATTTGAATTCAAAAAAGGTCATATGGAAGGTTCTGTCAATATACCTTTAGATAGTATAGGAAAGCAAATCAAAAAGATATCAGCTTATAAACTGCCTATTATAACTTGCTGTCGTTCCGGACATCGAAGCGGAATTGCTGAATCGACGCTTAGAGCACGAGGTATAGAAGCCTACAATGGTGGGAGTTGGGGCAATGTCCAGAAAATAGCAAGGCGACTTGTAAATAACTAAAGTTTTAAAATTCAAATAAATATTAAATCATGATGAATACCGAAAATAAAATCACACTTCCAGCCATGCCTAGAATTGGTGATAAAGCGCCTGATTTTCAGGCAATGACAACAACAGGTCCTCTGAAATTTTCTGAATTCAATAAAGGAAAGTGGGTTATTATGTTTTCCCATCCCGCAGATTTTACTCCGGTTTGTACGACCGAGTTATCCGCTTTTGCAAAAGAAAAAAACTTTTTTGAACAAAAAAATACAAAGCTCATTGGCTTAAGTATCGACAGCATTCACTCACATTTAGCCTGGGTGAATAATGTAAGAGAAAATACTGGTGTTTATATGGATTTTCCAATTATTGCCGACTTAGATATGAAAGTGGCTCATCTTTACGGCATGTTGCACCCAGGGGAAAGTACAACTGCCGCAGTTCGGGCCGTATTCTTCATCGATCCAAAAGGCACCATACGTCTGATCATGTACTATCCGCTAAATGTTGGAAGAAATATGGAAGAAATCCAGCGTGTATTGGTGGCTCTACAAACCGCTGATAAATACAAATGCGCCTTACCAGTCGACTGGAAAGTTGGAGATAAAGCGATTGTTCCACCACCAAAAACATTGGTTGAAATGGATGAGCGAATCGCAAATGAAAAATATGAAAAAGTAGATTTCTATTTGGCAAAAATGGAACTGCAAGACTAGAAAGAAACAAAAGAAGTTAGTGATTTATGATTGTTTCAAAAGGGAGAAGGCTGCAACTGCAGTCTTCTTTCTTTTTTTACAATAACATTGTCTTGATTGATAAAAATCACCTCAGTTTGTGACCACCGTCACAGATTTTTTTTTGCTTTTGCTTTAATTTTGAATTGAATGAAAAATCTTATTGTCTTAAGGTTTTGAATCAAAAGAATGACCTGAAGTCATCTTTTTAAAGAAAATTATTAACTAAATAAATTTTTAGACCTATGAAAGTAGAGCAAATTTATACCAGTTGTCTGGCAGAAGCCGCTTATTATATTGAAAGTAATGGCGAAGCGGTAATCATTGACCCACTTAGAGAAACAGAGCCCTATATTGAAAGAGCAAAAGCCGATAAAGCGAAAATCAAATATGTTTTGGAAACTCACTTTCATGCTGATTTTGTTTCAGGGCATCTTGATTTAGCTAAAAAGACAGGCGCGACTATCGTTTATGGCCCAACGGCCGAACCAAACTTCAAAGCTCATATTGTAAAAGACAATGAAATTTTGAAAGTTGGAAATATTACGATCAAAGTATTACACACTCCTGGACATACCATGGAATCAACAACTTATTTGTTGAAAGATGAAAATGGTAAAGATTATGCGATTTTTACAGGAGACACTTTGTTCCTTGGAGATGTTGGCCGTCCGGATTTGGCAATCAAACAAGGCGAACTTACCCGCGAAGATTTAGCTGGATACCTTTTTGACAGCTTACGAAATAAAATAATGCCTTTGGCTGATGATGTAATCGTATATCCTGGTCACGGAGCTGGATCTGCATGTGGTAAAAAAATGAGCAAAGAAACTGAAGGTAAATTAGGTGATCAAAAAATGTTTAATTATGCCCTTCGCGAAGATATGACTAAAGCAGAATTTGTCAAAGAAGTGACTTCCGGTTTGGTTGAACCGCCACAATATTTCCCTAAAAATGCGATGATGAACAAAATGGGCTACGAAAGCATCGATGAAGTTCGAAAACGTGGTGCAAGGCCATTGAATATTAAGGCTTTTAAGGCCGCATGGGAAATGGAAGAAGCATTGGTTTTGGATACGCGCAGCAAAGAGGAATTTGCCAAAGGGTTTATTCCCGGATCAATATTCATGGGCGTTGATGGCAGCTTTGCGATGTGGGTAGGTGCATTGGTTCCTGACTTGAAACAACCTATATTGTTTATCTCTGAACCTGACCGTGAAGAAGAAATCGTCACTCGTTTGGCTCGTGTAGGATATGATAATTCCATTGGTTATTTGGAAGGAGGTTTTAAAACATGGAAGAAAGCCGGTGAACAAGTAGATACTGTAGAGGAAGTCGATCCAATGGTATTTGAGGAACTGTTTAAAAGAAAGCGGGATTTAAACGTACTCGATGTTAGAAAAGAAAGTGAATACAACGCCGAACACTTAGTTGGTGTCAAAAACTTTCCTCTTGATTTCATTAATAAAAACATGAATAAATTAGGTAGGGACGAAAAGTATTATCTCCACTGTGTGAGTGGCTATCGTTCATTAGTTGCGGCTTCAATATTGAAAGCCAGAGGCATCCGTGATGTAGTGAATGTCAAAGAAGGCTACGATGAGTTGTCGAAATTAGATTTTAAACGAACCGAGTACAAAGAACAGATTACTGAATTGTAATGAAAAAGAGATTTCGAAATGGGCACTAAAATTTATTTTGTTAGCCTGATTCGTAGATGTACACTTTTTCAATAAATGATTTCTTTAAGGTTAAGCCAGACCGGCTTAACCTTTTTTTTATTACTTCAACTTGAGGTGCAAATCCTGATGTGGCTGGTGGCAAGATCAATTTATCAAGGATCATTTTTTCATAAAACATTGATTATCAATACGCAATTTCATTAACAATATATTGATGATTTTGCGCTATAAAAAAAACAGGAAGCATATTAAAAACAGAAAATTTTTGTCATCAAAAAAATTATCCAAATTTGTGACAGCTATTTCAAACTTTTTTTTTCTTTTTTACGTATTATTATTAAGCTTGATAATCTCATCTCTCCTGCGATTTAAACAAACAGACGAATGACCTAACGCATTTCTGTAATCAAAGGATTCTTAACCCATTAAATTCCCACCCACATGAAAGTAGAGCAAATTTATACCGGTTGTTTAGCAGAAGCTGCATATTACGTTGAAAGTGAAGGAGAGGCTATTATTATTGACCCACTTAGAGAAACTGAGCCCTACATCGAAAGAGCAAAATCCGATAATGCAAAGATTAAGTATGTGCTGGAAACCCACTTCCACGCAGATTTTGTTTCCGGCCACCTGGATTTAGCAAAAAAAACAGGTGCAACTATTGTTTATGGCCCAACAGCCGAGCCTAATTTTAAAGCGCATATTGTAAAAGACAATGAAATATTGAAAGTTGGAAATATCACGATCAAAATATTACACACTCCTGGACATACCATGGAATCCACAACTTATCTGTTGAAAGATGAAAATGGTAAAGACTATGCGATATTTACAGGAGATACTTTGTTCCTGGGAGATGTTGGTCGTCCTGATTTAGCTATCAAGCAGGGAGAAATTACCCGTGAAGATTTAGCAGGATTGCTTTATGATAGCCTTCGAAATAAGATCATGCCATTGGCTGATAATGTCATCGTTTATCCTGGACACGGAGCAGGTTCTGCTTGCGGTAAGAAAATGAGTAAAGAGACACAAGGTATTTTAGGGGATCAAAAAAAGACCAATTATGCCCTTCGTGCAGATATGACTAAAGCGGAATTTATCAAAGAAGTGACTTCCGGATTGATTGAACCACCACAGTATTTCCCCAAAAATGCATTGATGAACAAAATGGGTTACGAGAGTTTTGATGAAGTTAAAGAGCGAGGTGTTAAGCCTTTGAATATCAGAGCTTTTAAAGCTGCCTGGGAAATTGAAGAAGCAATAGTTTTGGATACTCGTAATAAAGAGCAATTTGTCAAGGGATTTATTCCCGGATCAATATTCATTGGCCTTGATGGCAATTTTGCTTCATGGGTTGGTGCCTTGGTTACTGATCTAAAACAGCCTATTTTGTTTATCACCGAACCAGGTCGTGAAGAAGAAGTAGTAACGCGTTTGGCTCGCGTAGGATATGACAATTCCATCGGTTATCTGAAAGGAGGTTTTAAAACCTGGAAAGAAGCTGGTGAACAAATCGATTTTGTAGAAGAAGTTAGACCCCTTGTATTTGCAGAACTTTTTAAAAGGAAGAATCTAAACGTTCTTGATGTTAGAAAAGAAAGTGAATATAATGCAGAACATTTGTTAGGAGTTGAAAATTTACCCCTTGATTTTATCAATAGAAAAATGAATAAGATTGAACGGAACGAAAAGTGTTACCTGCACTGCGCCAGTGGTTACCGTTCATTGGTAGCAGCTTCAATATTGAAAGCTCGCGGCATCCATGATGTAGTAAATGTCAAAGAAGGTTACGACAAAATATCAAAGTTGAAACTCAAACGAACCACACGCAAAGAACGGGTTACTGAATTGCAACGAAAAAGAGATTTCAAAAAGAGCATCCAATAATTAGTTGTTGCCCAAACTGGTGAATGAAATATTTTTCAATTAATAATTTATTTTAAGGCTAAATCGCTCTGGTTTAGCCTTTTCAATTCCTTTCTGAATAACTGACAGGCTAAGCAATCTTTCTGGTTATTGAAAGACAGAGCCTTTCTTCTGAAAAGTTTTTAAAAAACAACTACTTTAGAGATTCAAGATTCCTAAATACTTTATTTTGATTTATGCAGCAGGGGCTTAAAAAAAACTGGAAACAGTTTTTATTATTGGTCATTATTAATGCTTTCGTTGGAGGCATGATTGGAATGGAACGTTCCATCCTTCCTTCCATGGCAACTGATATTTTTGGTTTAGAAGCTCATTCCGCTATTTTATCTTTTATCATCGTTTTTGGAATCAGCAAAGCCCTTTCCAATTATCTAATGGGTAAGTTGTCAAAAACGCAGGGTCCAAAAAAGTTGCTAATCATCGGTTGGTTATTTGGTTTGCCGGTTCCATTTATTTTGATGTATGCACCAGACTGGAACTGGATCATTTTTGCAAATGCTTTGTTGGGCGTCAACCAGGGTTTTGCCTGGTCGAGCACGGTGATCATGAAAATTGATCTGGTTGGAGAAAAGAACAGAGGCTTGGCGATGGGCATCAATGAGTTTGCAGGTTACCTTGCGGTTGGTGTAATGGCCTTTGTTACTGCATGGATAGCAGATAGTTGGGGTTTGCGGCCTTACCCTTTTTATGCAGGAGTTGTACTTGCTGGTTTGGGCTTATTTTGTAGTGTTTTTTTGCTAAAAGATACCATGCATCATCTCGCTGCTGAAAGTCGAACGAGCCAGATTCCGAGGCTCAAAAAACTATTTTTACAAACATCTCTCCTTCATCGGAATTTGGGTAGTGTCACGCAAGCTGGTTTGGTGAATAATCTCAATGACGGAATGGTTTGGGGATTGCTGCCTTTATTTTTAATAGCAAAGAATTATAGTCTGGAGCAGATAGGAATTGTCGTTTCCATTTATCCAGCGGTTTGGGGGATCGGTCAACTATTTACCGGAAAACTGGCAGATCATTATTGTAAAAGGAATCTCATCTTTTTAGGAATGTTGTTACAAGCTATAGCGCTTGTTTTATTTATATATTCTACAAACATTTGGATGGATATGCTTTCCTCTGGATTGCTGGGTTGGGGTACAGCGATGGTTTATCCTACTTTCCTTGCTTCTATTGCCGAAAATATCCATCCTGATCAAAGGGCAGAAAGTATTGGCATTTTTAGATTATGGCGGGACCTGGGTTATGCGATTGGTGCATTATTGACAGGGATCATAGCAGACATTTTTGATTTAAATGGTGCAATCTGGACGATTGCTGTTCTGACCTTTATTTCCGCTTTGGTCGTTCAGATAAGGATGAATTGCTCGCCGCTCAATTTAAAAGAAAGAAAAATATCTGTTTCGTGAATTCCTATTTCATATGCATCACCTTTTTAGCCAATAATTCACCATCAATATTGATTTTAAAATAATAAATTCCTGCAGCTTGATTTTTTGCAAGCCAATCAAAGTTGTAATAACCTGGTAATTGATCTCCAGTAAAAATATTTTCTATCAATTGGCCATTTTGATTAATTACATCAATTTCCACCTTTGACGATGTGAATAATTCGTAGCTCAATTGAGTGGTATTGGAAAATGGATTTGGTGAAACAGTTACAGTTGAAGCAACTTTTAGAATAGAAGATACTGACGTTTCCAGATCAACCATAAAAGTAAAAGTAGCTGTGCAATCATTTGCATCTGTGATCACCACCGAATAATCTCCATGGCTCAGATTTGAAATCAGAAATCCGCTTTCGCCATTGCTCCAATCGGCTTGATAGGGTGGTAAGCCACCACCCGGTTCAATTTCAATACTTCCTGAACCACTTCCATCGTCAGTAGTTTCTACAGAATTCAGTACAATGATTTCAGGATTGACAGCCAGACTTAGCAAAATGGTACTATCGCAGCCCGCTGCATTTGCGTTCGGCAGGACAATTTCAAAGTCACCGGATTCGCTAAAAATTTCTCCTCCAATTTCCAAAGTATCCCCAAAACATATTAATGCTGAAAGATCTGATGAAGAAGAAGAATTTGATACAACAGTTATACAATCTTCAGCGCTACAGTTATTGATATCAGTGACGGTTACACAATATAATCCTTCCGTAACCACCACAATAGTGGAATCGGATTCGCTGGTTGACCAGCTGTAAGTAGTAAAACCTCCTGAAGCAACCAACTCAGTTGATTCGCCGGTGCAAATCGTTGATTCGCCGACAATACTAACTGAAATGGGCAACGACTCAGTAACTGTAAAACAGGTGGAACCAATACAGCCAAATTCATCCGTAACATCTACACAGTAAATTCCTCCGTTATCGACAATTATACTTTGAGTATTTTCACCTGTTGACCAATTATAAGCCGTAAACCCTCCGGAAGCTAACAACTTACTTGATTCACCATTGCAAATCATTGACTCACCAGTAATTTCTACAGAAATTGGTGGGTTTTCAGAAATTATAAGGCAGGTTGATTCTGAACAACCAAACTCATCAGTCACCGTGAGGCAATAAGTTCCACCTTGGCTGACAATGATGCTTGAAGTAACCTCATTCGTGGACCATAAATAGCTTGAAAATTCGGGGTTGCAAGTTAATGTTTCTGATGCTCCAGCGCATAAAACGGAATCTCCGGAAATTTCAACATTTAGTTGCGGTAACTCAGTGATGGTTATGCACTCGGAGTCTGTACATCCATTATCATCCGAGACAGTCACACAGAAATCTCCTGAACTACTGACGTTGATGTTTTCGGTTGTTTCTCCACTTGACCAGTTGTAAGTTGTAAAACCTGGGTCTGCGCTCAGTGTTTCCGTTTCTCCAGCGCAAAATGTTGAATTTCCAGAGATATTGACAATCACCTCCGGTTGTTCATCAACAAAAATGCACTCTGAACCGGTGCAACCGTTTTGATCCGTAACAGTTACGCAATAATCACCAGAGCTACTGACGATGATGGATTGGGTTGTTTCACCAGAAGACCAGCTATAATTGGAGAAACCCGGATCAGCACTTAGCGTTTCCGTTTCACCAAAACAAAGTGTTGGATTACCGGAAATATTGACTACCACATTTGCTTGCTCAACAACGGTAATGCAATCTGAACCGGTACAACCATTGTCTTCAGTTACAGTTAAACAGTAAATCCCACCTTGATTGACTAAAATGCTAGGTGTGGTCTCATTGGTGGACCATAAATATGTTGAAAATCCAGGTTCACCATTTAGCAATGTTGTTTCGATAGCACATAATACACTATCACCGGTTATTTCAACATCTAACTCCAATAATTCAGTGACCATTATACAATCTTCAATCATACAGCCATTTTCTTTCGTTACCGTCACACAGTAAGTGTCTTCCTGATTCACGGTAATGCTTTGGTTATTGCTACCATTTGACCAGGAATAATCAACATAACCATCCGGAGCTGATAGAATAGTCGATTCATTTCCACAAATCAGCGAGTCACCAGAAATTTCAATGACTTCATTTTCGGATTGGTTGAGAAATATTTGAAAACCGTCACAAAGACCCAAAAACAAATCCGGGAAACAATCATTATCCAAATCCAAGAAAGCAAAATCATAGGCAGAAACATTCCAGGGATAATTGACGGGGCCATAGGGTGCGGTAAGGGTTCCGTTATCATTTCTATCCATCGTAAACTGTCGAATAGTGTTAATTTGGCAAGGTGGAATATCTACATCGGCACCAGCGATCCCTACATCCAGATCGCCGTCTTTATCCAGGTCAGCCATTTTACAATTGCCTCCAAAAAATACTGTTCTGGGATCAGGAGAAATTTGTGTTGAAAAGCTGACGGCGGTATCTGGATTTGCTGAATTAACCTTCAATAAATAATCAGGGTTGTCGTCCACCACATACAAATCCTTAAAGCCGTTTCCGTCAAAATCACCGGCTGTAAACATATAGGGAGCATTTGGTGCCAGGTTTTGCCAATTGGTAAAGTTTCCGGAGCCATTATTAAATAAGACAAAAACACCTCTGCTATTCCATGGTGGCACATTAAATAAAGTGGATATTTTAACAATGTCGAGATCATCATCTCCATCCATATCCAGAATTTCTACAGAAGTTCCAAAAGCGGAATTTCGTAAATCCCCTAGCCTTGTTTGACTTTCATCTGTAAAATAACCGTTTCCGTCATTCATTAACAATACGTCTTCCGCGCCACCCTGAACTTCATTTTGTCCATAATTTGAAAAATAAATATCCGGGCTGCCATTTCCATCCACATCTCCTGCCCATAAAGCGCAAAACTGAAGGATCGGAACATTTAAAGGCAAAGGAAATCGAGCAGCACTTTCATCCGCAAGGCCCATCCAATTGCCGTTGACATCATTTCCAAGATTGTGGTAAAATACCGGTTGATCACTAAAGGTATTGGCTATTACGACATCATCCCAACCATCATCATCAAAATCTCCAATAAAAACATCACGGGCATCAGTCGGATTGCTGATAAACTCCGGAGCATAAGTCGCCGTTTGGTCTTCTAAAGAAGTTCCATTGTTCATCAATAATAAATCCTGTCGTGGTCCTGGATTAGAAAAAGGGGCTTTATGAACGACGATAATGTCCATCCAACCGTCATTGTTCAAATCCGATATAGCAATGTCTTTTTCATGACTATTATCGGCAATACCAGATAACCAGGAGGCAGATTCATCTTCCCATTCCACCCAGGTATTTTGGGCTTTGAGTAAATTGGCACTCAGGCTGATAAAAAGTAAAATAACTATTTGAAAAAAGGGTCGTATAAAATCGGTCATAGTTAAAGGTCTATTGTCTGGGAAAAATATTTATTATAAAAATAAGAAATAATTTTTCTTAAATTCAGCTCCTACTTTTGAAGATAATCGATTGTGTGATGTTCATCACTCAAAAAAGCTTAAGAAGTCACGAACTTTGCTAAAATAAAATTATTATCATGAGTAAGAAAATATCATTCAATGAATTAGTGTCAGGTGAAACACCCGTTTTAATTGATTTTCATGCAGACTGGTGTGGCCCCTGTAAAGCAATGGCGCCCATTATTAAAGAGGTAGCAGCAGAAGTGGGCGATAAAGCAAAAATTATCAAAATTGATGTCGATAGAAACCAAGCACTTTCTAATAAATTGAACATTAGAGGAATTCCAACGTTTATGGTTTTCAAAGAAGGTGAAGTCGTTTGGAGAGCAAGCGGGATGCAGTCAGCACATCAATTATTACAAACGATCCAAAAGTTTTATTAATCATTTTAATATCCGGAAAAAATGAACTTTATTGAATTAATCAGCCAACCCTGGCATTGGTCCATCTCTGGTGCAATGATCATGGTGGTAATGTTTTTATTGATTTATTTTGGTCAAAAATTTGGCGTGTCTTCTTCCTTTGAAGCGATTTGCTCATTCGGGGGTGCAGGAAGTAAAATCAAGTATTTTAATTTCGATTGGAAAAAACAGGATTGGCAATTGGTCTTTTTGGCAGGCGCCATCATTGGGGGAGCTATTGCTTCCACCTTGCTTGCCAGCCCCGAACCGGTTCAGGTTTCTGAGGCCACAGTTGCAGATTTACAATCAATCGGAGTGATCGCGCCTCAGGTGACTGAGTCAGCAGGAGCAGGCTTCCTACCTTTAGAATTATTCAACTTTAAATCATTACTGACTTTAAAAGGAATCATTTTAATGGTTGGAGGAGGTTTTTTAATAGGTTTCGGAACCCGCTGGGCAGGAGGTTGTACTTCGGGCCATGCGATCAGTGGACTCGCTAATTTACAGCTTCCATCATTAGTGGCTGTCATTGGTTTTTTCATTGGAGGCCTTTTGATGACGCATCTTTTATTACCAATTATTCTTTCCCTTTAATTTTTAACCTTCTTTGATAAATTCCGTGGTTATTCTAAAAGAAGAAGCAAAAACGACTAGCGGAAGTGTTGATTTTCTTTTTGAATGACTTAAAACACAAGATTTATCAAAGAACTATTTATAAATAATGAAATTGATTAAATATTTATTGACAGGTATTCTTTTCGGCATAATAATGACTAAATCAGAAGCTATTTCCTGGTTTAGGATACAGGAGATGTTCCGCTTTCAGAGTTTTCATATGTATGGCATCATTGGGACAGCTGTAATTTTAGGAGCGATTATGATTTATTTTATAAAAAAGAGCAAGTTGCGCAACCTATTTGGCGATTACATTACTTTCAAACCTAAAGCAAATAACTATAAAGCAGGTATTTTAGGAGGATCATTGTTTGGCCTGGGTTGGGCAATGACAGGTGCATGCCCGGGTCCACTTTACACTCTTCTTGGGCACGGCTATTTAGTTATTTTAGTTGTAATTGCCAGTGCAATTTTGGGAACTTTAGCTTATGGAGCAGTAAGGGATAAACTGCCGCATTAAAAGATTGAAAATCAAAACAGATCGATAACTTTAAGACCTCTCAACGAGCAAAGATTCTTCTAGAAAAGAATCTTCAGCGAGTACAGGTTTATCAACGGAATAAGGAAAGGTAAAGAAAAAAGTGCTGCCTTCTCCTTCTACAGATTCTACCCAGATATCGCCTCCCCAGGAATTAACAATTCGTTTGCAGGTAGCTAGCCCGATACCAGTGCCTTCATACGCTACTTTCGTATTTAGTCGCCGAAACATATCAAATACTTTTTCCAGATTTTCTTTAGAAATACCGATTCCATTATCTTTTACGGAGAAAGTATATTTATTATCCACTTTCTTACAATCAACAGTTACAACAGGGGCTCTTTCTCCTTTAAATTTTACAGCATTACTGACCAGATTTTGGAGTAGCTGTATCATTTGCGTTTGATGAGCTTTTATAGAAGGAAGATTTTCATTATGAATGATTAATTTACCGTTTATGTTATCAAAACGATATCTTAGATTAGATTCCACGATAAACATAACATCTTCAACAGATACTAACTTTGTGGGTGCTGACTGGCTCCCTGCTCTTGAAAATTTAAGGAGATCTTCTAAAAGAGTATCCATCCTCGATACGCCGTCAATAATAAAATGAAGAAATTCTTTACCGGATTCATCAATAAGTTGTCTGTATCTTCTGTCTAATAATGAAGAATAAGAACTAATCATACGAAGCGGTTCCTTGAGGTCATGAGAAGCTACGTAAGCAAATTGTTGAAGACTTTCGTTAGAATATTCGAGTTGTTTGTTTTTTACATTAATTTCTTCGTTTTTGAGATACAATATTTCATTTTTTTCTTCCAGTAATCCGTTCATCTTGTTTTGATATCTCAACTTGATTCTGTACCACCATAAAAAACTTAATAACAACAATCCTGTAACAGCAAAAATATAAATCTGTAGTTTTTGAATCTTTTTATTTTTACCCAGCAACTCGTTTTCTTTTTTTAATATTGAAATTTCATGCTCATGTTTTTGAATTTCATATCTTCTTTTGGATTGCCCCATCTCTTCCACTGTCTTTTCGCTGAGTACGGAATCTTTTAGCGCCAGATATCTTTTTGTAAAAGAATAAGCAGCTAATGTATCATTCAATTGCTCATAAACTATGGACATATTTTTATAAATATCCAATTTTCGGGTTTTAGAATTCACTTCCTTTGCCATTTTTAGGGTTTGTTCTAAAATCGGTAAAGCCTTTGACGGTTTTTTCCATCGGATGTATAGTTTCGATAAATCTATTTCACTGCCAATAGCTCCCCACTTATCACCAAGACTAAGTTTTAATGATATTGACTTTCTTAAATATTGTTCCGCTTTTTCAAAATTCCCCTGTACCATATAATTCATTGCGATATTACCCAATGCATAAGCAATTCCGGTTTTGTAATTGAGCTTTTCAGCCAACTTCAGAGATCGGGTATTGTAATCAAGGCTTTCCTTTTGATTTTCTAATTTTTCATTTACACTTCCAATAGCTGCCAAACAAGAATAAATGAATCTTTCATTTTTTAAGGCATCGCAGATCACATAAGCCAAATAGTAATGGTTGAGTGCTTGCTCGTATTGATTTTGATAATAAAAGATAGAGCCAATGTTGTAGTGACTATTTGCTATTCCTAAGGAATCATTGGTGAGATCATGAAGATGAAGTGCTTTCATTTGATACTCATAAGCACTTTCATAGTTTCCAAAAGCCTGATGAATAGAAGATATTTGAGTGTATGTATTTGCTTTTTTGAGCTCTTTATCTGAATGACCACTTAGCTCGAGAATAGCGGAATAACTTTCCAATGCCTCCTGAAAATTATTCGTTCTTTGGTGACTCAGCCCTATCCCAAAAAGACTTTCTGCTATTTTTACAACATCGTTTTGATTTTTAGCAATCTCTAAAGCAATAGAATAGTGACTTAAAGATGCTTCATAATTTTCATTTCCTCCTGTGCCATATTCTTGTCCCAAAGTGATGTGAGTTTGATATAACAGATCAAGATCAGTTGAACCTTTTTGTTCCTCTAATAAAATAAGAAGACTATCAATGTTATTACCTGAAGTCAGTGTAGAAAAGCAAATAAAAAGAATCAGAAATTTACTGATCAATTTCATTGAATCACATTTTTTGGAATGAGTTGGCATCGAAATGCTTTAAAATGTTTTGCAAAGATTATTCCATAGATAGAAATTATAACAGTAAATAAATTGATAGCATTTCTTTCTTCTATTATAAACACTACTATTCCATTCATATTTAGGTCATACACATTAAAAATTTCTTTGAAAGGATTTATACCCTATTTTTGGTATAAAAATTGACATAGAATCTATACTAATACTCTCCAATTGGTATTTATTTAATATTTTAAATGCTTATATCCATGAAAAGAGTACTCCAGCCAATATTCATTCTCCTCCTTAGTTTTGTCTATTCAAACAATGCCCATGCAACTGTCTTTAGTGCTATTGCTAACGGTGATTGGCAAGATGGCACAACCTGGGATCAGGGTATTGCGCCAGGGGCTTTAGATTCTGTGGTTATTGATGGTTATACCGTTAGTATCAATATTCTTACAGGAGATGTCACAGTTAAAAATATTTCATTAACCAATAGTTCTAATATTGCTATCTCCGAGCTTAAAATTGATGGGCTTGTGACTGTTGCCGTGACTGATGATTTAGTGGCAACTTCTGAGAATATAAATCAAGATATAGATGTCCAGATCCTGAATGGAGCGATTTTGAATGTTCAGGGTAACGTTGATTTTACAAGATCGGTTGCTAATAGTTTTAATAAGAAGTTGTTATTAATAATTTTAGATGCGAGTAGAATGAATGTCAGTGGTAGTTTTACCTTTGATTATAAAAATGCTAATTCTGGTGAAAACGCCGATGAAATTTTTCTTGACCAAACTGCTATCCTTGACGTAACAGGAAATACCACTTTAAATATACGTGGTGGTGGTGATTTCGATTTTAAAATACAAGGATCTTCACAAGCTATTTTAAGAGGAAATCTGGATGCTCAAATATCCGGAGGTAATAAATTAACCATTACCTCCAAAGCCACCTCCCATTTTCAAGTAACGGGAGATGTGTCTTTAATTAACTCAGGAGCTACAACTCACGCCATGTTGCATGCTGATGGAAGTACCGGGACCTTTACTATAGGAGGTAGTTTAACGATGAATTCTACCGTAGCTGACAAAATAGTGTACATGGAAGCCACAAATTCTGCATGTGCTATCAATATAGGAGGTGATATCTCGATGAGTGCATTAAGTGAGGCAGATGTATATATTGATTTAAAGGCAAGTAGTAACATGTTTATTGGAGGTGACTTTTTACGTCCCACTAATTATGGAGCATTAATAATGGCCGCAGGTTCAACTTTAATCTATAAGGGAACTAGTCCTCAGGTACTTGCAGATAGCGACTTGGCTGGAAGTGGCACTGATGCCTTCAATGTTACAAATGTAGTCTTGAATAATTCAACAGGTTTCACGCTTGAAGATACTATGTTTGTAGAAACTAATCTTATTCTTACAGCAGGAAAAATTACAACGACTTCAACTGAAATGATAATTATTGGTGACCAGGCTACGATTACTGGTGGGAGTGCAACTGCTTATATTGACGGACCTTTGATAAAAATTGGAAGATCTAATAATAATCCTTTTTTATTTCCAATAGGTGATGCAACTAGCTATGCGCCCATGGGTGTATCTAAAATTATAACTTCGTCCTCGCAATATATTGCTCAGTATTTTGGTGATCCACCGCCATTTGGTACCTCTCTTGCTGCGGACGTGGATAATATAAGCGGCAATCAATATTGGGAATTATCTAAAACCGCTGGCAGTGACGATGTAGATATTACCCTGCATTGGATGGACGCAGATGCCAAAGGAGTCAATGATATGGATTCATTGATTGTAGTAGGATTGAATGGTTCAAATGTTTGGGAAAGCTATGGAAATGGAGGCACAACAGGTAGTACCGGCGTAGGCGCGCCAGGTTCCGTATCGAGTATTGATGGCGATCCACCACCATTTGGAGTAGAAAAATTCACCTTAGGTTCAGTTTCTGAGCTTAATGCATTGCCCGTAGAATTGACTTATTTCGAAGCTAATCAGCGAGAAGATGAGGTTAACTTGAAATGGCAAACAGCATCAGAAATCAACACAAGTCATTTTGTGTTAGAGCATTCAAATGATGGATATAATTTTGAAGGAAAAGAAACTATTTTCAGTAAAGGAGAACCTAATTTCATTCAGGATTATAAAACCACAGATGCAACACCATTCAAAGGTCTTAATTATTACCGGCTTAAAATGGTGGATAGGGACGGTTGGTATGAATACTCTCAAATTGAAGTAGTGAATTTTCAAAACTCACAGGCATTGAGTATTTATCCTAATCCAGTGAATAAAGTGCTATACTTTAAAGTATCAAATGCTCTGACAGATGAAGGTGTATTGGAAGTATTCGGCATAAATGGACAATTGATTTATTCAGGTAGATGCATATTAGAAAATGGAACATTCCAAATCTCTGCCAATGCAATCAATGTTCATATACCTGGAACTTATGTTGTCCGATTTACTAATGCGTCAGGAAGTCACGTTTTGAAATTCAATAAACTCTGATAGTTTTTAGAAATAAAACTTTAAAAAAAAAGTGGTTTAGATTTTTTCTAAACCACTTTTTTTATGCCGCTTTTTCAAAAGAATTGGATTAATAGTGCTTCTCAAATTCTTTGCATCATTGTTAGTTTGTCCCTTTGACTCTTATTAGCTTTAAAGATGTATAGCCAGCCCTAGCTCTGCTTTCAAATATTTTGGAAAGCTTCTTTCTCGTTGAATCAACGAATTATAATCGAATAACAAATTCTCCATTTTTAAAATCTAATTTACTTGTTGTATTTGATTTTTTAATCGATAAGTTAACGTCGCTTAAACCCTGTCACAGAAAGTCTCTTTTTTGGGTTTGAATTTGTTTTGGCAGCATATTTGACATTTAAGTATTTTTAGAATCCCTTCCCTCTGTTAAATCCCTTCCAACGAACTTTCGATTTTTTTTTAACTTTTAGGAAATCTTTCAATGAAAACAACATTTACATTTTTATTCTTTTCTTTTCTAAGCTTTATCTACTCTGGTGAGATATTGGCTACTACGTATACTTCCATAGCTAATCGTAATTGGACTGATCCGCTGGCATGGTCGCCAAATGGTGTGCCTGGTGCTTCAGATGAAGTTATCATTGATGGTTATACAATAACTATTGATGATTCAGATGGTGATATTACGATTAATAAAATTACGATAACCAATAATTCTGGTAGTGGCAATTCTTATTTGTTGGTATATGATTCCAGGACACTTACTGTTACGACAAATATCTTTCTTACATCAGAGAACCAAACAAGAATAGTAAGATTAGAGGTTAGTAACAATACTATTGTGAATGTAGGAGGAAATATTACTTTAGAAAGAACAGCGGATAATGATGTTGGTAACGGATTGGAGTTGAGTGTTAAAGATTCAGGTCGTCTGAATGTCAGTGGAGATGTAACTTATGATTATAAAAATTCAAAAAGTACGGAATCAAGTAGAGAATTTAATCTGGAGGATAGCGCTATTTTAGATGTCACTGGAAATTTAAATTGTTATATCAGATCTGGAAAGGAATTCGAACTTCATATAAGAAATACTGCTCAATTATTAGTAGGTGGGGATTTGATATTTCACCATTTAGGGGGCGATGATTTGTTATTAGATATGAATACAGATGCTCAACTCCACGTATCTGGGACATTTGACGTATTGAATTCAGGAGGAATAAATACTACCCATTTGGATTTTTTTAATCAATCTATTGCCACAGTAGGTGCTGACATGCAATTAAAGGCGGCTAATGCTGATAATATAATTTTGGTCGAAATACACGGAGCCATGGCTTCATCTTCTTTAACGGTATCTGGTGATATAACCATGGATGCGCTTTCTGAAGGAGATGTAACGCTTCAAATGGCAGGTAATTCAAATTTGTATTTAGGTGGAGATATTTTTAGAATCAATAATTATGGAATCCTCGATATGGGAGTCAATGCAACATTGACATACAACAATAATTCTACGCAGGTCCTTGCTGCCAGTGAATTGCCTGGAAATGGTACTGATGCTTTCAATTATACAAACGTAGTTCTGGATAATTTATCAGGCTTTACGCTTGAGGATACTTTATATATACTAAATAATCTTACCCTTACAAACGGGAAAATTACTACGACTTCGACAAATATATTGATAATCGGAGACCAGGCCACTATTACCGGTGGGAGTGAAACCGCTTTTGTTGACGGCCCGATGATAAAAATCGGAAGGTCTAATAACAATCCTTTTCTATTTCCAATAGGTGATGGAAGCATTTATGCTCCATTAGAAATATCAAAAATTTCATCATCTGGCTCAGAATATTTCGCACAATATTTCGGTGATCCACCACCTTTCGGTACTTCCATCGCTTCAGATGTGGATAATATCAGCGATAATCAATATTGGGAATTGTCCAAAATCGCAGGTAGTAACGATGTAGAAATCACATTGTATTGGATGGATGCAGCAGCCAACGGTATCAATGATTTGACTTCAACGATTGTAGTAGGTCTGAGTGAAGCTAATGTTTGGTTGAATTTTGGAAATGGAGGAACCACAGGCAGTACAGGTTCGGGGGGTTCTGGGTCAATATCAAGCACTGATGGTGATCCACCACCATTTGGAGTTACAAAATTCACAATAGGTTCTTTTGAGATCGAAATTATTTTACCTGAAGATCTCAAGGGTGTCAACGGCGCCATGGAAGTATTGCCTGTAGAGTTGACTCAATTTTATGCCATCCAGCAAAAAGGAAAGGTTTATCTAAAGTGGCAAACAGCTTCAGAAGTCAACACAAGCCATTTTGTGGTAGAGCGTTCAATTGATGGACACAACTTTAAAGAAATAGAGACTATTTTCAGCAAAGGAGAAAGTGATTTCACTAAGAATTATTTAACCACAGATGCATCACCATTCAAGGGGATTAATTACTACCGACTTAAGATTGTGGATAATGATGGTTGGTATGAATACTCTCCAATTGAGGCAGTGAATTTTCAAATACCCCAGATACTGAGCATTTACCCAATTCCTGTAGATGATGTTCTACATCTTAATGGAGAGCAATCCGTAACAGAGGAGGGAATTTTGGAAGTATTTGGTATAAACGGGCAAAGGATTTATATGGGCGACTGTGTTTTGGAAAATGGAAGATTCCAAATCTCTACAAATACAATCAATATGCATGCCCCTGGAAATTATATTATCCGATTTACTTCTGCAAAAGGAAATCAAGTTTTTAAAATTAACAAATTCTGATAGAATTATAGAAAATAGATTTTAATTAAAAAGTGGTTTAGATTTTTCTTATTGAAAAGTTTAAACCACTTTTTTGTAAACCCATAACGGTTCATACTTTTGAAATTGTGATGTAGGTTTCTCAGGTTTATGCTGTAACAACTATCTTTCCCGGATTATTTAGCGTTTTCGGAAATATTTGAACCAGTGTTAGTTCCTTTTGGGCTTAAACTGTTAACATCCTTTTCTGGCAGGTTATTTGACGATTTACTTATTACAAAATATTCGACCACTGAGGATTGATTTACAAATAACTCAAGTTAAATTTATGAAACAATGCTACTCAGCTGTTTTTTTTCTATTTCTCAATCTAATCTTCTCGAACTATACCCGCGCAACTGTATTTAATGCAATTGATGATGGTGATTGGGATGAAATATCCACCTGGGATCAGGGTAGCATACCAGGATCTTTGGATACTGTAGTCATTGACGGTTATACCGTAACGATCGATAATAATACAGGTAATGTCATAATAAAACATCTTACGTTAACTAACACTTTAGATATAGGTTATTCCGAACTCTTTATTACAGAGCTTGTCACGGTTACTGTAACTGATGATTTGGAAGCAACTTCAGAGAATATCAATAGGGACGTTGAAATTAGGGTTATGAATGGAGCGATCTTGAATGTTGGCGGTAATGTTGATTTTACAAGGGTTAATTCTAATGATAAGGATGATAAGTTGTTGTTAATAATTATGCATACCAGTAGAATGAACATAAGTGGCAATTTTACTTATGATTATAAAAACGCCGATAGTAATGAGAACTCTGATGAAATTCATCTTACCGATACTGCGATACTAGACGTAACAGGAAATACAACCTTGTATATACGTGGAGGGAATGATTTTGATTTTATAATACAAGGCTCTGCGCAGGCAATATTTAGAGGCGATTTAACTGCACACATGTCTGGTGGAGATAATATGGTTATCACTAATTTAGGTAATCTCACAATAGAAGGCAATTTAACTTTGAACTCAGCTGTAGCCGATGAAATCGTGTACTTGGATGTGAATGGCACAGGAAGTGTTACAGATGTAAGAGGTGATATCATTTTGAGTGCTTTGAGTGAAGGGGATGTATATATTAATCAACAATCAACCAGTAATATTTATATAGGAGGTGACTTTTTACGTCCCACTAACTACGGGGCATTATTAATGGGAGCAACTTCTAAGTTAACCTATAATGGAACTCAACCCCAGGTACTTGCTGATGAAGATCTGGCAGGAAGCGGAACTGATGCTTTCAATTATACAAATGTAGTGTTGAATAATTCCTCAGGCTTTGCGATTGAAGAAACTTTGTATATAGAGAATAATCTTAACCTAACAACCGGAAAGATTAAAACGACTTCCGCTAATATATTGATTATCGGTGATAATGCCACGTTTATTGGCGGGAGTGAAAGCGCTTACATTGACGGTCCAATGATAAAAAAAGGAGGGTCGAATGGAGACCGATTTTTATTTCCTATTGGTAATGAAAGTACTTATGCTCCATTGGAAATATCAGCAATTTCAAATTCATCTTCGCAATATATGGCCCAGTATTTTGGTGATCCACCTCCATTCGGAAATAGCGTTGCTCCAAATGTAGGCAGTATCATTAGTGATCAATATTGGACATTAGACAAAACTTCTGGAAGTGAGGATGTAAATGTGGAATTGCATTGGATGGATGCGGCAGCCACTAACATCCTTGATTTAGAATCCTTGATTGTAGTAGGGCTTAATGAGGACAATATTTGGGAGAGCTATGGAAATGGTGGAACCACCGGTGATATAGGTACTGGTGTCTCAGGATCAGTGTCAAGTGGTCAGGGTGATCCACCCCCATTTGGAATAGAAAAATTCACCATAGGTTCGTCTGAAGTGGTGTCTGCTGTTGATTTAGAATATTTTGAAAAATCACAAGTATTAAGCATTTACCCAAATCCTGTAGATAAAGTACTACATCTTGAAGGAGAGGAATCCTTAACAGAAGAAGGAGTTTTGGAAGTATTTAGGATCAATGGGCAAAGGATTTATATTGGCGACTGTGTTTTGGAAAGTGGAAGGTTTCAGATCTCTACAAATACAATCAATATGCATACTCCTGGAAACTATATTGTCCGGTTTACTTCAGCAACTGGAAATCAAGTTTTTAAAATCTATAAATTCTGATAGAATTTATAGAGAATAAATTTTAAAAAATTTAGTGGGTTAGAATTTTCTTTATAAAAATTCTAACCCACTTTTTTTGTTAAAACATGCTGGTTTTTACTTTTCCAAACTCAACTAATCAACCAATCATATTGTGATGTAAGCTTCTCTAGTATTTGCTGTAATAGCTATTTTTACTAGATCATTTAGCGTTTTCCAAAAGCTATGTCTGATAATTTATGTTTTGATCATTATTAAAAATCATTTATGATTAAAAATTGAATCTCCAAATCATGTGGCGATGTATTTGTTCTGCTTAAACCCTGTCACAAAAAAGTTCATTTTTGCTTTGAATTTGTTTTTGGCAAGAAAATTGGGATCTAGTTTACTGTTAAATACCCGCCAACGATTTATCAATCGGCAATTTTTTAAAAAAATCCCATGAAAAGAATCTACATACCATTATTTTTCTTCTTTTTCAGTATCATCTATGCTGATTTTATCCATGCAACGGTGTTTACATCCATTGCCGACGGCGATTGGGATGAAATAGCTACCTGGGATCAGGGTAGTTTGCCGGGTCCTTTGGATACCGTGATCATTGAAGGTCATAGTGTAACTATAAATATCGGCACAGGTAATGTTACTGTAAAAAGAATTAAGATAGTTAACAGAATAGATTCGTGCGACTTTTCTGTAAATGGACTTGTAACGCTTACGGTAAGCGATGATTTCGTAGTTTCCTCACAGAACAAAAATTATAATATTGAAGTTCGTCTCCTTAATGGAGCAATTGTGAATGTGGGCGGAGATGTCGATTTTAGAAGAACAAATGGTAATACTGCTGATACAAGGCTAAAGCTGAATATCTCACAAACCAGTAGAATGAATGTAAGCGGAGATTTTACCTATGATTACAATAATGCCGCTGCTACAGAAACCTTTAGCGAAGTTGCCCTCAATGATTCAGCCATCCTGGATGTAACAGGAAATACCTACTTTTATCTGGATGGAGGAAAAAAATTCAGGTTTGATATAGGTAATAGTTCACAGGCTATTTTGAGGGGTGATTTATATGCTGAAATGACCGGAGGAACTGATACGTTGGTAATCAAAAATCGTTCAATTCTAACTATAGGGGGTAATGTTACTTTAATTTCAACGGCAGCTGATAAAAAAGTAGTCTTGGAATTGATTGAAAATACCAGTGTAACAACAGTTTCAGGAAATTTTACAATGAGTGCCGTAAGTGAGGGCGATGTTTTTATCGACCTTAACGGGACCAGCAACCTGTATATTGCTGGTAACTTTTTGCGTCCAACTAATTTTGGCGCTTTGCTGATGGATCCTGCTTCAACACTGACTTACGACGGGACATCAGCCCAGGAGATTGCAAAAGAAAGCTTGCCTGGAGGCGGTACTGATGCATTCAATTATACCAACGTGGTCCTGGATAACGCTACGGGTTTCGCGCTTACAGATACGATGTTCGTGACTGAAAACCTTGATCTTACAAACGGGATAATTACAACAACTTCAACCAATATATTGATTATTGGTGATTCCGCCACCATTACCGGAGGAAATGCAAGTAACTACATTGATGGCCCGATGATAAAAGAGGGAAGGACAAATGGTGATCAATTTGTGTTTCCAATAGGTGATGGAAGCCTTTATGCTCCAATGGAAATAACAAAAATTTCATCATCTGGCTCTGAATATATGGCGCAATATTTTGGTGATCCACCACCTTTTGGTACTTCCATTGCTGCGGATGTGGATAATATCAGTGGCTACCAATATTGGGAATTGTCCAAAATCGCAGGTAGTGACGATGTAGAAATCAAACTGCATTGGATGGATGCTGCAGCAAATGGTATCAATAATTTGGATTCCTTGATTGTAGTGGGGCTTAATGTATCAAATATTTGGGAGAATTTTGGAAATGGAGGAACAACCGGTGGTACAGGATCGGGGATTTCAGGGTCAATATCAAGTACTGACGGTGATCCGCCACCATTTGGAGTAACAAAATTCACAATAGGTGAAACATCTCCCGATGAAGGATCAAGAGTACTCCCCGTGGAACTGATGAATTTCAGAGCGAACAAGAAAGGAGAAAAAGTTTATTTGAATTGGCAAACAGCATCTGAAATCAATACCCGCCATTTTGAAGTAGAGCGTTCATTTGATGGGATTAACTTCGAAAGAATAGGAATTATTCACAGTAAAGGAGATAGTGAGATCATTCAAAATTATTCAGTAATTGATGCTGTTCCTAATATGGGATCAAATTATTATAGACTGAAAATAGTGGACTTTGATGGATATTATGAATATTCCCGAATGAGAGAGATGAGTTTCGAACAAAATCGAAAGTTGAAAATTTACCCGAATCCAGTAAATGAGCAGCTTCATATTCAGGGGGATAATTCTTTAAACGAAGAAGGCGTTTTTGAAGTATTTAATACAACCGGGCAAAGGATTTATGTTGGTAAATATATTTTCATACATGGAAGATTAAAGATCTCTATTGATGAGATCAATGCCCATGCACCAGGAACATATTTTATCCGGATCACTACATCTATTGGAAGTCACCAATTGAGAATTATTAGGGGTCGATAGGATAAAAAAATATAACTTAGTAAAAAGAGGGTGGAAGCTTTAAAACAGAAGGTTCAGCCCTCTTTTTAGTTTAATAAAAGTGAGTCTTCGTCAACAAAGTTTTATAAAAGAAGCTATTGGAAAATGATTTTTTTTATAGAAACGGATTTTCCCGATCGAAGCATTAAAAAGTAAAGCCCATTCGAATTTACCATGGATTTATTAATTTCAAACGTCTGAATACCACTCGCAGCGCTTCCTTCAAAAATTGTAGTCAATTTTTTTCCAGTGGCATCGAACAACTCCAATTGAATATCAGCTTGTCCATTTTTTAAATCTAATTCAACCATAGCATTAGATTCCGTAACCGTAGGATAGATTTTAAAACTAATTTCATTTTCTGGTATGATAGGTACTCCTACTGTTGTGATTTCAGTTGTAGAGTTCGAATTTTCATAAATATAGCTGCTCCCTTCTTTTTTCCAAAGGATTGTGGCTATTTCCAAGTTATTTTCATTCCAGCCAATGATGTCTATGGAATAATCTTTTGTAATTTCTGTCTCGGCGCTAACACTTCCAATAGAGATCAATTCTCCAAAAGAACTTCCACTCATACCGGCTCTTAGTACGTTCTTATGGACAGCATCATCGCCCTGGTTGGTCTGATAATTTACAACGCCATCTTCAATGACATAGACGCCTAGATAATATTCACCATCTGTATTCTGAAAAAAACGTGTTTTGGTTTGTACATCGAGTGTGTTGCCATTTTTAGTAACTACCAATCCAGCGTTCACCACAGGCGAAAGTTCATAGTTATTATCAACCAGATTTTGAACAACAGCGCGTTTAGCAGTAACGTTTATAGAAGTCACATTTTGGTTTTCGTTTCCAACGATAAAATAAGGCTGATAATTTACATTAAAGTTAGTTGCAAAATCTGCGGCGACTGTAGTTTGAAGTTCACCGCTGTAATGAGCTGCGATGATGAGCGCTTTATCTGCATTGTCTTCATATATGTTTTCAAAAAAAGTCCAACCCCAGCTTCCGCAATTAGGGCACCAGGTCGCCGTTATTTTGGTGATTAATGATTTTTGGATTTCCGGGACATCCTGGGAAATAATGGCATTTAAATAAAATAAAACTATTGTTATTGTAAAAAGGATGCGTTTCATAAATTAAAATTTGTTAGATCAATGAGAAAATTTTGTGTTTATTATAATCTTAAAAAAATGACTGGTTTGTTAAAACATGATTTATAGTAAGCCAAATTAAAGCGTTTTCTATGCTTTAAAAACAAACCAAAATTACAATGCTATAAACTGAAAAGTATCACAAAAGTTTTACATTTTGATTTTATATTGTCCTTTATGATGTGAATAGTACTAAAAAAATCTTCTGGAAATTAAGCCTCTCGAATGGAAAACCTCCTTATGCATACATTAAACGACTTTAGAGAGGACTATTTTTAACTATCTCTTCAATTCACAAAATACATATTCACCTCCCCAATATTTTTAGACATAATTTTTTCCCTCGCTTCATATGAATAATCATTTTTCACTAATTGATAAGTAGCTTCTGAAATATTGATCTTGCCGGTTTCTCCATTGCTTTCCATGCGACTGGCTATGTTGACCGTATTTCCCCAGATATCTTAAGCAAATTTCTTATCACCTAATACACCAGCCACAACAGGCCCGCTATAGATGCCAACCCGCATCTGCCAATAGTCCTGACCGTCAGCTTTCTTTTCTGCGATTCTCTTGTTCATAAATGCGTTGATCTCTTGGCCAGCTTTGATAGCGCAATGCGAATGCTGCTCCACAGGTACCGGTACACCTGAAACACATATGTAGGAATCGCCGATAGTTTTTATTTTTTCCATCCCGTACTTTTCAATGATGGTATCGAAGTTTCGAAAGCAATAATTGAGCTCTTCTATGAGTCCGGAGAGACTCATAGCAGAGGCCACACGGGTGAAGCCGCTAAAGTCAGTAAACAATACGGAGACCCATTAGATTTATTACTTTTTTCATCTATATAGATTCGGTAGCCCTATCTTTTAAAATAAGTCGATTTGAATTACTAACATCCTTTGCATAAAATCAAATTACTTATTAGATTTGCAGCCACAAAATAAATTAAAAAATTATGACTTCAAATACAAAGAGTTCTTCAAGAGCCATTGACTGGATATTGTTTTTAATTTCTGCGATTGCTTTTTTTGTGATGTTGATGTATTGGTCAGAATGGTTTTGGGTAACCCTTCCGTTCATGTTGACGTTTTTGGTAAAGGCTACTAATAGGATGTAGTATTTTCAGAGGAAGCTTTCTTTTGCTTGTTCCGTTTTAGGATTTACTGGTTTTAGAATTCCAGTTGATTGGATTGATTTGTTGAATTAAAGACTTGCGAATTTGCAAATGTGCTGAAGCGTTAACCTTATTTTATTTCACCTATTTCCGACATTTATCTTTTTCTTCATTCTTCCACTATAATTTATCATTTTAACAAATACTGGCAGCTAAAAGAATTTTTTATTATATTTATACCGTCTTACATGTTGTGCTTAGCTTCCCGCCTTGATTTTTCAAAATTATAACAGTACTGAAAGTAAAGTTCAATTGCTATCTTGGTAGTTGATTTTCTTGTTTTATAAAAAAAAATAAGGACCAACGATTGCGTGCCTTTTAGTATGTCTGAAAACAATAAAACTGACCCATGAAGACAAAAACCGTATTTATCATTTTGTTCACTCTTTTTTGTAGCTTAAATCTCTTTGCTCAGAATTATTCGATTATTGGAGCTGTCGAAGTTTGTGTCGGAGAATGTGCAGACTATTACCTTGTTGATGATGCGGGAAATATTGTCAATCTAAATGGAGGCTACTGGGGCGTGGACGGTCAAACCGTTTCAACAGAGAGTATTGCTTTTATTTGTTTTGCTGATGAATCTACTCATTATGTTTATGTAGTTGATATCGATGGTAATATAATTGCGGAGCTTTTTGTTCAGGCAATTCTATCTTTCCAACCTGAAATTATTGCATTATCAGCAGCATATTGTCCTGCTGATTCTATACCTGGTGGTTCAAATAGTTGTGACCAGGTTTGTGCAAACACTGTAATAACGTACACCACTGAAGTTAACGATCCAACTCAGACCGTGATCTGGTCGGTCAATGGCGCTGAAAGTTATACGGTCGATGGCAACAATGTATCCGTTACCTGGGGAGCGCCCGGCAATGGACAGGTGTCTGTTCAGGTTCCGCCTCCAGGCAATTATGGATTTTCTATTTATTGTGGCATGTATCAGGAAGCTTCAAGTGGTGGAAGTGACGGTGGAGGTTTTGTTTATATTGATGGCCCCACCGATAATTACGAAATTATTTTGAGTAATGGTGCGACTGCGATTGGTGGTGGTATCAATATCTTTGATGGATTGCCTGCCGGCACTTATACGGCCACTGTCACAAATAGCATTGGGATCGTGGAGACCTGTACTTTTACGATCACTGATATAGTGACTGCATGTATTTTTGGGATAGCTTTTGATGTTGAAGATGCTTCAAACTGCCAGCTATGTGATGGAAGCATCACTCCTGTTACTATTGCTGGAAATGCACCATTTACTTATAATTGGAGCAACGGAAGTACATCTTTTAGTTTGGATGGTCTTTGTCCTGGCTATTATGAATTGACAATAGTTGATGCTGAAGGATGTTCTGCTACCGCTGGTGCCGAAGTAAATTGTGATGTTGGGAGTTGCTGGGGCGGAAACACTATTTGCGTTGATATTTTAGCCAATCCGGAAGCAGCATTTGAAACAACACCTCCTGCCAATAATGGCGTCGTCGAAATATGCGAAGGGCAGACTGTGTTTTTTGAAAATCTAACAACGGGGGCTTCTACCTTTACCTGGGATTTTGGAAACGCAACTTCTTCTTCAGGGGTGAATGCGGAATACACCTATCTTTCTTCAGGGACCTTTGAAGTAATGCTCATTGCCCGAAATGATTGTTTTTGCTCAGATACCACATTTATTACCGTAATTGTCGAAGATGCGATCAGCCCGGAAATTGACTGCGCCGGCACTGTTTGTCCGGATACAGAAGTCACTTATTCGACTGCAGCTGATTGCAGTATTTTTAATTGGAATATCAGTTCAAATGGAACGATCATCAGTGGGGGAGGTTTGTCAGATAATTATATTACAGTTGATTGGGGAACTGGCCCGGAAGGTTTGATTGAACTTTCGGTTGATGGTTGTAATGGCGATTATTGTCTTGAAACAATGTTTGAAACAATACCTATTATTGATGATAATGCGTTGATCAGAGGGCCTGAAAAAGTATGTAAAGGAGCTGAAGAGATTTATTCAATTACCGGTTTTACAGGGACTGAATTTAATTGGTCGGTTTCAGCTTATGGATCTATTGAATCGGGTCAGGGAACCAATGAGATTACAGTGGCATGGCCGGATTTTATTCCGATAGCGCAGCAATGGATCGCAGTAGATTATGAAAGTTGCTATCTGGGCTGTGGGGGAGGAGACACCCTTCTTGTAAATATACTGGAAGACTTTTTTATAGAAGGGCCAATTGAAATTTGTCTAAATGAAACGGTTGATTTTTTTAGTAAAACGCCAGGATTATTTAGCAATGATGTTCCAGCCAATTGGACGGTTTTCGATGATACAGGCGCAGTTGTCACAACATCTGCAGGAGCAACAAATAATTTTTCAACCAACTGGAATTTTGGAAGTGGTAATTTCACCATTCATGCTGAAGCAGATAGTCCGGATGATTATTGCGTGGACAATTATTCAATATTTGTTGAAGTTCCAGCAATGACTCCTCCTGCTTTAGGCATTACAGGTCCAGCAACTATTTGTCCTGGAGAAACTTATTCTTATTCTGCAATTGAGTCAGGACCTGATTTTCAATATACCTGGTATGTTTCGAATAGCGGATCAAATGTAATATTGAATGGACAAACGATTAATGTCACCTGGGGTGCTACACCTCCTTATAATTTAGCGGTTACTCAAACGAACACCAATGGTCTGGCTTGCGAATCTGCTGATGTGGGTATGGGTTTGCAAAGTATAAATAGCGTTACACTTGATGGAACTGCACAAGTTTGCCACGAAGAAACTGGAACATACAATGCCACAGCTTATGAAGTTGTGGATTACAATTGGCAAATCATCCCTACTGATGCGGGAACGGTGATTTCTGGTGAAAATACTGATGAAGTTGAAATACAATGGCATTTAGCCGGCAATTTTGATGTTCAGGTAACTGTCTGCGGAGCAGTTGATGTTTATAATGTTTTAGTCAATCCAAAGCCAATTCCAATAGTTGTTTTTGATGATCCTTGCCCTGGTGATTTAGCGATGGTACAAACCTCAGTGGCTTACAATGCTTATGATTGGCGTAATGAAGGTGGCGGTACTATTGCGACCACAGCTACCGTGGATTTGAGTCCCGGATATTATGAAGTGATCGTAACCGATGCCAATGGATGCACAGAAAATGAGACTTTTTATATTGGGCAATTATCAGATCCATATACCACTATTTCGACTCCGGATTTTGGTACTTTTTGCCAAAACGGAGGTTCGATGACACTTTATTCCCTACAAACCAATGGAGGGCTTGACTATCAATGGTATTATAATGGAACTCCAATAGGGGGAAATACGTCAAGCCTTGTAGTTAGCCAGGAAGGCGTTTATTATGTCGTGGTAACCAATCCAGCAGGTTGTGAAGCGACTTCTAATGCTTTGGGATTATCCTGTGGATCGGTATTTCCCGGGCCACCCGCTCCAGGTTGTACGCCTGATGGTTATTTGGATTTTGTAAATAATCCCGGTAATTTTTGTAATGAAAGTCAATATATAAATACTTCCGTCAATGATGCTCCGAATTCCTGGCTTTGGCGTTTTATTGATTTTGGAGCAGGAACTGAGGTTTTTTCAACATTAGAAAATCCAAGTAATACTTATCAAACAGCGGGATTTCATTTAGTTATTTTTCAAGGAGGCATATATTCGACACCGCCTGGAGATATTTGTGATCTGTATATTTATCAGTTTGACACCGTTCCGCTCGCTGCTAACTTTACATTTTTAGAAGGTTGCGTTGGAGAATTGTTACCTTTTTATGACCTTTCGTCTTTCATTCCACAAACAAGTATCTTGGGCTGGGAATGGGACTTTGACGATCCGGCAAGTGGAGCTGCAAACACTTCTTTTTTACAAAACCCACAACATGCTTTTACAACGGCAGGAACTTATGCGGTGACTTTGACAGTAACCGATCAGAGTGGTTGTATTTCTGTCATGCAAAAAAATGTTGAGGTGATCGAACCTCCATTATCGAGTTTTGATATTCCTGCAGAAGGTTGTGAAGGAGTGACCATCTTTTTCAATGCAGAAGGTGCATTTACGGATGTGAGTTGGGATTTTGGGGACCCTGCGAGTGGAGCAGCTAATGTTTCTGAAATAGGAGAAACCTATCATGCATTTGAAACACCCGGAGTTTATACAGTCTCACTTACCACAGAAAACATTTACGGATGCGTTGCAACGATAACCGAACAGATCAATATTGAAGCTAACACGCTCAGCGGCAGTATCGATATTGATCCGGCAGCCACCATTTGTGAAGGAGATAGTTCTACGTTAACCGCACCTTTTGGAGAATCCTATATCTGGTCACTTGGTGATACCACTTCAAGCATCACTGTTTTAGAAGCTGGCGTTTATGAAGTAACCATTTATGATGCATTGGGTTGTTCCTATAGCCCGAGTCCGGCTCAAATTGATATAATCCCTTTGCCACAGGCACAGATTACCGCAGTTGAATATGATGAATTCGGTCAGCCGGTGGCTAATTTTTATAATAATTATGAAACTTGTTTTGGGGAGGATGTATATCTTCAAATCACTGAAAACATAAACTATAGCTATGAATGGTCAACAACGGATGTAACGACTGATATTTCTTTTACAGAAGAAAAAGAAAACCTGCTTACGGTTGGTACTCATGAATTTTCGGTTACTGTTACTGATGCAAATTCCGGATGCACAAATATAATTGGGCCATATACGGTGACCGTTCACCCAATTCCGGAAAATATCATGATTACATCAAATCCTTCTATTCCGATTTGTGAAAATACACCTACTGTTTTTGAGGTGCTAAACCCCGATGTAAATTATACTTACGTTTGGAATACAGGCGAGATTGGCTTATCAATCAATTCATTCTATGCAGGTGAATATTTTGTAAGAGCAATCAACGAATTTGGCTGTGAAGGAGTAAGTAATACCCTGGAAATTACTGCCGGGCCTAATATTGATCTGATTCCTTCCGGATGCCACAGTCGTTGCAATCCAGATACTATTTGCCTGCCAGATGTTTCTGGAGTTGTCGATTTTCAATGGTATTTCAATGGTAGTCCAATAGCTGCACCAGATGGAACGGTTGCCGATTATATTGCTACAGAAAGTGGCGATTATTATGTTGAAATGACCAGCGCAGCAGGTTGCGTAACAACTTCTGATGAACTATCTCTTGATTTGTTTGATGGTTATGGTAGTATTTTAGGAAATGTGTATTTCGATGTAAATGACAACGGAATCATTGATGGACCGGATACTTTGATGAGTGGGATTTCAATCATTCTTCAAAATGGCGGTATAAATCTGGATACTTTAGACTCCAACATTTTAGGGGCCTTTGCCTTTTCAAATATACTTGCTTCGGATTATGAAGTTTTGGTTGATATTTTCAATTTACCATTAGGAATGATCGCTTTGATTGATCAGGTTAATGCTCAATTGGTGGGTTGTGATGATGAAACGATGGTTGCCTTTTTAATCCAGTTCACTTGTGATGCAACTATTGAAATTGTTACGCTTGATGCATGTGTAGGCACCACCGTTCTTTACAACGGCGATGAATTGTCACCGGGGACGACCACAGACTATACATATACAAACTCCGTTGGCTGTGATTCAATCATAAGCGTTGAAGTGAATCCCCTTGATGTGTTTAGCTCTGATTTGGAATTATCAGCTTGTGATGGTGGTTTTGCAACATACAATGGAACTACAATTCCTGCCGGCACCTCTCAGGATTTCATTCTGTCAGCTGCAAATGGTTGTGATTCAACAGTTACGGTTGAAGTCGTTCCGATTTCTCTGGTCAGTGAAGAAGTTGATCTCGCTGCTTGCGAAGGCGCCACCGTCGAATATAATGGCGAAGAATTGCTCCCGGGGAGTATAACAGAATTTATGTTTGTTTCCTCTCAAGGTTGTGATTCATTGGTAACGGTTACCGTTGGAACTTTGTTGGATACGAGTTCTGATCTGAATCTTTCAGCTTGTGAAAATGGAACAGTTACGTATAACGGTCAGGAATTACAACCCGGTAGCATTTCAAGCTTTACTTTTTCAAATGCAGCAGGTTGCGACTCATTGGTAACGGTAACTGTAGCTTCCACGCCAACTGATGAATATTCGCTGGAATTATTTGCTTGTGTTGATGAAACAGTAGAATACAACAATGACCAACTAACTCCTGGAACGGTAGCTGAATATATTTTTACCAACCAGGCAGGCTGTGATTCGATTGTTTATGTTATGGTTTCGGCTTATCCGGATTTTGATTTTGATTTACTTACGTTTGAAAGTTGCTGGAATGGGTCGGAAGGTGAAATTGTCGTTGATTATCTAGCTGGAGGAACGGCTCCGTTTACTTATTCACTTGATGGCATTAATTACCAGCTTGAGAATCAATTTATTAATATTGCGCCAGGAGATTATCAAGTTTTTGTAAAAGATGGAAACGGCTGTGTCAATGAACAATTAGCAACTGTTGATAATATCGCTCCATTGGCAGTAATAGCTGAGGAGCCTCAACTTGAATGTGAATTTGGAAGCGTTTTACTTCAACCCCAGGTCATTGCAGATGATCCACAGGCAGTAACTTATTTATGGCCAAATGGAAGTACAATGCCTTTTATTGAGGTGGATTCTCCGGGTATTTATTCGCTCATTATTTCGAATACATGCGAATCGATTGTTCAGGATTTTATTATTGAATATGAAGACGACAAGCGGTCCTCTTTACTTTATATTCCAAATGTTTTTTCTCCGAATGGCGATGGTGTGAATGATGAATTCAAAGTTTATGCTGCCAATGATATTGAAGTTTTGTCTTTTGAATTGAACATCTATGATCGTTGGGGAAATCACCTGAAAAACTTTGGAAGTACGGATGATTCTTGGGATGGAAAAATGAACGAAAAAGCCATGAATCCCGGAGTGTTTGTTTATTATTATAAAGCAACAATTGTGGCTTGTGGAAAAACAGTTGAACTGTTTAGAAAAGGAGATGTGACTTTGGTAAGGTAAAAAAAGAAAAGCCTGAAGTCAAACTAGATTTCAGGCTTTTTCAATTTAGATTAGTTTTTTAGTGATTATGACCTTCGTGGCCGTCATCATCATGGCCTTCCCCTTCTTCGCTGTCTGAATCAAGATCAGCGCTGGCAACATAATCCATTCCGCAAGCTGGGCATTTACCAGCAACATCACTTCCACTTCCTTTGCAATGCATTGGGCATACAAAAGCAGAAGCATATTCTTTACTGTTCAGGTCTACTGCCACAGCAGTAACTTCTTCATTTTCAGTGTTATTCTCATCAGTTTGAGTAGTCTCTGTAGCGTCTTCATCATGGCTATGGCCTTCTGATCCACAACTAAAGATGAATAATGTCAAAGCGAACAAGGTAATTAAGGTACTTAATTGAATTTTTTTCATGATTTTAATTTTAATAAGTTCTTTTTTAATAAAACAGAAAGTTCCCTGAAAATATTTCAGAGAACTTTCGCAAAAATAAACTATTTGTAGTAATTACTACTTATTCAGTACAATTTTTTTCGTTGTTGCATGAGTTTCATTAAATATGCTGATGAAATACATGCCATTCTGATAAGCACTCAAATCTAAAGATTCAATGCTATTTGAAAACTGACCCTGCATAATTAATTGCCCTGTAGCACTCATTATTTTGTAAGATAAGTCACCTTCCGTATTTTCCGAAAGATTGATGTTAATCAATCCACTTGTAGGATTTGGAGCAATAGATATCGGGAAAACCGCTTCCAGATTATTGACATTGACTGGTTCGCCAGGAGCTACTGTCATCACTTTATTAGTGATGCGGTTAGTATACCAGATATTTCCTTCAGGGCCAATTTTGATTCCTGTAATACCAGCTTCTCCGGTTTCAATGCGATGCATTTCAGCAAAATCATTATCCATGTCGTAAACAATAATTTCACCAGTTGCATAATCACTAACCAACAATCGGTTTTCTATCAAATCAATACCACAAGGACGATCAAGACCTGAATCAATAATTACTTCCCAATCCGCATCTACGGAGGCATGAACGGCAAGCGGTTCGTTGATTAAAGGTAAATTTGGATTAATAACAGTCGTAGAATTAATATCTATTCGCAATACCCGGTCATTGCCATTATCAACAACATACAACCAGCCGGTTGATTTGTCTAAAATCAAATGACTTGGAATATTACCATCTTTTTTAACTGGTATTTCAGTATACCGGGTCACTTCACCGTCAGCATGGTAATCATTTCCAGGGCCATGATCCTCTTTAAAATCATAACGAACGATATGTTCATTATAACCGTCAAAAACCCAATAGGCATTATCTACTTCATGTGCAATTCCCATTGAGTATGGACTACCGTGTAACATGTCTAGGTGACTTCCATTTCCGCCAGAAGGTTGCGCATAGATATCAGGATCGCTTGACCAAAGGGTAGGACCAGTAAAAGTGCCACCGCTATGATTAGCATCTAAAACACCGGTTGAACTGGCCCAATCTCCCGCATCACCAAAGGCTAAAGCTGTCGGTAATGACATAAAGTGCCAGGCGTTTCCATCTACCCGCTGTTCGGATGTTTGGTTTCCTTTTCCAGCATCATAATACGTAACGGTGCTTCCACCACTACTTTCAATTCTTTCATTAATTACCCAAAGCTGGTATAAACCCAAGACAGGGAAGAAATCCAAATCAGTAGGAGCGTCCAGCTGATCTGATCCGTTTCCAATTTCAATATATTCTGGGATGGTCAGGGAAAACTCATCAATTCGGTTAGGGACAATTATGTTTTCGTAAATGGTTACATCATGAGTTAATTCATTATTGTTAATATCTTGATCCGTACTTCCATTTACTTCATTAATTCTGACTGTTATCGTAAAATCTCCTTCACTTTGGGGAATCCATTCCGTAGGATGTTCAAATGAATTTTCAGAAAAGGCGGGAATACTAATATTGTCAATTATTCCGGAAACGGGATTTTGACCACCAACTGTATAAATCACATCAATCGAGGTGATTGTTGAACTACCATTATTAAATATTTTTCCTGAGATGGTGTAAGGTTGATCGATCAATCCAAAGGGTTTTGAAGAAATGGATAACAATTCAGCATCGAGAGCCAGTCCGTCAGCAATTGAAATATCATCAACGCAAAAACCATAGTTCCAGCTATTTCCATCATTATAAATGAAAGCGATACGGATAGTTTGTCCCGCATAGCCAAAGAGAGGAACAACAATATCCTGCCATTCTGAAGCACCTTCTACATCAAAAATAGTGGTCCAGGTAGTGCCTCCATTGGTAGAAACCGCAACAGATGCTACTTCATCACCACCGTAATCGCCATCAATAAAGTAAGCAGAAAAGCTTAGTGATGGAGCGGTCAAGCCGGTCAAATCAATATCGCCAGAAGCCAAAGTGCCGCTGGTATTGTTGCCAGCACCAGGAGCGTCATCGTTTGTTGCCATAAACATGGTATGAGCAGGTGGATTGAAGAACTGGGAGCCAAGCGTTGAAGTATTGCCATGCATCCAGGAGTTAACATCAGCACTAGTTACGGTCCAATTGGTGAATCCATTTTCAAAATCCTCAGAAAATTGAGCCTGTGTGGTGATTGTCACAGCGAGCATCAAAATGGAAAATGTAATTAAGTTTTTCATAAAAATTAAGTTTTTTTTATAGCATGATTTCATATGCTGAAATCATAATAAATAAGATTTTTTTAAAATATAGCGTAAAAGTAAATCAATTTATAAAAGACAAATGTCCGCTCGACTACTTAGCTTAAGTAGCTGATAAATTTAGAGGTTAACAGAGGAAAATCTGAAAGTGGGTTTGTAAATCGAAATCGATTAAAGGAGGTTTATAATTAAAGAATTTTATCTTTTTTTGAACAAAAGAATGAGGTGTTAGCTGATTATAATATTTCAATATTTTAACAAAATCAACAAGCCTTATCATTTAAATGATGCTTGGAAAAAGTATTGGTCAAGATCGAGTTTTACAAAGTCTGCTATATTATGGCAGCAATTATTTTTTCTTGAACTGGCTTTGCTTTACAACACTTTTTGGTAGCTGTACTTGCAATGATGAGAGACATTCTTATGACAACTCTCAGGTTTCAAAAACAGTGCACACACTTTGTAGCTGATTTTGACAAAAATGTGCTGTATGATTAGCCCGGAAGAACTAATAAACAGAGATAAGCGCGACAAAAAGAGAGAGGGATCTAATCAGCAAAGTTTTAAATTTGATCAAAAATAGGAAATTAAAGCAATTTTAATTGAAAATCAGTCTGTTATTTTTCAGTTATGACGGTTGTATTACAAGTCTTCTGGATTTATTTTATTTACTCATTCAGAATGAAACCATTGGATGGTTATCACTCAATTAATGGATTCCTTTTAATGGTTGTGTAATTGATTTGTATTAACAGCTTTTGATTGCGTTTGTTCAGTTACTAAAGGCAATAATCCCTTTACACTGCCACATTTTAACATTTTTTCACCAAAATATGGGTTACGGATTTCCTCCTCCAAAGCGATCCAATCAGCTCCGTCATCATTAATAGCCATCGGGCAATGTTGGACATAGAAATGATTACTGTTGGTGCCAAATGCCCGAATCGTATTTATTAAAGCATTTGAAAGAAAATCGAATTGTTTTCTTTGGCTTTCAATTTCAGGGGTTTCAATAATTTTCTCTCCATGAGTTTTAAGTGCATTTAATTGTTGCATCCAAAAAAGATGAGCATCGCCTTTGATCAGGTTCATATCTACCATTTTTAATTTTCTGAGAAATTCTTCTGCAGATAATGCTGTAGATTTTTCATCAGAATCAACGAGGTCATCTTTTAATTGGATGTATTTCAGTACCAAAGCATCCAACTGGTTTTTAAATTTATGAGGCGTTTCGGTCTTAAAGTCAGGAAAAGCTACCTTTTGATCGCCTTTAATACCTACGACTTTGTTCATCATACTTTGTTGGTTATTCAACTGAGCAGCGGCATCAATGGTGAAACTACCGTAAGTGACCACTTCTTCTCCGGCTTCCAAACCGCTCAATATTTGATAATTTTCTCCCATTGCATCGCCGAGCTCAACTTCACGGTATTCAAAAGATGGAACGGTAGCGTTTGGAACTTTAACGTAAACGACAGAGCGCTTTCCAGTCCATAGCACTGCTGATTTCGGAATTGATAAATTATTGTTTGAAACTGCTTTCTTTTGAAGTGTTCCTGTAACAAACAATTCAGGTTTGAGTAATCCATTTGGATTGTTTACTTCTACCCGTAAAGATGCGACACGTGTTTTTGGATTTATAAAAGGATCAATAAAAGTGATATTTGCCTGAAATGTTTTATTCGGTATCGCCGGTGTGGTAAAAACAATTCGGTCCCCTTTTTTTATATCCGCCAGATCTTCTTCATAGGCATCAAACAAAACCCAGACTTTTTCCAGACTCATCAGGTCAAACAAAGGTTCTCCTTTTTTTAGGTAATCGCCAACGGCAACCCTTCGTTTGCTTACTATTCCGGAAGCATCAGCATAAAGGGTAAAGGTCTCCTTAATTTTCCTGTTTTGTTCAATAGCTTCAATGGTCGCATTGTCAATTTTCCAAAAACGGAGTTTGTTGCGAGCAGCGTCGAGCAGACCAGGATTAAGTTCTTTCAGTTTTAGCGCTTCCAGCAGTTCTTGCTGTGCAGAGATCAACTCGGGAGAATACAACAAAGCCAATCTTTGACCTTTAGTCACTTGCTCTCCGGTGAAAGTCACAAATAATTTTTCAATGCGACCTGGAACATGAGCGACCTGGCTGGAAGCCAGCCGCTCATCAGCTTGAACCTTTCCGGAGAGGCGAATTTCTTTACCTGTATTGCTGGCTTTTCGCCCAACAATGGTCGTTTGAATATTGGATAATTTGACGGCCTCAGAAGTCATTTCCAGTATCAGCGGATTATTTGAAGCATTTTTATCCAGTGGAATCAAATCCATTTCGCAGATAGGACATTGACCGGGTTCGTTTTGACGAATTTGAGGATGCATGGCACAGGTCCAGATTTGTTGATCGGTGGACTGTTGAATCTGTAGATCTGTGGATGTGCTGATTTCTTGATTTCCATCTGAAACAGTTGCTTCTTTATTACCGAAAATAAGGTAACCAGCTCCCAATCCGATTAAGGAAGCGATGATGGCAATTGAAATAATTTTTATGTTTTCGTTCATGATTCTTAATTTTAATACTTAAAAAAAATCTGCCCATCTACCCATCAATTGATAATATATTTCTCAATACTGAAACGAGCTAAATGACTTTGCACGATCGCCTGAAGTTGTTTCAAATCATAATCGATCAGTTCTTTTTCCAGGCGCAGCAACTCATCGAAATTGTTACCATTCGCACTGTAATCCGCTTCCAGAATGTTGATGGTTGCTTTGGTTAACTCTATTTGTTGTTCAAAAAGTTCATATTTTAACCGTGCACTTTCATGATTGGCATAGGCTTTTTCGATTTCAGCGCTGAATTTGGAAAGCAGGTCTTCTTTTCGGGTGTTGAGTGATTCGATGATCAAATTTTCTTCCCGCTCTTTAGCTTCATAACTTTTGCGATACAATGGAATTTTAACTATTGCTTTTACTTGTAGAATATCTCTGCCATTTCCTGATGGATCCGCATCTGTTCGAGAATCGACGAAAATGTAATCGAGACCAGCTCCAAAACTTGGGCGCCCGTTTAATTTATTCACTTCGATGGCATTCCTGGAAACTTCCTGCTGCAATTCAAACATTTTCAACATTGGATGATGCATCTGAATATTGGAAAAAAGGGAGTCTTTTTTAAAAACAAGTGGTGTAAATTGCAGATCACCGCTAACACTAACTTTTGTGTCTAAAGACCGGTTGAGGAGTTGATTGATCTCTACCTGCGGAGATATTTTGGTTGTTTCCAAAACTTTCAGTTCGTTTTTCAATTCCTGGGTTTTCAACTGAACCCGGAGTACATCTGCTAGGTTGCTTTTACCGCTTTCAACCTTGGCCAATGCAAGTCTTTCCAAGGCTTCCAGGATCGAAATGTTGCGCTGTAAAATAGACTGACTTTTTTCAATTTCGTAAAGCCCGAGGTAAGCTCGTTTTATTTCAAAAGAAAAGTCAAGACTTCTGGCAGCTATTCTTTCATAAAGTGCTTTTGCCTTTGAAAGTTCCAACTCTTTTTTACTATCCAAAGTACCAAACCAGGGAAACATTTGCGCTGCACTCAATCGGACAACCTGTGGCCCCAATCGGGTTTCAACTGGCAAAGGAAATAAGCCCAGGCCAGCTTCCAAATCTGGCAACTGACTAACTTGCGGTGCTTTTTCCAGAGCAGCCAAATAATCAGTATATAAAATTTTTAACTCTAAATTATTACTGATCGCTTCTTTTATAAGGGTATCCAGGGGCTGTGCTTTTGCAACCATTGAGCTTATGGAAAGAAGGAACCAACTAATTATTTTTAAATAATTTTTCATTTTTCAAAATTTATTTCCAAAACGATTGGTTAATCTAAAACGCCATTCCTGCCAAAGGGCGTAAAGTACGGGCACGGTAAACATGGTGATCATTTGCAGAGTCATTCCTCCGAAAGAAGGGATGGCCATTGGTAACATCACATCTGCGCCTCTTCCTGTTGAGGTAAGTATCGGCAGCAATGCTAGGATCGTTGTCGCTGTTGTCATCATTGCCGGTCGCACCCTTCGCAATCCACCCTCAATCACAGCATCTCTAATCTCAGGTATAGACTTCGGTTTATTATTTTTAAAACTGTTTTGAAGGAAAGTCGCGACCAAAACACCATCATCGGTAGCGATCCCAAATAATGCGAGAAATCCCACCCAAACGGCAACACTCAAATTGACAGTATGGATCTGAAACAGATCACGCATATTGGTTCCGAAAAAATCAAAATTCAAAAACCAGGCGGTATCATACAGTCCGATCATGATGAATCCTCCTGAAAAAGCAATAAATACACCTGTGAAAACCATAGCCGAAATGGTCACCGATCGAAACTGAAAATAAAGAATTAGAAAAATAATCGCTAAAGCTATCGGAACAACGATGCTCAGGCGCTTGCTGGCTCTGACTTGTTGCTCATAGTTTCCAGCAAAACGATAACTAATTCCAGATGGAACGGTCAGTGTTCCTTGATCAATTTGCTGCTGTAAATAGTTTTGAGCATTTTTTACCACTTCAACCTCTGAAAATTCATTGATCCGGTCAAACAAAACATAGCCTATCAAAAAACCATCTTCGCTTTTGATGGATTGCGCACCTTGCTCGTATTTGATGTTGACCAGTTCTTTCAGCGGAATTTGCTGCCCGGAGGACGTAGGAATATAAATCCTTTGCAGAGCTTCCGGGTCATTGCGTAATTCCCGTGGATAGCGGATACGGATTGCGTAACGCTCTCGCCCTTCAACAGTTGTGGTCATGGTCATTCCGCCGATGGCCGCTTGAATATATTGCTGAACCTTTTGGATAGATAGGCCATACCGGCTGATCACATCACGATTAATCTCCAAAACCAAATACGGTTTGCCAACAATCCGCTCTGCAAAAACAGCCGATTCTTTTACACCCTCTACGTTTTTCAGGTGCTTTTCTAACTCCAATCCGAAGGCTTCGATACTGTTCAAATCTGCTCCTCTGACCTTTATTCCCATTGGGGCACGCATACCTGTTTGAAGCATAATCAATCGCGTTTCGATGGGTTGTAGTTTCGGCGCTGAAGTGACTCCGGGTAATTTAGTAACTTGGATGATTTCATTCCAGATGTCGTCTGGACTTTGGATGTGATCCCGCCATTGCCGAAAATATTGCCCTTTCTGATCTGGAATTAACTCTCCTTTTTCATCTTTTACATAAATTTCATTTTCAAACTTAAAGCGGATACGATGACCATTTTCGTCCGTTTTATATTCAGATTTATACAAAATGACATTTTCATACATCGACATCGGAGCCGGATCCAAAGCACTGTTGACACGACCCGCTTTTCCAACAACAGTTTCGACTTCGGGGATTGCGGTAACGGCCATATCGAGCAATCTAAGATTTTTGATATTTTCCTGCATTCCTGTATGGGGCATTGCGGTTGGCATCAAAAGGAAAGACCCTTCATCAAGAGAAGGCATAAATTCTTCGCCAGTATTTTTAAAAACAACATAGCCCTGGTAAACAATAAAACATACAAGAATTAAAAACAATATTTTAAATCGCAACAGAAACCGAAGTATATTTTCGTAGAAATAGATGATGCAATAAAAAATAGTAATCAAACTTCCTGCAATTGTAACGACAAATAAAAAATTGGTCGTATTACTTTTAGTAACACCTAGCGGCATCCAAACCTTCGCTAATAACCAGGTCACTAAAATGGCATAAATCATATTACTGATCCAATTGATTATTGTAGCATATCGTTCCGAACTGAATTGCTGGACGATAACGGTGAGCAAGCCTGCAAAACCTACAACTGAAACAATGATTCCCAAAAAAGGCTGATAAAATACAGCAACAAGTATCCCTCCTATGAAAGCCAATCCATTTCCGATATACCTCAGGGAATTTTGTTTTGGTTTTATAGAAAATAGCGTGTGCGCCAAGGGAGGAATGATTGTAATGGCTACAATGATCGAAGCAATCAGCGCGAAGGTTTTGGTGAATGCCAAGGGTCTAAACAACTTACCTTCGGCTGCTTCCATCGTAAACACAGGAATAAAACTGATGATGGTAGTCGCTACCGCGGTAACCACAGCAGAGGCCACTTCAGTACTTGCTTCGTAGATGCTGGTCATCAAATCTTCTTCTGGTGGTGCTTCTTTGATCCGATTTACCATGCTTTCGGTCAAAACGATTCCCATATCCACCATGGTCCCGATAGCAATGGCAATCCCTGATAATGCAACAATATTGGCATCTACGCCAAAATATTTCATGGCAATAAAGCACATCAGAACAGCGACAGGTAAAGATCCAGAAACTAATAAAGACGACTTTAGGTTGAGCAGCATCAGGATGATCACGATAACCGTGATTAGGATCTCAAGGCTCAGTGCTTCCTGAAGGGTTCCTATGGTTTCATTGATCAATTGTGTGCGATCGTAAAACGGGACGATGTTTACTTGCGAAACAGTGCCGTCAGCCAAAGTTTTAGCGGGAAGACCAGGCTCCAACTCAGCGATCTTTGCTTTTACGTTTTGAATAACTACCATTGGATTGGCTCCATACCTTGCAACGACGACTCCTCCAACAGCTTCAGCTCCCGATTTGTCCAGCACTCCTCTGCGACTTGCTGGTGCGATGTTTACTTTTGCAATATCTCCGATCCTTATCGGTACATTGTCATTTTCTTTGACGACACTTTTTTCGATGTCGCCAATGGTTTTTACGTAGCCCGAGCCTCTGACAAAATATTCGGCAAGGTTGATTTCGATGGTTTGAGCACCGATATCGATATTGCTTTCTTTGATCGCTTTCATCACTTCTTCCAAAGTGATATTATTGGCTTTCATGGCTTCCGGATCAACATCAACCTGATATTCTTTTACAAAACCACCAATGGATGCTACTTCTGAGACACCTTCAGCAGAGGATAAACCATAGCGAACGTAAAAATCCTGAATCGTTCTTAATTCATGAAGGTCCCAGCCTCCAGTTGTATTTCCATCTTTGTCTTGTCCTTCCAACGTATACCAGAAAATCTGTCCCAAAGCTGTTGCATCAGGGCCTAAAGTTGGCTGTACGCCGTCCGGTAGCGTATTAGTCGGCAGGGAATTGAGCTTTTCCAGGATGCGGCTTCGGCTCCAGTAAAATTCTATGTCTTCGTTAAAAATGACATAAATGCTAGAAAAGCCAAACATAGAATTACTACGGATACTTTTTACACCCGGAATTCCTAAAAGCGCGGAAGTGAGGGGATAAGAAATCTGATCTTCCACATCCTGGGGTGAACGTCCCATCCATTGTGTGAAGACGATTTGTTGATTTTCGCCAATATCCGGGATTGCATCAACCGAAACTGGATCTCTAGGCAACCAATCTAGCTTAAAATCAAAAGGCGCAGTGGCTAATCCCCAACCGGTGAAAATCACCAATAGTAAAAACGCCACGATTTTGTTTTCCAAAAAAAACTTAATAATTGAATTTAGCATTTGTACTCTTTTTCAATAAAAATTGATAAAACAGTATTTCCCTGAATAAATTAAACCAAGGAAAAATTGGAGATTATCGAATCAATAATCTCAAAAAAGAGCCTTATGCTATAAAAGGAAAGTTTGCAGATCTACAGGTAGATCACTGGTGATGAGTGGCGGTTTATAATTTAAATATTGAATGGTTTTAGCATCAAACTTAGGAAGATCAAGATTGAAGACGATCCACAATGTCGCAACTAAAGCGATGTGATCGAAAGCTTTGAAATCAAAAGAACTCAGCTGCTGATCCTGATCCAATTTGTAATAATCCGACGTGTTGTTACAGCAATTATTTTCACAGCTTTGTTTTTTTAGGTGGCAGGATTGCTTCGTTTTTTGAGCATAGATTTTTTTGTAACAATCATCGGCTTTGAAGAAAATACGAATATCCTTCAACTGGCTTTTACAAAAATGGCTGTTTACCGTAAAGCCGGTTGTACTGATGAAAATCAGTAATGCGAGGACGATATTTAAAAAACGAATGGCCAAATTTTGATCAGTATTTTATACAAACTTAATCCTTTTTATAATTAAAAAGTTGCTTTGCTTGCCGTATGTTTATAGCGCATCATCTTTTTAATAAGAAATTAACGTTTTAAAGACGATATAAATCAAACCAATTTCAAATATTAACTAATGCTGTACACCAAAAGATATTCAGTATTCTTAGTTGTGTTTCTTTTTGCATCTACCTTCTTTGCTCAAGAAGCAGAAAAAGAAGAAAATGCTTATAAAATTAATCCATACATTTCTGCTTCCATTGGCGTGGTGGGCACAACAGCTAATTATTTTGGAATCATAAAAATTCGCGATAAAACAGATATTTCGGAAGAAGTGGTTTTAGGATTGGATAAAAACAAGATCAATAGTTTTGACCGGCGAGCCTTATTTCAGGATCCAAGTAAAAGGAGCACCAGAAATACCATTTCAGATATCGGAGCAATTGCTACTTTTGTAGCTCCTGTTTTTTTATTAGCAGATAAACGTATCAAAAGTCAATGGCTTGATGTTGGTTTGTTGTATTTTGAAACACAAACCATTTCAATGTTGCTGTATGCCTGGAGTCCGCTTGGACCGCAATTTATTGATAGATATCGCCCAGAAACTTATTACGATGAAATCAATTTAAAAAACCGGCAGGGTGGGCAAAATCGCAATTCCTTCTTTAGCGGACACACAGTGGTGACAGCGACCGGGTCATTTTTTATAGCAAAAGTCATTTGTGATTTTCATCCTGAATTGGGCGGAAAGAAGTGGCTCGTTTATGGAGCGGCACTTGTACCACCGACGGTTGTAGGTTATTTTAGGGTGAAAGGTTTAAGGCATTTTCCTACAGATACCATCGTGGCTACCGCTCTTGGTGCAGCAGTTGGGATCTTGATCCCTCACTTACATAAAAAAAAGAAAAACGCTGGACTTTCGATTGATACCAATATGGAAGGAAACGGAATAGCCATGAGTTATCGGTTTTGAATGAACGATTTTACTTTCCAATGGTTAGTGATAGTAATCACTAATTTTTAATACTGATTAGATTAAATTTGAACCTTAAATAATTCGTCTGATATTTATGAAATACTGGGAATATTTTGTTAACGGTTATAGCGGTTATGCGCAATATTTGTGGTATGAAATCACGCATCCTACCTGGCATAATTACTTTTATTGGTTGCTTTTGGTTTCCTTGTTTTTCTTTTTGCTGGAGCAGCTAAAGCCCTGGAGAGTGGATCAACCAAAGTTTCGAAAAGACTTTTGGCTGGATTTTTTTTATATGTTTTTCAATTTTTTCCTCTTTTCACTCATCATTTACAATGCTGCCTCCGATGTCGTTGTCAATCTATTTAATGATGGCATAAAATCTTTGACAGGCTTTGATCTCCAAGCTTCCAACCCGATGCGAAACTGGAAGCAGTATCAAATATTGCTCATCGGTTTTTTGGTGAGGGATTTTGTGCAGTGGTGGGTTCATCGCTTGTTGCACCGGGTTCCGAAGTTATGGGAATTTCACAAAGTTCATCATTCCGTTGAACAAATGGGCTTTGCAGCGCATTTGCGCTACCACTGGATGGAAAATGTGGTGTATCGGACCATTGAATACCTTCCCTTAGCATTGTTGGGGATTGGCTTATATGACTTTTTTGTAATCCATATTTTTACGCTCGCTGTTGGTCATTACAATCATTCCAATATCACCATCCATGGTCGCACCACGGGCGGAATATTAGGCTTACTGATAGGTATTGTAGTTGCTACAAATTCCTTTGAAGCAAATCTTTTCCCGGAAGGTTTGAGTGTCATTCAACAATTGGGAGTGATCGCTGGCTTTGGTGCTTTGGGCGCATTGATATTTGGACCGGTAATGAAAATCGTTTTCAACAGTCCCGAAATGCATATCTGGCATCATGCTTACGATATTCCGGAAAGCTATCGATTCGGAATTAATTTTGGTTTGACCCTGGCGATTTGGGATTACATCTTTGGCACAGCGAGCATTCCTCATGATGGCCGTGATATTCGATTGGGATTTCCGGAAATTGAATCTTTCCCAAAGACCTTTGTTGAGCAGAATCTTCACGGATTCAAGAAAGACGATTAAATTTAATTGGTTAAAACTTTAAGCATAAGTTAATCGTCTAATCATAAAACGCATTGTTTTTATGTTTAAATAATTGGTTGACAATAGTTTGTGGCTTATAGTTTGGAAAAAATATAAGATTAAATTTTATTCGAAATAAAAAATCATGCATTATTTCTTCTTTAATTCAGAATAATTGATGTAGTTTTGCTGGCAGTTAATTATGTATGTGACCACTACATATGATTTTAATCCATTAAGTAAAGCAAGATAGTCGCTTATAACAATTTCGAAAAAAACTATTCTTGTAAAAGTGAACATTATATCAACCAGACGAAAAAGCTTGCCATAAGGCAGGCTTTTTTATATTTAATTAGCAGGGGATTCTTCCTTTGATAATCGCTTAACTAACTTTCCAACGGTTAATCCTTGAACAATAATGGAGAAAACGACAACGATATAGGTGATCGTTACAAAAAAGTCTCTTTCCATATTCCCGGAAAGGGAAAGCGCCAAAGCAATGGATATTCCTCCGCGCAAACCTCCCCACGTCATAATCAAATTGGTGTTTGGTATAAAATCCAACTTCTTTTTAAAATACGTGATGGGAAAAGCTAGTGAAGAAAATCTGGCTATCAGAACAATGGGTATACATAAAACCCCGGCAATCACGAAATTAGGATTAATAGTTAGAATCATGATTTCAAGACCGATCAATACAAAAAGTATTGCATTTAAAAATTCATCTACGAGTTCCCAAAACTTATCAACGTATTGTTCAGTAATCTTTGACATTGTTGCTTCACGAACCGTATCATGCCCTACAATCAAACCAGCAACAACAACGGTCAAAGGTCCAGAAAAATGCAAGGTATTCGCCAAAAGATAACCTCCGGTAACCAGCGCCAGCGTGATCATGATTTCGACTGCATAATCATCAATCGTTTTCATGAGCCAATAGGCGATGTAACCCAAAGCGAACCCCATCCCAATCCCTCCAAAAACTTCTTCGACAAAAAGAAAAGCTATTTCGGAAGCATGAATTTCGCCGGTACCACTTTTTGCGATGTTCATTAAAGTTAAAAAGACAACAACGCCAATTCCATCATTAAACAGTGATTCTCCAACAATTTTGGTTTCCAGTTTTTTCGGGACATTTGCATTTTTTAAAATTCCCAAAACAGCAATCGGATCGGTTGGAGATATCAGCGCACCAAAAAGTAGGCAATGGATATAAGCGATCGGATGACCCAACAAAAACATTAAATAATAAACCAATGTTCCAACTAAAAACGTGGAGACCACAACTCCAAAAGTTGCAAATATCAGAATGGGATATCGTTGTACTTTTAATTGATCAAAGTTGGTGTGTAAGGCTCCTGCAAAAAGTAAAAAACACAACATGACATCCATCAGAACATCATGAAAATCAATTTGTTGAATTAGATTTTGAACCGCTGAAAAAAGGGTGTTGCTGAAAAATCCACTTACGATAATCGTCGAAGTAAATATGATAGCTGTGATCATGAGTCCAATGGTTCCGGGCAGTTTGAAATAGCGAACGTTGATATATCCAAATATGGCGGCTAGAACGATTAGAATTGTAATGATTGTAAAAAGATCCATTAAGGTTTTCGTTTTTTACAAATATAGCATTTCGAGTAAGATAGTAGGTGGATATCGCTAACATTTAGCAGCTTTTAAAGAAGGGAATCGGCTATATATTTAAGGCTTAAATTTTAAAAGTATAAAGGAATTGAATTTGATAAGATTTTTATTGCTTTTATAGTGCTTAATGGAATAAAGATCAATTGTAAATATCCGTATTCAGCCATGCTTACCAAACAAGACCTTTCTAAATGAACCAAATATTAATGATAAAAAGTGGTTACTTAAAAATCTCTACAAAAGAACATGAGGTGAAAAACGAATTTCTAGAAAAAAAATCCTATCTTTTAAAGCGAATCCAATTTTTAAATTAGCCATTGAGACAAGTAAATCTCGCAAAAACTGCAAACATGAAAAACTTCCAGCAAAAATCATTGGACGATGATCAAAAAGATCGAAAATTAAATGCACCGCCTGTTACTGCTTATATGGTCAGGAATTTGATCACTTTTAAACCTGATACCGAAATATCAGTAGTTATTGATTCTTTACTGGAAAACAGAATAACCGGAGCACCGGTGCTCAATGATAAAAATGATGTCGTCGGTTTGATTGATGACAAGGATTGTCTGAAAGTTTTGGTTGGAGGTGCTTACTATAATCATCCGGTAGGTAAAGATACCGTTGATTCTTATATGTCTAATGTGATGAAAACCATTTCTGTCCATGACGATATCGTCGATGTTGCCAATATCTTTTTGCAAACAAAATATAAACGACTCCTGGTGTTGGATGACGATGGCAAATTGGTAGGCCAAATCAGTCGGCGTGATATATTACGGGCGATTAAAGAATTGAATCCCAATACCTGGTAAGGGTAAATTTGAAAATATTCATTCTTGTTATTTTAAGCGCTAATAGTCAATTTTTAGAGAAGTTTAGCAATGAGCTGAAATCTAAAAAAAGTTGGTTTATTTCTCCTCCCGTTCATCGATTCTCCTCATCATCAACTAGTTAATGCAATCGAAAAAGGAATAATATCCTTTTCTTTTTCATAAATATCCCATATGACCATTGGCCCAAGTGAAATATTCTTGATAGGAAAATCATAAGACGTTTAAGACCTACAAAGCTTTATTCAAATGATTGAATTTTAGCCTTTTTGCTGTTTGCTTGGTGAATATTTCCTATATTTCGGAGTCAATTGACATTCAATTTGCTATGAGAAAACGGTTTTAAAATGACAGCAAATTGTAATTATCATTATGAAACAGGCTTATCTAGTCCTTAAATTGCCGATTTTTGTGTTGCTACTCTTCGTAGGAACCACTACTCTTTCTGCTCAAAACTGTTACCAGACTTTTCTTCAGGATGGTATCCAGGCCTTTAACTCTTTTCAGTTTGAGACCGCTATCAAAAAATTTGAAGCTGCGAAAGTTTGTGATGATAAGCCCGGTTCCGCCGAAGCAGATGAATGGTTAACCAAAGCCCAAAATGGTTATATCGATCGCCTTCAATTGATCGCTTCCCGCTTTTTGACTTCCGAGGGACAAAGAGCTTTTCAAAAAAAAGATCACCGTTCTGCTTTTCGACTTTTTCAGGAAGCTTTAAAATATAAAAGTGATAATGAACAAGCTAAAAAATTAAGGGAGCAAATTTTATTTTATTTAGCTGATTATCAATACAATATTAAGATTGATCCGCGATTTTATCATGCAAAACAGGTATCCCTAGAAAGTAATAGGTTTTTGGTTGCATTAAATATAAATGAAACAAATGATAGTACTAAACTTAAACTGGTTGAACCTGATTCACGAATGGTGAAAATAAGTTTTGATATCGCTGGAAGTATTTCTAATTACCAGTTCAGCGGAGATGGAAAATGGCTCGTGGTGCAGTTTTATGATCCCCAAAAACAACAAGTAAATCTTTCCCTTTGGGATGTCGAATCACAGCAATTGATTTACACTTTCGAAAAGATTTATAGCAATGACCCTTACAAATCTTTCGCTTTTAGTGAAAATAGTGAAAAGCTGGTTTATCGCTCAGCTGGGGATATTGAACGGATAACGCATACCATTACGGAAGAAGACAGTCTGGTCACTGATACCTTAAAAGATCCCGGTTACTCGTTGAACGTCTATGATTTACTTTCTCGGGCTAACATTTATACAACAGGAGTTATTGCTGATTATTACGGTGATTCGCCGGATGGGAGATTTGATGGATTTCGCAGGGAATCTGTTAGGCAGGATTTAATAAATGAAAAAATTACCACAAAATTTTCAACAGAAGGGGTTATTACTACAAATAATACGAATTTCATTTTAAAGGAAAATGAATTTAGAATTCGTGCCGATCGTGATTTTGCTATCAGTCCTGATGGGAAAAAATTTGCTTTCAATCAATTCGCTGAAGAACAAAAAATCGGGACAAATTTTAACTCCGAAATCAGAATAACCGTTGGGACTCCTCCAAAAGCTTTGGTTGGGAAGCTCAGCGTCATAAATTTAGAAAACGGTAGTTCCGTTTTTTCTACAAAATCCGATTACGAAGCACTTCCGCAACGATTCCTTCCTTTTGCTTTTAGTAAAAATTCAAACCATTTGATTTTTATCAATAATCGAAAATATCACGGATCTGAACTTTTCAATTTTAATGAAGAAACCGGAGTTTTGAAATCAGGTACAGACCATTTTCTGACGGGTTTTAATATTTATAATTTTGAAAAGGAGCAGTTTTATGTTGAAAATGAACAAAAAATCTATGATTTTTTTGTGACTGAAAACAACTTGGTGGTCACATGGAATGGAGTGGATTATTTTGTAAATAAAAACGGAAATTTTGGGGTTCATGACCTAAAGTCCGATACCTTAGTTTTTAACAAAAGCATAAGCAATGAATTTAGTCATTATTATGATGTAAAATCCGAAAACGATTTGCTCTATTTTTCAACTTTTGACCCTAATTCTTCTGAAACGAAACTAAATGTTTTAGACCTTAATCTGGACAGTATTATTGCGTTAAAATATGACTTCGTTCCTTTTAAATACACTTATGTGAGAACATCGGCATATCAAAAAAAGGTGGCTTTTTTAACGGATAGTGGTCATTCGATCAGTGTTTGGAATGTAGAGACTCAAAAAAAAGTCAGGGAGCTTAAATGCAAAGATCAGATTGCAGAATTTGATTTTTCAAAAGATGCTAATTTTTTGATTGTCAGGGATAAAAACAATATAGTGAAAGTAGTCGATTTGAAAATTACTGGTAATCTTTATGACTATTTCGACAATTATTTGGAAAAACTTTCGCCTGAAGAAAGAAAGGAGTTTGGAATCGATTGGTAAGTGTTTTTTTGAAATTAATGTTTAAAAGATAAACGATTTAGAAATGCAGGCTGACGAATATTACATTTTAGTAGTTTCAGTTTATTGTCTAATTATAGGATTTGTTGTGCCAAGATTCTTATTTAGGTTAAAATTTTTACCCATTGGCTATTTAGTGATGGGGGGAGTTAGCGCAATAGCTGGATTTTTTAGCCATTTGTTAATTTACGGTGCTGATAACTTAGTGCAAAATCCGGCTATAGGAATGGTGTGGTCCACTATAATTTGCCTTGGAATAACTTCGGTCATTTACATTCGAAAAAAATACGTAAAAGATATCCCTTTAAAAATCATCCGTTCCAGTTACGAAACCACTGATATTCAGGAAATAAAAGCTTTGATTTCGAATAACGAAATAGAAAAAGCCTGTGAAAAATTAATTGACTTGACGAAGAGCGACCATAGAAAGAACGACGAACTTCTTTTAATAAAAAGGAAAATACAAAAGATTAAATCTGAAAACCGAATGGGTGTTTTAGCTAACGAAGATATGGATATCGGTTATTCCAGGATTTCATTTAGCTTATTAGAAATAACGAATAGCTTGTGATTGTTTATAAGACCCAATAATTTTAAACTAATGAACAACCTTCAATGGATCAAACTAAAACGCGACTTTGACGAAACGCGTTGTATTTTGATGATCGGCCCAAAGCTGGCTCGTGTCAAAAGAGAAAAGGAATGGTTGCCGCTTGTCGATGAGCTTTCGGTCTATTTGTCAGAATTTTTGGACCAGGAAGGGGTGGAATATGATCCTGATTCAAAAGATGATTTGCCTTATATTTCGCAAAAATTTTTGAATATCAAAGGTGCAAGAAGAGTGGATCTCGAAGATCTAACTAAAGATTTTTACGAAAAAAATACACAAAATATTCCTAATATTTATCAAACGCTCGCCACCCTTCCGGTGAGTACCATCATCAATGTCAATCCTGATAATTTTATTCAAAGGGCATTGAGAGAACAGGGGAAACAGTGTTTGTCCCTTCATTACAACTTTCGCAGAGAAACGACGAATGCGATTGATATTGAAAAAATCAGCGTCGAAAAACCATTGGTTTACAACCTTTTCGGATCACTTGACGAAACAGAATCTATCGTGTTGACTGAGGAAGATCAGCTGGAATTTATCCGAAATGTGGTAAGGGACAATCCGCGAATCCCCGAAGAAATTTTAGGACAATTCGATCATCGAAAAACCTATCTCTTTTTTGGTTTTGATTTAGAAAACTGGCAATTCAGGTTGTTACTCGATGGATTAAAATTGCGGGAGGAAAACACAACGGTTTCTCCAAGAGAAAAACGATATCCCGTCAAGGAAACAACAAAATCATTTTATGAAGAGCGATTTAATTTTCAGTTTGTTGATAAAGACAGCGATGACTTTCTTGATGAATTGAAAGAGAAAATTGGAATCGTTGAAAAAGACGATCAGCCGAAAATAACACAGAAAGTATTTTTAATTTATGACGAAAAAGATGAAGAATTTCGGATTGGTCTTGAAAATAGCCTCAGCCAATTGCAGAGCAACAAAGACATTGAGATTTTGTACTGGCAGAAGTTTACCGCAGGAACTGAGGAAGAGGAAATTCTTAAAAACCTGGAGAATGCAAATATCATTTTGCCGATCCTCAGCCCCAACTTTTTGGCCGATACCGATTTGAATGGACATATTCTGGCATTGGCAGAAAAGCAGCACAATGAAGGAAAACTGAAAGTTTACCCAATCATTGCAAGGCCTTGTGATTGGCGGGAAAATGACTTTTTGAAAAAACTGGAACCCGTTCCGGACACCGCCGAACCGATTACCAGTAAAGCCTGGAACACCCGAGATGATGCTTACTTTGAAATAGTTCGTGAACTCAAAAAACGTTTGAAGTAATGGAAACAGAACTATTAAAGAGCCGTTATCCGGGAATCAGGGCGTTTGAAAAAAGCGAGCAAAAAGTATTTTTTGGTCGTGATGTCGAAACGAAGAAATTATTCTCCCTGATCAAAGCCAAATCGCTGGTGGTTTTGTTTTCAAAATCTGGTTTGGGGAAAAGCTCTTTGATCAACGCAGGCGTAGAGCCCTTGCTGGAAAAGGATGATTATCAAACGGTTAAAATCCGTTTACAGGATACTTCTCAAAACCCAATCGAAGCAGTTAAACAAGCTTTGCAACCTTTTCTAAACGAAAAGAAACTCAAAGTACACACCGATGGAGCACATGGTTTGTGGGAATATCTCAGAGCTTGTGAATTTTCTAAAAACGGCAATCCGGTTGTCCCACTCTTAATTTTTGATCAATTTGAAGAATATTTTGAGCATTCGAAACAAAACCAGGACAAGTTAAACTTAGAGTTAGCGGATTTGATTAGCGAACGATTGCCCGAACGTATTCAAGAGCATTTACGATCGATCCCATTTCGTGATCGAACTGTCGAAGAGCTGGAATGGCATTCACCAATGCCCGTCAAATTTTTAATGGCTATTCGTTCGGATCGCATTAGTTTGCTTGATGAAATGTCTGTACAAATTCCGAGTATTCTTCATAGTAGATTTCACCTGAAACCACTCAATCTGGAAAATGCCCGGGCTGCCATCGAACAACCCGCGAAGTATGATGAGGAAAAATTTGATACGCTACCTTTTTCTTATGATGAAAAAGCCATGCAAACGATTCTCAATTATTTGAAAAATAAAAATGATGAAATAGAGTCCTTTCAATTGCAGCTTTTGTGTCATTATATTGAAAAGAGAGTACTTCGAAAGCAGGAAAAAAATATAATTGTCTACGAATCCGATTTCGGTGGGGCAAAAGGGATCAAGTCTATTTTGAACAATTATTACGAAGCTGAAATCGAAGAACTCGAAACTGACGAACGACCATTTGCCAGAAAATTTATCGAAGAAGGATTGATCGTTGGCGGAAGGAGAGTAGGAGTGAGTGAAGGCGTTGAGGCTCAAAATTTCGGAATCACTCCAGTGTTACTTTCAAAGCTTTTGAAAAGCAGGCTGATCCGAGCGGAGAATACCCATCTTGGCAGAAGTTATGAACTCAGCCATGACACTTTGGTCGCTCCAATTCTGGAATCATATGAAATTCGCAGGCAGGAAGAAGAGCGAATCGAAAACGAAAAACGACGACAAGAGCAGGAAAAACTACTTGAAATTGAAAAAAAGAAAAGGCGAAAAGCCTTGCTTTTGGCAGCTGCTGGATTTATCCTTTTCTTTTTTGCTTTAGTCTTTGGTCTTTACGCTGGAATCCAGACCAGAAAAGCAAAAGAAGCTGAATCAGAAGCTAAAAAAGCTTATGCCAGAGTTGACAGTACCCTTGTCATTCTCAAAAAAACGCAGGAAGAAAAAACGGATGCTTCATTTCGGGAATACTTGCAAAAAGGGAAATCGAACGTAGAAATTGGTAGATATGAACAAGCTGCTTCAGATTTTGAATTCGCTTTAAGATTTAAACCTGACAATACTGAAGCGGATTCATTAAAACAAGTAAGTATTAAAAAAGGAGGTGTAAAAGTAGATTATGACAAATTGATGGAAAGAGGGGAAACAGCACTCCGCAGCAAGGATTATATCACTGCTTTGAAAAACTTCAGGACAGCCAATAATCTTAATATCAACCAAACAGCAAGTAGAGAAGCAAAACTAAAAGCGGATGAAGCTCGGGTTCAGTTGCTTCCACAATTTAAAAGTTTAGTTTCTGATGCCCAGACTTTTTTAAATGCCGAAAGTTGTGATTATGCAAAACAATCGATTCGGAAAGCAGAAAATATCGCCCAGTATCTTAATCAAAATAGTATCCAGGCAGAGTTGAATCAAATAAAAAGAATAAAACAAAAATGCAGGTAAATTTAGAAGGTGGCTAAGAGGATAGAAGGATAAGAGGTTGAATAAAACTAGAAACTTCAAACTACAGTAATGTAAAAAGAGAAGCCAAAGCAACAAATTTTAAACTCAATCGACCATGAAAAAATATCAGTTAATATTAATCCTGAACCTAATACTTCCATTTTGTGCTATTTCACAAGATTGTTATAAAATGTTTTATGAAAAAGGGAATAAAGAGTTTCATGAGGACAATTTCGATTCGGCTATCAAAAGCTTTGAAGCAGCGAAAGTTTGTCCTGACAAACCTATTGAAAATAATGTTGACGAGAAAATTGTAGAAGCTCAAAATGGATTCATTGATGCGATTCAAAAAGAACGCAAAAAAGCGAAGTCACTCTATCTTGCCTCACTTGCCCGGAAAGCTTTTGACGAAGGAGACCCTTTGTTGGGATTCCGGTTGTCTGAAAATGCGTATCAATTGGACGAAAATACAACAACACAAGAATTGTTGATCAACTTTCAGGAGAAATATGACAAATTATTTCAATCTGGCCGGAGATTTAAAATGTTAAGGCAATTTGCTGATTATTTCCTTGGAGAAGCTGAAGACAGCAGCGTTTGGATTTTTGATTTGGATGGCAATAAATTTAGCGCTTTAATAGTAAATAGTGAGATTTTAAAGGTCAATAAGCTTGTCGTTTCTCCGGATGCACAATTAGTTGCAACGATCTCCATAAAAGGCGAACCCATGATCTGGGATAAAAAAGGTAGATTGATTAAAAAACTCGAAATTCATAAAGGGCCGGTTTACGATCTCAGCTTTTCGCCGGATAGCAAAAATCTAATTACTGCTTCACATGATCAAACGGCGGCTTTGTGGACTGCCAAAGGGGATTTGGTTCAACAATTTAAAGGACATGATCAACCGTTGATCGCTGCTGAATTTTCGCCGAATGGGGAATATATTCTGACTGCCTCAGTTGATGCGAAATCCATCGTTTGGGATAGAAACGGAAATAGGGTTGGTGAAAAAGAACAAGTTTATAATGATCCCGTACTTCAAACGAGCTTTGCCCCTGATAGTAAAAATGTAGTAGCTATTTCGAGTTTGGATTGTGTGGTGATTTATGATTTAAAGTTTTCTGAAGGATCAAAGCGGGAAATTCGTCCCAAAGAATCAAAATCTCCGGAAACCATAAAATCGGTGGTGATTTCAGAAGATGGGGAATACGTTTTGGTCTTATTAAAAAACAGGGAGTCTTCTGATGAGATGGCTATTTTGTATAACAAAAAAGGAGAAATTGTCAAAAGATTGGATCAAAATGAATTGTTATGGACAAAAATACCCATTGGTAATAATGAAAATTTATTGGTTTTAACTAAACAAGGTAGTGTAGCGGTTAGAAAGTTGAAAATAAGAAGTAAAAGAGAAAACATTATTATGGTATATGATAAGTTTTTGCGAGAATTGACAGAACTGGAAAAATCTACTTACGGGATAGGAAATTGAAACCCTAATGAAAAATTATATATTAATCCCCTTTCTTTTTGTGTTTTTAAACGGTTTGTTTGGACAAAATAATTGTTACCAAACCTTTTATCAAAAAGGCATTGAATCAATTCAATTAGAAGATTTTGAAACAGCAATCAATAATTTCAAAGCTGCAAAAGTTTGTTCCGATAAACCTTCAAACAACGATATCGACGATAAAATATTAGCTGCTCAAAATGGTTACATCAATATTATTCAAAAAGAGCGAAAACGTGCACAATCTCTTGCACTTACTGCTAAATCGATACTGGAATTGCAAAAGAACGACAATGCCACGACAGCCTTCCGGTATGCCGAGTATGCCCTCGAAAAAGATGATAACAGCGAATCAAGATCTGCATTTTATGAAGCTGCCTATCAATTAGAATCCCTTGGGAAAAGATTGGTTTATACCAAAAGTTTCAAACCTGTAAATAAAACTAATGAGAATGTCAAAAAAGTTGATTTCACACGTGGCGGTAATTTTATAACCGTTTTTTCATCAGATCGGGATGCTCTGGTTTTTGATTTGGAAGGCCAATTAATCTCTTCAAAAAAAATATATTTTAACATATTTGACCGAAATTCAATTTCTGCGGATGAAACTGCTGTCGCTTATATCGGAAAAGACGACTTGGTTCGGGTTCACGAATTTTCTGCTAAAGAACCAGATGAATTAAAAGAAAAATTTTCAAACGATCTTTTAAATGATAGAATTGAAACGATGGCTTTTTCTCCAATGGGGCATTATTTCTCGATCGGTTTTCAGGATGGGCAAACAGCTTTGTATACCTCCGATGGAAAATTAATCGCTGAATTGAAAGGGTATGGCCCGAGAATTTCCAGCTTGTCTTTTTCGAAAGATGATTCTTTGTTGGTTACCGGCAATAACAAGGGAGTTGTAAGTATCTGGAATACGGACGGGAGTCTTTTGGATACCATTACCATTCCCCGGGTTTATGATACTGAGGTAGTTATTTCGCCTGATAAAAAGCATTTATTGATTTCAAGTTCACAAAGGAGAGTAAGATTATTAACCATTGAAGGAGAAGAAGTTTTCAGAACCGAAGGTTATTTCTGGGATATATCAGAGAATCAATTTTCCCCAAAAGGAGATTATGTTGCTCTTGAAAATAAAATTTACAGTTTACAAAATGGTACCAATTATGGGAAAATAATTCAAACCTTACCGGATTGGATAAATAGGGTACAATTTTCAAATAAAGATCTGCATTTTCTAGCTTCGGGTAATAATCGTGTAGCTCAGATTTGGAAGCGCAATTATGAATGGGAAGTTTTTGCAAATTTGGGAGGACATACAGATCACATTGTTTCAGCCGCTTTATCTCCCGATGGAAAAACCGTTGTAACAGCAGGCAATGATTTGACCGTGAAAATTTGGCCAGTCGAGGCTGAAATGAGCAACGCTATTTACGATAGAGGAAAACTATTACGTCCTGTGATTATTGAGGACAGTACTTATGTAATTACCCACAAAGGCAAGGATGTTTATCTTTGGAATACGGTTACCGGGTACAATGGGTTTTATGGCCTGCCGGTAGAGGATGTGATCGCACAGTCATTTGACGGAAAACAGCTCTTGGCTGTTGAAAACGAAATGGCTAATATCTGGAGATTTGATCCTTCAGGAGAAGGAATAAGGTTTATGGCAGGGGTCAGTGCATTCCATCCGGTTAAATTAGCTCAATTTTCAAAAGATAAAAAAGCAGCGGTAATGTTTCTTCGTGATGAGCTTTTTTTAAGTCTCACCGTCTGGGATTTGGTAAACCAGAAAACGAGGGCTTTGGGTGGTTTTAACGGTGATATCAATGCCCTCGAATGGACGATAGATGGAAAACAGTTATTGATCGGGAATATTGAAGGGGAAGTTATTGTCTGGAATTATGAAACGCCCCTAAAAAAAATGACCATTCAAAAACAATGGTTTGCACATGACAGACAGCCCATCAGTCATATTGCTGTTTCGCCCGACGGAGCAATGATAGCTACTGCTTCATGGGATAATACCACTAAATTGTGGAGCGCAGAATATGAATATTTGCTGACACTTCGTGGCCATAACATGGAAATAAATTCAGTGGATTTTTCACCAGATAGCCGTTTTATAATTACCACTTCGGAAGATCGAACTGCTAAAATTTGGGATGCCCAGGGCCAGCTCATTGTAACACTTGAAGGTTATGCTTCTGATGTTAAACGCGCTTATTTTTCTCCGGATATGAACTACGTAGTTACAAATTATGGAGATGGTTCGGTCAAGATCTGGCCTTTTAGTCCGAAACTGATTAAAGAAAGAATGATGAAATTTACAGATATTGATCTGGATGTTTCCGAAAAAAAGAAATATGGCATAGAGTAGCTGGTGATGTTCTTTCTGCGATTTAACAGTTGATTGATTATTGTTTTTTTTTATTTTAATCCTTTTTAACAAATTCTTCCCTTCCATCTTCAAATAAGAAAGTTAGTCCGTTAACCTTGTTCGTTCCATCTCTTTCAAATCTGACATTGGGTAATTCATTTCTAACAGGCATATTAAAAACCATTTTATAGACATCTTCTTCGACTATTATCAGTTCTAATTTTGGAGCACCACCTCTTTGCAAAAACAAATGCTCCTTTTCTATAAAAACTTTTCGTTCATGTCCTCCATACCAGCCTGTATAATCATTAGTTTCTCCTGCAATTTCTTCATTTGGTTCAATGCTCTTAATCGAGGTAGGTTTATCAAATTTTATCAAATTGTTTTTTGTATCCATTGTTATTCTTAAATCTTTAAGCACCTGGTATCCCAAATTAACAAAGGGAAAACCTTCAATAAGAAGGACATCAGGGTTTATGTATACGACATTTCCGATTTTGATTTCTTCATTCAAAATAGCTTTCCACGTTCTAAAACTTGCGACAGGCGTACTAATAACTCCCGCTTCAACAGGTTCCTCTTTAAATTTTAAATTGTCTTTTTGTGAAAAAGGGATATTTATCCCTCCGGGATTACCAGAATCTAAATGCGCTGGTAAAGTCAAATCACCAACAGTTATATTAAAGTTTATAACACTTTCTCCTGCTAAAAAAGGAATGACGCCAGTATCGGTCAAAATTAACTCATTATTGCTCAAGATTAGCTTCGAATTTGGATAATCCAATACCATCAGATAATCTTTAAAGAAAACCGGACTCAATATGCCATCTACAGGCAATATTTCTCTTATAGCCATGGTATACATCATAGCATCTTTAGAAAGATCCAAAGATTTAAAGGTTACATTTGACACTTTTACTTTATTAGACATCAGGGTATTCTCTGATCCCGGAGTTCTTAGCGGTACTTCCTCAAGCACAGCCAATTCAAATTCTTTTGCGAGATTTTCGTCAATGACATTACTCGTTGATCCAGTGTCAAAAATGAATAAATAAGGCCCTTTCCCGTTAATCATTAATTCCAAAACCGGTCTTTGTGAACTAATATCCAGTGGGATTATCATTGAATCAACATCACTTTTAAAACTCATTTGACATGAACTGCCCAGGCTAATGAATAAGAATGCCACAACTATCGAGAGGTGTTGTATTAACTTATATGTTGTTGATGTACGCATAAGGTGGTTTTTTAAATTTTTATAAGTTTTAAATAACTGTTGAAAGAGCTAAGGGCTTCTTCTTTGTTGTTGATATAATCGGGAAGGATAAAGAATAATCTGTACATACCATTTATCATGTTGTTAATCGTGATAGCAACATCATAATCATTTATATCACTTCTGATTTCTCCTGCCATTTGGGCTTCAATAATTAACTGCTTGAAATTAGAAATGAAATAACTGGTTAATTCAGCTTTGGATGTTCTAAGCCTTGCCAGATGGTTATATTCAATTTTGAACCAGGTTAACTCTATGAATTTTTGAAAAGATCTGTTATCGAAAAAGTAGATTGTTATTTCTTTAATGATTTTTTCGATTTTATTAAATGGGGGAATATCTTCACTGAATAAATCACTTAGCCTCTTTTTCAGGGCTTGATGTTCTGTTTCGATGAGCTCATTAACAATGTCTAATTTGCCTTTAAATTGCGAGTAGATTGCCCCACGTGTTACATTGGCTTCCTGGGCAATTTCATCCAGCGTTGTTTCTGAGAATCCCTTTTGTAAAAAGAAATCCATCGCCTTCTCCTTTATTAGCATTTTAGTAGCTAATGTTGCTTCTTTTGTTTTTCTCATTTTGATTCAATTATATATACATACAGTATGTATGTAAAAGTACATCTTTTTTTTAAATAAGAAAATAGTGGCTAATAAAAGTTTGAGATCTTTATATTTCAGCGTATTGAATCAAATAAATCCTTACATTTTTGATTATCGCCTTAAAAACCCGTAATTTTACGAATTAGCAAAATAAAAATATAACGGTATGTGATTTCATGAATAATTACGGCTAACGAATTATCAATCCCATACCATGAATTTTAAATTAAGAATTACTTTTTTTGCAGTTTCATTACTGCTTTGCAACCTGTCAGAGCTTACTGCTCAAATTAGTGCCGGAGGTTCACCACTATCCTTTTCAGAAGAATTTAAGTTAAATCATTTTAATCAAAAAGTCGAAGAACTTACTGTTCCTCCTTTTGATCTTGAAAAAGCAAGGGCAGAGGATAGGGCTTCTCTTGGGACCGTTCGTTTTGCTGCGCCCATTCAAGTGGACTATTCCCTTGAAAACAATGGAACCTGGACCGTTTTGGAAAATGGGGACCGGATTTGGCGGTTAAAATTACACTCCAGCAATGCCTTGGGAATGTTTGTTTATTACGAAGATTTTTATATGCCTTCCGGAGCGAAGTTTTTTATGTACAACAAAGATGGAACCCAGCTCTTTGGAGCCTACACCAACCGAAACAACAAAGCAAGTGGAAAATTCATGACTGGGATGGTTGATGGGGAAACCGCTATCTTAGAATATTATGAACCGTTCCAGGTAAGAGGCCAGGGTATTGTTGATGTCTCACGTATTTACCATGCTTACGATTATGATTTAATGCAGCCGCCGGGTGAGAATGAATTTAGTGTACATGCAGGCTTTGGAGATGCACTCCCCTGTAATGTGAATATTAATTGTCCGGTCGGAGATGACTGGCAGGAACATAAGCGTGGCGTCGTCAGATATTTGCGTGTTTTTGATGAAGGAACAGGCTGGTGCAGCGGTTCATTAGTCAATAATACCAATGAAGATGAAACGCCTTATATTTTGAGCGCTTATCATTGCATCGCTGGTTTTACACCACAATTAGATGTCTGGCGCTTTGATTTTAATTATGAAACGGAGGGATGCATTAATCCTGGAACAGAGCCAGAGTATCAGTCCATGATGGGCTGCCAATATAAAGCAGGTCGCGAACAGACGGACTTTATGCTTTTGGAACTGCTTGAGCCGGTTCCGTATTCTTACAATGCCCGCTTTAATGGTTGGAACCGTAATGACCAAACCTCACCGGATACAAGTACAGTCATTCATCATCCGCATTGGGATATCAAAAAGATTTCAATTGATTATGATACGTCTTCGATTTATCCTTTTAGTATTAATTGGAACAATGGTGTGATTACACCCCCAAATCATCATTTTCAGGTATTTTGGGATGTAGGTACTTCTGAGAATGGATCATCAGGAAGCTGCCTTTTTGATGAAAACGGTTATATCGTCGGACAACTTCATGGCGGTAATACTAGTTGCGCTACCTTTCAAACTTTTTTTGGTCGCTTCGCACTCTCCTGGGATGAAGGAACTACTCCTGACACCCGGTTGAAAGACTGGCTTGACCCAAATGACCTGGGAAATATTACTTTGGAAGCGCTTGAGCCTAGTCTTGGTGCAGTGGCCATTTCAGGAAGTATCCAGGCGCGAACCGGACAGGATATGCAGGGTGTTGAGGTAACGCTAAGTGGTGATGCGAATGAAACCACAGTAACAGATTCGAATGGGGATTATAGTTTTGAAGTGCTCGAAGGAGGAAATTATGTTATAACGCCCAGTAAAACCAGCTTTCCCAGCAATGGCGTTTCTGCATTTGATATCGTAATCTGCGCTAAACATATCCTGTTGATTGATCCATTTATGGATCCTTTGCAAATCATAGCTGGCGATGCAAATGATAGTGGTTCTATTTCGGCCTTCGATCTTGTACAGATCAGACAACTAATTTTAAATATTATTACCGAATTTCCGGATAGTGATTCCTGGCGCTTTGTTTCAGAAAGTATTACGATAAATGATATCACAGGAGATACTCCGGATCAGGATTTTATCGGAGTGAAAATTGGAGATGTCACCGGAAATGCTAATCCAAACGATTAGTTTTTATCTTCTTAAAACAAAAAAAGCCTTTAAACTTAACGCGTTTAAAGGCTTTTTTCATAAAATGTAAATATTATTGCTTAATGAGTTTCAGTGCTTTGCTCACTCTTCCATCAACTTCAATTTGTAAGAAATAGATTCCTTTATTTTGAAGATTACTAATTTCCAGTATTCCGGATTTGTTTTCAATTTCAATCATTTCAACCTGCTGACCAATCACATTAAAGATTTTCAAAGCAGCAGTTTCATAAAAATCATCCAGCTGATAATTTACAGAAAAACTGTTTTGAAAAGGATTTGGTAAAGCGTCAAAGACTAAATTTTCATCAAAAACAGGAGATAAAGCCGTGGGATCGGCATCATAAATTAAAAACCCATCTACACCAGCTTCTACGATATGGCCATCATTGTCATTTACTTGATCAGAGGTATAGAAACTGATCGTCATCTGATTTGTAATATCAATAAAATCAGCAAGCGCAAAGATTGCTGGTTCATTCCATTCGCTATTTGATTCCGTTATCGTTTCAAGAACGACATCTGTAATACCATTATGAACGCTGATAACAAGGGCATCATTTGGGGTACCGTTTCCTGCATTGAAAAACCAGGTACTGTAATTTACTGTTGGCGCATTATAACTTGTCAAATCCATGATTGGAGAAGTCATTAACGTATAGCCTTGGTCCACATCATCATTAGTAGGGGTAGTTCCACTATTTCCAGTTACATAACATTTGTTTCCAACATCACCGCTAATATCAAAGTCCGGATTAGCAGGATCGTTATTGTAAAAGGTTCCGTTTGGCTCACCTCTCTCCCAGGCACCTGTTTCCGCATTGTCATCGATTATCCAGCCAAGATCAACGATAAAGTCATCCCCATAGCCTTTTTGTAATTCAATGGTAAGGTTTGCAGGACCACCGCTAATGGTTGAAGTAATACTATTATTTATAAATCCCCATGCTCCGGCGTATATAGTGTAATCATCTTCAAGAACACTTTCAATCGAAAAATTGCCATTAGCATCAGCGTTAGTTTCATATTCAAGCAGATTCCCAACGATATAAACTGGTGCAAAAGGAATAGGAGAGCCATCTTCTTCACTGATCACCAAGCCACTAACATCCTGACTGGGTAATTTTTCTAATTCTACATCTAGGATAGTGACCACGCCATTTTCTAAAACCGCAGGGGTGGTAAGTACCTGATAAGAAGGATGGCTAAACGTGACGTTAAAAGTACCGGGTATTGCCTGGCCACTTTCATAATTTCCTAAAGCATCAGTTTCACCGTAATTTTCTTGAGGTGAATCAATTTCTATCGTAACTCCATTTATGAAATCTCCATTTTCGGCATCAGTCACTTTACCTTCTAGCCAGCATGCCCGTACGTAAGTAGGTTCGAGAATATAACAGCCATTTCCGCGGTCAGAAACCAAAACTGTTTCAGATGGAAGGAATGGGTAAGCACCCCAGACTCCATTAAAACCAGTACTTGTGGGAATATAAGTATCAAAGTTTCCTACTTCTATTAAATTGTCAGGACGCGAACCATCAACGATAATACACCCGTCGGTATAATAAGAAATAATCAGCCAGTCATTCCAGACATGAACATTATGCGGAATAACACCTTCATTCAAAGTAACGAGCGGTTTGAATTGATCCAGTTCCTGAATATTTCCAGGATCTGAAATATCATAAGCTCCAATGGGTGCATTCGCTTTCTCATCAGTGGTAAAAAGGACATTGCCTGCATCATTCAACCAGGTATTATGTGTGAAATTAGCTTCTGTAGTTTGGGTTGCAATTAGCGTAACATTTGCTTTATCAGAAATATCATAAATAGCAAAATGGCCATCATAAATTTCTGAAGAATAAGCCTTGTTGTCTCTTGCATAAACATCATGCGAATACGTATCAGGAGCTGCACCGGCATATTGTGGATTGCCCGGGTTAGAAAAAACATCAATGAAGATCAATCCACCATTGTTTAAATTAGTCCCTGCTAAAATAGCATATCCAAATTCGTCAATAAAAATATTATGAGCCGAAGACAACGTGCCTCCAAGGCTTGGTATTTCTGGTTCCCAGTAATAATAATCATCAATAGTCAGCTCATTGGGCAAATTAGAAAGGTCAATGACCAGAAGTCCCGCTCCGGTTTCGTTTGTTACATAAGCGTACTCTCCCCAGGTTTTAATATCTCTCCAGGTAGAGCTTGGGCCAGTTGCATAACCTTTTAACACTGGATTTTCTGTGTCGGTGACATCAATGATGGAGACTCCTCCTTGCAATCCTACGAGAGCATATTCTCGATCGTCAGGAGCTGCATATCCCCAGATATCATTTAGTGTTTCGTTATATTCAACATGAGATTTGTATTCCATGTTTAATTGAGCTGAAACGGAGTTGAAGCTCAAAATGGTGAAAAGTAGAAAAGAAATATTTTTCATAATTGTAATCAAAATATAAGTTGTTTTAATTTTAAAATATTTATTGAAACTTGGTTTTAGGTGTGGAAGTTTTAAATTTAAAGGAGTGTTTGCAAAAGTAGCATTTTAAAGACACTTAGGTTCTCCTTTTTGTAATCGCTATTGTCAATCGGCTGACACATACAAGTTTGTCTGCATCATTTTTTATTTCAATGTTCCAAACGTGGAGTGTCCTGCCTAATCTGATTGGTTTTGCCGTAGCATGTACAAACCCATCAACTGCTGGAATTAGATGATTGGCATTTATTTCAACACCGACTGCTATTTGGTTGGGATCTTCAATAACTAGAGTCGATGCAATGCTTCCAACTGTTTCAGCCAAAGTCACTGATGCGCCACCATGTAATAATCCAAAAGGCTGTATCGTGCGTTGATCAACTGGCATTTTTGCAGTTAAATAATCATCACCAAATGCGGTAAATTCAATACCTAAATGATCGACTATTGAGTTCGGAGAAAAACTATTAATTGTATCAATATCGACTTTTTGTTTCCAGATCATGTATTTATGAGTTTGTCGTTATAGGTTGTGTGGTTTTACATTTATAATCCACACATCTACACATCCCCTCTTCGTTCATCATTTGAACCCTGAACTATAAACTTCTATTTGCTATATTTGTTTTCAATTTTTGAAAATCACAACTTTTACAAAAGATGAAAATCTACCATAATCCAAGATGCCGCAAAAGTAGGGAAACCCTCGAATTACTCCAAGAAAAAGGCATTGAACCAGAAATAATCCTTTATCTTCAAACCCCTCCAAATAAAGAAGAACTTAAAGCGATCTTGTCGAAACTTGGGATCAAACCTTTTCAGCTCATTCGAAAAGGAGAGCCTATTTATAAAGAAAATTTTAGAGGTAAAGAACTGACCGATGATCAATGGATTGATGCGATGGTTGCCAATCCCAAACTGATCGAACGCCCAATTGTCATTAAAGGGGATAAAGCGGTGATCGGTAGGCCTCCGGTTAATGTTTTACAACTGGTCTGAACGAATTCTTTCCTCCAGATATTCTATTATTTCCTGGGTTTGGGATGGATGGAAAGCTTTCCAATGATCATCCTTTCTAAGCCAGGTCATTTGCCTTTTTGCATAGCGTCTTGAATTTCTTTTGATCAATTCAATAGCTTCTTCCAAGGTGATTTTATTTTCAAAATAATCGAATAGCTCCTGATAACCAACAGTTTGTAAGGGCGTTAAATGTTTGAAAGGAAAAAGACCTCTCGCTTCTTTTTTCAGGCCCATGTCGATCATTTGATCTACACGACGGTTGATTCGATCGTAGAGGATTTTCCGATCCATTTCCAAATTGACGTATATTATTTTATAAAAACGCTCGGCTCTTTTTCCTTGAAGGAATTGCGAGAATGGCTGGCCGCTGACACGACAAACCTCAATTGCCCGGATAAGCCTCATCGGATTGTTTTGATCAACCTTTTTGAAATATACCGGATCAGCTTTTTTTAATTCTTTTTGTAAACCTTCAATGCCTTCTTTTTTAAAAAGTTCATTAACCTGATTTCTGATTTCAACCGGGACTTCAGGGAAAACATCCAATCCTTCACATACTGCTCTGATAAACAGTCCTGAGCCCCCGGCCATGATGACAATGTTGTGCTTTTTAAATAGTTTTTTTAATAGAAGCTGCGATTCTTTTTCAAAATCGCCAACCGTAAAATGATCATGAATACTCAAAGAGCTGATGAAATGATGCGGGATGGTAGCAAATTCTCCCGGGGTAGGTTTTGCTGTACCAATTGACATTTCGCGATAAAATTGACGACTGTCAGCGGAAAGGATTTCAGTTTCAAAATGCTGAGCAATTTTTATGGCAACTGCCGTTTTTCCGACGGCAGTGGGGCCAGCCAATACAATCAGGTACTTGTTAACAGACATGCTACGAAATTACGAAAGCTTTTTATCTTTGTATCGATGATTGTACATTGGCCTTTCAATTTGGTGGGAATTTAATTTTTACTTAGACACCAACGTTCTTTAAAAATAGGGATACCAATAACGCCCAAAAAATGCTTTACCGGATCGTAAAACCTTTTGCAACAATAGCGCTGAAAACTAATTTTCGGCGTATTTATTTTTCCAATGCTCAGGTCATCCCGAAAAACAAACCGGTTATTCTTGCTGTCAATCATCCATCCGCTTTTTTAGAACCTTGTTTACTTGCTTGTCTGCTTCCTCAACCCCTTCACTTTTTAGTTCGCGGAGACATGTTTATTTCGGCTCTTTCAAAACGAATATTTAATGCGTTGCACATGATTCCAATTTATCGGATAAGGGATGGGGGCTTTGGAAAAGTGAAGCGGAATTTTTCCACATTTGAACTTTGTTACGAAAAACTGGCAGAAAATAAAACGATCATGATTTTGGCAGAAGGAAACACCATTCAGGAAAAACGCCTTCGGCCTATTCAAAAAGGGACAGCCCGTATTGCTTTTGGCGCTTTAGGGAAAGATGAGAACCTGGATTTGAAAATTGTTCCGGTTGGCGTAAATTATACCTACGCCGACCAATTCAGAAGTCATGTCATGTTTGAATTTGGTGAACCGATTTCCATTCAGAATTATAAAGAAGACTATGAAAAGCATCCGGAAACTGCTGCACGAATGTTAACCAGCGAAATAGGGGAGCGTTTAAAAAGGCACGTCATTATTATTGATAAAAAGGAAGATGAAGATTTGACTGAAAAGCTCTTTGTACTCCATCGAAATAATTATTACGAACCAGCTTTTCCAATCGTTTCGCGTGATAACCGAAAGCTAAAGATAGAAAAACACATCGCGGAACGGATTAATAAAATGGCTGAAATCGAGAAAGTTGAATTAGGAAAAAAAGTCGATAATTATTTAAATGAACTGGAGCAAAATAAATTAGATGATTGGGCTGTAGCTGAAAAAGGGCGCTATAAAAGTTATGGCATTTTGACAATTATTTTCGGGTTTTTCCCTTTTATTTTGGGATATGTGGGAAACTATCTGCCGGCATTGATTGCCAATCTCATAGCATTAAAATATGTGATTTACCTTGAGTTTAAGGCTTCTGTGAAAATTGCGGTAGCCATAGGTGCTTTTTTACTTTATTATTTTATCCTGATTGTTTTTTCGATAGCTCAAGGATATTTTATGCTGCTTTTATTCATTTTTATGCTGCCTTTTTTTGGATTTTATGCATTGATTTATCGCGACTATTTTAAAAAATGGAAATCTTTGAAGAGACAAAAAAAAGTTGATGGCAAAATCCTTGAAAAGCTAAAAGCCACTCGTGAAAATATTTTGCAGTATTTTGTGTAAAACTAACTTAAACTCAAAAAAACAGGATCAATTTTTATCTTTGCGTCCCAAAATGGATTGTAAATGTTGTATTACATTGAAAAGTATTTATCGAAAATAGGATTTAGAGTATTTTTTAGAAAAATATACTTTTCCAATCAAGAATCGATACAAAACGACAAGCCCATAATCTTCGTAGTAAATCATCCAACCGCGTTTCTGGATCCGGTTCTGATCGCTGTATTCCTGGGACCCATTGTTCATTTTATAGTAAGAGGAGATGTTTTCAACAGCAAATTCGTGCGAGCCATTTTGGCTAGTTTAAAAATGTATCCCATTTTTAGATTTCGTGATGGTTTTTCGAACCTGAAGAACAATCAAGCTACCATGGATCTCTGCTACAAATTTTTAAGCCAAAGTAAGAATATTTTAATTCTGGCAGAAGGGGAGACCAAGCATGAGAAAAGATTGCGGCCTATCCAGAAAGGAGCAGCAAGGATGGCTTTTGGAGCTATTGAAAAGTATGGAGATTTAGATATTTTAGTGGTTCCAATCGGAGTGAACTACACCGATTCCAATCGTTTTCGCTCAGAGGTCATGATGGAAGTAGGAGAGGCGATCCCTTTAAAAAAAATGATGCCTGTTTATCGTGAAAATCCACGGAAAGCGATCAAACAATTAACTGATGAAATATCGATCGGACTGCGAAAACATGTGATTCATGTTGCGGATGAAGCGGATGATGAGCTGGTTGATAAAATTTTGGACATTCAACGAAATGACCTCGAGAAATCATTTTTTCCAATGGTATCTTCGTCCAATAAACTTTTGAAAAAAGAATATAAAACAGTTGAGATCATCAATAAAATGGATCATGATGAAAAAGAGGCCTTGTCTAAGACTCTTTCAGAATACAAAAAAGAACTCAATCAGCACAATCTGAAAGACCTTGGCATTGCTCAATTCCAAAAATTTAATTTTGTTAATTCCATTTTTATCATTTTGGGATTTGTTCCATTTTTAATCGGCGCATTGATTAATGGTCTGCCTTTATTTATGGCTAAAAGGTTTGCTGACCATAAAGTGAAAAAAATTGAATTTCATTCTTCGGTCCGTTATGCTGTCGGATTATTTGGTTATCAGCTTTATTGGTTGATCTTTTTTGTAATCGCTTTGATATCAGGAAATAATATTTTTGTAATCGCTGTTTTAGTAGCACCGTTTTTAGGATTCTTTTCGTTGTTTTACGACGAACTGTTAATGAAGTGGAAGGCTGCCAGAAAATTCACCAGTTTGTCGAAAGAAGAGAAAAATCTGCTAAGGAATAAAAGAGAACTCCTATTTGAACAGCTTCATAGCCGCGACTAAGTTTCTTTAAAAGAATTTACATTTAGTCTTCTTCACCGTTTTCGGCAATCAATTCCACTAATTCTTTAGGCAGTGATTTTGACGATTTGGCACCCAGCGATTTGATTTTTTCTGCACGGCCAATGAGGGTGTCTCCATGGCGTTTGCCTTCTGTCAATTTATTCATTGCGTCATGGTAAGAAGATTGGGCGCTATCAATTCTGGCTCCGATGGTTTTGAGATCTTCTACAAAATTGCAAAACTTATCATATAACAAACCGCTCTGCCGAGCGATTTCAATGACACTTCGTTTTTGTTTGTCTTGTTTCCAGATGTAAGACACAGTGCGCATAGTAGCCAGCAAAGTAGAAGGGCAAACAATGACAATATTCTTTTCAAGCGCATCGAGGAAAAGCTTGGAATCATTTTGAACAGCTAAAGAAAAAGCAGGCTCCAGCGGCACAAAAAGGAGCAAATAATCCGGCGAATTGATTTGATAAAGATTTTGGTATTTTTTACCGCTGAGGTCCTTGATGTGATTCTTCATGCTATCGACATGAGCCTTGAGATGTTTTTTCCTTTTTTTCTCTTCCGGTTCATTGAAAAACTTTTCATAAGCAGTGAGCGACACTTTCGAATCAATAACAAGGTGTTTTTCATCCGGCAAATTTATAATGAAATCCGGCCGTTTATCTTTTCCTTCATTATCCTTGAAAGAAGATTGAGTCTGGAAGTGAATTTCTTTGACGAGTCCTGCTTTTTCCAGCAGCATTTCCAATTGAAATTCGCCCCAGTCACCTTGAGATTTAGAATCCCCTTTGAGTGCATTGACAAGATTATTGGCATCCTGACTCAGTTGAATATTGAGATCTCTGAGTTGTTCAATTTCTTTTTTTAAAGAAATTCGATCGATGGTTTCCTGGTGAAATTTTTTATCGATCCCATTTTCAAAATCCCTTATTTTATCATGAAGAGGGCTCAGGATATCGTCCAGCTGTTTTTTATTTTGTTTTGTAAATTTTTCGCTCTTTTCTTCCAGCAGCCTGTTGGCAATATTTTCAAATTCTGTTTGGAATCGTTGCTGAATATGATTCAGCTCTTCCTTTTGTTCGGATAGCTTTTTAAGCAAATTTTGATTGTCTTGTTCCTTTGCAGAAAGTTGGTTGCTTGTCGTTATAAATTCATTTTCTTTTTCTTTGAGTTCTTCTTTAAGCAGATCTGCTTGAGTTTGCAGGGCATCAAAAACCTGTTTGGGTACATATTTTTGTTGTAATTCTTCCTCGGAGATTTTTTGACTTTCCGAAGCAAATTTGTATTTGGCGATCAACCAGGCAGAAATTGCGCCAATTGCAAGTCCAAGGAATAAGAATAGCGTTGTTTCCATAGAGTTTATAATCAAATAGGTTAAAAAACAATCGCTATAAAGTTATAAAAATAAATGATACTTAGTTGAAAAAGTTTTTATATGTTTTTTAATACTCATTCAATTACACTTTCCGTTCTGTGATATTTGTCACGGTTCCATCAAATTGAGTTTCTTATATTGTGTGATAATTTTTTCTTTCGTTTATTTGAAGTTGAAATGCGAATAATAGGCTCCATATTTCTGATTGTAATTGTTTCTTTGGTTAGTTTCCAAGAAGCTTCCTTTTATTTATTTTTTAAAATAAATCAGGATTATATCGCTAAAAATTTATGCGTAGAGAAGGATGTCCAAGGATCGAAATGCAAAGGACATTGTCATTTGAAGAAAATACTAAAACAAACAAAAGAGTCCCCTTCTTCTGAGATGCCACTTCCCAGCTTTGAACCTACAAAAATTGAATTATTTGTATTTATCAATAATGACATCGAAGATGTTTTGAATGAATCGGTGCATCAATCCAATTTTGTTTTGACGAGTTACTTTGATTCCGATTTTTCCAATTCCATCTTTCACCCGCCGATTGCTTAGCCTTACAAGCGAATAAAGCACTTTTTTGTATAAAAAAATAAAGTAAACCAGGTTTGATTTTGTTATCATCCTATTTGTTTTCCTTTCAGGAAACTTGTGTGATGTGTTTGTTTATAGTATGCAGGATGAATTTCTCAAGTAATTTGTGGGTTCTGCACCAGACAAAAAACGAATTTATAAGCAAATTAAAACACAAAAACATTTTATAAAACGTATTCTAATTAAACCATTTAAATTTAATAAAAAGATGAGAAAGTATTTAATATTATTTTTAGCAACAGGCTTGTTTTCAGTAGGTTGCGATAAAACAACAGAAACCCCTGTCGAAGAGGAATATACGGCAACCATAGATATTATTTCACCAGCTGACGGAGAAATGGGAACAGTCGGACAGGAAATGACTATTGAAGCGGAAATCGATCGGGAGGACAATAAAATTATCCATCATGTTACGGTACAAATTTTTGATGCAGACGGAAATTTGGTGGAAACTTTAGTGGACAATGAGCATGTTCATGCTGAAGGCCACCATCATGTTAACAAAAATTTTACACCTATGGCTCAGGGTGAATATACATTAAGAGTACGAACCAATGATCACGAGGATGCTTCAAAAAAAGTAGAAGCACAACGTACATTCATGGTTATGGCAGCTACTTATAATGTAAGCATTGATATTCAGGAACCTACTGAAAACACAACCATAAACGTCAATGATGATTTGCCGGTTAAAGTTGTATACACTCATGACGAGGGTGGGGTTATTCACCACGTGAGGATTGAAATTCTTGATGCTGCTGACAATATTGTTGCTACCCTCGTTGATGGTCATCAACATGTTGCAGGTACTTACACTTTTGAAAGTGCGGATGCTTTTACAGCAACAGCTTCAGGAACATTCAGATTGGTAGCCAGAACGATGAATATGGATATGTCAATTATGAAAATGGCAGAACGAACCTTTACGGTGATGTAAAGGTTAATTTAATTGGGCATTTTAAAACGGCTGTTGAAATTATTTCAACAGCCGTTTTTTATTCATTTGAATAATCCTGATAAGGATTTGGTATCTGACTTAGATTAATTAATTCAAGTTGCGGAGCACCGCAAACTTGAAAATGATGAATGATAAATTATAAGTTATGAATTGACAAATATACTTTTTGAAAAAGAATTCATCATTTCTCTTTCATCATTCATAATTAGCAACTTGCGTTAATTATTATTTTACCATGATGGTTTTTGAAATAAAATCATTTTCAAATTTGAGCGATAACTGATATAATCCTGCAGGTATATCCAGGGATATCGTTTTTACATTTAAACCTTGTCGTGTTTGAACATCAAATGATTTAACTACCCGCCCCAGGTTATCAGTAATTTGGATAAGACCATTTTTAACAGGAGCGTTTAATTCAAAAGCTATATTTACATATTCATCCACTGGATTTGGAAAAACTTCAAAAGATTGTAAATGCTCAGATACTGTCTCCAAAGCGGTAAGATCAGCTTGGAATTCTTTTATAATGGTAGTTACTCCAGTTGAAGATCCACCAAACTCAAGGAATAGAATTTTCCAAAGTTCATCTTCCAGGCTTTTTATAAAATAAACTCTATCTAATGGAACAATCCATTGAAATTCACCTAAATCAAAATATTTCCAATCGTGACCGATGGCGTTAATCGAATCCGTATAACTGTCTTCATAGTCATTATAATCTACGTATACTGGGTCGATCCCATCCGCCTGAGCTATTTCTACACCTGTGTTTGAGAGCACTCCTGTTACCATATATTCAGTAGTACCGCCACCTCCATCATCAATTGAGGCATAATATCGTGTGAATTGCAGATCCCAATTTTCAGGCTCAAGGTCTAATGTTTCGCCGGTTTCTACAGAAAAATAAGCCAGCGTTTTACTTTCAAAATCTGCTTTGTTGATGGTTTTTGTGTTTTCATTGCTTCCATCCAGGTCAGCATATTGAAAAGTAAATACATCATTGATGAGCGACTGGATTTTTAGTTTTTTGAAATTTCCATTTCTCAATTTTATTACGAATACTCTTGTTCCGTTAACCTCTTGAGTGTTTTCATCATAGGTTCCCCAGCCCATATCTAAAGAATCCATTTCATCTTTGACATGATTAAATGCTCCTTCAGACCAGGATATTTCATTATTAACAATACGGGCCATATCCGTAGTATCTACATTGGCAAAATCGAACGACGCCGTCAGGTACAATTCTACTTCAGGCAATGGTACCGTAAATGAAGCAGCTACCCCTTCGTTTACAAATACGCCAACAGATCCTTCTCCTAAGGCAAAGCCAATATCCCATGTTGTGTGATCATGTTGAACAGCAGCTCCATCGTTTAAGTTATAAAATGTTTGATTGGCATAATTTGCACCAACGGAAGGATAATCGGTTTGGGCAGTGAGAGAGAAGGAAGCCAACATTATCAGGTAGAGTAAATATTGTTTTTTCATTAGAAAATGTTTTTGTTTTTTTAATATAAAACCAACTCTTGGGAAAATGAAATCAATAATTATTTAAATTCAGGCTAAATCATTGACTATCATTTTTAGGTACTATCCCCTAAAGTTAGGAATTTTTATAAATAATTTAATTAATCTGAAAAGGTGATTTTAAAATTTTGAAGGGCAAGGCGTGATGAAAAAAAAATCAACTTGCTTCCATTTTGTGCGTCAATCTTTTAAAGGCAGAATAGCAAAACTAAATTTATTTTTAATCTTAAGTAGTTTGATGATTTCCTTTAGTCTCTTATTTTTTGTTTTCTTGAGCTACAGGTTCTTCTTTTCCCAGTTCCACAGCTCGATTGAGCGCAGCGTTGGCACCTTCGATGATGTCTTTATGGACGGTATTACCTAAAAATGAGTGCATTGCTGCTTCTGTGGTTCCTCCTTTTGAAGACACTTTTTTGATCCATTCTTCGCAAGAGAAATCAGATTGATTATGCAAATCAACTGCTCCTTTGAAAGTCTGGCCAACTAATAGTTCAGCCTCTGAAGCTGAAAAGCCCATACTTTGTGCGGCCTGAATCAAGGCATCCATAAAATAATAAACGTATGCCGGGCCACTTCCCGAAATGGCAGTCGCCGCATCAATAAATTGTTCGTTTTCAACATAAATCGTTTTTCCAGTCGTATTGATCAGGTTTTGAACCATGACCAATTCGATGCGGGTGACTTCGTCAGACGAGGTGAAAGCGGTCATTCCCATGCCGATTTGAGCTGGCAAATTGGGCATCGCCCTGATTATTTTTGGTGTACCCAAAGCATCGCTGATGGTTTTGATTTTGACACCAGCCATGATAGAAAGAAAAACCTGCTGAGAATCCACAAAAGGGCGGATGCTTTCAAACACAGCACCGCTATCCTGGGGTTTCACCGCAAATATGACCAAATCAGCTTTGGTGATGCAACCTTCCGGCGTTCCAAAAACGGTTCCTATATTTTTTTGCGCGAGTTCTTCTGCTTTGATTGGTGATTTTTCAAGGATCATCATATCTTCCGCGTTGGAGATATGTGATCGCAAAAAACTATGTGCATAAGTCAATCCCATATTTCCACCACCAATAATTAGTATCTTCATAATTTAAAGGTTTAATGAATTTACGCTCAATAGAAATTATTAGTTTCATAAAAAGAAAAAAGCTTTCAATCTTGCGCGTTTGTAAAAAACTGTTAGAGATTAATTTATCGGAACAATTAGCTTATTTTTAAAAAAATCATCAAACATGATAAGAAAAATAATATTCCTGTTTTCCTTTTTATTATTTCTGGCCTGTAATCCATCAGAAGAACAGACAAATAAAACAAGCCCCGAAAGCAATCCGGAAAGAGCCGAATATGCTTTAGTCATTCATGGTGGTGCGGGGACTATAAAAAAAGAAAACATGAGTCCAGAACGCGAAGCTGCCATTCGGGAGGTTTTAAATGAAGCTTTAATAACAGGAGAAACGATTTTGGAAAACGGGGGTAACAGTTTGGACGCTGTTGAAGCTACCATCATGGTTATGGAAAATTCACCGTATTTCAATGCTGGAAAAGGAGCGGTATTTACCAATGAAGGAAAAAATGAAATGGATGCCTCCATCATGGATGGGCGAGATAAAAACGCAGGTGCAGTTGGCGGAGTGACTGTTGTAAAAAATCCAATTTTGGCAGCCAGAGCGGTGATGGAAAAATCTAACCATGTTTTATTAACAGGACGGGGAGCCGATGAATTTGCTAAAGAAAAAGGGCTTGAAATCGTTGATCCGGAATATTTTTTTACTCAGGAACGTTGGGAATCTCTTCAAAAAGCAAAAGCTGATGACTTAGGTTTTAATGACAAGCAATTTCATTTTTACGATTCAAAATATGGAACAGTTGGTGCCGCTGCGCTTGACAAAGAGGGCAATCTCGCTGCTGGAACCTCGACCGGTGGCATGACCAATAAAAAGTACAATCGTATTGGCGATTCACCAATTATCGGAGCAGGGACTTATGCAGACAATAACACCTGTGCCATTTCATCAACGGGTCATGGCGAATTTTTCATTCGCTATGCTGTTGCGCATGATATTTCAGCGATGATGGAATACAAGGGAACTGATTTTCAAAAAGCGGCTGATATTGTAATAAACGAAAAATTAAAAACTGCTGGTGGAGATGGGGGAGTGATTGGCGTTGATAAATATGGAAATGTTGCTATGCCTTTTAATACATCCGGAATGTATCGCGGCTTCGCAAAATCCGGAGAAAGAAAAGTATTGATTTATAAAGAAGATTAAAATAAAAAATCACGCAAAGCCCCCAGATGAGCAAGTAAATCTTAATACTTTGCACTTCTGCGACTTTGCGTGATAATAAATATATTTAAGTTGTTAGACGGAATTATCAATAAGTTATTTTATTTAGACATTTGAAATATCATTTCATAACTTCCTTATAGTCAGTTATTTTAACGATTTTTCAAAGTCAAAATAACTTGTCAATAATTTTGTCCCGTCATTTAGCTCAAAGCGTTTTAATGCTTTATCAGTTTTAAACTTTTACTAATCGAACTTCCATCGGTAATATGAGCGAAATAAAGTCCTCTTTCAAGTCTGTTCCCGATTTCAATTTGTCCGATTTGATCGACCAATTCTTTTGATTCCACAAGCTGGCCTAAAGTATTGTAAACCATTATTTTGGAATCGCCAGTATAATTTTCAAACTCATATCTGACCACAAAACTTTGGCTACTTGGATTAGGACTTGCGTTCAATTTAATACTATTGTTTACTAAATTATTTGTACTAACCGGAGGGTCGTTATCCCATACCTGGAAATAGTCAACTGCTGCTTCAACAATTTCACTGAAGTCAAAAGGAGTTGTGGCTTCAAAAGAAACCGTCATGCTGTCAGTAGGCATGATATGTTCAGCAATATTAATCTCAGAAAGATTCCACTCCAAGTCATAAAAATCAGAGAAACTGACAGTGTCTACATAAACGGACTCCGTACCATTGTCCAATTTAACTAAGAACTCAGTATCAGTTGGATCTCCATTATTTGGATCAACACTCAAATACCAAAGGTAATAGCTCATATAGGGCTCATTGTAATCGGTCAAGTCAAATAAAGGCGAAGTCAGAGTGGTATTTCCATTTATAAGTACCCCTCCAAATAAATCACCGACATTACCTGTAACATAGCAGCTGTTTCCAATGTCTTCGGTTACATCTATAGGAGGTGTTAAGTAAACACCGCCACCGGGTACTTCTACTCCAATAGGAGCACCTCTTTCCCAAATTCCAGATTGTGCATTGAAATCAACCGACCACCCTAAATCAAGAGAAAAAATATCTTCGTATCCTTCTGCAATCTCAAGGGTTAGCGTATTGTTGTTTTCGTCGATTGATTCAGAACTCGTACCAGTGGTTTTATACCCCCATTTGCCAGCGAATACTTCATAATCTCCTGCAAAAAAAGAAGCAATATTGAAATTGCCATTAGCATCTGTTTCGATATCATAGTTAAAATCATCGTTGATAATACTGACTTTTGCATTAGCCACAGGATCATTGCTGTCTTCATCAATGACAAGTCCTGATACTGCAAAGGGTACCAGAGGCACGAGTTCAACATCAAGTATGGTTACAACTCCATTTTCTAAAGTTGCTTGAGCAGTTCCAGGCTCAAAACCAGCTTTTTTAACCAAAACATCATAAGTGCCGGCAACTGCGAAACCCGTTTTGTATTCTCCATTTGCCTGTGATTGCTCAAATACATTTGTAGTTAACAACTCTACTGAAGCCCCGTTAATTGCTGATCCGTTGGAAGCATCCGTTATCTCTCCTTCCAGCCAACAGGCATTTACATAATTGGGTTCCAACACATACAATCCATTGCCAATGTCAGAAATCAAGATAAGTCCTGAAGGCAAAAATGGATAAGCTCCCCAAGCTCCTGAAAATCCAGTTGATGCAGGAATGAAAGTGTCGAAATTTCCAACTTCCACTAAGTTGTCAGGTCTTGAACCATCGACAATGATACATCCATCTGTATAATAGGAAACAATCAACCAATCCTGCCAAACATGAACATTGTGAGGAATGACTCCGTCGCCAAGTGTTTCGTAAGGTTGGAAATTATCAAGGGTCTGGATATCAGCAGGATCAGAAACGTCATAAGATCCTACAGTAGCGCCCGATTGTTCATCGGTAGTGAAAAGTGTATTTCCGTCATCAGATAGCCAGGCGTTATGAGTGAAGTTAAATAAAGTGCTTTGGGTCCCTAACAATTGCGTGCTATTTTTGTCACTTATATCGTAAATGGCAAATTGACCTAGATTTAATTCAGAGCTGTAAGCAACATTGTTTCGTACATAAACATCATGGTTATAAATTGCCGGCCCTTTATTAACGTAAACCGGTGATCCGGGAGTTGTAAAAACATCAACGTATAGCATTCCGCCTCCATTTATATTACAGCCCACCAAATAAGCATAGCCAAATTCGTCGATATAAATATTATGACAGGTATTAAGCGTTCCTAATCCAGCGATATTTGGTGTCCAATTAAATGAACTCACGGAGTTTGGAAGATCGGTTAAGTCTATGACCATCAAACCGTTAGAGGTTTCATTGATGACATATGCATATTCTCCCCAGGTTTTAATATCTCTCCAAATGGAGCCAGCACCATTTTCAAAAAATACTTCCGTAGGATTTTCAGGATCTGACAAGTCTACTATTGAAACTCCATTGTAAACACCTACCAATGCATATTCATCGCCTTCTGGCGTAACATAACCCCACACATCGCTTAGTTCCTGGTTATAAGTGACATTTCCTTTGTAAGTAACATTGAGAGGGTCGGTTTGAGCAAAGATTGAAAGTGCGAAAAAAGTAGATAAAAGGGTAAAAATGATTCGTTTCATGTTAATAATTTATGGGTTAAAGAGAAATCTTCATTCAGTATCATCACTGAATGAAATATTTAGTTGTTTTAATTTAAATGATTAGTTGAAATTTAAAAGGACTATATTTTTACAAATATACAGGCTTCAATCAATTTGATTTTTTTTATACTACAAACGTATTTAAAAAATTGATGAACTGTTCCATAAATATCGACAAGAAGTAAAAACAGTTGCTCTATATAATAATATTGTCATTTAACTGGCAAAATAAATGACCATCAGATCAATTCCAATTGGTCAGAGACAATAATTTTTTCAGTTTTCATCCTTTTCACGCTTTCAATGGTAGCAGCAATAGTAGCCAGGGGTGGTGCAATCAGGAAGCCAATTCCGGTCATTAATAACAAAACGAAAATGGTTCCATTTCCAAGAGCCAGAAACCGATGTCGGTTTACAAACTGCGTGCTTTTTGAAACAGATAAATGCCTTTCCAGCGTGTAATCCATATTTCCAAATCCAGCAAAATACGCTTGTACAAAAAACAACAAAAGCGGTGTAATAAGGCCAAGGACAGGAATCAAACCCAGCAAAAGAATGAGTAGGGTTAAAAATATTTCACGGAAGAAATTACGAAAGGAAATCCGAATACCCCGAACGATATCATGCACCGCATCGCCAAAACTAAACGATGTTTTTTGTTGGTTACCTCTCAGATTTTTTTCAACCTTTTCAGATAAAAAACTCATAAAAGGAGAAGCCAAAATCAAGACGAGGTATTTGAAAAGAATAAAGCCGAGCAATCCAACAAGTAGGCCTCCCAGCCAGGTTGAGATATTTGAAATTATTTCGCTGCCCCATTCCCATTTGTACCAGGAAATCAAGAAACTTCCGACTTCATCAGATAGATTCCACGCTGAAAATCCAATGCTAAAAGCCAGCAAAACACTTATGATCGCTGGTATAATGGCATAAGGCCATAATCGCATTTTATTGATTACGGAGTAAGCTTTGCCGTATGATCGGATCCCATCGAAAAAGTCGCTGAACATAAATAAATCATTGTTTCGAATTTAAAATAGTAAGCTTTTTTTCAACGTTTGTTTTTCTTCTACTTTGAATGGGGTTTTATCGACTAAAATGCTTGTACTCAAAATCTTCAATCCTTTAAAAGGAGATATAAAAAACTTTGGTTTCTAACAACACAATTTTAGTTGAAGGGCAAAAGAAAGAGTTAAATTGTATACAATATTACAAAATTAGTAATAGTGCTTAACTTTGTGATCTTCTAGCTTAATACTTAAGGTTAATGAGTTTTGGCCATTTATTGATGTACAGCTTTCGATGTAGTTTATTTGGGTTACTTAGTTGTGGTTCATTTTACATATTCAATTTAAGCACCTTTAAAATAAAAACAGTATGAAAAAACTATTTTTGATAATTCAGATTCTTACTTTCATTATTTTAAAAGCAAGTACTCAGGAAAATCCTCCTTCAGTATATTTTACCGGGGGGAATATTTGTCCAACGGAAGAATGGAAATTAGTTTTTCATGACGAATTTATAGGTGATGAAGTTGATACAAAAAAATGGTACACATATTTTCCGTATGGTCCTAATAACAGTGACCAATGTGAGTATTGTAGAACTCATGACGGCAATAATAGTCAGCAAATTTTTCTAGATGATAACCTTTTAGTGAACAATGGTACTTTAAAAATCGTGGTCAAAGAAGAGCAAGCCACATGGTTTAATGCTGTTCGTGACTATACATCAGGAAACATCAATTCAAAGCAAGAATTCACAACCTACTCAAAATATGAAATAAGGTGTAAAATTCCTTCAGGAATGGGTTTTTGGCCTGCGTTCTGGGTGTTTGGGTGGAGTACTGAAATTGATGTGTTTGAATTTGGAAGCCAAGATCCCAATAAAGCACATACAACTTTATGGAAATATCTTAATAATGGTGAGAGGATTCCAAGGCGTGCTTCATATACCGGAGAAGATTATTCTAGGGCTTTTCATGTTTTTGCAGTTGAATATGACCCTTGGCATATAAAATTCTTAATTGATGGCGACGAAAAATATCGCTTTTCAAAATATTTTAATTGGCCTGATCCAGTCACAGGATGCGACACACCTCCGGGTGTTTATACAGTAGAACCCGCATACCCAAGGTGGGGGGATCATGTACAGGTAATAGCCGGAGTTGCTGTGGGAGTGAATAATGGACCTGTTACAGAGGCTCCAAACGAAAACACCGTTTTGCCGAATAATATGGAAGTCGATTATATAAGAGTTTATCAGCGTGACCCTCAAAAGAATCTATCCGATTTGTGTGATTATCAAATTAAAGGTGAATTGTCGATTTGTGGTTATGAGGAATATTACTATTCTTTAAATATAATTGAGGAAGGAGTTGATAATATTATTTGGACTGCCAGTAATAATCTCACAATGTCTGTTATTAATAATAATGGAGTCGAAATAACTGCATTTACTAATGATCAAGAAAATGCATGGTTAAAGGCTGAGGTGCAAGGAATAGAGGGCTATTGTAATAAAAATACTTTTACGATTAATCTTCAAATTAATTCCGATCCTCCTGAATTTAATATAATAGAAATAACACCTACTTGTTTTCCGGCTTCCAATGCTTCTGGCAGATATGTCACTGACCCTCTTACAAATGTACAATGGGACATTGATTTTGGAAATATTGACCCAGTTTATGGTTCATTTACAAATGTTGAACCCATTAATGAAGGATGGTTTACATTAACAGCAACAAAAAATAGATGCGGTGAGTCATTTAATATTTCTAAAAGTTTTTTCGCTGAACCTTGTTTTGGTGGTTTTGGAGAGTTGTTTCTTAGCCCCAATCCAACAAATAATTTTATAAATATTGATTTTGAACATGATTTTGTCTATAAAGGTATATTTGATATTATGATTTTAAGTCATAACGGTGAAATCAAATACCAAAATACCGTTAATAAAAAGTCCCTTCAAGTTGATGTTTCAAATTATGTTAATGGTGTTTATTCAGTGTTTGTTCATCTATGTGGGGAATATGTATCAGCCTCCTTTGTTGTGATTCATTAATGGTATTAATTATTTTGGTACAAACGCGAAATATTTCGTTTTAAAAGAAAAAAGGAAGGGGCTTCACGATTAGCTGTTCAATTTTTCATCCATTTTTATTTTCTAAAATTGATGGATTAAGCTCAATTATTTGACTTAAAATCGCAGTATTTGGTTTTTTTCAATGAAGTTGTTTTAAACTTTAAACAACTTCTATTAAAAAACCAAACCATGTTTGCTGGTTTTTACGTAATTTCTTTTTGAACTTTGGAGAAATAATTTTGTATAAATTCAATAGTGTTGTTATTGGTAATACAATGTTTTTTCTTTTGTTATTCTCAATATTTTAAGCATTTGCGCATTTAATTCCGAATCGTTTGGATTTTCGATTTTAGTCCATGAAATTACATTACAATCATTTTCTAGTTTCACTATCTTATCTGAAGTCTCCGATAATTGTTTTAGGGCCATTCTTTCACAATTATTCTTATCAAATTTTTTTTCATCAGAATTTGAAAAAATAAATGCAATGAATATTATCAATGGGTAGTATAAAATTTTTTGTTTGTCTGTAATGTTTTTAATTAAAAATAGGGTGGAATGCCCAAACAAGAACATCATACTAAGAGTGATAGGCATTATTGTATCATACCTAAGCACATTGGGGCGATAAACCCTATGCCCTCCCAATGGTAATAAAAGTATATATACCAATGCGAATAGTAGGATCCATTTAAATATGTTTAATATGCGTTTTGCTTCTTTTGATTTAAATTTTCTTTTAATGACAACGATATTAATTATTATAATGGTGAATAATACAGGAAACCCCAGTTTAGAGGTAAATTGATAAAACAGACCATCAGGTATTCTTCCATATAACTCTATTAAAGGAATTTGTTGGTTGATTGTGGAGGAATTAAAAGTGCCTAGAAATAAAGAGTAAAGGGAAAAAATACTAATAGGTATTAGATAAAACAAATAATCTTTAGGGATCTGGCGAATCGCGTCTATCCCTATTTTAATTATATCGTTATGTGTCGAAGATGAATAAGTTTTTAATAAATGATGTAGTAAGATGATAAAGGTAACTACCAAAACAATTCCAGGGTTCAATGGACCGCTTAAACAAATTACTATAGCTAATGGAATCCACAATAGTCTAATTATTTTTTTTTCTTTTGCTTCTTTTTCATAATAATGTTTTAGAAAAAAAGGCATAAAATACAATAGCAAAAGGCTTGTTGGCAGTGCATAAAAAAAAACGTAAGATGTAGATTGGTCAATTATACCCATATAAGTAAAAAAGCCATTTGTTTGAAAAAGCGGAGTTATCAGGGCTGCTGCTAAAATAAAGTCTAGTTTTAACACATTATTAGTTCCTGAAATAGCAAACGCTAATAAAAAAATCAATGCTATTTGAGTAACTATCTTAATGATAGCACAGGATAAATAAACACTATCAATTGGATTAAAACACTTTTGCAGAAATAAAGGTACAGTATTGAAATATTTATTAAGCGACCAATGACTGAAGAACCGATTAGGATTATGGTAGGTTGTTTTTTCTCTAAAAATTTTCAAACCTAATGGACTTTCTAATACAGGATTAATATAATAAGCTGGTACAATGCTCTCTGACATATCCCTATCTAACGGGGTATTGTAAAATTGAAAAAAGGAATATCCTATATCTGCTAATACCAGCGTAAAAAAAAAGATGTATACTATTTTTTTAGTCATATCTGCTTTGCGTCTCATATTATGCCCATTGTTAGTTTTCCATAATCGGAGAGAAATGTATTCTTCTCATAGTTGAGCGTATATTTTATCGTAAGGTATTTAAGTGCAAATATAAAAAAAGCAGCAACCACCTTTGTTAATGGTAAATAGTCTTTAATATTTTTCATCTTTGAATTTATCTGGGATCGCACCAGAGAATTCAAAGATGAAAAATTTCAAGCAAATTATGTCAAAGTTGCAGACCTCGACATCCGAGTTTTATGATTTTTCAGCAATCATAGCTGATTTAAAAGCTTCCGGACATTCTTTACGCTGAGCATGTTGAGGCGTGCGGCGGTTTGTTCCAGCCCAACTTTGATGGTGTAAGCGGAAGCAGGAAGTGCTTTGAAAATATCTTCGTCGGTATAGTCATCGCCGATAGCCATGATGAAGTCATATTTTTCTTTTTTCACCCAATAAAGTGCAGCTTTTCCTTTATTGATTCCTGCATTTTTAATTTCAACAACCTTGTTACCTTCCAGGACCTGGAGGTCCAGATTTGCAGTGAGGTATGATAAAACGTCTCGAAATTCACGAACACGCTTTTCTCCAAGACCTTTATCAATATTTCGATAATGCCAGGCAATTGAATAGTCTTTTTCTTCGATAAAAGAACCGGGTGTACGTTCCACCAAAGTTTCCAGCACTGGGCTGATATCTTTTTTCCAATCATCCTTTGCACCGGTACTGGCTTTCCATTCACCACGCCTTTTGATCCAGACACCATGTTCGGCCGCCAAATCTATATCTAAGTGCCCAAGCCATTGATCCAAAGTTGATCGATCTCTTCCCGAAATTACAACCAGTTTGTTTTCGGGAGATTCTTTTATTTTTTGTAAGATATCTAATAATTCCTGATCAGGAACTACCGCTGTGGGGTCCGATCGAAAATTCATTAGGGTTCCGTCATAATCCAAAAATATAAGACGCTTTTTTGCATTTTCATACGCATCTAATAAAGAAGTACGCTCTTCTTTACCTAAAAGATTAGTCTTTATTTGTTCTTTTTGCTTTTTCAAATCCATTTGTTCATCCATAAAGGTTGTTGCCCAATGTTTTACAGTATACCGCTTTAAATTTTTCTGCATTTTTGTTAGTCGGTCTTCTTGTTCTTCTTCCGGCATTTCAAGTGCGTTTACTATGGCTTTTACCATATCATTGGCATCCTGTGGATTGACGATTAAGGCTTCTGTAAGTTCTATTGCAGCTCCGGCCATTTCACTTAAAATGAGTACCCCGCGTTTATTGACTTCTTTGCTGGCAATAAATTCCTTTGCAACCAGATTCATCCCGTCGCGCAAGGGTGTAATCATTGCGATATCGGCAGCCTTGTACATTCCATTGAGATCGCCAAAAGAAAAAGAACGGTAAAAATATTGGATCGGCGACCACCCGATTGTGCGATACTCACCGTCAATTTTTCCAACGAGCGTATCTACTTCATCTTTTAAATGAGAATACTGATCAACGTTAGAACGGGAAGGTACGACGATGAGCATTAAAGTAACCTTTCCCCGATATTTTTTATTTTCTCTGATAAATTTTTCAAAAGCACGAAGTCGTTGAGGAATGCCTTTGGTGTAATCAAGCCGATCAATAGATAAAATAAGTTTTCTGCCCTTTGATTTCAGGCGCTTGACCATGCTATCAATTTTTTCCTTTCCAACAATCCGCTCAGGATAGGCATATTTTTCATAATCAATGCCCATCGGAAATACATCAACGTTGACCAAACGGCCATCGATAGTGAGTTTTCCAAAATTGTGCTCATGGCCTGCAATTCGGTATGCAGCACTCAAAAAGTGACGCATATAATCAAAAGTATGAAAGCCAATTTGATCAGCTCCCAAAAGCCCTTCAAGGATTTCTTCCCTCCAGGGAAGTATCCTGAAAATTTCGTAAGAGGGAAAAGGAATATGTAGAAAAAACCCAATAGAAACCATTGGAAAACCTTTGCGAATCATGGCGGGCAAGAGCATCAACTGATAATCGTGAACCCAGATAAAATCATCTTCGCGAATGATTTCATTGACAATGTCCGCAAACTTTTGGTTTACCTTTTTGTAGGATTCCCAATAGTCATCTTCAAAGTTGGTAAACTGAGTGAAATAATGGAAGTGTGGCCAAATCACTTCATTACTGAAGCCTTCATAATACGATTCAATCTCTTTTTGGCTAAGAAAAACCGGAACGAGCCCGTCTTTGAGCAGCTTTTCTTTTACTTTTTCCTTTTTGGTTTTATTATCAATTTCTTGTCCGGGCCAACCAATCCAAATTCTTTCAAGATCGGTTTCCATTGACTTCAATCCTGTTGCAAGTCCACCTGCACTTGGATAAAAGTGTAATTCACCTTCTTTCTGATCAACGGTGACGGGAAGACGGTTTGAAATGATAATTAGCCGAGGCATACTTTGAAACTTGAGTTTTAATAAAATAAGTAAGTGGCTTTAAATCAAAGCTTTGTTTGGTCTTGAAACTCACTTGTGCCAAAAAAAGTTTTAACTTAAAAGCAAACGTATACTTTTAGAATTCTTATTTGATAGTTTTATTCCGTAGGGCTAAAGCTTAGAAATTAAGCTGGATTCTTCTTTTTTCGCCGTGTTTTGAAAAACTCCACAAGTTCTTTTTCCTTCATAAATCCAAGATCAACAAAATTGGTTTTGACAAACTTTTTGATATCCTGATAATCTTTTCCTCGTTTATCTGTGTATTTTTTCAATAGCTTTTTGACGTATTTTAAACACAACTCCTTCAACTCATAGTTAAACTGTTGATTGGAAAAGATGTTCATGTAGGTCGGAAATATTTTAGAAAGTTCAAAATATTCAGGATAATCCTTTACATCAATATTCGTCATGAAAGTAGTGATATAATTCAGGATAGTTTGTCGAACACACTGGTTGGTGTCAGAAAGTCCTTCATGCTGGCCATAAAAAACATTTACAGCTTCAACAGCTTCTTCAGTCAAATAACCTTTGCCATGAATAGTATCCAGAAGATCGTAATATTTGGTGAGATCGTCTTTTATTTTTTTATCTAAAATGAGCGATATTCTTTCGTCAGCTTTAGCGTCGATTGTCAACTTCGTTTCTTTAGTTGAAATCAAAAATTTAAACCACTTTTCTTCAAAATCCGGATCGTTGGATCGGAGTTGATTAAAAGTAGTCATCAAATGGGCCAGATCTGGTTTTGAAAGATCAAAAAACTGGCTATATAGACCAAGCAATTCAATATACTCAGGCGTTTTTTGAAAATCTTTATTATCTAAAAATGCTTTCATTTCTCCAATAAAACTGGAATTGTCTACTGAAGCTTGAATACGGTGATAAAGGAATTTTCTTAGGGAAGGAAAAAGAACTTTTAATTCTGACAGATTATTTGGAAATACAGCCGTCTGGTAATGGTCATTTCTAAATTGATTATTGTAACGGAAAAGATCCCTTGCCCGATCTCTCGGATCTCTATATTTTGGTAATTGCTGGCTCTGTAAAAAGTATCGAATTCGTTTGTTTGTTACCTTGTTGATGAGGTTGGTAACCCAAATGTCACTACTAAGCGCAAATCCCATTTGAATAGTTTGCCCGATTCGTTTTCGGATATAATCAAAGTTGGAAGAATTGCAGATGGCAAGTAATATTTCCTGAAAGTGAGCCTGTGGTCTTAAATATTTGTAATTATCGTTTATGACTCCTCGAAGCACTGAATAGCCAAGGATTCGCGGTAAAAACAACCCTTCAAATTTTTCATCCATTATTGCTTTTTCCAAAGCCAGTAATTGTAGCGGCTCTGAAACAGCGACTTCTTCATAAATTTTTAATATTGCAGGTTCATTATTATCACGAAGCGCCTGATAAAACTCCTCTTCTTCTTCTTCAAGATAATTTTTTAATTCATCAGAACTTTGAATAGCTTTTGCTATTTCATCAAGGCGATCTTGGTATTTTTTATCTAGTTTTTTCATCATTCAAACTTTAAGTAAATTAGGCTTTTTAAAGGTAAACCTAGTAGATCATTTAAGGCCTACTAGGTTTTGAAAGATTGATTAGGATCTAAAAATTAGCTTTTAAATCTTCTGCGAAGATAGCAATTCTTTTGCGAAAACCGAAATCAACAAGCATTGCTTTTTATTAATATTATGGCTAAAAAATTTACAAAAATGTCTTCCCTTAATTAGGAAGTCATTTTTACAATTTATAGGTTGTCTACTCGGTTTCAAATTTGGTGGATGTAATCGGGTTAGGGAGTTTGAAATGCAACAAAGTAATGTGATCTTCAGCAAAGATCTCTTTTTAAACATTTATAGATTTGATTAAAATAATTAATTCAAGGTACTGTTTAAAGAAACAAGTAATCTAGAATTATTTATGTAAAATTATATCCTTAGCTGCTTTTCGCTTTCCCTTTCAATTCATTAATTCAAAGTATCAGATACTACCAAGCTTCTATAAAAAAAAACCATTGCCATCATTATCAATATCGATAAATTCCACAGAAACATATATGGATCCGAAGTTTATTATATCAGCGGGTAAACGATCCGGAACGCAACAACTTAGGCAAGCTGTAAATGGTATATCTTCTTCCTTACATGCAGAAAAAAGAATCGTTACTGCAGTTAGTAGAAGAAGAATATTAAATACACGGGACAATGATTGTATCGCAAGTAATTTTTTGAAATACTTCAATAAATCTAATTTTACGGATGAAAACAATTCATTTGCTTTTAGAAAGGATCGATCATAACCAATAAATAGGTGGCAATTTAGGCTAATTATAATTGGTCTGATGCATTCAAGTCATATTGGACTTGTAATTCAAGAAAAACTTCCGCCAATATTGCACAAAAAAAAATAGCATCCCACGGGATGCTATTTTTCATATAACTAGAAGTTATTGTAAACACTTTTAGGAATTAGTGTATCCAGTTGGTTATACTAATTCTTAATCTTTATCTTTTTCTTCTGCTTCAGGAGTTTCTGCTTCAGGAGCTTCTTCAACTGCAGGTTCTTCCGCAACAGCTTCTACTTCAGGAGTTTCTTCAACTGCAGGTTCTTCCGCAACAGCTTCTACTTCAGGAGTTTCTTCAACTGCAGGTTCTTCCGCAACAGCTTCTACTTCAGGAGTTTCTTCAACTGCAGGTTCTTCCGCAACAGCTTCTACTTCAGGAGTTTCTTCAACTGCAGGTTCTTCTGCTTCACTCAGGTCTTCCAACAGCTTCTGCTTCAGGAGTTTCTTCAACTGTAGGTTCTTCAGAAAATGATTCAATGGTAGTTTGTTCGACAGACTCAGCGAATGATTTTTGTTCTTCAGCAGTAGGTTTGCTTTCATCTTTGCTGGAAGTGCTGGCTGCAAGAGGAGAATCTACCTTTTTAGGCTTACCGGAAATTTTTTCCAATACTGCTTTTTTCTCTTCAATTACTAGCAAACGGCGAGCTTCGATTTTGGATTCTTTAGTATCGATCCATTCCTTCAATTTTGCATCGGCTTGTTCTTCGGTGAGCGCACCTTTGGCGACACCACGCATCAGATGTTTTTTATACATCACACCTTTGTAACGAAGAATCGCTCGGGCTGTGTCTGTAGGTTGTGCTCCTTTCATCAACCAATCGAAAGCGCGATCGCGATCAAGGTCAATAGTGGCTGGAGCGGTCATCGGATTATAAATTCCGATCTTTTCGATGAAGCGACCATCTCTTGGTGCTCTTGCATCGGCTACCACGATGTGGTAAAATGGCTGCTTTCTGCGGCCACGTCTTTGTAATCTAATTTTTACTGGCATTTAAGCTAAAATTTATTTGGTTTAACCATACCTACTTAATCTCTAAAAGAGGCTATAGGCTTTTAACGAGGGCGCAAAGATAATCTTTTTCTTAGAAAAAGAAAGATAATTTTTGAAGTTTGAAGTTCGGGGTAAGAATTTTCTGGTTTGAGATTACTAAATCAAGGTTAGTTGAGAAATACTATTTGAATAGAATCTTGCTAAATCTTTATCATTCATCACTTTTCTTTTCTAAATCAAAGTAGCCTTTTCCTTCCAGTTGATCGACATAATTAACGTCACCAAGTCGAAACTTTACAGGAAATTTAGTCGCCTTCTCCAGTTTAACTTCTACTCTACAAAAGAAAGCGAGATCATCATATTCATAGGTCTTCGGAAAAGCACTGGAACGATTATTTTGAAGCGAAAAACCTTTGAGTTGATTTAATGGCTGGGTTCCGTTTTTATACATGAAAGGGAACAAAGAATCATTGAAAGTTTTAACAGGAATGGAAAATGCCGCCGAATTATTGAGATTTAACCCGACCTGGGCTTGTGTAGTAGCAGAATTGAAAAGAAAAGCGACAACTAATATTTTATACAAGTTTTTCATTTTTCATTTTTTTGCTTCCGGCGTAAAGTTCAAATTTTAAAAATTTGCAATCCAATGCTCCATTATACAAAGAAATACGTCGTGATGGCCGCAGACCTATATGTTTGAGTGCTTCATTGTTTGAAGAAATGATCCAGGCTTCGTAGCCGGTGAATATATGTTTTAATCGCTCACCGATCATTTCATAAAATTGATTTATCTCTTTATCCTCAAGCCGCTCTCCATATGGCGGATTCATGATCAAAATACCTTTTTCAGCAGGAGGTTGCAGGGATTCAAATTTTTTGCGCTTCAAAACAATCTGATCAATTAATTCCGCTTCTTCCATATTTCGCTCAGTTACCCGAATGGCTTGAAAATCCTTGTCGAATCCCAATATTTGATAGTCAAACGAACATTGTCTTTCTTTGGCTTCACGGACCACCTCGTCCCACAATTTTTGATCAAATCCTTTCCATTTTTTAAAACAGAAATAATCACGTCGATATTGAGGCGGGATATTGCGTGCATACAACAAAGCTTCAAAGAGTATGGTGCCACTTCCGCACATCGCATCAATAAAATTGCAGTCTTTTTTCCAACCGGACAATTGAATCATCCCAGCTGCCAGTACTTCGTTAATCGGTGCTACAAGTGTTTCCTTGCGGTAACCTCTTTTATGTAGCGATTCGCCGGAGCTATCAAGTGAAATAGTGCATTGATCTTCATTGATGTGTACATTTATCCGAAGGGTAGGATTGTAGGTGTTGACATTTGGACGTTTACCGTATTTGTCTCTAAACTGATCGACGATAGCGTCTTTTGTTTTTAAGGCTACATATTTTGAATGGGTGAAATATTTGGAGTTCGTCACCCCATCAATTGCCAATGTGTCATTTACATCCATAAACTCAGACCAATCTATCGTTCTAATTTTATTATAAAGAGCGCTTTCATGCCGAACCCGGAAAGAATGAAAAGGAACTAAAATCCTCATTGCTGTGCGAAGCTCCAGATTAGCACGGTATAATAGTTTTTTGTCTCCTGTAAAAGAAACCGCTCTTTTCAAGATCGTGATATTTTTTGCACCAATGTCTTGCAATTCTTTAGCAAGAACTTCTTCCAGGCCATGCAAAGTCTTTGCTAAAAAATGATTGTTGGATTCTAAATTCAATGGTATGTTTTATTTATAAATATTATAGTATAAAGCAAGGATTCCGCTTAAGTTAGAAAAGCTAATCGTTTGTTTTAGAATTTTGAAGATCAAAATGATATAAAGGTGAATATTCAACCACACAAAAAAGATAGGTTATTGTTCTGCATTGATTTGAGTATCCTTTTTACGATATAGAATTCTTCTAAAAAACTTTTTTTCAAAATCCCAAAAAAAACTGAATTGACCGAATACTGTCCCATAAACTAAAAGGAACACGTTGTAAATGGGCAAGATAAGGATAAAATAGATCACACTGTGAATCCAGTTTTTTTCATTTTCTCCAACGATAAAATCCAGAATGGGAGATTTGATGAACAGCACTGTGGTTCCCGTCAGAGCAAAGACTACAAGAATGATAAGGACTCTAGTAGCTGAGACGCCCCAGCGATTTTGTAATTTTATCAGAAATCCTTTTTTTTCTTCTTTCATTTTTTAAATGATTCTTCCCAATTTGAAACAAATTGGCAGGCATCCCAGCTATTAAACATAAGCTTAGTTCTTTTGGTTTTCTATGTCTGAAATACTCCCAGATTAAATTTTTCAATGGGAGCGTTATTTGCAGCTTCGATTCCTGTCGAAATTACATTGCGCGTTTGGAGTGGGTCAATTATAGCGTCCACCCACAAGCGAGCGGCAGCGTAATAAGGAGTTGTTTGTCGATCATACCGGTTTTTTATTTTTTCATATAATTCCTGTTCAACTTCTGGGTTCAGTACTTCTCCTTTTGCTTTTTTGGAAGAAATTTGAATCTGGGCAAGAACTTTAGCTGCCTGAGAACCACCCATAACAGCGATTTTTGCAGTAGGCCAGGCCACAATCAAACGAGGGTCGTAAGCTTTTCCACACATGGCGTAATTTCCCGCCCCGTATGAATTACCCATGACAATGCTGAATTTAGGAACTGTTGAATTAGAAACCGCATTGACCATTTTTGCTCCGTCTTTTATGATCCCTCCGTGCTCAGATCGCTTGCCCACCATAAATCCTGTGACATCATGTAAGAAAACCAAGGGTATTTTCTTTTGATTGCAATTCATAATGAAGCGGCTGGCCTTATCTGCTGAATCCGAATAAATGACACCACCAAATTGCATTTCCCCTTGTGTGGTTTTTACTACTTTTCGATTGTTAGCGACAATACCAACGGACCAACCATCAATCCGGGCATAGGCACAAATGATTGTTTTGCCATATCCTTTTTTATATTCGGTCAGTTTTGACTCGTCAACGAGGCGTTTCAAAATTTCTATGGTATCGTATGGCTTGGTGGGATTGTCAGGAAAGATTCCAAGAATTTCTTCCGGGTTTTCTTTTGGAGGCTTTGCTTCTTTTCGGTCAAAACCAGCATTTTCAAAAGTACCAATTTTATCAACCAATTCCCTGATAGTGTCCAGACAGGTTTTGTCATCCGGCATTTTATAATCTGTTATACCGGAAATCTCGCTTTGAGTAGTCGCACCACCTAAAGTTTCCTTGTCCACTTCCTCTCCAATAGCTGCTTTTACGAGGTAAGGACCTGCCAGAAAAATCGAGCCGGTACCTTCAACAATGAGTGCTTCATCAGACATGATCGGCAAATATGCTCCTCCTGCAACGCAGCTACCCATTATTGCTGCTATTTGCGGAACACCCATGCTGGATAGTTTGGCATTGTTTCGAAACATTCTTCCAAAATGTTCTTTATCTGGAAAAATTTCGTCCTGCATTGGTAAAAATACACCCGCGCTATCAACCAGATAAATGATTGGCAATCGATTTTCCATAGCGATTTCTTGAGCCCGAAGATTTTTTTTGCCTGTTATCGGAAACCAGGCTCCTGCTTTTACAGTGGCATCATTGGCAACAATAATAACTTGTCTGCCCGACACATAACCAATTCCGGTTACAACGCCACCAGAAGGGCATCCGCCGTATTCCTTGTACATTTCATAACCTGCGAAAGCACCTATTTCAAAAAAAGAACTGTCATCATCAATCAAATATTGAATTCGTTCTCTGGCAGTCAATTTGCCTTGACTGTGCTGTTTTTCGATTTTCTTTTCGCCACCACCGAGATAGATTTCATCAAGGCGATATCGCATTTTTGAGACAGCAAGCTTTAAAGCATCTTCATTCTTGTTCCATTCAATATCAACTTTGGACATAATCTATTATATAGTATTTAAAAATATTTTTCGAGCAGTCGCCAAAATACAAAAAAGACCTAATAGCTTAATAAAACTATTAGGTCTTTTGTTTTTTTTTATAAATGAGAAAAGAATCCTTTTCTTCAATAAATCAGCAATCTTTTTAAAAGATTAGATAGGAAAAGCATAATAATATTCTCCGGGATAACTTTCATAGATTCCTTCAAGCATTATTTTTCCTGTTGCATTTTTTAATATTTCTAGCACATCCTCAACACTTGAGATTTTGGAATCATTGATTTTGGTAATAATGAAACCTGGATCCATATTAGTTCTTTCGATTTTACTTCCTCTTATGATACTTAAGACATAAGCTCCATTTACCTTTAAATTTTGTTGTTCAACTCGGGTTAAATCCCTCAATTCAAATCCCAATTCTTTGAGGACCGTTTCATTGCTGACAAGTGCAGTGGTATTGTTCTGGTTTTTCAAAACAACAACGGTTTTATACTTTTTACCTTTTCGGATATATTCAACACTTACATTATTACCTGGCCTGAAACGAGCAACTTTTTCTTGAAGTTCAGGAATTGTTCGAGTTTTTGTTCCATTGATACTTATAATGACATCACCGCGTTTGAGACCAGCATCGAATGCGCCGCTTTTCGGAGTAATTCGATTAACATGAACACCTTCAACTGATTTAAGACCCAAATCCTTAGCAAGTTTATCATCTACTTCGTCAATGCTAATTCCTAGTATACCACGTTGAACCGTTCCAAATTCTTTAATATCATAAATGATCTTACGAGCAAGATTTGCCGGAATAGCGAATGAATATCCTTCGTATCTTCCGGAGCGCGTAATGATGGCGGTATTAATTCCAACTAATTCACCATTAGTATTCACAAGTGCGCCACCGCTGTTTCCAGGATTAACAGCGGCATCAGTTTGAATGAAAGATTCTATTTTATATTCTCCTTCCAAAATATCGATACTCCTTCCTTTTGCACTTACAATACCTGCAGTAACTGTTGACTCTAAATTGAATGGATTTCCAACAGCCAATACCCATTCTCCTACAAGAATGGAATCAGAATTTCCAAAGACGAGATAAGGTAATTTCTGAGATTCGATTTTGAGTAAAGCAAGGTCAGTCATTGGATCAGTGCCAATAAGAGTTGCTTCATAGCTGCGTTTATCGCTTAGCGTGACTTCAAAAGTATTGCCCTCTTCAACCACGTGATTATTGGTAATGATATATCCGTCGGGTGAAATTATAACGCCTGAACCAGAAGATCCACCATAACCATTACTCCACCAATCCAATTCTGCTGAAGAAGTGGCTTTTATATTAACAACAGCAGGGGTAACCACTTTAGCAGCTTTTGTAAAATTCGTTGGAGAAGAGGAAAGGAATGCTCGCTGTGAATTTGCTGAATTTTGATCTTCAACAAAATTGGTATATCTCACCGGAACTTGTTCACGTATAATAATTCCCTGAGGCTCTTCAAAATATTTATAAAAGGATACAGATACGACAGCACTTAATACAGAAACGACGGTAACAAGAACCAGATTTTTCATAAAAATTTATTTTTACATTTAGAACAAAATCAGCAGTTTTGAAAAAAAAAATCCAAGCCAGCATTTAAATTATCAAGAATTGTATGTTAAAATACTATAGTTAGACGAAATTATCAATAATATCTATGTAAATTGTCATTTGTCAAAGAAAACAAATAATTTGCAATTTTAGTTTTAAGCCTTGATTACAAAACGTACTTTCCAACTTGATTAGTGTAGAAAAAACTTTGCCGAAAGAAATTGCTAATTGTTTCAACGATCTACTTTTATAAAAAAAATGAAATCTGCATTTTTTTTAATTATAATAATCTATACAAAACACCTTGTTTTTTGCTTTAAAACAGATAATTTATTCTTCTGATCATGGCAAATGATAATCCAAAAGATGCTCCTGAAAATGGTGATAGTGAATATATCGGAAATATTTGGGGATGGAAGTTTTCTTTTATTTCACTTGGCATAATTGTGGCAATGCTTCTATTAATGTTTTATAGGTATAGCCTAATCAATAAGCAACCTCCGGGTTCGGACAATCAAACAATTACTATAGAAAAAGATTCTTCTAAAATGGAAGATTAAGTCAACTGATTATTTTATTTTATTTAATTAAATATTGGAGTAATGAACATATTATCTACTACCTTTTCAGCTCTAGTTTTCTTATTTGGTATATTGGGTACCACTAATGCTAATTCTTTTAATACAACATCAAACATCGACAACATTACAAATGGGACTGCAGTCGATGAAGCACCATCATTTTATCTTAATGGAAAAGATGTCTGCGTTGATGAAATTTTTACCGTTCCAGTCACAGTGAGTGACTTTGCAATGATTACCAGTTTTCAATTTACGATTGGCTGGGATAACTCCTTGATGAATTTTGATACTATTTCTTACACTTCACCGGCTTTGGGCAGTACATTATTATTCAATGATATGTCTGCAAATAATGGGGTGTTAACTGTTTCATGGTATGATATAGATGTAGCTGGAGTAACACTTGATGATTTTATGGAAATTTTTCAAATCAAATTTACTGCTGTTACTGATAATCAAACAAGTATAGATGTGACGTTTGAAAATGAACCTACTATGAAGGAAGTATCTGGTTTTGTAGGAAATGACATCATGGTTATAGATGCAGTTTATATCGAAGGAGAAGTTAATATCGATCAACAGGAATTGGATTCCTATGAGGTTATAAACGATGTGAATAATTCTAATGTTGGTGCTGTAAATATTACAGTAAAAAATGGAACAACTCCATACCAATATATGTGGTCTAATGATTCCGAGACGCAAAATATATCAGATGTTGGTGTTGGTAATTATTGGGTGACTGTTACGGACTCAAAAGGATGTGTAACAACATTTGGGGAATTTACTGTTGATAACACTGTAAATATTAATGAAATTAGCTCTTTAGAATCCATAAGTTTATACCCGAATCCTGCAAACAATCAGTTGCACGTGAATGCAGTTTTTGAAAACATTGAAGCATTGGATATAACGATTTTCAATATCCTGGGAGAAAGGGTCTATACGGATCAAATGGAAGTAGCAAATCTTGATATGGACATAGATGTTTCGAAACTTAGTGACGGAACTTATTTCCTTCATTTAGCGACAAGAGATGGATTACATACTGAAAAATTAGAGATTTTACACTAATAAAATATAGTTCTTATATCTTTGCAGCGGTTGGATTCAATTGAATCCAACCGCTGTTTTGTTTATAACAATTAAGATCATGAATATTCCTTTTTACAAATACCAGGGCACCGGCAACGATTTTATTTTGATTGATAATCGCAGGAAAAAATGGATTTCCAAAGATCAAAATGATTTGGTCAAACAATTGTGCGATCGACGATTTGGTATTGGCGCGGATGGGTTAATTTTACTGGAAGTTCATGAAGGTTTTGATTTTGAAATGGTCTATTTTAACTCAGATGGACGGCAAAGCAGCATGTGTGGTAATGGAGGTCGCTGTGTTTCCGCCTTTGCTTCTTATTTAGGGATCATACAAAATCACTGTCGGTTTATAGCCATTGACGGAGAGCATGAATCTGTGATTAAACAAGATGATTGGGTAGAACTGAAAATGATGGATGTTAAACATGTTGAAATCGGAGATGATTATTTTTTGATGGATACAGGTTCTCCACATTATGTTATTTTTACACAAGATGTTGATGATATCAATGTCGTTGAAAATGGACAGGCTATTCGTTATAGTAAACGTTTTAGAGAGGAGGGCGTCAATGTCAATTTTGTTGAACCTGCCAAAGATAAAATTATTGTTGCTACTTATGAACGCGGAGTTGAAAACGAAACACTTTCATGTGGAACGGGTGTTACTGCTTCTGCAATCTCGCATTACCTCCTTAACCCATCAAAAAATCACACTGAAGTACAAATTGAATCGAAAGGTGGAAAACTGGTTGTTCGTCTGGAACCAAATGGTGAAGGCGGGTTTAAAAATATTTGGCTTTGTGGAAAAGCAGAACAAGTTTTTAAAGGAGAAATTGAAATTAATTAGTAATTGGTGTAGAAAATTATTCCTTCTGATTGTAATGGAATTGATGTGCATGTATACTAATTAACTTCAATCTTTTAGTAACCACAACTCATTCAAAATCTTCGTCATCACCAAGGTTGAGTTTGGCTTCCGCAAGTTCATTATAAGCGTGTTGGTCACCTAGTGATTTAGCTATATTCATTCCATCTTTATAAGTCGAAAACGCTTTTTCAAAAGCCTCCATTTTCTCATAAAGCTTGCCGAGATGATAATATGTCCCCACATAATTTACATCCTTTTCAACAAGTTGAAGATAGTATTTCAATGCATTCTTATCATCGCCTAATCCTTCGTATTCCTTCGCAATAGCAAAAATGATAAAAGAATCATTAGGACTATTTTTTAATAAAGAAAAGAGTTGTTGTAATCGATCAGATACCATAATATAATTTAGAAAGATTCTTCAATATTTTAATTTATCAAACCCGATGAATTCCCGTGTAATCAATTGATTATCAAATTTTTAAATAGAGATTCAAAACATTTGTGAATTTTCGCTTATGCCTCGCCTTTTGTCAGGATTTTATCTATATTTGCAGCGATTTTTCAAAATAGAATGTTCCAATCAAAAGTAATAAAGATTACCTGATCTACTATTAAAATTCTATTGAATTTGAAAAAAAAGGGGCTTTTCAGGCCAGGTCTTTTTACTTATTTTGGAAGTGTAAAAAATAAATCGACAGATTTTGAAACCAAAACCCTGAATTTACATTAAATCTGTATAAAAAATTGAATATGAAGTTATTAGTTTGTGTAAGTAAAACGCCAGATACAACCGCCAAGATTTCTTTTAATGCAGACTCAACCGAGTTTAATTCAGCTGGGGTGCAATACATTATGAACCCATACGACGAATGGTATGCTTTGGTCCGTGCTTTAGAGTTGAAAGAACAATTAGGAGGCACTGTAACCATTATAAATGTTGGCCCTGCTGAAAACGATACCATTATTAGAAAGGGATTAGCGATTGGTGCTGACGACGCGGTAAGAGTAGATTCGAATCCTAAAAGTACTCTTTTCGTAGCCAAACAAATCGCAGAATATGCTAAATCCGAAAACTTTGATGTGATCTTTCTAGGCAAAGAAACCATTGATTATAATGGGTCAGAGGTAGGAGCAATGGTAGCAGAGTTCTTGGATCTTCCATATATTTCTTTTGGTAATCATCTGGAGATGTCGGGAAATACGGCTACGATAGCTCGTGAAATAGAAGGAGGAACAGAAGTGATTGAAGTTCAAACGCCTTTTGTGGTTAGCGCTGCAAAAGGGATGGCAGAGCAGCGGATTCCAAATATGAGAGGAATCATGATGGCAAAGCGAAAACCTTTAAAAGTGATCCCCGCTGTTGATTTTGAAGATTTGACCACCATAACCAGTTACACCCTTCCAGCTGAAAAAACTTCAGTAAAAATGATTGATCCGGATAATATGGATGAGCTGGTTAGATTACTTCATGAAGAAGCGAAAATTATTTAACCATAATTCCAAATTTTAAAAAGAATAAAAAATACCAAATATGATCCTTGTTTTTGCAGAAAATCAAAAAGGGAAATTTAAAAAAACCACTTTCGAAGCATTGACTTATGGGAAGAAAGTAAGTGAAAAATTAGGTGATGAATGTGTGGCTTTAGTATTAGGAAACGTAGAAGATGACGTAGCTTCTTTGGGAACATATGGAGCAAGTAAAGTATATCACATCAACGATCCTGCTTTAAATCAATTCGATAGCCAGGTTTATGCAAATGTAATAGCTCAAGCTGTCAAAAAAATTGGTGCTGAAGTAGTGGTTTTAAATCATAGTTCTTCCGGCAAATCATTGCTTGGCCGATTAGCTGTAAGACTCCATGCGGGCTCGGTAGCTGGAGCCAATAGTATTCCTGATACCAATGATGGATTCAAAGTAATGAAGAATGTCTTTTCGGGAAAAGCAATTGCGGCTTATCAAATCTTATCTGCCATAAAAGTCATTTCTTTGGTGGGCAACTCCATACCTCCTGAAGCAAATGGATCATCAGCTCCGGTTGAAAATCTTGATCTCCAGATTCCTGAAAACCGAATTAAAATTAAAGAAAGAAAAACGATTGAAGGTAAGGTGCCCCTTCCTGAAGCAGAATTGGTTGTTTCAGCAGGGCGGGGAATGAAAGGGCCTGAAAACTGGGGGATTATTGAAGAATTGGCAAATGTTGTCGGAGCTACAACGGCCTGCTCCCGACCAGTTGCAGACACAGGTTGGAGACCTCATCACGAACATGTTGGACAAACTGGAGTAGCTATTCGTCCGAACTTATATTTTGCCATAGGAATTAGTGGGGCCATTCAGCATTTAGCTGGGGTAAACAACTCTAAAGTGATTGTTGTAATTAATAAAGACCCGGAAGCGCCGTTTTTTAAAGCTGCAGATTATGGGGTATGCGCTGACCTTTTTGAAGTAGTTCCAAAGCTTACAGAAGCATTCAAAAAATTCAAAATTTCCAATTGATATTTTTATGTATAAATGTTTTTAAGACTAAATGACGGAATCACTTAATAGGCTTTATTTTTATTCTTTTAATTAGTACATTTGTGCCCCGAAAGGTAGGTTGGGTTTTTGATCTTTTAGATTAAAATTGTAAATTGTCAGGTAGACAAAGATATTTACAAATTACATTTTTTTATTAAATAAATTTAGGCTATCTAAGTTATTGATATTCAAATAAATGGAATAGTATTTGCCTTTTATTTTTTTTGAAATTTCACCAATTTAACCTAGCCCGGTTCTCAAATTTCCGATTGCCTAAACATTTGAATTAATTACTTTTTTGGATTAAAAATGGAAGGAATAATTCAGAGCTAAGAAAATTAAATTTTCAATTAATGAAAAAAATAGAACTTGATATAGTAGCTCTTTCACATAGTGTGACGCAATCTCATAATTATGCTGTTGTCCTTGGAGAACAAGAAGGCTCCAGAAGGCTACCGATTGTAATTGGAGGATTTGAAGCACAAGCTATTGCTGTTGCAATGGAACGTATGAGCCCCAACCGACCACTTACTCATGACTTATTCAAAAATACCATGGAGATTTTTGATATAGAACTCAAAGAAGTTGTTATAAATAATCTACTCGATGGCATTTTCTATGCGCGGTTAATTTGCGTAAAGGATGGTAAAGAATCAGAAATCGATAGTCGAACTTCTGATGCGCTAGCGATGGCAGTACGGTTTAATTGCCCAATATATACTTATGAGTTTATCCTTGATGCGGCAGGTGTTATACTTGAAGAGCCTGAAGGAGAGCCTGCAGAATCAGGAGAGGCGCCTAAAAAGCCTAGACGTAAAAAGAAAAAATCAATTGCCGGAGGAACCACTTCCTTGTCTACACATTCTATCGAAGAACTGGAGTTGATGTTAGAAGAAGTACTTGGTGAGGAAGATTATGAAGAAGCTGCCAAAATCAGAGATGAAATCAAAAAAAGAAAACCGGAAGAAAACGAATAAGGTTTAAATTTTTTTGATAACAAACGCGGTTTGAAGTATTTCAGACCGCGTTTGTTATTTTATGAGTTAACGTTTCTATCGTCGTTTCGATCATCAGATTTGTTATATCAAGATGGGTGCAAAATCGTACTGTTTGAGGCCCAAAAGGGGATGCCCAAATATCATGTTCTTTTAATAACTTAATAAATGAAGCGCTGGTAAAAGGTGGTTTGACATCAAAAATGACAATATTGGTTTGGACAGGTCGAACATTTTCAATAAACTTTAAACCGCTTAAAGTTTTACCCAGTTTTTTGGCATTTTCATTATCAATTTTCAATCTTTCAATATGATGTTCTAAAGCATAAATTCCTGCTGCTGCCAAATATCCAGCCTGGCGCATGCCACCTCCCATTGCTTTTCTCACTCTTCTACCTTTTTTTATAAAATCTTCATCTCCGATAAGCAAAGAGCCGACGGGAGCACCTAATCCTTTTGAAAGGCATATAGAAATACTATCGAATAATTTACCAATAGTAGTCGGCTTATCCCTGGTTTCGACCAAAGCATTGAATATTCGGGCACCATCGAGATGAAGCCGCAAGCCCAATTCTTTGCATAACTTATGAATTGGCTTAAGTTCCTCAGCGGTATAATAACTACCACCACCTTTATTAGAGGTGTTTTCAATAACAACCAATCGGCTTCTTGGGAGCCAATCAAAGACAGGTTTAATTACTTCTTTTATTTGTTGGGCAGTGATTTTACCATTTTGTCCTTTGATTAAATTGATCGAAACTCCACTGTTAAAACTATAACCTCCGACTTCGTATTGATAAACATGAGAGCTTTCGTCACAAATTATTTCATCGAGCCTTTCGGTATGTAAACTAATGGCAATTTGGTTGGTCATAGTACCGGATGGACAAAACAATGCAGCTTCTTTTCCGAACATTGCTGCTGCCTTCGCTTCCAGCTTATTTATTGCAGGATCTTGTTGAAAAACATCGTCACCGACTTCAGCAGCCATCATGGCTTGGAGCATACGCAAAGTTGGTTTAGTAACAGTGTCGCTAACTAGGTTGATGATCATAAAAAATAGTTTAGTTTTTCTAAAAGTATATCTATCCGAAATTAGTGATTCAATGCTAAAAATAGCTTAAAAAAATATACAGTTTCAGTTTTCAAACAATGTCGTTTAACGCAGATACGATTTGAATAACTCTCTAACTTAATACAAAATGATATGTTATTTTATTTTTTGGAATGGAAATTTTGGTAAATCTAACTTGGATCTTAATTGTAGATTTTTCGTATATAAAAGAAAGCTTTTGTAAACAGTGTGATTAGCATACAAAATGCAATTTCTCGATCGACTCTATCAGGTCGTGTCATTTTTACACTAAACACCTTCTTGCTTTTTTGGCAAGTAAAAAGAAATTCTTATTTTGCGCCGAAATATTAAACCCCACTTTATGGCCGAATTAGATAAGTTTTTTAAAGCCGCTTTTACGGTCGATAATGTTATTTTCGGTTTTGATGAAGGAGATCTCAAAGTACTTTTAATTAAGAGAGGTGAAGAACCTTTCAAAGGTGAATGGGCTTTGCCGGGTTATTTTATTTATCAAAATGAAGATCTAGACTCAGCAGCTCAGCGGGTTTTAGAAGAGTTAACGGGTATAAAAAATGTTTACCTTGAACAAGTCAATACCTTTGGCGCTATTGACCGACACCCGATGGGCCGTGTTATTACGGTGGCTTATTATTCTTTAATAAAAATCAGTGATTACAATCTCCATGCATCCTCTATCGCGATAAAAGCAAAGTGGCATAGTATTGCGAAATTAAAAGATCTGGTTTTTGACCATTATAAAATTCTCACTGCTTGTTTCCAAAGACTTAAAAACAGAGTCAGAGAACGCCCCGTAGGCTTCGAATTGTTGCCTCCAAAATTTACATTAACCGAATTGCAGCACCTTTATGAAGCGATCCTCGAAACCAGTCTGGATAAGCGGAATTTCCGAAAGAAAATTTTATCTATGAATCTTTTATTGGACTTAAATGAAATGCAGGAAGGAGTACCCCACAGACCTGCACGATTGTATCAGTTTGATAAAAACAAATACGAACTGTTTCTTGCTGAAGGTTATGTTTTTGACCTGTCTGAAAGCAAAAGCCAAATAAATAAGAAAAATTCGACGGATTGATTTTGGAAAACAGAGGCTTACTGACACTTCATTTCTTCGCCCTCCCCATTGAATACATGGAAATTTATTTCGGGATTTGAACTACAGTAGGAATCAATCAGGTCAATAATTTCCTGAGATTCAGCATCGTAATAAAAAAGAAAACTATTAAGAAATTTGTCTTCAATTTCTTGATGTAATAAAACAGATCGATCTTCAAGAATGGTGAAATATCCGTAATAACCAATATCAAAATTGTCAGAAATACTCATAATGGATGATATTTCTTCGAGATCTTTAATAAAGTTTTCAGCGATCATTTTATGGTTTTCTTCTTCGTATCCGACATAACCCCAAATCGCCTTTTTAGGAATCTTATATAGTCTATCATGAACTAACTCCAAGCCATTTTCGGTACTCATTTCCAAAAAGTATTCTTTACTATTTATGACCAAGCTCCCTTCATTGATGATTATATCCTTCAAGTTAATTTGTATATTGTAGGCTTTTTCTTTGATGTTTTCAAAAGGAACAGATGTGAAGGCCGGTGCCCTTCCAGGTATGCAGATTTCTGGTTCTAAAATATCATTAATGGCAAGAATAATCCGATCTTCTCCTTCGAGAATTTGTGGCGTATAATCTATGACGGCATTGAGGCAATCCTGATCTTTAATACTTTTGATATTGATTTTAAAAATGTTTTCTCCATTGCTAATGTCCTCAAACAGATCAACATAAAAGTCATCCTCCACATTAATTATCACACTTGGATTCAATTCGTCTTTTTTGCAATTACTAAGAGCAACTACCAAAAAAAGCAAAAAGCCAAACGGTATAATTCTAATCATCTCAATCTTTTTTAATAATAATTGTATACCTCAAAAACGCAGCCATTGTTAAATAGCTGCTTCCTGTTTTTTGTTTTACGAATTATATTTCGAAATGATACAAAAAAGAATCTTTGTTTTAGAATAGAATGATAAAATAAGCCTACGTTGGTAAATTATGTGGGCTTAAATTTCAGGTTTTTTAAAGTTGAAGACAACATTATTTAAATTTGTCCATGAGAAAACGTTATTCATCTATAGAGTTTGGTGAAAATCATTAAATTATAGTCCTTAAACAACTATTAGAAAAGTTTGATGTCTTTAACACTAACTATGATTGAACTAAAAAACATATACAAGTCCTACCAAACAGGTTATACTAACCTTGAAGTTTTAAAAGGTATTGATCTCTTTATTGATAGTGGCGAATTCGTTTCAATCATGGGATCTTCAGGTAGCGGAAAGTCTACGCTACTTAATATTATAGGCATATTGGATGAATACAATTCTGGCGAATATCGTCTTGATGGAACCTATATCAATAAAGAACTTTCTCAAAAACAAGCTGCGATCTATCGAAATCAGTTTATCGGGTTTGTCTTCCAGTCTTTTAATTTATTAAATTTTAAAACCGCATTGGAAAATGTTGCCCTACCGCTTTATTACCAAAAAGTAGATCGCAAACGACGGCAAGAAATTGCTATGGAATATCTCGATAGAGTAGGATTAAGGGAATGGGCTGATCATCTTCCAAACCAACTTTCGGGTGGGCAGCAACAGCGGGTAGCAATAGCCAGATCGATGATTGCGAAACCAAAAATAATTTTGGCGGATGAACCAACAGGAGCTCTGGATTCAAAGACCTCAATGGAAGTAATGAAATTATTTAAAGAAGTGAATGATGAAGGTATCACCGTAATCGTTGTGACCCATGAAAACGATATTTCGAAAATGACCAAAAGAATTATTCGTCTAAATGATGGAATTATTGGTGAAAACATTTTGCTGGAAAAAAGAAGTTCAGTCCTTTGATCATTTTGCTATAGAAAAAAACATCAACTAATCAATCAAATTAAAGCAAATTCATAAACGAGCTATTCTATGATTGATTTTGACAAATGGCAGGAAATATTCAGTAGCATACGCCGACATAAGTTGCGTACCTTTCTCACAGCGCTCAGCGTTTGGTGGGGGATTTTTATGCTGGTGCTTTTGCTTGGTATGGGAAAAGGATTGCAAAACAGTGTTGAACATAATTTCAGAGATGATGCAATCAACAGCTTGTGGATATATCCAGGAAGAACTTCAAAACCTTTCAAAGGCTTGCCTCCAGGGCGTTATATCCGATTCACAAATGATGATTATGATTTAATTAAAAGCCAGATAACCGAAGTAGAATTTATTACTGGTCGCTATTATTTAAGGGGTGAATTTGATATTGAATATAAAAACAAGAATCTTTCCTTTGATGTGCGCTGCGTGCATCCAGATCACCAGGTTTTAGAAAATACCATTGTTACATCGGGCAGGTTTCTGAATGAAATCGACATTAAGGAATACCGCAAAGTATGCGTCATTGGAAAAATCGTTGCTGAAGATTTTTTTAAGAATGGTCTAGATCCTATCGGTGAATATTTAAGTATTAAGGGAGCTGATTATAAAATTGTGGGAATTTTTAGGGATGAAGGTCATGAAAATGAAATGCGAAAAATTTATTTGCCTGTTACGGTTGCACAAAGGGTTGATTCAGCTAATGGCAGACTCTACCAGATCATGGCTACCATTGGAGATGCAAGTGTAAGCGAATCATTGGTAATTGAAGATAAAGTAAGAAAACTTCTTGCCGAACGGTACAAATTTGCTGTAGATGATGATTCTGCAATTTATATCAGCAATGATGTGGAAGACTATCAGGAGTTTCAAACGGTATTTGCTTTTATAAAAGGTTTTATTTGGTTTGTTGGATTTGGAAGTATCATCGCCGGCGTAATTGGTGTAAGCAATATCATGTTGATCGTAGTTAAAGACCGGACAAAGGAAATAGGCATTCGAAAGGCGATGGGAGCTACACCTTTTTCAATTATTAGTATGGTGATGCAAGAAGCTGTTTTTCTTACCAGCTTAGCTGGTTACGTTGGATTAATTTCAGGGTTTGGATTGATTTATACCATGAATTATTTGATGGTTGAAAACAATTTGGAACTCGAGTTTTTCCGAAACCCTGAAGTTGATTTTTTTACTGTTTTCGCTGCTTTACTTTTTTTAATCGCATGTGGAGCGCTTTCTGGTTTGATTCCAGCAATACAAGCCGTTCGAATAAATCCGGTGACAGCAATGAGATCCTGAAATTCAACTTTTAAAGTTTGATAAAATTCAATTTGATATGTTCGATTTTGACAAATGGCAGGAAATATTTAGTACCATCCAAAAGCACAAGTTGAGGACTTTTTTGACGGCGCTTGGTGTATTTTGGGGTATATTCATGCTGGTGTTTTTGATGGGATCCGGAAAAGGTCTTGAAAACGGAGTTATGGGTCAGTTTGGTACTCACGCAACCAATGCCCTTTACGTTTGGACCCAAAGAACAACCATGCCCTACAAAGGATTGCCTCCCGGCCGTTATAATCAACTGACTACAGATGATATCCAGGCAATCAAAGATAATTTTTCACAAGTTGAATATATTGCACCCCGACTTTTTGTGCCTGCAGGAGAAATTGTACGTGGTAAAAATTCCGCAGCTTTTGATGTTCGTGGCGAACGCCCGGATCTTTTACATATCGAGGCAATGATTATAGCTGATGGCAGATTTATTAATGATTTTGACCTGAAAAAGCGAAGGAAAGTTGCCGTGATCGGAAATCGCGTCAGAGAAGTCCTTTTTGAAGGAGAAGAAGATCAAAACGCAATTGGAGATTATATTACCATCAATGGAATTGATTATTTGATCGTTGGAATATTCAAATCGAGTCGTAAAGGTGAAGACGCGATAGATGATGAACAAACCATTTATATTCCACTAACAACAGCGCAACAAATTAGCAATCGGCACAATGAAATCAATTGGTTTGTATGCACAATTGATGAAAATTTTCGGATTGGCGCAATAGATGAAGGCATAAAAAGCCTTTTGAAAAAACGCCATAAAATTCATCCGGATGACCAGCAAGGCGTAAGATCGGACAATATAGAAGAAGAGTTTAGAGAAATCAATGGATTATTTTTCGGAATTCGATTGATCGTTTGGATCGTAGGAATCGGAAGTCTCCTGGCTGGAGTTATTGGCGTTGGCAACATCATGCTCATCATCGTAAAAGAAAGAACCCGGGAAATTGGAATTCGCAAAGCGTTGGGAGCAACGCCGGGATCTATTGTAAGCATGATTTTGCTTGAGTCCGTTTTTATCACAACAATGGCGGGATACCTTGGATTAATGGTTAGTACGGGGCTCATTTTGCTTATGAATGTGATTGTTGGGGAAGGAGGGCAGTTTTTTGCAAACCCCGAAGTTGATATGACTGTTGGTCTGGGAGCCTTGGTTATTCTCGTTTTTTCAGGTGCTTTGACAGGGTTGATTCCCGCACTTCAGGCGGCAAGAGTGAATCCGGTGGATGCATTGAAGGATGAATAAAGTTAAAAGGTTAAACGGATAGAAAGGTAACCCACTAAAAGGCTAACCTACTAACGGCATTATAAATCATCAGCTAATCAATTTTTAAAACAATTATTACAAACTGACACAAACAACTAACAATGAGTAAAGGATGTGGCATTACCCTTAGCGTTTTTTTAATTGTCGTTTCGATTTTATTAGGTGGATATTTTTATAAAAAAAGTAAAAAAGACCCGGTCGTTTACAATTTGACCAAACCTGAGATTCTCAATATTATAAAAAAGACCGTTGCAACAGGTTCGATAAAACCCAGGCTCGAAGTGCATATAAAACCACAGGTTTCAGGGGTAGTGGATGAACTTTATGTGGAACCGGGTTTAATGGTGAAAAAAGGAGAACGAATAGCCAAAATAAAATTAGTGCCAAGCCAGATTAATATTAATTCTGCTCAATCGAGTGTTGAGTTGGCTCGCATTCGTTTCAAAGAAGCGCAACGGGAATTGGAACGTCAAAAAGAGGTTTTTGGAAAAAAATTGGACATAGAAGAAGCGCGGATCAGTTATGAAAATGCGAAAATCGAAGAGGACCGACAAAGGAAATTGTTCGAAGATGGAATTATTTCTGAGCAAACCTATAATAATTTCAAAATGGAAAAAGAGCTGCAAAAAACGGCTTATGAAAACGCCCAGATTCTCTCCCGCAGCAATCTCAAACAGTTTGAATCGGAAGTTGATATCCGCCAACAGGAACTGGAAGCAGCCATTAATAACCTGGCCCTTCTTCGGGAGGGTGCCTCAAAAAGTTCAAAACAGGTGTCCAATATTGTGGTCTCGACGGTTGATGGAATGATACTGGACATTCCTGTTGAAGAGGGAACCTCTGTTATTGAGCGCAATAATTTCAATGAAGGCACTAGTATTGCGATCGTTGCTGATATGAATTCATTGATCTTTGAAGGAAAGGTGGACGAATCAGATGTTGGCAAATTAAAAGAGGGAATGCCATTGGAGTTAACGGTTGGTGCGCTCGAAGATCAAAAAATAAGTGCGACCCTTGAATATATTTCTCCAAAAGGAATTGAAGAAGAAGGCTCTGTAAAATTTGAAGTTAAAGCAGCTATTCAACCACAAAAAGATGTATTTCTTCGTGCAGGTTACAGCGCAAATGGCGACATTATCTTAGACCGCCGGGATAGTGTGGTTTCGATTAAAGAAAGAGATTTGATTATAAAAAATGATTCCACTTTTGTTGAAATCTCTATTGGTGATCAGCAATTCGAGAAAAAACAAATCAAGACAGGCCTTTCTGACGGCATCCAAATAGAAGTACTTAGTGGAATCGATACCGCCACGCAGATTAAAGTATTAACCAATGCAGGGGACTAAATCTTAGTATCATTAACTTTAGGTGATAATTGCTGAAGTTTGAAATCTAAAATGTATTTTTACAGAGGTCATTAGTGATATTTTCGCTAATGGCCTCTGCCGATTTTTAAAGCAGACTATATTCTTTGATTTTTACTACACTTTCAACCGACATCCATTATCGCCTTGCAGCTCAAATAATTCACCTTAAAAACTTTTCAATCTCTATGAAAAGAATACTGTGGTTTGTCTTCATTTATGGGTTTTTAAATCAAACCAACATCGCTCAGACCAACATCTCTGGAGTGATTAACCATTATGCGAAAGTGACAGTTCTTGACACAATTTGCCAAATCAAATTAACCGTTGATGACACGACTGGCTTTTCAGTAGGGATGAAGGCCATCCTGATACAAATGAAAGGCGCTACGATTGATGAATCAAATTCGACTGCTTTTGGAACAATCACTGATATGGGGGGAGCAGGCTGGTATGAAAAAAATGAAATCGATTCTATTGGAGAAGACTGTGTTTTTTTAAAATTCAAACTTTCACACAGTTACGAAATCGCTGGAAAAATTCAATTAGTTTCTATGCCCAACTTTGAAAATGCAATCATAATGGATACGCTTACCGCTGATCCCTGGAATGGTGACAAAGGCGGCATTCTTGCGTTTTCTGTTGAAAATGAATTGAGCTTAAATGAAAACATTGATGTAAGTGGAAAGGGATTTAGAGGTGGTAATTCTGTTTCGATTTTACCTAATAATTGTAGTTGGTTAAATCAACAAACGGATTATTATTATGATTTAAACAATTGGCGGGGAGCTTTAAAGGGTGAAGGAATTGCGGAGTTGATTTTTTCTAAAGAAGCCGGAAAAGGTCCGCAGGCGACTGGTGGCGGTGGTGGCAATGATCACAATGCAGGTGGCGGTGGTGGTTCCAATGCTTCACCTGGCGGAAAGGGTGGAATCAATGATGAACCTTCTCTTTTTGGATGTAAAGGCAATCATCCAGGCTTGGGTGGAACTTTAATTTTAGATGATTTTGAACGTATTTTTTTTGGAGGCGGTGGTGGTGCCGGACATGGAAATAATGATGTCGGAACCAATGGTGGCAATGGAGGAGGTATTGTGATTATAGAAGCTGGAAGCTTTACGGGAAATAGCTTCCAAATAAAAGCCAATGGATTGACTCCTCCGGATGGAGGCGGTGACGGGGCTGGCGGTGGAGGCAGCGGAGGGACTTTGGTAGTGAATATCAATACAATTAATGACTTGATGTCATTTGAAGTAAAAGGAGGTAATGGTGGATTGATTGATAATAGTGGAGCTGAAAGATGTCATGGACCTGGTGGCGGAGGAAGTGGAGGCCGCCTTTTGATCAACCAAGGACTTGGTGCCTGGAATGTTATTTTTGACGGTGGCGAAGCTGGTCTATCCATTAACTCAGGTAGCTGCCCGGTTTCGAGCAACGGCGCACTAGCTGGCGCTGATGGAAATTATTTCCTTTTTTATGAATTGGTTGAAAGTGATATCGAACAGGAAGGGCCCTTAAATATTATTAATCAAACGCTTTCGCAAGAAGTATGTGCTGGAGAGCAAGCTCTTTTCATTGTGTCAATAAATGGGAATCCAACTAACTACCAGTGGCAGGTTGACGAAGGCAACGGCTTTCAAGATATCACTGATGGAGTGGTTTACTCGGGAACAATGACAGATTCTCTGACTATTTTAAACCCTGGTACACAGATGTCCGGATGGATATTCCAATGTATTATTTCAAATGCTTGTGATGAAATAATATCCGAAGCTGCAACGCTGGAAGTCACGGAAACAGCCAGCATCACTGATCAGCCGGAATCAGTAACAGTTTGCGAAGGAGGAAGTGCCGAATTTTCTGTAACAGTATCAGGTTCGAATATCTTATATCAATGGCAAGCCGATGATGGCAGTGGCTTCCAGGATATAACCGATGGACTCGAGTATTCCGGAACAATGACAGAAACGCTGACCATTTTAAATCCATCACAGATGATGTCGGGTTGGTTATTTCAATGCCTGATTACCACCGACTGTGGGGATTTGATTTCCGAAGCTGTAACGCTGGAAGTCACGGAATCTGCCAGCATCACCAATCAGCCGGAATCAGTAACAGTTTGCGAAGGAGGAAGTGCCGAATTTTCTGTAACAGTATCAGGTTCGAATATTCAATACCAATGGCAGGCCGATGATGGCAGTGGCTTTCAGGATATAACCGATGGATCGGAGTATTCCGGAACAATGACAGAAACGCTGACCGTTTTAAACCCAACACAGATGATGTCGGGTTGGTTATTTCAATGTGTGATTACCACCGACTGTGGGGATTTGATTTCCGAAGCTGCAACGCTGGAAGTCACGGAATCTGCCAGCATCACCAATCAACCGGAATCAATAACGGTTTGCGAAGGAGGAAGTGCCGAATTTTCTGTAACAGTATCAGGTTCGAATATTCAATACCAATGGCAGGCCGATGATGGCAGTGGCTTTCAGGATATAACCGATGGGCTCGAGTATTCCGGAACAATGACAGAAACGCTGACCGTTTTAAACCCAACACAGATGATGTCGGGTTGGTTATTTCAATGTGTGATTACCACCGACTGTGGGGATTTGATTTCCGAAGCTGCAACGCTGGAAGTCACGGAATATGCCAGCATCACCGATCAGCCGGAATCAGTAACAGTTTGCGAAGGAGGAAGTGCCGAATTTTCCGTAACAGTATCAGGTTCGAATATCTTATATCAATGGCAGGCTGATGATGGCAGTGGCTTTCAGGATATAACCGATGGACTCGAGTATTCCGGAACAATGACAGAAACGCTGACCGTTTTAAACCCAACACAGATGATGTCGGGTTGGTTATTTCAATGTGTGATTACCACCGACTGTGGGGATTTGATTTCCGAAGCTGCAACGCTGGAAGTCACGGAATCTGCCAGCATCACCAATCAGCCGGAATCAGTAGCAGTTTGCGAAGGAGGAAGTGCCGAATTTTCCGTAACAGTATCAGGTTCCAATATCCAATACCAGTGGCAGGTAGATGATGGCAGTGGCTTTCAGGATATAACCGATGGATCGGAGTATTCCGGAACAATGACAGAAACGCTGACCGTTTTAAACCCAACACAGATGATGTCGGGCTGGTTATTTCAATGTGTGATTACCACCGATTGTGGGGATTTGAATTCCGAAGCTGCAACGCTGGAAGTCACGGAATCTGCCAGCATCACCAATCAGCCGGAATCAGTAACGGTCTGCGAAGGTGTTAGCACTGAATTTTCAATAATTGTATCGGGCTCCAATATCCAATACCAGTGGCAGGTAGATGTTGGCAGCGGATTTCAAAATATCAACGACGGCGGTATTTATTTCGGAACAATGACAGATACCTTGACAATTTTAAACCCACTCTTTTTTATGTCAGGTTGGATTTTTCAATGCCTCATTTCAACCGATTGCGGTGACTTGATATCAAATACGGCGACTTTTGAAATAATAGTAGCTCCCTTTGTTTCAATACACCCCGAATCCATTTTAGTATGTGAAGATTCAAGTGTGACGTTTAAAGTTAATGTGTCAAGTTCAAATAGTCAATATGAATATCAATGGCAAGTCGATGAAGGCTCTGGATTTTATAATTTGTCTGATAATGCAATATATTCGAATACCAATACAGCTACGTTAGGTATTTCTATGGCAAGTTTTGCAATGGATGGTTACATTTATCGGTGTATCGTAACTTACGATTGCGGGACTATAACCAGTGGGGAAGCACAATTATTTATTGAAATTGCACCAATTGCTCAATTTGACTTTATAGTCAATGGCAGTTTAGTTGATTTTAACAATTTAAGTAGTTTTAATTCATCTAGTTATATTTGGGAATTCGGCGATAATTCAAGCAGTTCGCAAGTTGATCCAAGCCATAATTATTCCCAAAGTGGCGTTTATTTGGTTCAATTGATTGCCATTAATAATTGTGGTTCCGATACCATCGTTCAAGAGGTAGGAATCTCTTTTTTGGAAACACCGGAAGCCGCTTTCTCACTGAACAATGGAACAGGATGTGCTCCTTTGCTGGTTCAGTTTTCGGATGAATCAACAGGTGCTATTGACTCATGGACATGGAGTTTTCCGGGAGGAAATCCCAATAATTCAACAGATCAAAATCCGCAGGTAATTTATGAAACGTCAGGATCTTTCGATGTAACGCTCGAAGTTAGTAATGCCGCTGGTAATAATGTGATAACTTATGAAGATTATATTTTTGTTGACTTGCCCATCTTCGCAAGTTACACTTATACGGTCAATAGTAACGAAGTTGCGTTTACAAATACAACTCAAAATGCAACGACGTTTCAATGGAATTTTGGAGATAATACGCCAGAATCAACAGAAGAAAACCCGGTTCATGAGTTCGTACAACCAGGCGTTTATAATGTGACATTAGTTGCTACAAATCCATTATGTGGAAGTGCAATTACAAAGGCAGTTGATGTGCTTTTTACAGGGACCAAAAAAATGAGCGGTGAAGGTGTGATCGAAGTTTTTCCAAACCCGGTTGACGATGTCCTTACCATTAATTTTGTGAAAAATAATGGATTGAAAACAATACAGCTTTTCCACATAAATGGACAGAAAATACTGGAAAAACAGACTGATAGTCGTGATTATTTGGAAATCGATCTTTCGGATAAACTATCTGGAATGTATATTTTGAAGGTTGTTATCGGAAATCAGATTTTTATTGAGAATATTGTAAAACTTTGAATGTTAAGAACTCAAATCAAATTATTCAATACTTTCTATTTCTAACAAATCAAAAAAAGTGGTAACGGGGATAATTCCTCCTGATCTGAATTCAATATTTACTTTTTCCCCGATTGGAACTTCAAGTGTTGTTGTCGTTTCGTATAAAGTCCAGTCGTTACTTTGGACTTCAATGGAAATGCTCGTTGCCGGATCATTTACCAAACTTAAAATTACAGCACCGCCGTCATATCCTCGGCTTTTCCATAAACCCGAAAAGACAAGTTTTTTACTTCAGCAAATGGACCTGATTCGAAATACAAATGCGGAACTACACAACCGCCCGAAACTACAAGCGAACTATCGCCACCATCTGTTGGAGTATCGGAACTCAATGTATATTCAAAGCCTTCAAAACTTTCCAAATCCATGGTGTTTTCGAAGGAATTGGAATAGAAAATAGTGTCTGAAAAGATTTCAATATTTTCTTTTTGACTGGAACAACTGATGATACAAAAAAGAAGAATTACAGAAAGGAAGTTTAATCTTGGATTCATAACTTCTTGGTGTTTATTTATCCTTATAGACTTACTTCTTTCGTTAATAGGTTGGGTGGGATTGATTAATTTGTTTAATTCTGCTTTGAGCTTCAACTCAAAACGAAACCAATTTCAATCGGTCAAATCCACAAATTTGTAACCTATGCCGCGTACAGAGTGGAAAAATTTCGGATTGCGGGGATCTTCTTCAAAATATTTTCGGAAGGAAAGAATAAAATTGTCAATGGTCCGGGTTGAAGGATACACATCATAACCCCAGACGGATTGTAGAATTTGTTGACGCGAAACCACTTCATTTTTACGGTCGATGAGTAGTTTTAAAAGCATCGCTTCCTTTTTGGTTAGGTTAAGGTCCCCACTCTTTGTTTTGGCCTCATAGGTAAGAAAGTTGATCTCATTATTTCCAAAGGAATAAATTTCGGGAGTATTATCCGGAGATTTACTGGATCGTTTGATCAAATTGTTCACTCTGAGGAGCAATTCTTCAAGATTGAAAGGTTTGGTCAGGTAGTCATCAGCACCCATTTTAAGACCTGTAATTCTATCTGGAGCGGTATCTTTAGCTGTTAAAAAAATGATCGGAACCTCCATGTTAGTCAAACGAACCTGCTCACAGATTTGAAAACCATTGATTTCCGGTAACATCACATCCAGGATAAGCAAGTCAAAATGCTGTTCATGAAAGAATTTAATAGCTTGCCGCCCATTACCAGTCGCCACTACTTCGTAATCTTCTAATTCAAGGTTTAGTTTCACCGCATCACGAATGCTTTCTTCATCTTCGACCAGTAATATTCTCATGCATTAATATTTATATGGTTCTGTGGTTCTAAATTAGAAAGTTAGATTTTTATAATCTTCTTACTCTCTAACCTTTTTGCCCGCTATTTCTCAAAGGTAGCAAAATCCTGAAAATACTTCCATGAGGAGGATTGTCCAAAACAACGATTGTTCCTCTATGAGATTTTACCACTTGTTTTACAATAAATAACCCTAAACCGGTGCCTTTTGTTTCGCGTGTATCTTCACTACCGATGCGATAAAATTGGTTGAAAATTTTCTCCTTTTCATCATCGGCAATTCCCATCCCCTGGTCTGCAACTTCTATAATTACATTGTTTTCATTTTGGTTCATACGAAAGTCAATTTGGGCAGGCTTGGGAGAATATTTTACCGCATTTTCCATTAAATTTAAAACAATAGAAGTGATTCCAAGTTTATCCCCTTCGATAAAAATATTTTGTTCTGGTAGTTGAAAATTGAAATTAGCTTCAGGAAATTTCACCTTTAAATCTTTGATTAGATTTTCCGCAAGTTGCGAAAGATCAATCCTTTCTAAATTGAGTTGGTAGGTTGTTTCAATTTTAGCGGCAAGCAGCAAGTCATTGACAAGATTGTTCAGGCGATCAGCTTCTTTAACCGCCGAGGTCAAAAGTTTGTCTTTCTGTTCTTGCTGTAAGACTCTTTTTTGAAAAGTCTGTAAAATCAATTTGATTGATGCAAGTGGTGATTTTAGTTCGTGGGTAATGGAAAGCAGAAAATTACGCCTTTGCCGAGCAGCATTCATTTCTTTGTTGTAACCTCGATTGATAAACCATATTGCCAGAACCAGGCTTAAAACAAATACGCTGGCTTCTCCCAGGATCATCCATTCTTGTCTTTTGTATTGTGATGCAAGGGCTTTATATTCAGCAGTTTTCAAGTATTCCTCCTGGTTATGAACTTTGTGCTCCGCAATCATGACGAGCTTAAGGAATTCTGACTTCGCATTAAAGGCATCTTTGTTTTTTGTGTACAACAAAACTGACCACCAGGTAAATGCAAGCAGCATATATACCACTACAAAATGTGATAAAAGACGAAGGGATAGGTTTCGTTTCATAAAATGTTTTTCAAGAAATAGTGATTATTTCACTACTTGAACACGACATCCATGCATTCACAAATTAAAGCAGCTGCTTCTTTCAAATCTTCTTCAGTATGAGCGGAAGATACAAAACCTACTTCATAACCGGAAGGCCCCAGATAAACACCTCGCTGAAGCAATTCATGGTGTAAAATTTTGAATTTTTCCATACTCTTGGGATCAATTTGATCAGCTGTATAAATCCTTTCTTTTGTAAACGCAATCCAGAAAATTGATCCAATTGACGGAATAGTTACCTGATAGTTGTTGTCGGTACAATATTGCTGTATTTGCTGTACAAAATTTTGCGTTTTAAGCTGAAGAGCAGGGTAAAAATCTCCTTTAACTAATTGTTGTAAAGCGGCGTATCCAGCAGCCATCGCGACAGGATTTGCGGAAAGTGTACCAGCCTGGTAAACAGGGCCATCAGGAGCAATATTGCTCATTAATTCCTTGCTGGCGCCATAAGCCCCAACAGGCATGCCGCCTCCAATTATTTTTCCGTAAGTAATAATATCCGGCTGAATGTTGTAATACCCGGCAGCGCCTTCAAAGCCAACCCGGAAACCGGAAATGACTTCATCAAAAATCAACAAAACGCCATATTTGTCACAGGTAGCACGAAGGAATTTTAAATAGGAAGGATCTTGTAATAAAAGGCCATTATTTGCAGGCACTGGCTCGATAATGACGCAGGCAATTTCATCTCCCAGTGTTTGCAAAGTCTCTTCCAAAATCTCTTTATCATTTAATGGAAGAACGATGGTTTCTTTTGCAAAAGAAGGTGGAATTCCAGCGGAAGTACTTTCTCCAAAAGTCACCAAACCGCTGCCGGCTTTTACCAAAAGTGAATCAAGATGACCGTGATAGCAGCCTTCGAACTTAATAACTTTGTTTTTACCCGTTGCGCCTCTCGCCAATCGAATAGCAGACATGACCGCTTCCGTACCTGAACTGACAAAACGGATTTTTTCAACAAAACGATTGTTGTCGAGGATAAGTTTTCCTAGAAGATTACCCATTTTGGTTGGCGTTCCGAAGGACGTTCCTTTTTGGACGGTTTCAATAATGTGATTGCGGATTTGTGCATTGTTATGCCCAAGGATCAAAGGTCCCCATGAACAACAAAAATCAATATAACTGTTGTCGTCTTCATCAATTATTCTGCAACCTTGTCCTTCTTTAATAAACAAAGGAGGCCCTGAAACGGATTTAAATGCCCTTACCGGAGAATTTACTCCTCCTGGAAAATATTGTTTTGCTTCTTCAAAAAGAAGCGCGGATTTTGTTCGATTGATTGTATTCACTAATTCCATGCTGCAAAGGTAAGAAAAGCAATAATTTTAATGGGTTGAAAAGCGGTATGATCAGGTTCTTTTTACAAATCTAAGACAATATCCTTTCTACAGGCTGAGTTTTTAAAATTTGGGTTAACAATTTTTCGATTTTGACGTAGGAAAGGAATTAGAAGGTTATGTAGTTAGTAGGTTAGTAAGTCATTTATTGGACTCTATGTCTTTAGCCACTAACTATCTAACCTCTTAATCACATTACTTATTAGACGCTTGAAACACTATACATGGCAAATCTTTCAGAAAAAGTGGTGCAGGATACTGCGCAGGCATTTCTTTATCATCGATACAGGAAAAAAGCTCGAAAAGGGCGAATGTTCTCACGGACAGAAGTTAGAACTAGGCAAAAATTTGGCGGGAAACGTGCGGATGGGTTGTTGGCATTTCAACATTATTTGTGGGGAACTTATGTGATCTCCATGGAGGCCAAATCGTTCAAAACACTTTCAACGATTAAACCCCGACGCGATGATAATCTACTGCTTTGGAATAGCTTCAAAGCCGGATTAAAATTTTGTGTTCTTAGTGGAATGTTTTTCGCGCTGTATAGGATGGATGATGGATTTTTACAATTTATCCTGCCATTAAATATGTTAGTTTGCGGCGCGATAATTTATGGATTTTTTACTTCAAACAGTTATCGACATAAAAAGGTACGAGTGATTAAACAATTGGATCAATATCCGGCCAATGAGCGTTGGTTGGCTTTTTCAAAGGATAGTTTGGTTTTGCTTCAAAAAGATAAACTCAGAATGCTCGATAAGATTTGCAAATATAAAGGAATTGGGATCATCGTTGTTTCAGAAAAGGGTAGGGCGGAGGTTCGTCGTTCCTCTTCGATGCAATGGAAATGGTTTGGAGACTTTTTGTCTTATTATAGCTATGAAAAGAGGATTCGCGAAGTGATCCGATGAATGATGTTTTAATGTAAATTCCTCTAAAAGAGCACCCCAAATTTCAGGGCCAGTCTTTTATAAATGATTTTGTCAACGGTATTCCTTTGTTCATCTGTCTTTTTATCATACTGAAATTTATAACCCGCCTCCAATATAAAATTAGTCTTTCTAAAGGAAGCAAACCGGACACCAATCGATGGATGAAGCATCGCACCCCCTTTGTGAGAGATATTGCTTGAATTTAGGTTGAATATATCCGATGATATTCCATAACCAGCCTGAAGTGCGTAGTATGGACTTACTTTGCTGTTAAGAATATAGCCTCGGAAATCTGCATAAACCGGAAAATACTCTTTGTCATAAATATCCATCCCAACACCACCTCCGACAGAGACAAACTGATTAAACTGATATCCCACATTCACATGAAACAAACTGGCTCCCCAAACGATGAATTCTTTTTCGTTGTCCTCCCAGGCAGTTAAGCTACCCATGCTGATGAGTTTATAAACGCCCTTCGTTTGAACATACTTTCCATTTTTCAAGAATGTGATGTTCTCTTTTAATTTAACAATGGTCTTAACTGTTTTGATAGGGATAGAAAGTTCTGTTCCATCGATGATTTTGATGGTCACCTTTTCCTGAGCATGATCTTCAACGACCTGTCCTTTTATCATACTCCCGTCATGTAGGTAAACGATGCTGATTTGATTGTTTTCCTGTGCAATGCCAGTGGTAGTAATAAAAAGAAGAAAGAAAAATATATTGAGCTGCTTCATTGAAATTTATTGTAAGATGAAAATAAAAAATAAGCCTTTCAGAACTAATGTCCTGAAAGGCCTTGCCTAATTATCTATTAATTGCAATGTGACTAAGCAGTTTTAAATTATTTGGATCATCAAAATTATATTGGTAAAAACCGTCTTCACCAATCAGTAGCAGGATGTTTCGGTTGCCAGGTAATGGTATGACATCATAAGCAAAAAGGTTTCTTTCATGATCGATCAGATGTTTATCTAATTCTGTTGGAATTTCGATATCAAAAACTTTTAAACCTGATTTTCCTTCACAAAGAAACAATGTATTTTCTTTTATTCCCAAGCCGTAAGGATTTTCCATTGGAAACGTTTTTTCAACATAAGGATTGGTAATGTCGCTGATATTTACCAGATCCAACTGATCGCCATTCTGTTGACAGTTGCTTCCCGAACGCAAGGTTACGTATGCATAATCGCCTTTAACAACCACGGGGTCACAGCCCCAAAAGTGTGAATAACTGGACAAATACGATGGTGAAGAAGGATCAGCAGCATCCATGATAATCATACCTGTGGTGGAGCCTATGAATAATTTATCCGTGTAAGAAAACAAAGTTTCAATTTGCCAACCAACGGATACACTATTTACCTCATTAGGTGAGGCGAGGTTGGAAATGTCAAAAACATGCAAGTTGGTTTCATCAATGGTATATAAATAATTGTCATACAGCGCAAATCGGGCTAGTGATCCTCCAACTCCAGCGATACCGCCACCACTATTGTCAAAAGTAACGTTTTCTATTGAAGGTGATAATATGAAATCATCTCTCCATCTAGGGCTTGGCGTATTACAATCCACAATTTCAGTAACTTCTTCTGAATGATAATAGACCAATATACCTTCCGCAAATTCTCCTAGATGTGGAAAGACGTTTTCATTGCGATGGATCAATTGAGGGCTGCTGATATTGCTAATATCAATCGTTAGCAAGTCAATATAATTATCAGCATAAAGGGTGTTCTGACGAATGGCGATATCCACATTTCCCGGAATTTCAATAAAACCAATATTTGCAGGTGCTTCAGGATTAGTATTGTCAAAAATATGTACTCCTTCCCGTTGTTCATTAATGAAAATGTAATCGTTATAAAAATACATTTTGCCGGGCTTTTCTAAAAAACGAGGTGATTGCATTTCGATGCCAGATCGAATCTCGCCCAGGGTTTTATAGATAGGAGTCGTCTTGATATAAGTGATTTCTCGTTCGCAACTATCCTTTAGGCAGCTTTGAAAAATGAAAGGGACAATTGCTAGGACCAAAAAAGATAAGATTTTAGATTTCATGTTTTTATTTAGTTTAAATTTTAAATCATCAATGAACTGAAAAATAGCGTAGCGATTTCAAAATGAACTACGATTAAAGAGACAGCAAAACGTTTGAAAAAGGTTGGGTTAAGGTTAATGAAAAATGAAAAAATAATTACTCCACTAAATTAATCAAAGTCCTATAATCATCAAACGGAGCGTCTTTGTCTTTCATCTCAAGCAGATCCATTAATTGATTGGCGTAAGCATCTTCAAGGTCTGGCAAGGTTTGTTCGGTTCGGATTTCAATCTGTCCTGCTGATAATTGTTTCATGCGCCAGTGGAAAGTTTGTTGCATGCGTTGCCAAATTTCCTTGTTGATCTGCAAATGATCACTGTCCGGAGCTACTGCAATGACTTCGCGGAAAGCGAGATTATTTCGTGCGATCATTTTACCATTTTCGATAATAAAGTAAGCGGTATGTGCCCAATTTTTATCCTCTTTTAATAATTTGGAATAAGTAACCAATTGTAAATCCTCTTCGTTTCTAATGATTCTTTCACGGAAGGCAGCTCCTCGCCATTTCAAATCAACAACTACTAATTCGTCGCCTCGCTGCATAACGAGATCTGCTTTCCCTTTTATCGGTGTATCCACAAATGCTCCATCGAGATCCATCTCCGTTTCTTTAATCTCCCAGCCATTATTTTGAATCATTGAAATCAGGCTCCATGCGGCATATTTTATTTTTTTTATAAACGCGACACGTTCTGGTTCCCTGCCATATAAAAGCAAAACGGTACCCTCTTTTGATAATAAATCGTAACTGTTTTCATCAATCCATTTTTCAACTTCGCCCTTCGTCCAAATTTTGATTTCTTCTCTTAAGAGCAATTCAAAAAAACGATGAGCAAGATTGCCCATCAGGGTAACATCATTGACGATACTAAGAATGGAAGATTTGGCCAGTTTGATTTTATGCCGGAAAACCCATTGATAAGGATAATATAACAAAGCATCCAAACTACTAAATGTTTCATATTCCTTTTGCTCCAGCTTTTCAGGTTGAGATATCGTTAGAAAAGGTTTAGGTTTTCCCAACTGTTTATAATCCAGAGATATAAAATCCGGAATATTGAAGTGTTGTTTTAATATGGAATAACTTTCGGGATCTCCAATATCAACAATTATTTTTCCTAAATCATCAAATGTTGCTTCCAGCTCGTCAAAAAGTGGATGGTTAAAAACTGCTGAGCCGTTTATTTTGGAAGGAATAACCAGAACCACTCTTTTTTGAGTTTTTAAGATAGAACGGGGACGTTGCCATAAAAGCAGTGCGTTTTCATCTTTCGGGCTTTGGAGCGAAATGCCTTTTTGATTTAAAACAGCTGTTTCTGATTGGTACCATCTGGAGAAAAAATGCTCTTGTTCTGATCGGCTGAAATTCCACCAAACAAGTTCATCGATTGGATCAATGACCGCGCTGGAGTTGTAAACAAAAGATAAATGACCAATTTCTGTTTCCCGGAAATTTACGGGCGATGGCTCATAAATCGTGCGAACAATCCGCTCCAGTTCCAAATAGGTTAACTGGGTTTCACTTTTTGGCTGTGCTTCCAGCATTTCTACAATCCGCCGGGCTTGCCCACTTAAAACCTGAAGAGAGGTATTTTTTCCATTTCCATCTTCAAAAACCTTAAAAGCCCATTTGGCCAGGTATTCAAAAATTTCAATTACGTCTTTTATGGGAACCGTTTTGTTGGCATCATATCGCTTGCGTTCAAACCAAAACCGATACTGATCTTCGACTTGTTTTACATCAATAAGGGGATCTATAGCAGCCTTGTTTTTGAGTTCATCAAAGTAGTTTCTAATCATAAATCGCCAACTATCACTGTAAAGCCCGGGCCTTTGGGCCATTTGGACGGCGATCAAATCTGCAAGGTCATCAGCTAATGGTTTAACAGCCAGCGAAACAAATTCCATTATTTTGAAAGGGTCAATCGGACGCCATAAAAATGCAGGGATCAGCTTTAATATTTGTAAACTTGGCCGGGCAAGCGAAGCGGATAAAATGCCCAGACTTGGCAATCCTTCCTGAACGAGTGCATTATCCAGGGCTCTGTTTTTCTCAGGAGTCAGGCACAATGGCTTGAAATCAGGATTTTGCTGAAAAAGCTTTGCTAAAAAAGTTGCAGCTTCTGTCTCGCGGGACGAGCGAATGATTAAAAGTGAACCATCAGCTTTGAGTTTATTTTTTTGTCCTTTAGATCTGCGGGTCAGATAATTTTGAAAAACGGAAAGATCATGGTCTGTATTCGGTAACTCAAATTCGTTTTCTAAAATATTAATTCCTAAACCAGTCAATTTTTTAAAAAGTGTTTTAAAATGTATGGGCAGCAAATGGAGCGGTTCGTTTAAAACAACTTCTTTTATTGGTTGATTTCGTAATTCCAGCGTATTCAAAACTTCAATGAAACGATCCGCATAGCCGCAAGCAAAGGTTGGTTCGTTTTGCTTTAACAATGCTTCCAAATCACAAAAAGTATTTAATCGTTCCGGAAGATTCTCTTCTTTTTTGAAATCCCAGCAAGAAAGCACTAATTCGTCGCGCATTTGAAGCAAACGGCTGGCTGTTGCAAGTTGATCCGCTTGAAAAGAAATTTGATAAAAAGCTGTTGGATACCCGGTTAAATATTTTTGGAGGCATTGACGGTATTGTTCTATTCGGATATGCTCGTTGTCATTGGGATGGCCAATTAGGCCGAGATGAGACTCCAACATGAATAACAAACCTTTTGGCCCAAAGAAATGAGTTCCACCTATGGCGGGTTGTTCCTTTTTGTAAACTAGTTCATCGAATTCAAGCCCAAAGTAAATCTTCATGTGTCTTGGTTTTCAAGAGATTTGAGGTTATGAATTATGTGTAGGCGGTTTAATTTTAAATCTTTAACGTTTAAACTTATTACCTTTTTATTTCTAAATCTTTTTAATTTATTTCAATATCCTTCAATTTGTAAGGTCTGATATCGAACACAAATATAGAATTTTCGAAAGTCCCCAAGGGATATTTTAAAAATGGTTTTAGATCTTCAAATTCTAAATAGGCAACATCGTTTATCACCAGATAATTTGCACCACTTGCAATAAAATAATTCATTACCAGCGGATTTAAAGGACCGCCCATAAAATATTCGGTCCACCCCCTAAGGTTGAGGTAATAAAGGGTATTATTAGGGCTTTGGTCAGGAGCACTTATAACCTTGTCGGTGGATTTAATTCCTAAATCTTTTAAAAAATGTTGTAGTGCTTCTTTTTTATAAAAAGTTGGATTAAAGTGGGACATATAGATGTTATTTGGGTCGTATCGGAAGTCAATGTGGGTTTTTGCATAATATAAGTTAAAAATCAAACCGACACTTATAACTCCTCTGAACCACCACTTTTTTAATACGGACGGCCAATACTTTTTTAAATAAAAAACAGAAAGGCCAAGAACAATTAAAGGCAAAAGCATCATTTCTATTGCATAATAGTCATGTTCTTCAAACTGTTTGAACATCAAAAGAAAGAAACATAAACAACCAATGGTATAAAGCAGTATAGAAAAATAAAGAACAGGAGCGTGTTTACGAGGAGTTATAAGAATAAGTCCTCCGATAATTGTGATTGCCCAAAACGTATATGGATTGAAATAGGAAGGAAAACGTTTGTCTACTATTTTATTCCAAATTATCTCTTTTACCGCATCATCGATAATCCAAATTGGGCGCATCTTTGACAGGAAATATTTCGTCTGATGCAATTCATTGTAGTAGTCAGCATACCATTTCCAGCAGAAAACAGCTGCGAAGACCAATAAAAATGCAGGAATAATTTTCAAGTTGTTTTTAAATAGCTTTTCACCATGTTGTAACTTGTAAATATTAAGCGATTCAATCAACCAAAGCCCAATTATTACAAAGAAACTGATAAGTGCTGAGATCTTGATTAAACCTGCCAAAGCAAAAAAGAATATGCTCCAATAGAAAAATTTTAAGTGGCTCTTCTGATAAAAAAGATAGAAAAACCAAATGGCAATCATGACAATTCCTTGTGCAGGAATATTAGGTGTAAAATTGAGACTGTAAAAGGCTATCACAGGAGAACCCATCATAATTGCCGGAATGGCAAGAGCTGTATATAAGTCTTGGATTTGCTCAAAGATAATTTTACTTAACAGGTAAAATCCCAATAATAATGTCAGTAAACTTAGCAGTCTGAATACACTCTCATGAGGTCCAAATATCTTGTAAAATAAAGCCACAACATAATAGAAAAATGGTGCTTCTCCAGCTCCGGTCACATAACCTTCTCCTCCCATTACATAATGCATCCTTGGTTTAAAAAAATTTAAACCATCCTGATAATAATTGAGCGCTGTGGACGCACTATCGGATTGCCTCCATTGATGAAAGGATTGGGGAGGATATTGAAAAATTTCTTGAAAATTATAAAACAAGCAAATTCCTGAAAATAAGATGATGAAAAGTAAGGAATGGCTGTGTTTCTTATAAAAATGCTTCATTACAATAGGGGGAGGAGCTCGTTTTAACCATCTATATATTAAGCAGGATGATAAAGTTACATATCAAATTAGAACGTTATTTTTTAATTTTCTTTTGATTTGAATAAAATTTTAATCCATAAATGTACTTTTTATTTTTATAATGTAACAAATGACAAAACTTATGAAAAGATTGATACCATTTTTATTAATTGCGGGCACAATAATTTTTATAAATAAACAGGCTAGTGCACTGCCTGTAGCTATCAAGCCAATCCAGAAAAACGGAATAGAAAATCTTAAAAAATCATCGGATAAAAAGAAAGATTATAGGGTGAAAAAGATGTCAAAACGTCAACAAAAAAGGTTAGATAAAAAAGTAGGAAAGTTCCAAAAAAAGCTAATGGATCGCGGCGTAAAATTAAAAGATTACGGCAGTTTTAGCGATGTTTTCGGAGAGCGTTATTTTATTTTAGGAGTTATCTTTTTGCTCGTTGGTATAGCATTGGGTATTTTAGGAGCTATAACGAGTATTGGATTGTTGGGTTGGTTTGGTGGGCTTGCTATTTTAGTTGGCTTGGTATTGATGATTATTGCGATCATACAAGTGTTGTAAATTCCAAAAAAGAAAAAACCTCTTCGAATTCGAATCCGAAGAGGTTTTTTCTTTTTTGGGATCAGATTATCCTCCTGTTTCTTGGCGCAATACTTTGATTTGGCTTTCCCACAATTGTTTTTGGTCTTCAACCTCATCCTCATCACTATAATCTGTAATCTCAAAGATAGTTTCACCGGTTACCGGAGATCGGGTAAAACGAAATTCTAGGTATTCGTCGTCGTCAGCATCTTCCCAATGAAAACGTACTCTTTCGTCTTCAATATCATCAATCATTTCGGCAACCTCATCGGCACCACTCCATGAAAAAGTGTAGATATCTCCTTGAATATCAACTTCATCACAAAACCAACGGATTAAACAAGAGGGTGTTGTAATAAATTTGTATAATATTGTTGGAGAAGCTCTAAAAATAAACTCCAGGTCAAATTTGACTCTTTTCATATGTGAAAGAGGTTAAGTATTTTAATATTTTAAAAAATGAAAATAAATTAGTGTCATATCAAATAGTCTGAATTTTATTTTCAATATTTCCTTATTAAATTAATGAATGTACTCTTTTTAAGATTGAATAATTCATTAAAACCAATTATTTTACTTTACTAAAGAAGGTAATTGGGTTAAAGTAAACAGCATTTTACATTGAGTCGAGTGATTAAGAACGGCTCTTATTAAGCATCGATGAGATTGTTTGATCTTATTATTTAAACAATTGTCGATTTCATCGTTGTACACAGGCGCAATAAAAAATAAAAAAATGATTTATCCAAATTATTGAACTATTTTAAGGGAAATCACATTAATACAACTGATGAATAAACAGGAGCAAATGAGTTATGTTTTGAATCCAAACTTTGTATAATTGAGCTATATTATCCTTGCTATTGACTCTGAAAAAGATTTCCTTTATTTTTGTACCTGGATTGCGGGAGGATATGTCTTCTATTTCTATTAAAAAAAAAATTACAATATAAAAGGCCAAAACAGCTTAGTTGCTGCAAAGAGAATAATTAAACAAAAAAATAACCCATCACACATATCTTCATCCGAAGAACCGCACTTTCAAACTAAATGTTTATTTCATAGAATATGGAATGTTCCATTATTGCTTAATTATAAATTGTTACTTGCATGAGACAACTTAAGATTACTAAGTCTATTACTAACAGAGAAAGTCAGTCATTAGAAAAGTATCTACAGGAAATTGGAAAAGTTGATTTGTTGACCCCCGAAGAGGAAGTCGATTTAGCTAAAAGAATCAAGCAAGGTGATCAAGTATCCCTTGAAAAACTAACTAAGGCTAATTTGCGATTTGTAGTTTCGGTAGCAAAGCAATATCAAAATCAAGGATTATCACTCAGTGATTTAATCAACGAAGGAAATCTGGGGCTGATAAAAGCAGCTCAGAGATTTGATGAAACACGCGGATTTAAGTTTATTTCTTATGCTGTGTGGTGGATTCGCCAATCAATTCTTCAGGCTCTTGCTGAGCAATCGAGAATTGTTCGTTTACCATTAAACAAAGTTGGTTCCCTCAACAAAATAAACAAAGCATTTTCTTTACTAGAGCAAGAGTTTGAAAGAGAGCCTTCATCAGAAGAGCTCGCTGACATACTTGAAATCCCAACTGAAGAAGTTGAAACAACTTTGGGGGTTGCTGCTCGTCACGTTTCGATGGATGCACCTTTTGTTGAAGGAGAAGACAATTCTTTGCTTGATGTTCTTGAAAATGGTACAACTCCAAGTACCGATACAGCACTTGAATACAAAGAGTCTTTGCGAAGAGAAATAAATCGTTCGCTTAGTACACTCACAGATCGCCAATGCGATGTCATCAAGTTGTATTTCGGAATAGGCGTTGAGCATCCAATGTCGTTAGAAGATATTGGTGAAAGGTTTGGATTGACTCGTGAACGAGTTAGACAAATTAAAGACAAGGCAATCAATAAACTCAGAAATACTTCAAGAAGTAAGTTATTGAAAAACTACCTTGGAGCATAAATATTTCAGAGTATTTTGAAAATATTTCAAAGCATGTCCAATTATTTTGGATGTGCTTTTTTTATATCCATTTTTTATAGACCTTTGTGCGATTATTGAAACAAATGACTTTTTAAAACCAAATATTTACCTCTTATGAATGAGAAAAAAATACTTATTCAGAACAACCGCGAAGTTTCTCTCCAACAATGGAGAGAGAAAGAAAAAACAGCGCTTGAACTTCTCCAAATTGTGGGAGAATTACGCTTTGACCGGTCAATCGAACTAGTCCTTTTCCGGCGGGATTTATACGATGCTCGTCCTAGTGAAGTAATCAATGACCACCTTTTTGCCAAAAATTATGTACACAAACCCATGTCGGTTGAAACGAGTCTTTCATTGGCATATGCTATTGCAAATATTAAAAATCTCGCACCTGCTCGAATAGATATTGGTAGACTGGGAGCACAGTGGTTGACAGAAAGATCCAATTTTTCTGACATCGATGAATTTGTTAACAACAAACTAGGAGATTTCATAGGTGAAGAAAAAAATGGTACTAAATCTAAAGATGTGGTGTTGTACGGTTTTGGTAGAATTGGTCGTTTAGCCGCACGCAGGATTGTAAATCTTACAGGTAAAGGCGAGCAGTTAAGGTTGCGAGCAATTGTTGTTCGACCAAAAATGAGTGATCGTTATGAAGAAGCACGTAAAAGAGCAGCCCTATTGCGAAAAGATTCTGTTCATGGAAAGTTTAGAGGAACAATCGACGTAGCTCCTGATGGTTCAGCTTTGGTAATCAACGGAAATCATGTGCTACTCATTTTTGCCAAAAGCCCAGATGAGATTGATTATACAGAATATGGAATTTCTGATGCTTTGGTAATTGACAATACAGGAGTTTGGCGTGATAAAGAATCTTTAAGTATTCACCTTCGTCCAGGAATATCGCAAGTGCTGCTGACTGCTCCGGGAAAAGGAATTCCTAATGTTGTTCATGGCGTTAATCATCTGGATTTTGATGGAGAAAAAGATAACATCTTCTGCGCGGCAAGTTGCACAACGAATGCTATTGTTCCTGTTTTAAAAGCAATTGACGATGAATATGGTATTGAACGTGGACATATCGAAACTATCCATGCTTATACCAGTGACCAAAATCTTTTGGATAATTTCCATAAGAAGCCACGCAGGGGACGAGGAGCTGCAATCAATATGGTTTTGACAAGTACTGGAGCTGCGAATGCCGTATCAAAAGTAATTCCTCATCTTGCTGGAAAACTTACCGGAAACGCCGTTAGGGTTCCAACGCCTAATGTTTCTCTGGCAATCATGAGCCTGTCTTTAGATAAAGAAACAAGTGTCGATGAAATTAATGAGGTTTTAAAGAATGCATCCCTTCATGGGAAATTAGTGGAGCAAATAGATTATTCAACGTCTACAGAATTTGTTTCTACAATGGCAGTTGGTATGACCCATACTTCTATACTCGATTCCCCTTCTACTATCGTTTCTGATAATGGAAGAAATGTTACGCTTTATGCTTGGTATGATAATGAATTTGGATATACTTGCCAGGTTGTAAGATTAGCGAAACATGCGGCAAGGGTTAGAAGATATTTTTACTACTAAAAATTAATTGATGGTCTGACCCTTAGGTTTTTCTATCGGTCAGATCATTAATCTTTAACCTTGATGGAATTCAAATTATTGGTTTCATCACACTCCTGGACAGAGAGATAAGGATCGATTTCGAGAATGATAACTGGAGTGAACCGAGTCATGTTTCGTATATCAATTTTGATTTCATCGGTCAGACTTTTTCCTGGATAAAGTTTTCCATCTGGGATTTGCTTTCCATTTTTCATATATGTCCCTCCGATTGGTATTGATCCTCGGGTAAGTTTTTCAGAAGAAGACATATGAATAGTCAAAGCCAGATTATTATCTTCGCTTTTCGGTTTTCCAATTATTGAAACAGGTTTTTTACCCTGATTTTTAATTTTATACTTTAAGGTGACCGAATTTTTTGATTTTTTAACGATCGAAATAGATTCGATAATGAGATCCGAACAACTATTGTCATCGTTGTTTGGTTCGGAAAATGCTTTCTCGGTCACGTAGGTTTTTGAATTATCGCTTAGGTTTATAGCTGCGATTTCCGCTGGAAGAGTTTTCTTTTCAACTTCATCAGGTGTATTATTACTGAAGTTATTATTTTTGATTTTTAATTCATGGTCAAAAAGGATTTCACCAGCCTTAATGTTGAATTCAGATTTTAAAAGAGCTTCTGTAAATAAGTTTTTTTGTTCTTCAATAATTGGATTTAATGACAATTCCTCAAATTTTATGACCAAAAGTGGATTAGAATCATTGTCACTCATAGAGATATCCTTCTTTCCTGTATTGATTACCGTAAATCGAAAATTCATCCAATTTTCATTCTGCTCAACTGCAAGATCGGTAATTGCTATCCGGTAGCCTTTATAATCTGGATTTGACGAAGGAAAGGTATCCTGAAAACTTTCACAGGAGAAGCTATTTGCAAAAGAAAAAAGATAAGTGCTTAAAAGAAAAAAGACACTTAATATGTATTTGTATTTCATGGTTTTATGGCTGATCAAAATAAACGGGCACTTCAACTTCTAAATTAATTTTTGCCTGCAATAAAAACGAAAAAGTGCAATTATTATTCCATATCAAAGATTATTCAACCAGTAAATTCAGTAAGTCTAGGGATTTTCGTTTAGAATATCAATTGGCCGGTTGATGCTTTCATCTAAAGATATGAAAGTCTCCGTTCGTTGAATTCCATCAATTTTTTGAATTTTGTCATGTAAAACGTCTCTTAAATGATTGGTATCTTTACAAACGATTTTTGCAAAAATACTATAATTGCCTGTGGTGTAATGCGCACCAACAACTTCTGGAATGAGTTTTAACTGTTCAGAAACTTCTTCATATAGCGAACTTTGATTGAGGTAGATACCGAGAAAAGCAGTAATGTCATAACCCAATTTGCTATAATCAATGGTAAGATTAGAACCAGTCACAATGCCGAGTGTTTCTTTGAGTTTTCTCATTCTGACATGAACAGTTCCTCCTGAAACATGGATTTCTTTTGCAATATCAGTATAAGGTCTGTTGGCGTCATGCATTAGGATCGAAAGTATCTGCTTATCAATATGATCAATTTCCATAATTATAATTTTTAGGTTGTGCGTTATCAATCTTTCAATAAAGATCTCAATTCATTTTTAATTCGCTAATAAAAATATTGTATTTTAGGCTATTTTATAAATATAGTACAACATATTTATAAAATGCAAATGGCGTGTTTTTTGAATTAATAATGCACAGACACAATTGGTTTTGAAAATCAAGTTTGTTATTAAATAGTCTTCGAAATAGTCATAACCTGCCAAAAAGTATTGATGCATTTTGACTTTTTTAGATAATTTTACAACGATTTTAGGAACAAAGCGTTTATCTTTAAAGTCTTTAAAAGGTCTATATTTTATTATTTTCGTTTTGAGATATAGCAAATTTGGTTTCAACTTTTTTAGGTTGATTTTCGAACGAATGATGACTGAGTATAATCAATTTATCTAATAATTTTTTTCACGTTAATGGCAAATCTAACTGAACATAATCCCAAAAAGCTGAAGATTTGGCTTCCCCTATTATTTTCTCTTGTCTTAGTCTTAGGAATGTTGATCGGGGTAAATCTAAAACAACCAAATGTGGTTGCAAGCAAAGAGCAAATCCCAATAATCAGGACCATAGAGCCTGGGAGGGTTGAAGAACTGATTAGATATGTTGAAGCCAAATATGTTGATGATATCAACCGGGAAGAACTTACTGAAAAAGCTATTGGAAACCTATTAAACGAATTAGATCCTCATTCCAACTATATTTCAGCCAAACAATTAAAAGAAGTTAACGAGCAATTAGATGGTAATTTCGAAGGTATTGGTATTGAATTTATGATACTTGATGATACCATTTTGGTTGTAACGCCCATTCCCGGTGGTCCTTCAGAGGCGGCGGGTATTCGCTCTGGAGATCGTATAGTAACAATCGAAGATTCTATCGTTGCCGGCAAAGATGTAATCGTGAAGGATGTGGTTGGTATGCTGAGAGGCAGTAAAGGTACGGATGTTAACATCGGTATAGTTAGAGGAGATAAAAAAGAGATTAAGAACTTTACGATTACTCGCGATAAAATTCCATTGAACAGTGTTGATGTTGGATATATGCTGGACGAAAAGACAGGATATATCAGAATAAGCCGTTTTAGTGCAACGACTTATCGTGAGTTTATGGAAAAAATAGAAGATTTGGTTGAAAATAATAAAATGGAGGATTTGGTGATTGATCTTCGGCAAAATCCCGGTGGTTATTTACAGGAAGCAACAAATATCCTGAGCCAATTATTTAATGAAAAAGGGAAACTTCTTGTTTACACCGAAGGACGTACGGTAAAACGAAACGACTATGAATCCACCGGAAAACCTTTTTATAGTATTGGTAAAATTGCAGTATTAATCGACGAAGGTTCCGCTTCTGCAAGCGAGATCGTTGCTGGAGCTATTCAGGATTGGGACAGAGGGGTGATCATTGGTAGGCGGTCTTTCGGAAAAGGTTTGGTGCAGGAACAATATGCTTTGAAAGACGGAGGCGCGCTTCGATTAACGATTGCTCGTTATTATACTCCTTCAGGAAGATCAATTCAAAAATCTTATGAAGATCTTGATGCCTATGATCACGATGTTTATGATAGACGTGAAAACGGTGAATTGTATAGTTTAGATAGCATTACAATTGCTGATACTACCCAATTTTTTACTTTGAAAGAAAAGCGCGTGGTTTATGGAGGTGGTGGAATTCAGCCCGATATATTCATCCCTCTTGATACGCTTTATATCAATGACTATTATTTGAAACTTCGTGGTGAAATGCCAAAATATGTTTTCCGAATGGTTGAAGAAAATAAAAGTGATTTCAATTACAATCTAAATGAATTCAAATCGCTTTATTCGGTTACCGATAATGCATTGAATGACTTCTTGAGTTTTTGTGAATCGGAAGGGATTAAAAAAGAAAAAGTTAAAAATACCAAAGCTTTCAGAGATGCATTAAGGACCGCTTTCAAAGCATATGTTGCCAAACAATTATTTGAAGATGAAGGATTTTTTATTATTTGGAATGAAAACGATTCTTCTGTACAAAAAGCACTTGAAGTACTCAAACAACCTAATCCATTAGCTATTGAATAAAAGATTAAGTAGAATAAATAAGCCGTTTTTTGATAATCAAAAAACGGCTTATTTATTTTCAAGAATGATGCTTTCGAAAGGATCCAACTCAATCTTTTCTTTTTTGAATCTGAAGATAGCTTTTTTGTTGCTTAAATTGCAAAAAGCCAACCAACCTAAACCTTCATGTTGCAAATGAATGATAAATTGATCATTACCCAGATCTTCTACTCGTTGCACCTCACTATTTTGCCATTTAAAAATAGAATCAAACTCGCACCATTGCTCTTCCGAATATGCGCCAACATCATCAGAAGTAAATAATAAATTACCCAGTAAGGTGTTGATAGTAAGCAAAGTAGTCCTTTGGTTGAAATTCAAATTATTGTTGGAATCTCTCAGAATAAATACGTCTGGATCATTATGGAAAGCACGGTTATTCAATTGCCAGCGACCCAAAACTGTTCGAAGAGCGGTGAGTGTGGAAGTACGTTCCCGATTACCCAGCCACTTCATTTTATTGTCCTCCCATTTCATATGGATATCAGGTCCAACTCTGCAATAATCCACCTTGCCAAAAGCACTTCCCAAAGGAACTCCGCAACCCAAAACCATCTGGTTTTTAGTGAGATTTCTAAGAAAAGTCAGCGCATCACTCATCACTTGACCACGGGTTTTATTTGGAGGAGGTTTGATACATACCGCATAAAGAAAATCCATTTTGATCAGGTCATAATGCCATTTTTCTGTTAGCTTAAAAAATACGCTAATCAAATGATTTTGTACTTCAGGGTTATAAAAGTCCAAAACATAGAACCAACTTTTCCAAAGGCTATTGTAACCTGCTTTTAGTGGCTTTCCCTTGATATTTTTTACTAACCAGCTCTTTCTGTTTTGAAAAATTTCAGATTGTTCAACGCAAATAAATGGCGCGATCCATATTCCTGCTTTGAAGCCTTTCTTTTTGATTTCCTTTGCCATTTTTCCCATTCCATTTGGGAAAGAAGGTTTGGTTTTTAGCCAATCTCCAATCTGGGCTTGATAACCATCATCAATCTGAATGACATCAATCGGAACCTCTTTTTCTGCAAATGCAGTAGCATTTTTTAAAATGATGTCTTCCGAGATATTGGTAAAGTAATTATACCAGCTTGTCCAACCTGTGAGTGGGGTATACTTTGGTTTTGGCAATCCCCTCATGCCGAAATATTGATCAAAAACGGTTTGGTCCTTTCCTCTTAAAATTACAACGTCAAGGATGGGAAAAGAGTGGGCTAACTTCAAATCATTGCATTCTTTTCGAATGCTCAAAGAATGGTTTTTAATATCATGCTGAATAATGGTGAAGGCATTATTTTCACTTAGAGAACCAACGAAATCTAAAGTTTCATTTGAACGGATGTAACTATAAGTCCAGGAGTGGAAATGACCTTTTCCTCTCGGAATTCCTTTAAAGCTGTAATCCCCCTGAAGATGGAACTTTGAAGTAAAGAAAGGTTTTAGTTTCGGAATAGTTTCATTGATGTCAAATTCTTTGCTCTCTGTCCAAGATTGAAAACCATTACAGAAAATTCGCTCATGGAGTAAATAATTTCTGACTTTTTTTAACTCCAAATCTTTTAAGACAATACTCTCTTTGGGATGAATGGTCAGTTTTATACGCAGAAAATTAGTCGTTTCTTCTATATTAAAATCAACATATAATTCATCGAAAGAACTCATTTTACCAAATGGGATCTTTACAATTTTGTCATTATAAGCTAGAGAAACAGAAAAAGTATCGTCAAAGGTTTGCAATGCTGGCACTAAGGTTTTTTATGACTCAATTCTTGTTTTTAACTATATACTTCTTCCATCTTTTCAACTTGAGCGATTATTTCTTCAACGGTTTCTTTCAACTCTTCACCCATCCTTAAATATTCACGAGGAAATCTATCCTGCAAGAAATACATTAAAGCATAGTAGATGGGTTTAAACCGTTCTTTTAGATACAAAGCATCTGCCTTTTCATTATTAAAAAAGGAGAGTAAGAAATCAAACTGCTTTCTGGAAATCAAAAATACCAATCCAATCCTGATCAACTTCAATCGTTCACTTGGTGAAAAAGACGCTTCATTGAAGAAATTTTCATCAGAAAATATTTTTAAATATTCTGCTTCAGCATTTTTGAAATCTTTAGAAATAGCAATATGAGAAGAAGCCAGCATCAGTGAAGCATCCAGATTGCCTTCTTCGCTTGCTTGCTTGAATTGTTTCATCGCTGATGCAAAGCGCTGTTCACTTAAGTAAAGAGTACCTAATGCAAATCTAGCGTCTTCATGACCATTTTCTATTGCCTTCAGGTATTGTGTTTCCGCTTTTTTGTACTGCCTCAGTTTTGTGTGATAAAGATGCGCCAAAAAGTAATGAGCTTCTAGTTCCTGATTTTCAATTGCCTGCAAATAATGAGCTGCTGCATTTTTGAAATCTTCAAAACCTTCTTCATAGCAGAAAGCTATCCGGATATTATCTTTTGCCTTTATTTTCAAAAACAAAGGCAAAGCAGTTTTATAATCTCCCAGTTCAAATGCCTTAATTGCTTGTTTGTACAATTCGACATCTGACTTTGAAAGCTTTTTGATCAAATCACTATTACGGCTGGCGAGAAAACCCCTTGTGTTTTGTAGCAACTCGTGTTGCATTTCCTTTGGAAGATGACGCGTATAAGCAATGGCTTCAGACATCAGGTAAGCCGCTTCAGTATTATATTGTCCATTTTGAAGATGAGAGATGTGCATTTTTGCCCGGTCAATTATTTCGAGATCATCACACCATTCTTCGAGAAAACGCACTAACCAGATCACTTTGCTTTTGTCGCCATTTCGACCGTGTCTCATCAGGTACCAGATATTGAAAAAACGTTCACTTACCTGATAAAGATTGTTTTTAGTATTCGTTCGAATTTTATGAATAATATCATTCTTTACAAGTTGATTCAGGTTAGCTGAAATTACTTTACTTTCCATTCTGGTGCGTTCTGCTATTTCTCTTACACTGATAGCATCCCAACTCAGGGCAATCGCTTCAACGATTTCCTGTTGAGGAGCGGGAAGATCATCCATTCTGTGTTTATACAGAGGGGTCACGCGATCTAAAACAGTTTCTAAATCTTGAAAAGCATTTCCATCTTCATTATCTACAAAGATTTCAAATAATAAAATAATTGTACGAATAACACCTCCGGTCAAACGCCGAAGTGCTTCAATTCGCCCTTTTTGATTTAATACTATTTCCTGGACTTCGCCGTGTTTGTAAAACTTGCCGAGTTTTATCAGCAACTCACGAGTTGAATTGGCATCCAAACTATCCAGACGTTCTACTTTAAAAAATTCATAAAATGGATGGCTATAATCATAAAAGGCCTCTAGTACTACGGAAGAAGCAGCAAAAATGCGAAGGTCGGAAGAAGTCTGAAGGATTTTGCGCAATCGATGAGCCTCTTTCTCTTTAAATTTTTGAAACATGTCCCCAAAATTATCGATGAAAAGGATGATTTTCTTTTCATGTTTTTGTAACTGAGAAGTCAGTAATTCAAAACAAGCTTTTTCGTATTCGTCATCTGAAGAATATATTTTAGAAAGCTGATCCATTTCCGATTTCAATCCTTCAAATTCAACAGCTTTTTCTTCTAATAATTCAGCGATTCGTTCCCAGAATTTAAACAACTTTCTGATGCTGTACTCCTCTTCATTGAATACCAAAGGAATCAACCACTCACTGAGTTTTTGGTCGTTTTCAATTTCATAACTCAACCGCAGTAACAACGTAGTCTTTCCCATCCCTCGTTTCCCTTCGATCAAAAAATGTTGCTCAGGGTGCTCCATTTTAGAAGTCTTTATTTCCTCAAAAAGCTTCTGGAATATTTTTAATCGAACCACGTAGCTGACGATCAATTCCTCCTTTGTCTGATTTTGAGGATTATAAATGTAGGCAACTGTCGGGCGGTTATTTTTAAATTTGTATTGAAACATAATTTTTAGATTTTTACAAGTTCGCGTAAATAGTACTTTGTGTTTCGCTAACTTATCTAATTAAAATCACTGATTTTATCGGTTTTTTCGTTTATTCTTTTGCATATTTTTTCCACCAAAGTTGAAGTATTGGAGAATTAAAAACATAAACATCCTGCAGGCTATTAATATACCCATCGAACTCTAATATCTCCAATACTCTCGAAGCATCTTCTATGCCATGAAAAACATCAAGTGCGACACGATCCTCCTTGGCGATACGAAGAAGCATTTGTTTGGCTAATTTACTTTCAATAGGTGTTAACGATTTGTCGAGACGACTATAATAATTCTCGAAGTAGATATTATTTCGATGGTTACTTGCTTTTTCCAAGACATCATCGACCACTTCTTTTGTTACAGGTTTATAATTAGATTCATATTCATCAATTAACATTTGCACAACCAGCTGGATGAAAAATGGAATCAACCAGCTTAGTCGGTCAAGCATATGTTTAATTGTTCCACGCACGAATTTTACATTGTAATTACGGAGTAATTGCTTAGTGAAATCCATGGCTTCTCGCTCACTTAAAGGAGGAACTTCAATAATATTAAGGTCATTGATAGTTGCAGTCGCATTAAGTTTGCGAGTGATATTCGGTAAGCCGATTGAACCAGTGTAAATAAACTGAATACCTCTTTTTGCTCTTTGTCTGATACTCCGATTTGCATGTAAAAATTCAACTGCATCTTTCTCACCATGCTCACTAATAATTCGTTCTAAAGCAATCGGAAACTCATCAACAAGAATTACAATAGTAAAATCAGAAGTGTCAAGCGTTTTCATCAACTTTTCAAACTCATTACTATATCTTGGAGGTTCTTTTTCCTGAGATTCAAATTCGATATTCCAGACCTTTACCCTTTTGACATGCTCCGCAAATTGTTCAAATATCCCATAAGCCTTTTCCGAAGCTTTTACTATTTTGCTCACCGCTTCACTGGAAAGAAGTTCTTCAGAAAGTAGTTTGAAATATTCTTCACTGCTTTCAATATCTTCAACACTAACATATAAAAAAACATATCCTTTCTGTGGTACATCTTCCAGAAAACGCATAATGGAGGTCTTGCCCGCACGCCTAGGTGCAGACATAAAGATGTGGCTGCCGGAGTCAAGCCTGCGGTAAATTTTTTTGATAACCTTTGTTCGTGGATAGAAGTCTTTTCCTCGCGGAGTTTGACCGACTATGTTTTTCATGTATGTTCGTGGATTTTAAATAAAAAAACTATGTTCATCAGTAGGTTATTTTTAAATTATCAAAACCCGCTTACTACAAGTTTTTAATCAGTACTACATTGTCGATGACAAAATTATAATTGTCAACCGTAAATATACTTAACAAGATCTATTTTGTCAAGTTTGACAATTATTATTTTGTCAAAATACGAAAATGCTAACAAAAGTTTAACAATTTGCCTTTTTATATCAGCGGCAAGGGCAATAATTTCTATATTTAGAGTTTATTAAAATATGCAGAAATGAAAAACAAAGAAGACGATATTCAGCAAAATGTAGTAGAAGATCACGAAGGTATTCTTACCATTCGGGGAGGAGGCCAAAAGCGTGAATGGAACGGTATTCACTACAAACAGGGAATGTCCGCCAAAAATGTTGGTTCTACAAAATTATCAGTCAATATAGCTACAATCCCACCTGGTGGCGTGGCCTATGCCCATATTCATGATGGCTTTGAACTAATGCTTTATATTATGGAAGGGAAAGTACGCCATGAGTTTGGACCTGGCTGTCGCGAAATCCTTGAAAATGAAGCAGGAGATTTTATTTATATCAAATCCGGGGTACCTCACGAAGTTTTCAACATGAGTGAAACAGAACCTGTTGTAGCATTTGTAGCTCGCTCAAGTGCGGAAGAATGGGACAATATCATTCCATATGACAGAAATAGCGAATAGTTTAAAATGTAGCATAAGGTGTGCAATCAGAACTAATGAGAAAAATAATATTCCAATTGATTTTTATAATAGGAGCCATATCTTCAGGTACAACACAGTCAGTTGAAGCATTTGTCACTTATCAAAATAAATACAATTCAGATGTTTGGATTGAAAAGGTAATCATTGGTAATGGAATGACAGAAGTAAAAATGCAGATTAAACCAGATGAATCAAACACTGAGATTTATCTCTTTCTTCCACAATCAGATCAATCCGTCATTTTAAGAACTTTTGAAAAAACTTATGAGTTGCTGAGTGCAGATAGCATTCCTTTTTATCCGGAGAAGGCAACTGTTCTTTTAAATGAAACCAAAAACTTCAGTTTGTTCTTTGACGAAATTCCGGATTATGTAACTGAATTTGATGTCATTGAGCGGGTTGAGCCTTTTGATAGTGGATTTTCATTTTTTAACGTAAAGCTTTCCAAAGAAAAGGATAGGAGAGTCTCGCTACGATTTAACAATTGGTCAGATTTTAAAAATTATTATGAAAAGAGCGCAAACCTCCATCCCATGGAAGGATTTTGGGAAATTGAAAAAGAACTCATGACTACTTTTAAAAAAAAGAAGAAACTTCCCATTGAGACAAAAAGCAAAGATTCGGTAGCTATTGTAAAAGAAGATGGATTGCTCAGAGCTTATTTTCTGAACGGGGAAGGATACAATATTGCAATGAAAGAACTAGACAATTATTTTGTGTTGAATTCAGATATGGTTGAGACCTCAATCCTTTTGGAAGTCTCAAAAAACCGAACCGAAATAAAATTATTTGGATTATTAAATAAGTCAATGATTTATCCTAGAAAAAAAGAAAGCAAAAAAATAAAAGACGTTATTTTAAGAACTTTTTGGAAAAAAAATCCCTATTTTTAAAAACTTAACCGTCTAACTTCCTGCCCCCTAACCCTTTTCGCCAGAACTATCAACCCATAACGACACCTATAGAAAGTGAAATGGCAGACAGCAAAACCAAAATTCCAACAAGCGGCATAATAAACTTCAACCAGGTATTATAATTCACATCCACCATTGCCAAAGATGGGAGAATTAATCCAGCTGGTGTCAAAAAACCCATAACTCCCATTCCAAAGAGATAAGCATTGACGATCATTTCACGAGGAACGCCAGCTACTTCAGCAAGTCCACCAATGATTGGCATTGTCAAAACAGCCATCCCACTCGAAGAAGGTATAAAAATGGACAATCCTGCAAAAACAAACATCAAGGCGACAATGAACAAAATACTCGACATGCCCTCAACAGAACTGGCAGAATAAAAAAGAATGGTATCTGAAACCAAACCAGAATCCAAAACAATGGCCACACCTCTAGCAATTCCAATTATAAACGCAACACCGAGTAGCTCCTTTGCTCCGTCAATAAAAGATCTAATAAATTTCTTTTCGCTGATCCCTTGGACGATTCCAATGATCACCGCAACGACCAAAAATAATGTTGTCATTTCCAAAAACCACCACTCTAATTGAGAAACTCCATAAATCATTACAACGAAGGTCAATCCGAACAGCGTCAGTAATAATCTGGTTTTAGCGTTCATCTCTGAAATCTCATCCGAATTGATAGTTGTGGGATAAGAAAAGTGTTTACCTTCCAATGTACCGTGCAATATTGATTTTGTAGGATCGAGCTTTACCTTTTTTGCATAACGCATAATCCAGGCAATACAGATACTGGTTCCGATTACCAACATCGCGACTCTACTGTAAAGTCCACTTGTCCAGTTAACACCCGCAGCGTCAGAAGCAATTATAGTAGCAAAAGGATTTGTAGTTGAAGACATAAACCCGATCCCAGAGCCAATATAAATCACTGCCAAAGGAACCATTACGTCATAACCGGCCGCTAAAAAAACAGGAACCAAAATTGGATAAAAAGCGATAGTTTCTTCCGCCAACCCAAAGGTTGTTCCTCCAAGGGCCATCAAAGAAGTAACAATAATAATCAACCAACTCTCTCTTCCCTGAAGCTTTTGAGCCAGATGTTGCATCCCAATGTCAAATGCTCCGGATCGATTGAAAACACCAATAAATCCACCAAGAATTAGTACGAAAAGAATAACATCAATTGCGTCATAAATTCCTTTAATAGGAGCTTGAATGATACTCCCAATGCCTTGTGGATTTGATTCCTTCTTTAAATAAGTATTCGGAACTGCGATTGGTTTATAGATATCTCCATCAACAAATTTTTCCAGCTTAATTTTAATGTCTAAGTCGTTTAATGTTTCTTGCGTAGCTGGAACATTTTTACTGCCATCTTCAGATTTAATGACAAATTCTTTGGTATCCCCATCGTATTTCAACGTATTGTAGTTGCCAGAAGGTAACAACCAGGTTGCCATTGCAGCTAATACAATCACCAAAATAAGAATCGTATAAGGAGTAGGAAAAGCTAAATACTTTTTAATATCCATAAACTTGGGTATCAATCTTTAAAACCAGCCGTTTCCCCATCCTCGAAATGGCCATGGAATAGCAACCAGGATTATGACCAAGCCAATTAAAAAATAGATAAAGGTCTTTTTAAATTTTGATACATCATCAGCTGCTCTTTTTGCCACAGCATTTCCAACCGTGATCAGAATAGCCGCGATAAGCATCATTGTCAAATGCTCAACGGTGAAAAATCGGATTTCACTAACTTTCATGGTTTCAGAACCAAACTGAACCCTGGGGCTTAAAAAGTAAAGCACTAGACCCAAAATAATTTGAACGTGCGTAAAAATCAAAGCAAATAAATTAACCTTCCGATCACTTTCTTCAAAAGGTTTACGGGATTGCCATTTCGTAAAAGCATTAAATATGGCGTAAATTAATAGAGCCAGGACAACCCACCTAAGTCCTGAATGGGCATGTTTTAAGATGTCAAACATAGTTTTTGTTTTTGTTTGCTTAAAGGTAAATAAATAACCCAATTTCAAAAGCCAGGAAACTTAAATTTATTCTTATTGCAGGTCTATATTTGTTTTTTTTAAGAATTAGAAAAGTGATATCAATGGTGTAGTTATTGCTTTATAAGGATAGAATCATTGAGAAAACTATTATGCGTCTGTTAATTCTTGTTTTTATCTTTGGAAGCTGGTTTTCCACTTTAGCGCAAAACTACAGCGACATCATCAATTTGAATTATCAATATCTGAAAGTAAATCCTGATGATTTCGATCAAAAAGCTTTTGAAACAGGATTGAAAATCAAATTGCCCATTCGGCTCAATGAAGACAAAGATTATTTGATATTGGGGGGACGTTTAAACCACTTTAGACATTCCACTTCATTATTCCCGGACACTCAATCCAAGCTGAGCATCATTGAAGGAGAGCTTTCTTATTTTAATAAATTGAAAGGTACACCTTGGAGCTATATGATACAGGCTCATGCTGGAATTTATTCAGACTTTATCAATGTTGACGCAAGCCATTGGCAGTATGGAGGATATGGTTTGGGTTATTATCGCCTCAATGAAAATATTTGTTTTTCCTTGGGTGTATATTATCACATGGAAGCATTTGGGCCTTTTGTGATACCAATTGGCGGGTTTGAATGGAGCGTCAACGATCGCCTTTTTATTTACACTTTATTTCCGTATTTGATCAATGCAGAGTACAAATTGACGAATCGTTTTTATTTCGGTGCCGAAATTAATTTTATAGCAGAAACTTACAAAATCAGTCAAACGGATTCGAACAAAATAGTTGATTATGTCTCCGATCATCCTATTGGATTTCCCTGGACTTACCTCGATTTTAATGTATTTGCAGATTTTTACCTCACAAAACATTTTGTGATTTACATCAAACCGGGTGTGACTTATCTTCGAGGCTTAGAATTATATGATGAAAATGACATTCTAATCAATTCAAAAAGCCTTCCTCATGGTTTATTCAATTTAAGTCCTTTTGTCAAAGTTGGGCTGAGCTATCGGTTTAGAAATAACTAGTTTTTTTTGACTGGGACACTATCAAAAAAGTGTTAAAACCAAAAGAATTTTATTTCCATCGTAATTTTACTACCTTCGTACAACATTCGGTAAAGGCTTTTGTTATTCATTAAAAGCCTAGAGTACCATCCTCTACCTTTCGTTTTATTCAACGGAAATTTTATCGTTTTTACCAACTTTTTAAAAGAGATGTCAATCTATGGCATTTATTTCTTAACGTAATAAAATTACATGAAAGAAGATATCAAGCTATTTAATATTATTGCAGAAGCTTTATTGAAAGAGGAAATTGACAAACCTGTAGCTGATTATATTCCTGCAAGTCAACTTGATCATTCTGTCGACATTTCGCTTTCCAAAAACCCAATCAGTAAAGACGAATTTAGTGAAGTCCTTAAAGAATTAGTTTTAGAAACGCCGAAAACTTCCTCTAGGATGTTTTTCAATCAATTGTTTGGAGGTAGAAAAAGTAAAGCTGTTTTGGGCGATTTGCTGGCAGTTTTGCTCAACAATAGCATGTACACTTACAAAGTGGCAGGCCCTCAGGTTGGCGTTGAAAAAGAAATTATCGATCAGATTTGCAATATCGTTGGATATGATGCCAAAAAATCTGGTGGAACATTGCCTTCTGGAGGTTCGATGAGCAATCTGATGGCTATGATCATGGCAAGAGATGCTTATGACCTTGATATTAGAACTGATGGAAACGCAGGCAAAATGATTGTCTATACATCTAAAGAATCCCACTATTCCGTTCCAAAAAATGCAGCTCTCATGGGTATTGGAAGGAAAAATGTTCGCTTTATAGAAGCGGATGAAAAAGGAAAAATGATTCCTGAATTATTAGAAAACCAAATCCAAAAAGATTTGGAAGATGGTTTTGTTCCATTTTTTGTCAATACGACAGCAGGAACAACAGTTATGGGAGCCTTTGATCCAATTGAATCAATCAGTGAAATTTGCGAAAAATATAAACTTTGGCTGCATGTCGATGGAGCTTATTGTGGTAGTGTGATCTTCAGCGAAAAGTATAAACATCTGATTGAAGGTGTTGAAAAAGCAGATTCTTTTTCAGTCAATGCACACAAGATGCTCAACACTCCGCTGACTTGTTCGATCATCGTTGCAAAAGACAAAAAGCATTTGTACAATTCTTTTTCAAGTGAAGCTTCCTATTTGTATCAAACAGGCGATGATGAATATAATTTAGGGAAAACTTCTTTGCAATGTGGACGAAGAAATGATGCTTTAAAACTATGGACACTTTGGAAATTTGTAGGAACAAAAGGCCTTTCCGATATCGTCGAAAACCAGTTTTATTTGGCTGATGTAACTAGAGATTATATCAGGAAAAATGCTGATTATCAATTGTATAGCTACGGTAATTCATTATCCGTGTGTTTCAATTACAAAAATATCTCTCCTAAAAAACTATGCACTTTGCTTTATGAAAAAGCAGAAATCATGGTAGGCTTTGGCGCTTTTCAAGGTGACGAATTTGTTCGCTTTGTAACGATCAATTCAGAAAACACAAAAGAAGATATTTTGAATTTCTTCAAAAAAATGGAGCAATTCGTTGAAGAAAATGAAGCCTTATTAATGGCTGAAACTACCGAATTGGCGGAGAGTAATTTGTAGCACGGTTAAACAACTCGCCAAATTTGTCTATGAGTATTTTAGAAATAAAACTAAAAAATCCAATTGGTTTTGATGAAATCAATCAGTTCAGGTTCGAACTGGTGGAAGCTGCGCATCATGATTTTTTAATCATTAATACCGGAGCGCATGATTTTGAAGCTGCGGAGGTGATCAAGTATTTTCGGGATCAATTTGATAGCCTGAAAGAACATTTGTCAAAATTTGTAAAGATTGCTATGATACGCCCGGCAAAGTATGTAAATGAGAGTACCGATCCCGAAAAATATGATTTTTTTGACTCGATCGAAAAAGCAAAGCTGTGGTTTTTAGCATAAAACCTTACTCCTTCGTGAATACCAAATTCACCTCATCGGACAGTGATTCGTTGTACTTGTAGTCATCAACTTCCAGCGGTTTAAGCGGTTCTATTCCGTTGATTCGGTTTTTAATAATCAAACGAGACATAGTGCCACGAGCTTTTTTAGCATTGAAACTAATCACTTTGTAAGCTCCATTTCTCAATTCTTTAAAATGGACATGATAGAGTTTTCCATTGAGGAGCGCTGGTTTTACAGCATGGAAATATTCCTGGGAAGCCAGGTTAAGCACAATATCATTGCCGGATTCCTTTAGATCAGCATTAATTAATTGCGTGATTTTTTTATCCCAAAATTCATAAAGATTTTTCTTTCTTCCATTTCTCAATCGAGTACCCATTTCAAGGCGATACGGTTGCATCAGATCCAGTGGTGTCAATAATCCATATAGCCCGGAAAGAATCCTCAAATGTTTTTGTGCAAAATCAAAATCCTCTTTCTCAAAAGAATCAGCCTGCAATCCTGTATAAACATCTCCCTTGAAAGCCAGAATAGCTTGTTTGGCATTTTCAAGATGGAAAGGTGTTTCATATTTTTGAAAACGATCGACGTTCAATTCCGCGATGGCATCACTGACACTCATAAGCTTTTTTAAACTTCGGGCAGTTTTCTTTTTTAAAACCGAAACCAGTTTTTCACTATCATCAAGTAAACGGGGAGTACTGTAATTCGTCAATTCTGATTTGCTGAAATCAAGTGTCTTCGCAGGAGATATTAAAAGGATCATATTTTATTTTTATTTTTTAACAGAGTAGCAAAAATAATAAAAACGAGTACCTCAATAAAAAATACTCATTTAACTAGCTTTCTAACAAAAGCAATTTCATTCAGTTGATGAAAGATTGCTATATTTAATGAAATTTTAACGGAGAAAGTGAAGCGAAACGCAAGTTCGTAACGTATAACTATCAACAAACGGGGTTTATTTGAAAAAGATACTTGTCATATTAGCTATCACCATATTCTTTGGAAGTTCACTCTTTGCACAAAACAGAATGGAGCGCCCAATTCAGGTGCAGCTTAATTTTTCAGGTGCTTTTTTAAAAAGTTTCGGCAATTCATTATCTAATTCAGAAGTTGATCATTTGGAAGTGACAAAATGGGCTTTGCCAGGGATATCTGCCGGATATCATTATAAAAAATTGCTATACTTTGGATATTCTTTTACCCCAAGCAGGGGCTTGGTTTTAGACGAAGAATGGGGGTTTGGTAAGGAAAAAGACGGCTATATCAGCGTGGATCACGAGAGCGGAAACCTACATAATCTAGAACTAAGGGTTTCTCCTTTTGAAATTGGTTTTTATGGGCAAGCTTTTTTCAACTTCATTCCAAAAGTGGGTTATAAAATGGATTTTCAGCGTTTATCAGAAACCGTTTTGATTGGAGAAAATGAATATCAAACGGATCTTGTAGCGACGTGGAATTTCAAAACCGTCAATTCTTTAGGCGTCGGATTTGGTTACAACTGGGTTCATCATAGTGGTGTATCGGTCAATCTGGGGCTTGCTTTTCCAATTATTAAAAGCCCTTTTTATGAAAACATAATAATCACTCCAAAAAACACTTCAGTTGTTATTTCGGAAAGGGACATGGAGCTAGCAAAATTGTCTGTTACAAATGAAACCTTTTATTTTCCAGTACAATTTTATATAAACATAGGTTACAACTTCAAAATAAAGAAAGAAACTCTAGTTCCGCCGGATAGGTTTTAAAATCATTATTATTCTCTTAAAAACTCTAACTCACCATCTTCCATGATTTTGGCAATTACAGATGGCTCTCCAATTGTTTTTTCGTGGCGACGGATCTTTGCTATATAATCCACTCCTCTTATGATATCAGAACTGATCTCACCAAAATTAGCAGGATAAGGTTGCCCGCTGATATTAGCAGAAGTTGCAACTAAAGGAAATCCAAAAGCGGCAATTAACTCTTTACAAAATTCATCCTGTGCGATTCGAATTGCAATCGTATTATCGGAAGCGATTAAACTGTCAGGTAGGTTGCGGGGCTCATTAAAAACCATGGTCAAGGGACGTGCATGATAATAGAGTAATGTTTCGATGCGTGGTGGAACTTCCCGAATGTAATTTTTCAACATTTCGATTGAATCCACTAATATGACAAAATTTTTAGAAGTAGCTCTCTGTTTGAGCTGATAGATTCTGTCAATTGCTTTTACATCGCAGGCATTACAGCCTATTCCCCAAATAGTGTCTGTCGGATATAAAATAAGACCACCTCTATTTAAAATTGAGGTTATGTCTTCTATATTGTCCTTTTCAAACATAAACGTGTTTAAATTTGTTTTAGTCATAGCTTGCATAAGTGTAAGTTTTAAAAGTCAGGTCATACCTGGAATCATATATTATAAAAAAAATAAATATTCAAAATTCAATCCAAAGAAAAAGTCATTTTGTAATAAAGATAACGAAAACGCAATATTATATTTCTCGATTGTGTTAAAAAATAAGTAGATTTATATCTTTAGTCATAACATTTTCAAGCGCTTAATTGATTTCAGTTTTAGAATAAAAATTAGTATAGTTTTAATAAAACATAAAAATATAGTTTTTTGCTGTCTTCAATAGGACAAATGTTTAGAACGAGGTTAAAATCTTTGGCGATATATAAAGTATTTGAAAACTTAAAGCAACTGATGAAATTACCCTGTTAAAGGAGGCATTGATGAGTAAATTAAGTTGCACCAAAAACTTATTAACTTGAGCAAATTTAAATACTACTTAAAATACTACACTTTAATTCTTTTTTGCATTTTTTGCTACGTTGACATTATAGATGCAAAGCATATAATTGGTGGAGAAATAAACTACGTTTGCAATAGCAATAATTCTTACACTTTCACAATGATTGTGTACAGGGATTGCAGCACAACCGATGGTGCTGAATTTGATAATCCTGCGGCTATTACGATTTATAGAGAAAATGCAGATGGAAGTTATAGCTATTCCACACAATTAGATTTTGAAGTTTCCATATTCGGGGCTGTAGAAAAAATTCCTCCTCCTAATAACCCTTGTTTGATCCCTCCGGATGATGTTTGTGTACAAAAAGCGACTTATATTTTTACAGCAACATTACCAGTAATAACGCAAAGTTATCATGTTGTCTATCAACGATGTTGCCGTAATGAAAGTATTACTAATATTATAAATCCTGGTGAAACAGGTGCAACTTATACTATGGAGTTAACTCCAAAAGCGCAACAAATATGTAACAACAGCCCTGTGTTTGACGATTTTCCTCCGATCTTGATTTGCACCAATGAGCCGCTTATTTTTGATCATTCTGCAACGGATGCTGACGGCGATCAATTGGTTTATGAATTTTGTAGCCCGATAGATGGCGGTGGATTAGGAGGATTGCCTGGAAATGGTGGGAGTGCGAATGGTTGTGATGGTGTTCAACCAAATCCAGCCTGCCCTCCACCTTTTGACCCGATTTTTTTTATTTTACCAACCTATTCTGCTTTGAACCCAATGGGTGGGAATCCGCAAATTAGTATCAATGCGAATACCGGATTGATTACAGGAACGCCGATTATACAAGGGCAATATGTAGTTGGTGTATGTGTAAAGGAGTATCGAAATGGTGAATTGATCAGTCTTACCAAAAGAGATTTTCAATTTAATGTTGTCAGTTGTACCCCGACTGTAGACGCTCTAATTGATTATGATGAGTTAATCGGGCAAGATCAATATGTGATAAATGCTTGTGGAGACTCAGATGTAACATTTACAAACCTAAGTATACAGCAACAGTATATTGAAGCATATTTTTGGACTTTTGATTTGGGAGGTAATGTTGAAACTTATGATGAATGGGAGCCTACAGTTTCTTTTCCGGGAATAGGAACTTATCAAGGGCAATTAGTACTAAACCCTAATACCATTTGTGGAGATACTGCTAATATTTTTGTAAATGTTTATCCTGCAATTGAAGCAGATTTTTCGTTTGATTATGATACTTGTGTAGCCGGGCCAGTTGATTTTACAGATTTATCCTACTCTGATGCTGGCCCCGGAACAATAACAGATTGGAGCTGGACTTTTTCAAACCAGGGAAATTCTACAGACCAAAATCCATCCTTTCCTTTTATGGATCCGGGAGATCTTCCAGTTTCCCTTACGGTCACAGATATTAACAACTGCGAAGACACAGAAACACAAATTATTGAATGGTATCCTGCGCCCGCTATTATTTTAGTCCAACCAAGTACTTTTGATGGATGTACCCCACAAGAAGTTTTTTTTAATAATTTATCCTTTCCTATTGATTCAACTTATGATATCGTCTGGGACTTTGGTGATGGGACGATAGGCTCGGATATCAGTCCGACACATATTTATGAAGAGCCCGGTATATATAATATTTCTTTAGAAATAACATCTCCATTGGGTTGTTTTATCAGTGAATCCTGGAATAATTGGATTGTTGTTCGTGCGTCACCAATTGCAGATTTTTACTTTACTCCTGAGGAATTAAGTTCCTTTAATCCGGTTGCTGACTTTATTGATCAATCAATAGAAGCTGCATCCTGGTTTTGGGATTTTGACGGTGACGGAACATCAACTGAAATAAACCCAACATTTACTTTTCCTGACACAGGTCAACAAGCTGTCACATTGATTGTGACTCATGAAAGTGGATGCCAGGATAGCGTTACACAAATTATTGATGTTGTGCCGAAGGTCACTTATTTCCTTCCGAATGCCTTTACGCCGAACAGTGATAATGTAAATGATTTTTACAGAGGGAAAGGCATTTTTGAAGGCATGACAAACTTCAATTTGACTATTTGGAATCGTTGGGGTGAGCTGGTATTCGAGACCGGTGATCCGAATGAAGGGTGGAATGGGCGTAAAAAAAATACCGGAGAACTTTCTCCTAATGGCGTTTATGTATGTGTAGTGACTTATACGGGCCCTCGTGGAGACGATTTTGAAGTCAAAGGCTTCGCTACGTTGATTAAGTAGTTTATAAAATAAAATCTACAAATCTCCTGGAAATGAGGTTTATAAAATAACTGACATTTTTAACATTTAGCTTTCCTTTTAGTACATTTAGCTCTATCTTGTATATCAAATTGTTTTATAAGAGCTGACCTGTCCAGTCGAACAAAACATCGTGTTATCTAGCAACACACTAACCATTATTTTGAACAGACAAAAACATGAATAAAATTTACCAGGCAATACTAGTGATATTGTTATTTTTTGCCTTTGTTGAAAAAAACTGGGCTTTACATATTATTGGCGGAGAGATGACATATGTTTGCATTGGTGAAGATCCTAATAATCCAGGTTCGAATTTATATATTATTACCATGAAAGTGTATCGGGATTGTTATGGTGCAGGCGCTGGATTTGATTCTGCACCGGGTTCCGGAACAACTGCAACGGTTTCAGTTTTTAAAGGCTCATCAAACAATCCTTTTATATCAACGATATCTTTAGATGCACCGGTCGTAACAGATATCGATCCTACTATGGATAACAACCCATGTTTGGTAATTCCTTCAAATGTTTGTGTTGAAGAAGGGGTTTACACCTTTCAGGTGAGTTTGCCGATTGATACACAAAGTTATCATTTGGTTTATCAGCGATGTTGTAGAAATCAAACGATTTCCAATCTTGTAAACCCTGATGATGCGGGCTCAACGTATACGGTAGAAATCACACCAATGGCACAGACAGAATGCAATAGTAGCCCCGTTTTTAACAATTTACCTCCTGTAGTTATTTGCGTAAATGAACCGCTGTCAATAAATCAAAGTGCTTTTGATGCAGACGGCGATCAACTGGTTTATGAATTTTGTAGCCCTTTATTAGGAGGATCAACTAACAATGTTGCACCTAATCCAGATGGTGCGCCTCCTTTTGGAGAAGTTCAATTTGTTTTGCCTAATTATAGTGCGCTAAATCCGTTGGGTGTTAACACAAACGTAAATATAAATGTCAATACTGGTTTTATTACCGGCACACCACTTGTCCAAGGACAATTTGTTGTTGGGATTTGTGTAAAAGAATATCGGGATGGCGAGCTGTTGAGTGTGGTGCAAAGGGATTTTCAGTTTAATGTGGCATATTGTGAGCCTACAGTTGTTGCAGATCTTGGCGGTGTGGATGCTGGAGAAGTTTTTGAATTTTTCTCTTGTGTAGATTCTACAATTGTATTTAACAATGAGAGCACAGATGAAGCATTTATTGAAGAATATAAATGGGAATTTGATATTCCGGGAAACAATCCTTTATCGTTTTCTGATAGAGATATTACGGTGACATTTCCCGGTCCCGGATTTTATACAGGGACAATGATATTAAATCCAGGCACAGATTGTTCAGATAGCGCTGATATTGAGGTGACAATTGCACCCCCAATAAATGCCGATTTTACTTCTGAATATGACACTTGCATTGTTAGCCCTGTTGATTTTCGAGATATTACTGCGCTTGGTGGCGTCACTGTTTATGATTGGCAATGGGATTTTGATGATGGGAATGAATCTACCGAACAAAATCCAACCCATCAATATGAAGAGCCGGGCCTAAAAAATATAAAGCTCATTGTTACAGATGAAATCGGGTGTAAAGATACTGTCGAACATTTTGTGAGTTGGTACCCTGTACCACCATTAATTATTATTGAACCCAGTTCATTTGTTGGATGTCCGCCAGCAGAAATCTCCTTCGTGAATTTATCGACTCCAATTGACGAAACTTATGATATTGTCTGGGATTTTGGTGATGGAGGCACCTCTTCTGATATTAGTCCAACCTATACTTTTGAAACCCCGGGTTTGTTTGATATTAATATTGAAATAACTTCTCCTATCGGGTGTTTTACCAGTAGTAGTTTCAGGGATTGGATTTTTATTGATTCTCTTCCTGTTGCCGATTTTACTTTTTCTCCTGATCGCCCATCCAACTTTGATCCGACAGTAACATTCACCAATAATTCAGAAAGAGCTGCAAGTTCGGATTGGACATTTGATAAATTTGGAAGCACTATACTAAAAGATCCTGTTTTTACTTTCCCTGATACTGGAATGATGCAAGTTGAATTAATCGTAACCCATTTGTATGGCTGTCAGGATACAATCGTTAAAGTAATCGATCTTGAACCTAAGATTACCTTTTTTATGCCAAATGCGTTCACGCCTAATCAGGATTCTAAAAATGAGTTTTTTATGGGAGGGGGTGTATTTCGGGGAATTCGTGATTATGATATGAAAATCATCAATCGATGGGGAGGTGTAGTTTTTGAATCTTCAGATCCTGAATACGGCTGGAATGGGCGTGAAAATAACACAGGGAAAATGGCACAGAATGGAGTTTACGTATATATTGTTCGATTTACAGGACCTCGTGGAAAACCACATGAAATTAAAGGGTATGCAACTTTAATCCGTTAGTTTAACTTCAAATATTGCAATGACAATCCCCAAAAAGCTAATCCTGTTAATATTTGCTGTTTGTTTGTCTGTTGCCTTGAATGCTTACCATATAATTGGGGGAGAGATCTATTATGAATGCCTTGGAGATGACCCCAATAATCCAGGATTTAAGATCTATAAATTTACATTAAAAATATATCGAGATTGCGCCGGAGGAGGACAGAATTTTGATTCTCTTCCAGGCCAAACCATTGGTACCATTTCCGTTTTCAAAGGGAATGATAACTCCCCTTTTCTTCCAACCATTAATCTTAGTCCGCCAGATGTGGTTTTTATCGACCCCGACATAGGTAATCCATGCTTAATTATTCCCCCAAATTTATGCGCTCAAGAGGGTGTTTATGAATTTGAATTGAGCCTTGAAGTTATTACAGAGAGTTATTATGTTACTTACCAACGCTGCTGCCGGAATTCAACAATTACTAATATTTATAATCCTGATGAAACCGGCGCGACCTATACTGTTGAAATAACTACAAAAGGGCAATCAGGGTGTAATTCCAGCCCCGTTTTTAACAATTTTCCTCCAATTGTAATCTGTGTGGATGAACCTTTAAATTTTGACCATAGTGCTTCGGATGCTGAAGGCGACCAATTGGTTTACGAATTTTGTAGTCCACTCAAAGGAGGTGGATTGTACGGTCCTCCACAATCATTAAATGGATTTGCACCTAACCCTGATGCACCACCACCTTACGAAAATGTTGATTTTGTGATCCCAAACTATACCGCTTTATTTCCATTAGGTGGAAATCCGTTGGTTGATATAGGTTTAAATAATGGTTTGATCACAGGTGTTCCAAACGTTCAGGGGCAGTTTGTGGTTGGGATTTGTGTGAAAGAATACAGAGAGGGAGAATTGATGAGTACCATTCAAAGAGATTTTCAATTTAATGTAACTTATTGCGAACCCACTGTTGTTGCTGAAATCGAAGGAGAGATCGAGAATGACGTTTACAGTTTTAAATCCTGCAATGATGCCACTTTTACTTTTGTTAACGAGAGTTTTCAATCCCAGTTTATTGATGAATACCAATGGATTTTTGAGGTAAATGACTCTCTTTGGATTTTTACAGATGCCGATATTACTGTTACTTTTCCAGGTCCCGGAAATTACCCTGGTGTGATGATCATTAACCCTGGGACAGAATGTTCGGATACTGCTTATTTAAATGTTTCCGTGACAGCTCCAATCTTTGCAGATTTTGTTTTCGATTATGATACCTGTATTGCCGGGCCTGTTCAATTCTCTGATATGACAATAATAGGTGATGCCTTAATTACAGAATGGTATTGGCAATTTGGAGATGGAGAAGTATCTTATGAACAGCATCCTTCTCACTTTTATCAAGATCCCGGAATGCACGAAGTAACCTTGACAATAACCGATGAACTAGGTTGTCAGGACATAATTAAACAAATTGTGAATTGGTTTCCCGTTCCTCCTTTAATCATAATCGAACCCAGTTCTTTTGTCGGTTGTCCTCCTGCGTCCATTGTTTTCGAAAATCTTTCATCGCCAATTGATAATACCTATGACATCAACTGGGATTTCGGTGATGGAGGAAATTCTAATGAAATCAGCCCTGCTTATGTTTTTGAGAACCCTGGATTATTTGATATCAATATTGAGATCACTTCGCCAATAGGTTGTTTTACCAATAAAGAATTTAAAGAATGGATTTATATTGATTCCTTGCCTATTGCGGATTTTGACTATAATCCAAAAGAGGGGCTTTCCAATTTCAATTCCAAAGTAGAATTTACCGATCGTTCTAAATTCACAGCGGCATGGGATTGGCAATTTGGAAAGTTTGGAAGTACTATTTTACAAAACCCAACTTTTACATTTCCGGACACCGGATTTCAAGAAGTTCAATTGATCGTTACGCATTTATACGGTTGTCAGGATACTATTACAAAAATCCTGGACATTAAACCTTTGGTCACTTATTTTATGCCGAATGCTTTCACACCGAACAATGATTCGAAAAATGATTTTTTCCGAGGTGGTGGATTTTTTAGAGGAATTCGCAATTTTAATATGAAAATCATGAATCGATGGGGTGAGATTATTTTTGAGAGTTCTGATCCTTCAGAGGCTTGGAATGGACGAAAAAACAATTTGGGAAAAATGTCACCGAATGGCGTTTATGTCTATTTTATTCGGTTTGATGGACCGAGAGGGGCACCTCATGAATACAAAGGTTTCGCTACTTTGATCCGTTGAAAATGTCACTTTTCTTCCCTTTCAAACTTTACGATTTTACTTTTATAATAAATTACTGAAAACCAACAGTTTGTATTAAAGGTGTTAGGATTGCAATAATTTTATAGAATTATATGGCTAATTTTATTAGGATTTTTCTCAAAATAAATACGTATATTTGCCTTCCCGATTATTAAACGTGTTTTAATTAAAAAATCTGAATGATGGATACTATAAAATATGTCCAGGAACAATGCTCAAAAAAGACGGAACTTCCAGCTTTTCGTCCTGGTGATAATGTGGTCGTAAACTACAAAATTATTGAGGGGGCCAAAGAAAGGATTCAGGCTTTTCGCGGAGATGTGATCCAAATCAAAGGAACAGGTGCAACAAAAACCTTCACCGTTAGAAAAATCTCCAATGGAGTAGGGGTAGAGCGTATCTTCCCACTGGATTCTCCAGGTATTGTTGAAGTAAAAGTACTTAAGCGTGGTAAAGTACGTCGTGCAAAATTATTTTACTTACGATCACTCGTGGGTAAAAAAGCACGGATCAAAGAAAGAAAATTTATTAAAACAGATTAATAAAAAAATCCCCGTTGCACAACAACGGGGATTTTTTGTATCCATCAAAATAGGCGCGATTTTAAAATCGCGCCTATTTTTTTAAACTACTTTTCAATCCAAAACATCAATTAGAAAAAGCTCAGTTGCAATTTTAAAATCTTTCTTAGTCATATTTTTAAAAGTAGCAGATTTCCAATTGGTGGTCGGATGTATTTGTTTATAAGCCATTTGTTTCCCGACCAATAAAGGCATATTAAAAGATTTAATGGTTGCGGCCCATCGATATTTAATTTCCAGATTATTTCCTTTTTGGCTCAATTTATATTCAAAGCGTGGAATATTTGTGTATTGAAGATATTGCTCAAAGAAAGAATCTATAAAATCCTGGCTGCTCCGCTTTTTTACATATGCGACAAAATCTTCTGTTTGAATATTTGATAGGGCATTTTCCTGGTAAAAGGATTTTAAAATATCAAACCACAAGTCATCATCGTGAATGGCATGGCGGAGGGTATGTAAAACCCAGGAGCCTTTATAATAGTGATCGCTGCCATCCCAGTCTTCCCAGTTGACCCCTTTCGGTCCGAGGATAGGTTCATCGTTTGAAATATACGGCTTCCCCCTAAAAACCTGGAGATAGTTAATGGCTTCATTATACCCATAGGTACATTCCACATACAACGCCTCCATATAAGTGGTGAAGGATTCATGAATCCACATTTCAGAAAGATCATTGCAGCTGATGCTGTTCCCCCAATATTCGTGACCAGTCTCGTGCACAATCACATAATCCCAATCCATTTTCCTTGGAATCATTCCACCGAGATAACCCCGCAAATATTGATTGCCGTAGGCTATTGCACTTTGGTGTTCCATTCCCAGGTAAGGTGTCTCAACTAAAGCATAACCATCATTCCAGAAGGGGTACTTTCCAAAATAATATTCGAAACATTTTAAGGTTTTAGGTACAGATTTGAAATGCTTTTTAGCCTTTTCAAGATTATAAGGTAAAACATAATAATCCAATTGCAGTTTTTGATGATCCGCTGCTATGAAAGTGTCAGAGAAGTGTTCATATTTTGCAATGTTGACCGTAACGTTATAATTGTTGATTGGATAACTTACAAACCAGTCAAATCGCGTATAATTGCCAGGTTGTGATTGCTGAGATCTCAAATTACCGTTGGAAATACAGATATATGGATCTGGAACTGAAATTCGGATGGACATGCTGTCCGGTTCATCGCTTAAGTGATCTTTGTTGGGCCACCAAAGGCTTGCTCCATCACCTTCGCAAGCTACTCCAACCCAATGATTGCCGGATTTATCTTTTGACCAAACAAAACCCCCATCCCAGGGAGGTTTTGTAGCCGTCGTCGGATGGCCTTCATAATAAACGCGGAATGAACCATTGGTACCTTTTTTCTGAAGAGGAAGGCTTACAAATACCGCATTATCTAAACGGGTGAAATTTACTTCTTTACCATTAGAAACTATTTTGAGGATTTGCATGTTTTCATAAAGATCAACTTGAAGTTTTTGAAAATCTTCAATAGTTTTATAAAAAATATCGATGTAGCCTGAAATGAACTTTTTATCGAGGTCAAGTTTAAGGTTCAAATCATAAAAAGTAACATCGTAACAAGTCCTTTCGGGGCGTAGCGATCCCCTCAAAGTATCTGCTCTGGTAAATCTATAATTTTTATAAAAATCACTTTGAGAATAACTGATATCCTGGATCAAATACAACAAACATATAATTAAAAAGATTCGCATAGGTTATTCAATTTCCAGAAATAAATATTTAAAAAATTTGCCAAATTTAATCAATCGCTTTTTCCTAAAATTAAAAATTGGTACAGCTTTTTTAAAACAATATATTGAACTCATTCATTTTGTATTAAATACCGGAAAAAGTAAACGCGAAATAAGATTATGAGATTATTCTTCATTTTTATATTAATCCTTCTATTTGATATCTACGTTTTTCAGGCTTTTACTGAAATTGCTCAAAATTGGTCCAGAACAACTAAAACCATCCTTTATTCAATTTATTGGCTTATTCCACTACTTGCCATAGGTATGCTCACAGCAACCGCCTATTTTGATGTTTCTAAATGGGATCGAAATACCTATACTATTTTACGTTCTGTCTTGATGATTATTTATTTTTCAAAATTCTTAATCGTTATCGTATTGTTTGTTGATGATATTAGAAGACTATTTATGTCTGCCTATGATGGTATTGCAGGTACAGAAAGTTATAATAAAAGCAGATCAGCATTTCTTTCCCAATTAGCCATATTCATTGGGAGTTTACCTTTGATTACGTTAACCTATGGAATAGTTCGCAACCGGTATCGCTATAAAGTTTATAGAGAAATAGTTCCTGTAGAAAATCTTCCAAAATCGCTTGATGGATTGAAGATAGTGCAGATATCGGACATACATTCCGGAAGTTTTACCCTCAAAGAACCAGTAAAATTAGCTATTGATTTAATCAATAAGCAGGAAGCTGATTTGGTCTTTTTTACAGGTGATTTGGTGAATTCAGTAGCCAGTGAAATGAAAGATTTTATTGATGTTTTTGATAAAATTGAATCTAAATATGGTGTGTTTTCGATATTGGGAAATCATGATTACGGCGATTATGCACGATGGGAAAGCGCAGAAGCCAAACAAAATAATTTCCAGGATTTAATAAATACCCACAAGGAAATGGGCTGGGATATCATGCTCAACGAAAACCGGAATCTTACGATAAATGGCGAAACTGTTTCAATTATCGGTGTTGAAAATTATTCAGCTTCTGCCCGCTTCCATAAATACGGAAACCTTCAAAAAGCTTATGCAGGAACAGAGCATTCAAAGTTAAAATTATTGCTTTCGCACGATCCGACACATTGGGAAGATGAAGTCCTTAAAAAATTTCAAGACATAGCTATTACCTTTTCGGGGCATACTCATGGCGCTCAATTTGGCATTGAAATACCCGGCTGGGTCAAATGGAGCCCAATAAAATACGTTTACAAACACTGGGCTGGTCTTTATAAAACCGGTAAACAGTACCTTTATGTAAATCGAGGCCTTGGATATTTGGGCTATCCCGGAAGAGTAGGCATCCTTCCTGAAATCACCGTTCTCAAATTGAAACATTACGAATCAAAGCCTAAACATTCTTTAGATACATAGCTGTAGATTGTACAATAACTCAAAATGTTAAACAGTTACAAAAACCAATTTAATTGCAGGGAATAAAATTTAGGGGATTCAAAGCAATTTCACTAAATTTACCATCATTAATAGAATCCGGTAATCTTCTCACAAATTGAAAATGAAAGTATTAAAATATCTTTCTTATTCTTTTCTTTTAATTATTAGTTCATTTGCAGCGTGTACCTCCGAGGAGGAAACTGTTGACCCTGGTCTTCTTTATGGTCACTGGGACATCAAATCTGCTCAGCGCGATGGCCAACCCACAGAAACATTGACAAGCACCTTTTTTGAATTTAAGGAAGAAGGCAAAATGATTACCAACTTTAATATTGAAGGCACTGAAATATCCGGGAACTTTGAAATAAAGGGACTCAATATTACCCAAAAAGGTGATCCTGATATCAATTACTCCATCGAGAAGTTAGAAGAAGGCAAATTAGTGCTGATTACAAAATTGATGGATTATAGTTTTACGCTCAACCTCAAGAAAAAAGATTAATCTTTTACAGCATTCACCTTTTTATAAAAATTCTTAAAGTCTGGAGCCTGACTTTTATCCGGTTTGGGGCTTTATGGATAAGCTGAAAAATTGTATTTTTAAAGAAGCAAATTTTTTGATTATGAAGAAAGCTCTCCTGTTCGTTGCTCTTTTTTTTATGTTCAGTCAATTGACCAAAGGCTCTGATGAAATACAGCATTTGGATGTAAGTGTTACTTATGCTTCTTTTAAAACGCCGGATCAGCCTTATGTCGAAATTTATTTGCACATTTTGGGGGCTTCTGTTAATAAGGTCATAGTTGAAGATTCTCTTTTTCAATCCAAAGTCGAAGTAGTTACTATTTTCAAACAAGGTGAAAATATCGTTAAGTTTGACAAATACATTTTAGAAAGTCCTGTTTCTGCTGATGTTATCAATTTTTACGACATTAAACGGTATGGACTTGAAAATGGAGATTATAATCTTGAAGTCACTGTTCGTGATATTAATAGTCTTGAAAATGCCCGGGTATTTAAAACGCTAATTAAAATTGACTATGTTGATTCCGGATTGATGCAATCAGATATTAGTTTATTGTCTGCTTTTCATGAAGATTCATCAAATCAACCAGCCGTTAAAAACGGCTATTACCTTGAAGCGCTTCCGTTTAATTTTTGCCATAAAAATGTTTCTAACCTGATTTTTTACAACGAAATCTATAATTCGGACAAAGCAATCGGAGATGATTTTTTAGTGAGATATACCATCGAAAAAGTAAATGGTAACGGCAATACGGAAACTATAATGATTGGAAATAAAAAACGTAAACCCAAGCCGGTGAATGTACTTCTCCTAAATATGGACATCAGCAAAGTACCTTCTGGCAATTACAACCTCACTATTGAAATCCGAAATAGATTAGGAGAATTACTCAGTGATAAAGTGGTTTTCTTTCAAAGAAGTAACCCCTACCTTGATTTAGAAATCGCAAAACAAGCACCGCTTGACGAACAATTCGTAGCACAACTCGATGAAGAAAAACTTCGCTATAGCTTGAAAGCCATTGCACCGATTGTCAATGATGCTGATGTGGAATTGATCAATATTTTGATTAGCAATAGGGATAGCCTTGAAGCACAGCGGCGATATTTATTTACCTTTTGGGTGGCTTATAGTCCAAATGAACCTGAAGCGGCATATCTCAGATATATGGAGGTGGCAAATGCTGTTGATAGATTGTTTAAGTCAGGATTCGGTTATGGATTCGAAACAGATCGGGGAGTGATTTTTCTGAAATATGGAAAACCTGACGATATGCTTACGGTAGAAACAGACCCCAGTGCTCCACCTTATGAAATGTGGCTGTACAATGATTTTCCGAAAACCAGACAAACTCGTGTGAAGTTTTTATTTTATAATCCTTCTTTAGCCAATGGTAATTTTCAATTGCTGCATTCTACAGCTATTGGTGAATGGAACAATCCACAATGGGAAATTGAACTCTATAGAGACGCACCTAATGAAATTGACGGGCGTGATTATATAAGCGGAACAAACATGCAGGATGGTTATAATCGAAATGCACGTCGATTGTTTGAAGATTTTTAGTGGCTGTTGAAATATCCAGATTTCTTTGGGTTGGCTTTAAGATAAAGCAACGTCAAGAACCATCATTATACTGAATCCAATTAAAGTTGCTAAGCTTACCGTATCCGCATTTCCTTTCAAATGAGCTTCGGGGATCAATTCTTCAACAACTACAAATATCATTGCTCCTGCCGCAAAAGACAAAGCATAGGGAAGAATAGTAATCATGTTAATCACAGCAATGACCCCGATAGCCGCAGCAATAGGTTCTACCACCGCTGATAACTGCCCATAGAAGAAAGCTTTCCTGCGACTCATTCCTTCTCGTCGTAATGGTACGGAAACCGCTGTCCCTTCTGGGAAGTTTTGCAAACCAATGCCAATTGCTAATGCAACGGCTGCTCCCAGCGATGCAGAAGGAAGACCATGAGATACTGCTCCAAATGCAACACCTATAGCCAGACCTTCAGGAATATTGTGCAATGTAATCGCCAAAACCAAAAGTACACTTCTTTTCCAATTGGTTTTTGGGCCTTCAGTCTGATCCATGTTAAATCCTGGATGAAGGTGTGGAAGAATTTTATCAAGAAGGGCAAGAAATAATCCTCCGGCAAGAAAACCTACTAATGCAGGAACCCATGGCGGAAAGTGAGAAGTTTCTTTTGCCATTTCAATGGCAGGGGCAAGCAGGGACCAGAAACTGGCAGCTATCATTACGCCGGCAGCAAAGCCCATCATGCTGTCCAATACTTTTTGGTTTATTTTTTGAAAAAAGAATACCAAAGACGCACCAAGTGCAGTAACACCCCAGGTGAAAATAGTAGCAAAAATAGCTTGCGTTAAAGGATGATATTGGCTAAACCATTGAACAAGGTTATTCTCATACATTATTGTAAGAATTACTCAACATTAATTCGTTGAAAGTAATTATATAATAAGGACGCTACTATGATAAAAATCAATTCTTTTATTGATTTTACGCATTATGCACTTAATAAAAAAATAGTATCATTGTTTAACATAGTGACGAAAAGAATCTATTGGTAATTCCATCAAACTACTTAATATTCATTAAAACAAATAAAATATGAAAATTCAAATTGAAGCTCCTTGGGAAGTTAATGATTATACAAGAGGTATAATTGAAGATAAACTTCAGAAACTTGATAAATTTAGTGATGAAATTATTCGTGCGGATGTATATCTGAAAATGGGAGATAATGTAAAACCAAATGACAAAATCATGGAAGTAACGTTGAGCGTTCCCGGGCCAAATATTTTTGCTGAAGCAACCAGTGAATCCTTTGAAAAGTCGGTTAATGACGTCAGCAATAAATTGCGGGTGCAACTTTTAAAAAGAAAAGAAAAAAGAAGTTTTTAAAATTAATTTTTGATTTTAGAAAATTTAAAATACAGAAAAGTCGCAAAGGTTTTGCGGCTTTTTTTTATTTGTGGCCTATTGATATTAATCACTGCAAAAACTAACAATAATCATCACACAAATTATTTGTATACGCTACATTGTTAATGAAAAACCAACCTGACATTACCCTAATATTCAACTTTAAACATTAACGTAATCAATAAATTGATTTTAATGTTAGTGATTTGGATCATATTGATACTACTTTTTAGTTTTTTGATATGGTTATTATTGGCCCCTATCAGATTAAATATAGATAGTTCAAAAAATAATTACCTGATCAATTGGGGCGGATTAGGAAGTCTCACCTTAGTTCCCAACAAAGAAAATTGGTTTTTAAAACTGAAGATCGGCTTTTGGAAAAAGAAGTTTTTTATTTCCAGTTTATTAGAAAAAATGGGAAAAAGTGAAAAAAAGGAACCCAAGCCTGAAAAGAAGAAAAAACAAAAGCGTTCCAATTTTTCAAGTTCCTTAAAAAAAGGCCGACGGGTTTTGAAATCATTTGATGTAAAGGTTTGTAAAATAAATTTTGACACCGATGACTATTATTGGAATGCACTTTTGATCCCTGCTTTTCAATGGTTAAACAAAGGAAGTCAACACCGGGTAGCCATTAATTTTATGGGAAAAAACGATATTCTTCTCATAGTTGAAAATCGCCTGATAAAAATATTTTACTCATTTCTTATCAAGAAGAAATAACGAAAACAGTTCATTGAAAATTCATTTAAATTTTTGATGTTCGAAAATAGCAATTAATAAATATTCTTTAACCATAACTGATAAAAGGCAGTTAGCAAATTAATAATTATGGAACTGCAATTTCAAGAATTAATCTCTCAGATTACTGATTTTATGAAATCAGAAGCTAAAACAAAAACAGTAGTAGGTGAACCTTTTCAGCTGGGTGAATTTTCTTGTATTCCTGTCATTCGTGTAGGAATGGGATTTGGAACCGGAGGCGGAGAGGGTGATGCACCAAAAGAAGGACACGGTCAAGGAGCTGGTGTCGGAGCAGGAATGGGCATAGAACCTATTGGTTTTTTAGTTACAAGAAACGAAAAGGTTTCTTTTGTAAGTACAAAAACCAATGCAGGCCTTTCTGCTGCATTCGAGAAAGTACCTGAATTAATTGAAAAATTTATGAGCACTCGAAAAACCGAAGAAACAGTAGAAGTTTAAGCTGCTTTTCTCATACATGGTGGGCATGGTGCTCACCATGTTTTGAATTAACTCTAAAAAAAATAGTCATGAAAAAGTATTCAGCCATTGTGTTATTGATGTTCATGGCTTTCTTTTTAAATGCGCAAATTGAAAGTCAGGATATTGATATTATGAAAGAAATAGCTCAGGAAGAGCAAGAAATTATTGAAGCTTTAGTGCTTTATCCCAAAGAGATCAGGGAATCCATTTTTGAAGCTTCTACTTACCCTGAAGTCATTATAAAATTGGCAAATGTTCAATCGAGAACCAGTGATCAATTCAGAGAGTTGATGATGAAATATCCAACTGAAGCTCAAAAAGGAATATGGGAAATGACCCGTTATCCTAATTTGATTGAGCAGCTGGTCAAACAGCCTGAAAATTCAGAAAAGACCCTGAAACAATACCCCGAACAAATCCATGAATATTCTAGAACTGCAGTAAAAGATCAGTTTATATTATTGCAAGAAGTGAATAGATTGAATGCCTTATCTCAATCTTCTTTTGAGAAGATCATTGATCCATTACCTGAAAAAGGCAAAACAGTTTTTAACGAACTTATTCAGTACCCCGAAATCCTCGACTTACTCAACCAAAATATCGAGTTGACTATTTTGGGAGGTGATTTTTATAAAAAAGCACCCGAATTGGTGATACATCATGCCGACAGTTTAAACTTGGTAGTTGCCCGGCAACAAGCTCAGGAACTGGAAGAATGGAAAACCCAATTGGAAAATGATCCTGAGGCATTAGAAGAATTAAAGCAGGCGACTGAAGAATTTGCCGATGAATATGATTATGGGGAAGCAAATGTTACAGAGGAAAAAGATCAGGAAGTGATTGATGACCTTTATTACGACGAAGAAGAATATGATTATGATTATGACGAAGAAAAAGTCCGAACCGTAACGTATCATTATTATCACTATCCTTATTGGTTTGGATATCCATATTGGTATGCTTATCCACGCTGGAGACCTTATCCATATTGGTATGAATGGGGTTTTTATTGGAATTCATACGGATCTGTGGTAATCTACCATATGCCTTCACCATTTTATATGCACTGGTATTTTTATAACCCTTATCACCATTACCGATATGCATACTTGAGCAATCATTGTATTAACCATTATTATGGCCATCGTTCTTCTGGAAGTAGCGTTGTTGGAGCAGTAAAAACCTGGAGAACAACAAATCGTGAAGTGGTAAAAGATGATTGGATGGCAGATGAATCTAAAAGAATTCCTGCTTTGAAGGAATTTGGTAAAATGGAACAAGCCAGGATTACTTACAATGAAAAACATCCTAAAGAGGTTGTTACCAAAAAGGATTATGTCGAAAAGAATGTGAAAAAGTATCCCAACTTGAGCACTTCTATTGATAAAGGAGATGCTCAAAAGCAGATTGTAAGAGAAAAAGGGGAAGTTCAAAAACCAATTACTAAACCTAGGGTGCCGAAAACCGAAGTGCCGACCGTACCACAAAAACAAACCGAACCTCGAAAACAAACGGTACCACAAAAACAAACGGTTCCTCAACGAACCACGGTTCCTCAAAAACAAACGGTACCACAAAAACCTGTGCGAAAAGAAAAACCGATCATTCGGTTTAAGAAAGCGCAGGATTACCACAAAGATACTTGGCAACGTTCAAGAACCAGACCTACACCGACAAGTAAACCGAGAACGATGCCTCGAAGATCAACGGTTACTCCCAGGAAATCAACAACACCGCCTCGAACAAGTCCACCAAAAACAACACCTAGAAAAAAGAAGAACTAACGGGCTTGAATGATAGACTAAAAAACAGTGCATTTAACAATTATAAAAAAGTCGCAAAGGTATTTTGTGGCTTTTTTTGTGCTCAGAAAGATGATAAAAATCATCATTCTTATTAATATTAGTCACCTGACATATTATTTATTCCAACTATTTTACTACTTGAAAAATAACTTGAAGGCACATTGTTGGATTATTAATTTTAAACTAATCTTTCATGAATACTCAAACTCCAATCATCGAACCCATTCAAAAACAAGATAAATCCATTAGCAATATTCACAAGGAACATTATAAGTTGCCGGTAGAGCACCCCTTTACTATTGATCAGCTAGAAGATACGACTGTGTTGTTAGGGGGCATTACTCCCGGCCACGATTATCTAATAGAAGGTTCCTTGCAGGGTTTGGGATATAAATGTAAGGCATTGCCAAATACAGATCTTACTGCATTTCAGTATGGACGTGAAAATGGCAACCACGGTTACTGTAATCCTACTTATTTTACTTCCGGCAATTTGATCAAATTCTTGAAAAACCTGGAAGCTGAGGGAATGGATCGCAAAGAAATTATAAAAAAATATGTTTTTTTAACAACGGGTTGTAATGCGCCATGTCGTTTCGGAATGATCGAAGATCAGTATAGGTTGGTATTACGCAATTCCGGTTTTGATGGGTTTAGAGTTATTGTTTTTCAAAAGTCAGGAGGAATGGATCAGCAGGTAAAAGGCAATGCAATAGAAGTAAATCTCCGCTTTTTTTTAGCGCTGGTCAATGCAGTCCATTTGGGTGATCTGATCAATGAACTGACCTGTAAGATTCGACCTTTTGAAGTCCTTGAGGGGGCAACAGAAGCAGCAAAAAAAGATTCACTGGAATACCTTCATGAAGTATTGAAAAACAAAAAATATTTTCAGTTGCCAGATGCCTGGAAAAAACGGCGTGCCACTGCTGGCCTCGCAAAACCTTTAGAATTTATAGGCGTCTTGCTTGATCAAATTATAAGCAAACATTTTATAAATGCTTTAAAGGAAGTCCGTCGCAAATTTGAAGCGGTCGAAGTGGATTATTTAAGGTTCAAAACAAAGGTAAAATTGACTGGTGAATTTTGGGCAATGACCAATCAGAGCGAAGGAAATTATAACATGATGAGTTTCCTCGAAAGCGAAGGCGCCGAAGTCCTTCCCGAACCAGTTGCAACGTATTTGCTTTTTATGTTCAGCAAACATGTTCTGCGCCTTGAAGACCGCAAAGGGCTCGAAGTAATCCCATGGTCAAAACCACGGAAGAAGCTTTCTGCTAAGTTCGACTACTACAAAAAATACTTGTTACTTACACTTGGATCAAAACTCTACCAAAGAGAATATTCTCGCTTAGTAAATGCCGTAGGTGGACCATCGCATGATCTGTTAGATCTAGGAGAGCTCCAGCGTCTGGGAGATCCCTATTACAATATCAGGATCGAAGGTGGTGAGGGATACATGGAAATAGCTAAGAATATCTATTATCATCAGCACCATCTTTGTCACATGGTATTGAGCATTAAACCATTTGGATGTATGCCTAGTACAATTTCGGATGCCGTACAGGTAGCTGTTACCGAAAAGTACAAAGAGATGATCTTCCTACCAATTGAAACTTCCGGCGAAGGAGAAATCAATGCGCATAGCCGGGTACAGATGGCACTCGCTGACGGCAGGTACAAAGCCAGAGATGAATTTCATGCTGTATTGGAAAAATGCGGAAAGACACCCCAAGAACTAAAAGCTTTTGTCGAAAGTCATCCGGAGCTAAAAAATCCAATGTACGAGTTTCCACATAAAGAAGGCATCACTGGCACAGCAGCCAATTTTATACTCCATGTAAATGAACTGATGGAGTCTAGAGGATAATTGCACCTTTAATAAACCCAAAAAAACGAGTTATGAATATTGCCCAATTATATATCGGAATAGATGTAGGATCGACCACGATCAAAGCTGTTGTCACTGATGCTACAAGCAATAAGATACTATGGAAAGATTACAAGCGTCATGAGATCAGGCAAGCTGAAAAAGCACTTGACTTCCTGCAACGGATAGAAAAACTGTTCCCCGATTTGGAGCATGATCAGATTCGGGTTTTTACAACCGGCAGCGGAGGTAAAAACCTGGCCCAGCAGATTGGGGGCAAATTTGTACAGGAGGTCACTGCTGTTAGTATCGCCACTGAAAAGATGTATCCTGATGCTGGTTCAGTGATTGAACTGGGTGGCCAGGATTCCAAAATAATCATTTTCAAAGAAGACCCGAAAACCGGTAAAAAGAAAAAAATCCCCAGCATGAACGATAAATGTGCCGGAGGAACCGGGGCTGTCATCGATAAGATCAACGCAAAACTGCGAATACCGTCTGAAGAACTTTGTCAACAGGGATATGATAATGTAAAATTGCATGCTGTAGCTGGAAAATGTGGTGTCTTTGCCGAGACAGATATCAACGGCCTTCAGAAACAAGGTATTCCAACTTCAGAGCTGATGGCCAGTTTGTTTGATGCTATTGTCAATCAAAACCTTATTGTACTCACACGAGGGCATACGCTAAGGCCCCAGGTATTACTCCTGGGCGGCCCAAATACTTTTATTAAAGGCATGCAGGAAGCCTGGCGAAAAAACATCCCAGAGATCTGGGAAGAAAGAAATTATCCATTACCTCCAAATAAGTCTCCAAAAGATCTGATCATTGTTCCTGATAATGCTCAATATTTCGCTGCCATCGGTGCTCTTGAATACGGAAAGGAAGAACCAGCTGACGTAGGCGTTTATAAAGGATGGAAGGAACTGGAAAACTACATCAAGCACGGCAGGCTCAAAGGAAAAGAAGGCGCAAAATCCGGCCTGATCGGATCATCTGAAGAATTGGAAGTATTCAAAGCGGAGTATGCGATCAAACCTTTCAAACCAGCAATATTTAAAAAAGGGGAAACCGTGCAGGCATTTATCGGTTTGGACGGAGGTTCTACCTCAACCAAAGCTGTCCTGATGAACGCCGATAAAAAATTGCTTGCAAAATCTTACCAATTATCAAAAGGCAACCCTATTGCAGATACAAAAGAGGTTTTAAATAAAATACACCAGCAAGTAGAAGCTGATGGTGCAAAACTTGAAATTTTGGGTGTAGCAACCACTGGCTACGCCAAAGACATGCTCAAAGATGTGCTATGCGCGGATACGGCAATTGTTGAAACGGTTGCGCACACCAAATCAGCACTTCATTACTATCAGAATGTTGATGTAATCTGCGATGTTGGCGGCCAGGATATTAAGATCATGATCCTGAAAGATGGAAAAGTTAAAGACTTTGAACTCAATACCCAGTGTTCTGCAGGCAATGGCTATTTTCTGCAAAGTACTGCTAATGATTTTGGTGTTCCGGTAGAGCAATATGCGGAACAGGCATTCAAAGCTGAGATGAGTCCTGAATTCGGATACGGTTGTGCCGTATTTATGCAAACGGATATTGTAAACTTTCAAAGGCAGGGTTGGCAACCTGAGGAGATTTTAGCAGGGCTTGCAGCAGTTTTACCAAAAAACATCTGGCTGTATGTAGCCAAATTGCCTAATTTTTCCAAACTGGGTAAAAAGTTTATTCTGCAAGGCGGTACCCAACACAACCTTGCTGCCGTCAAAGCACAGGTAGATTTTATCCGTTCAAGGTATCACCCCGGTGAAGAACAACCAAATATCATCGTACATCAACACTGTGGTGAAAGTGGTGCGATCGGAGCAGCTTTAGAAGCAGTAGATCTCTGGGAAAACGATCATAAAACCACCTTTATCGGCTTGGATGCCACGCAAAGCATACAGTATAAGTCTACTACCAACGAAAGTACGCGCTGTAACTATTGCACTAATTATTGCCTTCGCACTTTCATAGATATCAGTACATTCGATACACCAAAGGATAAGCAAAAAGCAGCTAGCAATGGAGCCACAAAGCTCAACGGAGATTTTATTAAAACAAGAAGGCTCATTGTTGGCAATACCTGTGAAAAAGGTTCTGTTGCTGATGTAGATGAGATGCGCAAGATCAAGGAAAAAATGGAAGCTACTTTAAAAATGACTCCCAACATGGCAGAGATTTCAAATAAAGAAGTTTTCAAAAGCTATAAACCAAAACTGGTGAATGCGGAGGATGCAAAGAAGCAGAAGTTATGGTTTACCAAAAAAGGACAAACCAATGGTATTGATCGCTCAAAGATCAGGGTTGGCCTTCCCCGGGTGCAATTGATGTATAGCTTAGCCCCTTTGTTTAGTGCGTATTTCGAGAGTTTGGGTGTGCGGCGAACCAATATTGTCTTCTCTGATTTTACAGATGACAAATTGTATAAGGATGGTTCCAAAAGAGGCGCAATAGATCCCTGTTTTCCTAGTAAGCTCTACTTGTCCCATGTACATAATCTGCTTTATGTTAAACATAAAAAAAGAGCATTGGACTTCATCTTCTGCCCTATGATCGCTGATATTAAGTCCGAGCTTTTTGAAACAAAAGGATGCTGGATATGTCCGTCTGTCACGGCAAGTCCCGAAGCCGTCAAAGCAGCTTTTACAAAAGAGGAAGATATTTTTAAAAATTTAAATGTTCAATATCTGGATACTTTCTTAAACTTATCAGATCCGCTTCTATTCGAACGCCAGATGTTTAATCAGTTTGAAAAAATACTTGGAATCAATCAATTTGAGAATAAACAGGCTGTGGATGCTGGTTACAAAGCTTTACGAGAATATAAAAACAACATGCGCGAGAAGGCCCGCCAAATCATTGAGATGCTCGAAAGAGAGCAAAAAATAGGTATTGTACTCCTTGGCCGACCTTATCACCGGGATCCGGGTATCAACCATGGAATATTAGACGAGTTTCAGCAGTTAGGTTATCCAATTTTTACACAGGACTTGTTGCCAACAGATGAAAAAACTCTGGACGAACTTTTTGGCGACGAAGTCCGTCGAGGGGAAATTGCTCATCCTCTCGACATTTCAGATGTTTGGAAAAACTCCCTGAATGAAAATGCAAATGTAAAAATATGGGCGGCTAAATTTGTTGCCCGGCATCCCAATCTTATTGCACTCGAAATGTCTAATTTCAAATGCGGTCATGATGCCCCGACCTACGCAGCCATTGAGGAGATCATTGAAAGTTCGGGCACACCTTATTTTAGTTTTAAAGACATTGACGAAAACAATCCACAAGGTTCTATAAAACTTAGGATTGAAACGATTGATTATTTTTTAAAGCAATACAGAAATGAAATTTTGACACCGCAACTTAATTATCAAATCCATAAAAGCCTAGGATAATGAAACGATTGATTTGTTCATCCATTTCAATAAAAACAGCATTAAATAAAAAAACGATGATTATTTATCTTATCATAATGTTTATTTTCTATTCGATCCTTTCTATTGGACAGACTGTCGGAAAATGGACCCTGAAAAAAGATAAGAATGGCATAAAAGTATATATCAGAAGTGAACCAAAAACAGGGCTTCCTGAATTTAAAGGAATAGCTAGAATTGACGCCCCTTTAGCCAGTCTGGTTGCTGTGCTAAGGGATGTAGAAGAATATTCTCATTTATTTGCTGGTGTAAGTTATGCAAGCTTACTACAATACGAACAAGATTTGCAAATATGCTATATGAAAAATGAATGCCCCTTTCCGTTTTCTGACAGAGATGGTATTTATAGTTCAACATTTTATCATGACCCTATAAAAGGAAAAATGTATATCAGCATCGTCGGTTTGCCAGATTATCTGCCAGAAGTACCAAATATGGTGAGAGTAACATCTACCAGAGGGCTTTGGATACTCGAACCACTAAATGATGGTACTGTCAAAGTGCTTTATCAACAATATGCCGATCCCGGTGGCAGTTTTCCTAACTGGATTATTAAACTTTACTCGGTTACAATTCCTTATAAAGCGTTGAGTCGCTTACGCAGTCAAGTAAAATGGGCAAAATATCAGTTCGACACAATTGGAGATAAGCCAGCCTTAAAAAATGACGCAACTTCTTATATCATGACTCCTATGTAGTTCTGATTGTATCACAGGATTATAGGTTTGGTATCAATCCCATCAATATTAGCGCAAGGACAATCAAAATAATAATCCAACGGATGGTATTCCACGTTTTTGGATGATTATGAAATAAAATCTCAAAAGTTTCAACAAAAAGCATGATCGCCAAAGCCAGAATTATTGTTTTTACCCAATTGGTATTCCACGCATCAAGAAAGTAACTCAAAGCTATAGTCGCAACCGTCAACAGCGTATAAAACCGAGTAGACCAACTTAGGCTTTTATGAAAATCTTTTAAAGTCTTTCTTTCCATTTTTTATTATACTTAATTCTGTTTATGATGCTTTTAAAATCAATAGTGGAACGCGTGTTTTCAATGCCATCTCTTTCGTGTTGCTATGGTGGAAAAGGTTTTCTAAAAACGTACGATTAGGCTGATACATCGCAAGAAGCTGAATTTCATACAGGACAATAAAATCATTGATGTTTTCGATTATGTCTTTTCCCGGAAGGTTCTGGAAGTGGATTTTTAAATCAGGATTTTTTTCTATGAAAAAACTTTTCATTTCATCTAAAGCATCAACGCCCATTTCTTCATCTCCAGGATTGAAATGAATACATCGAATTGATGGATTTTTAAGATCAAGCAACTTCATCATCTTCCAGATTTCGAAAGGATCCGCTTCATTCAGGTTGCTTGCGTAAGCAATATTATCTAGTTGAAATTGAGCATCTTCCGGTACTACGATTACGGAACAAGGAGCTTTTTTGACAACTCCCGCGGCTACGCTTCCCATAATTCTGTCCAGGTTGCTTTTAACCCCTTTGGTTCCCATCACAATCAAATCAATTTCATTTCTCTTGGCCGTCCCAGCTATTATTGTTGAAGGGGTTCCCAATTCAATTTCAGAATTTATTGCCGGAGCATTTTTCAATTGTTGAACCATCTGGGTAAGACCAATATCAACAAATTGAGTCAACTGCTCTCGTGCCGATTCTAATCTCAATTGAGTAGATTGAGCGACTAAAACCGGAAAATCCAAAGGCTCCGCTTCCGGAAAAACAACATGCAACAACTCAATATTAGCTTCCAATCTATCCGCTAAAAGCAAAGCATATCTAAACGCGTTGGTTGCAGGCTCTGAAAAATCCGTAGGAAATAAAATCTTTTTTGACTTTTTCATTGGAATGAATTTTATGTTTCTTACTACAAGAAGTAACAAATAATTCAATTTATGAATGAGGAAAGTCAATCCAATCAATGATATTCCTCAATTTTTTATTGTTTTATTTAAAATAAGATATACAAAACCAGATCAAATTTTAAGATTCAAAGGCAGCTTGTAAAAATCAGGTTGCAGACTTAGTTTAAAAAATGAATAACTGATCTTATCAAAATCGAAAACGAGATTAAGTCACCCTTTCAAATAACCACCAAAGTGGTCGCTTTTTAAGCCTGATTTTATAATTTTCATTGATATACTTTTGAATATGTTGCATGGCTTCATCCGAATCATCCGTGAGCAACACTAATTCGAGGTCCTTCTTTGAGATTGTTCCTCTTTCAGCCATAATGTCCAGGAATTCCATCATTTCCTTATAAAAATCTGTTCCCATCAATACGATTGGGAAATTATTGATGGTACTGGTTTGAATCAATGTCAACGTTTCATATAATTCATCCATTGTACCAAATCCACCGGGCATTACGACGAAAGCATAGGAATATTTAAGCATCAATACTTTACGAACGAAAAAATGTTTGAAGGTAATTGAATCATGCACGTAAGGATTTGGCTTTTGTTCCGTAGGGAGTTCAATATTGCAGCCGACAGAATATCCCCCGGATTCAAATGCCCCTCGATTAGCTGCTTCCATGATTCCCGGACCACCACCAGTCATGACCGTAAACCCCATTTTATGGATTCTTTCTCCGATTTCCCGGGCTTTGATATAATATTTGTGCTCCTCTTTAAATCGAGCAGATCCAAAAACGGTGATACAAGGCCCGATGAAGTGTAGCTTTCGGAAACCTTTGATGAATTGGAACATCACACTTAAAGTGAAAACGAGTTCACTCCTCCTGCTTTTCGGACCTTCCAGATATTGTGTGTCCTTGTTAAATAAGGCAACTTTTGGCTTTTCAATAACAGTCATGGTTTACTAAATGAATTCTAGGAAAATGAATGCTTTTCCAAATATAAAGGAGGTAAAACTAATTAAATTGATTTATATCATTGAAATGAGAAACTTTTGTCATTTTCTTGGAATATGAAATTTTTTAACTTCCTTCCAAATTGAAATTTACGATATCATAAATGAACTAAAAAAATCAATAGCTATACCGTTTAAACCATCTAATATGAGTAAATACGAATTAAATTCCCAGTATCACAAAGAACACCAGGAATGGCTTAGTCAACTTGATTTTTATTCTGATGAGATCAAAGTATTCCAAAAAGAACTTTCGATGATCATGGATCGTCATCCGAATCAATTTTCCATCACCGAACATTCGGACGAATACAATGAAATCTTTCGTAAAAAGTTGGACGATATCAATAAACTAAAACTCCAACTAAAACTCCATGAACACGAGCTAATCAAAGAGGAAGAACCCCTACATGATGAAATCTGGGATCATGAAACTACCCGCAGTCATGTTTTAGCGTTCGTCACTAAATTTGAAAAACTTAAAAAGAACTTCCGCAGATTTGTCTCCAGGCAAATGTAAAAAAGTGCATCATTTTTTAAAGAAAATGATATATTGGCACTCAAGCCAACCACTTCTTTTATGATAAATGACTTAAGAGCCAGACTGGGAATATTTCGATCCATTGTCATCTATTACTGGAAACCTTTCAACAGGTCGCGGCTAAAGAAATTTTATGCTCAATTTATAAAAGCAAACGACTTGTGTTTTGACATAGGAGCGCATTTGGGCAACAGGACAGATGCATGGAATTTATTAAGTGCAAAAATAGTGGCTCTGGAACCCCAACCCAAATGCATGGCTTACATGAAAAAACGATTCAGAAACAAATCCAATATTATTTTATTAGAAAAAGCGGTAGGGCGCATAGCCGGTAAAACTTCGTTTTTTGTTAGTGAAATGACTCCGACAATAAGTACAATGTCTGATGAGAAATGGCGATCAACTATTGCAGGCGATACTTCATACGAAATAAGCTGGGACAAAGAAATCGAAGTGGATGTAGTGACTTTGGACCAATTAATCGAAAAATATGGAATTCCCAAATTTTGTAAAATTGACGTTGAAAACTTTGAAATTGAAGTGCTGGAAGGACTTTCCGCTCCAATTCCTGCTCTTTCGGTAGAATATTATACTTCTAATATAGAAAACACGATAAAATGCATTGACCAGTTAGAATCGCTGGCAACTTATGAGTACAATTGGACACATGCCGAAAAGCAAATATTTAATTCAAAAGATTGGATGACAGCCGAGCAAATGAAAACTGTTTTTTTAAATTACAATGAACCGGGTCTTTCTGGTGATTTCTATGCCAGAATTGCATCGACAGGATAATGACTATTTAGCTCGTGTGGTCCACGAGCATCAACGATAAAGTCTTAAACAGAACGCTCTTTTCTGCTTATTGATTTTTTAGGGTCTAGTGTATGCGACTGATAGGATAAAATAGGTGTTTTGGTTTGGTATGACATCGTTTTGGCAATGCTGTATTTAAAAAATTCCTGGATAAAATTGCGTTTGTGAATGATCATACAAATCATATCCATTCGATATTTTTCAAGATAATCATTCAATGCAGTCATAACATCATAACCTTCAATTGTTTTAAAATGAAGGCGAGGGGTATCTTTGAATAATTCTTTAAAAGCTTCCTTTTTCTCTGCATAAAATTGTATTCCAGCCAAATCAACATTTAAACAATAAACGTGTGCTTCAAAAATATCTGCCAAATTCAATACTTTTTTCATTAAATATTGGTCTTCAATTTTGAATTCAGAGGATACAGCAATTTTATTGATGTTTCCGTCAAAACGCGCTTCATCTGGCACTGCGAGAACAGGACAATAAGCCTTTTCCATAATCTCCCCCGTAATGGTTCCTAAAAAAACTTCTTTCACCCAGCCAGCGCCTTTTGTTCCCATCACGATCAAGTCAAACCCACCTTCTTTTCCCAATTGGATGATTTTTGGGATAACCGGACCATCATCCATGACATGATATAGTTCAATATGGCTCAGTTTTTCTTTTTCGGCAATAGCCCTCAAGACAGGTATGGAGTCTTTGTAGTTTTCAAACTCTTCCATATCTATAGACTCATAAATATGCTCAAGCGCTTCAGGGTGTATGCCTCCTCTTTCAATATGGATTTCAGGATGACTGTAAACATGAATGGTGGTAATTGAAGCATTCATCTTATCCGCAAGTTGCAAAGCATAAACAAATGCATTATTTGCAGATGCAGAAAAATCAGTTGGAAACAGGATTTTTTTCATGACAGAAAGATATTATTTCAACGATAAAACTTTTCAATATACAATTTAGCTTAAGTATCGGGGATGGTGTATTGATGTAAATCATTTTCAAAAATGATCTTTATCATTTTTGAAAATGTAAACTCTAAGTAGTTTTGGCTATATGAGTTATTATACAAGGCTCTAAATAATTATGAAAAATTCAGATTATATACTTGAACCCAACGAACAAAAGACATTGGAACCTTTTGAAATCACTCAGGCTTTAATTGCATTAGAGTTGGGTGAAACGGATGATCCGATTTTGAAATATTTTAATTTTCTTTCTAAACAAGTACCCATTAGTTCTGCATATTTTATGCATGTTGTTCCGTACTTTGAAGATCAGACCGCTGTTTTTACGGATGATTCAAAAACCGTAACCGGCGACTTAAAGTTAAATGAACAAATCATAAACGAGTTGGAAAGGAAAGTGAAAAAAGCGATTGAAAAAGAAAAGGAGATTTTTGTAGAATATGAATTGAAGGAAGGAAATCCATTGGAAGAGTTGCTATCAAGTGCTGAAGATTTGAAAGCAGACTTACTTATTATTGGTCAAAGCGAAAAGCGTAAAGATCATGGGATTTTAGCTAAAAACCTTGCCCGGAAAACCAAAGGAAATGCTTTGGTTGTGCCGGAAGGTGCTAAACCTTCCATTCGTTCTATTTTGGTACCTATTGATTTTTCAAATAACTCAATCAGGTCTCTACAAACAGCGGTCAGACTGAAAAAACAATTAAAAGAACCTGTTGATCTGGTTTGTTTGAATATTTACAGTTTGCCCAACATGAGTTATTACGCTACAGACCGGCCATACGCCCAGTTTAAGAAAATGATTGAAAGTAATATCAGAGATGCCTTTGATGTATTTCTATCCACTTATATTCCTGATGATAAAAATGGAGTAAGTATTGCACTGTATGAGAAAAACCTGCCGGGCACTGCTCGATATATCATAGAATATGCAACAGCCAATAATAACGATTTTGTTGTGATGGGCGCAAAAGGACATACAAAAGTTGAATTATTGTTGATGGGAAGTGTTACAGAATCTTTTCTTCATTTGAATGACACTATACCCACACTTATTGTAAAATGAAAATAATGTAATTTATTAAAGAAATGAAAACTCTCGTGGAAATATCAGATGATAAAAAACTTAAAGACTTACAAGAAGAATTTAACCGTCAATTTCCGTTTCTCCAATTAGAATTCTTCGCTAATCCACATGAAGATGGCAAACCTTCATCAAAAAAAGATATCCTAAAAAACGACCTTTTAGTTGGAGAGGTCAGAGACGTGCATAATAGCGGTCACTTTACAATTGACGGAGATATGAAAGTAGGTGACTTCGAACAACTATTCTATCAAATGTTCGGACTTAATGTACAGATTTTTCGAAAATCCTACGGAAAATGGCTGCAAACCTGGGCCACAGACATTTGGTCATTGAACGAGCAAAATAGAAGAGGTCAAATTCTGGGCAATAGATGAAATTGGCATTATAAAATCAAATTCCAAATATACAATCAACTATTTTCATCATCTATCAAATGATCTTCAATGTGATCGGAGGACTTGTAATCATGCATCCTTTGCTGGCATTTTTCACAATTGCCCAGGTGTCCAATGACCCGATGGTATTCCTTATCGTTTTTATGTAGTCTTCCCAGCATATAATCTCTGATATCTTGATCACTCAAACATCTTTGCTGACCAATGATCTGTATGATGACCCTGATGATAACCGCCAGACATAAAAAACTAAGTAATAAGAATAAAAATGACATTTAAATAATATTTACTTCAAAATTCCAACCACTAACCCACTAACCCACTAACCCACTAACCCACTAACCCACTAACCTATCTAACCTTCTAACTCCTTACTCTTCCCCTCACTCCATCCAGTTCAAATGACCTCCCGTCAATGCGATAAAAACTAAACCAACCAGCAAAGGAATCAAAATAGAGCCAATCATAAAAATAAAATAAGACCTTGGGACTTTTGATTTTTCTATCAATTCAGCGATTATTGCTACAATTAGAACAGCACTCGAAATAAAAACCATGATAATTGATAGCAGAGAAGCGATATAATCATCCCAAAGCCATAAGACCAGGTAAACCAAAATCTGGATCAAGAATATTTCAAAAAGACGTAACCGCGGCATGAAAAGTGATTTTTGAGACAGGTAACTTTGCTATCAAAAAAATGAAAAATACAAAAATATTAAGGTTTTTAAAGATGATTCTGTCAAACTGCTTATAAAGGAAAAATAAGAATTTAGTAAAAGCAGGATATTCCACTAAAAAGTTTTACCTCAAAAGGGATCATATTTTGCTTTGTTATAAATCTTCTGTAAAATATTGATTAAAAAATCAGGGAAAAGAGAAGAAAGTGTTGATGATTTCAAAATTAATCATATTTTTAAATCATATTTTTGATCTTTTCTTACAATACAGATCTTCTTTCTGGACGTTTAACTTTAGTCTTTGCAACAGAATAAAAATACCTTTACCATATATGCCGGATAAGATAATAATGACCATTTTGATTTTCAGTTGTGCTTTCTCTGTTTTCGCACAAGATCCGCCGGCCACTGAAGATGCTTTTGAAAAGGAGTACCAAAAGCGTATCACAAAAGAAAACATCAATGGTGTTTATATCCCAAAAGATTTGGCTGATTGTTTTATCCAGCTCAATCAGCTGATTGACAGTGAATCAAAAATCAAGTTCAAGAATATGAGTGAAGAAGATGCAGCGATTAAATTACATTTCAGCTTAGGTCGCTGGATGATCTACAATTGGGGCTTTTATGAAGGATCCCGTCTTTCTTATTATTTAAAGAATTTAGGTATCGGCCATCCTGATGATATGGCTCAGTTTATCATAATAACCTATCATCGCAATTTGAACAAAACCAAGTTGAATGTTAAAGAGTTGATTGATCACTATAAATTGAAAACGGAAAAAGCACGAAAAGAACGACTTGAAAAAGGGGAGGTGATTCATGAGGAAAAAAGAAAAAGAAAGAATTAAAAAAAAGCTATTACGAAACCGCAATAGCTTTTATTTACACCAGACAAAACTGTACCCTTGAATAATTAAAACGTCAGGGTGACAATTTTTTTTATTTATTTATTTGTTTGTGTTTGATAATTCTTGCTGCAAAATAACTAAAATCTCTTCTTCCAATTGTCCTTTATATGACAAGAGATTTTAAATAAAGTGACCCTTTTCTTTCCTCCAAAATAATTAAGGAATAAATCTTTTAAATTACTTTTCCTTAAATATAAAAGTGTTTGTAGGTTCAAAAATTATTATTCATTTGCTCAAAAATACTTTGAACCTTCTTCAAAATTTATACTTTTGCAAACCGTATGATGAAAGAAATTGGTTTGATAAGCCAGTATCAGAAATGTAGATAATTCTATTTTGATGGAACATTATCCTGGAATTTCGGTTAAGGAACGCGATATTCTTTTGGTTTTTTAACTCTCGTTTAACGAAACGGATACCTCGAAAATCAGCTAATATTTTTTTATCTTTTTTTAAAATTGAAAAATAACTTATCAATTAATCAAGCTATGTCTAAGAATCTTTTGATAGTGGAGTCACCGGCGAAAGCGAAAACGATAGAAAAAATACTTGGCAAAGATTTCACCGTAAAATCAAGCTTTGGCCATGTTCGTGACCTGGATAAAGGAAACAAAGCAGTAGATGTTGAACACGGTTTTAAACTAAAATATATTGTTTCTCCGGAAAAGAGAAAAGTTGTTAAAGAATTAAAAGAAGCCGTTAAAAAAGTTGATGAAGTCTGGCTTGCAACAGATGAGGATCGGGAAGGTGAGGCTATTTCCTGGCATTTATGTCAGGTTTTAGGTTTGGATGAAAATAATACAAAAAGAATTGTCTTTAGAGAAATTACGGCGCCGGCGATACAAAAAGCGATACAGAATCCAAGGTTTGTAGATATCAATCTGGTAAATGCCCAGCAAGCAAGACGTGTACTAGATCGTTTGGTAGGATTTGAATTGTCTGAGTTGCTTTGGAAGAAAGTACGAGGAAAACTTTCCGCTGGCCGAGTTCAATCTGTGGCAGTAAAACTCATTGTTGAACAGGAAAGGGAAATTCAAGGTTTTAAATCTACTCCTTTTTATAGAATAACAGCTGTCTTTAGTGTTGTAAATGAGCAAGGTAATAAGGTAGCATTGAGTGCTGAATTGCCTTTCAGATATGATACACAGAACGATGCGGAATCTTTTCTGAAAAAATGTGTTGGTGCTGAGTTTAAAATCAATAAAATTGATGTAAAACCTTTAAAACGCAAGCCTACCGCGCCTTTTACTACTTCAACGTTGCAGCAGGAAGCCAGTAGAAAACTAGGGTTTTCTGTAAACCGGACCATGTCAAATGCTCAGCGACTTTACGAACAAGGTTTTATCACCTACATGCGTACGGATTCCACTAGCCTAAGTGAAGTAGCTATAAGTTCAATCGTTCAGCAAATAGAAAAAAGCTATGGGAAAAATTATGTTCATATGCGCAGGTTTAAAAGTAAAAAGGAATTGGCTCAGGAAGCGCACGAAGCAATAAGACCAACTTATATTGAACGTCAACAGGTGACAAGTGACAGGGATCAGCAGAAATTATATGATTTGATATGGAAACGTACTATCGCTTCGCAAATGGCTGAAGCTGTTCTCGAAAAGACGGTTGTAAATATTGGGATTTCGACAATAAATGATGCCACACTCAAAGCAGAAGGTGAGGTTTTGAAATTTGATGGATTTCTAAAAGTTTACTTAGCCTCAAAAGATGATGATGAGGAGGAAGAAGCTAAAGGAATTCTTCCCCCACTAAAGGTTGGTCAGGTTCTCGACCTCAGCGTGATGAACGCTACCGAGCGTTTTACACGACCACCAGCGCGTTACACGGAAGCTGGTTTGGTTAAAAAATTGGAAGAATTGGGTATTGGTCGTCCGTCTACTTATGCACCGACCATTAGCAAGATCATGGAAGCCAATCGGGGGTATGTATCCAAAGAAAGTAGTGATGGCGTAGAGCGTAAATTTCAGGTTCTAACCTTGCAGAAAGGGGAGATTGCTAAAAAAACGGAAACGGAAATGACAGGTGTTTTTAAAAATCGATTGGTACCCAGCGACATGGGTATGCTCGTAGTCGATTTTTTGTCTGAACATTTCGGAGATATCATGAATTACAGCTTCACTGCGGATATAGAAAAGCATTTCGACATCATAGCTTCTGGTGGAGAAGAATGGTCAAAAATGCTTGGTGATTTTTATACACCTTTTCATGCAAATGTTGAAGAAACGCTTGAAAATGCAGATCGTGCCACCGGAGAGCGTATTCTTGGTAAAGACCCGGTCAGCGGGAGAACTTTACTGGTACGTATGTCTCGCTTCGGTCCATTAGTCCAAATTGGACAACCTGAAGAACTAGAGGAGGATGAAAAGCCAAAATATGCGAATTTGCGTCCCGGCCAATCCATTGAAACCATTGACATGGAATCTGCTTTGGAGTTATTCAAATTACCGAAAACACTCGGGCAATATAAAGAACAGGAGGTGATCGTTGGCGTTGGTAGATTTGGGCCTTATGTGCGATTTGGTGAAAGTTTTATTTCTTTGGATAAAGGAGAAGATCCAATGGGAGTTGAAATGGATCGCGCCATTGAATTGATAGAAATCAAAAAGAAGGCGGATGCGCCAATTGGAACATATAAAGGTTTACCGATTACAAAGGGGAAAGGACGATTTGGACCATTTGTGAAGTGGAATGATATGTTTATTAATATTCCCAGGAAATTTGATCCTGATACCATTACGCTGGATGAAACTTATACATTGATTGAGGCAAAGATCGAAAAAGAAGCTAATCGCTATATCAATCGTTGGGAAGACATGGGTATTGATATTGAAAACGGCCGATGGGGACCTTTTATCAGATTCAAAAAGAAGAGCATTAAAATTCCAAAAATAGACGGAGAAAAAGTGACTAGCGAAATGGCTAAAGATATTACGCTTGAAGAAGTAAAGAAAATGATAGAAGCTGAAATTCCTGATGCTTTTGCATCGAAAAAGAAAGCCAAACCTGCAGCAAAAGCGAAAGCCAAGCCTAAGGCAAAAGCAAAAAAATAATGATACAAGCCTTTTCAGGAATTTAAATCGGAAAAGGCTTGTTTATTTTTATTCAAATAACCCACCATTAATTGCGCAGCTCGACGGGAAGCCCCCTGATGTCCAAGTTGTGTTTCCAATTCATCATAACCCTTCATGATGTCATTGATGTAATTTTCTTCCGAAAGTTGCTGAATTTCAAATTTTAGGTTTTTCACGTTAAAATCATTCTGTATGAGTTCCTGCACGAGTGGTTTGTCAATAATCAAATTGACCAGCGAAATATATTTTACATCAATCAATCTTTTGGCAATATGATATGAAATTGCATTACCCTTGTAGCACACAACCTGAGGGACTTTAAATAATCCGGTTTCTAACGTTGCCGTTCCAGAAGTGACTAAAGCTATGGAAGCGTGATGAAGGAGTTGATAGGTTTTGTTGCGGATGACCGAAACGTTATTATTGTTTCCAATTAAATTTTCATAAAATTCATGCGGAATTGAAGGCGCCCCGGCAATGGTGATTTGGTAGTTTGAAAACTCAGCTACTGCGCTTAGCATGACATTCAGCATCCGTTTTATTTCCTGCTTTCTACTGCCCGGCAAAATCGCAATGATTGGTTTATCTGATAAATTATTTTTTTCTAGAAAATTACTTTCCGCTTTAAAATTTCTAATAACATCCAAAAGGGGATGTCCCACAAAATCAACTTCAAAATCATATTTTTTATAGAAATCTTTTTCAAAGGGAAGAATAACAAACATGCGCTCGACATTCCGTTTAATTTCATGAACACGACTGGTATGCCACGCCCATATTTGTGGAGAGATGTAATAAAAAACACGAATATTTTTGGATTTCGCCCATTTTGCAATTCGCAGGTTGAATCCTGGATAATCCACTAAGATCAACACATCAGGTTGGTATTGAAGGATATCTTTTTTGCAAAACCTAATATTATTCAATATCGTATTCAGGTTTGTAACGACCTCCAGAAAACCCATAAAAGCTAAATCGGAATAATGTTTTACCAACTTTCCTCCTGCAGCTTGCATCAGATCTCCTCCCCAAATCCGAAAGTGAGCCTCATTATCCTCTTCTTTAAGTGCTTTCAATAAGTTTGAAGCGTGTAAATCCCCTGAAGCTTCCCCTGCTATAACATAATATTTCACAGTAGTTTCAATTAGTTTTTAATTAGAAGTTGCTATTTTAAACTATCTTAATTGGTTGCATGGGTCTATTTGAAAGTCAGCTTTTTTTATCATTTAACTTTCTATATATTGCTATTATTCTTTCCCGAAAATGAAATCACGAAACATAAAGACCCAAAAGACGACATAAAAAACTGTTGGAAAGACCAGTCCACGCATAGATTCATCGTTGCGTATTTTTTGATAATACTGAAAAGGGATAATGTTCATGCAGATGGCAAGTAAGGCAATAGTGCGTTCCCTCCAGCTTTCCGAAAATCCAGTTGGATTCATAACATCTGCAAAGGTCAGCAATGCAAAAAATCCTTTCCAAAACCAATATCCCAGGAATGGTATTACCAGTCCCAATATTATCCCAATTTTAATAGAATCTTTTTTTAGAAACATGTTAAACGTTATATGGTTATATGGTTATATGGTTATATGGTTATACCCTTGCTATCTTCTTAACTTTCTTTCTTTCTTTCTTTCTAACCTTTTGATTTCCTGTCTTATTTCTCCAAGCTCTTTAATTCATCCATACCTTTATAGTTGGTGAGGTCATGCGAAGAGGGAACTACCGAGACATAATTATTCTGAAGTGCCCAAATGTCCGTATTCTCATCATCTACTTCACCGTTAAATGTTCCGGTCAGCCAATAATATTTTTCACCTCTGGGGTCAATTGCTTCGGCAAATTCTTCGGTCCATCTTGCTTCAGCCTGCCTGCATATTTTGATGCCTTTAATCGCTTCCTTTTTAATTTTTGGGATATTCACATTTAACAAATTCCCTTCCCGCATTCCATTTTGTAACACATAAGAAATGATCTTCTTAGCAACCCATTTACTGGCTTCAAAATCCGCTTCAAACGAAAAATCAAGCAATGAAAAACCAATTGAATCAATACCTTCGAGAGAGGCTTCCATTGCTGCCGACATCGTACCGGAGTAAATGATGTTTATACTGGCATTTGAGCCGTGGTTGATACCGGAAACACAAAGGTCAATTGTTCGACCTTTTAAAACCACGCTTTTTGCGAGCTTAACACAATCCACCGGAGTGCCGGAACATTCGTAGGATTCGACACCTGGAAAAGCATCAACTTTATGTAATCGCAAAGGATCATGGATCGTGATGGCATGACCTTTTCCTGATTGCGGAGAATTAGGCGCGATTACAACGATATCGCCCAGTTCACGAACTACATCAATTAATGCTTTTATGCCTGGAGCAAACATCCCATCATCATTGGTTACGAGTATCAAAGGTCTTTTCATATTTCAAATTTTGCAAGCTGCAAAGTTAAGTAATCAGTTGTTAAGGAAGCAAATCTCATTTGGATAGTTTTCCGATTGTAGCATTTTGTTTTTTGTCGAAAGGAAAAGCAACGGAAATAGCCAATTGATAATTCCCTCAAACTTGCTTATGTGAAAAAAATGCTTTTTTACGGAGAGATTACAACTATTTCAACCAATTGCTACCTCTTTTGTTTATGTTTGTGAAAGTTAACAAAGTGTCTTTCAGACCTAGGTTTGGGGCACTTTTTTCATTTTTATTCATGGACTGATTCATCAATAAACCATTTTAATATCAGTTATTTGAACTCATTTTACGACAGCAAATAGCTTATTAATTATTTTTGTGCCTGTTAGAAAAAATATAAGATGTCCGCAAACTACAAAAAAGGTGTTCTTGTCATCAACTTAGGGACTCCTGATGCACCTACTCGTTCTGCAGTTTATCGCTACCTCAAACAGTTTCTACTGGACCGTCGCGTCATCGATTATTCCTGGCTTCCGCGAAATCTGCTGGTTCGCGGAATTATCGCCCCTTTTCGAAGTGGAAGCTCAGCTAAATTGTATCAAAAACTTTGGACGGAAGAAGGTTCACCCTTAAAATTTTATGGTGAAAAGCTTGCTGCTGGCGTTCAGGAATTACTTGGTGATACCTATGAGGTGGAACTGGCGATGCGATATCAAAACCCTTCGATTGAATCCGCTATTGATAAATTATTGTCAAAAAGGGTTTCTGAAATTATAGTTTTGCCGCTTTTTCCGCAATATGCTTCTGCAACCACAGGAAGTATTCACGAGGAAGTGATGCGTGTGATGTCAAAAAAAGAAAATATTCCGACGATAAAAATGATCAACTCTTATTACAACAATGAGAAAATGATTGATGTTTTTGTGGAAAATGCACGTAAATATAATATCGAAGAATACGATCATTTTTTATTTAGTTTTCACGGATTGCCGCAGCGCCAGCTAAAAAAGGCGGACGATTGTAACCATTGTTTGGTTAAGGAGAATTGTTGTTCCACCATTTCAACAAAAAATCAATTTTGTTATTCTGCCCAATGTTTTGGCACTTCTCATGCGATTGCAGAAAAGTTAGGGCTCAAACCTTCAGATTATACCATTTGCTTTCAATCGCGACTTGGTCCTGAAGCCTGGGCGCAACCCTATACGAGCAAAACAATAGAAGAGCGAGCCAAGCTAGGAGATAAAAAACTTTTGGTTTTTTGCCCGGCATTTGTCTCTGATTGTCTGGAAACGACGATCGAAATATCAGAAGAATATGGCGAAGAGTTCCTTGAAAAAGGTGGCGAAAAACTAGATCTTGTCGAGAGTCTCAACGAAAATCCCAAATGGATAAAAACTGTCAAAGAACTGGTACTGAGTGTAAGTTGAGTTTTTTCTAGAAAGCGAAAAAATAAAATTTATTTATATTTGTTGATGGATTAAAATCTGAATTGGATAATTTTGGAACTGAAAATTAACACAAGATATGGAAGATCACGATTTATTGGATTCAGGTTTTGTTGAACAAGAGGAAAGAGAAATCCTAGCTATAAACAATTTTATTTTTCTTTTCCTATTAACGCTTGGACTTTATGGCGTCTGGTGGATGTACAAATCATGGAAATTTTTTCAAGAGAAAGATAATTTGGATATCATGCCTGCAATGAGGGCCATATTTTCTATTTTTTTTCTTTATGGCTTATTTGAACGGATCCAATCTTTTGCCCAGTCGAAAGGCTACACCAAAAATTATTCTTCCGCGGCTCTTTTTATAGCATTTGTTTTATTTAATCTTCTTTCCAGTCTTCCTGATCCAATGTGGATAATTTCTATTTTAGCTTTTGTTTTTTTAATCCCACCCTTCAATGCCTTAAATTATGCAATGTTGCAATCCGAAGAATATCGAGTGATAGAAAGAGAAGGATTTAATCAAAGGCAAATCGTTTTAGTGGTTTTTGGAATATTATGGTGGGCTTTAATATTATTAGGTTTGTTTGTCGAGGTTTAGTTGAATTACTTTTCTTAAACATCAATAATGTCCTGTTGCCAAAACAAAGTTTATAATGACAATTTCGATCTAAAATTGGCTCAAGAAGAACTAGATGATTATCATGCCAGTGGACCTAAAAAGAACTCCTTGCCGCTGATAAATTTACTCAAACAGTTAGAGCTTGAAGATGCCTCGCTTTTGGATATTGGTAGTGGGGTAGGAGTGGTTATTTTTGAACTATTTGAACAAGGGATTTCTGAGGCAATTTATAGTGATTATTCCGTCTCCTATCATGCTGCTTTTCAACAGGAGATCAAACATAAGTCTTTAGAAAAGGCGATCCGTTCTTATGTTGGCGACTTTTTAGAAACACATAAAAATATAAATACGGTAGATTTAGTGACTCTGGATAAAGTGATTTGTTGTTATGAAAATTATGAAGAGTTGGTAGTGCATTCTGTTAAGAAAGCAAAAAAATGGTATGCTTACTCAGTGCCGCGAGATGTTTGGTGGGTGAAATTTGTACATTATTTCGAGCAAAAAATTAAGTGGATAAAAGGCAATCCTTTTCGAACTTTCGTCCATCCAACCCAAAAAATAGAATCAATTATTTCACAGAAGGGTTTCAAAAAAATTTACAATCATTTTAATCGAGAATGGCAAACTGTGGTGTTCGAAAAAATAAAAACTTAATTTTCAAACTTCAAACTTTTCAATTTCAAACTTCAAACTTCAAACTTCAAACTTGCCTTAAACTTATGTGGCGTCAAATTAAAATGAGCTTTGAAAGCCCTATTAAAAGCAGTTTCGGATTGATAGCCAATATTTGAGGAAATCTCCAGCGTTGTTTGATCTGTATTTTGGAGTAACTGTTTTGCCATTTGCATACGCCACTTAAAAAGATACTTCATGGGTGTTTCGCCTACCAACTCCCGAAACTTATTTGCTAATAAAGTTCTTGATATTCCGACCTTCCTCGAAAGTCTGTTCAAAGACCAATTCTCTTCCGGAGATTGATGAATCAAGTTCAAAACTTCTTGAATTTTACGATCTTTCAAAGCATTGAGAAAGGAATTACCGTCAGAATTGCTTTCCAAATAATGACGAATCACTTTTATGAAAAGTACTTCGGCTAACTTGGTAGAGACGGTCGTAGCACCTAATTTGTCAGACTGCGTTTCCTGAATAATAAGGTTGATGATCGAGTTTAGGCCACTGGTTTCAGTGAGGTCTATATTTTTTAAATGAATTAGTTTTGGCAGACTTTGGTAAAAAGGATGATCCACCGATTGATCCAGTTCGTAATGCCCACAAATCAAAGTTGAGTTTACTTCATCTCCGTCAAAAACTTGCTCACCTTGAATGATTTTTTCAACGGTTTGTTTACCGGGTAGACACTTCGTCTTCAAATCATCCATAATTTGATGAGGGGTACCGTGTGGAAGCAAAACCATGTCTCCACCATAAAGTGTGATAGGATTCGTTCCTTCCAGTTTCAACAGGCATCTACCACGAACAATTACATGAAACTGTGCAAACGCACTTTTGGAAGCGTCCATTCCCCAAGGCGAGCAGAAATGATGTTTAAAATAAACAACACTTTTTAAATGGAGGGCTTTCATCAAATCGCTTAAAATATCCATGTCATTTTTTTTGTAAAAGTATCTAGTTTTTGCAATAGATACAATTATTTGTACTAATTGTTATTATATGTGAACTATTTGTTCTTTTTAGTACACAAAATTAACTTTTATTTGTGTTTGTAAAAATTAAATTATTTAATTAAAATTATCATTAAAATGAAATCGCTTATTAAATTCAGTTTCTTGTTATCATTTTTATTTATATCAGCAATGTCATTTGCTCAGGATTCAAAAGTATTTGCAAACGCGGATGGCGTAGCAAACGGAGGCTATGATGTGGTTAGTTATTTTACTTCCTATTCTGCCCAAAGAGGCAGCAAAGCACATTCAACGGAGTACAACGGAGCTACTTACTATTTTACAAGTGCAGAAAACTTAAAGGCTTTCAATGCAGATCCAGACCATTATTTGCCTCAATTTGATGGATATTGTGCATTTGCTATTGCAAAAATGAACAAAAAAGTACCTGCTGATCCAGAAACTTATAAAATCAATGATGGCAAATTGTATTTGTTTTACAACGATTACTGGGAAGGAGCGCCATTGAATACTATCGTGCCATGGGTTAATGATGAGGAGAATCTTTCGAAATTAGCGGAAACGAACTGGCCAAAAATACAGTAGCCATTTTGTAAAAAGCACATCAATCACCTCTAAATTTTAGAAAGACTCTTTTGATTTTAATTCAAAAGAGTCTTTCCATTTTCGTAATATTGCAGACGGAATGAACGAGTCATAAATAAGAACTTACCAATATTGACCTACAAAGAAATCATAAAATCCCTTAAGGCGAAAGATTACAAGCCAGTATATTTCCTTCATGGAGAGGAAGCCTTTTATATCGATGCAATATCTGATTTTATTGAGGAAAAGGTTTTGACAGAAGGAGAGAAATCTTTTAATCAAACCATATTTTATGGAAAAGATACGGATGCCAGAACATTGATCGATACGGCAAGTCGCTACCCCATGATGGCTTCTCATCAAGTGATTATCTTAAAAGAGGCACAGGATATGAAGGACTTGCAGGATCTTCAATTATATATTGAAAAAGCAGTTCCAACTTCGATTTTGGTTGTTTGTCATAAGTATAAAAAGCTGGACGCACGAACCAAATTTGCCAAAAGCCTAAAAGCGCATGCGGTCCTTTTTGAATCAAAGAAATTATATGACAATCAGGTTCCGGATTGGATTGTAGACTATTTGAAAGGTAAAAAATTGACAATCAATCCAAACGCTTCTCAACTTATTGCAGAATATCTCGGAACCGATCTTTCGAAGATTGCTAACGAACTCGATAAGCTAGCGATCAATCTTTCACCAGGGACTGCAATCAACGAAAAGCACATCCAGGACAACATCGGTATCAGCAAAGATTATAATGTTTTTGAATTGCAAAAAGCCTTGGGTCAACGCAATGTTTTAAAAACCAACCGGATCATTCAGTATTTTACAGCGAATCCTCGTAAGAATCCTTTGGTGATGGTTACCGGAACTTTGTACAATTATTTCAGCAAAGTGTACATGCTCCATTTTTTGCGTAGCCTGTCTGATCGGGAAATGTCAAGTGCATTAAAATTACGTTCTGACTATTTTCTTAGAGAATATAAAACTACGGCTCGTAATTACAATTTAAAAAAGACGCAAAAGGTCATTTCGGTTTTAAAAGAGTATGATTTAAAGTCGAAAGGCGTAGATAGCGATAATACTCCTGAAGGAGAATTGATGAAGGAGATGGTCTATAAAATCTTACATTAAAAAATAAATCTTGAACTTTTTTTACATCTTTCACTTGCATGAGAATATAAAACGCTTCATTTTTGTTGAAATCAAATATATAAAATGAACTTTAAAGGGCATACAAATTTTTGGTGGTGGCACAATACTGATTCGGAATCCCGGGTAAGATAGCCTCACGATTAATGGTATGATCCAATATCAAAAGCGGCTTGTCGAATACTCGGCAAGCCGCTTTTGATATTTATCCTTTTTATATGAAACGTCTTTTAATGAAACTGATTTAAGGTGACCACGTTGAAACAAAAAAATGAAACTATAATTAATATGCAACCTATAAATCCCACTTTTCAGATAAAAGAAAAAGTGAAAATAACCATTCACACTAAAAAACTGCTGGCTGATACCTATACTCCGGTTAGCATTTATTTGAAATTAAGGGATCATTTTGCCGGCTCAGTATTATTGGAAAGTACGGATTTTCGCAGTATGGAAAACTGTTTTTCATTTATTGCTGTCGAACCCATCGCGACTTTCAAAGTACAGCATGGAAAGATGTTTCGAACCCTGCCTGATGGAGAACAGCTTGAAGAAACAATTACCTCAGGTGAAAATGTGATCGATTCATTTTATGAATTTATCAATCAATTCGAAGTAGAAAACAGCACAAACTATAAAGGGATCAATGGTTTTTTCGGGCATACTGGTTTTGATGCTGTTCAGTATTTTGATTCCTTGAAATTTGATCCTTCAAAACGATCAAATGACCTTCCGGATATCAATTACAGCCTTTATAAATATGTAATCGCGATCAACCATTTTAAGGATGAGTTATACATTATTCAAAACAGCTTGCAAGGAGAAGAAAACACGATTGAAAAGATAGAAAGTTTGATCAATAATCAGAGTTATGGAATATACCATTTTAAGCGTAGTGGCGAAGAGCAAAGCAATTTGACGGATGAAGAATTTAAAGCTTTAGTGACTGCAGGAAAAATGCATTGCCAATTAGGAGATGTTTTTCAAATTGTGTTTTCCAGACGGTATTCCCAACAATTTCAGGGGGACGAATTTAATGTGTATCGCGTTTTACGATCGGTTAATCCTTCACCCTATCTCTTCTATTTTGATTATGGAAATTATAAAATATTTGGGTCTTCACCAGAAGCCCAAATGGTGATCAAAGATCATATTGCCAGCGTAAATCCTATCGCAGGGACCTATCGCAGAACAGGAGATGATGAAGAGGATAGTAAAAATGCGCAACTTCTGTTGGAAGATCCTAAAGAAAATGCGGAACATATTATGCTCGTTGATTTAGCCAGAAATGATCTGGGAAAACATGCCGAAAAAGTTTATGTAAAAGAACTAAAAGAGGTTCAGTTTTTTAGTCATGTCATCCATTTAGTTTCTAAAGTGGAAGGACAATTGAATCCAGAGACCAATCCGATCCGCGTGTTTGGAGATACCTTTCCGGCTGGAACGCTTAGCGGAGCACCAAAATATAAAGCGATTCAACTCATCAATCAATATGAAAAAGACAGTCGTAATTTTTACGGAGGAGCCATTGGATATATTGGTTTTAATGGAGAAATGAATCAGGCCATTGTGATCCGTTCCTTCCTGAGTACACAAAATATGCTCAGCTATCAGGCAGGAGCCGGAATCGTAGCAGCGAGTAATGAAGAAAACGAACTTCAGGAAGTAAATAATAAATTGGGTGCTTTAAAAAAAGCATTGAAGGAAGCTGAAAAAATTTAATATGCGCATTTTAGTTTTAGACAACTACGATTCTTTTACCTACAATTTGGTGCAATACCTCAAGGAAATTAGTGAACTCCCGATTGAGGTATTTCGCAATGATGAAATCACTCTTGAAGCTGTTGATGCTTTTGATATAATCGTTCTTTCTCCAGGCCCTGGAATTCCAAAAGACGCTGGCATTATGCCCGATTTGATAAAAAAATACGCATTGACAAAATCAATATTTGGAGTTTGTTTGGGAATGCAGGCGATTGGTGAAGCTTTTGGTGGAAAATTACGTAACCTCAAAAAGGTATTTCATGGAATAGCAACGCCAATTGAAATTATCGAAGAAAACGATCCTCTTTTTCAAAACATGCCTTCCACATTTATCGTCGGAAGATATCATTCCTGGGTTGTGGATAAAAAAGATTTTCCAAATGAATTACAAATAACGGCAGAAGATTCTGAAGGCGAAATCATGGCGGTCAGGCATCAAAAGTTCAACGTTTCAGGCGTTCAGTTTCATCCGGAATCAATCATGACTGAAAATGGAAAAGAGATACTCAAAAATTTTTTAGAAAACGCCTTTAAAGTTCAAGCCAGAAGTGAGAAGGTTAGTGGGTTAAGAAGTTAGAAAAATAAGAAAAAGAGTAACCAAATCAATAATCTCCTAACTCAAAAACCTAATCAACCAATAACTCAATCAAACATGAAAACGATACTTTCAAGACTTTTTGAACATAAGAAGCTAAGCCGCACAGAAGCGCGAGAGATATTGGTTAATATTTCCAATAACCAGTACAATGAATCTCAGATTGCGGCTTTTATGACGGTATATCTCATGCGAGCGATTTCGGTTGAGGAGTTGCAGGGGTTTCGGGACGCGTTGCTGGAGCTTTGCCTTCCGGTTGATTTAGAGGGAACGGAAAGCATTGATATTGTTGGAACTGGAGGGGATGGAAAAAATACGTTCAATATTTCAACGATTTCATCTTTTGTCGTGGCGGGAGCAGGTTATAAAGTGACCAAACATGGTAATTATGGCGTAAGCTCTGCTTGTGGTTCTTCCAATGTTTTGGAATACTTGGGCTATGAGTTCACCAATGATGTGGATGCTTTGAAACGACAGCTTGATCAGGCAAATATCTGTTTTTTTCATGCGCCACTTTTTCATCCTGCTATGAAAACCGTGGCTCCAATTCGACGTCAACTGGGTGTAAAAACGTTTTTCAATATGCTTGGACCTTTGGTTAATCCGGGTCAGCCAAAGTATCAATTGTTGGGTGTTTTTAATTTAGAATTATGTCGATTGTATGAATATATTTTTCAACAAACGCAGCGTCAATTTTCAATTGTTTATGCTTTGGATGGATATGATGAAATATCGCTGACTGGTGATTTTAAATTACGAAATAATTCCGGAGAGCATACTTTTTCACCAACTGAAATTGGAAAGCCAAAACTTACCCCCAACGATCTGCGAGGAGGAGATACTGTAGAAGCAGCAGCGAAGATCTTTGTTGATGTTCTGCAAGGAAAAGGTACTGCTGCTCAAGTTGATGTTATTACCGCTAATGCGGGTGTGGCTATTAATTGCATCAATTCGAAGCAAACAATGGAAGAATCTATCGCCGAAGCATCAGAATCTCTTTTAAGTGGAAAAGCGCTTGAAAAATTCAAAAATTTAATCAACTAAGGTCCTGGAAATAAAGAAAAATCAATTTTTTAAAAACAGTTAAAATGAATATTCTAGATAAAATTATCGCACATAAAAAGAAGGAAGTTGCCGAACGGAAAGAACTTTATCCAACGACCTTGCTCGAAAGAAGTATTTATTTTGAAACGCCGGTGGTTTCCATGAAAAAGTATTTGCTCCGGGACGATAAAACAGGAATTATTGCTGAATTTAAAAAGAAGTCTCCTTCAAAAGGCGATATCAATCCTTATGCTTCTGTTGAAAAAATTTCCATAGGTTATATGCAATCAGGCGCTTCTGCGTTATCAGTATTGACGGACAGCTATTTTTTTGGAGGCAAAAATGCAGATTTGACAGAGGCCCGTAAATATAACTTTTGTCCAATTTTGAGGAAGGATTTTGTGATAGACGAATACCAACTAATTGAAGCAAAATCTATTGGAGCAGATGCGGTGTTGTTAATTGCTGAGTGTTTGGAGAAAAAGGAATTATCCCAATTAGCATCAATGGCAAAATCGCTTGGGTTAGAGGTTTTGATGGAGATTCACTCAATTGGCCAATTAGCTAAACTAAATAGACATATTGATATCGTGGGCGTAAACAACCGAAATCTCGAAGATTTTACGGTAGATATTAACACTTCCATAGGACTTTCAAATGCAATTCCTAAGGAATTTATAAAAATATCTGAAAGTGGAATAAATAATGCTGAAAGTATTGTTGAATTACAACAGGCAGGTTTTCAGGGTTTTTTGATAGGAGAGTATTTTATGAAAACTCCGGATCCTCCGAAAGCTTGTGCCACTTTGATCAATGAAATCAGCACACTTAAGAAAATAAAAAAGCTAGTAAAATAGCCCAAGATGCGGATAGTCCATTTGAAACGGAGCATTTTGTGAGAAACCTTTTATTTCGATACAAGATTTGACGATTTCAGATGGATTAAATGTTATCCGCAACTTGAAATAAAATATTGTTTTCAGACTATGAGCAAGCCCAAAGATTATTTTCTTTCAGAATCACAAAATATTTAAAATATGAACCTAAAAGTAAAAGTCTGCGGCATGCGCGAAATGTATAATATCACCGGTTTACGACAACTGCCGGTTGATTTCATTGGATTGATCTTTTCTGAAAAATCACCACGGTTTATTGAAGAAAAAGATAGTGACCTTTCCTTTTTAAAAGATGCCATCCAACTATTTGGAGACAGCAACCAATACATCAGGAAAGTCGGTGTATTTGTAGATGCCGAAACAGAATATGTGCTTGCTAAAACAAAAGAATATAGTCTGGATTATGTTCAATTGCACGGCACTGAAAATATATTCTATTGTGAAGAATTAAAAAAAGCGGGATTGAATATCATTAAGTCCTTTTCAGTTGATGAACATTTCTCGTTTACAAATACAGAAGCTTATCAATATTATTGTGATTTCTTTCTTTTTGATACAAAAGGAGAAAATCCCGGAGGCAATGGTGTCGCTTTTGACTGGTCAATTTTAAATAACTATAAAGGTGATACGCCTTTTTTTCTGAGTGGTGGCATTAACCCAAAAATGGCTGAACAAATAAAAGCTTTACAGCATCCAAAATTATATGGCGTAGATTTAAATAGTGGATTTGAAATCGAACCTGGCTTCAAAGATATTGACCTGATCGCTACTTTTATCAATGAACTCAATCATCCTATAACCATATAACGTTCTAACTCATTGATCTTTAAACCTCCTAAATTTCTAACCATTTGTCATACAACACATGAATACACCCGCTACAAAATACAACATTTCATCTTCTGGTTATTATGGTGAATTCGGAGGCGCTTTTATTCCGGAAATGTTATATCCTAATATTGAAAAACTGAAATCCTGTTATTTGGAAATCATCAATGAAGATGCATTTCAAAAGGAATTCCGCGCACTTTTAAAAGACTATGTCGGTCGTCCAACGCCATTATACTTTGCGAAGCGATTATCAGCACATTTCAATTCAAAAATCTTTCTAAAAAGAGAAGATCTAAACCATACCGGTGCGCACAAAATCAACAATACGATTGGCCAGATTTTATTAGCTAAAAGACTTGGGAAAAATCGAATTATTGCTGAAACCGGCGCTGGTCAGCATGGCGTAGCTACTGCAACGGTTTGTGCCTTGATGGGAATTGAATGTATCGTTTATATGGGCGCAGTGGATATCAAACGTCAAGCACCAAATGTATCGAGAATGAAGATGCTCGGTGCAAAAGTGGTTCCGGCTAACAGTGGCAGTCAAACCCTCAAAGATGCAACCAATGAAGCCATTCGTGATTGGATCAATAATCCAGAACAAACGCATTATATCATCGGATCGGTAGTTGGGCCACATCCTTATCCCGATATGGTCGCTTTATTTCAATCGGTTATCAGCGAAGAAATGCAATGGCAGCTTAAGGAACAAACTGGAAGAGAAGAGCCTGACATTATAATAGCTTGTGTGGGTGGAGGTAGTAATGCAGCCGGAGCGTATTATCATTATTTGGAAAACGAAAAAGTGAGATTAGTTGCGGTGGAAGCTGCGGGACTTGGTGTAAATAGTGGCGAATCTGCTGCGACAAGTATTTTAGGTAGCAAAGGAATTATCCATGGAAGCCGTACCCTTTTGATGCAAACCGATGATGGACAGATCGTCGAGCCTTATTCTATTTCTGCGGGCTTAGATTATCCGGGCATCGGCCCCCTTCATGCTCATCTGATTGATATTGGGCGTGCTGAGGCGGTTAGTATCACTGATCAAGAAGCCCTTGATGCCGCTTTTTTTCTTTCCAAACAAGAAGGGATTATTCCAGCTCTCGAATCTGCACATGCATTTGCTGCGCTTGATAAAATTTCTTTTTCACCCAATGACAATATCGTTATCAATTTGTCAGGGAGAGGAGATAAAGACCTGGCGACTTATATCGAACATTTTGAAAAGCCAGATGGTGAGATGGCAGAAGGCTAGACAGTTAGTTTTTTTAGTCCAAGTGTTTACTTTCTAACCCACTAACCCACTAACCCACTAACCCACTAACCCACTAACTCACTAACCCACTAACTCATTTAACATTTTTCCAATGACCCGTTTACAACAACTTTTTGATAGAAAAAAAGATCATATTCTCAACATTTATTTTACTGCAGGGTATCCAAATTTGAATGATACGAAAGCGATTTTCTTGAGCCTGGAAAAAGCGGGCGTTGATATTATCGAAGTTGGTATGCCTTATTCGGATCCTTTGGCTGATGGTCCAACTATTCAACAGAGTGGACAGGTCGCTTTAAAAAATGGAATGAAACTTTCCATCTTGTTTGATCAACTTAAAAGTATCAGGGAAGAAAGTGATCTTCCAATGGTTTTAATGGGATATTTCAACCAGGTGATGCAATACGGAGAAGAAGCTTTCTTTAAAAAATGCAGTGAGGCCGGAGTGGACGCTTTAATTCTGCCAGATTTACCATTAGAAATTTACCAGAATCAATATCAAATACTTTTTAGAAAATATAATCTGGACGCAGTCTTTTTAATAACGCCACAAACTAACGAAGATCGCATACGGAAAATTGATCAGCTCAGTACAGGTTTTATTTATATGGTTTCCAGTAGTTCAATCACAGGAGCCAAATCCGGAATCTCACAAAATCAGATTGACTACTTCGAGCGAGTTGCTGCCATGAATTTAAAGAATCCAAGACTTATTGGTTTTGGAATTTCCAACCACCAAACATTTGAAACTGCCTGTCGACACGCCAATGGCGCCATCATTGGCAGCGCCTTCATCAAGGCCTTGTCGGAAAGCAAAAACATTGAAGAAATAAGTGCCGATTTTGTAAAACGTATTCTCCAACCAGCACCATCCATGGAATCTTCTAAGGTTATAAAATAGATGATTCAAATCTTTTACAAATAGAATTTTTACAACTAAAAGTTAGTGGATTTCTTTTGCCAGCCAATTATTTTCAAAAATAAATAAAAGGTGATGCAGCGTTTTTACGACTAAAAGGATTAGTATAAATGTAAGCGCTTTCGAAAACCTATTTTAATTTTATACCCTTTCAAAAAAGTTAAAAGATAAAACATGAAAAAGATCACATTTTTTAGTTTAATATTTCTTGTATTCTTTTCTTGCCGAAAAGATGTTGATGAGCAAACTACGTCAACCAACCTTTTTAACCCTCCGATTATCGATTTAAGTGATTTTCAGGAAGAAGTCATTCCGGTTACCGCATCGCTTGCCGGTGTGGTGTATGATGAAGCTGGGCAACCTGTCGTTGGAGCAGTAGTTACAATAAAAAACCTGAATAGAACGACGGACGAAAGAGGATCTTTTGTATTTCGTCAAGTAGCAATGAACGCAGCCGGAACTTTTGTTTTGGTTAAAAAAGCGGGCTATTTTAATGGCTCAAATCGTTTTTTTCCAAAAGAAGGTTCTCAAAATTATGCAAATATCAAATTGCTTTCAAAAACTTCGATCGGTTCTTTTTCATCCGACTCAGGAGGTAATGTAAGCAGTGCGGAAGGCATCAAATTGAGCTTTCCAGCGAACAGTATCATCACTTCTGGTGGACAACTTTACGAAGGAAACGTAAACGTCGCAGCCCGATGGATTGATCCGACTGCAAACGATTTGGCTGAAATTATGCCCGGAAACCTACAGGGTGTAAACCGGTTTAACGAAGAAGTAGCCATGGCAACGTTTGGAATGATGGCTGTTGAATTAACCGATGACAGTGGTCAGGAATTGAATATTGGAAACAGCCAAAAAGCAGAATTGACTTTTCCTGTTCCATCGGAACTCCAGGGGAGCGCACCTGATGAAATTCCGTTGTGGTATTTTAATGAAGAATATGGCCTTTGGCAGGAAGAAGGTACCGCTGCCTTAATTGGAAACAATTATGTTGGACAGGTATCTCACTTTTCATTTTGGAATTGTGATGCTCCTTTTCCATTGGTTTATATTAGCGGAACGGTAGTAAATGAAAATCAGGTTCCGGTGGCTAATGCCTGGGTTTGTGTTAATTTTGCTTCCGGTAATGGATACGGTGCTTGTGGGATGACAGACAACAATGGTTATTTTGGAGGAAAAATGCCCGCTAATGAAGAATTGACAATGACGATCAGCCAATATGGAAATTGTTTCCAAAACCTTGTTTCCAATATAGGCCCATTTGATGTAGATACTGATCTTGGAATTATTGAAGTTACCTCTCCTGATTTAGTGGAAATTATGGGAACCGTGCTTGATTGTAACGGCGATCCATTAACCAATGGTTGGGTTACACTAACTTTAGGCAATCAGTTTTCTTACTATTATTTGGAAGATGACAATGTGATTTCAACTTCAATGTTCAATTGCGACAATGCTACGGAATTAGAGGTTGTAGGTGTTAATTTGGATGATCTTGAGGAAAGCGATGTGCTAACTTATACGGTTACACCTATGATTGACCTTGGAGCAATTGATGCTTGCGGAAACGTTTTGGATGAATACTTAACTTTCACAGTAAACGGAGAGAGTAGAACATTCATCGTAGTTTCAGCTGGAGACTCATTAGGCTCTACCTTCATCTATGCTTATGAGCCTGGAACTAATGAACAGTATAGTTTCACCGGTACATTTAATGCACCTGGAACTTATGATGGAACCGTTGTTGAGTTTATGTATTCTAATGTAGAATTTCCTTCTCAAGGATTCTTACAGCAAGAATGTGCAAATATTGACTGTGGTTTGACGGAGCTTATTATCACTGAATATGGATTGGTGGGAGAGAAAATCATAGGAACATTTAGTGGTCAAGGGGATTTCTGGGATAACATGCAGCAGCAATCAAATCTGCCATACTCTGGGGAGTTTGAAATTACCAGAGATTATTAATAATATTTAGGTTAGTTAAAATAACGCAGGCGCATGATTTCATGTGCCTGCATACTTAGCTTTTTTAAAAGACAATAAGTTGAAATCCAAAGAAAAGTCAATTTGAAAATATTTACTGAGCAGCATATTATTGATGGTTGTAAAAAAGGGAAACCAGATTTTCAAAAGGAGTTGGTCTTAAAGTACTCTGGTTTGTTGATGACGGTTTGTCGACGATACAGCAGGGATGCTGAATTTGCAAAAGATATATTGCAGGAGGCTTTGATCAAAATCTTAAAATCGATCTCCAATTATGAAGAAAAGGGATCTTTTGAAGCTTGGATGAAACGCATTACCATCAATACCGCTTTAAAGTATTTTGATAAAAGCAGTTTTAAAAATGAAGTATTTATCCTGGAAGATTTAAATGATAAAAACGTAGTTCCGGATATCTATTCACAATTAGGTGCAGAAGAATTGATGGAACTGATCGATAATTTACCAAATGGTTTTCGGGAAGTATTTAATCTTTACGCAATTGAAGGCTACAGCCACAAAGAAATTGGAGAATTGCTAGGTGTTACCGAAAGTACTTCGCGATCTCAACTTACGCGTGCAAGAAGTTTGCTAAAAAAACAATTAACCGTTCAAGATAAAATCAGGATCAGAATATGACTTTTTCAAAATTTGAAAAACACGCTGCTGGCAAAATTAATAATCATGTTTCCGAAGTCGATGTTGAAGCACTTTGGGCGGATATCTTGCCACATGTTCAAAAAAGCAATAACCGAAGAGGAGGGTTGATTTGGTTTTTCTTCTTTGCCCTCATCGCTTCGCTAGTAGCTTTTTATACTTTGTCGGATAATGGAAATCCTGATTCTGAAAGTGAAATCACATCGCTTTCGACTATTGATTTAATGGATAAAAGTAATGAATCAGAGTCGTCATTTAATTCCCTTAAAAAAGAATCCGTTGTGCCATCAACTCCGGAAACTGAAAGTGAAAAATCAACGAAACAAAATGCTCAATTTATAAATACAAAAAACACACAAAATCAACTTATCGAGAAGCATGCTCAGGTTAACAATCAACAAAAAAAATATAAAGCTACAATTTCCAATCAGCCTCAAATCATAGAATCGGCAGCTGCTGAAAGTGAATTGACTCCAAATTCAAGTGAACCTTTAATTATCCTGGAAGATGAAGAAATCGCACCGATCGTTGATTTAAAAGAAGAAAATACAAACTTTGAAGAGGCTATAATTATTGAAAATAATGAGGCCATCCCAATGGATTCTAAGCAATCTGGAATCACTGTTGAATCAGTTGCTTTAGCCGCAGTAATGGATTCAGCAGAAGAATCTATCGCAGTTGCTGATGATAAAAAAGATGAAACGCCACTTCCACCCAGAAATAAATTCAAAATTAAATATGGCTTTGGTTTATATGGTGGGTATGGCAGTTCTTTTTATTCTTTGAAAGCTAAGGATGAAATGAGTGCAGATTATTTAAAATTACGTTTGCAATCTGAGGAGCAATTAGAAACGATCCAGATGGGATTTGAAGCCATAGCACAATCAGAGGTCGGCGTTTATTTTAAAACAGGTTTACAATATTCACGGAATGCCCGGAAATTTAGCCTGAACTCTTCCATTGTATCTATTGACAGTGTGCATGGTATCCAAAGAATCTTTGTCAACAATAATACGATGGACACTATTTATGTTTATGGGCAGGTTCCGGTAACGACGACCACGACATATAATAAAACAACTTATAACTATTTTCATTTAATCGATGTTCCGCTTTTATTAGGTTATACTTACAAAAATGAAAACTGGTCATTTGGTGTTGAGGCTGGTGCTTTGATTAATATTTCCACCAAAACAAAAGGAGAAATTAGAGGGTTAGAGGATGACATCTACAACATCAAAGACGATCAATTGAAATGGTATAAAGATAATATTGGCGTTAGTTTTACCGCTTCTGTAATTGCAGCATATCATTTGAATGATAATCTTCAGATTTATTTAGCACCTACTGCACGTTTGGAATCAGTATTTAGTACCGACGCCAATCCAATAGAACAAAAACACGGCTCGCTTGGAGTGAATATTGGCGCAAGGTATTTCATTGGATACTAAACAAGTTTGAACATACTTCGTACAAGAGAGTTTTACCCTTTTGAAGAGATACTTCAACCCATAAACTCAAATTTAAAGTATGATTATCCAACTCGAAAAAAATATCACTGATTCACAGCTTTCCGCTTTAAAAGAAAAGTTAGAATCCATTGATTACCAGATAAATGAGGTTGCAACCCAAAGGAGTGATTACATCATTGGTGTTGGTAAGAAAGAATTCGATATTCGATCGATTGGGACCATGGGGGGGATTCGCGATATTCACCGGGTAAGCGATGCCTACAAATTGGTTTCTCGAAAATGGAAAGTAAATGAAACGCAGATCGATCTTGGAGATGGCGTAAAAATAGGGGAGGGCGCATTTGAAATTATGGCTGGGCCCTGTTCGATTGAATCCGAAAAACAAATCGAGCAAACGATCGCTCACCTTGTCGAAAATGGTGTAAGAATTATGCGTGGCGGCGTTTACAAACCTCGGAGTTCACCGTACTCTTTTCGCGGACAAGGAATTGATGGACTGAAGGTTTGGTATAAGCATGCAAAGGCCAATGGAATAAAAATCATTACAGAAGTAATGATGGTTGAGCAGATTGATGATATGCTTGAATTTGTTGATGTTTTTCAGGTCGGAGCGCGAAATTCTCAAAACTTCAACCTTTTAGATGCACTTGGGAAAGTAGATAAACCAATCCTTTTAAAACGCGGGATTTCCGGAACCCTGGATGAACTGCTTCAAGCAGCGGAGTATATTTTTTCAAATGGAAACGAAAAGATTATGCTTTGCGAAAGAGGTATTCGATCTTATGAAACGGCTTACCGGAATACTTTGGACATCAATGCGATTCCAATTTTAAAAGAAAAAACACACCTTCCTGTTGTTATTGATCCTTCTCATGGTATCGGAGTCCGCCGTTTTGTCGAATCAGTGGCATTGGCTGGAGTCATGGCAGGTGCTGATGCAGTAATCGCTGAAGTTCATGAAACTCCCGAAAAAGCATTCTCTGATGGGCAGCAGACCTTAAATTTTAAACAATCCAAACACTTGTACGACCGGTTAAGAAAAACGCATGCTTTTCGAAAAGAAATAGGCGCAGGCTAATTCTTGTTTTAAATATAGTTAGTAAGTTATGTAGTTAGTGAGTTATATGGTCAGTATGTTACTAATTCACTTACTTTCTAACTTTCTAACCTTCTCACATTCTTCCCTTTACCACCCCTCTGCATCATCATCTCTTCTAGGATCAGCAGCACCTTCTAATTTTCCATCTGGGAGAATGAGAATGGCTTCAACTCTTCCAATAAGATCGCTTACTTTGACAGTATGTCCCATTGATTCGAGTTCCTGGATTTTTAACGAATCGAAAGTGTTTTCCTCAATTTGAATCACATCTGGAAGCCATTGATGGTGGAATCTTTTGGCACTCACCGCTTCTGAAGCAGTCATTCCAAATTCGGCTACATTCAGAAAAACTTGAAAAACGGAGGTGATTATCGTTGATCCGCCAGGTGAACCAACAACCAAAAAAAGTTTTTCATCCTTTAAAACGATAGTGGGAGTCATTGAACTAAGCATTCTTTTACCCGGTTGAATGGCATTAGCTTCTGCGCCAACCAGGCCGTATAGATTTGGAGATCCAGGCTTTGCAGAAAAATCATCCATTTCGTTATTGAGAAAAAATCCTGCACCTTCAACAACGGTTTTTGAGCCATAAGCACTATTTAAAGTTGTGGTGAGAGAAACCGCATTGCCTTCGTCATCAACAATGGAAAAATGAGTTGTTTCATTGCTTTCGGGAAGCATTGCAATAGCTCCGGCCGTTATAGAGTCGCTGGAAGTTGCAAATTGCGGATTAAAATCCAGCATTCGCTCAATCAGGTAGGTTGAATCCATTAATTCAGCAATCGGTACGTCATAAAAATCGCTGTCCCCTAAATGTTGAGCACGATCAGCGTAGGCGCGTCTTTCTGCCTCTACCATGAAGTGGATGGCTTCTTTTGATTGAAATCCCCAATCTTTAAGGGGATAGTTTTCTACCATTTCAAGCAATTGTGTCAGCACAATTCCTCCGCTTGATGGAGGAGGCATTGTAATTATGTGAAATGTTTTATAATCGGTAGTCAGGGGTTTTCTCCAAACTGCGTCATAGTCTTTCAAATCATTGTGAGTAATGATCCCACCTCCTTTTTTCATTTCAGCGACGATATACGCTGCTGTTGCTCCTTCATAAAAACCGGCTTCTCCGTTATCACGAATTCGCTTCAGCGTATTTGCCAATTCCGTTTGCACAAGCCGATCGCCTTCTTTCCATTCTTTATCTTTCACAAAAGCAATTTTAGCGGTATTATGTCTTTTAAAGCTAGCTCTGTTTTCATTCAGTCGCTCTGCTTGCTTTTTAGTGACTGCAAATCCTTTTTCTGCTAGTTCAATGGAAGGTTCTATTAGCTTATTGAAATCTTTTAATTTGCTGTACTTGCTATAAATTTTGAATATTCCATCAACGGTCCCCGGCACCCCGACAGAGAGATGTCCAGATCTGCTCAAGCTGTCAATGGCATTGCCTAATGAGTCAAGGTACATGTCTCTGTGCGCTTTCCCTGGAGCTTTTTCTCGAAAATCCAGCGTGGCAATAGAGCCGTCTTGATTTCGAATAACCATGAAGCCACCGCCTCCTAAATTTCCAGCGTAGGGATAAACGACCGCCAAAGCAAATTGAACGGCGATAGCAGCATCAGCTGCGTTGCCTCCCTGGCGTATTATTTCCAAACCTACTTGTGAAGCAAGGGGGTGTGCAGAAACCACCATTGCTTTTTCAGCAATGACAGTCTTTTGGATGGAGTATAAAGGACCTTTGCTTTGCTTGCAACCATTCAATATGAAAATCAAAGAAAGTAAAACGTAAAATGTAATTTTTTTCATGAAGATTTATTTTAAACTTCTAAATGGAAGAGAATAGCCTAAAACCGTTTGATAGCGCGATATTTCAAATAAGAATTATATAGTAAAAAAAAATATTGTCAAATAATTAAAATTATAATGTGTTTGGTATAGTGTTTGTTAAAATCTATTACATATTGTTTTATAGAAGATAAGACATAAGCAAAATAAAAATAAAACACTACTATACGCTTTATTTTTATCAAAAAGTTTACCCCCCTTCCATTCAATTGATTTTCAATAATTAAGGCAGGGGCAATAAAATTGCAAGTGATTTCACTTAAAAATATTCAACGATAACCACTTTATGGTCTAGTTGATAAGAATTGGTTATGTATTTTCATGGTTATGTTGTTGTGCCATCTCGAGAACGTTCGCGATGGCACTTTTTTTTCTTCCAGGTTTTTGAAAATAACCTCTTTATTTTTCTTTTAAATTTGCTCCATTTAATATGGTTATTTTGTAATCTTGGATATATTTTTGATTTTATAAGTAATTGTCTTTTTTTCTAAAATAACAAAATTAAACAAATGAAAAATATCTTAATTGCAGTTTTGATCTTAGCGACAAACTACTGTTCGGCTCAAGTGTATGTCAACCAGATTGATGTCAATAAATTTGATTACCAATATTTGGAAATGTGGGAGCATTACAACAAACCAAATGGAAAGTTTTATGCGATGATTGATTACGGACAAAATTTTCAGAAGTCAAACAACAATGAAAACTTCAAGCTAAATCAGAAAAACGGGCAACCAATGGAGTTTAGTAGTGTAATTTCAATTTTGAATCATTTACACAAAAATGGTTGGGAACTACTCTCTATTAAAACCACTGGTGAAATCGATTCGTATATCATGAAGCGCCTTCCAAAAATGGCGAAAACTGATATAAAAGAAACCAATTCCGTCGAAAATAAAAATTCAATTAATGGAAAAGCAGTAGAAGGAAATCATAAAGAAAAAAACCAGAATTAAGTTTTAGCTCTTATCATTCATTTCGAAAACAAAACCCCCTTATCGGATTGAATTGATAGAGATGACTAACAACTGATTATCAGTTTATCTTCAGATCGATCTGTTAATTTACTACAAAACCTTATGCAACAATTGTTGTATAAGGTTTTGTAGTAATAGTTAAATTTCCTATCTTTAAAATACTTATTCTAAGTAATATTCCAATCCAACCGTTTTAACTTCACTTTTTGAATTAATCTAACATTGCTTTTTAATAAAAAGCCAAGCCTTAGGTTGTATTTACTTATCAAAAATCCCCCTTATTATGAACAAGAAAATTACACATTTTATTTTAATTATTTTGCTCAGCTTTTTGAGCAATACTGTTTTTACTCAATGCCCCACTTGGGACACGCCAACCCATCATCTTTCTTCTCAAGTGGAAGTAGACGCTTTTGGTGCTATGTATCCTTTTTGCACTACAGTACCTGATGGTGTAGAATTGTCCATTAAAGGCAATGATATTACAAATTTAGACGGCTTGTTGGGCTTAACTACCATAGATGGCCAGCTTGAAATACAAAATTGCCCTTTGCTAACCAGTCTTGCCGGTTTAATAAATATTACAACGGTTAATCCTAATGGAGAGTTAGAGATTGAAGACTGTGATGCTTTGACCAGTTTGGATGGATTAGATAATTTAACTTCTTGTCATGATCTTGAAATTAAGAGTTGTGCTGCTTTGGAAAATATTGATGCCCTAAGTAATTTGGCTTCAATATCTGGAGAATTTGTCGTTAAAAACAATCCATCTTTAACAGATTGTAATGGACTATGTGATGCTATACTTAATGGAATTACTGGAAACATTGAAGTTTTTAATAACGGTGGAGGATTTTGTGATGATTTTAATGATTGGGAAACTGAATGTTTATCTGCCTTACCGGTAGAACTTGCCTCTTTCAAAGGTTATGCAATGGATCGTTCCAATATGCTTCAATGGCAAACGGAATCCGAAGAAAATACTTTGGTATTTCTTGTAGAGCGCTCCTTGGATGGCAGAAAAGACTTTGAAGAAATTGGCAGAGTTGATGCTTTCGGAAATTCAACAGTTTTGAGAAGTTATGAAATAGAAGATGGCAATCCGGTTTCAATGGCTTATTATCGATTAAGGATCGTAGATTTCGACGGCACTTTTGAATTCTCAGATGTTATCGCTATCGAACGTTCAAAAACCGATATTGATCTGGTTGAAGTGTATCCAATTCCAGCAGAAGAAGAAGTTACGGTTTTGGTACATGCCAAAGCTGCAGGAAAAGCAATTATCACTTTGTCTGATTTTATGGGTAGAAAGATCAAAGAGGAAAAGGTTGAATTGAAAGCCGGAATTAACCACTACACCCTTAATTTCGAAGAACACGAAACAAATTTTTACTACCTCACCATTTATAACGGAAATGAAAGAATCGCTAAAAAAATATTAAGCGCTTCCAGAGATTAAATAAGTTTTTTAATTTTTTTTAAAAAAAAGAGGATAACATAGAACTATGTTATCCTCTTTCCGTATTAAGACACATCCCAATTGTTTATATATGATAATGGAAGGAATTCTGTTGTCTTTACACTCCTTTGTTTAATACTTTCTTAGTTGAAAAATACTTTGTAAAGAATTAAACTTAGACTTATTAATTATAATCCGTTTTAACAAATTAAAATCCCTCTATCATGAACAAAATCCTTACACTTTCTTATTTAGTAGTTTTTATGTGTTTTTCTAGCACGTTCGTTAATGCCCAATGTCCTACAAGTAATATCACGCTTTCTACTCCGGCTGATATTGCTACTTTTATGAGTTTTGGATGTACAACAATACCCAGTGGTGTCAAAATCAGGATTGAAGGTCCTAATATTGTAGATTTAGATGATCTATCTAATTTAACAACAATAGACGGTCAGCTTGAAATACAAAATTGCCCATTACTTGATGACATAACTGGTTTATCCAATATTGTTGTCGTTAATTGTGAAGGCGAGATTGAGTTCGAAGATTGTAATAAATTGGAAAACTTGGAAGGCTTGGAAAATTTAAGATATTGCCATGATCTTGAAATTAAAGATTGTGAAAAGTTAAATAGCATATCTGCTTTAAAAAATTTAAAGACTGTGACTGGTGAGCTTAAAATCAAAAATAATCCATCTTTAGTAAATTTGGATGGCTTAGAAAGTCTTAAATCAGTTGGCGGAGTCGGAGATGATGAAGAGCCCAATGGCTTATTTATTTTCGACAATGAGTCTTTAGTTGACCTGGATGCATTAGGTGGTATAACATCGGTTGGTGGCGATCTAAGAATCTATGACAACCCAAGCTTGACCAGTTTGGTTGGTTTAAAAAATATCACAACTATTGATGGAGATCTTGAAATTTCAGATAATCCCAGTCTAATAAGTTTAGATGGATTAGATAATGTTATTTCCGTTGGCCATAAATGCGGTGATGATGACAATGATAATTGCTACCCTGCTATTTATAGTTGTTCAAGCATAGTCAGTAGTTCTGATGATGCTGAAGAAGATAAAACTGATGGTTCAATAAATCTAACCAGTGGAGACATTGAATTGTTGTTTGACAATGGTAATAATGCTAATCAGGTTGTCGGATTACGTTTTTTAAACCTAGATATTCCGAATGGTGCGATAATAAAAAATGCCTATATTCAATTTACTTCTGAAGCAACCATCAATCAGGATCCTAGTATTATAACTATCTACGGAGAAGCAAGTGATAATGCTGTTACATTTTCGAATGCTGTCAACAATATCAGCAGTCGACCTAAAACCAGTGCTTTTGTTAACTGGTCTCCAATTCCATGGACGACAACAGGTGCTGCCGGACCTGATCAGCAAACGCTTGATATGGCATCCATTATACAAGAAATAGTGAGCAGGCCTGGTTATACTTCAAATAGCGCTATTTCAATTATTATTGAAGGTATCGGAAAGCGAACAGCGGTTTCTTTTGATGAAGGAGATCCTGATAAAGCACCAAAGCTTTGTGTAATATATCAAGTTGGAGATGACGATGACGACGACGATGACGACGATGATGACGATGATGACGATGACGACGACGATGACGACGATGAGAGTGAATGTGGCTTATACATTTTTGACAACCCCAACTTAAAAGAATGCGAAGCTATTTGTACTTTATTAAATACACCTGATGGAGTTGCCGGAGAAATAGAAATTGAAGATAATGGAGCATTTCCTTGTAATGATGAAGAGGATTTGATAGAAGTTTGCGAATCTGCTCTTCCGGTGGAGCTGTCATTCTTTAAAGGATACGTTTTGGAGCGATCCAATTTACTTACCTGGCAAACCCAATCCGAGGAAAACACCTTAATGTTTCTGGTGGAGCGCTCGTTGAATGGAAGATACAATTTTGAAGAAATTGGTCGTGTCGATGCTTCAGGAAACTCCACGGTTATTAGAAACTATGAATTAGAAGATGGCAATCCGGTTTCACTGGCTTATTACCGCTTACGCATCGTTGATTTTGATGGTTATTTTGAATATTCCAATGTTATCGCCATTGAACGGACAAAGACGGAAATTGATCTGGTTGAGGTGTATCCGGTACCCGCTGAAGAGGAAGTTACCGTTTTGGTGCATGCCAAAGCTGCCGGAAGAGCTATCCTGACTTTGTCTGATTTTATGGGCAGGACGATCAAAGAGGAAAAGGTTGAATTGAAGGCCGGAATTAACCGCTACACTTTAAATTGGGAAGATCATGAAACCAATTTTTATTACCTGACCATATATAATGGAAATGAAAGAATAGCGAAGAAAATACTTAGAGTCAGTCGGGATTAATTAATAGCAACTCTTTCAGATTACGGGGATAATATAGAACTATATTATCCTCGTTTTTGTTTTCACAATAGACTAATTATTTTTATATAATTATATCGATAAATGTTAATTATATTATATACCTTTAATATGGTATTTCTCTAAGGAGTATTACTTTGAAGAGAAAAGACCTCGCGCTTAAACAAATTTTTTAAATACGTAAATCCCTCTAACATGAACAAAAAATTTACACTTTCCGTGTTTTTTATTTTAACCTGTTTTTTTAATGTATCTTAAATTTCAGCACAAAATATTTGTGATACAAATGCAAGTGGTGACTGGATATGATGATACTTGGTCATGCTCTGGTGGTCCGCAACCGGGAGATATTATTACTATTGAAGTTGGAGATATAGTTACTATTTCACAATCAGTTGATCTTACTATGGGAGGAGAAACAACGGATATTGTGATAAAAGAGTATGGTTTTTTAGAATTTAACCCTCCTCCGTGTAATGGTATTGCATGTAAACTTGACCTTAAGCTAGCTAGTGGTTCAGTAATTACGGTTGACGGACTTAATGGTATTTTCCTCGGGCCTAACGCAATTCCAGGGCAGACGAGAGTTTATATTGGAGATGATGTAGTTTTACACGCGAACGGAAATAATGGTTTTCCTTTTGGACCAGGTATGTTGCAAGATCTTGCTCCATTACCTGTTGAGTTATCCGCTTTCCTGGGCGTTGCCATGGATCGTTCCAATATGCTAAAATGGCAAACCGAATCTGAAGAAAATACAATGGTTTTCCTTGTTAGAGCGTTCATTGGACGGTAGAAAAGATTTCATTGAAATTGGCAGAGTTGATGCTTATTGGCAATTCAACAAGTTTGCGAAACTATGAAGTGGAAGATGGAAATCCGGTTTCATTGGCTTATTATCGCTTGCGGATCGTAGACTTTGACGGTACTTTTGAATTCTCAGATGTTATCATTGTTGAACGTTCAAAAACGGAAATTGACCTCGTTGAAGTGTATCCAATACCTGCGGAAGAGGAAGTTACGGTTTTGGTACATGCTAAAGCTGCCGGAAGAGCGATCCTGACTTTGTCTGATTTTATGGGTAGGACGATCAAAGAGGAAAAGGTTGAACTGAATGCCGGAATTAATCGCTACACGTTAAATTGGGAAGATCACGAAACCAATTTTTACTACCTGACCATTTATAATGGAAATGAAAGAATCGCTAAAAAGATTTTAAGAGTTAGTAGAGATTAATTTTAACATATACAAATTAAAAAAAAAGAGGGCATTTGAATAAAATGTCCTCTTTTTTTATTTTAAAATATAAGGAACTTTAAGCAAAATTTTTGCTATATTCGATTTAGTATTAAAGGTTAAATATAAAATTTACCTGCTATCTGGTTTGCTTATATTCGAAGTTTTGAACTCACCTTAATCAAAATTTCAAAGCATTCAAATACATTTTCTAATTCCATTTTACATATCAGCACTATCAAACACGGAATCTTTTTGTAAAAAGAAAAGGAACTTACTGTTCCTGCTATTTTTTAATTTTTTAAAACTGTGAATTATGAAAAGACCGCTACACACAATCACAACGATTTTCATTTTTTTGTTTTTAGTAAATGTTCCTCAAATAAACGCTGGTTTTTGGCAGACTAATCCGGATAATGGAGGAGGGGAATGGAGTGATGCTTCCACTTGGTCAGATTTGTTGACTGGTTTGCCGGGTGTTCCACAACCTGGAGATTTAATAATTATAAACGGAAACGCTTTAGTTACTATTTCTTCAACGGTCGATCTTCGAAGTGTTCATGATGATTTACCAACTACTATTGTTGTCAATGGAATCTTAAAGTTTTGGTCGTCACCTGGGTGCCAAAAGATTGCATGTAATGTAGATCTTTTATTAGATACAGGTTCCATAATTGATGTTCAATCATCTGCACCCGCAAAAGGAATACAAGAGGGGGGACCCGATCCGTTTCAGAAGGATATCTTCATTGGTGGGGTAAGCGTATTACCAACTGTTGAATGGCCTTTTGGACCGGGTATTTTGCCTATGCAATTTCTCCCTTTACATTTAGTTTCTTTCACTGGGATTGCAATGGAAACTTCGAACATGTTGAAATGGCAAACCGAATCTGAAGAAAATACAAAAGAATTTATTGTAGAACGAGCTGAAACAGGAAGAGAAGATTTTATAGAAATTGGATTTATTGATGCTAATGGATTTTCAGAAAGTTTAATGACCTATGAATTTGAAGATGAAAAACCAATTCCAATGGCTTATTACCGACTGAAAATGGTTGATTTTGATGGGTCATTTGAATATTCTGAAATCATTGTGATCGAAAAACTTCATGCTGGAGTAACTGATTTTGAAGTATATCCTGTACCGATTCAGGATGAAGTAAATATAATGATTAGCTCAGACCAAAAGAGTAATGCGATTCTGACATTGACCAATTACCTTGGACAGGTTATTTTGATAGAACAACTCGAACTCAATGTTGGTGTTAATGCGTTTACTTTTAATTGGAACAACATGAATTCCAGTTTGCATTTTATTACTATTGAAAACGGCCAGGAAAGATTAGTCAAAAAAGTGTTTTAAAAAATAAACACTTTTTATAAAAAAGGCAGCTTTGTAATCAAAGCTGCCTTTTTTTTAGAGACATTTAAAGCATCATTTCTTTTTCTCTTCCTTTCTCGACAATAAATTTTTGATAAAGTCTGTGATTAATTTCCATAAATCCATGATGACGGGTTTTTGGGTGATTGATTATTAATTTTTAATTATTTTTTTGGTTCCGGTATGCTTATCATCGCCAATACTTAAAAAATACATACCTGATGGTAAATCGCTAATATCAAGCCAATCACTATAAGTCCCATCAAATGATATGCTTTTTTCTGCCACAAGCTGCCCCGTTAAAGTGACTAATGACATTCTCATTGAGGTTTGTGTTTGACTTTGTAATTCAATTTTTAGAATGCCCTCGGTTGGGTTTGGAAAAACATTAAATGAACTGATGTTTTCTGGAAGTTGGTCAACATTTACACTTTGATCAAATTCTAAAACAAATAATCCATTATCCATGTCAGAAGCAAGGATATTTCCGGAAGGCAGGAAAGGGTATGCTCCCCAACAACCTGCATATCCATTATAATCGTCGTTTGAAGGATAAGTATCGTAATATCCGGCTAAAGTGGGATTTGCCGGATCAGAAATATCGAAAATTTGAATGCCATCTTCATAGTAAGAAGTATAAACAAAATTTCCTAAAATGTAGGGATTATGAGGTGTATTACCTATATGCTCCGGAGCTAAAAGAGGAAATTTAAAATAAGTATACAGCTCAATATTGTCATTCGCCATGTCAGTGATATCAACAATTCCCATCGGCAAACCAGTTGGTACTTCCTCAGCGAAAACCATCGTTTTTCCATCATCACTAACCCAATTACTATGATTGTAGCCATTGCTATCAAATGATGCGATATACTGTGGATCTGAAGGATCGGTAAAATCCCAGATTATGAGTTGATTTGCATTACCATGGGAAGCATAAACAATATTGTCCCGAACATATAAGTCATGAATATATCCTCCCTCTGGCAATTGAACTGAACCTAACAAAATAGGCTCGTCGGGATTAGTAGCAATATCTAATACAACGATATCAGTACCTGTATTCACGCCAACCGCGTATAGTCTCCCTTTAGGTTCATCAATAAAAATATTATGTGCTGAAGTAAAAAAACTAGTCACCTGATTGGTTAGCGTTACAGTATCCGGCAAATTGCTCAAATCAAAAATAAGAAGGCCTTCACCACTGCTGTCAGAACAACCATAAGCCCTGTTTTGAAAAGTTTTCATGTCTCTCCAAACAGTATTGCTTCCCCCTGCAATTTGGTCAATTAAAATAGGGGCGTTGGGATCCGTAACATCAAAAAAGTGAACATACGAAGCGCTTCCCAATAGGGCATATTCTTTGCCTTCTCCATCCACATAACCCCATACATCGTTGAAAGTCCCATAAAAATGACCCGGAAGATCATCATTATCCCAATTGGAATGCATAATTACATTCATTGATTCTTGGGCACTAAGCCCGGAAATATTTAATAATATCAACGCAAAAAGTATAAATTTCTTCATTTTAAAAGTTGTGAGTTATTAATGGCATAAAATAGTGATCAAATTTAACTTTACCTGCTAACAATTATCATTAATAATCGGTTAATGTTCAGTCCTTGACAGAATTATTAAACTCATTGTTTATAGCGGTATAAAGTTTAATCGACATATTCTGGTATATATCTTGAGTTGTTGTAATAGAATCTAATTTATAAAAAAGGATTATATTTAAATTTGTATTTTTGCGCGTTGAGATTAATATTTATAAACATTCGATTACGATGCATCAAGTTTATTTTTTTAAAATAAAATAGTATTTGATGCAATTGGTTTTGAAATTTGAAAATGCAGGTCTGATGTCGGAGAACGGTCAAATAAAAAAGTTTAGCTTAACGTTTCTTTAACTTAGTATTTAGATTCTTTTGTTCTTAAATCCCATAAAAAAGCGCACAAAGAGCGTGAAAGACATCTTTTAGAAAGATGTTTTGAAAAAATAAAATTATGAATAAAAGCTTACTGAGAACTTTTATAATTTTTTCAACAGTATTTTTTACAAGTACAGTATTTGCTCAGGTAAAATACAGTAATGAATTTCTGACGATCGGTGCAGGAGCTCGGGCTCATGGTTTATCAAATTCGATGGTTGCCCATGTAAGCGATGTTTCTGCAGGTTTTTGGAATCCCGCTGGTTTGACCCAAATTGAAGTCCCTTTTCAGATAAGTGCCATGCATGCCGAATGGTTTGCCGGTATTGCTAAATACGATTATTTAAGTTTTGCAAAGCCACTCAAAGGGGAAAATAATTCTGCAATTGGGGTTTCTGTCATCCGCTTGGGTATTGACAATATTCCAAACACACTTAATCTTGTTGAACCCGACGGCACCATCAATTATGATAATATTTCAACATTTTCAGCTGCCGATTATGCGGTTTTGTTTTCTTATGCACGCGATATAAAAATAAAGAACAAGACACTTTCTTTGGGTGGAAATGCAAAGGTGATCCGAAGAGTGATCGGATCCTTTGGTAACGCATGGGGTTTTGGTATCGACTTAGGAGTGCAATATCGAACGGGTAATTGGCTTTTTGGTATAATGGGGAGAGATATTACTTCGACTTTTAATGCCTGGTCATTTTCTTTAAAGGACAGTGAAAAAGCGGTTTTTGCCGCCACCAATAATGAAATTCCCAAGTCAAGTGTAGAGATTACCTTGCCACGCTTTATTTTTGGCGCTGCCCATAAATTTAATATTAAGAAAAACTATAGTCTTTTGGCAACACTGGATTTTGATTTAACAACAGATGGTCAACGTAATGTATTAATCAGCTCAAAAGCCTTTAATATTGATCCACATCTCGGTATCGAGGCAGCATATCGTGATTTTATCCTTCTTCGGGTAGGAATCGGAAACTTTCAACGAGCGCTTGATGATATTAACGGAGAAAAGAAAATACTTACCGTTCAGCCAAATTTTGGTATAGGCTTAAAATTTGGAAGCCTTCATGTGGATTATGCACTCACCAACATTGGTAATGTCTCACAAGTTTTGTATTCCCACATTTTTTCATTGACTCTTGATTTGAAAAACAAAAAGAAGAATGGCTAAGTTTGGGATTTCAATTTCATTTTTTAATAAGTGCTTTTTTTACTACTCTTTGTAATACAAGCTATTGTTAATCATTTTGTAATTATGAGTCTGGATAACCGCTTTTAGTTGTTTTTCCAATCTTACCTGAATTTCAGGCATTTTCCCTTTCAGGTTTTTTCGCAATTGAGAATCGTTTTGGTGATTATACAAGCCTATCACACCATTCTCGCCAAGCAATAATAAGTAGGTGTCATCTATAATTTGGTAAACATTATCAGTGAGCATAAAAGCATAATGAGTTGATAATGTGTCTAACATGCTTACCCCAAAGGCAGTAAATGGTCGATCGTAGTTCAAATAATCCAAAATAGTAGGCATAATATCAATTTGCTGCGATACTTGATCTTGCGTTCCTTTTAACTTGCCATTGGGCTCATAAAACAGAATTGGAATTTTAAATATTCCTTGTTTCGTTTTAAAAGCGGAATCAAAACTTTTGCCGATGTGGTCAGCCAGAATTACAAAGATTGTATTATCGTACCAAGGCATTGTTTTAGCCGTGTCAAAAAATTGCTCGAGCGCAAAATCAGTATAGCGAACACTGCGGAAAATATCTTTTTCATTTGGATATTTAGCTTCGAAGTCCTTAGGCACCTGGTATGGATGATGAGAGGTAAGCGAAAAAAGTAAAGTTAAAAACGGGCCCTTTTCCTCGTTTAGTTTTTGAGCGGTATATTGAAAAAAAGGTTCATCCCAGATACCCCATTGCCCATCGTAATCTTTGTCACCGTAATCATTTCTATCATAATATTTTTGAAAACCTGTCAGTTTTGAAAACCGTTCAAATTCCATTGAACCAGGATTAGCTCCATGGAAAAAACTGGTAGCGTACCCCTCATTTTGAAGCAATTTTGCAAGACCCTCGATCCGATTACTTTGGTACGCTGAAAACATCAGGGGATCATTCATCAATGCAGGAATGCCAGCGGTAATAGCCACAATGCCTTGTGTTGATCTCAAGCCGTTTGCATAACTTTGCGTGCAGTAAAAGCTTTTGCTTATAAGTGAATCCAGAAATGGCGTATAATGAGCTTTGTTGTTAAAAGTGCTTATATATTCTTTGCCAAAACTTTCCAAAACAATGATAACTACGTTCTTTTTTTGAAATTCCAATTGTGGATTTGGATGTTTTTCAATAGAGTAGATTTCATTTAATTTCTTGTCATCAAAGTACTTTTTTTCTTCCAGAAATCTTTGTTGAATGGAAAAAATCAAATTAAGACTGGTATTGGTCATTAATGGGATATGCCGCATGTCATTGACATACTCGGCAGCAGTGATAGACATCAATGGTCGCATTTGAATACCACCTCTCGCAGCTATACCAAAGACAAATACGCCACTAATAAAAACGATTGCTTGTGGTAAAAAGAGCGATTCGCTGACTTCCTTTAATCGGGATGTTTTGTTGTATAAGTAGTTGATTGTTAGTATTATGATAAAGAATGCGATAGCCAAATACCAAAATTCAGCTATGAGGCTCGGGAACATTTCCGAGGTATTTTTAAAAAGATTCAAATCACTTCCGATAGTACGCCGAAAAGCAAATTTGAAGAAACCGATATCAATGGTTTCGAAGGCAATGGCAATTGAATTGAAACTCAAAAAAATAACTTTTTGAATTTCTTTATACCAAGATTCTCGTCGTTGTTGAAGGGGGATAATACTACTGAAAATGAACAATCCATTGATGTATACGATAGCAGCTAAATCAAAGCGAGTGGCATAAACAAAGGTCTTGATTAGCCCGAAAATAGTTTCTGACGGAAAGAAATTATAATTGAAAAAGAAAAACAACAATCGCAGCAGGGAAAAAGCTAAAAGAACAATCCCAAGCCTCAGTAATAACTGATTAAAATAGAATAATTCCCTCCTGAATTTTGACATTTATTAACTTAATGTTTAGCAATATGAAGCGCAAAAATACCGCTAATATTCTTTGATGCCAAAAGTATTTTTTGAGTTTAATTCACACTGTTAAATTTGCTTCAATATGTGGATATTATTAATGTAAATTTTGCTTTTTATGCTTAAAATATATACCTTTATTTTTATAATAACTGAATGAAGTTATTAAGAAAAATGCCACTCAAGTATCATTAAGCTTTGGTCCAACAGTATATATATTGGGGACTTGACTTGGAATAAAAGTAGGGCGGGCCTCAACCGTTGACTTGTCCGGTTCTCGCAAGAGACAAGAGGATTACCAAAATTGTTTCAGCATCCTCAACCATGTTATTTCGGGGTCCAAAAGCACCTCTGTTACTTGGTGGCTTTTCTTTTTTTAGATAAAAATCAGGTATAAAAAGCCGATAAAATACTTGTTCTCAACGAGTATCTTGTCGTCAGAAATGCGAGCAAAAAAGCATAAAATCAATTATTATGCATCCGGTGGAATAATATTCTTAAAATGCCCATTGAGTTGAGCACGTAATCGAAGTCTTTCCATTTCCCGGATTACAGGGATTAGTCTTTTCAAATGAGCTAAAATATAATGCTGCCTTTCCAATTCAGTAGTCAGGCAAAGAAATTCATATTCCTGTTCGATAGAAAATCCAACATGGTGAGCCATATTGTAGGTAGCAAAATTTTCATCAGAGCCTTGAATTTTACTATTGATGTTTAACGTTTGAAAAAGCTCTTCGAGATTTTCCAAAATTAAATGATTCATCTCAGGATCGCCTTTCAAGTTGATTTTGACCCTTTCGATATCAGCGCCTCCATATAACTTTTGTGGTGTAACACTATAAAACTCCTGGATTTTGAAAACACCCACCCCTTTGGTTTTGATATCCAATTCGCCTTTTGGGTGCCTTTTTTCAACATTGATCAAACAAATTTCTGTTCCATAATTCATGATTTGGCCGTCGATAAAAGCGGGAATACCAAAAGTGATTCCGTTTTCTTCACATTCTCTAATTAATTGTTTATACCGTGGTTCAAAGATATGTAAATTCAAATCTTCGTCCGGAAAAACAACCATTTTAAGTGGCAATAATGGTAGGTAATCAGTCATGAGATTATAATAAGATTATGAATACTAAAGGATTATAGATTATTATACTACAAATTGCAATAAATTTGTTTCAAATAACATTTCTTTTATATCAATATAATTTTAGATTTATAAGCTAATGCTATACATTTATATTTCTTTGCAAAGTTCTTTCCAAATTTTGCAGCTTTATTTTCCAGTTGTACCAAAATACCCATAAACGATAATTCGAAAATTAACCTAAACGCTGCAAATAATATTGATTAACAGACGAATGATAAGTGCAGCTTATATTTATTTGAAATTCCGGTTACCTTGCTTTTATTATTTTACTGAAATTAGCCTAATTGAATGAATTTGTATAATAGTACCGAATATCGGTCTTTAGACCCCCTTGATCAAAATAAAAATCTAAAAACTATGTTAAACGTAATTCGAAAAACCCTGCCTTTTTTATTCCTTCTATTGATCCTGACCTCCTGCGATAATAAAAAAAGTATTAGTGAAAATCCTGAAAGCTTCAGCTCCTATGTATATGCTTACACCTCTGGTGAAATTTCAAAAGCGGCTCCAATCCGCATTCGATTTACAAATGCACTAATTGAAAGTGAAAAGATCGGAACCAGCGTTGACGAAGGTATCATTAGTTTTCATCCGCGCATCAAAGGAGAAGCTATTTGGGAAGACGATCGTACGATCTACTTTAAACCTGACGAGTACCTTCCTGCAAAAGGAAGTTATATCGGAGAAATAAATTTGAAAAAAATCTTTAAAAACGTTCCTCCGGAGGTAAAAGTTTTTGAATTTGATTTTCAAGTGAAAGAACAAAATTTTTATGTACGCTTTGGTGGTTTGAGAGCAGTAGATCCTGAAGATTCTAAAAACCAAAGACTTGAAGGATATGTCTACACTAATGATATTGCTGAAAGTGAAGATGTTGAAAAATTATTTAAAGTAGATTATCCCGAACAGGAAACTAAAATCAGGTGGGAACATTCATCTGACAAACTACGACATGATTTTTTTATTGAAGATATTATTCGGAAAAAAGAGGATTCCGAATTGATTGTCGAATGGAACGGAAAACCACTTGGTGTCAGTATTAAGAATAACCAAACTTTTGTCGTTCCGGGAATCAATAATTTTCAGGTAATGGATGCCCGTGTTGTGCAGGGAGATGATCAATATGTATTAATATTTTTTTCTGACCCGTTGTTAAAATCTCAACCTTTCCAGGGCCTTGTAAACATCTCCGGCTATTCGGGAGAATTGAGGTTTACTGTTGACGGAAATCAGCTGCTTGTTTATCCAAGTGGGCAGTTGAAAGGTGAACGAATAGTTTCCGTAGAAGCAGGGCTTAAGAATTTTATGGATGTAAAAACCAAAAACAAAATTGAATGGACCCTTCTTTTTGAAGAACCAAAACCGGCTTTGCGATTGGTAGGTAATGGGGTTATTATTCCTAATAGTGAAGGATTAATTTTTCCTTTTGAAGCGATTAATCTTAATGCTGTTGATATTGAAGTTTTTAAAATTTACGATAATAACATTTTACAGTATTTGCAGATCAATCAGATTGATGGTTATTACCAATTGGAGCAGGTTGGAAGAATCGTTTTACAAAAGCAGATTTCCTTAAAAGATCTTAATCCTAATGCCAACAATACAATTTGGACGCGCTTTGCATTGGACCTCAGTAAAATGATGGAACAAGACCCCAATTCTATTTATCAAATTCGCCTGGGATTCCGTCCCGAGTATTCTTCTTTTAAATGCGATGGAAAAACTGAAAACGAAATGGAAACCTTGCAAGTTTTGGAAGACCCTTTTGACGAAGATGGCGAAATCAGGAGTATTTGGGATTATGGTTATTATGGTTATCAGGGATATTATAGTGGATTTGATTATGAACATCGTGAAAACCCTTGTTTCCCTGCCTATTACAACACAGATAATTTTATTCGTCGAAATGTTTTAGCTTCTAACCTGGGGATTCTTGCAAAATCCGGAACCGATGGTGAAATGCTACTTTTTGTTACTGATTTGCGTTCGACAAAACCTGTAGCGGGGATATCATTAGATATTTACGATTATCAGCAACAAATAATTAGTTCAGTGACAACGGACGGAGAAGGAATGGCGAAAGTCAAATTAAAGACCAAACCATTTGTGGTTGTAGCTAATCGTGGTGATGAAAGAGGTTATCTTAAATTATTGGATCCTAATGCTTTGTCTCTCAGTAAGTTTGATGTGTCAGGAACAATGACCCAAAAAGGAATTAAAGGATTTATTTATGGAGAAAGGGGCGTTTGGCGCCCTGGGGATTCTTTATATCTCAATTTTGTTTTGGAAGATAAAACAGACAAATTACCGGAAAACCATCCAATAACTTTTGAGCTGTATGATTCCAGAAATCAACTGCAACAAAAGTTTACCACCTCACAAAATGTTGAAGATGTCTATCCTTTGGCAATTGCCACTTCTTCGGATGCACCGACCGGCAACTGGCGGGCTACCGTTCAACTCGGAGGAGCAATATTTTCAAAGACGCTTAAAATTGAAACCGTAAAACCCAACCGTTTAAAAATTAAACTTGATTTTGGAAAAGAAGAATTACATGCTGCTGATATGCCCCTGAATTCAACACTACAGGTCAATTGGCTGCATGGTGCTCCTGCCCGAAATTTGAAAGCAAAAATCGAAATGCAGTTGAGATCGGTGAGGACAACTTTTGTAAAGTTTGAAGATTACGAATTTGATGATCCTGCACGTCGGGTTAGTTCTGAATATAAAACAATCTTCGATGGTTCCGTTAATGACAACGGGGAAGCTACCATAAAAACAAATTTTAAAGGAAATAAAAACCTCCCCGGAAAGATGAAAGCTGATTTTAGAATCCGTGCTTTTGAAAAAGGAGGTGGATCAAGTGAAGACAATTTTTCCGTGATTTATCATCCCTTTGACAACTATGTTGGTGTCTCAGTTCCCCGCAATCGGTATGGTTCAAAACGGATTGATCTTGAAAAAGGAGGAGTTGTTAATTTTGCAGCAGTTAACACAAAGGGAGTGGCTTTGAAGAACAGAAAATTAAAAATTGGGCTTTATCGAGCCGAATGGAGTTGGTGGTGGGAAAATGATAATTCAAATATCAGCTTATATAATACCAGTTCTCATTATAACGCGTTGGATTCGTTCAGCGTCACTACAGATAATTCCGGATCCGCAAACTGGAATGTAAAAGTAGGAAGTTGGGGACGTTATTTGGTGAGAGTTTGTGATCAGGAGAGCGGACACTGCTCCGGTGAATTCTTTTACGCGGGTTATCCCTGGTGGGGAGAAGATAATAATAACCAATTTCGGGAAGCTGCTGCTATGCTGATGTTTTCTTCCGATAAGAAAAAATATAATGTAAATGAAAATGTGGAACTTCGAATTCCGAGTAGCGAAGGTGGAAGAGCATTGATAACAATTGAATCTGGCTCGAAAGTTTTATCAAGCCAATGGGTAGATACTGATATCGAAGAAACCGTTTTTAATTTTAAAACAAGCCCGGAAATGGCACCTACGGTTTATGCCCATGTTTCGATGATTCAGCCCCACGCACAAGTGAAAAATGATTTGCCGATCAGAATGTATGGTGTTATTCCAATAAATGTGGAAGATCCAGCTACGAGATTAACACCGGTCATTAAGATGGCTGATGTATTAAAGCCAGAAGAAAAAGTGAAAATTGAAATAAAAGAAGAATCTGGTGAACCAATGGTCTACACAATTGCAATTGTCGATGATGGATTGCTTGATCTGACTCGTTTTAAAACGCCTAATCCATGGGATGTTTTCTATGCCCGTGAAGCGCTGGGCGTTAAAACCTGGGACGTCTATGATCATGTGTTGGGAGCTTTTGGAGGACAATTAGAACGAGTGTTAAGCATTGGAGGGGATGGAGAAATTGGGCAGGAAAAAGGGAAACCTAAAGCCAATAGATTTAAACCAGTTGTTCAGCATTTTGGACCTTTTTATCTAAAAAGAGGTGGAAAAGCAGAACATGAATTTGAAATGCCTAATTATGTTGGATCTGTTAGAACAATGGTCGTTGCTTCCAACAAAGGCGCTTATGGAAGTGTTGAAAAGACGACACCTGTTCGAAAACCTTTGATGGTTCTGACTACTTTGCCACGGGTAATCGGACCAGGAGAACGGCTCAAAGTCCCTGTTAACGTATTTGCCATGGAAGACAAAGTGAAAAATGTTTCTGTTAAAATTGAAGAAACCTCAGGATTAGTAAAAATATTAGGAAATGCTTCCAAACAGATTTCGTTTGCTCGAACAGGTGATGAAATGGTCGATTTTGAAATAGAGGTTCCGGAAAAAATAGGTATCGCCAAATTTGTAGTAACTGCCACAGGTGCGGGTGAAAAGGCTACTCAGGAAATTGAAATCGATATCCGTAACCCTAATCCTTTTGTTACCGATATTTATGCAGGGGTTTTACAAAATAGTGAAAAATGGAATAAAGAATTTTCTTTGCCAGGCGTAGAAGGTACCAATTCAATAACACTTGAAGTTTCAAATATTCCACCCCTTAACCTGGGGAAACGGCTTAATTGGTTGATCCGCTATCCGCATGGTTGTGTAGAACAAACAACTTCTTCTGCATTTCCTCAGCTTTATGTAAATGAATTATTGGATGTCTCGGCTAGCCAAAAAAAGGACGTTTCCTATAATATAAAAGCCGCCATTGAAAAATTGAAAAGATTCCAAAACAATAGCGGTGGGTTTAGTTATTGGCCCGGAGACAACGAGTCCAACACCTGGGGGACAACCTATGCCGGTCATTTTCTATTGGAAGCTAAAAACCTAGGGTACAGCGTCTCCGATATTATGATCACCCGATGGATTAAGTTTCAGCAACGCAAAGCTAAAAATTGGACAGAATCAACGGACGAACGTGGGTATTATAGTTCAAATAATAAGCTAATTCAAGCCTATCGTTTGTATACGCTTGCTTTAGCTGGAAAGCCTGAATTTGGTGCTATGAATCGATTGCGGGAATCGCGAAATCTGTCTTCGACTGCAAAATGGCGATTGGCTGCTGCTTATGCGCTTGCCGGAAAACCAGAAGTTGGTACGCAAATTATTAACAACTTGACCAAAGCGGTCGAGAACTATACGGAGCTGTCTTATACCTATGGATCACAACTGAGAGATCAGGCGATGATTCTTGAAGCCTTGATACAGTTGAAAGATAAAAAAGGTGCAGCCGAAATGGTTGTTGAGATCTCTGATAAATTGGGGTCACAATACTGGTATAATACACAGGCTATTTCATATTCTTTGCTGGCAATGGGTAAATTCACAAAAGAAAATACCCTTTCCGAACAATTAAAGTTTGCTTATCAAATCGATGGCGGAAAGGTTGTTGATGCAGGATCACAAAAATCAATCATGCATATTGATATTCCGGCTAAAAATGTAGTTAAAAGAAGTGTTTCCGTGATCAATAAAAACAATGGTATTCTTTACGCCAGGTTGATTGTTAATGGTCAACCAATAGTTGGTGACCAAACGGAAGCGGCAAATCATCTGGCAATTAAAGTGAATTATAAAACGACAAATGGTCAAACTTTGAATCCGGATAAAATACCGCAAGGAACGGACTTTATCGCGGAAGTCAGCATTACCAATCCTGGTACAAAAGGTCGCTATTACAAAGAAATGGCTTTAACTCAGATTTTTCCGTCAGGATGGGAAATCACAAATACGCGAATGACTAATGTTGCTAATTTTGAAAATACGGATATTCCAACTTATCAGGATATCCGCGATGATCGTGTCTATTCCTATTTTAATATTCGATCTCAAAAGACACAAACCTACCGCGTTCAGCTAAATGCAGCATACCAGGGTAGGTATTATCTGCCCAGTACAAGTTGTGAGGCAATGTACGACTACACGATTAATGCGCGCAAAAAAGGGAAATGGGTGGAGGTCGTTCCTGCTGACGGATCTATCGCCTCCAATTAATTGATCTTGTAATTATTAAATAAAAAAATAAAACCCGTTAGCATTTTAATCTAACGGGTTTTTAATTTTGATTACCTGATCATTGCAAACTATTCAATCAGTAAAATTTGCGTTTCATGCTCGAAGAAATAACTAAGCCTTTTCCTCCCAAACCTGGCAAAGCTTGACAATTGTTAAAGCTGCTTTTTGCATGTCCTGTACAGAAACCCATTCTTGTTTGGAATGAAAAGCATGTTCTCCGGCAAAGATATTAGGGCAGGGTAGGCCCATATAAGAAAGCCTGGAACCATCGGTTCCTCCTCTAATGTTGGACAAAATTGGAGTCACGCCCGCCCGCTTGATTGCTTCAATGGCATTTTCTACAATTTCGGGATGTTTGTCCAGAATTTTTTTCATATTTCGGTATTGCTCTTTCACAATAAATTCTGCGCTGGATTTTGGATAATTTTTCAATACTCTCTTCCATGATTGATTTTAACTCGCTTTCATGTTTTAAAAGTCCTTCATCGTCAAAATCGCGAATGATAAACTGAAGTTTTGCGGATTCAACAGAACCCTCTATTTTCTGAGGATGAATGAAGCCCTGCATACCTTCCGTACTTTCGGGTGAAAGGCGATCTTTGGGAAGTTTGGCAACAATTTCAGAAGCAATTTTAATAGCGTTTTCCATCTTGCCTTTTGCAAAACCAGGGTGAGCACTAACTCCATGAATGTTAATCGTTACACCATCGGCTGAAAAAGTCTGATCTTCCATGGAGCCGAGCTTTTCTCCATCAATGGTATATCCAAAATCAGCTCCTAGTTTTTCAATATCTACTTTATCCACGCCTCGTCCTATTTCTTCATCAGGCGTAAAAAGTATTTTGATAGTCCCATGTTTTACCTCAGGATTTTTCATAAGATAAGTGGCTGCATCCATGATAGCAGCTAATCCAGCTTTATTATCTGCTCCCAGCAAAGTGGTTCCACTTGCAGTAATAACATCGTTGCCAATCTGATGTTTTAAATCAGGATGGTCGGATACTCTAAGAACTTGAGTAGGATCATCCGGTAATACAATATCGGAGCCATCATAATTTTTGTGAATAATTGGTTTTACATTTTTTCCGCTGGAGTCTGGTGAAGTATCCATATGAGAGCAGAAACAGATAACAGGTACCTTTTTATTCGTATTGGAAGGAATCGTTGCATAAACATAGCAATGTTCATCCATGTGAGCATCTTTTAGACCGATCTCCAATAATTCCTGAACCATCAGACGTCCAAGATTTTTTTGTTTTTCTGTTGATGGATAAGTAGTTGATTCTGGATCAGATTGCGTGTCGATTACAGCGTATCGCAAAAACCTTTCAGTAATGGTATGGTTCATAATTTAATTTTCAATAATGGATTAAAAGTAAGTTTAAATTAGGCTTAATGCCTTTTTCTTTTGTAAGGCAAAATTAGGTTTAAATTTTATTTTTCAAAAAAAATTATTTTTTGGTGCAACCATTTATAAACTTTGTGCACTAAATAATAAAATAAGAAGAATTGGAAACGAGTGATGCACAATTGATTAAGGGCTGTATGAAAGGCGATCGGCAGGCCCAGAATCAGCTTTATCAAAAGTATAAAGCCAGTCTTTTTGGTGTGTGTCTGAGGTACGCGAGTTTGAGAGAAGAGGCAGAAGATATGTTACAGGAAGGATTTATAAAGATATTTTCTGACTTGTATCAATACAAACCTATTGGTCCGTTGGGAGGCTGGATGCGGAAAGTGGTAATCAATGTTGCTTTGCAGCATATTCGGAAAAATAAAAAGTTTCGAATTTTTGAAAATCACGAGCAAATTATAGCAGCCTATGAACCGGATTTTGAAATATTTAAAAATAATCGCGAAGAGGCTATTTTGAAAATTGTACAACAGCTTCCTGATGGATATCGCATCATTTTCAACCTTTATGTGATTGAAGAATTTTCGCATCGGGAAATTGCAGAAAAACTTGGAATATCAGTAAGCACCTCCAAATCGCAATACAGCAGAGCGCGCGCAGCTTTAAGGAGAATGGTTGAAAAGAACATTACGACTGAAGATTTTTAATACATGAGCAAAGAATCAAATAATAATTTGGAAGACTTTTTTAAAAATTCACTTAAAAATTATAGTGAAAATCCTTCAGATGACCTGTGGGACAGAATAGAAGGGAGCATTCCGCCAAAACCCTCAAAGAGGTTCAAACCGGCTTACGCACTACTGGCTTTGCTATTATTATTAATCATGGGCTTTGGGTATGAATATTTCCACTTTAAAAACCATATGCTAACGGTCAATGAAACAATAAGCTTGCAAAAACAGGAATTGACAGATCTTAAAAATCAACTCGAAGTTGTAAAAGATCAACTTCAATCTGCATCATCTTCATTAAACGTTGAAACTACTCCTGCTGGAAATATTTCTGAGGTATCGGTTTCTCAAAAGGAATCGAAAGCTCTGAAGTCAAACGAACCTTCGACAGCAATTATTAATGCTGCAGTAAATATCCCAACAGTACTGGATGTCGAACACAAAACGGCAGTTACGCAAAATGGAAAAACGGAAACTAAAGATCTAGAAATATTAATTCCAGAAAGGAGCGAATTGGAAAATGCAACATTTGCTGCTGAATCTGTCGCTTCGCTTGATTATTTAGCATTAAAACCAATAGCAATTAATCGGTTGACTTATGACAAAATGCCGATTATTGCAATTCCCAAAAAGAGTAATAAAGCCTTTTCAGTAGAACTTTATACTTCGGTATTAAAATCTTTTACAAATAATTCTCAATCAACTGGTAGTCAGGCCAAGACCAAAAACTGGAAATTATCAAACGATTTCGGAGCCCTATTTAATTTAGGCTTGAACAAAAACTGGGATGTTCAGCTTGGCTTAGGCTATAACAGAATGGTGATCAATGATGCCGTTTCCACAGGCTTGGTTTACTCAAGAGACGAGCTGGATGAGGCACGAGGAACTTATACTTCTTTTTATTCCTTCACGGTCGAAACACCTTCCGGAGAAATAATGCTCAATGCTTCTTTGTCTAATGAAAGAATTAATGATGGCAGAGACCTTGTCGTTGGGGATCCTTTTAAATTAGATTTGCAGTTCCAGGATGAAATTCATTATTTCCAGTTACCTGTTTTTATACGCTATAAGATCGGAAGCGGAAAGTATCGATTTACACTAAAAAGTGGATTTATTCAGAAGTTTTTATTAGATGAAAAGATAAAACTGAGTGCTGTCAATACGGATTTCGATCGATTACAAAATGAGGCAACTTATATTTCAGGAGAGCAAACATCAGCTAAAACCACCAGTATTGATGCGTTGTTTGGAGCTGGAGCCGAATATAGGTTTTCGCAAAGAAATTCAATCCATCTGCAATCAATATTTAGTTATTCCTTGCAAGAAATTTATCCAGGAGTACAACCCTTTTCCTTTGGATTACAGCTAGGTGTACAACACCAAATCGGACGGTAGGTCAAATGCATTTACCCTTAAAATGATTAAAATGGTTTCAAAATTTTAATATGTTCAAATTCCTTTATTGATTGAGATAGGCCGGATTTTTTCCGGCCTATTTTTTTTGCAAAGAATTCAAGCAACGGGCGGTTTGAAATTTAATTTTATTATTAAAAAGAGTGCAATTTTTGTTAACTCTTTTTTCTTGAAAAAATATATTAGCTTGGGTAGTTCACCAAACCCCCTTATTTATCATGAAAAACGTAAAATTTAAAACAGTCATGTGCACGTTATGTGCAATCTTATTTTTTTCCTTTAACGGCATCTCTCAGGAAGAGGAAAAAGCAGACCTTTTCTTAGTTGACATTGAGTACGTCTCTCCGAATAATATGGCAGAATATGTGGAGTGGGGAAAGGAGTTTAAAAAACTCGCTGATGAAACGAAATTTGAAAATTTCTTCGTTGCTTCCAACACGAACTCATTTTGGTATGTTTGGAACATCGGTAAAGATGCTAAAGGCTTAGATGATCATTCAGAAGCCTGGAACAAATGGTCCGAAGCAAATCCTGCAGTTGATGCATTGTATGAGAAATATAAACATACTGTTGACTATCGCAAAAGAGAACTATGGAGAGTTGATAGGAAACATTCATACAGGCCTGAAGGATATAAATCCAGCAGGGACAATACTTATACCCGTCAGTTTAAAGGTTATATAAAAACCGGGCAAGGTAAAGCAGTAAGTGAGATGCTTGATGAATATGTTGCAGAATGGAAAGCTAAAGGTATTACTACTCCTTATACTGTTTATTGGAATGTCTTTGGAGAGGAACAAAATTGTATGCTTGTCGTTTCATCATACAAGGATCGTGCGGCCTGGCTTGCTGACGAAAAAGAAGTGATGGAAAAAGTAGGTAAAGAAAAATTGGATGCCTGGGATAAGCGCTGGGGTACTGTTCTTCGAAAAATGGAGTCCAAGGAATCTTTTCCCCAATATGAATTGAGCCATTTTAATATGGAGGAAGCAGCTAGTGCGAGTGAAGCTACTGATGATGGAGATAAAGACTAGATTTTGATATTTTACAAAAAACAATAAAGGGAGCTGTCTCAAAAGGGCAGTCTCTTTTTTTACATAGCTGTAAAATGCTTATCTTAAAGCATGAGAAAAAGTAGCAAAAAGCCCGTATTCAAGCCCTACAATCCTGATCAACTAAGTCTTTTGCCTCCAAGTCTGGATGAATTGATCCCTGACAATCATGTGGTTCGCATCGTACGGCAAGTAATCGATCAGCTTGATATTGATCCCATAATAAAAAAATATAAGGGAGGCGGGTGCTCCAGTTTTCATCCCCGGTTAATGTTAAAGGTAATCACCTTTGGCTACCTGAGTAATATCTATTCATCGCGTAAGCTGGAGCAGGCTGTGTCGAGCAATATCTATTTCATGTGGTTAGCAGGCATGCAAAAACCTGATCATAATACCATCAACCGTTTCCGCTCTGAAAAGTTAAAAGGAGTGCTGAAGGAGGTATTTGGCCAGGTGGTTTTGTTAATGGCCGATCAGGGGTTAGTGGATATAAAAACCATCTATACGGATGGGACTAAAATGGAAGCCAATGCGAATAAGTATACCTTTGTATGGGGAAAAGCGATTAAAAAGAACAAAGCCCGCATCAAGAGCCAGTTAGAAGAATTGTGGCGCTATGCTGAACAGGTGGCTAAAGAGGAGTTAATGGATAATGATCCGACCACTTATGAGGAGATTGATGCACAGCAAGTGAGCAATACCATAGCGAGTATCAATGAGGCGTTGAAGGATAAACGGGTGGATAAGAAGGTGAGACAAAAGTTGAATTATGCTAAAAAGAACTGGCCGAAGAATCTGGACAAGTACAAAGCCCAGGAGCGTATTTTGGGGGATCGCAATTCCTGCTCCAAGACCGATCCTGATGCTACATTTATGCGCATGAAGGACGATCATATGCGAAACGGGCAACTCAAAGCGGCTTATAACTGGCAAATCAGCACCTCTGATCAGTACATCATTAATTATGATATTTACCAAAACCCAACAGATTTTTTAACTTTTCCCAAGCACCTGGACCAGTATCAACAACTCTACGGACAAGCTCCCGATGTCGTAGTAGCTGATTCGGGTTATGGTTCAGAAGAAAACTATGAATATCTGCAAAAGACTGGTATTGAAGGCTTCGTCAAATATCCGGGTTTTCATAAAGAGCAAAAAGCAAAAGGAAAAATCAAACCCAAAGAAACTTTCTACCCTGAGCAGCTTTATTACAATGAAAAAGGGGATTACTTCATTTGCCCGATGGGACAGAAAATGGAAAAATGTTATGAAACAAAAACCACTAAAAAGTCTGGCTATGTACAAGTAGACAGCGTGTATCGGGCCCGGCGGTGTACCGGCTGTCCGATTAGAGGGGCTTGTCATAAAAGCAAGGAGGAACGAATCATCCAGCTCAACCACAATTTGAAAAAGCATCGGCAAAAGGCCAGAGCAAAGCTACTTAGTGAAAAAGGGCTTGCTCACCGCTCTCAAAGACCAGCTGATGTAGAAGCAGTCTTTGGCAATATAAAACAGAATAAAAAGTTTACTCGATTCGGCTTGCGAGGAATAGAAAAAGTCTTGATTGAAGCCGGTTTGATTGCATTAGCTCATAATTTAGTCAAAATGGCTAAAAACGGAGCTGAAAAACTGCTTTTGCTTTTTCAGAAAACTTCCTCTACACCTACAGCATTTCTAAACTTCTTTCTTCCTTCCTACAATTTGATAGGCTTCTCACTGTAGTTACATGAAAAAGAGGCTGCCTCAATTTATTGTGAGACAGCTCCCTTTATTGTTTAAAGTTATTTAAAGTGTTAATGACGAAACTGTTCTTCCTCAGTGCTTCCCTTCATTGCAGTTGTTGAGCCATTTTGCTGCACCGTATTTTGGATATAATCGAAAAACGTAGTACCCACAAAAGATTGGTGTTTTACTGCTTTAAATCCTTTCTCCTGCAGCTTGAATTCCCTTTCCTGCAGCTCTGAATATCCGGCCATCCCCTTTTCTTTGTAGGCCAGGGCCAATTCGAACATGGAAGTATTTAAAGCATGGAAACCTGCCAAGGTAATAAATTGAAATTTATAACCCAAAGCTGCTAACTCCTCACGAAAGGTTAGCATTTCTGCCTGACTCAATTTAGCTGCCCAATTAAAAGAAGGGGAACAATTGTAAGCAAGGAGTTTATCTGGAAATTTCTCGTGAATCGCCTGTGCAAATTCTCTTGCCATTCCCAAATCAGGATTGGAAGTTTCCATCCAGATCAGATCGGCATACGGTGCATAAGACAATCCTCTTGAAATACTTTGCTCAAGCCCATTATTTACTTTATAAAATCCTTCTGCCGTTTTTTCGCCGGTTACAAAAGTATGATCTCTGGGGTCAATATCAGAAGTCAGTAAATTTGCCGCATCCGCATCAGTCCTTGCAATCAAAACCATAGCTACGTTCATGACATCAGCTGCAAGTCGGGCAGCGACTAATTTGTTTATCGCTTCTTGTGTTGGCACTAAAACTTTGCCGCCAAGGTGTCCACATTTCTTAGCGGAGGACAATTGATCTTCAAAATGTGCTGCGGCTGCTCCTGCTTCTATCAGCGCTCTCATCAATTCATATGCATTGAGATTTCCACCAAAACCTGCTTCTGCATCAGCGATTATCGGTACCAACCAATCAATATTTCCATCTTCATTGACGGACTGAATTTGATCTCTTCGCATTAGTGCGTTGTTGATTCTTTTTACGACACTCGGAACGGAATCCGCAGGATAAAGGGATTGATCAGGGTACATTTGTCCTGCGAGGTTAGCATCTGCAGCAACCTGCCAGCCACTTAAATAAATGGCATCTAAACCAGCTGTAACTTCCTGAATGGCCTGATTACCGGTGAGCGCTCCTAAGCCAGCTACATGAGATTGGGTGTGCAGTTTGTGCCAGAATTTTTGTGCGCCTTGCTTGGCGAGCGAATGTTCAATATTTATATTTCCGCGTAATTTTATTACATCGTCAGCACTATAAGGTCGTTCGATTCCCTCCCAGCGAGGGTTTGTGAGCCAATCAATGGTCAGATTTTGGATTTTTATTTCTTTACTCATTTTGAGGATTTTTTTGGTGATTAATTTGGTTTTATTTTTTGATGTCCCCGTTTTCTGCCTCTGGCAAAATCCAGAGATTGGGTTAGCTTTATGAAAAGATTAAAGTAATTTATAAGCTGGAAGCGTTAAGAATTCTACATACTCTTTTTCAAAAATCAAATCCTTAAAAAGTGCAATTGCTTCGTTGAATTTTCCATTTTCAAAAGCATCTCTTCCAACATACTGAATAATTTTTTCTATCTCCTCAGGGATTAATTTTTGAACGTAAATAGTAGTGATTATTTTTCCTTCATCTGTTGTTGCTTTTGCTTTGATCCACTGCCATATTTGGGTTCGGGAAATTTCTGCAGTCGCTGCATCTTCCATTAAATTGTAAATTGCTGCCGCTCCAACACCACGCAACCAACTTTCAATATAGAGAATTCCGACATTGATGTTTTGACGAATTCCTGCCTCTGTGATGGTACCTTCCGGTACTTTTATCAAATCAGCAGCAGTGACCAGTAAGTCTTCCCTTTTGTTGAAAATCTGGTTTTTTGCCGGCATGTTTTTATCAAATATTTCCATCGCTACGGCTACCAAACCAGGATGAGCTACCCAGGTTCCATCATGTCCGTTTTTCACCTCTAAATTTTTATCTGCACGTACTTTTTCAATCGCTTTCTGATTGGCTTCTTCATCGTTTTTGATTGGAATTTGGGCAGCCATTCCGCCCATTGCATGCACCCCGCGTTGATGACACGTTTTAATGACTAATTGAGAATAAGCGCTCATAAAAGGAACAGTCATCCCGACCTGTGAACGATCAGGAACAATAAAGCCAGCTAGATTTTTGAATTTCTTAATGTATGAAAAAATATAATCCCATCGACCGCAATTGAGGCCGGCAGAGTGATCGCGAAGTTCATACAATATTTCATTCAATTCAAATGAAGCCAGAATGGTTTCAATTAAAACAGTAGCTTTTATTGTTCTTTGAGGGATATCTAGATATTCCTGCGCAAAAACAAAAACATCATTCCACAACCTGGCTTCAAGATGGCTTTCTAATTTCGGTAAATAAAAATAAGGACCTGAACCCTTGTCTACTAGAGATTTTGCATTATGAAAGAAATACAAACCAAAATCGACCAAACTGCCACTCATTTGTTCGCCGTCAACCAAAATATTCTTTTCAACGAGATGCCAACCTCTTGGCCGTACCATCAATGTTGCGGTTTTTGCATTGAGTTGGTATTTTTTTCCATTCGATGGATTCTCGAAAGTTATGGTTCGATTGACTGCATCCCTTAGATTTATTTGCCCCTCGATATTATTCTTCCAGCTTGGGGAATTGCTGTCTTCCAGATCTGCCATAAAAACCTTAGCACCTGAATTCAAAGCATTGATAATCATCTTTCGATCTACAGGACCTGTGATTTCAACACGCCGATCCAGCAAATCAGCAGGAAGTGGTGCGACCTTCCAGTCACTTTCCCGTATTTGTTTGGTTTCAGGTAAAAAGTCAGGGAACTGTCCATTATCAATATCCTGCTGCCGAATGATTCGTTTTTCTAACAATTCTTTTCGGCTACCATTGAATCGGGTATGCAGCATTAATAAAAATTCTTGAGCTTCTTGAGTGAGAATAGTAGAGAACGATTCATTAATGCTACCGGTTATGGTGATCTCTTTCCGTTTGGTGGACAATGCATTCAAATGAGCTGGCATGATTTTCTTTATTTTATTGCGGATTGTCAGAAGGGGAAAAGAAACAATCCTGATTACTAAATTCTTCCATTAAAAATAGGTTTTTTAGAACGCATATTTTACGTTTTAAAAGAATCCTTCTTTTTTTAGTTTTTTCATGGTTGGAAAAAATAAAAATCAGGTTGATTTTTATTGTTGATTCAGCTGAAAATTTCATTGAACCGATTTTATGAAGTCTGGAGACTTTTCAGGTTCTATTTTTGTGAAATCAAATAATGAATATAAATCCTAACTATTTTAGACTCAATTCTCTTGCCAATGTCCTTGAATTGGAAAAATAATATTTGATTTTATTAAATTGTATGAATTAATGGGAGATGTTCGGTTATTTATTACGTGAGTCTTTTCCATTTTATAACACTTGACAAAGCATATAATCCAAGAGCGGGACCAATTCCAAGCAGTACAAAAACATACTGCGCTGGGATTTTGTCAATAAGCAAATTAGTGAGTTGAATACTAATAATTGTAATTGAAAAACCAATACAATTGACAATGGTCAAAGCAGTGCCTATGGATTCTTTTGGAGCTGTTTGAGCCACTAAAGTAGAAAACTGGGGAGAATCAGAAATGACCACCATTCCCCAAATAAATAAAAAACCAAGAAAAACAAAATAAGACATCTGCAACACGAAAGGGGAGAGCAAACAACAGACTCCTGAAGCGAGTAGAGAATAAAAAGCAACTTTGTCACTTCCAAATTTTTGAGAAAAATATCCACCGATTATACATGCAATTCCACCTACACCAATAATTAAAAATGAAAGGAGTGGGATATTGATTGTGACCTCAGCATGTGATTTGGAGTACGTTAATAAAATGAAAGGGATGAAAGCCCAAAGCGTATACAATTCCCACATATGGCCAAAATAACCAAAAGCTGCGGATCGGAAATCTTTATTTTTGAAAACGTTAAAGAAAGCTTTGAAATCTAACTGCTGACTTTGTTTTCGGAATGGCCCGTTTGGAACAAACACCAGGATTAGCAAACCACCCAAACTGGCAAAGATTGAGGTAAGTATAATGACATATTTCCAGGGGAGTGTTTCTGTTATATTTTTTAAAAGGTGAGGAAAGGCGGTACCTACTACTAATGCACCGACGAGATAGCCCAATGCTTTTCCCAACCCTTTTTCGTACCAGTCTGAAGCAATTTTCATCCCAACAGGATAAATTCCTGCAAGAAAGAACCCGGTAATAAATCGCAGAAAAATCAAACTACCAAAATCATAGGCCCACAAATACACCCCTAAATTGGATAATGATCCGGCTATTGCGCTGATGAAAAAAACTTTGGAAGGAGAAAATCGATCGGAAATGGTCAAAAATGCGAAAACAAGTGTTCCGACGATAAAGCCCAATTGAACAGCACTTGTTATATGCCCTATGGCATTTTCAGCTAGATTCAGATTCTTTTGTAAACTTTGAATGATTGCATTTCCTGCAAACCACAGCGATGTCCCTGCAAATTGAGAAAGGACGATAACGGGCAAAATCCAATTCCTTTTTGGGGTATCAGAAAGAGTCATTGGATTTTATTAGATTAATCAATTAACATTCAGGAAATATAAGCATGTAAATTTAATAATAGAAAATTGTAGTTTAAAAATGAGGCAAATTACCCTTCGTTCGTTTTAATTTTTGTGGTCAATTAAATAAGCAGGCAATTGAATTGATTTTGTGTAAGTTTAATTATATGAAATCTAATTTGTTGATATGTATTATTATTGGTATAATAATTGGTCATGATGTGTATAGGCAATAATTAACTGATTTCTCTCGAACAATTTTATTTTAGTTAGGACAAGCTCAGGGATTAGGACTCTGGGCTTTTTTTGTTTTGGCTTGCGGTACATCTGTTTTCACTGATTGTTGTAAATACAGGTTATCCATTTTTATCAATTGGATGGGGAGTTACTTTGCTTATGACGTGCCTTGTCTATACTGGTAATGATAAATCCAGAAACAGATATCCGTGAAAAAGATGTCTAAATAAAAGAAGAGCAATAAAAATTAATTTATTGCTCTTCTTGTTATGCAAATTATGCAGGCTATATATTATTTAGTAACCAATTTGACCTCTAGATCAAACTCATCGTAGATTGTTTTATCTCCCAAATTTTCGAAAAAAGAACCTGATCCGTAACGCACATCGAATTTTGAACGGTCAATTTTAATTGAAGCCATTGTTTCAATCGGTGATTTCGTATCATCTACATTAGCAACAAAAGAAATTTCATTAGTAATACCTTTGATCGTTAAATTACCTTTAACGTTATAACTGTTTGCAGTTTCGCCTGCTTTTACCGAAGTAGTTTCAAAAGTTGCAGTTGGGTTTTCTTCAACACCAAAGAAGTCAGCTGATTTTAAATGACCTTCCAATTTACCTTTATATTCTCCTTCAAGATCAGTTACAATGATAGAAGTCATGTCTATTTCAAACTTTCCACTTTTCAATTTGCCTTTTTTGAAATCCAATTCTCCACTTTTCATAGCGATTGTACCGGTGTGTGAACCTGTTACTTTGTACCCTTTCCATACAACAGTACTGTTTGTATTATCTACTTTGTAAGTTGCTGTTTCATTTGGATTAGTAAATGCAAGACCTATTAGTGCTGCTACTACGAATGTTAATGCTAAATTTTTCATTTTAATTATTGATTTTAAAAAATTAAGAAATTTAAATTAGATTTTTTATTGTTGCTACTTTTATTGTATATACATCTATTTATTCAAAAAAATTAGCCTCTTAATTGATCGAGTAAATTACTCAACTGTTCGGCTTCTTTTTCAGTAATATTCTTCATTTTCTGATCCATTCCGGTTTCAAGGGCTTTGGAGGCTTCTTCAACTGTTTTCAAACCTAGATCTGTAATTTTGATGTCTACTCTTCTTCGATCCAACGGACAAGACTTTCTTTCAACAAGATTTTTAGCATTTAGTTTATCAACAAGTCTTGAAGCATTCGACATTTTATCTATCATCCGCTCTGTGAGCAGCTTTACTGTAACTGGTTCTGGATACATTCCCTTTAGAATGCGTAAGATATTGAACTGTTGAATTGAAATATTAAAAGGTTTTAGCGCTTCAGCGTTTAAATTGTTCATCCAGGATGAGGTAAAAAAAATATTGATCGCAGCTTTATGGAGCGGGTTCCTGAACTTGCTTTGTTTTATTTCATCTTCAATCTTCATAAATTTCATTTCAGAACACAAATATATGTATATACATTTAATGTAGCAACAATATTCCTAAAAAAGTTATCTTTTTTGAAAAAAAATACAGAAAAAGAAATAAAATCCAGTAAGGCTGGTGCAGAATTAAAATGACCTGACACTCAATATTTGAATGTCAGGTCATAGAGTATTTTTTAATTATCTCAGCAAAGTAGAATTTCCTTTAAATACTTCGACGGATCCATCAATGAATTCAACTTCAGTGAACCAGACAAAAACACCGGGATTCATTTTTTCATCTTTATAAGTTCCATCCCAACCTTTTGTTTCATCGTTAGCATCGAAGTCAGTATCTTCAAATACCAGTTCACCCCAACGATCATATATTCTGAAAATCTTGACTTTTGAGATATCTTTACCATGGACCACCAATCGATCATTGAGGTTATCATCGTTAGGAGAAAATCCACTAGGCACATAAGCATTACGGTCTTTTTCAACAACAATCATTATCATATCTTCAGCCGTGCAGCCGTTTTCATCGACAATGGTCAATTCATAATTTGTAGTGTAAAGAGGTTGAGCAATTGGCTGAGGGCAATTTAGGCAAGACAAGGTAAGGCTGTCTTCTGGATTATAAGAAAATTCTACTACTCCCTGGCCATTACTGACAAAAGGATTTAATTGCACATTTTGGCCATATTGGATTAATAAATTTTCTCCTAAATCAACCGCTAGAAGGTCTGGTTCCGTAATAGAATATTGTCCAATATATGCGATACAACCTCTGGCATCCTGAATGTATGCAGAATAATTCCCTGCGCTTAAAGCAATTTGGATATCCGATCCAGAATAAATATTTCCGTCCAGCGAATAGATATATGGAGGCGTTCCGCCAAAAGGTATAAAAGTTATACTTCCATCACGGCCACCAAAGCAGGTTACGTCTTCGATTTCGATCGTAGCTGTCAATTGTTCGGGTTCCATAACCTCTGCCTGATTTACTGTGGTACATCCATTATCATCGGTGATTGTTACACTATAAACTCCGGCAGATAATTCATCCAGTGAACTGGAAAAAGAATTTGTGGACCAGGAATAAGTAAATCCTGGAGTACCGCCGGAAACAATAGTTTGAATATTTCCATCTGCAGAACCAGAGCAACTAACATCATTAGTGTTAAATTCTACTTCCAGTATGTCTGGTTGACTAATGTCGACGAAATTGACCGTAGCACATCCATTTGCGTCAGTAATGTTTACCGTATAATTTCCTGCCGCTAAATTTGTTGCAGTTGCGGTGATTTGATTGCCTGCATTGCTGTCCCATTGGAAAGAATAAGGTGCTGTTCCGCCTTCTCCTGCTGCTGTAGCCGTTCCATCATTACCTTCAAAACAACTGACATTGGTAAATGTATTGATCACGGAACCAATTTCAGCAGGATTATCAATCGTAATCGATTCTTCAACTGTACAGCCTCTGAAGTCGGTAACAGTAACCGTATACGTTTGTCCACCTATCAAATTTGAAGCAGTAAGGGTATTTTGCCCTGATGAATTCCATGTATAAGTATAATTGGAAAGCGGAGTATTTGCGCCACCTGAGAAAATCGCATCAATGGTTGCGCTTCCTTCATTGCCATCATGGCATAAAGCCCCAACTTGAGAAAGAGAAATAGAGATCACTTCTGTTTCAACAATATAGGCGGTATCTACAAAAGTACAGTTGCCATTATCCGTGATGGTAACATAATAAGTTCCATCGCTAAGATTCGTAATTAGTGATTCGTTTGCACCATTACTCCAGTTGTATATAAAAGGACCTGTTCCTCCACTTACGGTTACACTTGCAATTCCTGATGCGGAAGCATTACATATGGTATCAGGAGGAGACATAGAACTCATAATACCGGTAGGAGGTTGATTGATTATAATAGAATTGGTTGCAATACATCCGTTCGCATCAGTGACGACAACATTGTAGGTGCCGGCGTATAAATTGCTGATATCTTCAGTCGTAGCTGTGAAAGAATTAGGGCCTACCCAATTAATAGATTGGTAAGGTAACGAACCTCCAATTATTTGTAAATCTGCTGTCCCGGTATTATTTCCAAAACAAGCAATATCTTCATTTGTGATGGAAAGTTGTAATGCTGTAGGTTGTGTTACCGTTGCTGTTCCTGAAACGGTACATCCATTATCATCGGTAACCGTTACTGTATAGGAGCCTGCTGTTAAATTAACTGCAGTTTGACTAGTTTGATTATTTGCATTTGAATCCCACTGAAAAGAGAAAGGTGGTGTTCCACCGGAAATTCCGGCTGTCGTAGTTCCATCATTATCACCGTTACAGGCCACATTAGAAAGAGACAAGTCTAGTACTAATAAAGGTGGTTCAAAAACGGTAACCCCTATGGTCTGTTCACAACCATTCGCATCGGTAACTGAAATTGTATAATCGCCAGCCAAGAGGTCAGTTCGCACAGAATCTGTTTCAACAGGAGAATCACTCCAGGCGTAATTATAAGGATAAGTACCTCCAGTTGAAATAATGCTGACCTGTCCATTTGCATCACCAAAACAAAGTGCCGGTACATCGAGGAAATTAAGCGAGATTGCTGTCGGCTCGTTTATCGTAATTGTGGTATTTGCGACACAGCCATCACTATCCGTTACGATCACATTATAATCATTGGCAGTTAATCCCGAAGCATCAGGCGTTGTCTGGGCATTGGTGTCATCCCAAAGGTAGGTGAAAGTATTTGTCCCTCCAACGGCGGTAACCGATGCAGTTCCGTCATTTCCACTGTTGCAACCGACATCATTTCCAGAAATTGTAAGCGTGATTACCTGATTTTCAATTACTTCAGCAGTGATGACCTCGTTGCAACCATTCATATCCGTTACAATCACGTCATAAAAACCGCCATCTAGATCCGTGGCTGTTGGGGTCGTTTGTGTATTGATATCATCCCAAAGGTAATTGTAAGGCCCCACACCTCCATTGACTATAACTGTTGCTACTCCATCACCGGCACCATTGCAACTGACAGAGTCTATTTCTAATGTCAGAGTCATTACTGGAGGCTCAGTTACTGCAACAGTATCTATCACGGAACAACCATTCATGTCAGTAACGGTAACATAATAATCGCCTACAATTAAGTTCGTAGCAATTGAATCCGTTTGGAGCGTACTCCAATTAAAAGAATAGGGGACTGTACCGCCAACCACCGAAACCGTCGCGGAGCCATCAGCTCCTCCGTTGCAACTTGCATTCGTTATCAAAACCTCATTAGTAATGATTGCATCTGGAGCTCCTATTGTAAGGCCTATATTTTGAGGACAACCCACGGCATCTTGAATTTCTACAGTATAATTGCCAGGTGGTAAATTATCGAAAAAACCGGTTGTATTTGTTCCAATTCCAGCTATTGAATATTCAAAAGGTGGAAATGTCCCCGCAGTTGAAATGGTAGCGGTACCGTCGCTGGATTCAGGGCATGAAGCATCTGTGAAACTATCAACCATTGCAGTTGGTGGTGTGCAAGCTGGCGTCCAGCAAACTACGGTGTCAATTTCACCATTGCAATCAGCAATGCCATACACTTCAATGGTAACGGTATCTTCAAGGGTTAGTCCACTAACGGTATGACATAACCCACCGTTGGAAGTTATCCAGCCAGATCCGTTTACATTGACTTCATAACCGAGCGATCCTAGAATGTTATCCCAACAAAATTCAATACTGTTATTGGTAATCAGGGTGCAATTAACATCAGGAGCAGGCAGAATGTCGTCAACATTAATTGTAATAGTATCGTAAACTTCACAGCCATAGGTATCCGTTGCTGTCAGGAAATAAGTGGTGGTCGTATCCGGAGTAGCTATAGGATCAGGACAGTCAACGCAGCTAAGTCCAGCGCTGGGTGTCCAACTATAATTTATTTGATAAAGCGGATTAAAACAAATAGACCAGCTTAACAGGGTTCCATTAAATCCAGGTGTATCATCTTTGATTTGCAAAGACCAGATTCCATTTGTCAAGGGATTTTGAATCGTCCACAAATCTTCCCAGTTTCCTTCCGGAGCCCAGTCATTCGTGAAAGGTGCAGCTGAAGGCGGAGCTTGAGAACCAAAATCAATTGGATTTGTCGCCTCCGGAGTAAAACACGTTTCAATATAGTCATTTCCAGATCCACCATTGTCCGTGGTCAATTCAATAAATTGACCGTTAGGGCCAACCAAAAATACATCTGCATCGCTTATCCAGGAGTGATCAACATTTATACAAACTCCTTTTTATAACTCCTTCCTGCAACTCAACCGGTTGAACACCAAAAACCTGAATTTCAGAGATGGTTGGCAAAGTTCCTGGCGGAGGTGGATTATTATTGTCGATGAGTATGATTCCGTAATCGGTATCATTGGTAAATGTAGGAGGATCAGGTAATGCAATGGGTAAAGTTCCATCCAGTTGTACGGATTCGTTTTTACAAATTGTTGTATCTGCACCAAGTTCAGGGGGCACTAATTCATTATCTCTGATAAATAGCCAGAAGGTATCTCGGTTGCAAGGATCTCGTTGAACATCAATTCCAATTGTTTCGACACCTTCTAAGAAACCATCTTCAAAAGCAATAATCGGGATGGTTACAGAACTGTCCCCTTGTGCTATAAAAAGATCAAGCGGAATGGTGTCGTAATCTGTTCCGTTAGTAGCTGTACCTATTATGGTAAAATCTATTGGATAATCAGCATTTGCAGAACTTGGAAGTGCAAATGTAACAGAAGCGGAGGCACAATCTTCTGTAACGGTACCATCAAGACTAAGCGTAGCTAATTCTACCTCCAAAGATCCTGTTCCAAAACTTTTAGCTTCTAAAAAAACACCTGTATCAAAAGCGGAGTCACCAACGTCTGCCACAGCCAGCTTTATGGTGTATTCCTGACAAGGTATAACCACTGCTTGAGCGATAAAAACATTCAAATAGGCATCATAAGTTAAGGTGGTGCTTCCAGAATTATCATTATAATATGCTGCAAATGCCAAGGATCCCAATGGTGGAGAGCAATTGGCAAGCGTACCATTTGCGCCTACAACTCCTGCGTTGACATTATTGATCGTCACAGGTAAAGTAGTAAAAGTTAATCCACTTGGATCAGCTAGATCAGGAATTAAAGCGATATTTTGACCAACATAATTTCCGCCCGCGGGATTTGGTCCGGTCAGGAAAAATCCAAAAACGTCATTAAAGCCAGAACAGGCATATTCAGGATATTCTTCAGAGGCAAAAACATATTTAAATCTTAATGTGTCAGCTGTAGGAATAAAAGAAACTTCATATCTTGATACATCATTTAAATTACCAGTTGCAATAGGTCCCAAATCGGGGTCACTATTTCCACCATTTGTGTTTCCAGTCGTTCCACCGGCGGTATTTGCAGTAGCAGCGGTTGTTGCAAAGCCGGAAGACATAATGATTCCCCGGTCAATACCGACATCGTTCAAACCATTGCTAAAATAACCTACTGCGAGGTCATCTCCGTCATAAGTGATATTGGTAACTTGTACGCCTTCGCCGAGAAATACGTTTGTGATAAGACTCTCCGGTGTAAACAATACACCTGTTGGCTCTACTTCAATTTGTGCATAGAAAAACTTCGGCAACATTAAAAAAAGTAATCCAACACAAAACTTGAAAATCAGTTTTATAGGTAATTGATTCTTCATGATCAAAAAAATATCGCTGTTTAGTGAATGATACTAAATCGGAAAGGTACAAATGTAATCGCGTAATTAGACTCCGAAAGTTACGACTTTTTTTAGAATTCAATTCATTTTAAGAAAAAATGGAATCTTATTGTCAAATATTTATCAGGCTTAATTTTCAATGGTTTTACACTATTCTGGTAAAATAATCCTTGAAACAATCACTTTAATCTAAAATATAGCTAAAATTGTCTTTTCGTCTGTTAATTTTGCGGAAGATCATTTTCCGACTCCTTTGGTTTTAAATAAATGTTGGAGAGGGTAGTAATTTATAATAATTTTAATTCAGCTAATCAAAAAAATATTTTCATGAGAAATTTCTTAAAATTCACCTTAGCTTCTTGTTTAGGTGTGATTCTCGCAAGTTTTGTAGTATTTGGTATCAGTGCTTTGGTCATTGGCAGAATAGTGAGCAAAGCTGATTCTCCAACGAAAGTTAAGGCCAATACGGTTCTGACACTTAAGTTTGACAAAGTTATTCCCGAAAAAACAAATAATATCCCCATAAGCCCTTTCGATTTTAATTCAGCTAAAGTCATTGGGTTACACGACATTATCGATGCCATTGAATATGCAAAAACAGATGACAATATTAAGGGCATTTATTTAAATTTGAGTGGTATGCAGACTGGAAGAGCAACTGCTGCAAGTCTTCGAGACGCACTCCTTGACTTTAAGAGTGATGGAAAATTTATAACTGCTTATTCTAAATATTACACACAAGGATCCTATTACATTGCTACAGCAGCGGATAAAATTTATGTCAATCCTATTGGCGGGCTAGATTTTCGTGGTTTTGGAGCGGCCATTCCGTTTTTTAAAGATATGCTCGATCGTCTAGGTATAAAAATGCAGGTGTATTATGCAGGTGATTTTAAAAGTGCAACGGAGCCTTTTCGGTTAAAAAAGATGAGTGATAACAATCGCTTGCAAATGCACGAATACATCGGAAGTATGTATAAATTATATCTGCGGGATATTTCTGATTCACGGAAAATAAGTGTTGAAGAACTCAAGAAAATTGCTGATGAATATCTGATTCGAAATTCTGAAGATGCACTAGAATATAAGATGGTTGATGTCATTGGCTATGAAGATGAAGCCCATGGCGAACTTCGTGAACGACTTGGTTTAGAAGAAAAAGATAAAATTCCTACTATCGGAATTACCGCTTATCAAAAAGGAAATCATACAAAAACAGATTTTAAGATAAAAGATAAAATAGCGGTTGTCTATGCTGAAGGAGGTATTGTTGACGGAGATGGTGAATCAGGAAGCATTGGTGGAGATAAATATGTAAAAATCTTACGGAAAATTCGAAAAGACGACAAAATTAAAGCGGTAGTAATGAGAATCAACTCAGGAGGGGGAAGTGCTTTAGCTTCTGATCTGATGTGGCGGGAGCTTGAACTGATTAAAGCTGCAGGAAAGCCTGTTATTGCTTCCATGGGTGATGTTGCTGCCTCTGGAGGTTATTACATCGCTTGTAATGCAGACTCTATTTTTGCGGAACCAAATACAATCACAGGTTCTATCGGTGTTTTTTCCATGATTCCGAGTTTAGAAAAAATGATGGATGAAAAAATAGGAATAACATTCGATACTGTAAAAACAGGTAATTTTGCAATTGGGATCAATCCATTTATTGATATTTCTGAAGAAGAAGGAAAAATTTTACAGGAATCTACTGAAGAATTTTATGAGATATTTTTAAAACGCGTTGCTGACGGTCGCGGAATTACCCGCGACGAAGCACATAAAGTAGCGCAGGGTAGGGTATGGCCAGGTTTGAAAGCACAAAACCTCAATCTGGTTGATGCGATGGGCGGTTTAGAAGAGGCTCTTGCAGCAGCAGCAGATAGAGCAGGAATTGAAAAATACCGCGTTTCAGAATACCCGATTACGAAAGACCCTTTGGAGCAATTGATGGATGAGATTATAGGTAAAAAGGAAACGAAATTCAATGGTCAGGCGGTTGTAAAGGAACAGTTGGGTGATTTGTTTCCATATTACAAATATTTGAAGGAAGTCAAAGAAATGAAAGGCGTTCAAGCACGAATTCCTTTTATTTTGGATGGATTTTAAAAAGCTTTGTTCTTATTCAAAATGCCCTGATGTTCATTTGAACATCAGGGCATTTTTAGTCTAGCAAAACAAACTAAACGGATACTTAATGCCAATCCCAAGCTAATATTCCCCACGCTTCGCCCTCTACTTGATATGCTTTAATAGTTTTAAAACCAACATTAAAATGAGCTTTCATGGAGCGCTGATTTCGAATTGCAACTTCAGTAACGACCATTTCATAATCTGAGGATAGCTCGGTTTTCATTTTTTCAAATAACCCACTAAATACACCTTGACCTCTGAATTGCTTTGCAATACAAACTTGCCCCATTACGAAATAATCAATTTCACTCATCACTTTCCCTTTGTATTTAATGGTGTTTATCTGTTCAAACATCGGTATTAAAACGGGAATACGATTCTTAAAAGATTCCAGCATCACCAAGGCATAGCCAATCACTTCGTTTTTAAGTTTCGCTATGATATGCGGGCTTTCGGCGTTCATTTCAGCTAATAAGTCATAGTCATGCGAGACGGTAACAAAACCTTGAATATTTAATTCAGCTTCCGATAAATTTTGAGGTAAGTTGGCTTTTTGTAAAGCTAGAATTTGTTGAAGTTCCAGATTGGTTTTGGCTTTGGAATATTGAATCATACCATGGCAGATGAATTCAAGATAAATAGAGAATGATCAAAGCAAGAATAGCCGGTAAAGCTTGTTTATAAAAAATGCTTTTTTGTGCTGAAAAAGCACCATACGTTCCTGCAACGATGACACAACCTAAAAAGAAAAACGCTACGTTTTTTGACCAATCGACATCCTGAATAAGCAAGGACCAAATAAGCCCTGCAGAAAGAAATCCATTGTATAATCCCTGATTCGCAGCAAAAACTTTAGTGGGTTCAAAGAGTTCTTTTGGAATAGAACGAAATACTTTTTTACCGGTTGTGGTCCAGGCAAACATTTCAATCCAGAGAATGTAGATATGTTCAAGGGCAACAAGAGCGATCATTACTTTTGAAAGGATTTCCATGTTTATCTTTTTTTTGAAAAATACCTTTTCAAGATAGTAATTGATCTTCAAAATGAAGCAAGAAGGGCCCTTTTTTTAATGGCGGCTTTTTAAGTAAAAGGAGTTAGATATGAGGTGTTGCTATTTAAAAGAATATAAGGTTTGTGAAATGGAAGGGATTCGAAAAACTAAGACTCTTTAGGGTAGGTTGAAAATTAAAAAGAAACAAGGCTATTTATCCAATTTCGGATAAATAGCCTTGGGGTAATTAGTTTGAGTGGAGATGCTATTTGCTAAATGTCAAATACCATTATTCGAAAGTCCGCATATAATTCACCACGCTCCACATATCTTCTTCATCAGGAATTTTCTTTTTAAAGCCTGGCATATCATCTCTACCCTCCACGGATTTATAAAATAAAGCACCATCGCTTTGTGAAGTAAATGATTCAGCTGTAAAGTCTCCTGAAGGGGTATCTAATTGAGCTGCTTTAGAACCATCTCCCAAACCTTCTTTGCCATGGCAAGATTTACAATGTTTGGTGTACAATGATTTTCCAATGGAAAGAGATTCTTTATTGGCTTCAACTGGATTTTTCATTTTTTCATATTTGGCAGGAACTGGCCAGGGATCCTGAGTATCTGCAACAAATGAATATAAAATCATTGTTCCGATAACAAGAGCCACAATTAGCAAAATCTTATTTTTCATGTTTTTTAGGTTTAAATTAAAAGAATAATTTTTTTAAGGTGTTTAATTAAAAATTTTGGTATCACACCTATAATATAGACGTTTTACATTTAGGTTACGTTACTTTTTATTTGTTAAAGATATATTAAAATTTAGTTGGTTTCCTTTCACCTTGATCTTTCATTTTTTGATAAATAAGGCTATATGCTTTTATTCGAACTTTCATTCAAACCTAGTTTGCTAATTCTGAGGAGTTGAAATATGATGTAAACAATGACTCCCAAAATACCTATTAGCATTAGATTAACTATCCACACAAACACTTTAGGCGTGTTGGAGGATGATAACCACAAATCTCTTTCTTGTTCTGATTTGTCCAATTTAATTGGAATGCCCCAAGAGGCATTTTTTCTAAACTCCAGGTTTCCAAATTCATCATGGTCGCTTACCTGGGCGACGACGGTGATATTTCCTTTTTCATCCCCAGCTATATCCGGAGGAAAGACTATATTCAACAAGCCTTCTTCATTGGTTGATTCAAATTCGTCTGAAATTGGAAGTAAACCGAATAAGCGTTTGACATAAACTCTTGTATTAACCTCCTCAGCTGGAATTAAGTTTCCAGTTGAATCGGGAGTACCTGCAAAAATTTTTATCATTTTTACAGAATCAATTTCTTCAAGTTCCATTGACAAAAAGCCTTTTTTTACTTCTATTTCTTTTTCTACATCCTTAAAATTTGGATTGTTTTCCAGAACGGCGACGTAAGTGGACCACAAAGCTGTATCAGCGTTCTCCTTTAAATTTATAGCTGCTTTCCCATTTTCATCCGTTTGGACATTCCCCAGGAGGTTCTCTGGGGAAACCTCGGTTTTAAAAAAAAGGATTTCTACGCCACTAATATTTTGGTAATAGCCTTCAACTTTAGTTTTTACTGTGGCTACCAGTTTTTGCTCTTCATTATTAATATTGAAAAAATCTAAACTTATTCTGGCTTTTTGCTTTTCTGCTTTTGATTCTGTTTGGGAAAATAGTTTTAAACTACTGCCACTTATAAATAGTACAGTAAGAATAATCCAAGCTAATGTGTACAACCGAAATTTTTTATTTGTCATTTTTTATTTGTTTTAACCAGCAAAGACTATAGTTTACTCTAAGCTGCCAGTATTTTTTTCTTCGGCAGTTTCAATAATAGGCACTAAAGGAAATAAGCGAACAAAGAGCGTAATAATCAATAAAGCTCCTGTGACTGTACCAAGCGTGATTACCCATTCCTGAAAAGTAGGAATATAGTGAAGCCAATCTTCGGGGACCCGCTGAATAGGTATGTAAGGATGGTTTAAAGTCGGCACAACAATAAGAAAACGCTTAAACCAGGCACCCACAATAACAAGAATGGACATGATGAACATGGGAATCGGTTTTCTCCCCTTTTTAAAAAGAAGGACGATTATCGGTAGGATCATACCCAATATTTGCACTGACCAGAACATAGGTGCGTAATTTCCAGTAAACAATTCCTGTAGATGTTCACTTTCGACACCTTTCATTTTGTAGGCAGGAATAAAATATTCGTTAATATTGAAGTAGAAATAAATAAGTGATAAAGCAACCAGTAACTTACCCATCTTATCAAAATGATGGTCCATAAAATACGCTTCCATGTTTAAAATTTTTCTAAATATTGCCATAGCAGTTATAACTCCGGCAGCCCCTACCATAAATGCCCCGGATACAAAATAGGGTCCAAAGCTCGCACTGTCCCAACCCGGGCGAAGGGTAGTGGCAAATAACCATGAAGTTACGGTATGAATACCAAAAGCTACAGGAATGATAATTACTGCCAAAACAAATATTGTCTTTTTCAATTTTTCGTTTTGTTCCGTCGTGTTTTTCCAATTTATTGCTAATATCTTGTATAATTTGTGTTGCCACTTCGGAATTTCTTTAAAACGATCCCGCATGTAAGCCAGGTCAGGAATCATGGGAATGTACAATAACAAGATACTGATAAAGAGATATGTCGTAATGACAATCACATCCCAAATAATAGGTGATTGTATACGAGCATAAATCAATAGGTGATAAAAACGGTCTGGCCGGCCCATGTCCAAAATGATTGCAACGGCAGCGAAGATAATAGCGGCTACAGCAATTATTTCTGAAATCCTGGTCATTGGTGTTCTCCAACTTGCATCTGATAATTTAAGGATTGCACTGATGAGGGATCCCACCAGACTTATAGCTACAAAAAACACAAAATTAGAAATATAAATACCCCAAGGGGTATAATCTCTAAGGTCAGTGATGATCAATCCATCCCTAAGTTGTCCGATGTAAAAAATCAAACTGATTAAACTGCTGACCAATAATAAAGCAACCCAAATTTTTCCCCGTAACCCAAAAGGTTTAGGGAGAAGGTCTTTACTTACTGTTTTTAGATCTTCCTCCATTTGTGGAGAATATTGGATTTGGTTTTGGCTATTCATAATGTCTTGTAATTTTTAGAGTATTCATCATCTTCAAATGGAAATAAGCGATTAACAGGTGGTAGATAATAAACTCTTGGTTCAAGCCCCAGGTCTTCCATATACCGATAACCGGAACGGTCTCTCAGCAATTCACTCAAACGGACAGTATCTATACCATTGGAAACACTGTCTTCATTCTCGTCTCCAAAGTAATATACTCCATTAGGGCAAGCTGTTACGCAATGTGGCAAGTCTCCTTTTCTGGCCATATCGGGACAAAAATCACACTTGGATACTGTTCCTTTTCTTGGGATTATTGATTCATGAGAATGATGGTGTTGGGAAAAAATCTCTTGTGGAACTTCAGGTTCATCCCAATTGAAAGACCTGGCACCATATGGGCAGGCCACCATACAGAACCGGCAACCAATACAACGTTCGGTATCAATAAAGACTATGCCGTCACTCCTTTTGAAAGTGGCATCCACTGGACATACCTTTACGCAAGGTGGCCGGTCGCAATGGAAACAGTTGGTGGGTTGCCAGTAAGGAGAAGAGGTTTCATTGTCCTGCATTTTTAACACTTTCAGCCAGTCTTTGTCAGGAGGTAGGTAATGTATTTTTTCACACGCATCATGACATTTTCTCAGGTTTTTACACCTGGCCAGGTCAATAACCATAACAAACTTTCGGCCGGGTATTCCTTCCCGGAGGTTTGTGGGAGGAGCGCACATTTCTTCAGGGGCCAACTTTATGTAAGCGGAGTCAATTTCAACGATTTCACCTTCCGGCGACAACAATTTTACTGTTTCACCCGATTCTTCGACACCTTCTTGCTGAAAACAGGAAGTAGCCAAAGCCGTTGCGGAAAGCATTCCTGCAGCAAGTCCTAATTTTAAGAAATCTCGGCGGGTTTCGTCTTGTTTGTTATTATTCTTAGGCATAGGCTTGAATCTTTTTTTTGAAATTGATAGGAATTCCTTAGCGTCTATTTGGATTGAGGAATTTGTTGGGTCTTTATATTACTAAAAGAGGTCGGAAATCAGTGCTTATGCAAATAAATCAAGCAACTATTTTTTATTTTTTTCAATCCATTTAAACAAGTCTTTATTAGATACCACATTCCCCGACCTTTTAGGCAGGATTTTTTTTGGAACCTCTACTAGTTTTCCGTCGGCTGTTAGGAGTTTAACTTTTTCCTCATTTTCCTCAGGGGCAGCTTCAGTGAATCCAAATCCTAATAAGGCTACTGCACCTGCAATTATTCCTTTATTGAAAAAGGATCGGCGAGAAGTTTCTTCGAGCTTTTTGTTTTCTTCTTTCATGGCACTTTTTAGATAGTAAGGTAAGTGAGATACATCAGTTCAAATTTGGAAAATTTTACTGTCTTTTCTAATGATTTTTATCACCAAATAACATAATAATAATCATTGGTTTAAGTCAATAAACTTTTGCTGGACACTGCAAATGAAGAATGAAAGATTGTGTTGATTTGGTAAACCAAATATTTAATATCTGATTTCATAGTCAGGGAAGAAAAAATAAAAATCCACGGCTATTTATCCATCTTTGGATAAATAGCCGTGGATTTTTATAAAAAGAATTTTAAAATAAGTATTCTGCTAAATTGTCAGAATTTATTATTCAAAAGTCCGGATATAATTCACCACGCTCCATACGTCCTCGGCATCTGGAATTTTCTTTTTAAAGCTAGGCATATCATCTCTTCCTTCTAAAGTTTTATAAAAAAGAGCGCCATCGCTTTGTGATATAAATTCATCAGCAGTGAAATCGCCGGAAGGCGTATCCAGTTGAGCAGCTTTCGGTCCGTCTCCTAGCCCTTCTTTACCATGACAGGATTTGCAATGTTTGTTGTACAGGGACTTTCCTATGGCAAGGGATTCACTATCCGCATTAACCGGATTTTTCATTTTTTCATATTTGGCAGGAACTGGCCAGGGATCCTGAGTATCAGCAACAAATGAATATAAAATCATTGTTCCGATAACAAGAGCCACAATTAGCAAAATCTTATTTTTCATGTTTTTTAGGTTTAAATTAAAAGAAGATTTTTTTAAGGTGTTTTACTATAAATTTAGCTTTTATTTCTACTATTTAGACCTATAATCTTGATGATTCGATACTTTTTTATTTGTTAAAGATTATTTAAAATTTAGATAGTTTCATCGACCATGGACTTACCTTCTTTGCGAATCGCAGCTAATTTATAATCATTAACCAAAAAATGCCCCGTTAACAACGTCATTAAAAAAAAGGAGAATGTGTATAATACCATCCATATCGGTTCATTTGGCCTCCATAGTGCTCTCGTTTCATAAAGTTCCACGAGGTATAAATTTGGATTTTTCACAGCTTTTCAATTGCATATGCAGCTTCTCCATCGTATAATCCTAAGAATTAAATGCTACTTCTTGCAAGTTTGATTTTTATGATAAGAAATATGACATACAGGTAATGAAACCACACAGCCGATAATAGGATAATTAAGGTATATACCATCCATAAAGGTGCGTCCGTGTCACCAAGACCACGATGTTTTTCTACATTTATGGGCACGGGTTGACCCCAGTTTACAACTCCCCGGGCTTCTACATTACCATATGTATCGCTTTCCTCAATTTTTGATACAATGGTTAACATCCCAGCGGAATCACCAGGCATTTCAACGGGAAATTCAACCATAATTTTTCCTTCTTCATCGGTTACTTCCTGGCCAATATTTAATAAGCTAAAAGTGCCTTTTATATAAAGTAAAATTTCATGCTCTTCTATGGGAGAGGTTGTATTGTCAATTGCAATTTCTTTTGCCTCTACGGCAATGTATTTAACACTATCTTCCTGAACAAATGACACTTTTAAATTAACCTGATGTACTTCAATGTCTGTATTTGCGCCTTTGGTGGAAGAATTACCTTTATATTCAACCTCAAAAGTCATAAGTCCTGATGAATCTCTATAGTTTTTCTGATGATCTTCCATTAAATATATTGCTTTACCGTTTATATCTGTCTTTATCTTACTCAGCAATATTTTTGAAGTATCATTTATACTGTGAAAATGAATTTCAGCATCCTCATAAGGTACATAGCTATCCTCTTTTATTTTTAGCGTAGCAACAATACTTTCTAATCTGTTGTGATCTTTAAAATATTCAACCTGAATCCTTGTTTTTTTCTTTTGCGTGTTTTGAGCAAGCACAGGGCAAGTAAATATTAATGCGATCAGCGCCATCAATAAAATATGGTTATACTTGTTGTTCATGTAAAACTTATTTTTTGATTAGTGATCAATCTTTTTTTGTTCTTTCATTTTTAATTCCTTGACTTTTCTTTTTAATATCCTTTTCTCGACCATTTTTCTTAAGTCCGCATAGTTCTTACCTTCCTTTACATCTACTACAGGTAGAATCGGTATAAACTTGGAAAAAAGATAAAATAACAGGCAGAACATAGCAACCCCAGCAAACGTCAAAAGCCATTCTATATGTGTTGGCTGATAATTTATATATTCAGGTCTCATATCCTGTAATGGCAACATAGGCGTTTCCAGTGTAGGGATTATAATAAGATATCTTTTTACCCAAAGGGCCAAGACCGCGATTACAGAAACTGCCGTTATACTATTAATAGACCTGAATTTTGGGATTAGGATTACTATTATTGGTAATACTACTCCAATAATTGCCGCAAAGAAAAACCACCACCAATACTCAGTGGGATCAAAGAGTTTGAAAAGCACTTCCATTTCCCATGTTTCTGATCCATACCAGCTTGTCAAGTATTCACTGAAGGTAAAATAAGCATATAATGCACCCAATATCATTAATATAATACCCAGATAATTGAAATGAATTTTAGTGATATAAGACTCCAGGTGGTAGTATTTTCTAAATATCCACATGGCAATGATCAATACACCTGTTCCGGAAAATACTGCTGCAACCACAAAATAAGGAGCAAATATTGTACTGTGCCACCCGGGACGGAGGGTCATACCAAAGATCCAGGCCAAAACAGAGTGAACAAGAACGGCAAGAGGAATTATGATGGCAGACATTATGTCCAGGGCACGATCCAAATACCGGTTTTGCTCTGAGTTTCCATTGAAATCAACAGCAAAAAATTTATATAATTTATTCCTCCATTTGCTTTTGAAAGGATAATCCCGCAATACTGCCAAATCACGAATAGCTGCTAAGTATAGAAATATAATACTGCCTATCAGGTAGGTGCTAATTGCCAACACATCCCAGATAATAGGTGATTGAATCCTCCCGTATAAGGCCAGATGGTGGAGTCTGTCCAAACGTCCCATACACAGTAGAATATAAGTAGGACCGATTATTGTTGAAATCACCGTAATTATCTCAGCAATTCGTATGATGGGTGTACGCCATTTCACCCGAAGTAAATGAAGTATTCCGGAAATAAGTGCACCTGCATAGCTTATTCCAATAAAGAAAATAAAATTAGCTATATATATTCCCCATACTACATTGTCACGCATTCCGGTAACAATATGCCCGTCAACAATTTGCACAATTAAAGCATATACACCACCCAATATGAATAAAGCCAACACTGCAAGAAATATCATACCAGACTTACTTACTGTTACCATCTGAGCAGTAAAATAATCTAGTTTTCTAGCAGATCTTGGAATCTAGTTTCATAGGTTATTTAGTGTTTTTTTACAATTGAGTTTCTATAAAATTCCTCTTGTTCTTCTGTGAGGTTATTAAATCCTTTTTCATAATCAAACAAGCGGTCAACCGGTGGCAGGTAATATACATTTGGCTCAGTTCCTAATTCAGCCATAAAATGATATCCAGCTCGATCATGAATCAATTCACTAAACCGGAATGACTCTGATCCATTGGATACAATATCTTCATTCTTGTCACCAAAAAATATAACCCCATTAGGGCATCCGGTAACGCAATCCGGCAATTTGCCCTGTCGAGCCATATCCGGACAAAAATCACATTTACCTACCGTTCCAACTCTGCTCGGAATACTGGTTTCAGGGGAATAACACATTTTATCCATTTCAGGATTATCTTCTACTTCTTTCCATTGAAAAACTCGTGAGGAATAAGGGCAAGCTGTCATACAGAATTTACAACCTATACATCGGTCATTATCAACAAGGACAATACCATCGGTACGCTTATATGTTGCTCCTACAGGGCACACTTTTACGCATGGCGGTTGATTGCAATGAAAACATGGCTTGGGAAACCAATAAGGTGCTGTATCATTGCTGTCCTGCATCAGAAAGACTTTGATCCACTCGTCTTCTGGTGGAAGATTATGCATCTTCTGGCACTCTGTAACACACTTTCTGGCATTCCTACACCTGGCAAGATCAATGACCATCACAAATGATTTTCCTGGGATACCTTGCCGAGCTTCGTCAGGAGAAACAGGAACCATGGTCATAGCAGATTTATCCACCTGGACAAGCTGGCCATCCGGGGATAAGAGAGATACTTTCTCTCCTTCATCAGTAGTTGATTTACATGCCTCTGCTAACAACCCACCTACTCCTATCACACCTATGGCGGCAGGCATAGTCTTCAAAAAGAAATCTCTCCTCGACTGTTCTTTTTTTTCGTTTTCCATCTTAAATAAAGATTATTAAGGTTATTAAGAAATTAATAAGATGAGTGCTTATATACTTTATTCCCCAATCACTATAAAATTATTATCACCTTCAAATTCAGGGGGAGCCGATGCATAGAGGTTAGTTTGGTTCTCGAAATGAACCTCTCTTGATTGAATTGATCTTGCTTGTTACCACAAAAATTCTCATAAGAGGAGTGTTTTGTTTTGAGTTGTGGATTTATTAATAAATGTAGTAAAAGGTATATTATTTTTTACTGATTAAAATCATACAAGTAGATGACTCAAATCACCGTCTACAGGTTATTCTTCTTGGTCAGGTATACAAATCCTGAGTTAAGATGTTTATATAAGAATTGGTCTACCCGATAAAGCAATACGACTACCAAGTATAATACGTGATGGTAAACTGTCGGTAGAGTTTAGTCAATCAAAATGTAGAAAAAAAACTGGATTGAAGGGCTTTATGCAAAGTTTTATAGAACGGCTTGCTACAACAATCAGGCTATCGGATGTAAACGTTTAAAGTGGTGTTTTGAAAATGAATAATTTCGGTTCACATTTCAAGCTGGTAGTCAAGTTTTCTTCTCGGAAAATACTCACATGAGGGGTATAGTAAAAATTTTGATATTGGTTTTGCGATCGGCTTCCAATATACAGGAAGGCTTGATTTGATATTTCTTTTATTTAATTTCTGTATTCTAGGCCGGAGGAGAAAAAATAAAAATCCACGGCTATTTATCAGTCTTTGGATAAATAGCCGTGGATTTTTATAAAAAGAATTTAATAATAAGTATTCAGCTAAATTGTCAGAAGGTATTATTCAAAAGTCCGCATATAATTGACCACGCTCCACATATCTTCTTCATCAGGAATTTTCTTTTTATAGCTTGGCATATCATCACGTCCTTCTAAAGTCTTATAAAAAAGAGCACCATCGCTTTGTGAAGTAAATGATTCAGCTGTGAAGTCCCCTGAAGGGGTATCTAATTGAGCTGCTTTAGAACCATCTCCCAAACCTTCTTTGCCATGGCAAGATTTACAATGTTTGGTGTACAATGATTTTCCAATAGAAAGAGATTCTTTATTGGCTTCAACTGGATTTTTCATTTTATCATATTTGGCAGGAACTGGCCAGGGATCCTGAGTATCAGCAACAAATGAATATAAAATCATTGTTCCGATAACAAGAGCCACAATTAGCAAAATCTTATTTTTCATGTTTTTTAGGTTTAAATTAAAAGAAGATTTTTTTAAGGTGTTTATTTAAAAAAAAATTAGGTATCACACCTACAATATAGACGTTTTACATTTATGTTGCTTTACTTTTATCTGTTAAAGATTTATTAAATTTTAAGTGGGTTTATCAGCAAAGGTCTTACCTTCTTTGCGAATCAAGGATAATTTATAAACAATGATCAAAAAATGCCCCCAAACTATCGTTATTAAAAGTGAAAAAGTAATTACCATCCACATAGGTGCATCGGGAGTCCATAGAGTCCTCGTTTGATGGAATTCCATTGTGGTTGACTTTGGGATTCCCCAATCCTTTTGAACCTGACTCTGCAGAGAAGCGTGCTCATCCGTATCTTCAACTTTAGCCATAATTAGTAATTCTCCATTTTTACCTCCCGGAAGATCATTGGGAAATTCAAACGAGACAATTCCATCTTCATCAGTAAAATCAGAGATTATTGTAAGGTTGCTGAACATTCTTGGTACTTGCAGGATGACCTCTGCATCTCCAATAGGTGTAGCCTCTTCACTGTTTTCATATATTTTGATGGTAATTGTTTTCAATGAATCCAGTACTTCAGCTTCCATTTCGAGAATTGCCGGTTTAAAAAGTAGTTCATCTTCACTGGGTTTGTGATTTTCATCGCCTTCATAAGCTCCCTTTATACTGTAATAACCATCCTCATCAATGCTTAGCTGATCCTTAGCATTGACTATTATCTCTGCGAAACCTTTCTTGTCGGTTATTCCTTTTCCAAGTATTACCTCAGTTGAATCCGTGAGGTTATAAAAGGTGATAGCTGCATTTGCTAATACAAGATACTGCTTATCAGGTTTTGCTAGTAATTTTGCCTTTACAATAACCTGATGATTTTGTAATTGTATGCAAGTAAGGCTCAATTTTGCCCTTATGGGATCTGGTTCCTGAAAGTCTTTTGCAAATAACGCAGAAGCTAAAAGATTGAGTAACAGAGTCATCAGCAAAATCCATTGCATTTTGTTCCTTTGCCAATTAATTGAAGAGTATATGTTTTTATGCAGTGATCTTTTCATCTTGGTCAGGAATTGGTTGGTAATTTAGATTTTAGTGTACGATCGTAGTACGACATTTGTGAAATTGGAATGATGGTTATAAATTTTGTAATCAAAGAAAAGAATAGTAAAAAAGTAGCCACACCGCCAACAGTCAGTGCCCACTCCACCCAAGTGGCCGCATAATGGACATATTCGGGTCGGATATCCTGGATAGGAAGTAATGGAGTTTCCAAAGTAGGTACTATAATCAAATATCTTTTGACCCAAAGCGTTGTGACCATTAAGAAAGCCGTTAATGTTATCAAATTTGGTTTACGTGTAGCAGGAATTGCAACTACTAATATAGGTAGCAAGATTCCTACTACATTTGAATAAAGAAACCACCAACCATATTCATCATAATTGAATAATTTGTCCAGTACTTCATTGTCCCATTTTTCTGAGCCATACCAACTTGTCAGGTATTCAGAGAATGTAAGATATCCATATGCTGAAGCAAAGGCCAACATAACGAATCCCATATAAATAAAGTGCTTATCGAGGATATATTTATCTAGCTTTTGAATTTTTTTATATACCCACATAATAACGATTATCACCCCAACCCCTGAATATATAGAAGCTAAAACAAAGTAAGGACCAAAGATAGTACTATGCCAGCCTGGTCTTAAAGTCATCCCAAAAATCCAGGATAATACGGAAGACACAATAATGACAAGCGGGATCATAATGATCGCCATTAAATCCATGGATACGGCTATTTGTTTGTGTTGCGTGAGCGTATTTTGATATCCGAGCGATAAAACCTTATATATTTTTTTCATCCATTTCGCAACTTTGAGGTCTTTAGCATCCCTGTAAATCGCAAAATCCTTGATAAGAGACAAGTATAAAAAAAGGATGCTAGCTATTAGAAAAGTGGTTATTGCTACTACATCCCATATTATAGGAGATTGAAGCCTTGCATAAAGAATAAGATACTGCAACCTGTCAAGTCGTCCAATGCATAACATTATGTATACAGGTCCGACTACGGCTGATATCACTGTAATAAGCATCGCTATCCGGATGATGGGTCTCCGCCATTCTACTTTCAATAAATGAAATATACCAGCTATTACTGCTCCAGCATAACTGATACCAATAAAAAATATAAAATTGGCAATGTAAAGTCCCCAAACGACATGATCTCGCATTCCGGTAACAATATGCCCTTCTGTTTCTTGAACGATTAATGCATATAAGCCAAACAAGATGCAAATCGTCAGGAAGCCTACCCACACTTTCCATTTTGTACTTTTCTGTTCAAGTTCAGGAGCAAGTTCCTTAAGAATGATTGATGGATCTCTTTTAATATTCATTTGGTTCTAGCTTGTTATTTCACATCATTGAATAATTCTTTAAACATATCCTTCAAAGGATCAGAAAGATTTTCTAATCCTCTTTCAACAGGGAAAATTCGGTCGCGGGGAGGTAAATAATATACTCGAGGTTTGGTTCCTAATTCTTCCATATAACGGTACCCGCCTCGTTCAGCTATTAGTTGGCTAAATCTAATTGTTTCCTCACCATTGGTTACGGTATCTTCGACTTCATCACCAAAGTAAAACACACCATTTGGGCATGCAGTCACACAATCCGGCAGTTCGCCTCTGCGGACCATATCCGGACAAAAATCACATTTATCAACTGTTCCGATTTTACTGGGAACACTCGTTTCGGGTGATGAAGCACATGTGGCAATTTCTTCTGGTTGTTGTGGTTCTTCCCAATTAAATACACGAGTGGAATAAGGACATGCAGCCATGCAAAATTTGCACCCAATACATCGTTCATTGTCAATCAGAACCAATCCATCGTCTCTTTTAAACGTAGCATCCACGGGACAAACTTTTACACAAGGAGGATTGTCGCAATGGAAACAAGTTTTGGGAAACCAATACGGAGCTCCTTGTTCATTGTCTTTCATCAACTTCACCTGAAGCCATTCTTTATCCTCTGGTTGGTAGTGCATTTTCTGGCAGGCAGTGACACATTTTCGTGCATTGTTGCACTTTGCCAAATCAATTACCATCACAAATTTTCGTCCTTTGATACCATGCCTGGCTGCCTGGCTGTTTATAAATTCGTCGTCCGGGAGAGGCGTGATTTGAGCTTTGGAAACCTCAACAAGGGAACCATCAGGAGCTAATAATTTAACCGTTTCTTCATTTCCTGAAAAGTTCTGATTTTCTGGTGTGGTTTTACAGCCACAAACGGCAGCGCCACAAGCAGAAACCACACTTAATTTGATGAAATTACGTCGGGAATTGGTCTGTTCGTTTTCCATTTTATTTATAGAAATTGTAGTTCATAAAAATTGAGTATCTTGGTTTACCAATCATTTAGTTTTTTACTTTTTCTTGCCTTCTTCCATCCATTTAAGTATTTCTTTATTACTCGTCTTTGACGATGATGGGTTATTTTTTATAGCCCGGCGATCAACTTCCACCAGTTTGCCATCAGGAGTCAACATCTTAATTTTGTCATTTTGCTCACCTTCCTCACGCAATAAGGAAGCGATATCAGAAATTAATTGATCCTTGTCGGAAAACCCTTTCAATAAAAATTTTCGTCGGGATTCTGGCGGTTGATTTTTCATAAAATGCTATTTTTTTTACTCTGTTTACCAATTCCACAATCGGGTAATATTAAATCCAATCAAAAACTGACCATTCTCAAAGTCATTCTGATTAAAGACATTATTCCTCTGAGGAATGATGAAATTATAATTTCCAGCAAATATTTGGAAAGCATGAGAACTCGTTGCTATTTCAAGACCAAAACTCAGATTGGGGTATGGATTTTTAGCAAAATGTTTGGTTAAAGGTTGATCATAATTAGCTAAAATTGCCAATTTATCTCCAACCTTATATCGCCCACCAACAGCTATTGCAAAGTGGTCATTTTCCATAACAGCTACTTTTTCCCTATCAGTACCAAGGAATGCCTCAACTGCATTGTAATGAGATAAACTGGGAGCAACCTGAACTGAAAATTTGCTTGTAACCTTTCTGGCAATTATCAATTGGTGAAAATAGGACCATCTATCTGAGCCATTTTTAAAAATCTTTTGGTTCTCGTTGTCGGTCTTATCGGCCCTCGTATCAACGGCCACATTTCCAAAATAGGTAATACTCAATGGTATAGAGCCTGATCTGGTCTGTTGAAGGAATGCATATTTTACATTGAAATCCCAGGTCATATTGGTCTTTGTTATCCCAAATCCAGCAGAAAGATTATCCAGGATAGAATAGTTGAATCCCAACTTAATATTTGATGGAGCAAATAAGCCATAAAAATCACTATAGCCATTTTTCCACGTGCCAAATCTATGTAAAATATCGAATTGAAAGGTACCTTTTATAGGAACAATGACTGATTGATTGTCGATCAACCAAGTGCTTTCAAACATATTCCTTACGGGTTTTGTCTCTTTCTTGGTTTCTACCTCTTCCTGTGCAGCTAACTGAATAGTGGCTAAAGCAAACACCAAGAGGAATAAGAATTTTAATGTCATCTTCATTTTTATACTGATCTTCTGAAGATGAATATCTGATATCTTTGATATAAATTTCATGATATTGGTTTTAATTATTTTGTGCGCCCTGCGTTATCCATGAAAGGATCGCAGAAGTTATTTTAGGATCAGTTCCAGAAATAGGCATAGGAATACTCCTGTTTCCTTTTACCCATTGATACAATTCGCTTTGCGATGGATTTGATATATCAATATAACCACCGTTTATCAGGGCGTTGTAAGCATTAGCAGCTGATAGGTCAGGAGCGACTTCTCCAACTCCGTGGCATCCACTTGTATTACAATCTGTATTGAAGATCGGAAGTATTTCTCCACTAAAGGTAACTTCAGTTTCATCAGGAGGGCCATAAATGGAAGGGTCAGGAATGACAGCGTCATAATAACACCCAGAACCCAAGATGACAACAAGCAGAGCAGGAACTATTAAGAATGAAAGAATATTCTTTTTCATAATTTTTTTTATTTGGTTATTTACCAATTTCAATCAGTAAATGATTGAAATTGATAAATATGACATTTAAATTAATTATTCAGCGAAGCGCAGCGAAAGACCTGCCTTTGTGCCATGCGCGATACCTGCATTGTCAAAGACAGCGATTCCAAAAGCCATAGTTTCAAGAGAGCTAAAATTCACATCTTGTTTTGCGGTTTCACCAGTATCCAATCTTCGCTTCAACTCAAGTACCCAACCAGATCCCATAAAGACTCCTTTTGCTTCAATATCGCCACGGCTTCCTGTAATGACTTCTGTGTAGATGCTAGGAATACATTGGGCACCTGTAGTGCTACCCTCACGTTGGAAATCCACATCCGTATTAGGATCGATAGTTCCTCCTTCATAAGCTAATACTCCGTTTGCATCAACTGAGGTTATAAGTTTGGCTGTACCGCCGTCTATTTGAGATTGAGTGATCCAGTAATAATATGTTTCGGAGGGAATAAAGTACTTAGGTACTTTGACCATGTCTGTAGTACCTGTGACAACAAGGTCTTGGACATTATTAGTATAACCTCCGCTATCTTTATCGTCGCTATGACGGCCGTTAGGTTGTGTATCGTCTTGATATTGATCATCTGCCTGACCGTTAACATTGGTTCTTACCATTTTCCAGTGCCACATATCAATAGTCTCACCTGGCTGAGTATAGTGTCTGGCAAATCCATCAGCTTCCGATAAGTCTGTATGGCATGATGCCCAACAGGTCTTAGTATCCCAATCAGCGACAGATTTATCGACATCAAACAAAAAGGCAAATTTGTCTTCATAGAAGGCTGGTCTAATCATAACGCCATTGTTATTGAATAGGGGAACCCTATCTTCCTGCTTCCATAATTTATCAGCAGGGTCAAAATACCATGTTTGGCGATTAAGACTTTCTTCAGCGTCTGCCCACTCCGCAAGGAAATAAATATATTCGTTATCGTACATGGATCGTAGCGTAACTTCATTTCGGTTACCTTCATATCCAGCAAAAACATTGTTTCCTGGATCGGGTACTTCTGTAGCAGTAGACAACTTAGTTGCGTTGTCCCAGGCAGCATCAATAGAACCATCAATGCTAGGCGCTACTGTTGTTTTGGATGAGACTAATTCGTTTGTGCTTGGAACTTCAGGTGTTGGGGGAACCCATTCTTCAATTACTTGATCATCTTGTTTACATCCTGTAAAGTCAATTGCTATTATAGCAAAAGAAAATGCAAATAACACGAATAATATAATCTGTTTTGGCTTGTTCATTTTCTTATTTTTTAGTGATTCGATTTAAAAGCTCAGAAAATTGATTATGTATTTTTGGTGTCTGAACTCATATTTTTTAAAATAATTGATTACGACAAAACTAGGATGTAAATACATGATCATGAATGACAGAAATCACTACATTAAGTGATTTTAATCACATAGAAAAAAAATGCTGTTATTTTGTTTTTTTGAAACATTTAATAACAAGTTTCTGTGTTTTTTGAAAATATAAAATTGATAATAAATGAAAAATTAGAATTAATATTTTTGCTATTAATTATAATAAAAAATGGATTGGTAGATAAATTGGATTTCTTACTTTCCCTTACATCCTTTTAATAATTCCAGAGCCGGGTGATATTAAAACCAATTGCAAAATCGCCATCACTTATTTTGTTTCTATTTTCGGTGTTATTGAGTTGGCCAAGAATACCTTGATAGTTTCCAGCAAAAATCTGGAATGAATGTGAACTCGTTGATATTTCTATCCCAAAACTTAGGTTTGGTTCGGGTTCAACTTCTTCGGGAGTATGTTTGGAAAGGGGTTGATCATAATTAACAATAACTCCTATCATGTCTGTAATTTTATAACGGCCCAGGAAGGATGCAGAAAAATGACTTGTGTGCATCATGCCAATAAGGGCCTGTTCATCGTCGTAATAGCGTTTAGGAAAATTGACATGAGTATAATTACCAGATACCTGAAGAGAAAAGGACTTGGTTATTTTTCTGGCTACCATCAATTGGTTGAAATAAGACATACGGTCTATAAATTCATTAAAATTTTTCTTGTCTCTTGAATCTATAGCCATATTGCCCAGATAAGTTACACTAACTGGCGAACCTCCGGTCCGTCCTTGTCGAAGCAAAGCATATTTAATATTAAAGTCCCAATGAAGGCGTTCCCTGGTTATACCAAATCCGACCTGAAGGCGCTCAATTGGCACATAGTTGAAACCCAATCGTATATTAGAATTAGCAAATAATCCCCAAAAGTCATTATACCCTTCTTTTACCAATCCGAAACGATGTTGAAAATCCATCTCAAAGGTATTCTTGATCGGAACCATGACGGTTTGGTTATCAATCAGCCAAATGCTTTCAAAGGTGTTTCTAACAGGACGTGTGTCTTTTTCCGGAATGGTGTCTCCAGCTTGAGCCAGCAAATTACCTCCTCCAACAAAAAGTAAAGCGAGTATTACAAAAAGAGACCACGTATTAATTTGATGCATATTTCGTTTCATAATCATTTATTTAGTACTACTTATTTAGGTACAAATTAGAACATGAGCAAAGTTTTCCCATCTCCTCGATTGAATAACTTTGAGGAAGCGTTGAGTGGGTCAGAACTGCTTGATTCATCCCATCCCTTTTGGAATGGGATAAATCAAACAATTTTCTATTGAGAAAAAATGAGGAAATATTTTGTTAGAGGGTTATTCCAAAGCTTCTATGGAATTCTCTAAAAGTTTTTTAGCATATTTATAATTATGGATGCCTCGACTATTGTCTTCCTTGACGTACTGGTAATTCCATAAGATGCCAAGCCGTAAACTGGTGAAATCCTGTGGAACAACAGCATAAGTCAACTCATCATCCAGTAAACCTAAGTCCTTAAGTTTGTTACCTAAAGAATCAAGTAACATGGTAATGTCATCCTGTGTTGCTGTAACCATCATTTCTAATTCATCTGAATCCATATGACATTGTACGCATCCCGCCATGTTAAGATCACCTTCTTCTGAAGTCACACGGAAGGTGTGCCCTCCGGCTTCATTTGAACCAGCAATGGAAGCCATGTGACAAGTGATACAAGCATTCTCTACCAAAGTAGTATGCAAAGAATTTTCATATCCAGTGCCTACTTCATAAGCACCTTTTCCTGTAAATACCATTCCCTGAGCGCCATGGTGAGGGCCGTAACGTTTATTGGTAATTGTATACGTTGCTGTTTCTCCTACTGGAGGTAAAGCAGGAGTTGGAACTCTTGCCTGATGGCAATTGACACATAGGTTACCTTTGCCCAGGTCAACGGTTTCACCTCCAACCCAGAATGAAACAGGGTCATTGGTTGTGATTTCCCAGTCTGCACTTGTATAGGTTGAGTGGATTTGGTGGCAAGTATAACAATTCTGAGGTAATGGGTTCGGGATATCCATTGAAGCTTCCATCTCGCCGGAAGCAATCCTATCGAGGAAACCCTGACTGGTATGGCAAGCTGCACAGCTAGCATTATTTCTTTCAAAATGCCCACCGGTAGCATGAACTGAATATTCCCACTGAGATACTTTTTCTGCAATAAGTTGGGAGTTATTGTGACAATTCATACAATTTTCAACTCCGTCCTGGCCAATAGGCCCCTCTGGTCCTGGAGGTCCTGCTGGACCGGCGATACCCTGATCACCTTTACAGGATTCAAAGCCTACTAGAACTAAACAACTAAAAAAAGCAACAAATAAAAATTTCACTTTCATGACGTATAAGTTTTTATTGGGTTCTGAATTTATGTTTTGTAATTGGGTATTAATTGTTTTAAATTGCTAAATATATGATTTTTCGAGAAAAATACTTTTTTAATTTTCCAACTATTTCAAATTTTTATTTTTATAATTTCTGTTGGAAAAAGAATTTAGGTCAAAATTAATGTCATAACAATGTCATTAAGATGACTTCTGTCACTCTGTAAAGTGATTTAAATCACATAGAAATAAAAGTTTTTGGTATGGGTAAATTTGTGTTTTTAATTACAGGAAAGTTGTGAATGTTAAAATGTAAAACCGATAAATTGCTGATTAGTAAAATAATATTTTTATCGACGTAGTATGGGCCAGTAGATTAAGGGTAACTTTTGTCATCTAATCTTCATTGAAGAGCCATTCATCCTAGAAATGTTTTATTTTCAGAATTTAAAATATTATTTTTTCCAGCGCTCCAGTTTTGGAATACCTTTAGTGAAAAATCCGGCTAGAAATCCGGGAAACCACATTTCTTTTAATTTCCCTTTTACCAGTGTTTATATTTCTTCAGCAGTCATATCGGGAGAAACGAACTTTCCATCTTCATAGCAGCTACTGCAGTATATCATACTTTTTGAGCCATCAGTATTGGTGCCTCCTCCTTTTTCATCTTTTTTCATGGGCATTCCACAGCTTTAACAGTTTTTATATTTTTTTTCCATAATTGAGTTTGTTTCACTTTAAGTGACGGAAAGAAATTATTGATAATTCCGTCAAACAACTTATAATATAATAAATCGCATAATTGGTCTGGTTTCAGAACGCCTTGCTACTTCAGTAAAACCCGCTTTGAGGTATGCAGAGGCTATCCCTGTCCATGCAAAAACAGCGGGCATTTTATTATTTTTTGGTTCGACTGGATAGCCTTCCAAAATAGTAGCTCCTTTACTTTTACAATATTCAATTGCAAATTTTAGCAACTCGGTTGACAGTCCTTGGTTCCTATATTTTTTATTGATAAAAAAGCAGGCGATTGACCAAACCTTTTGATCATCAACTTTTTTTAGAATCCGTGATCTTTCTAAAGCTGGATAATCAACTCTTGGAGAAAGCGCGCACCAACCAACAGGTTCTTTTTCGACATAAGCAATAATCCCGGGTTCCTTGCCTGATTTGACTATATCGTACATGGCCATTTTATTTTGTTCCCCTTTTTGAACTTCATAAACGGAACGTTTCAATCGCCAAAGCATACACCAACAGCCTCCGCATGCTCCGTTCTGGCCAAAAAGATTTTCAAAGTCTTTCCAATTTTTCGTGGTTAAAGGTTTGTAGCTTAAATTATTCATTGACAGCTAATTTATCGACAAGATGATTTTTGAAATTAAGTAAAAACCTTTAGTTTTTAATAGCAAAATAAATTTTTATTGAATAGGTTCCAGAGAAAAAGAGGCTGCCTTATGTTAAGACAACCGCTTTTTTATTTCATTGAAAAAGAAGAAAAAAAATCATTTAATATTCCGCTTCTTCCATTTCAATTTTTTGCTGCAGTTGGTTTAAGTTATTTCGTAGTGCGTAATCCAGCTCTGACATTTGCATTTCTAAAAGTTGCATTGATTCTTGGAATTTCAATAGTTCAGCTTCTTTTGAGTGAGCATTCATTTGATTTTCGTACTCTCTTAATTGATTCGCATATAAGATTTCCTGAACTTCTTTCTCCTTCAACAGCACATGTTTCCTGGTCTCTAATTCTTTTCTGTTGATTTCTTTTTCCTGAAACATTATTGCCTTTCGAATTTCCTGGATTTCTTTTCTTTTGTCCATTATTTCTTTTTTGGCTTTTTCGTCAGTTTCATTTTCAGAAAGGGCTTCCTGCTTCATATCAAGTTCTAATTCTAATTCCTGCATTTTATATTGAAGCTCCATAATTATTCCTTCCTGATTGTTCCGTTGAAGTGCTATATCCCTTTCCGCCATCATTTTTTCTTTTTCGATCTTTTGCATTTCTTTTTGAAGTTGTAATTGTGCTGTTTGTAATTCAAAATTCTGTTTTTGTGCTTCTTTTTCAATTGCATATCTTTTGGTTTCAAGCTCCTTCATTTGTTTGACTAATCCTTCTCTTTTCAGCTGGAAAGATTGCTCTAAATCTCTCATTTCATATTTCATTTTCTTAATATTATCAGGATTAGTATCTCGGATTATTTGTGTTTTTGACAGCACCATGTTATTGTCAAACTGATTTTGTGGATCATGATTAAAAGTAGAGAGCACAGTTCTCTCGGTATCGACATTGGAGTTTTCTAAAGAAAGTTTTTCAGTATCATTAAATCTTGATTTGGAGTCAAGTCCCAGATCGTGTTCTGGATTATCCGTTTGGTTAGGTATCAAAAACTGCTTGTTGGTATTTGCGACTTGAGTTTGTTGCCCGATCATGTAAGTCGTTTCAAAGTCGGTGTTTGAATAATTGCTTTTTGAAGTAGCATCATTAACATGGAAAGCAGTAAACAGAAATCCTGCTGTTAGGATCATGACACTCCAAAAAAGCCGAAAAGGTAACTGAGTCGATTCCTTCTTTTCCAGTAAGCGTTGGATTCGGCCTAATACTCCGCTGTTTCGATTTCCGGCAAAAGCAACGGCAAGACGTCCGCTCTGGATTCGCCATTCTTCAAGATTGGCGAGTGTACGAGCGAAGGTAAGCTTATCACCTGTCAATTCTATGGCGATATCATCGCAGCAATGTTCCCGTTCAGAACGGATAAAAGAAGAAATCCACCAAACAGCAGGATTGAAGAATAAGAGTATTTCAACGAAAGACTGTAATAAATTAAACAAATAGTCGTGCCGTCGAATGTGCGCTAGTTCATGAGCCAAAATACTTTCGATCTGATTGGAAGGCAGATTGGCAAGTAAGCCGATAGGAATAAAAATTATTGGTTTCAAAAAACCAATGATCATCGGAGAAGAAACCTGGATAGATTCTTTTAAAACGATAGTGGTGTTGATTCCCATTTTTGTAGACAATTCTTTCAATTTTTCCTGCCAGATTTCGGAGACGAATTGAGACCTTGAATAACGCAGATTTTGAAGGTAAACTAACTCGCCAAGCATACGCATTGTGAGAATTAAAACACCAAATAGATAGAGGAACAACATGAATGGCATATGCTCTTCAAAATAGGATATGAAAGCCGAACTTAAAGAAGGTTCTTCATTAACGGGTTTATACAAATCTGAATGCAGTGCACTATTGTCGGACTGGTCAACTGCATAATACCCTGCTTTGTCAGGATCATTTAGAGGCTCTGTTTCAGGAGCTGGCGTATAAATTAGTGAAAATGTAATAACCATAGATACCAGCAATCCGGACAATGCAATAATGCCAAATAAATATTTCATATTGGCAGGTCCTTTTCGCACCAATAATAAAGTAATGGCCAGTAAAAAGGCAATGGCTACGCCTTGCCAAATAGAATGTAATAAAGTCCATCCAATAGCCTGGACCCAATCGGATTCGAAAAATGGAGAGTAGTCATTCATGATTGATCTTTTTCAATTTTATTAATAATTTTTTTGATTTCTTCCAGATCCTCCTGGCTGGTTTTTTCATGGCCAAGTGCTTGCAAAACCAAACTTAAAGGAGAACCTTTGAAAGCGGTCTGAACTAACTTGTCCAATAAGGATTGTTGAATTTCTTTTTCAGCAATTGCGGCTTCATAAAGATGTGTACGTTCTGAGGTATCTCTTTTCAGGAGTCCTTTTTCAGCCATCACCTGCATCATTTTTAAAGTTGTCGTGTAAACAATATCACGGTTTTTGCTGAGTTCCGTATTGACAAAACGTACACTGGATGGGCCATTGGCCCATAAAACATGAAGTACTTCCAATTCTGCGTCAGTAGGTTTTTTTGTCATGATGAATAAAAATTTAAAGCTAATTAAAACACTACGATGATTATCGTAGATCAAATATATACGATGGTTATCGTACTTCCAAATTTATCTACGATAATTATCGTATTTTAACATTTAAAAGGATGAATCCTACTCATCAACGGTTGGTCTATTATCATTTTTGAAGATATAAAATTTTGGAAAATGTTAATTAGAAGTCAGATAAAAAATGAATAATTTGCGCAGGGCATTATTTATATTTATATTTTTACAATAATTTAAGCCAATAATCTATTTGTTCGCAATTCACCACAATTTTTCATTGCAAATAAAAACTCGTTTATACATTCATCAGGCATGACTGATTTTAGAAAAATATTTATTTGTTTAATCTTCTTTTCCATTCCATTTTTGATTGAACTTCCAACGAATGCGGAGACTGCAGGTCGATTTCATAAAGATTTTGAATTGGCGTATTTTGAAATGATGCAGGATTCTTTGTTGCCCAAAGGATTCAATGACCTTTTCGCTGCTTCGGGTGAATGCATTCAGTGTCATGGTTTTGATACAGCAAGTATCGCAAGTGTAAACATACTCGGAGAGGATATCAATGTGGTGGACGATTGGCGCGCAAGTATGATGGCTAATTCTGCGAGAGATCCTTTTTGGAGAGCCAAAGTGAGTCATGAAGTGCTGCTTTATCCGCAACACAAAGAAGCTATTGAAACCAAATGTATTTCATGCCATGCTCCTCTGGGACATTTCAATGCGATTCATAATGGTGCGGATTTTTATACCATCGATAGCTTAGTTAATGATTCGATCGCTCTGGATGGTGTTTCCTGTCTGGCTTGTCACAAACAAACCACTGAAAATCTGGGAAACCTGAATTCCGGCAACCTAAACTTTGATACGGCTAAGGTGGCTTATGGCCCTTACATCAGCCCATTGGAAAGTCCCATGGTGATGGCTACAGGATACAAACCGGTTTACAGTGAACACATCAGAGATGCGGGCGTATGCGCTGGTTGTCATACTTTAATCACTGAGACGCTCGACTATGACGGAAACCTAACCGGTGATCATTTTGTTGAACAGGCTACTTATCACGAATGGCTCAACTCAGAATACAACACAAACAACACAACTTGCCAAAACTGCCACATGCCGGCCTATTCGAAAGGAGAGGTTTTTATTGTTGCAGGGTTCGAAACAGAACCACGAAGTCCGTTTTCTTTGCATGAGTTTGCTGGAGCTAATAGATTTATGCTCAACATAATGAAAGACAATGGTGCTCTATTGGGAGTAACTGCCACACCCGAACAATTTGATGAAGCGATAGCCGCAACGACAGATATGTTGCTGACCAAAAGTATTAATATATCTCTTGATTTGATTGACCGAACTTATGATACGGCTTTTTTTGATTTGAAAATTACCAATATAGCAGGCCATAAGTTTCCATCGGGATATCCTTCAAGGAGAGTTTTTGTATCCTTTTTAGTAGAAAACGAAGTGGGCGACACGCTTTTTATAAGTGGAGAAACGGATGGAAATTTTGAAGTATATGGTCAAAACCCGGATTATGAACCACACTACAATGTCATCAACTCAGAAGAACAGGTGCAGATCTACGAGATGGTTATGGCAGATGTAAATGATGACGTAACCACCGTTTTGGAAAGAGCCAAATACCTTTTAAAAGACAATAGGATTCCGCCTAAAGGATTTGTCACGGAGCATTATGCATATGATACGGTACAAATAGTTGGCGGCGCAGCGCAGGATGAAAATTTCAATCAGGAATCAGGGATTCAGGGAAATGGCAGCGATCATCTTTTATATCATATCCCTCTGGATGGTCACTATGAAAAACTGACTGCAACGGCTAAAATTTATTACCAAACTGCTCCGCCAAAGTGGATGCAGGAAATGTTTGCTGAGGAGACAAATGAAATTGAGGTATTCCGTGATATGTTTTTAGCGGCTGATCGAAATCCCGTGCTGTTAAAAACAAAAAGTGTTGAAGTGGATGAAATCATGGTTGGAACAGAAAGTCCCGATGATCCAGCACCAAATATAATTTTAGTAAACAATCTTTCAAACGACGGGATTTTCAATATAAAGTCCAACCAAATTTACGATATTGGGGTCTTTAATATAAATGGCCAATTGATTTTACAGAAAATGAATCAAAGCGGTGATTATCAGATTGAGCTGAATGTACCCAAAGGCCTATATTTTATTTCGTTTTATACTAAAACAGGTGAACCTATTACTAAAAGAATAGTTTATCATTAAAATTCATGATTATGAATAAATTGTACACGCCTTTATTTTTAATTTGCTTTTTGGTTTTCAACATGCTAAATGCCCAGGTCAGCTTTACCAACCAGGGAAACTTGCTCGGCCCGATGTCAGGATCTTCTTTTGAAGATTGTGCCGTTGACATGAACGGTGATTATCTGGATGATATCGTAAGGGTTGTAAATACGAAAATATACATCGATTATCAGCAAAATGATGGGACTTTCAATCCTGTAGAGCATTCTGTGAATATGCAAAATTTGCCCACCTGGAGTCTTTGTGCCGGAGATATTGATGGTAACGGCTATAATGATCTGCTATTTGGCGGAGGCAGCAGGGTTTCCTTTATTTATGCAAATGATAATGGAACGGCTTATACTGAAGATTATCACGAAGAATACATTTTTTCGCAGCGGTCCACTTTTGCTGATATTGATAATGATGGTGATTTAGATGCTTTTGTATGCCATGATGTGGATCAAAGTCATCCTTACCGCAATGATGGAAATGGAAATCTTACTCTTGATCAGACTCTGATTGAGACAGTTGATTTGGCTGGTAATTATTCAGCGATTTGGGTAGATTACGACAACGATGGTGATACTGATTTGTTTGTTACAAAATGCAGACAAGGAGCTGCACCGGGTAATCCGGAACGGACGAACAGACTTTATCGCAATAATAACGACGGCACCTATTCAGAAGTAGGAGCAGAAGCCAATATGGACGACAATGCACAATCCTGGTCAACCGTTTTTGAAGATTTTGACAACGATGGAGATTTCGATGCTTTTATCGTCAACCATGATTTTCAGAATCGATTGATGATAAACAATGGTGATGGAACATTTACAGACACTATTGGCCCAAGCGGTATCAACCCAAATAACCTAGGAGCCTGGGAAAATGCATCCGGTGATTTTAACAATGATGGCTTTATGGATATTTTTTCCGAGCTTTCAAAAGAATTATATTTAGGAAATGGCGACATGACATTCAGTCCCCAGGATTTGCCTTTCAATGATGGGGGTATCGGTGATTTTAATAACGATGGCTTTTTAGATGTGATCACCGGTAACGCAATGATGATCAACGACGGAAATGACAACAACTGGGTAAAAATAAATACAGAAGGAATTTTAAGTAATAAAAACGGAATCGGAGCAAGGGTTGAAATTTATGGAGATTGGGGCATCCAAATCCGTGAAGTAAGATCCGGCCAAAGCTTTAGTCCGATGAGTTCCCTGACGATTCATTTTGGAATTGGAAATTCCACTTCAATTGATTCGCTTATCATTAAATGGCCATCAGGAGTGAAAACAGTAGTTGAAAACCCTCCGGTTAATTCCACTCATATTATCCCAGAAACGAATTGCCTGTTAGGTCCTTCAACTTTGACGGTTAACGGAACAACTACTATTTGTCCTGGAGAGCAAGTTGAAATAATAGCGCCTGACGGTTTCGATAATTATACCTGGTCAAATAATATGACGACACAATCAATCCTGGTTTCGGAAGCTGGAAATTACAGTGTTGTTTTATCCAATAATGACGGTTGTGTTTCTTTAAGTAATACAGTTGCAGTTTCAGTAATTGAAGAGGAAAATCCAACGATCGACATAGTGGGGGATGATGTTTTTTGTCAAGGTGAATCTGTGATATTGACTGCAAGTGATGGTACGAATCACGTTTGGTCAAATGATATGACCGGACAATCCATCGAAGTCACAGAAACCGGTCAATACTCAGTGATGGTTGATGCCGTTTGTTCCGGAAATATTTTGATGTCGGAAGTCGTGACTATTGTAGCTTTAGATGCTTCACCTCCTGAAGTGGAAGATGTCGTGCTTACTGCTCCCGGCCCTGCGACTTTAGTTGCAACATCCGGAGACAATTTACAATGGTATGATATGCCTGTTGGCGGTAATTTAATCGAAACCGGCAATACACTTGAACTTCCATTTGTAGATCAGGATGTTACCTATTATGTAGAGTCCCATCCGATTTATGGAGGGGACCAGCAAGATGGTGGCAAACCAGATAATTCAGGTGGTGGCGGAATTCCAACTACGGGTGCTTACAGTTATTTCGACGCCTACGAGCCGTTTACCATTCTACGGGTGACTGCTTATGTTCCTGAAGGTGGACAAGAGGGCGATCGAACGATCCAGTTGGTTGATAAAGATGATATGGTGCTGGATGAAACAACAGCATATTTGATCATTGGGCAAAACGAAGTGGAATTAAATTTTGAAGTGCCGAGTGGAGAAGATTTTTCTTTGCGGTGCTTAGAAAATAACCTTTTTAGAAATAACAGTGGTGTGCAATACCCTTATCCAATCGGAGATGTCGGAGCTATTACCACCTCTTTATTCGGGGATATTTATTACTATTATTTTTATGATTGGAAAATACGTAAACAATCAATTGAATGCGTTTCAGAAAGAACCGCAGCCAGCGTTTATATTATCGTTGCAACCAATGAATTGGGAAATACTTTATCCGCTTTAAGTGTTTATCCAAACCCAGCTGACAATTACACTTATCTGCAATTTGAAGCACATGAAAGTACGCAACTTTTGATGCGTTTTTTTGATGCAACCGGAATGGAAGTGTTACAAAGAAAGGAAATTTTAACTCAGATTGGAGCTAACGTGGAAGAAATAAATACAAGTACTCTTTCGAAAGGAATTTATAATATCCAACTGAGCGTTGATGGAAAATATATCAGCAAAAAACTGGTGATCCAATAGTTACAGTCAAAATATTAATAGAAAAAGCCCATACGATTTCAAAATCTATGGGCTTTTTCTGTTAAATAAAAATCCAATTTATTTTAAGCCTTACTTAATAAGCCCCATTTGGTAAGACATCAGGATTTAATTGCAAAAGATAAATCAAACATTTAGAACCAGGACCAATAATGATATGCTCAGGATGGTCATTGATGTTGTATTTTGAATTGTATGCAGCAACAGATTGTCTAAGTTTTAGATGTCCATTTACGTTTTTTGGTGAGCTTCTTTTTTTAATGCGTTGACCACAATGTCAGGTACCGGAAAAGGAGACTGGCCAAAACCAAATCGATAATTTTTTTTTCCTGCTTTTAAAAGCTGTTTACTTTTTTCATTGATACGTAAGGTAGGAGAGAGGCTTCCTTTTAAAAAGTAGGGTTTGAGGGAAACTTCCATGTTTTGATCCATTTTTTTAGATGAATAAACGATAACTATTTTTTAATCAAACAATTAATAATAAAAGTTTTTATTTAGCAGCATTTGCAAAATATTTTTCGTTAAATGTAATATACTACAAAATTTTTCTTACATTTTGCTATCCAATTTAAATTTTCCCTAATCTTATAAATGTTGAAATGATGAAAAATCTACACACAAATCTCTTACTATTATTTGTTTTTTTATTTGGCTCGTTTAGCCTAGTCGCTCAAAATGAAGGTACCATACAAGGTACAATCAGTGATGATTTAGGTCCCTTGTTTGGCGCTTCCGTTACCATAAAAGGTGGAGATGTTGGCACAGTCACAGGTTATGATGGTAAATATGTACTTGAGGTGCAGGCCGGAGAATACGAACTCGAAGTAAGCTATATCGGATATACCACGACTACACAATTGGTCAAGGTGGCTGCTGAGGAGGTGGTTACCATTGATATCGTCTTGTTGGAAGGAATAGGCTTAGATGAAGTAATTATTGTCGGATCCCGTAGTGAGGGTCGAACAAAAATCAATTCTGCAGTTCCAGTGGATGTTATCAATGTTGGCAGACTGATGGAGGAAACTCCACAAACGAACTTAAATCAAATACTCAATTATGTCGCTCCTTCTTTTACTTCCAATACACAAACCATTTCGGATGGTACAGATCATATTGATCCAGCTTCGCTAAGAGGCTTGGGTCCAGATCAGGTACTGGTATTGATCAATGGAAAAAGGAGGCACACCTCTTCTTTAGTGAATGTAAACGGGACTTTTGGCCGTGGAAATGTTGGTACTGACCTCAACGCTATTCCTTTAGCTGCTATTGAGCGAATTGAAGTCTTAAGAGATGGAGCAGCTGCACAATATGGTTCTGATGCCATTGCAGGAGTAATCAATCTTATTTTGAAAGATGATTATAACCAATTTACAGCGAATGTAAGTACCGGAGCTTATTTTTCAAGTGAAATCCCTGAAGTAGATGATAGCCCCGATGGCGCATCTGTACAGCTCAACGTTAATTATGGAGCAGCGCTAGGAACGCGCGGTGGATATGTGAATCTTACGGGTTATTTTGATGAAAGAGGCCGAACGAATAGAATGAAAGAATGGACGGGTTCAATATATTCTGGGTTCAACAATCCGGATTATACAGGTGATCCTTCTGACGATATTACGGAATCTGAACTGACAAGAAGAGGCCAGAAAAGAAGTGATTTTAATATGAATGTCGGACAATCAAAACTTAGAAATGCAGGTATTTTCTTGAATTCTGAACTTCCTGTTGGAAATAATGCAACCGTTTATGCCTTTGGTGGATTAAACTATCGAAGAGGCCAGGCTACTGGTTTTTATCGTTTACCCAACCAGGAAAGAACGGTAACAGATATCTATACCAACGGATTTTTGCCTGAGATTAATTCAAATATTGCTGACAAGTCATTAGCATTTGGATTGCGTAATAAATTTGGAAACTGGGATGTGGATTTCAGTAATACCTATGGTTCAAATAGTTTCGGATATTTTATCACAAATACCAATAATGCTTCATTAGAAGGCTCCTCACCTACTTCCTTTGATGCGGGTGGGTTTAAGTTTATTCAAAATACTACCAATGTTGATGTTTCACAGTTTTTTAGTGATGTTATGTCTGGTCTTAATTTAGCTGTTGGAGGAGAATACCGTTATGAAAATTATCAAATTACTGCAGGAGAAGAAGGGTCCTATACCAATTATGGTTTAGCGTCCTGGTTGTTTACTTCAGGTGGCGACTCGATTTTGGTAAGGGATAACAAAGGCCCGATAAATACGGTTTTTGGACCAAATGGTTCGGCAAGACCTGGCGGATCACAAGTATTTCCGGGATTCCGTCCGGATAACGAACTCAGCCGATACAGGTCAAGTGTTGCGGCTTATATTGATGTTGAAATGGACATAACAGAAGCATTCTTATTAGCCTTGGCAGCCAGGTTTGAAGATTACAGTGATTTCGGATCTACCTTAAATGGAAAGATAGCTGCCCGGTATAAAATTACGGATAACTTCTCTTTACGAGGAGCTGCTAGTACCGGCTTTCGGGCACCTTCTTTACATCAGTTGTACTTTAACTCTACTTCAACACTCTTTGTGGATGGAATACCATTTGAAACGGGTACATTTTCCAATGATAGCCGACCTGCTCAATTATTGGGGATAGCACCGCTTAAAGAAGAGACTTCAAGAAGCTTTAGTTTAGGTATTACCGGTAGAATTCCTGATGCTAATTTAACGCTAACTCTTGACGGTTATCTTGTAAATATTGATGACCGGGTAGTATTGACGGGTAGTTTTGAAGGAGATACCTCTCCAGGAGCCAGCGAACAGGATATGGAAATTGCAAGATTATTTGCACAGGCGAATGCTACTGCTGGTAATTTTTTCGCGAATGCAATTGATACGGAAACAAGGGGAATTGATGTAGTGATTACCCATCAGGCTCGCTTTGGAGGTTCCAGTAAATTAAATACCACTTTATCCGGAACTTTTGCAAAAACGGAATTAGGAAAAGTAAATACAAATGAAACTTTGAAAGGAAAAGAAGACACTTATTTTGATCGTACTAGCCGGATCTATCTTGAATCAGCTGTACCTCGTACCAAAGTAAATCTGACTTTTAATTATTCGGTAAGCAGGTTTCATTTTATGTTGAGAGGTGTTTATTTCGGAGAAGTTGAAGAAGCTACTAATAATGAGGAAAATTCACAGATTTTTGCAGCAAAAGTCGTTACCGATTTAAGCGCTGGAGTAGAAATAACTAAGAAGGCAAATTTCACTATCGGTGCTAGTAACTTATTTGATACATATCCCGATATGAATATTGAAGCCAATCAAAGTAGTGGTCGGTTTTTATATTCCCGACGTTCCCAGCAATTTGGTTCTAACGGGCGATACTTGTTCGCACGGTTAGTTTTTAAATTATAATAATTGATTGCTTTGAACAAAAAAGACGGCTGCTTGAATAATCAAGCAGCCGTCTTTTTTTAGGGTGCAAAAAGGTTTGATAAATAACTTATTTGATCATAGCGGTAATCCCTTCTGCTTTTAATTGCCCAAGAATTTGGTTTGCTGTCCTTGTACTGTTTATATCCAAAATCAACACACGATAATAGTCCGTGCCATTTTTGTTTTCGGTTTTTATATAAACAGACCAATCGTGATTTTTTTTGATCTTATGAACCAAATTAAATACATTCTTTTTCTCTTTAAAATAGCCTGCTTGAATTTTAAGACTGTTCTCCAGGTATGATTTTGAGCTAACAAATCTAGCCTTCGGCCGATTCGTACTTTCTTCAGTTATATTATGAAGAGTAGTATTAAATCCTTCATTTGGGGGTTTTGTTTTTTTTACAGACTTTGTTTTGGATTGATCCGGAATTTCTTCAGTTGCCAGGTCGAAGAAAGGTTTAAGATCTAATTTTTTTTCTTGGGCGAATAATGAGGAGAGCGGTAAAAGGGTCACGATTAGGAACAATCCCAAATAGTGACCGAAGCGGTTTGAGGTTCTCATGATTAAATCGGTTTCAGGTTTTGACAAAATAGTGTGGCATTATTACAACCAACTAACGGTCAAAATAGTAATAAATGTTGTATTATTATTATATAAAAGTTGAATAAAAGTGTTAAAATTTGATGAGCTACCTTAAAATGAGATTTTTAAAATCATATTATTGGAAATAAACCCTGCATTTTCAATCATTTTTTTAGAGCCAATATTGGCTTGTTCGCAAGAGCTGATGGGCGTTTTTCCTTGATTTAAACTGATTTCTTTTGCTTTTGCCATCAGCCATGAACCAATTCCTTTTTTCTGAAAGGATTTATCAACAATGACCCCAAGATCAGCTATCGCATCCTGAGTTTGGCTTTTGCGGATTTCGCAGGAAGCGATGATTGTATTCTCTTTTTTTAGCAAATGTATTTCTTTTCTCTCAATCAATCTTTTAAGATAAGTTTCCAGCCAATCCGAATCACCTGTTGTATTGTTTGCACAAAAGGTAATCAAATTATTGAGATCCTTGTCGGCTGCAAGTTCTAAATCTAATCCTTCAATTGCATCGGGTTTGGGCAAGTCAACTACTTTTTCGTTTTCAAAAAGGTAGCCTTGAACAGCCATTTTTTTGCTTTTATCCAGGCTAACTACTAAAAAGTCTGGATTATTTGTACTGACGATTGCCTGATTGGATTCCAGTAAAAATAAAATCCTTTTAAACAACTCGGTTTTTTGATGACTGTATTCTTCTTTCAGGAAAAAGTTGATCAGATTACCATCTGCATCTTTAGCGCAATAACCAATTATTTGGTTATTATCATAAAATCCCCACAATTGTGCATGATCGTGAACCAGTTCATCCCACATGCCATCGAACGGGCTAGTCAGCGAATCGTAAAAAAGTTTACGTATATTTTGCCAATTTTCATCGGCAATTTTTTCTCGAATTTGGATCATGGGGCGAAGATACAAAAGTCAAAACGACAAATTAATAGTCTATTAAAAAGTATTGATAATGGAAATTGAAATTTCATTCAGCTATTTGTAATTTAAAGGATTATTTGAAATCAATAAATCCCTTCCACCATGAGAATTATTTTTACTGCGATTTATTTTTTATTAATTGCTAATTATATCATTGCTCAAACCAATATCCTCAGCACAAACCTTTTGGCTGAAGAAATAATGCTGGGCAATTATGAGGTAACCGATTATCTAGCCAGTAATGTGTTGAATCATCCGGAAGATATTATTTCAGGAATAGAAAGCACCGTTTCTCCGGATTCCTTAAAATCTTATCTGATTAAGCTGGCTTCTTTTGAAAATAGGAACACTGGTGCGGATACCACTTCTTTGATCACAGGGATTGGAGCAGCAAGAAATTGGGTTTATTCCAAGTTTGAGGAAATCAGCAGTGAAAATGAAAACCGATTAATCCCTTCTTTCTTACAATTTGATCAGAACATTTGTGGGATGGGGCAACACCGAAACATCTTTGCTGTATTGCCGGGTATTGATCCAAACGACCATCGGATCATTATTATTGAAGGGCATATGGATAGCCGGTGTGCTGATGTATGCGATATTAATTGTCCTGCACAAGGTGTCGAAGATAATGCAACAGGAACGGCTCTGGTTGTTGAACTTGCTCGCATTATGAGTAAATATAGTTATAGCAATACCATCGTTTTTATGGCAACAATTGGTGAAGAACAAGGATTGCTTGGCGCTAATGCCTTTGCTGATTATTCCATTCAAAAAGGTATAGAAATAGAAGCGGTTTTTAATAATGATGTAATAGGAGGTATTATTTGCGGTGAGACTTCCTCGCCGCCAAGCTGTCCGGGCTTGAATGATATTGATAGTACTCAGGTCAGATTATTTTCATACGGGGATTTAAATTCTGCGCATAAAAGCCTTGCTCGTTTTACAAAGCTGGAATATACCGAAGAATTGCTTCCCATGGTCGAAGTACCAATGATGCTGACGATAATGTCTGCAGAAGATAGAACGGGAAGAGGAGGTGATCATATTCCTTTTCGTGAAAATGGATTTGCCGCAATTCGTTTTACATCAGCAAACGAACATGGGAATGCGGATGCATCAAATCCGGAATATCACGATCGACAGCATACCAGCGATGATATTTTAGGTGTAGATACTGATAATGATCAAGTTATTGACAGTTTTTTTGTAGATTTCAATTATCTTGCTCGAAATGCTGTGATCAATGGCATTGCTTCTGGTATGGCCGCTATTGGCCCTCAAACTCCGGATTATACCTCCGAAAATAACGCTGGTATTATATCCTTTGACATCAATGATCCTTATGATTATGGGTATTATCGGATCGGAATTAGACGTGGTTCAAATGATTTCGATACTTTAATTACATTACAAGGAACGACTCAATGGGAATATGTTCCTGAAGTAATCGGAAGTTATAGATTTTCTGTTTGTAGTGTGGATACCAATGATATTGAAAGTCTATTTTCACGAGAAGATTTTTACAATATGCTCATACTTGACACGGAAGAAGCTCGGCCTGTAGAATCAAAAGCGGCTATTGAGTTATTACAAAACAGGCCCAACCCCTTTGATGAAGCAACTTATATTTCTTTTCTGGTAAAGGAGGATGTTCCTTATCGCTCAGCTCATATAATCGTCACTGATCTAAATGGAAAAGAAATAAAAAGGATAAAAACAACAGTGAAAAAAGGAGTAAACGAAGTCCTTTACACGCATGGTTACAATACGGTCGGAACTTTTATTTACAGTCTTCAAATAGATGGAAAAATAATTGATTCGAGGAGAATGATCTTTGCGAATTAGTTCAGCAATAATTTCTATTTTATAAAAAACACTAAACCAATCACTTATGAAAATTCTGCTTTATTCTTTGTTTATTTTCTTAACGGTTAATGGACTTGATAAATGTGACCATGAAAATCAAGATGGAAATTATGCTAATCTTGGTGAAACTATTGATCTTCCATTGAATGAAACGGTTAAATTCAAATCAGAAAATCTGGAAATCACATTTGTCAGTAATGCGGAAAGTAGATGTCCTTTAGGGGTAAATTGCATCCAGGCTGGTAAAGCGAAAATTACTTTGAAAATTACAAAAGACGAAAAAGACGAAATACTCAATTTGGAATCAAAAGGTCTGTGCCAGGCAGAGGATGGTTCTTGTGGTTCTGAAGGTGCCGCACAGGGTTATAAGGTCAAATTAATCAATGTTTATCCTTATCCCACGGAGCCGAAACCGGCAGATTCGAACGTAATATATGCCAAAATGGTTGTTTCGAAATAACAGGTTGAACAATCCAAAAGAAAAAAGGCAATCCAAATTAATGAATTGCCTTTTTTTATTGTTTTATGCGATTATTCTTTTACGATTCCACCCTTTACTTTCTCTCCGTTTTTGTATTCATATTCCAACGTTATATTTCCTTGTTCATCATAGTATTTAAAGATACCATCCTGAACGTCATTCTTAAACTCGATCTCTTTTTGCAATTTACCAGTTCTGTCGTAGTGCCTGTTGACGCCGTTTAATTTTCCCATATTGTAAACTCTTTCTTCCAGTTTTCTGCTTCCATTTTGGTAGGATACCCAATTTTCGTGAAGCTGGCCATCTACGTATAAAGCTTGCAATTCGACATGCCCTCTGTCCGAAAGTTCAATGTGTATACCATTAGGTTTACCGGCTAAATAAGAACTGATACTTTTTATTCTTCCCTCCTGATAATAAGTTGTCCAGGTTCCGGTTTTAAGATCGTTTAACGTTTCTCCGCTCTCAATAAGGATATTATTTTCGTTGTGCTTTTCCAGTTTTTTCACCGAAGTACCTTCAATGTCAATGACGGTGTAGCCATTGGCATCCACCGGGCCAACAGAAATGCTACTGTTGTTGGATGATGAATCCCCGCCAGTGTTTTTATAAACTGTAAATCCAATTAAAATAATAATAACAGCGATCAGTGCAATATTGATATAATCTTTCATAATTGATATTTTTAATAAAAAAATAACGATTCCAAAGTTATAAACAAACTCCTTGTAAAGACCTAAAAAGTCTTTCAAACTAAAAAATAATTATTTCTTGTGGTACTAAAAAAGAGCCAATTTAATTTTTCGAGGCAAAATTAATATAATTGTACTTTTTATGCAATATTGATTAAAAGAGGAAGTAATGTGGCATGGGAGCTAAAATATTTTTTTGTCAAAACAAAAGAAAAAATCTTTACTATTTGTAACCTCCGGAGACAGGAATTAAAATTCCCATTTCAATAGCAAAACCTCGGTTGACGTATGATAAGAAAGGAGCTTTTATAACATCGATAAAACCATAATCATAACGAAGGTCAATGCTGGTTCTAAATTTATTTGCAATAGTTTTTTCGATTCCAAAACCTATTGTAAACGCAAGATCAAATCTTCTAATTTGGTATTCATGAAAATTCAGTTTCTTATAAGTTGCATCGTTCACTAAAATATTCGTCGTTTCAGCAGATTTAATCCCTATAGCATAACCAAGATTAGGACCTCCAAAAACGATAAGATTAATCCAGTTTTTACTCTGTGAAACTTTCAACAATACCGGCATTCTGACATAGTCTATTATGCTGGAATGGATAGTTGGCGCACTTGTATTCAAAAGGTAGTGGGAACGATTTTGACGGAAAGCAATTTCCGATTGGATTGCTAAAATTTCGTTTAATTTATACTCTCCAAAGATGGATACACCCGGATTGAGGGTCGGACGAAGTTTTTTTGAAAAAAAATCTTGTTTTTCAACTAAAGGAGCACCAATAGTGCTGATATGCCCTTTAATTCCTATAGAGATCTGGCTGACTCCTTGCCTGCAAAATGAGATTAGAAATATGAAGAAGAAAAATTGTTTAAAAATGGGTTTCATGTGAAATCAGTGGATTGGGAGATTTAGTGATTTAACGATTATTTTTTAGTTTTCATGTCTGAACTCAAAAGAAAAAAGTAAAATCTTCAGATTCAAAGAAAACAATTCAGAAACAATCAATAAATTTTTGGGGAGCTCTTTTAGTATTCAAATAATACCAGAAGATATAAATAAAATATTGATATTCAATCTATTGCTTTTATTTTAACAGAATAATGTCCGTTATATTCTCAAAAGGGAGCTTCAATTAATAAAATAAAACTCAGAAAAACGATACCGTAGTGATATGAAAGATTAGAGGAATTGGGTATCATTGTTAAAGAGATGCTGGAACTTCTATTTTCATATCAAATAAAACCTATTGGAATTGAATTTTATAAAAACCCTCACTTTCCTTTTAATTATTTTGCCTATCATAACCTGGTGTCAAAATCCCGTTTTTACCAGACAAGATACCCTTCGTGGATCCATCACTGAGGAACGAGCCTGGTGGGATTTGGTTTATTATCATTTGGATATTAGCGTGTATCCTATAGATAGTAGCTTGCAAGGGATTAATACCGTTCGCTACAAAGTTCTGGCAACTCATGATGTGATGCAATTGGATTTGCAACCACCGATGCAAATTGACAAGGTAGAGCAAAACGGCCTGGATTTACCTTTCAAAAGAGATGGAAATGCCTGGTTTATCTATTTTCCAGAAAAACAGAAAACCAGTATCATTGATGAAATTCAGGTTTTTTTTAGCGGCCAGCCAAAAGTGAGTACCCGCCCTCCCTGGGATGGCGGATTGACCTGGAAAAAAGGGAAAAGTGGAAAAGATATCGTAACAACCACCTGTCAGGGCGATGGAGCTTCTTTGTGGTGGCCTTGCAAAGACCATATGTATGATGAGCCAGACAGTATGCTGATCTCTGTTACTGTTCCTAGAGGTTTGATGGATGTTTCGAATGGCCGGCTGCGCAGTACCGACAAACTTAAAGATGGTCGACAAACTTACCACTGGTTTGTAAATAATCCGATTAGCAATTATGTGGTCAATCTCAATATTGCCGATTACGTTCATTTTTCCGAAAAGTATCCGGGTGAAAAAGGGCTTTTGGATTGCGATTATTACGTTTATCCTGAAAATCTGGAAATAGCCAAAAAACAGTTTAAAGATGTGACCAGAATGTTGGAAGCTTTTGAGCATTGGTTTGGGCCTTATCCATTTTATGAAGATGGTTACAAATTGGTTGAAGTCCCATATCCAGGCATGGAACACCAGAGTTCAGTGACTTATGGCAATGGATATTCAAATGGCTTTGAAGGAAGAGATTTGAGTAATACAGGGCAAGGTTTTAAATTTGATTTTATCATTATCCACGAATCAGGTCACGAATGGTTTGCCAACAGCATCACATACAAGGATGTAGCTGATATGTGGATTCACGAAGGATTTACAGCCTATTCTGAAAATTTGTTTCTCGACTATTTCTATGGTAAAGAAGCGAGCGCGGAATACGTGATCGGAACGCGGGAAAACATTCAAAATGATCGTCCAATTATTGGAATTTACGATGTAAACTATGAAGGCTCCAACGATATGTATTACAAAGGTTCCAACATGCTGCACAGCCTCCGGCAAATTGTAGATGATGATGAAAAATGGCGACAAATACTTCGGGGGCTTAATAAAAAATTTTACCACAAAATCGTCACCACTCAAGAAATCGAGGGTTATATTAATGAGCAAATCGGCCGCAATCTCGAACCTTTTTTTACACAATATCTTCGGGATGTCCGGATTCCAGTTTTTGAATACTTTTTTCGGGAGGGCAAGTTATTATATCGTTGGAGCAATTGCATTTCTTCCTTTGATATGCCTGTAAAAGTCACCTTAGACGGAAAAACGAAATGGCTGGAGCCAAAAACTTTTTGGTCCGAAATATTAGTTGAGAGTGACAAATCGCATTTGTTGAATGTAGATCGCAATTTTTACGTTGTCGTTTTTAAATTAAAGAGCGGTAAAAAACAATAACGATTCTGTTGAAAAAATAAAAGCTATGAAAAGAAAGAGATGGTTCATTATGTTGTTATTAAATCTATGGCTATTTGGAAATGTAAACGCCCAGGAAATTGAAATTGAGAATCCAAGGAAAGAAATTTATATAAAAGCCTACATAAACTTTTTGTATTTCAATTCTAGCTACAATCCTCGGAGTTATGATTTCCAAAAAGAGTTTTTCAGATTTTGGGGAGTTACTCCTGCAATATCCTTTCGGAATAATGAAAGCCGGAAAATCCATGAATTTGAACCAAAATTTTGGTACTCAACCCGCGATAACAACAATATTAAAGAATACGAAATTGGTTTACGATATGAACTGTGCTGGTATTTAAAAAAGGAAATTTTCCCTGGAATGAGATTTCGATGGGGCCCATCAGCTCGTATTTATTATTACAATGCTGATATTACTTCTGGTTACAATGGATTTCCTGTAATGGCGAAAAACGGTGGATTGGAGGTTTCTTTAGCTGCGCATTTGGAATACCAAATTTCTGAAAAAATAAAAATAGAAATAACCACTTCTAATTTTAGTTTTAGCTTCGCAGTAGATGATCAATATATCGATAATCCCGCTTTGACGGAACGTCAAAAAAAGCAGGGTGGTTTTGATTTTGATGCATTCAGCCAGCGGATTTTAAGGTTAGGAATTGGCTATGAATTATAAATTAAACGGGCAATAAAAGAAAATGTACAAAGAGATCAATCCGGAAACATGGAAAAGAAAGGCGCTGTTTGCTTTTTTCAAAGAATTCGATGATCCTTTTTTCAATATATCTGCATACCTCGATGTAACTCCCCTTTATCTGTTTTGTGAAAAAAACAACCTTTCTTTTTTCTTATCCAATTTGCATTGTGCCTTGGAGACGGCAAATGAAATCCCGGAATTCAAGATGCGATTGTTGAATGGCAAACTGGTTGAATATGATGAAGTCAATATCGGTTCCACGATTTTACACGACGACGAGACTTTTACGTTTTGTTATTTTGGAAGAATTCCCGATATTTTTGAATTCAACAAAAAAGGAAAGAAAAACATTGAAAAACAAAAACAGTCCCAAAAACTCGATCCCCGGCTCAATGAACTCAATGCCGTTCATTGTTCCGTGATTCCCTGGATTGCTTTTACCAGTTTCAAACACGCAAAGAATTTTGGGAATGAAGATACCATTCCAAAGATTGTTTTTGGAAAACTATTTGATGAAAATGGCCGTAAAAAAATGCCGATTTCAGTAGAGGTAAATCACGCGATCATGGATGGTTTTCATGTTGGAAAGTATTTCGAAATGTTTCAAAACAGAATAGACCGCTTAACATAATCAAATGGACTCAATTCAGCAGTTGTTAGGAAATCCAACTCCGTTTTTACATAGGATTTTCGATTATTTAAAAGAAGAAGAAATGGATGTCAGTGGTTTTGAGTTGGATCACATTTGCTATCGGGTAGCTACGGAGGAAAGATATCTGGAAACAAAGCAAAAGCTTAATGATTTAGGCGATTTGCTCACTGAAAACAATATCAATGGACGGCCAATTGCAACTTTTAAATTACATCAATCTATCCTTTTTGAAAATAGAAAAATCTGGTGTTTGGAATTACCTTCTCCCAAAGCCGGTAGCGATTATCCGGAAGGTTTTGAACATGTTGAATTTGTTATTGATGAACCATTCGAAGATTTTATAAATCGTTATCCGAAAACCGCATTTGATAAAAAAGGGCTTTCCAAAACAGTTAATCCTGATCTCAGGCTTAAGTTTAATGACCTAAGCGTTAAATTTCACCAGCACAGTTTAGAATACGTAATGAAGTTTTTAGATTGAGTATCGATTTTCAAAACTATTCCAGAAAGTCTTTTTACGCATAAAGTTTTCTCAATCACTCATTTTAAAGGATTGGTGGAAAAAAATATTTTACTTTTAACTAGGCGTAAAAAATTATTGATAAGTTATTTGCTATTACAAAATGAGGCGAAATAACTGATTAAAATGAAGTTTTTAGATTTATTTTACAATAGCTTAAAAAAATAACTTATTGATAATTTAGCCCAAGAAATTAAATAATGGAAACAATAAATCAAAATAACAAGCTCATTCAGCGAAATGCACCTCTCGAAATGTCAGCTGATGAATTTCGTCAGGTCGGACATGATCTGATTGAACAAATCGCAGATTTTTTAGAAAGACTTCCTCAAGGGAAAGTTACGAGAGGAGAAAAGCCTAAAGAGATAAAAGCGCAGATTGGTGAGGGTTCATTGCCTTTAAAAGGTGTTTCGGCGGAGCAGCTTTTTAGTAAAATACCAAAGCTTTTATTTGATCATTCCTTGTTTAATGGCCATCCCAAATTTATGGGTTATATTACTTCGTCAGCAGCACCAATCGGCGCGTTGGGAGACTTACTGGCTGCTATAGTAAATCCTAATTGTGGTGGTTATAACCTTTCGCCGGTTGCTACAGAAATTGAGAAACAAACAATCCAGTGGATCGCTGAATTGATTGGTTATCCGGCAGATTGCGGAGGTATCTTGGTAAGCGGAGGCAACATGGCTAACTTTGTTGGTTTTCTTGCCGGAAGAACGGCAAAAGCCAATTGGGACATCAGGAAAAAAGGAGTTTACCATAAATCCGGAAAATTCGTCGCTTATTGTTCGACTGCTGTTCACACCTGGCTGGAGAAAGGAATGGACATCTATGGTTTCGGAACCGATTCGATTCGAAAAATAGAAACGAATGACCATTTTGAGATGAAGGTGGATGTCTTGGAAAGGCAAATTAAAAAGGATATTGAAGAAGGCTTTGTTCCATTTTTGGTAGTTGGAACGGCAGGCTCGGTAAGCACAGGAGCCATCGATCCGTTGATTGAAATTTCAGCGATTTGCAAAAAATATGAGCTATGGTTCCACGTTGACGGCGCTTACGGAGCACCGGCAGCTGTACTGCCTGAGGCTTCAGAGCAACTCAAAGCCCTGTCTCTGGCGGATTCTGTTGCAGTTGATCCACACAAATGGTTGTACAATCCGCTGGAAGCGGGTTGCACTTTAGTTCGCAATCCCAAACATTTGACAGATACTTTTAGTTTCCATCCGGAGTATTACAATTTTGATAGCAGCGAAGAAGATCCATCTATAAATTTTTATGAATACGGACCTCAGAATTCCCGAGGATTCAGAGCATTGAAAGTATGGTTGGGCCTGCAGCAGGCAGGTCGCGAAGGATTTATTCAAATGATCCGCGATGACATTGCCTTGACCGATATTTTGTTTAACCTGGTTTCGGAAAACCCTGAATTTGAAGCTTTTACCAATGATTTGAGTATCATGACGTTTCGGTATGTTCCTGGTGATTTGGATTTAAATAATGAAAAAAGAGAAAAATATCTCAACCAATTAAATGAAGCCTTAGTCACTGATTTGCAAGCCAATGGAGAAGCTTTTTTATCCAATGCAATTATTGATGGAAAATATTGCCTGAGAGCCTGTATCGTTAATTTTAGAACGACATTGAAAGACGTTGAAGTGATTCCTGAGATCGTCCTTCGTACAGGAAAATTTATTGATGAAAGATTACGACAAAAGACTTAGGGGTAATATTCAAACACAAAACAGCCCAGAAGATTTAAATAAAATGCTCCCTGATTTTTTGAAATCAGTGCTATCAATTTATTGGTCTTCACTTGGTAACCAATATCTATTCATACAAGTTTTATAAGCAGATCATTGATTTTCTTAACTAGAAGACCAGATTTTCTGATTCGCTCAAAACACTTTTATTTCGGCATAGTTATTTAAGTAGTTTTAGCTTGTCAAAATGATTCATTTTGGGAGACTGATTTTTATTTAAAGATGTAAGAAGAGTAAAAAGTTAAACGGTTAAAATGTTAAAAAAGATAGAATTTAAACATCTTAGCCACTAATCCTCTTTAGATTCTAACCACTTGAACATATGAAATTATTCAAACAGATTATCGGATATAGTATGCTCATTGCTTTTATTGGCAGTTTGGCATATAAATTTAACGAAAGCATTTCTGATGTTCCCGGTAGCGAGTTTATTGTACTTTTAGCAATCTTCATCGTTATAATTCTTTTATTTGTAATTGGTCGTATTCTTCAACATTAACCCATTGTTTTTATAATTTTAGGCATTTAGATTTTAATGTTACTAAAAAGATGAAAGCCTCCTATTATGAAGGATTTGGTAAGCAAGTTTTTATAAAAGATCTTCCCTATCCACAACTTAACGAAAAAGGAGTTATCCTGAAAGTGAAAGCTTCTGGCCTTTGCAGGAGCGACTGGCATGGCTGGATGGGTCATGATCCTGATATTACATTGCCTCATGTGCCTGGTCACGAACTGGCGGGGGTCATTGAAGAAGTTGGGAGCAGCATTAAAAATTTCAAAAAAGGAGATCGGGTGACTTTGCCTTTCGTTTGTGGATGCGGAACTTGTCAGGAGTGTAAATCTGGAAATCATCAGGTTTGCGATCATCAGTTTCAACCAGGATTTACGCATTGGGGATCATTTGCAGAATATGTTGCGATAAACTATGCCGATGTCAATTTGGTGAAATTACCCGACAGCATTGATTTTGAAACGGCTGCTAGTTTGGGATGTCGGTTTGTTACTTCTTTTCGTGCTGTTGTAAAACAAGGGCAAGTGTCTGCTGGCCAGTGGGTTGCAGTTCATGGTTGTGGAGGTATCGGTTTATCAGCTATCATGATCGCCAATGCTTTGGGAGCCAATGTTATTGCCATTGATCTGTCTGAAGAAAAATTAAATTTTGCAAAAGAAATCGGTGCTGTTGTTGCCATTAATGCCACTTTTGATAAAAATGTTGTTGATACGGTCAAGGCGATTTCTGATGGAGGTGCGCATGTTTCACTGGATGCATTGGGAAGTAAAATAACCTGTTTTAATTCTATTACTAATTTAAGAAAAAGAGGGAAACATATCCAGGTTGGTTTGATGGCAGGTGATCATGCGAATCCACAAATTCCCATGGAAAAGGTGATTGCCAATGAGCTTGAAATCAAAGGCAGCCATGGTATGCAGGCTCATGAATATCCATCTTTGCTTAATATGATTGAATCCGGAAAATTGCAACCTCAGAAACTGATTCAAAAAACGATCAGTTTGGAAGAATCGGTTGCTGAATTAATGGAAATGGATCGTTTTAATCATTTGGGAATAACGGTCATAAATCGGTTTTAAAAACCGACACTTCCATAATAAAATGCTTTTGAATTGCACACCATGTCGGGAAGCATCGTAAATTAGCTTTTCTTAAAGTGAAATTATGAAATTTGAAGATTACAGCATTGCTCCGAATATAAAAAAGAATTTAAGTAAACTGGGATTTAGGCGACCAACCGATATTCAGTTCAAATCCATCCCACCAATTTTGAAAGGGGAAGATGTGTTGGCCATCGCACAAACAGGTACCGGAAAAACAGCTGCATTTGCCATTCCAGTGATCAATATTCTGGATGAAAAAAAATCAAAAGCGCGACGCCCTGATGGGATAAAATGCGTCGTGATGGTTCCGACCCGTGAGCTGGCTTTACAAATAACGGGAGTATTTGAGCAACTGGCCAAACACACCAAAGTGAAAATATTTTGTGTGTTTGGAGGAGTGGAGCAAGCGCCACAAATTGCTCGTTTACAAAAAGATATCGATATATTGGTAGTCACTCCCGGACGAATGTTCGATTTGGTGAGCCAGGGTTTTATCAGGTTAAATCGAGTAGAAATCTTAATTTTAGATGAAGCAGATCTGATGCTGGATTTAGGTTTTATAAAAGATATCAGGGATTTAATCAAGTTCTTGCCCAGCAAACGGCAGACCCTGTTTTTTTCTGCAACGATTGATAAAAACATCAAAAAACTGGCTTATTCGCTGGTTAACAACGCCATTCGGATCGAAATTTCCCCGAAAGATCGTATTTCTAAAAACATCACCCATGCTGTCGCTTTTATAAAAATGGATGACAAAAGATTCTTCCTGGAAAGATTTATCAATGAAAATCCGGAAAGTAAAATTTTGGTTTTTGTACGTACAAAAGTTCGCGCCGAGCGAGTGAGCAAAGCCATGGAAAGGGTGGAAATAAAAACCCAAACGATCCACGGGGATAAAGAGCAGGTTGACCGCCTTGAAGTGATGGATCGTTTTAAGAAAGGCTATTTTAAAATACTGATAGCAACGGATGTGAGCGCTCGTGGTATTGATATTCCAAATGTCGACTACGTCATTAATTACGATTTGCCCGAACAAGCTGAAAATTATGTTCACAGGGTAGGACGAACAGGAAGAGGAACTCATCGAGGGAACGCTATTTCCTTTTGTAGTATAGATGAAAAAGCGGTTCTGTCCGAAATTGAAAACTATCTTGGGATTCCTATCGAAGTGTTGGAAATTGATAAAAAGGACTACAATACCACCATTCATTTTTCAAAAGATACCCATGAGAGCATCAAGTCTTTGATGCAGGAAATCGAGGAGTTTCAGAATAAGAAAAAAAAGCGAAAGAAAAAGTGAGGAATTAAGATTGAGCCTTACTATTGGCTATTGTTATTGCCTTCAAGAAATTCATTCATAGGATAATTGATAGAAACAGGAGCAATTATTTTAGAATTAAATTATCTTTGGATACGGCTATGATAGTTAAAATTTATTCAGATGAAGCATTTTTATTATTTCCAAACTTCATTTTTTGACAAATTATATTGTCTTCTTTTTTTCATTGCTATCTTTTTAATGGGATGTGCAACGCAGTATCGGCATATCGAACCTCATTACATGCAGTATTATATTGCCCCTGATACTTTGCATGATGGCAATGTTGAAATAACCTATCGATATAATGTGCTGGAAAGTGCGAGCAATAAAAAATATGCACGCATGGAGATAAGAGAAGGCGTCAGTCTCTTGGCGGTCCGTATTGCTAATTATGGAAACGACACCTTATTTTTTCCGGATGATATTTTAATTGAATCAAGAGAGAACTGTGTATTTCCACTCGAAATGGATGAAGCCATTGATGTTTTTATTCAGAACCATTCTCCGATTTTAGATGAAGTTGGTTATGTGGATGTTCAGATTAATGCAGGTTGGGGTTGGATTGTTCCTATTGCTATTTCTATTCCTGGTTTGGTCAATGCTTCAATTGAAACAAAAGCGAATGACCGTTTCATTAAAGAAATGTTAGATTATTACCTCGTTTATAGTAATGTGCCGCCTGGATCAACAGTCAGTGGCCTTTTAGCTTTACCCATAGAACCAAACACTCCTTTGACGTTTACAAAAAAATAACTCCTCTTGTTTGGCTGTAAAAAGAAGTATTTTTTTAAACATTATTTTTAAATTTTGTTTATATATTGCAAAACGATGTTGGACAATGTAAAAACAAGATTTACCATAAAAGACCTTGAAAACTTATCAGGGATTAAGGCTCATACCATTCGAATTTGGGAGCAACGATATAATATTCTTGAACCCCATCGAACAGAGACCAACATCAGGTATTATGACCTAAAAAATCTTCAAAAACTACTGAACGTAAAACTCCTTTATAACCGGGGATTCAAAATATCTAAAATCGCAGCGCTCTCTCCAAAGGAATTATTGCTTTTGGTCAAAGAGCAGGTTGGATTAACCGATAAAGAAGATGCTGCCTTAAATTCCTTTAAGATGGCCATGATCAAATTTGACCATCAATTATTTGAGCAAACTTATAATCAGCTTTTGGCTCATAAAACAGTCCGGGAGATATTTCTTGATTACTTCGTTCCTCTTTTAACCGATATTGGTTTTTTGTGGCTATCAAATACAATCACACCGGCCCAGGAGCATTTTGTTACTAATTTGATTAAGCAAAAACTTCATTCCAATATTGAGCGGCTGCAGGTTACAGCTCCTGAAAATGAGGAAAAGATTTTTATCCTTTTTTTACCGTTAAATGAAATTCACGAATTGGGACTCCTTTATTTACAATATGAAATTCTTTTGAGAGGATTTCATTCTATTTATTTGGGACAAAGTGTCCCCATCCAGAGTCTTGAATCTATTTTAGATAGATTTGATCACCTCATTTTTATTTCTTATTTTACAGTCCAGCCAACGATTGAAAACCTTCCTGGTTATTTAGCAGAATTTAGTGATCTGATCTTGACAAAAAAGAAAGATTCAGAATTATGGTTATTAGGCAGTAAATTAAAGGAAATGGAATCATTCACCTTGCCCAAAAAAGTATTAACTTTTAGTTCTATTAAAGAATTAACAGAAAAAATTTAAAGCAATCATGAACTTTTGTTTAATGTTCATGTTTCGAAACTTAAACAAAATTAAAGTGAAAATAGCAATTATTGGGTCCGGATTTTCTTCTTTGTCAGCGGCGTGTTATCTTGCAAAAAACGGTTGTGAAGTTGAAGTTTTTGAAAAAAATGATACGCTTGGTGGAAGAGCCAGACAATACAAAAAAGATGGTTTTACTTTCGATATTGGTCCTTCCTGGTATTGGATGCCGGATGTGTTCGAACGGTTTTTCAATGACTTTGGAAAACAACCTTCAGATTTCTACGAACTGATTAAATTATCCCCTGCATATAAAGTTTTTTTTGGTGAAAATAATTCTACCCTAATTCCAGATAATAAAGAGTCAGTCATTGAGGTTTTTGAAAAGAAGGAAAAAGGTGCCGGTGCTAAATTGGAGAAATTTTTAAAAAACGCGGCCTACAATTACGAAGTCGCAATCAAAGACCTGGTTTACAAACCTGGAATTTCACCTACAGAACTTGTTACTTCCAGAACAATTACTAAACTTAACCAGTTCGTTTCAACAATAAGCGCTCAGGTAAGGGCAGATTTCAAAGATCCTGACCTAAGACAGATTTTGGAATTTCCTGTTTTGTTTTTAGGTGCCAAACCTTCCAATACTCCAGCCTTTTACAATTTTATGAATTATGCCGATTTGGTACTTGGTACATGGTTTCCAAAAGGAGGAATGTACTCAGTAACAGAGGCTATTGTAACGATGGCAAAAGGCCTTGGTGTTAAATTTCATACCAATAGCGATGTCAGTAAAATAGAAGTTGAAAACGGTGAAGTATCGGGTCTGATCGTCAACGGAGAATTGATAAAATCTAATTATGTTTTGAGTGGAGCTGATTATCATCATACAGAGCAATTACTTGATAATCAGTATCGTGCCTATTCAGAATCTTACTGGAAAAGCAAGACGTTTGCGCCATCTGCATTGCTGTTTTTTTTAGGAATAGACAAAAAATTGAAGAATGTTGAGCATCACAATTTATTTTTTGATCAGGATTTTGAGGCGCACGCAAAATCGATCTACGATAAACCTGAGTGGCCCGCTGCGCCTCTTTTTTATGCAAATATTACAAGTATTACCGAAGAAGGATTAGCTCCTAAAGGGAAAGAAACTGCTTTTTTTCTAATCCCGCTTGCTCCGGGGCTTGAAGATACCCAGGAGTTGCGGAACAAATATTTTGAAATGATCATGGATCGTTTTGAGGATTTGACCCAGCAAGAGGTCAGAAAACATATCGTTTTAAACAAATCTTATTGCGTCAATGATTTCAAAAAGGATTACAATTCTTATGGAGGCAATGCATACGGTTTGGCTAATACGTTGATGCAAACCGCTTTTTTGAGGCCAAAAATAAAGAGTAAAAAAGTAAAAGGATTATACTTTACAGGCCAATTGACAGTTCCTGGACCAGGGGTACCCCCTGCGCTCATTTCAGGAAAAATAGCTTCATCTTTAATTATCAAAGAATTAAAAAAAGTCAGAAAACATGAAGTCACTGTTTGACACGGTTTCTTTTCGATGTAGTAAAGAAGTTACTTCAGCTTATAGTACTTCTTTTTATTTTACTTCGCGTTTGTTAGGCTCATCGATTCGGGGAGATATTTTTAATATTTACGGATTTGTCCGATTTGCCGATGAAATTGTCGATTCTTTTCATGGATTTGAAAAGGAATACCTCCTGGATAAGTTTGAAAAAGATCTTTTCGAGGCTTTAGATCATAAGATAAGCCTTAATCCAATTCTGAATTCGTTCCAGTACACCGTTAATAAATATGGAATTGATCACGCATTGATTCAGGCTTTTCTTGATAGCATGCGCATGGATTTACACAAAAATGATTATCAACTACAGAGTGAATATGAGCAATATATTTATGGTTCTGCAGATGTAGTTGGTCTAATGTGTTTGATGGTTTTTGTAAATGGCGATAAAAAGAAATTTGAAGCGTTGAAAGAACCAGCCATGCGATTAGGTTCTGCTTTTCAAAAAGTCAATTTTCTAAGAGACTTGAAAGATGATACTCAGGATTTGAATAGAAGTTATTTTCCAGGAGTTGATTTCAACAGGTTCAATCAAGAGGATAAAGAAAAGATCGTCAAGGAGATAGAAGAGGATTTTCGGGTAGCTTACGAAGGCATTATTCAATTGCCAAAAGATGCTAGATTAGGCGTTTATACGGCTTATATTTTTTATTGCAGCCTATTGAATAAATTGAAAAAGACAAATGTCCATTCAATAATGGAAAGAAGGGTTAGAATTCCTAACCATTCAAAATTGATCCTTTTAGTCCGTTCTTTTGTTACAAATAAATTAAATTTGATTTAGAAATACTCTCAATAGTTTCAAAGCGCTAAAGTCGATCATATGTTTTTTCTTATTATAATTGCTACTTTTTTATTCATGGAGTTTGTTGCCTGGTTCGCGCATAAATATGTGATGCATGGTTTTTTGTGGACCTTGCACAAAGATCACCATGTCAAGACTCCGGAACAGCGAAAATCTTTCTTTGAAAGAAATGATGCTTTCTTTGTCATATTTGCGATTCCAAGCTTTTGTTTTATTATGCTGGGAACAGCTTTTGGATTTGAGTTGTTCTTACCCTTCGGTATTGGAATTGCAGCCTATGGCTTGGCTTATTTCCTGATGCACGATATATTTATTCATCAACGACTCAAGATTTTTCGAAAATCAGAAAATGTTTACTTAAAAGCTGCCCGTAGAGCACACAAAATGCACCACAAACATATCACAAAAGAAGACGGTGAGTGCTTCGGAATGCTTTTCTTTCCACTAAAATATTTGAAAAAAGAACTTGAAGCTGAGTAAATATCATTTTACGTAATACTCGGTTTATGTTCTGTTTTGATTAAATATTTCGATTGAGTTTTTTTCAATCTAGCCTTTAAAACACTGAAAAAAGGAAGATGCTTTTTGACAAAAAAAAGTGTATTTTCTCCAGCAATTTAAGCACTAAAAGACTAAATTAATAGAGAAAATACACTTCCAGATTGAAGGTTTAGAACACCTTTATTAAACAAAAAAGAAGTTCTAAACTATCCCTGCTAAATATTAAAAACCTTAAGGCTGTCACTTACTATTTTATCTCCCTCCAACGCGACGATGTCTTCTATCATTAAGTTTTCATCACGGCCAAGGGTGTAAAAGATATAATCGTCCTCCAGTGTAGATTTAGGCCGGTAGCAAACAACCAGGTCAGTAAAGATATTATAAGCACCTTTCGTCTTTGTTATTTTTTCTTCAGTTTGAGCGCCTTTTTTGTATGAGGAAAGGAGGAAAGGGCTACAGTCCCATTCTTTTCCGTTGTTATCGATATAACTTTTAGCGGCGATAACCTGGCAACCTGCCGACCATGTTTCTCTTCCATCGCTTCCAACGCCAGTCCCATGGATATTGATGGTGGTATTAGGTTGGTTATCGATTCCCTTTAGAACATCTTCTTCGGTCAGCCTGTTGTCATTGTTTTTATCCCTAAAAACCAAAACTCCTCTGCTATAGGGGTTTAAACCCTGATACAGTTTATTATCGTTGGTGACTTTGTGCCAGCCAAAGCGGAATTTATGCTGACCTTCCACTAAAAAAGCTTCATCTGATCTTCCAGCCATATGGGCACTGGGATCGGTAGATCCCCAGAATTTGAATACCATGCCATTAATCAGAAGAATGAACAAGTCGTCGTTGATTCGTTTTTCTGCACGATTATCTTCATTTCTACGGATACCAATTAAATGGGTATCTTTTGGATCAAACTTCCAATCTTGAATTTTATAGGTATCTATTGATCCTTTTTTATTTAGCTCATCAACTTTTTTATTGATCGTATCAATGATCGGATTAGATTCCTTCAGGTAATGGGCTTTGCCGTTTTCAAGCATTCGAATCCATTTATTGAATTCTGCGCTTGGCTTTCCTCTTGTCCATTCCGTTTTTTTATCTTTTTCCTGCCAGTCCTTCATCAATTTCCAGGTAGAGGCATCTACTATTCCATTGGGTATGATTTTAGACTTGCCACCATAGGTCCTTTCGTGTTCTTGAAACAACCTAACTCCAGCTTGAGTGCCATAGCCAAAAAAACTATTAATGTCATATGATTCCGGAAAAATCCCTGCGTTAACCAAGAAAGTTTGGAGGGTTTCAACAGCTTTGCCTTCAAGAGGCTTAAGATCAACCCAGTCAAAAATATCACCTTGTCGCAATTTTGTATTTTTTTCCTTTAAAGTATCAGGAATTCTTTTGTGGTAAAGTTTGAGTAAAGGCTCAATCGCTTCTTTAGAAATGGAGTTTTTGTCATAATGTCCCAAATAAAGTTTATGGTTCATTACTTCTTCTGTAATGGCTATCTCTGGAAACTTTTTGGTTACAGGTACCTCTTTTTTTGGTTCTACCTTTGGCGATGGAGTTGTTGGTTTTGTGACAATTTTAGCTTTCACTTTTTTATTATCCACTTTGGCTTTACCGCCAAATAAACCCATGAAGAATTTGATAATACTTTGGATGAAATTCATGTTGTTTTTGTTTTTATTTCCCTTCCTAAAGAAATAAATAATTGAAAGTGAAGTTTTCTCAGGCTTTAAATATAGAGAAAAAAGATCATATTACTGTCAATAACAAATTAATGTCAAAGAATTCTGTAATAGGTGATTAATCCTTTGGACTAAGGGCTCCCTTTTTCACTATCTCAATTAAATTTTCTGACCAGGCATTCGGGTTTTCTAGCATTGGATAATGGCCTGTTTTTTCAAGCCAGTATAAATCACTTTTCGGAACCAAGTCGTGCAATTTTGTGGCAATCTTTTTGACGGCAACGATGTCTTCCGTTGCCCAGAAAATATTAATTGGAATGTCTGTTTTCTGAAGGGCTCCAACCCATCGTGATCGAAACCGCTTCCTTTCTGCAATATATTGCGTTATTTGATGCATGACATTTTTGCCATTTTGAAGATTAAGCATTTTCCATAAAATGTCTAATTCTGTAACAGCTATTTTTGAAGGATCATACCAGAGTTTTTTCATGTTTCTGATGAATAGATTTCGGTTAGAAAATTGAGCTGCAAATGGTCCCGTGATTTTGTTGAGCAGTAGTCTTTGGATAGGTCGGAGTTGTGCTAATTCAATAAGGATGCTTCCATTGCAAAGTGTTAAGCTTTGTATTTCAATAGATGTGAAACCCAGGTTATTTCGGGCTACTATTTCAGTTGCAACGCTTGTTCCATAATCGTGAGCTATAATGTGTACCTTTTTTAAACCCAGTTTTTCCCATAGTTTTAAAGCATATTCTGCTTGCTCAATCAATGAATAAGAATACTCCAAAGGTTTGTCTGAAAAACCAAAACCCAAATGATCATGAACAATAACTCTGAAATACCTGGTCAGGTTTGGAATCACTTTATGATAATCAAATGACGCAGACGGATAGCCGTGCAAAATGCATAGTGCTTCTTCCGCATCACCTTCATCGATTACAAATATTTGATGTTCCTCGACTTGATGAAATGTACCAGTGTTTTTCCATTGATCAAAAGTCATTTTATTTTTTCTTTTAAACATAAGGAATATTTCAAACAACAATTTCCAATGCACTTCTTAACTTTGGGCTTATGAATAAAATTCGCTCAATGACCAACAAAGAAATAGCTCAGCGTTTTAATGATTTGGCAAAGATCATGGAGCTGCATGATGAAAATCCTTTTAAAATCCGCTCCTATGCTAATGCTTATTTACAACTCAGAAAAGTGACCACTCCGCTTGTGGAAATGTCAGATACTGAGATCTCAGCAATCAAAGGGGTGGGAAATGCAATTAGCGGCAAAATACGAGAACTGGAAGAGACCGGTGAACTTGAAACTTATAAAAAATATAGTGACATCACCCCCGTCGGTGTCCGTGAAATGCTTTCTATTAAAGGATTCGGACCCAAAAAAGTGCGGGTGGTTTGGAAAGAACTGGGCGCTGAAAGTATCGGTGAATTGCTCTACGCTTGTAATGAAAATCGGTTGATCGAATTGAAAGGGTTTGGTCAAAAAACACAGGAAGATCTAAAAAATAAATTGGAATACTTTCTCCGGTCAAAAGATAAATTTCATTACGCCAGTCTGGAAGGCACTGCAAATGAAATCACCAAGTATTTTAAAAATAAACTTCCTGATGCAACTATCGAATGGGTAGGGGAGATGCGAAGAAGAATGCCTGTCGTTCAAAAAATTGATTTGTTGATTGCGATCGAGAAAGATATTAAGCCGATTATTGAGTCGACACTGACTATTGAATCAAAGGAGGAATCCGTTTTCAATTGTCGAACAGAAAATAATATACCCATCAGAATATTCCAATGCAAACCCACTGAGTTCGGTTCCAAAATGTTCAGGTATACCGGAAGTAAGGATTTTATTGACGGATTTTTGAAAAAAGCGGGCAAGTTAAATTTTAAGGATATAGCTGATGAGAAAACAATTTTTGAAAAAGCCGGAATGGAGTATATCGAACCTGAGTTGCGTGATCGAACAGATTTGATTGGCGTTTCACAGCCGGTTTTGGTTGAGGAATCTCAAATTAAGGGTGTAATCCATTCGCACACTACTTACAGCGATGGCTTGAATAGTTTGAGAGAAATGGCGGAATATTCCCGTGATCGGGGTTTTGAATATATCGGAATAACAGATCACTCAAAAGCAGCTTTTTATGCCAATGGGTTGAAGGAAGATCGCGTTTTGCAGCAAATGGAAGAAATTGATGCGTTGAATAAAGAATTGGCTCCTTTTCGTATTTTTAAAGGGATTGAATCGGATATTTTAAACGATGGTTCGTTGGACTATGAAGAGGATATTTTGAAGCAATTTGATTTTATCATTGCTTCAGTGCATTCCAATTTGAAAATGGACAAAACTAAAGCAACTAACCGGTTGATTACATCAATTGAAAATCCATATACCACTATGCTTGGTCATCCAACAGGGCGACTTTTACTTTCCCGTGAAGGTTATCCGATTGATCATATGAAAGTGATTGATGCCTGTGCAGCAAACCAGATTGTAATCGAATTAAATGCCAATCCCTATCGTCTGGACCTTGATTGGACCTGGATTCCATACGCCCTTGAAAAAGGAATTAAGATTTCTATTAATCCCGATGCACACAGTATTGGAGGAATTCATGATATTCACTTTGGCGTGTTTGCCGCAAGGAAAGGGGGCTTGACAACTACTCAGTGTTTGAATTGTTTAAATGTAAATGAATTTGCAGCTTTCTTAGGAAAAAGGAATTAAAACGAAATATATTCTTATTAGAAAATTCGTAGGTATGGGATTTAATTTTCTCTGTCAGATAGTGGTTTAGAATGCTTAAGATGTCATTTATTTAAAGCTTAATTCCAAAGTTAAAAACCAATTATTAGTCTTTGGTTTTGTATTTGTAAACAAAGATTTAATATCATTAACAACTCATTAACAGGGACTTTATTTAAGACATTATATCTTTGCAACTATTAGTTGAAAATGGCATGTATTTCGCAATATGTTGATTTTAACTATTATATTTTAAAAAATCATTTATTTTTGCAAACTCAATAAATTTAGTAATCTCAAAATTTTAATTAATAATGGAAAAGTCAAAACAAATTCAAATTGGTCTTTTAGGTTTAGTTGCACTTTTATTACTGCTTAACTTCACAGGCGTTTTCGACGGAATCTTTGGTTCCGGAAGTGATGCGGCTAAAGATGCAGCTCGTGAAAACTTAGAGACTAATGTTACAGCGGATGCTATAACACCTACTTCTACTACTACTACACCAGCGGAACCTGCTGCTCCTGTTGGTCCAACTACTGCAGTTACTTTTGAAGAAATAGAATTTGATTATGGTATAGTTGAACAGGGAGAAAAAGTTCAGCACACTTATAAATTTAAAAATACGGGTTCAGAGCCTTTGATTATTTCAAATGCAAAAGGAAGTTGTGGTTGCACAGTTCCTAGCTGGCCAAAAGAGCCTATTCCAGTAGGTGGAACCGGTGAAATTGATGTGGTGTTTGATAGTAAAGGTAAAAAAGGCAAGCAGAGTAAGCGTGTGACTATCACAGCTAACACTGATCCTGTCCAAACTTTCTTGACTATTAAAGGCGAGGTTAATGCTCCTGAAGGAGCTACTCCAAGCCCACAACCTATCAAACCACAGTCTCCAGCTCAATAATAATATCTGGAAAGGTTTATAACTTTTGAAAAAGCCTGTATAAATTGAATAAATTTGTACAGGCTTTTTCTGTTATAGTCAACTTTCACGTTATATGAAGCAGTATTTATCTCTTATTAAATTTAGTCATACGATTTTTGCGTTACCATTCGCAATGCTAGGGTTTTTCATAGCCGTAAAAGAATTAGGAACAGGTATTCAATGGCATCTTTTCGTTTTGGTTCTTTTATGTATGGTATTTGCGAGAAGTGCAGCTATGGCTTTTAATCGTTATCTGGATCGAGATATTGATATCCGCAATCCAAGAACTGCTTCCAGGGAGATTCCTGCCGGTGTCATTTCAGCCCGTTCTGCGTTGATTTTTGTTGTTTTAAACAGTCTTTTATTTGTTATCACAACCTGGTTTATTAATCCATTATGTTTTTATTTATCTCCTCTGGCACTGCTGATCATTTTGGGATATAGTTATACCAAGAGGATAACTTCTTTGTGTCATTTTGTCTTAGGCATGGGTTTGGCCCTTGCACCAATCGGAGCTTATCTAGCTGCTGGCGGAGGTTTTGATCTTATTCCTTTGTTATATTCTTTTGCGGTTCTTTTTTGGGTTTCGGGATTTGATATAATATATTCTTTACAAGATGAGGAATTTGATAAGTCCTTAAATCTTCAATCTATTCCAACTTACTTGGGCAAAAAGAGAGCCTTACAGCTTTCCAATGCTTTGCATGTGATTTGTGCTATAATAATTATATTGGCTAGTTATTTTTTAAGTGAAAGATTTCCTGAATTTGGTTGGCTACATTGGATGGGCACTGGTATTTTTGTGAGCTTGTTATATTATCAACATCGGTTGGTGAAATACGATGATTTGAGTAAAATAAATCTTGCCTTTTTTACGACCAATGGAATTGCAAGTTTAGTTTTTGGCCTATTGATTATACTTGACATTTATCTCTAATTCTGTTTTTTATAAACCGTATTCTGCCTATATATTTATCCTTTATTTTTTATTACCAGATTGCTCGCGTATTTCATTTAAGTCTATATTCTTTAAAAATTATTTTCCGAAATAAGCTTAAATAGTTGTTGGTAGAAGTGACTTGATGTCTTAAAGCCAACGCTTTTTTCTTTTGTTTTTTCTCTTCTGAGCCATTAGATCGTGATTACGGAGTATTTGCCAGGGTATTGATTCCCTAAAGTATTGTTAAAGTTTTGAGCAAGCAATAAATAATAGAGATTTGATTAGTTTATATATAGGTAGAAAGTCATGTGCAAACTACTGATAAGCAGGGAGAAATAAATTTACTATAAATTCAATTTAATTATTGTTTGTTTTACTCTAAATAGTTGTTAAAAAACTTATAATAATTAGTTCTACATGTAAGATTCTTTTAATGTATTTGGCATGATTTTCTCTAATTGAGGTATAGCTAGGTGTGTATTAATAAAATACGGTATACCTGAAGCTTCAACACACAGTCACCTTTTTTAATTCATTGTGATTAAAGCCCTCAAAATTGTAAGGGATCGTTTTGATTAATACAAACACCATGAAGAATTTAATTCTACTGTGCTTATTTCTTTTAGTTTTTTTCAAAGTTTCAATACTTAATGCATCAGCTTGTGAAAACAACGCTTACGATGATTCTTTTTCTTCCAGTTCAAATGATTTTTCCTCTTTGTTTTCTGGTCCGTTATTAGGGCTGGATGATACACTTCAATTTAAGATTACCGACTGTGGAACGACAATAGATATTTGTATTGATATCCCAATTTCAGCTATCAGCGATTATCAAATTACAAACAATGGCCAACCTTATGCAAATGGTATTTCAGGATGTAATTTTGATACCATAAATTTATATAATTATACCAGTTTATTTGGACAAGGAGCTCTCGGACCATACATTTTACAAAGCTGGGCTATTAACGGATCAATATTCAGTGCCCCATTTAATTCAATGGATGAATTAGTGGACAGTATGAACGTCTGGGATCCCACTGGTAATTGGACAAATGATGATCCGAATAATGAAATAACCGGAGGTACGCCTGGTAATACTTATTCAGATATGGTGATTTGGTCAGTAGTGATCAATTCCAGTACAATAATTACCCGGATGGATGATATTGCAACTCAAGGAACTTCTCTCAATTTTGGAGTTGGCAATAATAATGTTGTAGTAACCCACAACATAAGTGGAAATTCTGAGACGGTCGTCGTACAAATTGCATGTATTAATTCAGAGACAATAAATGCTGATGTTTTAACTGGAACATCAGATACCATTTGTTTAAATTTTGATGAATTGCTAGGTGATGTCAGCACTGTGACGAATCTCTGCACCGGTTCAAATGTTCAATTTCAGCTAATTAATTCTGATAGCTGTGTGGAAGTTACAGGGTTATCAGTAGGAACTGATACTGCATGTTTTGAAGCCTGTGATAATTTTGGATTTTGCGACACCACTTATTTAGTGATCAATGCTTTACCACTTACTGGAACCCATGAATTTTATGATACGGTTTATGTTAGTACTTCAAATACATTTTGTATAAACACCTCTGTGTTTCCAGGTACTCCTGATACAATTTATAATATTTGTCCAGGTAATTCAGGAACATTTGCTTCTTTCACATTAGATGAAAATAATTTTTGTGTGGATTATACAGGGCAAGTAAATGGTGGAACAGATATGGCGTGTATTGTTGTGTGTGATGATACGAATGTGTGTGATACAACGATGATGTATATAACGGCAAGACGATCTGGACCAGTTAATTTTCTTGATACCATTTTGATTAATCAAAGTACCTCATTTTGCGTTGACACCACAAACATGGATGGCAATATTGTAGCAATGTTTAATGATTGCCCCGTATTTTCTGGAACCAATGTCTTTTTCGATATTGATTTTATTAATAAATGTGTGAATTATGACGGTATTGGTGTTGGAAAAGATACAGCATGTATTACTTTATTGGATGATCTAGGTAATTTAGATACCACCTATATGATTGTATGTGTGACGCCCCCAACAACTTCTGTATTATATGATGTAATACGTATCGGTTTAACACCTGAATACTGCATAGATACTACAGAACTTTTTGGTGATATCATCAGTATTGAAAATATATGTCCAGAGTCATCAGGAACTAATGTATCATTTACAATAAATGAATCCACTTTATGTGTTGAAACAGAAGCATTAATGATTGGGATAGATACGGCCTGCATTGTTATTTGTGATGATTTGGGTGTTTGTGACACCTCCATTTTAATTATTACTGTTGAAGAGGAAAACCCTGATATACCCGTTGCGGTTGATGATTTCGATTCTATCGATATGAATACAGAAATGCAAATTAATGTGTGCGACAATGATACTATTCCTCCAAATTTACTATTAACTAATTTCTTTGTTCTACCAGCCTCCTTGGGTGGTGTAGGTCCTTCAAATGGAAACGTATTTTCTAATAATGATTGTACGGTGAATTATGTGCCTGATATTGATTATTGTGGAGCTGACAGCTTTTCCTATGTTATTTGTAATATGTTTGGTTGTGATACGGCAAACGTTACTGTTGCAATACTTTGCCCTCCAGGAGAATTTCGCGTTTTTAATGCTTTCTCCCCGAATGGTGATGGATCGAATGACAGCTTCAAAATAAATGGTCTTGAGAACTTCCCTAATCATGAACTTTTCGTGTATAATCGTTGGGGAACTCAAGTGTATACCGCTAAAAATTACATGAATGATTGGGAAGGCAAGTGGGAAGGCAATGATTTACCTGATGGCACCTATTTTTATGTTATAAATGATGGAGCAGGCACAGTTCATTCTGGTTATGTTTATATGCATAGATGACGCTTTGAAAATAAATATGCTTTTATAAATATCAAATTTTGGAGAACCCCCATGAATTAAATATTCCTATTAAAAACACGATAAGATTTATTATGAGAAAAATATTGACATTTGCGGTTTTCCTTTTCCTTTTTACTGCTCCCTCTTTTGGGCAGCAGGCCCCGATGTATACACAATACATGTTTAACAGCCTGGCTTATAATCCGGCTTATGCAGGATCAAATGGACACATGGCGATAGCTTTATTACATCGAACACAATGGTGGGGCATCCCTGGAGGGCCTAGCACACAATCATTTACAATACATTCACCTTTAAAAAACGAAAGAGTTGGTTTGGGGTTTAGTCTTATACATGATGTCATCGGGCCAACTAAATCAATTGATGCAAACATTAGCTATGCTTATCATATTCCAATGGGTAAAGCTAAGCTTTCAATTGCTTTGCAAGGTGGAGCTATGAATTGGAGAGCTGACTGGTCTAAACTTGATATTGATGATGTTCAGGATGATGCCTTTTCAGAGGTACAGCCGAATTTATGGTTACCTAATTTTGGAGCTGGAATTTACTTTTATACCAAGAAATTTTATCTTGGATTTGCGAGCCCCAAACTAATAGAATATGATCTGCGAAAAGAAAACCTGAATACGTCTCAATGGGCAAAACAATATCGGCATTATTATTTATCGTCCGGAGCAGCTTTGCCGTTAAATGGAGACGCTTTGATTTTTAAACCATCTATATTGATAAAAAACGTTGGATTGTTGAGCAGTTTTGACAAAAATCCAGATTATCAAAGTTTTGGAGCTCCTACAGAAATTGACATTGATATCTCGTTTATGTTTTACCAAACTCTTTGGATTGGAGCTTCCTTCCGTACAGCAATTGAAGCATTTTCTGGAGATTCCAGCTCTTATGACTCAGTTGATATTTGGGCGGCCTATTATCTTGCAAACGGATTGCGGATTGGAGCAGCCTACGATTATTCCCTTTCAGAAATCAGGCAATCTGCTCAAGGTTCATTTGAACTTATGCTTGGTTATGAATTTAATTATATTACAAAACAAGCTGTTACGCCAAGATATTTCTAATCCTGTCATAAGGTAATGATTTAAAGACTTTTATAGAAAAAAACGCAATAAATAAACAACACTTATCCTAATTTTTAAGAGCATAAAAAAAATGATTATGAATATTAAGAAACTGATATTCACCTTTTTGATAGGAACGATATTTTGCAGTACCATTTTGGGGCAGTCGGTAAAATTGAAAAAGGCGAATCAAAACATGGAAGCATTAAACTACCAAGCTGCGATTCAGCTATTCAATGAAGTGCTGGAAAAAAGTGATGATGCTGAAGCGAAGATGAATATCGCGGAATGTTATCGCAAGATAAACGATCCAAGCAACGCAGAGTATTGGTATGGGCAGGTCGTTAGGCTTCCACAGGTTGAACCGATTCACAAACTTTATTATGGACAAATGCTCCAGCGCAATGGAAAATGTGATTTGGCAAAAGAATGGTTTGAAAAGTATGTCATGGATGTTCCGGAAGATATGCGTGGCCAATATTTACTTAAAGCATGTGACTATGAAGATGAACTGAGGACGAAGAATGCTGGAATTTATGACATCGCTCACATGGAATTTAATTCCAACCTTGATGACATCAGCCCTACTTATTTTCAAGATGGGATTGTATTTGCTTCTGAGAGAGATAAAGGAACGGCTGTTAAAAGAACTTCCGGCTGGACCGGAAATCCGTTTTTAGAATTATACTTTCTCGAAGCCAAACAAATGAAAGGGGAAGCTTGTGGAAACGTGATGTACGGAAGGCCCGAGAAGTTCTCTGATGAAATAAACACTAAATATCACGATGCCGCAGTAACTTTTTCAGATGATCAAAAACAGATCTTTTTCACAAGAAATAATTATGAAGACGGCAAAGTTGGAAAAAGCGACGATGGAATAATTAAACTGAAAGTTTATTCCGCTGAGATAAAAGGAAAAAGTGATTGGCAAAATCTTAAAGGACTTCCTTTTAACAGTAATGAATATTCAGTAGCACATCCAACTTTATCCACTGATGGTAATAAAATATTTTTTAGCTCAGATATGCCAGGTGGATTTGGTGGAATGGATCTTTATGTTTCCGATAAAGAAGGTGGTCGTTGGGGCCCTCCAATTAATTTGGGACCAAGGATCAATACAGAAGGCAATGAAATTTTTCCTTCCTTTCACAATAGCGGTAAATTATATTTTGCATCAGATGGATTGATCGGCCTGGGAGGTTTGGATATCTATTATATCGAAGATAAAGGAAATGGAGAATGGTCGGAAGTTGAAAATTTAGGTTACCCGATCAATACGATTGCTGATGACTTTGGCATTACACTAAATGATGAAGGTACTTGTGGTTATATTGCGTCGGACAGAGAAGGTGGTGTTGGACGTGATGACATTTACAGCTTTCGCAAAACGGCTTCACCTGTTCAGATTTTGGTCTTTGATAAAGAAACTCGCGAACCGATCGAAGGAGCAAGCGTCGTGGTTGATTGTACCGGTAATACGCTGATTACTGGAGCTGACGGTACCGTTTCTATCGATATGAAAATGGATCAGTGTTGCACTTTCGCGGCTAGCATGGAATCCTATGTAGACTTAGCTCAGGAAGGATGTACCAAAAACATCAAGATTGGAGAACCTGTTTTTGTTGAAATACCGCTGGAAAAAGAATTGACTTTTGCATTGCAAGGTGCAGTCTTTGATGTGATCACTAAGTTCCCGGTTGAGGGAGTCACCCTGACAATTACTAATGACATTAATGATGTGGTACAAACTATGGTGACTAACGATGATGGTTTATTCACTTTTGAAATTGAAAAAGACGCTTGTTATATCATTAAAGGAGAAAAAGACAATTTTATAACTTCTCAGGTTACAGATCAGTGTACCCGTGGCTTGCTGGAATCAACTACCTTACAAATAAATCTGGATTTACAACCTTACAAAGTGGATGTAGCTACGGTTAATAAAAACAGCTTGGATGGAGTGACAGAGATCAGCCCATCTGGTATTGACGAAAATGGTAATATTCCCTATTTAGTTCATGTTTATTATGATTTCAACCAGGCATATATCCGTGATGAATCTATACCAGCATTGGAATCGCTTATGAAAATGCTAGAGTTAAACCCGGACTTTATTGTAGAGTTGGGTTCGCACACGGATTCCAGAGGATCTTTTAGATATAATCGAAGACTATCTCAACGTCGTGCCGAATCAGTTGTTCGATGGCTAACGGATCATGGTATCACCAGAGATCGATTATCAGCAGTTGGTTACGGAGAAAATAAAAATGTGAATAATTGTAAAAACAATGTTCCATGTAGCGAAAAAGAGCATCAGATGAATCGACGAACAGAGTTTAAGATCATCGGTAAAAAAGGAGATATTGATATCATTCAAAATTCTCAGCCGAATCCAAATGCCAGAGTTTCGGTTTGTGCCGGATGCCCTTTTTAGATTATTATTTTATATCGTATAAAAGAACGAGGAGTCTATCCGATTTTTATGGATAGACTCCTCGTTTTTAGTTTTAAACCTTCTCACTCCACCCAAAGTACCATCCCTTTCAGATAGGCGCCTTCTGGATGGAACAAACTTACAGGATGATCTGCTGGCTGTGAAAGCTTATGAATCACGCGAACAATGCGTTTGGCTTCAATCGCAGCGGCGGTGATGGTATTATAAAACAGCGTTTCATCAACGACTTGTGAACAGGAAAAGGTAAATAATATTCCATTTGGAGCAATTTGTTTCAACGCCAAAGCATTGAGGCGTTTATAGCCTTGAACCGCATTATGACGTTTTGCTTTAGTTTTTGCGTATGCAGGAGGATCAATGACCATTACATCATAAACGGTCTCGGCAGTTTGCAGGTATTTCAATACATCATTAGTAAAAGCCTCATGAGCGCCCTCAAACCCTTCATTCAATTCAACATTTTTGTTGGTCCATTCAATTGCTTTTTCAGAAACATCTACGGAATGAACGAGTTTTGCTCCAGCTTTTAAGGCATAGATGGAGAAACCACCAGAGTAACAAAAAGCATTCAATACGATTTTTCCTTTTGCATATTTATTTAATAAAAATCGGTTCTCTCTTTGATCGAGAAAAAAACCAGTCTTTTGGCCAGTTTCCCAATCTACATAAAAGGTATGGCCATATTCTTTAACCATTTGTGATTTTGATTGCCCCCAGAGATAGCCATTTTCAACGGTAACACCATATTTTGAAGGTAAAGCAGAGGCACTTTTATCATAAATTGCTTCCAGTTTATTTCCGTATATTTCCTGTAAAGCTTCAGCGATTTCTAAGCGTTCCTGATGCATGCCAATTGAATGGCATTGGATCACTGCTGTGTTTCCGTAAATATCTATAATTAATCCAGGCAAACCATCTCCTTCTGCATGCACCAGGCGATAACAATTTGATTCAGTATTTAGAATCAGTCCAATACTTTGGCGGAAATCATAAGCCTTCTGAATCTTTAAAGTCCAGAAATTTTGATCAATTTCTGTTTTTTCAAAAGAAAAAATACGCACTAAAATACTGCCTTGCTGAAAATGACCAGTTGCCAGATATTGATTATTATGGCTGTAAACTTCAACCACCTCACCATCAGTAATTTCTTCTTTTATATGTTTTACACCGCCCGAAAATACCCAGGGGTGAAATCTTTGGATAGAAGCTTCCCTTGTAGGTTTGAGGTAGATTTTTTTCATAATATACTTTGAAAACCGAAAGATTTAAAAAACAAAAGAGCGATTGGCGAAAACACCAATCGCTCCCTTGCCCTCAAACTTAAAATATATTTTCCACTTTAGGTATACTATCGAAAATATAATCAGAAGTATATGCGATTAAAGATCAATTGCACTCCCCTTTAGTCCAATTGGTGACTCCGGCCTTTTCAGCTTCACAAGAATTACCATAAGTTTTGCTATCACAGCCACAGACCGGATCATAGTTCATTGGGCAAATTCCATCAGGATCAATTTTACTTTCATCAATACATTGATCCGGGCAGACACCTTCGGTCCATTTTTTTATCCCGGCATTTTCGGCCTCGCATTGATTGCTGTATGTTTTTCCGTCGCAGCCACAGACCGGTCTGTATTCTCTGGTACATGGTTTTTGATTAGGATTGGGTTCGTAGCAATCATCACATTTTCCTTTTATCCAGCGAGTCACTCCCGCGATTTCAGCAGTACATTCGTTACTGTAGGTTTTTCCATCGCAGCCACAAACGGGGTCATAGTTGCGAGGACAGCCTCTATCCGGATCGATTTTGTCCCGGTCAATGCAATCGTCATTTTTGCATGCTCCTTTTGTCCATTTTGTAACTCCCGATACTTCGGCCTGGCATTGATTGCTGTATGTTTTTCCATCACACCCGCAAACCGGATCGTAATTCATAGGGCAAGGCCTCAATGAAATCTTTGTTTTGTCAATGCACTCGGTTGAATCTTTAGCACACGGTCCTTCTGTCCATTTGGTAAGGCCAGCTTTTCGAGCCATGCACTCATTTCCATAGGTTTGACCATCACAGCCACAAACCGGAGCATATTCTTTGGTACAGATGCCATCTGGGTCTTTCAAACTTTCTATAATGCAGGGACATACCCCTTTTTCCCAACTCGTAACGCCATTTACCTCAGCGGTACATTCGTTGCTATACGTTTTTCCATCGCAACCACAGACCGGATCGTAATTTCTGGGGCAACCTCGTTCTTTATCAATCTTGCTACGATCTATGCAATCTGTAACTACCACAGGATCCGGCTCGGGTTTGATTTGAGGGGAACAAGTCATTTGGATGAAAAGAAAGCTTAAAATTGAAATAAGAAAGAGGTGATAAATTGGTTTTTTCATTTTGGTTGGTTTAAAAGTATGATTAAAAATAATCATAGTCTTGGGATAAAAAAACGAACAGAATCAAATTTACGAATTCTGTTCGTTTTTAAAATAAGATAAATTACAGCTACCCTAAACTCGACTTTAGCATTTCATACTTGTAGTCATTTCAATAATTGTTATCTGCCCAAGGTATACAAAAGCTTAATCTGATGAAAATCAATTTGTTATAAAGTTTGTGATTTAACTTCCTTAGCAAATGTGATTGTTATATTTAATTTTGCTCATCATGGTTGAAATAGGATGTTTAAATTTATTTTGAGCTTAAGTGTGTGCCTCCGGCAGCTGGCTTTTTAGTTCATTCCTTTATTATTTAAATTAAAGCATTCATGAATCTCCTTTGTCGATTTCAGTCGATAAAAAGCCAGCAAAAATCTCGGCAAAATAAAGGCATTACTCAGAGCTGGCACCCTCACCCACGTATTTTGACTTTCCAAACCCGCTTTAAAATATGGAGTCATTGGTGGCAAAAAATGCTAAAGTCCAGCTAAGGTTAGGTTAATGCTTTAAAATGGCTATTATTTTTTAATTACTTTTTTCAAAATCGACTGATCGCCCAAGTTGATTTTTATGAAATAGAGCCCCATAGGCATATTGCTTAAATCATTAATTTTCAATTGATTGTGTCCTTGGTTTGTGTTGTTGAAACTTGACGAACTTATCAACTGACCGGTGGTATTGAAAATCTGAACGGAAATATCTTTCTGATTTGCTAAATCAAATTCAACCAGCAATTCATCAATAACAGGATTGGGATAAACAACTAAATCCGAAAGCCCTTCAATTTCATTGATTCCGACGGGACATAGTGTTTTAAAAATATTTGAATTTGAAAAATTACTATTTGCAATTGGACAAACGGTTCGAACCTGATATTGATAATTGGTACAAGGCTCCAGGCTGTCTATGGTCAGATACAACTCATTAGTTTCCAATACATTCCAATCAATAAGTCCAAACTTTCGATATCTGACGGAGTACATTTCAGCATTACTGGAAGCATCCCAGATGACGGTTGCATTGTCAAGCATTACATCGCTTGAGTTAATATTTTCAGGAATTTCGCAAGAGCATTCCGTTGCATAATAAAGAGTGTCCGAAAATCCGCTTGTAGAATCCGGGGTGCAAATCGTTGCGAGTTCGAACTGATACTCAGTACAAGCTGAAAGATTATTTATCGACGCAGAAGCGCTATTGACCTGAATGGTTGTCCAATCAGGATCATTTTCAGGTTTATAATTTACAACATAACCTTGCGCTCCATAAATTGAATCCCAGGTAATGAAAACTTCATCATTATTGACCGGAGCCAGGCTGATATTTTCGGGACTGTAACAACACCCTTCGGTACTGAAGTAATAGCTATTTGAAAAATCTGTCGCGGTATCACTACAAGAAGCTGCTACTTGAAACTCATAATCATCACAGCCTAACAAATCAGTCAATTCGGTTGGATTCGAAGCATCGTTTATTACGATCCAGGTTGTGTCACTTACAGGTTTGTATCGGAGATTGGAAACAAGAACGGAATCAGATTCATACCAGCCTATAGTAGCGCTGGCACTTGTAATATTTGTAGCATTTAAAGATCCGGGAGTAGGGCAGGCTACACAATTTTCTAAAATAAGCTGTAAACTATTGAAAGCATTTACCCGTCCTCCGGTTACTGTTTCCAAAAGTAGTTGCGGTGTTTCATCTATGCCACTATAAAGATAATCCCGGATTAGCAAAGCTGCACCCTGAGGATCTTGAAGTGCTTGCTCTCCAATATTACTGCAAGGTGCTGAATACAATAATGCAATGATGCCAGCTGTCAATGGAGATGCAAATGAAGTACCGCTGGTAAAATTATATCCATTTCCACTCAATGTATAAACACCACCTCCGGGAGCTCCCAGATCGACCTGCGTTAATCCATAAGCTGAAAACGTCCTTAAATCTGAATTGTTTGTAGCCGTAACGGATACCATAAAATCACTTGGACAAGCAGTTGGTAAGATCACCAACTACATCAATATCGACATCATTATTTGCAGTGGCTCCACAATTTAAGATTCCTTCAGACCCTAATAGGTCATACATGTTACACCACAATGGAGCATCCTCCGGTTGGCCAAAATCAATACCCCAGGATGCATTAGTAGCAACAATAAAAGCTCCTTCTGTTCCTCCGGATTCATTATACATTCGTCTCATAATTAAAGGGTAATTATATGCTTCCATTACATTAGCATCATTAAGTCTCCAACATTTACATGCATTATTTTTACATTCCAGTTGATACCGGATACACCCAATGCATTGTTGCCAACTGCGCCGATCATCCCTGAAACTGCAGTACCGTGACCTGAGAAAGGAATTTCTCCATTATTTTGTCCATTGTTCCAGCCCGCAATATCATCGATATATCCATTATTGTCATTATCTATTCCATCATTAGGGATTTCATTGACGTTAAACCAAAGGTTTCCCTGAAGATCTTCATGTTCACGATTTGCGCCTTCCATCACACAAACGACAATTTCATCTCCCTGAACGGTAGTTCCACCCGTTGTGATATCCCAGGCCGAATCAGCATCAACATCAGCGTCTTCAACGCCACTACTTAATCCATCATTAAACCAATGCCATTGTTGCGTAAATTGAGGATCATCAGGAACGGTTTGGCGTTCGGTTAAAAGGTGATTGAACTGCGCAAATTCAATCAGCCGGTGATTTCTGATATAGTTTAAAAAATAGTTTTCATTAATTTGATTGTGATCAAAATGTAATAACCAAATATTCCTATCCGATGTCAGTTTTCTTTCCGTTTTTAACTGGGTAGGCTTATTGTTAAAATATTCCAATTCTGAAGTGAGTTGGGTGGGTGATATTCCTGCTGGAAGCTGAACGAGGAGATCTCCTAAAATATGATCTAGCTGTTGCGCTTGGGTAGTTTGAGGAAATACAAATAAAAGCAAAAGCAGGGAAATGCAGTAAATGTTTTTCATGTGAGTTGTTTATAGATTACAGCGAATTTAAACTTAAAAGTAGCTAAATAAATTAAAATCGTTTATTTAAAAATAGTTAATATGATGATATTGTAAAGGATTTTTTAATTGAAAAACTCCAAAAATTATAAGGGGAATCTTCCTGTAAATTAAAAATGGACAGCTATAATTTAGCTGTCCATTTTTAACGCAAGGGCATTAATATTTAATTATTTTTTTAACTTTTACCAAATCATCGGAAGAAAGCAATTTTAAAAAATAAACGCCGGCTGGGATGTTTTCTAAATCTTTTACCGTAATTCGATTTTGTCCTTGTCCAAGATTTTTGAATAGGGAAGTGACTACTTTTTGACCATTGGTATTGATTAAATCAATTTGAATATCACTGGATTTTCGAAGCTGAAATTCCAATATTATATGATCGACAAATGGAACAGGAAAGAGGGTGATGTCTTGCAAACTAGTTAAATTATTGACATTCGCACCACATCTTGTAAGGAATACTGTACTTTCTGTATAGCCGCTTGTATTTCCATCAGTACAATTCGCTTCTATTTGAACCTCATATTCGACACATCCTTCAAGAGCTGTGAGCGCATAGGGGGAAGCTACATTTTCAATAATGGTCCATTCCGATTCAATTGTTTTTTTATACCTCAAATTATGATCCGTGTGATCGTCTGTAGGGTCTTCCCAAACGATATAAGTTGAAGTTGATGAAAGATCCATTGTATCCACATTGATTGGTAAGTCACAACCTGAGGGTTCTCCCATTATGATATTTACACAATAATCCTCAACCTCTCCATTTGGACTATTTGTGCAGGGTGACGGTGAAGAATTTCCTCCTGTACCTTCCCAACGCATTCCAATTCTCATTCTTGTAATTCCCAGCGGAGTACCATCTTCAATTAATATATTTCCCGAAATAGGCTGATCGCTGCCAGTTTCTGGATCAAAAACTAATTCATCAGGCTCTTCAAAGTTTCCATTTTGATTGAAATCGATCCAAACTTTAAAGTATTCTCCGTAGGCTATTCCACCAAAACCCGGTGAAAGATTAATTTCATAAGTATTGAAAGTCATCAAATCAATCGGCGTACCAGTATAATCTCCATATCCTCCATCATCTCCGGAATTATTTATATATCCGTTCAGTTCTATAGTTTCTATCCACTCAAACTCAGTATCCTCACCAACAGATTCACAATAAACCAAATCTGTACAATTTCCACAGCCGGTCATTGAAAATTCAACCGGAGAACTTGGCATTGTTGGTAGACCATTACAAACCGTTTGTATGCTCACTGAATAAGCGGAACATGGGTCTAGTGATGTGAATGTGAAAGGGCTTTCAAGAATTCCTTGAATTTCAAAGGTACCAGAAGGGCCGGTTAAAACGATGGTATAACTATCCGCTGCTAAAATAGGATCCCAACTGAGGATTGCAGTTGTATTGCTAGTAACATTTACCGAAATATTGTTGGGTGGAACACAGCAGCCATCCGTTTCAAAAATAAAACTATCAGTAAATCCACTATTTTCACTTTCACAAACGGCATCTACCTGAAACTCATATTCTGTGCAAGCTTCCAATCCTGAAACCAAATAAGGTGTCATTGCATTTGTAACGATATTCCAATCCATGCTGCCCAGCTCCCGCCATTGAATGGTCGAGCTGTCGGCGTTTACACCCGGAATCCAATCCAGTATTGCTTGAGTATCTGTAACATCTGTTGCATTTAGCACTAAAGCAGGAGGGCAGGGCCCGCAATCATTCATTAATAAATTCAAACTATTAAAAAGGTTGAGTCTTCCTCCTGTTGTGGTTATTCCATTTAGGCTGGCATTTGGATCAACTCCATTTAAAATATAATCTCTAACCTGAATAGCAGCTGCTTCAGGGTTTGCTTTTGCGAGCGTAATTAAATTGGGACACGGAGCAGAATATAAAAGTGCAATAGCGCCGGTCACATGAGGTGTTGCACCAGACGTTCCTCCAAAACCTGAATAATTATTTCCATTAGATGTTGTGAAAGCATCTTCACCCGGAGCGCCCAGATCAATGGTGACGGCACCATATCCTGCTTGATTAACTTTATTGTCAGAACGGTTCATATTTGTTACCGAAATCAAATAATCACTCGGACAGGCAGTTGGTAAATCTCCAACTTCATCTACATTTTGATTTCCATTGATGGTTGCTCCGCAACTTAATATTCCCGAAACGCCTAAGGTATCATAAAAAGCACACCACAAAGGCGCATCCTCAGGTTGCCCAAAATCGGTTCCCCAGGAAGCATTTGTTGAAACGACAAAAGCGCCTTCAGCACCATTGGTTTCGTTATATATTCTGCGCATTTCCAGGGGATAAGAGTATGCCTCTAGCACGGCGGCTTCATTGGTGTTGAAATTGTTTTTAACAATCATTACTTTGACGTTCCAGTTAACACCGGAAACACCTAAATCATTATTTCCTTTAGCTCCTATAATTCCCGTAACCGGAGTACCATGCGATCCTCCCGAAATGTTATCATCATCGGAACTGATATTCCAGCCGCGATAATCATCAATGTAGCCATTATTATCATCATCGATATTATTGTTGGGGATTTCGGCATAATTGATCCAAAGATTATCTTCAAAATCAAGATGATTGAGATCAACGCCATTGTCCAAAACTGCCGCGACAATAGTATCTCCATCAGTCGTAATTCCTCCGGTGGTTATATCCCAGGCCAAATCTGCATCTATGTCTGCGTCCACAACACCACCATTTGAACCATCATTGACATATTGCCATTGGTTACTGAATAAATTATCGTTTGGAGTAGTTTGGCGCATTGTCGCCAAATGATTGAATTGGGCAATTTCAATGCTTTTTTGACGGCGAAGAAATTCCAGAAAATGTAATTCGTTAACGGTGTTTTGATTAAAGTGAAGCAGCCAAATATTTAAAGGCCGAGAAGCAAGTTTTACGATTTGAAGTTGTGTGGGTGTATTTTGAAAAAATTGAAAACGTTCAACCAGATTTTCAATTTTTTGGTTTCTGTCTATTTTAACTAAAACATCTCCTAGGACATGGTCAAGCTTTTGCGCAGAAACGAAAAATGAGCAACCGAGAATCAGCAAAACAACAAATGTGAGTTTAGATATAAATTTCATTCAAACAGGTTGTTTATTTTCATATACGTAGGTAAAACAAATTTAGTTGGATTATTCTTTCATTAACAGATCGTATCCATTTATTCGTGACAGCAAACTGACAAAAGAAATTTTAAGATAGAAAGAAAGCATTATTTTTTAAGTAAAAATCTCAGATTTAATTTTTTCATTTGGAATTAACGCGTTCTTTTATACATGAGTTGCCTGTTACAAGACAATACAAATACACGAAAGAGTTTTACTGTTTCCTAATGATGTTACATAACAGTATAAAATGGAAAAAGTCAAATTGAAGGTGCTAAGATAAATGGGTAGAATGACATTGAATTTAACATAAGTGTATTATTGGGTTATTTTTTTGTAATTTGATGTGACTAAGCTTATTCAAATAAGCCTTTAACTAAGACGAGTGTCTGACTAAGTTCCCATCAAAGAATATTCTTCCCAAGACCGAAAAAAAGATTGGATAGCTTTTGGTAACATTTAAGTTTAGTTTCTGAATAAATATCCGACTTATATAACAAAAAATATACGGTCATGAAACAAAGGACTTTGCAACTATTATTTGGATTTTTTCTATTGAGCATGCCGCTTTTGATAGGAGCTCAGATTTATTATGTCAAAGCCGATGGCACCGGAGATGGATCGAGCTGGGCTAACGCCAGTGGTGATTTACAGGCTATAATCAACGGAGCCATTGTTAAAGCGATACATT
>CAWBZX010000039.1:0-153015 GCA_963793295.1 uncultured Saprospiraceae bacterium | reverse complement strand
TAAATTTGGTGTGTCTGCTGAAAATGTAGTTGCAACCATGGAAACACCAAGAAGCCACCAGGGCATATTTCGGCCTGACAAGAAAAAATCTGTAGAACTTTTACCGGAAGACCTGGCTGCATAAAGTCCAACAGACAACGAAATGGCAAAGAATCCAAAGATAAAGGTCCAATCAAGGGTGGAAAGATTCATGAAGTTGGTTTTTTTCGTTTGTTTGATTAATATTGCGGAGTCTCAAAATAGGGAAAAAAATCAAAATTCGATTTTATTCAATCGGCTGTAATTTGCAAGTCTTGTAAGCTGTTGAAAATCAATCAAAAACAATTAAAAAAATATGAAACCAACACTTTTAATTCTGGCGGCAGGTATGGGAAGCCGTTACGGAAGTCTTAAACAACTTGATGCGATTGGCCCAAATGGAGAAACAATAATAGATTATTCGGTTTTTGACGCTTTAAGAGCAGGATTCGGTAAAGTTGTTTTTATAATTAGAGAGAGTTTTGCTTTTGAGTTTGAGGAAAAAGTAGTAGCAAAATTTAGAGATAAGATCGAAATTGCTTATGCTTTTCAACCAATGGATGTTGAATTTGAAGACATCCCCGACATGCCGGAACGAGAAAAACCATGGGGGACAGGACACGCTGTGTTAGTTGCAAAAGATATTATTAAAGAACCCTTTGCTGTTGCGAATGCAGACGATTATTATGGAATTTCGTCATTTGACAAAATGGCTGACTTTTTAACCAGGAGAACGACTTCAAACCATTATAGTATGGTAGGTTTCATATTATCAAAAACGCTCTCTGAAAATGGCTCGGTATCCCGTGGCGTTTGCCATAGTAACGAACAACATTATTTGAATTCTGTAGTGGAAACAACGAAAATTGAAAGGGTAGGAGATGCCATTCATTATGAAAATGATGGAAAAACGGGAACACTATCAGATAATACGCTCGTTTCCATGAATCTCTGGGGCTTCCATCCGAATTTTTTCAAAACGCTAGAATCGCATTTTCATTCGTTTGTTAAAAATAATTATAAAAATCCTCGTTCGGAATTTTATATACCGTTGGTGATCAATAATTTAATAGCTAATGAAGAAGCGATGGTTGAAGTGATTCCTTCTGTAGAGCAATGGTATGGTGTCACTTATAAAGAAGACAAACCGATTATTCAGTCTGCGATCGAAAAGATGACAGAAGAAGGGTTCTATCCAACCCCACTTTGGGCTTGATGGATGAAATAAAAATCATCAGCGAAAAATTTTTCCCAAACAGGAAGCCAGGTAATATCCAGATTATTACGGGTGGCTTTATCCACAAGACCTTTATAATTTCTTTCAGTAGAAGGGAAACTTATATTTTACAAGCGCTTAACCATTCTGTTTTTAAAGATCTTCCAGGCATCATGGATAATATCCAATGTATTGCAGCTTACCTCAAAAAAAACAACTACCCTTTGACCATTCTGCAACCGATTAATTCCCGGAACGGGCTTTTAGAAAAAGATCGATTCGGTAATTATTGGCGAGCATTTCCTTTTTTTGAAAATACTACTGTTTTGAATAAAGTTGAAAACCCAAAGCAAGCTTTCGAAGCAGCAAAGGCGTTTGGTTTGTTTTTAAAACACCTTCACGGTATTGATTTAAAAAAGGTTAATGTAACCATCCCCAATTTTCATAACCTAAAAAATCGGATAGATCTCTTCAATCGAGAGCTACATAAAGCGCCAAATTATCGAAGAGAAAAAGCAAAAAAGGAAATCAAAATCGTTTTAATGAGGTCCACTCAGTTAAAATTTGATTTCCAAAAGATGCCTTTGAGGGTGGTTCATAATGACACTAAAATCAGCAATGTTCTTCTTGATAAAAAAGGTGAGAAAGGCGTTTGCGTTATCGACTTAGATACCGTAATGCCTGGCTATTTGGTTACTGACTTTGGAGATATGATCCGGACAATGTGTTGTACCGCTTCCGAAGAAGAAATAAATTTAGAAAAAGTAGAAATAGATATCGAAATTTTCAAGGCTGCTGCTGAAGGTTTTTTAACTCCTTTGAAAACAAACCTAACCAAAGAGGAGAAAAAAAACCTAGTTGCAGGAGGAGCATACATCATTTTTGAGCAGGCGCTCCGTTTTTTGACAGACTATTTGCAAGGCGACATCTATTATCCGGTTCAGCATGTAGACCAAAACCTGTTTCGTGCAAAGAATCAAATAAAGTTGCTTGAATCAATACTAGATAAAAAAAAGGAATTACAATTGATTGTCAAGGGATTATGCTAGGTTTTGAGGTTAGCGGTTCTCCGATTTTGCCATTTCCGGAAAGCATGATCGCAACCGGCCTTGTTGAGGGAAACTCTGAAAATATTATTATCATAATCACGGTAATCGGTACACTTAGAATCAAACCTATAATTCCCCAAAGCGTTCCCCAAATTGATAAAGCAATGATCACGACCAAAGGGCTAATATTAAAGGAATCACCCATAATCCTTGGTTCGAGAATGCTCCCTACGATTATTTGAATAGCACCTACGAATATTAAAACCATAAATAAAGGCAAGAATTCTCCAAATTGCAACAGCGCAAATATTGCTGGAAATCCTGTTGCAATTAAAGAGCCTATTGTTGGAATATAATTTAAAACAAAAATCAAAAATGCCCAGAATAACGGGGCATCAATACCTATTAAAATGAAAGCGAAATAACTTAAAAATCCTGTAGTAAAACTGGTGAGTGTTTTTAATGTGATGTAATTTCTTATGGAGGATTGGATTTTTCTAATTATACCGGTTACCTGGTTATGTTGGTGTTGATCTGTATAAATAGATGCAATCTTTACATCGAAAAAAGACTCTTCAAGCAAAATAAATAATAAGTAAATTAGCACCAATATTGTTTTCCCAAAAAGGTCTCTTATTGAATTGAAAACCTGAAGTAAGATTTTTGAAAAGTCAAAGTCTTGTGAATATCCTTTTAGCAAAAGCATTAAATCAATATCAAACGTTGAATTTATAGAGGAAATGATTACACTAATATTTGCTTCATAAACTTTTAAAGAACCCGATAAGATTTGGATATTTGATGAAATCAATCTCACTACAACAGTAAAAGTCAGGCATATTATTAAAAAGGAGATTGTGCTTTTTAGCCATTTAGGAACATAATCCCGGAAAAGTTTACTTTTATCAAGTAAGAACCTGATTTCCTTAATAAACACATAAAGCATAAAGGCCACCATAAAGGGAATCAATAGATATTTTCCTCCAACAAGTAAAACGATTAAAGCGATAATAATAATAAACAAATAAGCTAATTTGGAAAGGCGCATACTACAGGTTTTTTAACTTTAAAATGTTGAAAATTATTGATTTTTGTGATAAAAAGTTCATCTTTTAAGACCTATTTTTAGGTGTTATAGTCAAACGCTCCTCTGATATCTTTTCATCAGAGGAGCGTTTGTTCTAAAAACTGAATCGTTTTTTAAAACCAATTTATTTTAAAAGAGTAACATCACCTTTGTACATTTTGACATGCCCGTCGATAAATTCTATTTCAGCATAATAGACAAAAACGGAAGGATTAAGTTTCTCATTTTTTAAGGTTCCATCCCATCCATTGAGCGGATCATTAGGTTGAAAATTATCTGCTTCAAACATAACTTCGCCCCAACGGTTAAATACTGCAAATTTATTGATTTTCAGTACCTGAGATTGATCGGCGAAAATATAGAAGATTTCATTGTCACCATCACCGTTAGGAGAGAATGCAGTAGGAATATACACCCTTCGATCTTTTTCGACAACAACCATAAGCTCATCTGAATCACGACAGCCATTTTCATCAATAATTGTTGCACTAATTGGCATCGTGTTGAACGTGTTTACACTTCCTTCGAGGCAAAACAAGTCGCTACAATTGAAAAACTCACTTGGAGACCAAAGGATAGTATCAATTTGATTTTGTGGAATATTTACAAATGCGGTAATACTTGCGCTATCTCCGAATTCCAGTTCAATATCCGGCCCCAAATCCAATGTGACTTCAATGGGTTCAACAATAACGATAGTAGTATCCCAAGTACATCCATTTGCATCCTCTAAAGCCAAATCATAGATGCCAGGGCCTAGATTACTATAAAAGTTTGTATTACTAAAAACATCATTGTTTAAAGAAAATACATAAGGCGCACTTCCTCCTAAAACCTGTTGAATTGAAATGAATCCATCACTGTCACCAAAACAGGAAGGATCTTCAATACTCATTACAGTAGCATAAGGAACATTAGGATTTTCTGAAACATTGATAGAAGTCATGGCAGAGCAACCATTTTCAGTATTTAAAACCGACAAGTTATAAATACCTGTATTGTCAACAATAACACTTTGATTATTGGAAATAAGATTTCCTGAATTATCCGTCCAGCTGTAAATAAAATTATTTCCGCTGCTTGAGGAGCTTCCATCAAGGGTAACTTCATTTACCGTACAATCTAATTCATCAGGATTAGCTATTACAGCATTAGGAGGAGTAATATCCTGCGTTACGACAACTTCATCCGTAGATATACAGCCATTGCTTTGATTCTCAACTGAAATGATATAAGTGCCCGGTAATACTGCAATAATCGAATTGTTTGCATTAGATCCTTGAATACCTCCCACCGGTCCACTCCATTGATAGATAATGTCTGGTCCGCTCTCTGAACTACTGCCATCAAGAGTAGCCTCAACAATAGAGCAGTTAAGTAATTGAGGATTGCCAGCTTCTGCATTTGGATAATTAGAATTGTCAAATACTTCAACCGATTCTGAAGAAGTACAGCCCGTTTGATTATCCGTAACTATAAAAGTGTAAATACCGGGTGCTGTAATATTATCCAAAATTTCATCTGTACCGATTAGATTACTATCAAAAATCCATTGGAACGAAGCATCATTATTAAGCGATCCTCCTGTTAAATCCAAACTTGAAACATTACAGTCTAACGCTTCCAGTGGCGACTGAACAAATATGTCAGGATTATCTGTTTGATCAAAGACTTCAAGAGCATCTTCAAGTGAAGTACAGCCATTTGCCAAATCCGTGACGGTAATTGTATAAATACCAGGAATATCAACTTCCGGGTTGAGGTCATTCATATTTCCAGCGTTAATTCCAGGGCCTTGCCAGACGATTTCAAAACCTGGGCCGACATCACCTTGAGCCTGGAGAGTAACGATAGAAGATTCACAAGTTATATTTTCATTATTGCCAGCAATAACTTGAGGAAGGTCGAAGTTCTCGGTAACCTGAACAAAATCATTGTTGGTACAACCCGTTAAGTTATTTGTTATCGTTAATGTATAAATGCCGGATTGGTCAACTGTTGGGTTTAAACTATTTTCAGTTCCATCGATTACAACTCCTGGGCCTGTCCACGTTATATCATATTCTGCTCCTGAAGAGGAAGCGGAAGCATCCAAACTTAAAGCTGGATCATAGCAATTCAATTGAACGCCATTTCCTGCGATTACATCTGGTAATTGATTAACTATGACAGAAACTTCTTCAAAGTCGTCGGGGCAAGCACCTGAAGAGGAAACAGTGTATTGGAAAGTATAATTACCGGGTAATTGACTATCTGTTGAGAAAGTACCATTTAATGCGTCAAACGCATTCCCTTGAGAAGGATCAACAGATGTTTCCGTCCAAACTCCTCCCACATTTCCGCCAAGGATTAAGTCAGTAAGTGTTACACTTTCATTTTCATTAAGACAATAAGACAATGGTTGCGTAGCAGTGCCGGCATCTACTCCTTCTTCCACAAAAACAGATACAAAGAAACTTGCGGAGCATCCTGGCGGTGGCTGATTAATTAAATCATATTGCAAGACATATTCGCCAGGATCAGCATTAGTTGCATCGAAATCAGCTCCGTTAATAGTTGCCGGACTTCCTCCGGCAGGAGTTTGGATAATACTCCATATCCCTTCTTCTGTTGTATTTTCAACAGTTGCAAGATCCAGAATTTCTCCGCCATTACACAAAGGATCAGCATTGAAAAATGCAACATCCGGGCAAGAGCAATCAATTATTGTAACAGAGATTTGATAAGAAGTTTCGGGGCAAGGTGCAATTGCACTATTTGTGGTATAAATAAAGTTGTAGTCTCCTGCTGGAATACCATTAAAATTAAGATCATTAAACAATCCAGCTGCTCCAGAATTGTCGGCATCTACCCAATTTCCATTTGCGTCACCAGACTGAATCAGGTCATAAAGATTAAGGAAAGATCCGCCTGCTTCAGTATTACAAACGGAAGTATCTGTTTGTAATATTGCAAATGGAGGGGCAACTTCAAAAACAGAAATAGTCGTTTCTCCAGTACATCCTTGACCATCAGAAACTGTGATACCATAATTTCCGGCAACGTCAACCTGCAATGTTTGATTTATAGAATTGTCCGACCAAAGATAAGTATCGAATCCAGATCCTGCATCTAAAATTGTGAAATCGTTTTCACAGAAAGAGGGGGATCCGGATATAACCGGATTGAGAGAAGTACTCTCTTCCACATCAACAAATGCAGTTCCAGTACATCCATTTTGATCAGTAACTTCAACGGAATAATTTCCTGGTGAGGAAATAGTAATGCTTTGGGTCTGTTCATTATTACTCCAAAGGTAAGTTTCAAATCCAGCGCCAGCATTCAGGACCGTAAATCCGCCAACACAATAGGTAGTAGATCCTCCTATTACAGGACTTGGATTATTATATTCAGTAGTGGATACATTATCCGAACCACTACAACCAGCTAGATCGGTAACGACAACTCCATAATTACCACTGCTGGTAACTTCTATGGTTTGAGTTGTCTCGCCGTTAGACCATTCATAAGTTTCATAACCAGCGCCAGCATCAAGAATAGAAATTATTCCAGAGCAGAATTCCAGATCACCGATGATCTCAGGAGTAAGCGATTCATTTTCGGCAACGTCTATTTGTGTTTCACCAGTACATCCATTCGAGTCTGTTACAATGAGACCAAATGTACCACCTGCGCTAACAGTAATACTCTGCGTTGTTTCATTATTTGTCCAAAGATATGTTTCATAACCTGGGCTTCCATCCAAAGTGGCTGTGTTCCCTGAACAAAAAGAACTGGGACCGTTTATAACAGGAATTGGATTTGGATTTTCAGTTATTATAATATCATCTAAAGCAGTACAACCATTAGCATCTGTTACCTGGAGGCTATAAGTTCCGGAATCAAAAACTTCTAATGTTTGGTTAGTGCTATTATCTGACCATAAATATTCTGAAAATATGCCACCATCTAAAATTGAAGAACCTCCATCGCAGAAAGTATCGATACCGCTAATATTAACTGTTGGATTATTATTAATAATAAGAGTAGCCGTTGTTTCCCCTGTACATCCACCATTATCCGAAACAGTAACACTGTAATTTTGAGCATCAGAAACGTCTATCGTTTGAGTAGTTTCATTATTTGACCATAGATATGTTGCGTAACCAATTCCCGCATCAAGAATACTGTTTTCGCCCTCGCAGATTTCCAGATCACCAATTATGACTGGATTAAGCGATTCTGTTTGTTCAACAAAGATTTGATCTTCACCTGTACATCCGTTTATATCAGTAACAGTAACTATATAAGTACCTTCCACAAATACCTCTAATGTTTGGCCCGTGGAATTATCGGACCAAAGATAAGAATCGTAAATTCCGGCATCAAGGGTTGAAGAACCACTTACACAAAAAGTATTGCTCCCAGAAATCACAGGTTGAGGTAGACTATTTATAACAACTTCTGTAGAGACGCTGTCAGAATTACAACCATCAACTTCAACGGTTAAATTGTAAATTCCTGGTTCAGTTGCGTCAATCGGAAATTGTTCATTGGATGAATAATTGTTAGGTCCTGACCAATCATAAGTTATTGTTGTCCCAGATGCATTGGTTTCACCAGACAAAAAGATTACCTCTCCTTCACAATAAGGACCACTATTATTTGCTAATGCATCAGGAGCGGTACTAAACACAACTTCTGTACTTGTTGGTTCAGATGGACAGCCATCAATGGTAACAATTAAGTCGTAAATTCCTCCTTCAGTTGCATCTAATGGATTTTGTTCGAGGGAAAAATAGTTATTTGGTCCTGACCATTCATAATTTATCGTATTTCCATTATTTGATGTAGATCCAAATAATTGAACCGAATTTCCAGGACAATATGGTCCGTCATTTAAAGCTAAAGCTTCAGGTGTTTCCGTAACCAGGACTTCTGTAACTTCATAATTGGAAGGGCATCCATCAATAATAACTTGTAGAATATACATTCCACCAACCGTAGCATCTACGGGATTTTGACTATTTGAAGAATAGTTATTAGGTCCTGACCAACTGTATTCAATGTTTGCTCCACTGCCATTCGTATCACCATATAGGGTTATTACATCTCCTTCACAATATGGTCCATCATTACTCGCAAAAGCAAAGGGAGTGGAAGTAATTTCAATATCAATATTATCAGTTCCTTCACATCCAAATGAATTAAAATAGGTATAAGAAACGGAATAAATACCCGGACCAGTTTGTGCTGGATAGATATCTCCAAATGGCGAAATGATTTGACCTTCCCATGTACCGCCACTTGGTGCGGCAATCAATGTATATAAATCAATGCTTTCACATATCGGACCTGGATCAACTATTACAACATCAGGATTTGGAAAAACTAAAACTTCAGTTTCATCTTGTGCACTACATCCATTTCCATCAGTTGTTATAACTGTATACGTGCCAGGGAATATGGCATCATAAGTTGGCCCTGAACCATTTCCTCCAGGAGTAGTCCAGGAATAAGACAAATTCCCATCACCACCTGTACCATCAGCAGTTAATAAAATTGAACCATCATCTTCACAAAACTCTGTTGGGTCGGGAGAAATGGAAACATCAGGTGAGGCAAAAACCTCCACATCAATAAAGGTCGTATTAGGACAGCTATTATCATTTAAATACGTAACAGTATGAATGCCGGGGCCGATAACGCTAGGATCGAATTCACCATTTGGAGCTGCTCCGCCCCATGTCCCTCCAGGGGGCGTTCCCGTGAGTGTTACGATAGGATCATCTTCGCAAAACGGACCAACCTGATCAATGGAAATAATAGGACAGTTTTCAGTAGTTATGGTTACAATAGCTGTACAAGTAACAGTTTGTGCATTACTTGTGGCGGTTACAGTTACCACATTATCTCCTTCATTTTCACAATTAAATGAACTAATATCTAAAGATAAATCAACTGTTGAACATCCATCAATATTTGCATGTCCAACTTCCTCCGGGGTAATAGTTAACGAACAATTTTCATCGAGCGATCGCACTATATCATCACAAATTAACTCCAGTATGGAACCTCCTGCACTGTTAAATACAAAACATTTATAATCTAACCAATGAACTCCATCGTTATTGCCGTAGGGCCCGTCATAACTAAAATCATCTACATTGAAACGGCCAACCTGTTCGAAATTTACATTATCTCCACTATTGTAGCCAACAGTAGCCGGGAATCCTCCAAAAGGGCCTCCTCCTGATGCTTGTCCAGTAGTCCAATTCATGTCGTCATATCTAAACTGGATGTTATTTCCAACACCAATTATTGACGCATTTCCATCAGAAATTATCACTTGAAAAGTATTTAATGGGTTGCACTGTTGATTGTACCAACCTACCTCTTCCCAGCTAACAATCATATAATTCGGAAATAGTTTATACCATGCCTGCCCACAGGCAGTATTTCGGGTATCAACATCTCCCCAAAAAGGAGCAACCATTGGGAAAGGGTAAGGAAAACCATCGGGGCTATATTGACTTACGGGATCACCAAAACTTAGATTACCATTTGTATTAATATATAGATCATCATATGTGGTCCCGCAAAAGCTAAAAGTAAAGCCAATATCGGCTATATACAAAAAACCATCGTCATTTCTGGGAACAGGAGTATAAGAAGAATCCACCCAAATATATGGTTCATTACACGGTTCACGGCCATTACCTAAATTTGAATATCCTGGGGGAGCTTGAGAAGTAACACTTTCCTCGTCAATATATCCCAATTCAATTAAGGTTCGGGAGTCTAAGCCAATCAGATTGGATTTCTCCTGTTCGTATTCTATTGAATTAATTTTTCCCAAATTTTCGCTGGAAATTCGATCATCTTGTGATGATTGGGTTTTTGACTGGTTGTTATTTTGAGAAAAACAGACAATTGGAAAAATCAAAAATAACAGCAAAGTAAACCTGGTCATGCTTAATAGGTTTTGGTTAAAAACATTATAATATATAGTGGGTTGCGGGAAATGTTTGAAATTGCTAATCTACGCTTAAAATAAACTCTAATTTATTAATAATTTTCTTTAGAACATAAGTTCACAGAATAATAATTTATTGAAGTTGTTCAAAATCAATTATTTGATTGATAAATTCTTAGGTTTTAAAACATTATTAAATACATTTAAATCATTCAATCCAGTCCTATTTGATCAAAGTAACTTCTCCTTTAAATATAGTTTTTTGACCATCAATTAATTCAATTTCGGCCCAATAAACAAAAACATCAGGACCGAGTGGCTTTCCGTTCAGTGTTCCATCCCAGCCATAAGCAGGATCATTTGGAAGGAAGTTAGTACCTTCATAAATCGTTTTTCCCCAGCGGTTATAAACTGAAAAATGTTTTATTTGTTTAACACTATTTCCTGCATAAATAGTGAACTTGTCATTTTTGTTATCGCCATTTGGAGAAAAAATATTTGGAACAAACGCTATTCTTTCTTTATCAAGTTCAATTTTAATTTTATCTTTTATTATGCACCCATTCAGATCAATAAGCGCAGCTCGTGCATAAAATGAATTTGTCGGTTGACCAAACACTTCATAGCATTCTCCCTCAAGAGAACAATGAAGTATATCATTCGGATACCATATTATAGTGTCGACTTGATTCTCAGGAATATTGAATGATGCAGATAAAGTTAGCGTATCACCCATCTGTAAGACCAGGTCATCTCCAATATCTAAGTTCAATTCTGTAGGTTGTTCAACAATTAAACTAGTATCCCATTGACATCCTTTAGCATCTTTTATAATAAAATCAAAATGCCCTGATTCGATATTATAAAACTGATTAAAGCTGACAAAATTTTGGCCGCCATCAATTGAGAATAGATAATATGGCGTTCCTCCAACGACAGAGTCAAAAACGAGGATTCCATCATTTTCTCCATAACAGGAAGGTGTTGAAATATCAATATCAACATGTTCAATAGGAGGAGCATTATAAGCGACTTTAATAAAGCTAGTATCCGCACAATTGCTGTTCATATTCGAGACAATCAAGCTATAATTTCCTGAATTACTAACTGATACTATTGGTTCTTGTCCTACAATTGTATTATGATAAAGCCATTGATAATTTAAAGAATCGATACCGACTGAACCTGATCCATCCAGGTCAACTTCTGATAAGTTACAATCAATTTCCCCGAGATTCCTTATGATGGCAGTAGGTTCATTGAAAACCTGCAAAACTGTTCCTGCTATTTCATTAGAGCAATTATTGAGGGTATCCAAAACAGTTAAATTATAATTGCCAGGTGAAACAACTACTGCTATATTTGCATTAAATCCATCAACTATACCATTGGTTGAACTGGTCCAGGAATAGACAATATTTTGGCCATAGAAAGAATTACTGCCATCTAAAATCACTTCCTTGGTATCGCAATCCAATGATCCTGAAACTGACAGACTTGCTGTCGGATACGAAATGTTTTCTGCCACAATTATCGTATCAAAGCCTACACAACCATTTTGAGTGTTTGTAATGCTATAAATATAAAAGCCTTGTTCTCCAGCTACTAATGAACTACTATTCCCTAATAATTGGGATGATTCATCAAACCATTGATAAGCACCATTCAAAATCGTGTTTCCAATTAGGTGATTGCTCAGTATTTCACAGTTAACTACATCGATAGCTTGAGTGATATCAGCTAAAGGTGCCTGCGTGTTTTCAGCAACGTATACCGAATCTTTAGGAGAATAACAATCATTTACTGTTTCCAAAACTTCAAGCACATAATAACCAGGAATGGAAACAACTGGATTTTGATCATTTAAATTGCCAGCATTTATATCAGGCCCATGCCAAATATATTGAAAATTTTGCCCAAAAGAACTGGATCCTTCCAACACAACAGTAGAACTATCGCATGTAATTTCTTTATCATTACCTGCATCTGCGATAGGAACATTGTGATCAATTGTAACGACAATTGAATCTTTGAATGCACATGATGATAAGGTATCTGTTGCCTTTAAGAAATAGGTGCCCGGTTGGTTAATTACAGGAAAAAGAGAATTAAAACCAGAAACAATACCCGGTCCAGTCCAGTTGTATTCCAAATTTGTTCCGATGGCATTTCCTGTCAGTGCAATTTCTTTAATAGCACAAGTGATTTCATCTGCAACACCTGCGTCAGCAATCGGTACTTCAAAAACATTGATCGTTATAGAATCTTTATATCCACATGCTTCTTCTGTGAAAGTGACAAATATTTTATTTGGTCCATAATTTATAGATGGGTCATGCGGATCAAAAATTCCTACCACCTCGTCAATTATTCCATTTCCACTCCATATTCCAGGAGCATCATAATTTTCAATATTCGCTTCTAGTTCAATATTGGAAACCGTTCCATCTAAACAAATATCTGGAACAGGTTGTATGTTAACAACTAATGGAGGACAGTCATTTGTATAACAGGTTTTTACAGCTACGCTGTTTCCACAGGGAAGAGGCCCAACCGCACTTACTTGAATGGTTACAGAATCACCTCCTGACATTAAATTCGAAACAGAATATAGGTTCAAGTCTTCAATTCCGACTGGACCATTGAGTAGCAAAACTTCATGATCTAAGGCGTCAGGTACATCGTTCCAGTTAAAAACTATTTCTGTAGTGGTCGAGAAACAATCAATGATTGGGATATCCAAAGGCTTTTCTACCTCAATTGTTTGAGACTCAGACGAAGTGCAACCGTGTTGATCGGTTACTACTAAAGAAACAAGGTATGAATCTGCTGAAAGCCATGATATTTCATAAGGGCCTTCGTCATTGCCAGCGTTTATGTTACCTCCACTAAAATTCCATTCATAATGCCCACCCGCGGTGCTAACAGCAATAATATTACTAAAATCATTAGTGCAAAGAGGGGAGTCAGCACTAAAACTTGCATCAGGTGGGCCGTGCAAAGTGATAGTAGTATTTTCAGCGATTATACATCCATTTTCTATAAAAGTATATGTAATTAGATTGTCTCCAATAATAGCCAAAGAATCTAAGGGATCAAAAACACCATTTACCGGATCAATAATGCCGCCACCGCTCCATACGCCAAATCCGGAGCCGTCACTGCCCTGAATTGTTACAGTAAGTTGAAATGGAGAAATGGCAGAATCAATGCAAATATCTGCGAGAGGTTCTATGAAAAGAACGATTGGACAACTAGTGCCTTTATTATTTCGTTGCGAATCATCGCTGAAAGGAAGTAAATATATATTGTTTTCAGAATTAGAAAAAGATAGGTCGGAATTTTCATTTCCAATTGTTCTGGCTGTTTTTGCGAAAACTGTTAAAACAGGAAAAAGAAATAACGCCAAAAGAACTAGCGTATGTTTCTTTTCAAAGAACGCTTCATTAATAAAACCTATTTTTTTAATCCTTTCAACCATAGAGGAGGGATTAAGTTTGTTAAAAAATTGTAATGGATAGCGAGAGTGCTAAAACCCTTTATTCGGTTTGGTGATAAATATAGCTATAGAACTCATACAAATATAATCATTCTAAGCCTTAGAAACAGCAATATTAGTTTCCAAGCAATCATCAGCAAACACAAAAACATATAATTATATAATAATTATTAAATCAAGACGGGAAGTGCACAAGTAGTTTTTGGCGATGAAAAGCCTAAAACAACATTGGAAAGTTAATAATAAAAACGTTAGCTCGTATAAAACATAATCAGAAATATAATTTTTTGTCATAAAAGGTACATTTGGTTACCAAGCATCAGTTCGAAAAGGTACCGCTGGAAGCCCTTCTATATTATAAAAATTAATTTTATTGGGATTATTTGACCAGGCATATCTTACTGATTTAGGATGCTTGATTTTATCACTCCACACAACGACTTCGTCTCCTTCAATAATTGCTTTTGCCCAAACAAATTTCCGATCTTTTCCGGCAACAATAAATGATTCCAATATTTCAGCACCATCATTTGCAGTTAATCCAGAGCCAATGTGATTAAATTTCAATCGAATTTTATTGCCTTCAACGACCATTGATTTATAGACAGGTCCAGAAAAAACGATGTCTTCCTGATAAGCAATTTTTCTCGCAATTAATGATAACCTTAAACCAACATCCTGTTTGTTTTTTGGGTGAATATCCCAGGTATCTCCGATGTCAATGGCAACAGCCTGCCCTGTATTCGGTAATTGTAAAGCATTAGATTGGGATTCTCTTAAAACTGCCCAGTTGCTCGGTCTATTTGGATCGTCCGATACGGATTGGAAATTAGCGAGTTGCACCCAAAGAAAAGGAAAATCTGCATTCCAGGCCACTCGCCACAAAGCAATCATTTTTTGAAAAAGGTCCCTGTATTCATAAGCTTCCTTTTTATTCGCATTTTCCTCACCCTGGTACCATAAAACCCCTTTGATTGGAAAGTTTTTGACAGGGTTTATCATCGCATTATACAAAAGGGTAGGCACTTTATTGGGTTCATTGATATTGTTTAACAGTACTTTTCCGACTTTATATTTCCAATGGCCACATAAGGATTCTTCTCTCTTATTTGTTTTATAAAACATTGATTTTTTTTCACCATAAATTCCGCCACTACCTCCAACATCTTCTACCCAAACAGTAATCACATTTCTGCCTTTTTTTAAAAAGGAAGCAGGTACTTTATAAATACGAATTTTGTCATAGGCCATTACCATACTGCCTACAAATTTTCCATTGACATAAGTTGAATCAGTGTCATCGATCATCCCTAAATGGAGTTGAATATCATATTTAGCTTCTTCTTCAGAAAGAAAAATTTCTTTTCGAAACCAAACGACTCCATCCAGTTCAGAATAACCTTCCGATTCCCAAAGCACGGGTAAATTCATTGTTTTCCAATCATCATCAGGATAAGCAGGCTGCGCCCAGACAGCAACATTTCGGAGTTTACCTATGTCCTCAAAAGGTAAAGTGTCGAGCTGTTTTGATAAGTTTGTTCTATTTAACTCTTTTTCCTTTTCTATATATTCGGCAATAGGAGAAACGGCAAATGGGCTATTCTTAAGACCAAGTGATTTTGCATCCATCCAGGCTTGAATCTTACTTGATCCCCAGCTTATATTTAAAATACCGATAGGAATATCTTGGTGTTTTCGCAATTCTCTCGCAAAGAAATATCCAACTGCCGTAAAATCACCAACGGATTCTGAGGAGCATTCTTGCCAAGCCCCGCCAGTAAGCGTATCTATAGGAAATTCGCTGTATGCGTGTGCAATTTTAAAATGCCTTATTTTATTATCCTTTGCATTTTGGATTTCCTGTTTAGCGTTCTGTGATTGGTTAACTTGCCACTCCATATTCGATTGACCTGAACAAAGCCAAACATCACCAATCAGAATATTTGAAATAACAATTTTATTTTCCATCCCTGCCACGATCATTTGATGAGGCCCTCCAGCTTCCATTTGAGAAAGTTTAACGGACCATTCTCCAGATTCATTGGGCGTTGCCCTGTAAGTTCTATCACGGAAAGTCAAAACGATTTTCTCGTTTTTATCCGCCCAGCCCCAAACCATTATCTTTTGATTTTGTTGCAAAACCATGTTATTGCAAAACAATGTACTCAACCTTACTTTCGCAACAACTTCGGTTTGGATACAAAAGAGTATAAGGAAAAAGATGAGGAACTTTAAATTATTCATTATTGTAATTTTCAAAACAAAAAGCGTAAAAAAATCTAAATATAACCAAAGACTTTAAAAATTTAACAACCCCATTCTCTTCAAAATCTTATCTTTAAAAAAATAGAATTCAAATGAAAAAGCTCCTCTCTTTATTGTTTTGTATAATAATCAGTTCGATCCTTTTTGCTCAAACGAAAGGAGAACCAGTTTATATTCAAAGCATATTTTTCGGAGGTGGAGATTACCGGATTGATGAAGAGCAGAAAGAGGAGTTAGCTGATTTTTTAGAAAGTATACCTCATATTGAAGAATACGAAATCAGCGTACATGGACATACTGACGATATAGGTGGAGTTGAATATAATCAATGGCTTTCGGAAATGCGTAGTGAAATGGTTGTCCGACAAATCATGATCAAAAATATATCTAGAGAAGCTATTGGTATAAAAGATTTTGGTGAATTAAATCCAATCTATGACAACAATACCTGGGAAGGGAAACTCAAAAATCGTCGGGCTGATGTGGTTTTAAAAAAAATTGTGATGTAAATAATGGATGCTAACTAAATATTAAAAGTTTCCAAAGAAATTCCTTATGACCCTTTTCCGTTTCTCGAAAGAGATTTTTGACCGGAAAGCTCACGTACTTTTTGACGCATTTCATGTAATTGAGCATAAATCGCATTGCTTCTTACATAGTTTGGTAAAGGAAGTACAGGCGATCCTGCATACATTCCCGGTTGCTTAATATCTTGTATCACTCCTGCCCGATGCATCAAATATACATCGCTGCAGATATTTACATGATCTTTCAACATCGCTCCTCCGCTAATAACAACTCTGTCACCTATTGTACACGATCCAGCACATAGAAAACCGGATAGAATAATACAGTTCTTTCCGATTTTAACATTATGAGCAATGTGGCACATATTATCAATGATAGTTCCATCGCCTATTAGGGTAGATTCATAGGTTGCTCGATCAATCGTGTTCATCGCTCCTATAGTAACCTTCTTTCCGAGCACTACATTTCCTGTTTGTGGAATTCGGTGGTGATTGAATTGCTGGTCCTGAGAAAATCCAAAGCCTTCACTACCGATTACTGAATTTGAAAGGATCATACATTGGTCACCAATTTCGCATCCCCATCCAATTATAGTTCCGGGGTGGATCTGAACATTATTTCCAATCATCGCATTATGCTCAACCACTACGTTGGTCATGATCCGGCAATTCTCACCAATAATAGCTCCTTTTTCAATGACTACTTTTGGTCCAATAGAAGTTGACGAAGGAATTTCAACACTCTCATGAATGATTGAAGATGGATGAATTTTCTCCCATCCAGCAATTGAATAATCATGATCTCCCAGTTTTTGTTTCAGAAGTGCATGACTCAACCCAATTGCAGCACTTACAAAAACAGCAGTGCTTTCAGGCAGGCTGCTAGCTTGATCTATTAACTCTTTGGGAATGACAACAGCAGAAAATGTTTTACCAGCTAATTTCTCGAAAGCCTCCTTGTTTGGAATAACTACGAGATCTTCTTGTCCACCTGACTCGAAAGCACCCATTCCTTTGATTACCGCATTAACATTACCTTTTAGTGCTATAAGGTAGCAGGCTTCGCCATACTCCTTAAAAATATTATTTGCCTGAATTTCCATAATTCCTTTGTATAAAAAAGTTCAGTAGTAAAGTTAGGGGGAATTTCAATTGTGAGTTAATAAAATGAAAAATTTCCTTCGGATATTATGATTTGTTTTTTGTCTTGAATCATAATTTTATCTATAAAAGGAAGCAAAAGCCTTTTTAACTCCAGTATATTTTAAGGAAAGATTGTTGACTAATTGAGTAGTATCAGAATTTGGAAAGGTGACTTTTAAAGGTATAAGAATAAATGAATGGACATTATTAAAATGTACACCTATTTAATTATATAAAAAGGTCTAATATCGACTAACTTAGCAAAGACTGCAGTTTCATTGCAATACCCATATCTCCTTTGATTTTTACTTTTCCCGTCATGACTGCCATCATTGGATTGAGTTCGCCACTTTTCAATTTGTTGAACGTATCCAAAGTAGTCGAAATAACACAATCAGCTGCACTATCATCTTGAGAAACTACATTTTTGTCCCCTGTTCCATCCACAAAGATAGAATGTTCGTCCAATAAAAATTTTACTTTAGCGCCAATTGGTGAGATGTTACCAGCTTGTTCGTTAAGCTTTTCTAATAATGAATCTAAACTCATTTTGATTTATTTTTTGATTGAAGTTTGAAAGTTCGAAGGTAAATTATTTCAAAATTAAATTAAAGGATCAACTCTTTTTCTTTTAGGATGGTGAGCATTTCCGGACTAAGTAACGTTTCCGTCAAACTAATAGTTTTGGGCAATTCATATTTAAAGTAAAATTTCATGGTGTGGACTTTACTTTCGTAAAACAATTTTTCAAATTTCAAATTTCCCGAATTTAGCGCTTTATTTGCCACGATTGCCTGTTTGAGCCATTGCCAGGCCACAACAATGGTGCTGGTCAATTCCATGAATATTGTCGCATCTGCAAGATACTTTTCGAAGTCACCTTTTTGTGCAAAGCCATTCAAATACTGGAGCACTTTACCGATTAATTTTAATTTTTCATGCAGATCATCTGAATAAGGTTTTAAACTTTCCTCTTCGCCAGCTTCTTTGATTGTTTTATTTATCTCCTTTAAAATTAGTTGAAGTGCTTTGCCTTTCGCCATTGGAACTTTCCTCGCCAGCAAATCCAAAGATTGAATCCCTGTAGTGCCTTCATAAAGCGACATAATCCGGATATCCCGATAATATTGTTGAAGTGGAAAATCACTGCAAAAACCATAACCGCCCAACACTTGAAGTCCATTGCTTATAGACTCGCGACCCATTTCTGAAGGATAAGTTTTGGCAATCGGTGTCAAAAAATCCAATATCAAATGATAGTTTTCTTTTTCTTCCCCTTCAGAAATTTGATGTAAATCCACAAGTTTTGAACATTCAAAAAGCAAACTCAATGCTCCTTCGGTTATCGCTTTTTGTAAAAAAAGCATACGTCGAACATCAGGATGATTGATGATTAAAGTTTGTTCCTCTTTTACATTTTTTTTGCCAGAACTACTTAATAGTCTGCCCTGTGGCCGTTCTTTTGCGTATTGAAGTGAAGCATAATAGGCTGCTGCAGAAGTTGAAGCAGCGGTCAAACCAACATCGATTCTGGCTTCATTCATCATTTGAAACATGTATTTCAATCCCATGTGTGGTTCACCAACCAGGTAACCTCTGCAATCGTTATTTTCACCATAAACAAGATGTGTTGTGGCGTAACCTTTTTGACCCATTTTTTGGTAATCTCCAGCGACAATGACATCATTATTTGAAAGTGATCCATCCCCATTAGGACGAAATTTCGGAACTACAAAAAGAGAAATCCCTTTAGTGCCTGCAGGAGCACCTTCAATTCGTGCCAATGTAAGGTGTATGAAGTTTTCAGCAAACTGATGGTCTCCGCCTGAAATAAATATCTTTTGTCCTTTGATGCTATACGACCCGTCTCGCAAGGGAGAAGCAGAAGTGGTTATATCAGACAAGGAACTGCCTGCTTGGGGTTCGGTTAATGCCATGGTACCCATCCATTTGGCAGATAACATATTCGGTACGTAGGTATCGATCAATTCCTGGCTTCCAAAAGTCACTATCAAATTGGCTGATCCTGTCGTTAAATTATTATATCCCACGACATGATTGTTTGCAGCCTGGAAAATATGACTGGCAGCATGAAAGACCATTTGTGGCAATTGCATCCCGCCATTTTCGTAGCTAAAACAAGAGCCAAACCAGCCGTTTTCAGCAGTTTTTTTAATAATCTCTTCCAGCTTAGGATGAACAATCACTTTTCCGTTTTCATAATGAGCAGGATGCTCATCCATTTCTTTAAAGCAAGGAAAATAGATTTGATCGGCTAAATCTTTAGCGGCATTAAGCATAATATCAAAACTCTCTAAGTCATAATCCTGATAAAGAGCTGCGCTTAAAACATCTTCAACCTGATGGACCTCTTTTAGCAAAAAGTCAAGATTATCCATACTCATATATTCATTAGCCATATTTCTTATTTTTATTTGATAGAGGAATGTAAAAGGCAATTTACAAAAAAAAATAACATTATAATTAATTGCAATTAGAATGGCTTGATTTCAGCTCAGATCCAACAGCAATGGCGGATTTTTCTTTATGGTGCCTTATAAATCACAGTTTTAAAATTGATTAAATTCGATTAGCATTGTACTTCGAATTAACAAACTTTATATTTTCCTGTAGCCAGCAAAATAACAGTAGATAACAATGAAAAAACACTAATGGTAATTTATAACAAATTTGTATTCCTCAAAAATTGCCTTACTAGATGATCTTTTGATATTTGATTTTGATACAATGGCTGGTTATAATTTCAAAAAACAAATTCATAATCGAATAAAACTAATGAAATTACTATTTTTGTCAGCTATGAGCAAAACAAGAAACCTTCTCAACAACCCATTTTTTTATATCGGAATTGTAGTTGTTGTCAATTTGCTGCAAAGCGCTTTTACAAAGCTGGCAAATGATGAAGCTTATTATTGGGTATTCTCGCAGCACTTAGCCTGGGGATATTTTGATCATCCTCCTGCCTCGCCTGTATTGATTGCAATGGGTTATGCACTTTTTAAAAATGAATTCGGTGTTCGACTTTTTATTGTGTTGGCTAACGCTTTGTCTATTTGGTGTATTTGGAAAATGATTCTGCCCAAAAATACCATGCTGTTCTTTGCGATGATGTTTAGTTGCATTATAGCTCATTTTGGTTTTATGGCTGCTCCCGATAGTTCACTTTTAGTGACGGTAAGTGTCTTTTTAGTATTGTTGAAATACTATCTTGAAAATGATAACTGGTATTATACGCTTGCCTTGACACTCGCTGTAGCAGCGATTGGATATAGTAAATATCATGGTATTGTTGTTTTGTTTTTCGCACTATTACCCAATCTTTATTTACTGAAACGAAGGAGCTTTTGGGTAATCATAATCGGAGCGACAATTTTATTATTACCTCATTTTTATTGGCAATATATTCATGATTTTCCAACATTCAGATTTCATTTATTTGATCGGTCACCAGAGCCTTATCGCATTGGTTTTATTTTCGAATATTTACTTGGACAATTGTTAGTATTTGGACCTTTTATTGGGTTTATATTATTTTGGGCTGCTTATAAATCTAAAACAGAAGATCGCTTTGATCGAACGATGAAATGGTGTTTTTACGGTATTTTTGGCTTTTTTCTGTTCAATAGTTTTAGAGGAAGAGTTGAAGCTAACTGGACCGCAACTGGAATGATCCCTTTATTGTATTTAGCTTATCATTATATTGAAAACAGAGAGAACACAATTCGCTGGGTATATCGAATTGCGGTTCCAACTTTAGTATTGGTTTTTGCTTTTCGCATCGTATTGGCTGTTGACATTTTTCCTAAAAGGGTAGTGCGTTTGAGCGATGAATTTCATGGCTGGGACAAATGGGCCATTGACTTAAAAGAAATTGCAGGTGACACTCCTGTGTTATTTTACAATAACTATCAAAGAGGATCGAAATATCAATTTTATGCTAACGGCAATAGTCATTCACCAAGTACGGTTTCTCATGCTGGCAATCAATATGATTTGTTTATAGAAACTGAAGAAAATCTTCAAGGTAAAGATGCATTCTTGTTCTATGGTGTGCCTGAAGATGATCCTAATGGAATATGGTTGGGTGATAAAGTTGAAAGAGTAAAATATGATACACTGAGGGACTTTCATTATACCGATCGTTTACGAATTAAGCTGCAAAATCCAATATCTAAATGTGCCTCTGGGGAACGATTGACCCAACAGATTGACATCATTAACCCTACTAAAAAAGAAATTGTATTCAAAGGCAACAACGGCAAAAAACTGGAGCTTCGATATTTTATTTTTGAATTTAAAAAAGAAGTAAAAAGAGGATTGGCAATCCCTGAATTTCCTTTGGAAAGTTTAAAAGCAGGAGAGACCAAATCATTTCAGATTGAAATGGAAGCGCCTGATACCCCGGGAAAATATCGCTATCGGATTGCAATTTACAATGGAATATTTGATGAACAAAATTCCAATTTTCAAAAATTGATTGTCAAATAGTCTATTATGCAAAATATTGATTTTCAGTATATTGTGAGTAATATTAAAAGTTTTAATTTAAGATATAGTCTTGACTGAATTTTTCATTATGAATAATGCTACGTTAATTATAGTTGTAAATGTTAAACTATTTGGTCCAAAACTGCGTTGATCTTAAGTAGACTTTGGAAACAAAGCTTATTTTGTGATCATAAAGGTTTGATAGTCATAGTTTAGTTTACCTTTCTATTATAATTTCACATTTTTTCATCATATAAAAAACTAGACCCGATTTGATCAATTAATTGGATACTTTCTTTTTAGTTGATTTATTTTTTAATTCTAAAAGAATAAATATGAATAAGGTTCCAAAAAAAGGATTCAGCTGGAGTAAAGGAAAATACTATTTAACAATCAAAGACTCACCGAGGAATATCACCCTTTTTCGGAAATCTAAAAATGATGCAGTCTTTATTTACTCCCGATATAAGCAAGAAGGTAAAGATATTGAATGGTTAGGTTGCTGGAACGGTAAAAAATTTGAAGAAACCTCTATTTCTGAGGCAGTATAATTTATTCAATTATATAATAATAAAAAAGCGAGATCATCTGATGATGATCTCGCTTTTTTTTGTTCAAGTACCAAATCATTAAAACACGCGATAGAATATAGCTAAACGTTGATTTGAATTATCTTTCCAATTAAAATCCAATCCATTTTATTTTTTTTCTACAGCATATGTTATCTCAAAGTATCGATCATTCTTACCGCTATTCCTCTCTTCAAGATTGATGTTAATCACAAGGCAATATGATTAAAATCATTGACTTACTTATTACATTCTTTTACATTTGAGCAAGAAAAAAAAGGAGAGATTTACTTATGATTTAAACAATGAGCTAGCACTATTTTAGTCGTAAAAAATCAATTTAACAATACTGTCGTCTGATCATTTTTTATACCCAAATATTATAAAAAACATAAAAATATATTGGTTAAAATAAGGCTGACCACCTAATCTGAAAAAACAAAACAAGGTGAACCGCAATTTCTTCATCCAAAGAAATTGTGACTCAACGAAAAGCTAAATCATTTTTTAATAAAATAAAAATAATAATATGAAAACGCTAGAAAGAATTTTAATTATTGTTTTTATCATCTCCTTGGCTTCCGTATCTTTTGCTCAAACAATTGGAGCCAAAGCTGGTTTGAATTTATCAACTATGCTTATGAAAGATGATAATACGACCTACAGTGATAATTTTAAAATGAATCCCGGATTCCATGTTGGAGCAAACATAGAATTCCCAATTACTGAAATATTCTCATTTGAAACTGGTTTACTGCTTTCAACTAAAGGATATAAAGAAGAATATAAAGTAGAGGAACATGAAATAATTGATTATAAAAACAAAGTTAATCTCTACTATATTGATATTCCAGCAACCGCAAAAGCTTCGTTTAATGTTGGCGAAGAGGCTAAGCTTTATGGCCTTTTAGGCCCCTATCTCGGAATAGGTTTAACCGGTAAGATGAAAATCGAATCAACAGTCAGGGGTGATAAAACTACTACCGAAGAGGACATCAAGTGGGGGACTGACTCACAAAGTGATGACTTTAAAAGAGTCGATTTTGGTTTGATTGGTGGAATAGGTGTTGAGTTTTATTCTGTCTTCATTGAAGCTTCTTATGGTTATGGTTTAATAAACATTTGTTCATATACTGATAATGGTTTTAAAACCAATAACCGAGTATTAGGAATATCCGCAGGTTATAAATTCGGAGGAAATAAGTAAATCTGGTTTATAACAGAAATTATTCGCAATGGCAGTACTTGATTCATCATTTAATGAAATTTATCTCTGTTAAAATCTGCCATTGCGAATATTTATTTTGCTAATGAACATTGTAAGAAATGCAATTAAAATATTCTAAATCCTCCAAATTCCATTTCAACTGTTTATCCTTCCTTTTCAAATAAAAGATAGATTTTCTCCATTTCAAAAATTATGGATGTCCTATTTTGGTTGAAGTCTATTTTGTATTTCTAAAGAAGTTTGATTTTTTGTTCCATTGTTGGGCCTAACTCAAAGACGCTTTCCAATAGTTCTTTTTTTAGTTCTATTAATTCTTTTGCTTTTCCGTTAGCTTTATAGATCACCGCTAAATGGTATAAAACTTCAGGCTCAAAAATTTTATTTAAAACATTGTTTTCCATGATTTTTAAGGCCTTTTGAGCTTCTCCTTTTTTGTAAAAAGCCCAAGCTAACAAATCGTATGATTGAGGAGTAGGACGTTGGAGAATCTCATGATTTGCAAGGCTAAGCGCTTTATCCGTAGTCTCTGATTCTTCAGCAAATAAAAGCGAAGTATATTTGTTATACATATCGCCATAATTTTTTGTTTTCATTACCTTTAAATAAGCCTGTAGGTTTTTTTCTTTTTCGTCAATATTATTAATGTATTCTGCAATTTCGGCTATCAGTAAATAATAATCAGGAGATTGGTGTCTCTTTGCAAGAGAATTCAAAATGGATAATGATTCTGCCGTGTTACGTTCATATGAATAGATGATCCAGGCTATCCCCTTCAAGGCATAAGAGTCACTTGGATTCAGTGACAAAGCCTTTAAATAAAGACTATATGAATCATTTATCCTCCCGGCATGTCCATAAAAATCTGCTAGGTTAGTGTAGGTCCATTGCATCAATGATTCATTTTTGGAAGATTTCGCAATTGACAGCGCTTTTTCTAGATTTTTTATTGCAACATCAAGATTGCCCATGTGATCGCTCCATTTTGCATTCCGAATTAGAAAATCAAAATCTCCAGAGTCTTCAAATTTGGATAAATATTTTTCTGCAAGTTCATAATTTCCTAATTCTAAATACACATCAAAAAACATCTTTTGGATCGCATCGATGTTTTCACCATTTTCTTCTGCTTTTTTTAAAAGTTCCAGTGATTCTTTGAATCGATGTTGGGTGATGTAATTTCTGGCTAATGCCCGGAGGAGGCCTGATTTATTATAATTGGTTTTTACATTTGCCTCAATCAAATTTTTTTCAGCTGCCATGAGATACTCAATATTACCGGTGACTTGGAATAATTGGTTGTTGGCTATTGCAATTTTGCTTAAATAAGGATATTGATTTGGAGCTTTCTTTAACTTTTGAGTCCAAAATGTGAGCTCTTCTTTTGCGGAATCAAAACCATTATTATTAGCTATCTCAAGATATTTTTGGTAATCAATTGGGTTTGTTATTTTGTTAATTGATTGATCACAACCTAATAAAACTAAGCATAACAATATCCCGAAAACAAAATACTTTGTATTCATTTTTCTTTTTTTTAAAATTTTGAAAATGTAAACAAGAGCATGAATCTTAACATGCTCTTGTTGTAAATTTTATTACCAGGGTGAAGCCAGGTAGGGGAAGGAACTTAAAAATGTTTTGTCATTTGAATCTACATGATCATCGGATAATCCAGGATTCTCGCTAAAATCTTCACCTCCGAAGATTAAAAGTAATTCTACCGTTATTACATCGTCAGCTAAAGCACGACCCGTTAGAACATTTGTGCCATCATAAAAAGTGGTTGTTCCATCCAATGAAAGATTTAACACATCCGTTGCTAGTAAACCAGTAAAAGTGGCTGCATCCAAGCCCAATGCATTTTTATCTCCAGCGTTGGCATAAGCAGGGCTCAATGCTTCCAAATTAGTTTGAAACATGTTTTGAAAGGCTCCATTTTGCTGAGAAGGAATTGTGTTATTAAACATATCCTTACTCGATGGAGTTACAAAAACAGTATTCACAGCAGGGCGACCCATTTGATCTGCCTGGGTAAAAGTTCCAGAAAAATCGGGATCCATTGGCTCAGGAGTAACTTCTTCTTTGTTGCAACTCATAATCGTCATTGTCGTAAACAATGCGAAGGCTAAGGCCATTAATTTTACATTATTGAATTTCATAATTTTCTTTTTTTAATAGATTAAAAATCTTGATTATTTTCTTTTTGACTCCACCCAGGTATTTATAGTCCCTGAGCCACCAATCATTGATTTTGGAACTTCGACAACAATAGACATCACATTAGTTCCTGCAAAGGTGTCACTTCCCGGATTGTTGAAACCAGGCGCATTTCCCGCAAGGATTTCCCCATATCGTGCAAAATCCATAAAGAACGGATCATCACGAGGCCCGGCGAAAAAGCACATTCCGCTGTTTTTGCCAATAATTGCATTTGATCCATAAGGGGTAATTTCTACATTTGACTGTGTAGCATTTGTTAAGATAGAACTATTTAATCCTGGCGCTGACGGAGCTGATGGTCCAAAGAAGTACATTTTTCCATCTCTTGGAATAGCCTGAATTACTAAGTCTTCAACATTGTCGCCATTGGTATCAATATTAAATTCTACTAAAACGTTTTCATCAAATTTTGCATTTGAAGTTGCCGAAGGACTCAATAGACCTTGCAAATTAGCTGCGAAAACGACGTTATCTGAGTTCTGCCCCTGGAAGGCATAAAAATCGGTGATATCACTTGTGCCACCCTGAACTGCAGGAGCATCAATATGATCTGCTGCGACCATAAATAATCCGGCGATTGCCAAAACTCCAGCTCTTAAAACAAATTTCATTTTTTTCATTATTTTGAAATTTTTATTTTTGTTAATTAAAATAAACTGTCATCTCTACTTACGAGATAATTCCACAACTGGATTTTTCAGATGAAAAAAAATGAAAATTTGGGAAATCTGAGACCTAATAATAAGCAAGATCTACCTAGTTAATGCTGATTCAATCTTTTGGGAAAGAAATAGGAATGGAAAAATTATTGAAACACTAGTTGACAGTTTTTTATGCAGGATTTAATTAAGTTACATTGAATGGAATTGACCAATCTTACAGGAATTTATCCAATTGTGTTAAGAATTATATTGAGTAGAGAGGTGTTTTTTGGCGATTAATTTTAAAAAGGAAAAAATACTTCCACTAGCAAAAACTAAAAAGAATAAAAATAACCATTGTGGTATTTGAAAGCCACTTTTTTGTAAGAAATAAATCCCAAAGGGGATAGCCAGCAATCGAGTAACTTCTAAAATATTCAACCACTTTTTTTTGTATTCAAATAAAAAACCAAACATCAGTGTAGTTATAATTATCCAAAAAGCAAATAACACTTTTGCGCTTGGATCTAAGCTTTGATTTTTGAAAAAGAAGGCTGCATAAATACTTAAGGCGACAACAAATTGAATGAGAATATAACTGTTAACTGCAAGGGCCGTGTTTTGGTTATATTTTTTATAGTTCGGATCTACTTCAAAAGGAGCCTGATAACCGCCCAGATATTCTGGAAGCCAGCCTGGGCGTTTAAATAATATTTTTAAAGTATCCTTAAAGGTTCTTGATTGTTTTGTGGCTTTAAAAAGCTCAATGTAGTGAGCGAAATTTGCGTAAACTGGATTCCAACTATTCAAAGGTTTTGTAATTCCATAGTTCGGACGTTCTTCTTCCTCCTTAAATGTCCCGAAAAACCGATCCCAAAAAATAAAAATGCCTGCGAAGTTTTTATCAATGTATTTTGGATCACGTCCATGATGAACCCGGTGATGAGATGGTGTATTAAAAATCCATTCAAACCATTTAGGGAGTTTATTGATATGTTCGGTATGAATCCAAAATTGATACAAAAGATTCAAACCGCTGACTAAAACAAATTGCAGGGGATTAAATCCTAACAACGCCATGGGCAAAAAGAAGGGAAAGCCCCAAATGAAACCGGTAGAGGTTTGTCGAAGTGCAACGGACAGGTTGAAATCTTCACTTTGATGATGAACTACATGGCCGCCCCAAAACAAACTAATGGTATGCACCATTCGGTGTTCCCAATAAAAAAGAAAATCAAACAAAATCATCGCCGCTGCGAATGTAATCCAGTTTTGTTCGAGATTGAAAAAGGCCCATTGCTCATAAACAAAAGTATAAATCCCAATTCGGACAATCGCTACAAAAGTATTGGTCAGTTGTTGTAGCGTACCGGTGCTAATATTGGTGATTGCATCATTCAATCGATACGTTTTGCGCTTAGTGATATTTTCGTAGACCAGCTCAATACCCATCAGCGTGAAATACATCGGAATTGCAAGTATGACTGGATTGAGGTTCATGATTAATTCAATTTGGTCGTATCATTTTCAATAGGCATCAGGCCTAATACTTCTTCTGCAAATTGATAAGTTGCCAGTTGGACGGTTTCAAGGTCTTTGCAATGAATACCGGAGGGTATTACATGAGTCTTTACTTTTGTAAACGGGACCAGCCGTTTTTTATTTGCAGGAGTAGCCGTTGATTGATCGAATTTTATCATATCATCAACAGAAACAATAGGATCTTTTTCTTCTTTATTTTTAAAATAATACCCTAAAAAATAAGGGCAACTAACTTTTTTAAAGGTCGCCTCGGTCATTGTTTTTTCAATAAGTGTTTTTAAACTAACTATGCCTTCGGTCCGGTAAACATTTGTTGTATATTTTGCAGCTTCAGAATCTGGTTTGTGATGTGTATGCCAGTATTTTCCAGCGATCATTCTGGTAATTTGCAATCCCCATGGAAGAGTCAATAACTCAGAAGTGGAACTTTCCAAATCAATATTTGGAGAATACATAATCATTGCTTCTATTTCCTCCGGATTCTCTGCTGCAAGATAAATAGAAAGTGTACTTCCTGTGGAACAGGACATTAAAATTACTTTTTCTCCAATCAATTTTCCTATGGCGATAGCTTCTTTTGCTGATTCAATTAAGTCTTTGGGTTCAAGATTGAGGAATGACTCTTTGTCATCCAATCCGTGTCCTGAAAGTCTTGGTGTGTATAAATTGCATCCATATCTTTTTGCAAAATTGCGGTGGGTGGGATCCCCTTCCATTGGGCTTGCAGAAAAGCCATGAAGATAAACAATGGAGTAGGGGGTTTTGTGAATAGAGTCCGCCCAAATTAAACGGGATTCATTGTTTGGTTTCAGGTTTTCAACTTCAAGATCTTTTTGTACAATTTTTTTATCCAAACTGGCCAGATCAATTTGAATAGGATTTATTTTTCCATCAAAATCAGCATAATCGGCCTGAGGGCCCATAAAAATAAGAGCCAAAAAGACAGCTGGAAATAGATATCGTTTTTTCATCATTACAGGAAAAATATTTACTGAAAGATAAAAAAAGTTCTTATTAACCTTTAACCATTCGCTTTGTAAAATTGCGCGTGTGAATAATTTCACCAAATAGAATCAATAAGACACTAAACGGCAACAATACAGAAAAAGCAAACAATCCTTCGTAATAATAAGGGACAAAACCTATCGCACTCCATAATAAAAGTCCTTGTATGAAAAGGGTAAACTCAGTGAGAAAAAAACTGGTGATGAATAAAAAAATTCCGATTTTAGATAGTTTGTTTTCCAACTTTATCAGGCCATTTAATTTTGCATAACCAAAAATGAAATGGCTGATGACACCGAGTAATACTAAATGAATAAAGCCAATCACAAAATTACGGATCGTATAAGCAACGGTAGCAATATTGGGAACTATGACAGCAGATTGCATTAAAATTTTTGCTATAAAGCAAAATAGAGCTATTCCTATAAGCAGCCGTGCTTTCCCAGTTATTATTGATTTTAATATGGGAAACACCCGATTTAAAAATATAATAAAATAGATTAAAGCAAGGAGTTGAATAGCGACGCCAATATTGTTTATCCAAAATATGATTGGAAGTGGATTTGACCATGCGACAGCTAATGCGAAGGTGGGAAAGCAGGAAATGACTAATAAAATATAAAATGCATTTATCAATTTCTGGGAAAGTTCAATTTCAGCTTTTTCCAAAAGTTTAAAAAACAAACCTAACACAGAAAATATAAACCAGCCATTGAACTGGAAGTGTAAATAAAACTGCACTGTTGCATAATACAAAGCAGAACCTCTGAATTCGGAGGCCATTAATGGCGCCATAGCCCATAAAGCAAAAGTTGAAATGACCATGAAAACTAATGCAGTCTTTGCAAAACGAATCGAAGGTCGCCCCTTTATTTGATTTTCTGGCAGATCCTTCCAAAATGACCACACGAATACATAAGAGACCAGAATATGTAAAGTAGAGAATAAAATCGACCAAAAAGAATACCCCGCGATTGGAAAGGAGATAAGCATACCAATACAACTAAGTACAATTAATCTAAAAAGAACTTTGTATATTTTCCTGTTTTGTTCTTTTTCGTTTAAAAAAGAATGAATCAAAAAAGTGTAAAACATTAAAAATACCCATCCCAGCATAGCCAGGTGAGAATGTGCATGCAAAAAATACCGAAACTCCATTCCATCAACTTCGGCTACAAAAGCCCAACGAAGCAAAGCACCAATGCAGGCTGCAATAAAAAAGAATAGCAAAGCCGTTCTAACCCATATTTGCTTCATTAGAAAATTATATTTTGAAATGGAAAAGGAAAGATTTAGACGGATAAAAGATTATCGATTTACCCGTCTAAATAAAAATCAAAACATTTTTTTATTGAGTTTTTGTGTCATTGCTGTACATAAATTCAACCACATCTCTGGCATCTCCTATTGTCAGGTTCTGGTTAGGCATTCGAACCAAACATTGTTTTAGTAATTCGCGTGCTGCTGCATCTTCTTCGAGCATGACGTCTACATTTAATGTCATGTTCATGATCCATTCTGGTTTGCGTCTTTTCGTAATACCAGACCATCCCGGACCGACAACTCGCTGATCAGAAAGTTTGTGACAAGCTGCACATTTTAATTCGTAGATATTTTTTCCGGCGGCAACCATTTCTTCATCAAGGGGGTCATTTAGAATGACATTTTTGATTTCGCCAATACCTTTAGGATCGTTTCCCAATTCTTTTTTAGCATTAGATGCTGTAGATTGATCGGTAGAATCTCCAGAACCGTCCGAAGTTGAATCTCCACAAGCAAAAACGAAAAATGCAAGCGAAATAAAAATTACTACTTTTTTCATGATTGTTTTTTTTATAGTTTCTTTAAAAATTAGATTAATAAATAAAGTTATAGATTTAACTCCGATAAGGTGGTTAAATCGATAGATTAGTTCGTTTTATTTTTTCCGAAATTTCATTAATTGTCTGATATTCTAGTTGATAATTCAAGCCTTCTCTTATTCCGAAAGCCTGAAAATGCAAGGGACAAGGTTTCTCTGAGGAACACTCTTTCAATCCTAGGATACAACCGGTAAAAACTTGTGTACCATCCAGGGCTTCTATCACTTCTTTCAAATTTGAATCTCTATTTTTTTTACTAAGATAAAAACCACCGCTTGGTCCTTTGGTAGAAGAAATCAAATGCTCTTTCGCCAGTTGTTGCAAAATCTTAGCAAGAAAATGTTTTGGTACTTCAAGTTCATTTGCAATTTCAGCAACACCTAATCTTTTTTTGATAGAGGAATATACTGCTAGGTGCAGAACCGCTCGGATACCATATTTACAGCCTTTTGAAAACATAAATTTATTGTGGTTATCTTATTCCAATGAGCCAAAAGTAATGGTTTTTAATAAAAAACAAAAATGTCTTTTATTTGAGACTTCTGATTTAATGGGATTTAAGTGATATTCTTAGTTTGTAATAAAAAATATGCATTTAAATAGTTGTTAATCAGCATTTTAAATCATATTGACAAAAATCATTTATTAAAGTGACTTTTATCAATATCAGAAATGAACGAGTAAGTAACTTTGCAAAAGAAGATAAAAGTATCTTTTATTATTTTTTTAATATTCAATCATTTATCTAACAAAATAATGAAAGCATTCGATTTCATTTCCGCCATCAAACTAAAAATAAGCAGTATGAAGAAATTCAATTTTAATCAAAGTCTCATTAAATTATTTACCTTGACTATAGTTGGAGCTATGCTCTTTTCTAGTTGCGGTAATCAAACAAATCCGTATACTTCAGGTAAATCTGGAGCTTTGGCAAGTGATGTCGCTTCTAAAGTCTACGTAGCACCGGGAGAATACGATGAATTTTACGCATTTATGTCTGGAGGTTTTAGTGGCCAGGTAACCGTTCATGGTCTGCCATCCGGTCGTTTATTTAAAACTATTCCTGTTTTTTCACTAGATGGAGAGAAAGGATATGGCTTTAATGAAGAAACAAAACCTTTATTAGAAACTTCCCATGGCTTTGTTCCCTGGGATGATGCCCATCACCCGGAGCTATCTCAAACTAATGGAGAAACCGATGGTCGATGGCTATTCATCAATGGTAACAATACACCAAGGATTGCAAAAATTGACTTAACTACTTTCGAAACAACGCAAATTATTGAGATTCCGAACAGTGGAGGAAACCACAGTTCGCCGTTTATAACCGAAAACTCAGAATATGTTGTAGCTGGTACGCGTTTTAGCGTGCCTTATCCTCAGAAGGATGTTGCCATCAGCAGTTATGTGGATAACTTTAAAGGTATGTTGACTTATGTTAGCGTTTCCCCAGAAGGTCAAATGGATATTGCTTTCCAAATTCTACTTCCTGCATTTGATTATGACCTGGCACATTCGGGAAAAGGAAACTCACATGGTTGGACGTTTTTTACCACCTATAATACGGAACAAAAAACAACATTACTTGAAGTCAATGCTTCTCAGAATGATAAAGATTACATTGCCGCTATAAACTGGAAAAAAGCCGAAGAATATCTTAAAGCCGGTAAATTTACGGAAGTACCTGCGAAATGGACAAATAATGTCTATGATGATGACACTCATATGGCAACTTCTAAAATGAATAACAAAGTAAAAGTATTAATTCCTTCTGAATGCCCTGGATTGGTTTATTTCCTCCCTACACCTAAATCGCCACACGGCGTAGATGTTGATCCTACCGGTGAATATATTGTAGGAAATGGAAAATTATCAGCAGATTTGACGGTGCATTCGTTTTCTAAGATGATCAAAGCAATCGAAAACAAATCTTTTGAAACCGAAGTTGCTGGAATACCGGTATTGAAATTTGAAGACGTAGTTGCAGGTGTTGTTGAAGAAGCCGGATTAGGCCCATTGCACACAGAATTTGATGCAAAAGGAAATGCCTATACTTCGTTTTTTATCTCCTCAGAAGTTGTAAAATGGAAAGTAGGTACTTGGGAAGTTCTTGATCGAATTCCAACTTATTATTCCATTGGACACTTAATGATACCAGGTGGTGATTCTAAAAAGCCGGAAGGAAAATACCTTGTTGCTTTAAATAAGATAACAAAAGACCGTTATTTGCCGACAGGTCCGGAACTTTGCCATTCTGCTCAGTTATTTGATATTTCAGGAGATAAAATGAAGCTTTTGCTTGATTTCCCTACAATGGGTGAACCTCACTATGCTCAGGGAATATCCGCTTCCAGGATTCTTCCTAACATGAAGAAATTCTTTCCGATTGAAGAAAACAAACACCCGTTTAGAGCAATGGGAGAGAAAGATACTAAAGTTGAAAGAGAAGGAAACAACGTTCACGTTTATATGACAACCATTCGTAGTCACTTTGCTCCAGACAACATTGAAGGAGTTAAAGTAGGCGATAAAGTTTATTTCCACGTAACCAATCTTGAACAGGATTGGGATGTTCCTCATGGATTTGCAGTTATGGGCGCTAATAATGCCGAGTTGCTGGTCATGCCAGGTCAAACTGAAACTTTACTTTGGGAGCCAAAACGTGAAGGTGTCTTTCCATTTTATTGTACCGATTTCTGCTCTGCTCTTCACCAGGAAATGCAAGGTTATGTCAGGGTTTCACCAAGAAGCTCAAATATTGCACTTTCATGGAGATTAGGGGAAGATGAACCAGTTCAGTAAATTCAGACTAATCAATGATTGATGAATAAAACTTATCCAAACCGTTCCTTTTTACTGTTCAGTAAATATGGTTTGGGTAAGTTTTATTTTATTAGTATTATTTAAAAGATTATTTCTCTATAGAACAGCGTAATAAATAATATGAAACAACTTCCAAGAATATTGATGATAATAGCTGCTTTGGGTTTGTTGACATTGTTCCTCTTTCCAATGTGGAGAATATCTCTTTATGCTCCGCAATATCCAACAGGAGTAACAATGTATATCTACATTAACAAAATAGGTGGGGATAGCCCAGGAACTTTGCAAAATGTTAATATTTTAAATCATTATGTAGGGATGAAACCGATTGTTCCAGAATCAATTCCTGAATTAAAATACCTTCCCATTATCGTTATTATTTTTACAGTGCTCGGTTTGATAGTCGCTTTTATTAACCGTCCTAAACTTTTTTTGGCCTGGGCGATATTAGCTGGCTTGCTTTCATTGCTGGGGATATATGATTTTTATTTATGGGAATATGATTATGGGCATGATTTGAGTCCGGATGCGCCCATGAAATTTCCAGGAGCCTCTTTCCAGCCTCCAGTTATAGGGACGAAGATAATTTTAAATTTCGTTGCTGAATCATTTCCACATACCTCTGGCTTTTTAGCAGGATTTTCAATACTTTTAGCTTTCATCGCAGGGTTCCTTGGCATTAAAAAATATCCAAAAAATGAAACATCTAATTCAAATAATAACGTTGACGTTAGCGATGAGCTCGTGCACACCAAAGCCTGAAGAAATTTCTTATGGTTCTGATAATTGCCAATTTTGTAAAATGACCATAGTAGACCAACAGCATGGGGCAGAATTGGTTACTAGTAAAGGCAAGGTTTTCAAATTTGATGCAATTGAATGCCTGCTCAATTTTAAAAAAGAAAATGCTGATTCCGATTTTGCTTTTCAGTTGGTCAATGTTTATGAATCTCCGAAAGAATTAATTAATGCAGAAGCATGTCATTTTCTTATTAGCCCATCAATTCCCAGTCCTATGGGTGCTTTTTTAACTGCTTTTAAAAATGAATCAAAAGCTAAAGAAATAAAAACCTCTAATGCGGGAGAATTGTTTTCATGGCAAGACCTTCAACAATATTATGAATCTGGGAGTTTAGGTACTTATTCAACTGAGAAGATAGAGGAATAATCATTAAAACAAAATGATAAATTTCAAAATGAAACAGACCGGGACTTTAAATACTGGGATTAAGTATAGCTTATTTTAAATATTAAAGTCACCACAAACCATTAATATCCAAAATGAAAATTCAATATTTCATCATTCTTTTTTCCATCTTTTTATCGACTCAACTGGTTCAGGCAAGTACGATTGAAGTCTGTTCGACCTGCCAATACAGAACTATGAAATCAGCAATAGCCATTGCAGTTGATGGTGATAAAATTGTCGTAAAAGGTGGAATTTACAAAGAAGGAAATATCTTAATTAAAAAGTCCATTCACCTTGTTGGGATTGACTTTCCTGTTTTGGATGGCGAAAATGAAACAGAGGTTTTAACAATAAATGCAAAAGGAGTGACCGTCGAAGGTTTTCAAATTCAAAACGTTGGAACCAGCTATATTGAAGACAGAGCCGGTATTCGATTTGAAAGAGCCAACAATTTTGTAGTCAAAAACAACAGGCTAATAAATACTTTTTTTGGGATATATCTGGCGCATTCAAACGACGGAATTATTGAAGGAAATTATGTGCAGGGAGAGGCAGTTCAGGAAATGTCATCTGGTAATGCCATTCATATTTGGTATTGCAAAAGAGTCAGAGTTGAAAATAATCAGGTAAATGGACATCGGGATGGGATCTATTTTGAATTTGTTGATAATAGTCTGATTCAGAATAATTTAAGTGAAGGTAATTTACGCTATGGTTTACATTTCATGTTCTCAAATGATGACAATTATTATCGAAATGAATTTCGGAACAATGGGGCAGGAGTGGCTGTAATGTTTTCTCGTCGGATCAACATGAGTGAAAATTTATTTGTGCATAATTGGGGAAAAGCTTCTTATGGATTATTGCTAAAAGAAATTTATGATGCTGAAATTACCAATAACCGTTTTGTTGAAAATACAATTGGAATCTTTGTAGAAGGTTCAACTAGAATTAACTATCTCAACAATGATTTCGTTAGCAATGGTTGGGCAATGAAGGTGTCAGGCGGATGCGAGAACAATATAATCTCCAAAAACAATTTTATCTCCAACACCTTTGATTTAGCTTTAAATAGCTCTGCTTATGAAAATTCTATTGACGGGAATTACTGGAGTGAATATTCAGGTTATGATCTCGACCGGAATGGCATTGGTGATGTACCCCATCGACCAATAAAATTATTCAATTATATCCTTAAAGGTACTCCGGAAGCCATTGTGCTGATGCGCAGTTTATTTATAGATTTAATCAATTTTTCCGAAAAAGTAAGCCCTGTTTTTACACCTGCTAATGTGATTGACAATCAACCGTCTATGACTAGTTTTAGTAGGGATCATTTTTTAAATACCCAAAAATAAAATTATGATATCTGTTCAAAATCTGTATAAAACATTTGGAAAGAATAAAGTGTTGAAAGGCATCAGCTTGGACTTCAATGAGCCTGGAATCACTGCTGTTTTAGGACCCAATGGTTCCGGGAAAACGACTTTAATGAAATGTATTCTGGGCATGGTAATTCCCAGTGAAGGAACAATAACTTTTGATGGAAAAAACATTAAAGGTAAATGGGCTTACCGAAATCAAATTGATTATTTACCACAGATTGCAAGATTTCCCGAAAACCTGAAAGTCAGGGAGTTGCTAGCCATGATTCAGGACATCAGGGGCAGAAATGATAACAGCAAATTATTTATTGAACTTTTTGATCTTGATCCATTTCTCTATCAACGACTTGGAAATTTGTCAGGCGGTACACTTCAAAAGGTAAATATAATGCTCGCAATGATGTATGACAGCCCTTTACTTGTTCTAGACGAACCAACTAACGGACTAGATCCTCTTGCTTTAGTTCGCTTGAAAAAACTGATATTAGAAGAAAAAGCTAAAGGAAAAATCATTTTAATAACTACGCACATTATGAGTTTTGTGGAAGAAATGGCGGATAATATCATTTATTTATTAGAAGGAAATATTCATTTCAAAGGGAGTTTAAAGCAACTAAAATCAGATTATAATTCTGAAAATGTGGAAGCGGCCATTGCTAAGATTCTAGAAGGTGAAAAATATAATTTCAGCACCAACGGTTACTTTAAAAATAACGCTGAATTAAAAGTGCAAACGAATATTTAAACGATTAAAAATTGACATCATGCTCAAGATATTAAAATATGTAGGATTTGATTTGCTTCGAAGTCGTTGGACGTACATTTATTGCTCCTTTTTTTTGTTGATTAGTTTATCGCTCCTTTTTCTGAGCAATGACTTGTCGAAGGTTGTCATCAGTTTGATGAATGTAGTATTGTTAATTGTTCCATTAATCGCTACGATGTTTGGTGTGATGTATTATTACAATTCTCGTGAATTCATAGAATTATTATTAGCACAACCCATCAAACGAACACATATTTTTATCGGGCAATACTTGGGCATAGCAGGTTCATTGTCCATTAGTTTGGTTATTGGAATTGGTTTACCTTTTTTGATTTATGGAATATTCAATTCAACTGAAATCTGGAATTTCATGATTCTAATGGTGACAGGCGTTTTTCTTTCATTTATTTTCTCGGCAATTGCTTTGATGATTGCGTTAAAAAATGAGAACCGTATAAAAGGATTCGGTCTGGCTATTTTAGTTTGGTTATTTTTAGCCGTTATTTATGATGGTATTTTCCTTTTGGGCTTGATCTGGCTTAACGATTATCCGTTAGATAAATTTGCTATTGCGGGTTCTGTGCTAAATCCAATAGACCTTTCCAGAATATTGATTTTACTCAAATTGGATATATCGGCTTTGATGGGCTTTACAGGAGCTGTTTTTCAGAAATTTTTCGGAACCGCTTTAGGAATGTCAGCTGCAGTTTCTGTTTTGTTTGCCTGGATAGGGATTCCCCTCTGGCGTATAAAATCTATTTCACAATCAAAGGACTTTTAAGGTTTTATATATCTTCATAAAAAACGGAAAAAAATTAATCGAAAAGTGTTAATTAAACGAATTTTGACAAAAATCACTTCTTAGGTTGATCTATATCATTATTCAAATATAATATACTGCATAGATTAAGGTAATCTTTTACTTAAATCTTAATACCATGCAAGTCAATTTCGATTTTTCAACAACAGCTTTTTTAATAGCCACCGTAATTGCAATTGCTTTTATCTTTGGTTTAATTTTGACATTCAGGTATATTATTTCCAAAAAATATACGAATGGATACCGCGTAGATCCAGAGCAAAGTAAACGCAAAAGCATTTTATCAGTAAGAAAAAAATATCCTGGCGCTGATATATTTAAATATAGCCAGCAATTCTTATTATTAGGACTTGTGATGACTTTGACGATGTGTGTTTTTGCCTTTAATTGGACCACTTTTGAAAAGAAAATAGATATCCCGGATGATGCTTTGGTTATGGAAGAAGATATTGAAATAGAACCGCCGAGAAGTGCAGAACCGCCTCCGCCTCCTCCTCCGCCGCCTCCACCTGTCATCGAGGAAGTTCCTACGGAGTTGATGGAAGAGGAAGATGATGTAGAATTTCTAGACCAAACGATTACTGAAAAAACCGAGGTTGATCTTACTGTTGATCAGACTCCCCAAAAAGAAGAGGCAGCACCTGCACCTCCACCTCCACCTCCACCTCCACCGGAAGAAGAAATATTTGTAGTGGTAGAACAAATGCCAATGTTTCCTGGATGTGAGCATGAGTCAAATATAGACGCAAGAAAGGAGTGTTCTAGTAAAAAATTACTTGAATTTATTTATAAAAACATCAAATATCCGCCGATCGCAAAGGAAAATGGAATCCAAGGCACAGTTGTCTTAAAGTTTGTTGTCGATGAAAATGGTAAGGTAGGCAACATTATGATTGTAAAAGAGATCGGTGCTAATTGTGGGCAAGAAGCGGAAAGAGTTGTAAGACTAATGAATGAACAAAATATCATTTGGGAACCTGGAAAACAAAGGGGCAGACCAGTAAAAGTTTGGTTTATGCTGCCCGTAAAATTTAAATTAGTTTAAAAAATTAAACATCAATCTGCCAAGGGCCTTGAATTGCTAATGTCAATCCAGGGCCCTGGATATTTACAAAATAAGTCTTTCCAGAAGGCGAAAAGACCCCTCCAGCAAATTCTGATTCGTATCCAACATTTTCAGCAAAGTGGTATATTTCTCCATCTTTTGTAACACCAACTAAAAAAGGATGCGGGTCATCTTCACAAATCATCAAATCTCCCCAGGGCGCAATGGTCAGATTATCGCAGCTTTTTAGAAGGTCAGTATTATTAGGTTCTAAATACAATTCTAATTGACCAGGTTGAGATGCTTCTTTTGCTGTGCCTTCGTGCAAGCTGGGGATATATCTAAAGATCTGTCCTGCCTGGTTTTTTCCGCCATTTGTACAAGCAAAGTATAATTCATTTTCACCAAACCAGATACCTTCTCCTCTGGCAAATTTCGCTGCACCATTTTTAAAACCCAGAATTCTTAAATTATCTTTTTTGGAATTGGTATCTTCCAAATCTATCCATTCAACTTCTGTGGCTTCATTGATTGGAAAATCCTCTCCGAAAAGGGGCCAGTTTCTGGTATCTCTGCTTGGCTGACCTTTTATGACCAAAGCCTGAAGAAGGCCGCCTTGTTTTAAATCCCCTTTGACCTTTGGAATAAAACGATAAAACAATCCGTCTTTTCGGTCTTCGGTGAGATAAACAATACCTGAACGTGGATCCACACAAATCGCTTCATGATTAAACTTTCCCATCGCTTTTAAAGGAATCGGATCGACTAATCCGATTTGATCGCTGGCAGGAACTTCAAAACAATAACCATGATCTTTTTCTAATTGACCATCTGCATTTGAAACAAATTCTTCACAAGTGATCCATGAGTTCCACGGTGTTGGACCACCTGCACAATTGCGGATTGTACCAACCAGGCTTAAATAAGATTTTTCTATTTCCTGGCTATCTTCATTAAAAACCAAAGTGGTTGTTCCTCCAACACAAGGGCGGCTTCCATTCCCAAAATCATAAAATTTCTCTTTTGGTACTTTTGAAATCAGATCATTGTTTTCACCAAATGGACCAAATTCTTCTGGCATCAACTCATGATTTCTTACAATTATCACTTTTCCATCTGGTCCTTCAAAGGTAGCCATTCCATCAGGTTTACCCGGATGAGTTAAGCCATCATTCATAATATCTCCTTTTTTAGCAATGATTTTGTAAGTAAATCCATCCGGTAAATTCAACTTACTTTCTGGGTCTTTTAGTAAAGGTCCGTATTTGGCTTTTAGTTCGGATTCTTTAATAGTAGAACAGGAAAAAAACTGGCTTGCAATTAAAGTTTGTAATCCAATAAATCCTGTGCTTATAATTCCTGTCTTTTTTAGAAAAGCTCTTCTGGAGTGCGTTGAAGTTTTCATATCAATAAGTTTTAAATAAATCTGATAACAAAAATAGGGTAATATTTTAGAACTTTAAAACTTATCGGGTTAACGGCTTATGAATTTTAAAACTTCATTAAACTTTCTATTGATTTATAAAACTTTGCCTATCTTGATTTTTTGAAATGTGTAAAAAAAATAAAATTTCGATAGGATGAGAAAATCGTTTTTCATTTTTCCAATATTCATGACTTTCATTATGTTGTCTTCATTTGCCCAAGTAGCAGAAAACGACAGTTTAATGCAGAAATATGAGCCTACTTTTACATTTGAAAGCGAAAGATTTAAAGCGCTGGAATTTCGAAATATCGGTCCTTTTCGCGGCGGGCGTTCCAATGCTGTGTCTGGAGTAATTGGAGATCCGATGACTTATTATTTTGGAAGTACAGGAGGAGGAGTTTGGAAAACGGAAGATGCAGGCCTGACCTGGAAAAACATTTCTGATGGCTTTTTTAATAGCGGATCAGTAGGTGTGATTTCTGTAGCACTGAGTAATTCAAATGTTTTGTACGTTGGCATGGGAGAGCATGCTGTACGTGGAGTAATGACTTCTGAAGGCGATGGAATATATAAAAGTTTAGATGCTGGAAAAACCTGGGAACATATTGGCTTAGAAGATTCAAAACACATTTCAGAAATAATTATTCACCCCAAGAATCCTGACATCGTTTATGTTGCAGTTCAAGGTGCTTTATATAAAAGTAGTCAGAAAAAAGGCATTTATAAAACAGAAGATGGAGGAGCCACCTGGAAAAAAATCCTCTTCGTAAATGAAAATACCGGAGCAGCAGATTTGAGTATGGATCAAACAAATTCCAGAATTTTGTATGCTGGAATGTGGGACCATCAACGTTTACCATGGAAGATAAGAAGCGGCGGCCAAGGTTCCGGAATTTATAAATCTACTGATAGTGGCGTAAATTGGGAACGTTTATCAGAAGGGTTGCCGGATATGATGGGAAAGGTCGCAGTCGATGTGTCGCCTGTAAATCCCGAGATTGTTTATGCAAATATCGAAGCAAATAAAGGAGGTGTTTTTAAATCAACGGATAGTGGAAAAACCTGGAAGCAGACCAATTCCCAACGTACGACTGTTGCGAGAGCATGGTATTATATCGAAATATTTGCTGATCCTGTGAGGGAAGAAACAGTCTATGTTTTGAATGCGCCGGTTTTAAAGTCTGTGGATGGTGGAAATACATTTAAAAACATACCCAATCCTCATTCGGATCAACATGACTTGTGGATTAATCCTGCGAATTCTAAAAATATGATTTTAGCAAATGATGGTGGTGCTTGCATAACCTTCAATGGTGGTAAAAGTTGGTCTCCGCAATCTAATCAACCCACTGCACAATTTTATCGGGTGATTACGGACAATCAAGTTCCTTATCAGGTATATGCAGGCCAACAAGACAATTCTGCAATTTCTATTAAGAGCCGGACAAGGCTTGGTGGAATTAATGAAAATGATTGGCATGCTGTTGCTGGGGGCGAAAGCGCATTTCTTGCTTTTGATGAAAATAATCCTCAAAAAATTTATGGGACCAGTATCCAGGGAATAATTGATGTTTTTGATAATAAATCAGAAACACTTAAAAATATCATGGCTTATCCTCAACTCAATTTGGGATCCCTACCAAAAGACATGAAATACCGCTTCAACTGGAACAATCCGATTGTTGCTCAACCACAAAACCCTCAAATTTTATATTATGGAGCTCAGCTACTTTTAAAAACTATTGATGGAGGCCATTCCTGGACTGAAATTAGTTCCGACCTCACAAGGAATGATACCACAAAACATGGTTATGGAGGCGAACCTTTTACCAATGAGGCAGCGGGAGGAGAGGTTTATAATACGATAAGTTATATAGCCTGTTCTCCACACGAAGCCGGAGTGATATGGATTGGTACAGATGACGGTTTGGTGCATCTGACTAAAGATGAAGGCAAAAGCTGGACGAATATTACACCAAAAGGCTTAGAAGAATCTTTGATCAATTCGATAGAAGTTTCAAACCATGACCCGGCGACAGCATACATAGGAGTAACCCGTTACAAATTTGGTGATCATTCTCCAATGATTTTTAGGACTACGGATTTTGGAAATACCTGGACAAAAATTGTTGAAGGTATTCCAAATGATTACTTTGTAAGAGTAGTGAGAGAAGATCCAATAGAATCAACTATTTTGTATACAGGAACAGAAAGAGGATTGTACATCAGTTTTGACAAAGGAAATAATTGGTATCCGTTTCAATCAAATCTACCAGTATGTCCGATCACTGATTTGTGTATTCGCGACAATGATCTGGTTGTTTCAACATCAGGTCGTGCATTTTGGATTCTTGATGATTTAAGCGCATTACAGCAGACAAAGGGTGTTCACGATACTTTAAAATCGACTTTTATTCATCCAAAACCAACTTATAAATATACTTTATACGCATCGCCAAAGTCTTTATATCAAGGACAGAATGCTGCAAACGGTGTAGTGCTTGACTATTATTTGCCCCATGACTGGACCGATAGTTCAAAACTAACATTGGAGATTTATGATGCAAATAATCAACTCGTCCGCACCATGAGTAATGAAGCTCCGAAAGCTTTCAAATCGTGGCAGGGCGGACCACCCAAACCACATGTACTTCCTTCTAAATCCGGGCTGAACAGAACAAATTGGGATTTAAGGCGATCCCCACTGCCGGCCATTGATGGCGTCTTTGTGCTGGGAGATTATAAAGGGCATTTTGTGGCTCCCGGCAAATATACCTTGCGCTTGTTAACAGAGCGGGATACGCTTCGCATTCAATGTCTTATAAAAGCTGATCCAACAATTAATGCTTCCGTTGTAGATTATGAAAGACAACAAGATATGTTGCTTGAAATAGATGCCACGGTTTATGAAATTCACCAATCAGTTAATCAGTTTAGAAATATAAAAAGTCAGTTAAATGAACGAATTGAATTATTGAAGCGAATAGAAGGAGTAGATAGCCTTATGAAAATGGGGGAGAAGATTATTGGCAAAATTGATACCTGGGAGATGCAACTTATTCAACCACAACAGGAGACATTTCAAGATGTCATCAACTTTAGAAATATGCTGAATGCCGAATTGTTGTATCTCAAAGGTCAAATCGATACTTATGATCCAAAACCGACAAAAGGATCGGAAAATCGTTTAGAAGATTTATTAGCTGAGTGGAATAAACTGAAATCAGAAATGGAATTAATTGTTTCAAAAGATATTAGCGCTTTTAATCAAGCTTATCAAAAGGCGGATGTGCCTATACTGATTTTGCCTAATGAAAAATAGAAAGGATTTGATTTTTTCCAAAAAATAATTAAAAGTTATTCTGAACAAAACCGCCTCGCTAAAATAAATTAACGAGGCAGTTTTTAATATTAAACGCTCCTAAAAAATCTTATGCTAATACGCCCGCATACAAATCCTCTCTTTGCTTTTTAATATCTTCGGAGCGAATGTATTCGTCAAAACTCATGAGTCTGTCAATGATTCCGTTAGGAGTGATCTCGATAATTCGATTGGATATCGAGTCCATCAATTGATGGTCATGAGAAGTAAAAATCAAATTGCCCTTAAACTCCTTCAAAGCATTATTCAATGCTGTAATTGATTCCAAATCCAAATGATTGGTCGGTTCATCCAAAAGCAGGAAGTTAGGATGTTGCAACATCATCTTTGAAAGCATGCAACGAACCTTTTCACCTCCTGAAAGGACACTGGATTTCTTATAAACTTCATCACCAGAAAAGAGCATTCGTCCTAAAAAGCCACGTATAAACTGCTCGTCTTTTTCTTCAGAATACTGACGCAACCAATCTATCAGTCCTAAATCATTGGCATCTGAAAAGAATTTTTCATTTTCGTTTGGCAAATAATCTGTGGTAATGGTTTGTCCAAATTCAATTGTACCGGAATCAGCTTGAGTTTCACCGGCCAATACATCAAAAAATGCGGTAAGCGCCGAACTATCATGACTTACCAAAGCAATTTTGTCACCTTGATTCATGATGAAACTAACATTATTGAATAACATTTCACCATCCGCTTTTTGCTTGCTTAAATTATCAACTCTCAAAATCTGATCACCTGGTTCTCTTTCTGGTTTGAAATGGATAAACGGATATTTTCTGCTGGAAGGCTGAATATCTTCAATATTCAATTTTTCCAAAGCTTTTTTACGGCTGGTCGCTTGTCTTGATTTTGAAGCATTGGCACTAAAACGAGAGATAAATTCCATCATCTCTTTTCGTTTCTGCTCTGTCTTTTTGTTTTTGTTGGCCATTTGCTGCATCATCAACTGGCTTGTTTCATACCAGAAAGTATAATTACCGGTAAATATCTTGATTCGATTAAAATCAATATCTACCACATGTGTGCAAATCATATCCAGGAAATACCGGTCGTGAGAAACAACAATGACCGTATTTTTAAAATCAGCTAAAAAATCAGCCAACCAGGTCACGGCTTCCGCATCCAAGTCGTTGGTAGGCTCATCAAGCAACAAGATATCAGGATCGCCAAACAAGCGCTTGTGCAAGCAAGCACTTTTACCTTTTCCGGCCCACTCAATTCTTTCATCAGTTTGTAATGCAAATCTTCTTTTATGCCCATATGGCTCAACAGTTCTGCTGCATCATTTTCAGCGGTCCAGCCACCCATCTCTCCAAATTCATGTTCAAGGTCAGCCGCTCTCAGTCCTTCTGCGTCAGTAGCGTCAGGATTCATATAAATGGCATTTTTCTCAACCATGATATCGTACATCTCCTTGTGCCCCATGATCACCGTATTCAAAACCTGCTCTTCTTCAAACTCAAAGTGATTTTGAGTCAAAACAGCCATGCGGTTTCCGGGCTCGATGGCCACATTTCCTCTGCATTGGATCAATCTCTCCAGAAAGCATTTTTAGGAAAGTAGATTTTCCAGCTCCGTTTGCACCAATTACACCATAGCAATTTCCTCGGGTAAATTTTAAATTTACCTCATCAAACAACACGCGTTTGCCATATTGCAAACCTAAATTATTTACTGTCAACATATCGTTAAACTATTGTTTTTTCAAATAATATAGCCAATCCAGTTTTGGCCAAAAAGTCTGCAAAGGTACGAATAAATTCAGTTTAAAAATAATTAAACGGAAAATAAAAGAAGCTTCTAAGCAATCGAGGAGCATGTTTATTAAACCTATTTTAAATGAATATAGATCGACTCCAGTTTTAGCCGTAAGGTATTGACTGCTTAGCCTGCATTTGTTTAATTTTTGGAAAGATCCAGAGATAGTCGCGCCACAAGAAAAAGCCTTTGTAATTATTTGCATTGCAAAGGCTTTTAATGTATTATTACCTGGACTGGTCAAAGAATCCCTATCACCCAATAAATAAATGGGCAATATCGTCCCTTCAAGTAGGCAGACCCTTTAATGGGGACCTGTCAAAAAGATTCTAATACTGGATTTCACCTTCAAAATAACTCTCAAACATACCTGAATCCGGCGGAATTTCCTCATAAAATATATTGACCCACCCCGCAGCATCATCAAAACGCCCTGTGCCTCCCTCGATCATAACCGGATTTGCATTGCCTACAATGAAGAGTGAATCGCCATTCGCTGCAACTAAAGTTGTGAACCCATTAAATAAAATGGGAGGTTCAGGAGGATCATTAAATAAAGGAGATATATCTGCGCAACTTGAAATGTCACCACTTATATTCCCCATATGTGTAGCGTTGCCTGAAAGCGTTTGGGTCAGGAGGAGATTTGAAGGCGGAGGTCCTTCTCCACATATAGGATCTGGCCCAAAAAAATCTTCAGTAGAGATAAACGTTGCATGAAATGGTACCGGGTGCTTTTTTTTTCTTAGCACCGCTTCTCCTTCCTGGTTGTCAAGAATAACTTGTTCGTCAAGGATTACCTGGTTGTCAAGAGTATTCTCTTTCTGGCAGGCTGTTAAGATCAAAAAGATGATCAATAAGGGGGTTAAGAATATTAACTTTTTCATAGAATATGGTTTTTATTTGGTGAAGAAATGTATTATTTGATTCAACCGATCATTGCACTCCGCCAAAGTGCACTTCATATCTTGAAGAAACGCCAAGACTAGTATAATAATCCGGTAACTATTGTAGTAAAATGTACACGCAATAAGCTCATTGTAGAAAAATTAAAAATCAATAGATTGATTTACAACTATCGTTCTTTCGGTGAGCGTCCAGTTTAATTTTTAAGGTAAGAAAGTTATTTGAGGTTGCAGTAGTAATAAGTAATCTGGGGTTGCAGTAGCAAGAAAGTTATCTGAGGTTCAGTATTTTTCTAAATTTTAGTTTTTTTATACTCAAAAAGAAATGACTTTTGTCAACGGGCTTTGATTATGCATTGGAACAGAACAGTTCAAGGGTCGACTAAATTTAGTTCCCCTAATATTTCCGTATTTTAGCAAGAAAATGCAACTATGTTAGTCTCTTAAAATAATTAAGTATGGAAAGGATTAGAAATATATTTCTCGAGTTTTGGGATTCGATTCTCCAAATCCTTCCAAATATTTTGTCGGGAGTTTTAGTTTTTGTGGTATTTACTTTAATCGGTTTTTCAATTGGTAGAGTTATTAATTCAAGGTTACAGGCAAAATGGAAAGGTACGCTGATAGCACAATTTATGGGAGATATTATCAAGTGGATTTTCATTATACTGGGAACCATTATTGCGATGCACTTCATCGGTTTAGGGAGTATTGCCAGCAGTATACTTGCGGGAGCAGGTGTATCAGCTATCATAATAGGTTTTGCATTTAAAGATATTGCCGAGAATTTTTTAGCCGGTATTTTGCTTGCGGTAAATCGTCCTTTCAAACTTGGTGATATTATAGAAATTGAAAAATACAAGGGACCAGTGAAAAAGTTAGACCTGAGGGTGACGCACATCAGAACGGCTGATGGACGGGATATTTATATTCCGAATGCAATGATTGTAAAAAATGTGTTGATTAATTTTACCAAAGATGGCTTACTGAGACAGGAATTTTTAGTAGGGCTGGATACATTTGATGATTTATCGAAAGCTAGAGACCTGATTCTTGATTATTTTACAAAACAACCTGATGTTTTAAACGATCCCTTACCCAACATGCTTGTTGACGAAATTGCCGAATGCAGTATTAACGTAAAGATCCTTTTTTGGGTGGACGTTTTAAAATTCAAACAAAAAAAGGAAGCCTCAGATACCGGGGAGACTATAAAAAGCAGGGTAATGCGGGAAGTAAAAGAATTATTCGTTTCAAAAGGATTTAACTTACCCTCTATCATCATTGAGCATAAAATGTATAAAGAAAACTCACCTTTAGAAATAAAAGTGAATAATGGGAAGTGGGAAAAGTAGAACTTTGGAAAAAGTGCAAAAGGCAATTATACTATACAAAAAAGAGACTTTCTCTTTTGAGAAAGTCTCTTAGTACCCGGAGCGGGACTTGAACCCGCACGCCCTTAACAGGCCACAGGATTTTAAGTCCTGCGTGTCTACCAATTCCACCACCCGGGCAGTTAGTGGATTCAAAACTTATTGGAATGATTTATAAAAAAAGCCTTCGTTTTTGAAGGCTCTTGGAGCGAAAGACGGGATTCGAACCCGCGACCCCGACCTTGGCAAGGTCGTGCTCTACCAGCTGAGCTACTTTCGCATTTTATTACTTTTCTTTAAAAGCGATGCAAATATACGAGATTACATTTTAATGTCAAATTAGCGTTCAACAATTTTTAATCTTTTTTACTAAAAAATAAATTCTAAATGACGCTCTGTAAACAAACAAAAAAGCTATAAAGTTAATTCAAAATCATAATCAAAAAGGAAACGTTCACCCAAGCTTACTAAAATCAACCCAGCGCCCTGTCGTTTTATTTCAGCTTTTATCAATTCACTGGCTTTTTCGACATTGGCTTCATCCAAATGGCTGAAAGGCTCGTCTAAAAGCAGAAAATCAAATGGCTGACACAATGCGCGAATAATCGCTATCCTCTGACGTTGGCCATAAGATAGTGTTGCGCAAGGTTTGTCCAATAATTCGGAAACGCCCAATTGATCAGCCATTTCTTTAATGCGTTGAGGTGTAATGTCTCCGGCTAAATTAGCTTTCAATTGTATATTAGCCATCGCGGAAAGGTCAGGAAAAAGTCGCAAATCCTGGAAAATAATAGAAAACTTAGACTGTCTTAATTCTGACCACTGATCTGCTTGGAAAGTTGCTGAATCTTTTTCATTTAAAACTAAATCTCCGCTGAAATCTTTACGCAGTCCGTAAATGATATGGAGTAGGGTAGACTTACCTTTTCCGGAAGGGGCCGTAATCAAATAATTTTTTCCTTTCTTAAAAGTAAATTTTGTGTTCCAGATATCAGATTTCACAGGAATGCCTGTCTCGAATATCGGTTCAGGTTTTACATTTTGTAATTTAATCATGCAAATTGAATATTGCTCTTTTTAAAAATGTTAAAAATAAAGAAGTGGAATGGTTTCTTACAAGAAACCATTCCACTTCTTTATTTCATAAATTAAATTTCAGTTTTGTCAACAGTCGTCTTTTGGGATTTTAAGTATTGGGCATTCAACATTTCAAATAGCTGTTTTAAACTATTGCTATTCGAATCTTTAAAAGTCAATAAAAAATCACTGTTTTTGCGTTTTGCTGCAACCTCTAAAGTAGTTATTTCAATAGGAAAATCATCCTTTACCATTTCAGCCAAAACTTCATAATCCATAAACAAACCGAAAATATTTTCGGATACTTTATTCATCAATTTTTTATCTACTTTATTTTCAACGCTGCCATCTTTTATCGCATTAATCAGATCCATATCAAAAGAAGCAAAAAGGATATCATCCTTAATGATAAACTGTGCACTGTTCTCATTAAATGAAGTAGGAGAATACATGTTGAAACTGCTATTCTTCAACGCATAATGATCTTCCGATATCTTTTCAAGCATCTCATATTCAAGAGCAAGATCAATGAATTTTAGTAGTCCTGCTATGTCTATAATATCCGTGGCAAAAAGCCCTGAAGGTTTACCTGAATTATTGTTCGAAGCAATTAAAATATCGCCACCAAAAGTGTTGGCAATGTCATCAAGTGTAACTCCGTATTCTTTAAGAGCAAAGTTCAAAAAAGCCATGCCTTGAGGTCTTTCAGCGATGACCTGTTTCATTCCTTTAAAATCAATAGCTGCCGTCATAAGTGTATTAAGGCCTTCTGAAGAAACGTAATTTGAAAAATCAGTTTCCACTTCATCCTTAAAAAGTAAATCAAGATCTTTGGTTAGTTCTTTATTTAAAAAAACAGAGGAATGTCCAGCCATTTCTCCGTTGTTAAAGTCCAAATAACTATGGAAAAAATTATCTTTTAATGCCTCAGGAGCGATATTGGCCATAGGAAGTACCATCATTACTTGCTCGTTTTCTGCAATTGCATTGGAGCTTACCCAGCTATTAATATCGTGTTTATCTGAAAAACATTTTTGGAGGTCTTTGTCATTGGCAATGGATGCATTTGCATCTCCGTTGAAATACTTTGAAATGATTGGAGTGACATCATTATAAGAATTTGTAGATCCAAAAATAGCAATTTTATCATTCCATGCAACGGATTGATTGCCATTAGCCAACAGGTCAAACTTATCGCCTTTTGTTATATTCTGTTCTTTTTGTGCATTGATCAGATTGTCAAAAGCTTTTGCATCTTTCAGAGAGAAAACAACACCAACAAACATCTCCTCCGGGTTGTCAGGATTTACTTCATTTGCGATATAAAAGCTCTTGGAAAGATCGATACCTGATTTTGCGGGGTCTACAACGACTTCACCTAAAACAGGGTTGTATTCGTTGGCCTTTTTGATGACTTCCTGATAAAACTCCATTGTTTTTACCTGATCAAAATCAGCTTTTTCCATTAAAGTGGGGAGATCCACAGCGGTCACCATTGTAACGTCATTAGGAATGTTAATCAATGCATCTTTCTTCAGATTACCACCTTTGTCGCAGGCAGAAAATGTAAAAAGAATTGCCAAAAAAAGAGTGCAATAATTCATGAATAGTTTCATTGTCAACTTTTGTTTTATTATTAAAATTTTGATATGCAATAGTAACGAAAATTGTCTTACAGAAAAGTATATTCGGATGAATCAATTATATAATTCGATAGACAGATATGTAATATCTAAGTTAATTTTGTCTAACCATGATATTTGATAGGATTACACCGTTATGCATTTTGCGTTTTAAATACCGAAGCTCAAATTTTTACAAATTTCCCTTCTGCTTTTCTTTTCAAATAGAAATAGGTTTCGGATTGAGCTCTAACAGCAATGTCATCAAGGTTTGGTCGATAATCGTTTGTTTGCTTTTCATCTAAAATTCTGGATTTGACATTATCCCGAAATTGTAAATCGATAAAATCCTTTATTTCCTGACGATGATCAGAATCGTATACAGGGAAAGCCGTTTCTATCCGATAACTGAGGTTTCTAACCATCCAATCTGCGGATGAGAGGTAGATCTTTTCATCGCCATTATTATGAAAAATAAAGATTCTTGAATGTTCGAGATATCGGTCTACAATGCTATAAGCTTCTATATTTTCACTAACTCCCTCAATTCCTGCTACCAAAGAACAAATGCCTCTTATCATTAATTTTATTTTTACTCCGGCTTTGTTTGCCTGGTACAATTTTTTGATCATGGTTTGATCTTGCAGGCTGTTCATTTTTAAAATGATACTTGCCGGAAGTCCTTTTTTGGCATTAGCTATTTCTAAATCAATTAATTTGACTAAAGTATTTCTTAAGTTAAATTGTCCAACAAGCAGGTGTTCAAACTCTTGAGAAGGGATTTTGACTGTTTCTAAGAATGAAAATACCCGAGCAGCTTCCCTTGTCAGACGCTCATCTGCTGTAAAAAGACCAAAATCGCTATAGATTTTTGCAGTACCTTCATGAAAATTCCCAGTACTCATATAAGTATAAAGCATAGTCTTATTTCGTTCTTGTCTGGTGATCAAAGCTATTTTGCTGTGTACTTTTACGCCCGGAAAGCTATACTGAACGGAAACGCCGGCATTTTCTAATTTTTCACCCCAATCCAGGTTTGCCTCTTCATCGAATCTTGCTTTTACTTCAACAAAGACCGAAACTTGTTTTCCTGCTTTGACCGCATTCATTAAAGCGGACATAATCCTCGATTTTTTTGCTACCCTGTACTGAACAACTTTGATATGCGTAACTTTTGGATCCGTGGCAGCGATTTCGAATAAACGCATGACAGATTCATACGAATGATAGGGTACATGAATTAGATGGTCTTTTTGTTTTATGGTTGTAAAAATATCATTTGTTGTTTCAAGTGGAGCATAGGGTAAAGGCGGAAGAGGCGTATTCTTAAGAAAATGCAAATCAAAATCAGGAAAGGCAAAAAAGTCAAAATTGTTATGGTATTTCCCCTCTGGTAATAAATCAAAATCTTCCAGTTCAAAGGTTTCTTTGAGAAAATCCATTAAGTGTTTTGGGGTTTCTCTATCAAAAACAAAACGTGAGGCAGGCCCAACATTCCTTTTGTTCAGACTTTTCCGGATTTTTGTCAATAAGTCTCCTGAAAACTCGTCATCAATATATAGTTCCGCATCCCTGGTAAGTTTTATAGAATACATTCCGAGAATGTTGTAGCCCGGAAAAAGCCACCTGGCGCTATATCTGATCAGATCATCCAGTACAATAATGTCGTGCCTGGCTATTGTTAAAGAAGGAAGCTTGATAAAACGTGGAATATGATCTGAAGGAATTTTTATAATTGCATACTCATTCTTATTACTTTCGCCATCCAAAGGCCCAAGAATTACAGTCAGATACAAGGCTCCGTTATTTAAAAAAGGCCTTATTTTCTTTTTTACCAGCAAAACCGGTTGCACAAATGGAAGCAAATTATCTTGAAAATAATCTTCTATAAATTTTTTCTGTTCGTCATTTAGGCTTTCCAGATTCCTGAGTAGAAAAATATTGTGATCCGCCAACTGCGGTACGATTTGCTCTTCAAAAACTTTACTGTATTCTTCTTGCTGACTATTTATAACAAGATGAACTTCATTAAGTACTTCCTTTGGGTCATAATCTAGTTTTTTCTTGGTTTTCTTTCCAACCCTAACCAGGTTTCTAATATTGGCTACCCGTACTTTGAAAAATTCATCCAGGTTAGAAGAATAGATCGCCATAAACTTGATGCGTTCCATTAAAGGGACACTTGGGTCCTTTGCTTCCTGGAGGACCCGATAGTTAAATGACAACCAACTTAAATCCCGGTTTATATAAGGCAGATTATTATTTGTAACTTCCATTTTTTGGTGCTATAAGTGTGGATTCTTTTTTCAAATAGTTATTTATGCTCATTTTACAAAGCAGACAGCTTATCAATTATATTTTATGTCTGATCAAACAGCTGCGAATGAAATTGCGGATTCGTCCCAGTGGGGAGCGTTTGTTATTGAATCAATCAATTCCTCTGGTTCTGTTATAACAGACCATATGTCTCTATGTTTTTCTCTCATAAAGTTTTCTTCAATACATTTATCAAACATATTAATTAAAGGCCCATAAAAATTGTTGTGGTTGTAGATGATAATGGGACCAGTAAAAACGCCTAATTTCTTTAAAGTAATCACTTCCAGCAATTCTTCCAGTGTTCCCGATCCACCGGGCAAGGCCAACACAGCATCGGTATTTTCCAAAAGTTTCTTTTTGCGTTCGTGCATGTCATTGACCAAAACCAATTCGCTAAGTCCGTTATGTTGCCACTCCACTTCTTTCATAAAAATAGGCATGATCCCAATAATTTTTCCTCCTTTTGAACATGTTGTATCAGCAAGTTGCCCCATCAGCCCTTTTGCACCTCCACCAAACAAAATTGTGATATCATTTTGCACTAAAATTTCAGCGATTTTACATGCTCCTTCAAAATAAACAGCATCAATCTTATCGCTGGATGCACAATAAATTGTGACCTTCTCGATTTTTCTTATCATAATTAAAAAGTTTAAAATAGTGCTTTGAGCAGTCAGATTTGGCTAGAATCCCAAAATATTAATTTTTTCTTGAAAGGCTGAACTTTTTTAGAATAAACTGATTTGTTCTCCTCCTTTGTTGATACTTAGGTCAGGGCCTCTCGTATTGGCTGTACATTTTTTTCTGACTTGATCGAAAAGATAAAAGGCAAGTTCGGGAGCGAGCAAATTATCAGGCTCATGTGTAAAAAAATAAACGTTGGTCAAACCCTTTTCCAGCCAGCTCTTAATTCTTTCAATCCAACTATCAATACGCTCATAATCAGTAGGGTGCAAATCGTTTCCTACAAATCTAATTAAAACAGTATCGGTCGTTAATCGTTGGTGTAAAACATCTCTTCTTCCTGCTACATCTGTTATAACCGGTGAGATATTGTTTCGTTCAAACAGATCAAAAACTGCTTCAAATGATGCCGTATTGTTAAACCAACTCTCATGACGCAGTTCAATCGCAAGCGGAATATGTTTTGGAAAGTTTTTTATAAAATGCTCCACCAAGCCCAATTTGTTACTTCCAAAATAGGGTGGGAGTTGTAAAAAACAACAACCTAACTTTTCTTTAAGTTGTTGGATTGCGTTACAAAAAGCTATAACATTTCCACTCCCGTAACCCAGATCCCGACTATGACTGATGATTTGCGGAATTTTGGGGCAAAATCGAAAATCGGGCGGAGTTGCAGCTCTCCAAATAGCGATAGTATCATCAGTCGGAATCCTGTAATGAGTGGTATTTAGTTCAATGGTGTTAAACTGTTCGGCATAATGTTTCAAAAATTCATTGGGTTTGCTTCCCTTTGGATAAACTTTTCCGACCCATTCTTTCATACTCCAGCCAGTACAGCCTATATAGACCGTTGGATGTTCTTCATTATGAGGGAGAGTATTTAAAAGATTTTTAGTACCTGTTGGATCTTCAGGCAATTGAAAATTTACTTTTGAAATGTCCTCCAATTTTCCAAACTTCATGAAATCGTTTTTCTATTGATTCAATTATATAATAAGCGTTTTTCGAGTCTGATTAAAAATATCATTTACTTTTTAAAAAATGCTAAAAAATTCAATCATTTATTTTTAACATCGTTTGTCTTATTTTAACTTTTCCCAACTAGTTTTCTAACTTTGTTCTTTCTTTGTAATCCACTAAAAAACAAATACTTATTTGGAATGTGGATTACATTATTTTTAGAATAATACTTAAATTCCCAAACTTAAGAATATATGGAAAACAGACAACAAATAGCCGCTGGAAATTGGAAAATGAATAAAACGTATGATGAAGGAATAGACCTGGTTAACGAATTAATTGAAAAAACTAATGAAGAAAATACTTTGGCAATACTTGGTGTTCCGTTTATTCACCTTAAAGGAGTGGCCGATTTAGTTGCCAATGTTCCAAATATCAAATTGGCAGCGCAAAACTGTCATGAAAAAGAAAATGGTGCGTACACGGGAGAAATATCAGCGAGCATGATCCTTTCTGTTGGTGCCGAATATGTTATTCTTGGACATTCAGAGCGCCGCGAATACTATAAAGAATCGAACGAAGTACTTTCAAAAAAAGTAGATCACGTTCTTTCAAAAGGACTCATTCCTATCTTTTGCTGCGGGGAATCATTGCGCATCCGCAAAGCAAAAATTCATGTTGATTTTGTTTCCAATCAATTAAATGAAGGATTATTTCACTTAACTAAAGAAGCCTTTTCAAAAGTAGTTATTGCCTATGAACCGATTTGGGCCATTGGTACCGGAGAAACTGCCACGCCGGAGCAAACTCAAAATATGCACAAGTCTATCCGGGGATTGATAGAAAAAAAATATGGAAACGATATTGCACAAAAAACTCCGATCCTATACGGCGGAAGTGTGAAACCTGATAACGCCAAAGATTTGTTCAGCCAGCCTGATGTTGATGGTGGATTAGTGGGTGGTGCTTCACTGAATGCGGAAGACTTTGTGGCGATAATAAATTCGTTTTAATTTAAAACAGATTTCCCTAAAAAAAGAATCATTAATTAGATTACAAAAAGTATAACTTATTTGTATAAAAAAGATCAGTTTGTTAACCATTTTAGGAACAAAGTTTTTATATTGCAGATAATCTTTATAAAAACCAGACTTAATGGCTTTCAACAGTATTGTTACACAACGATTTATAAAATGTCATGATAAACTTCGGGAAGAAAATCGAATTCGTTCAAGTCGACAATTTGCGCTATCGCTTGAATATCTGCCACAAAGTTTAAGCGAAATCCTGAAAGGGCGCAGAGATGTCACTATTGAATTGCTACGAAAAGCCGTAGAAACATATAAAATCAATCCGGTTTATATGTATACCGGTGAAGGGCCAATGTTTATGACCGAAGAAGACCATAAAAGTTTTCGGGTGCTGACCATTGTTACCAATGCCCAGGAAGATGAACGAATCGTTCATGTACCGGTACCTGCTCAGGCCGGCTACGCAGGAGAAATGACAGATCCTACTTTTATTCAGGATTTACCGACTTTTACTCTTCCGGATTATAAATACAAAGTAGGTACACATCGTTCTTTTGATGTTTCAGGAGACAGCATGGAACCCACCCTTTTTGAAGGAGACAAAGTGATATGCAGTTATCTCGAGCCAACGCTATGGGAGTCTTCGCTAAAGGATAATTATGTTTATGTAATTGTTACTCGAGGAGATGTTGTTGTAAAAAGGTGTTATAACAAACTCAAAACTGAAAAATTACTTGAATTAGAATCTGATAATAATTTTTATGAACCTTATAAAGTAAGTGTAGGAGACATCAGAGAGATTTGGTATGTTCGGGCCAAAATCAGCCCTTTCTTGCCATCGCCAGGAAATATCCAAAACAACTTGCACGACAAAATGAACCAATTGGCAAGCACTGTGGCTAAGCAATCCAAGCTCATCAATAACTTAACCGATACAATTAATAAATTAGTCGATAAACAGGAAGATTAACAAACTATGGGCAAAACCCTATCTACGTTTGAAACGTTGATAGGGTTTTATACTTAAACGAAAATTCGATTATGAGTAAATCTATCAAAGGAACCGTAACTTATCAGGATCTTGGAACTGGCTGTTGGGGTATTGTCGACGATGCGGGCAACGAATGGCGTGTCGTGAATATGCCTGAACAACTCAAGGAAAATGGTAAAAAAGTCACTGTAAAAGTAAAACCTGCAAAAGAGGAATTCTCTACTTTTATGTGGGGAAAACCCGTTGAAGTTGTTTCTTTTTCGACTTAAGCAGCTTACACAATTTATTCCCAAATTTGATTCAATTGATAAACCTCGCCTTTGATCAAAGCGGTTTCGCCACCTTCGGTGAATAAAGATAGTTTGTCAAAGTTTTCTGAAGGAAAAAAGATTTCTGTCAATGCCGTCGCACCTTCATCAGCAAATACTTCAATAGAGGAAGCATCAATGAAAACATGTAACTTCATTTTCTTATTATTCGATAAACGAGGAGCGACGCTTTCTTTTAGTCCAAAATTATCCGAAAAGGCATGATTTCCAGCTTTCGTTCTATCACTAAAAAAAGAGTTCTCTTTCACATTAAATCCAAATTTATAATTTTCTCCTTTTTTGTTTGAAAGTTCCATTCCAAATCGTTTGCTAGTGCTTGATTCCAAATCAAATTCCAAAAGCAATTCTGTTTGGTTTGGATTGAAATCATTTTTTTCAGATAAAGAGACTTGTTTTGTATAAACCTCTTTTTCAAGCTTAAAGGAATTATTTCGTAGTTGATTAAGCTCATCAACAGGTTCAGAGAAAATACGATAACTATTTTCTGTTTTTTTCAAAACTAATGTACGCGGGATAGTCATTGCGCTACGCCAAACTTCAGTCGGGACTTTTTGAGCATAGTCCCAATTTGACATCCACCCCAAAAACAAACGTCGACCATCTTCTTTTGGAATATCCGACCAGGTAACTCCCGCATAATTATCTCTTCCGTAATCCAACCAAACTGATTGACCATTTGTCACATCGTTGGCGAAGGATTTATCAAGGGTAAAATTTTTACCGTCGAAATCTCCTACAAAATATTGTGTTCCTGAGCCTCCGTTTGGTAAGCCAGGATTGATGCTTAACAATAATACCCATTTCGTTTCAGACTCCCCATCAACGGCCAAAGGGAATAAATCCGGGCATTCCCAAACACCTCCATGCTCGCCATATTCTAGCCCCCAATCACTCAAATGGGTCCAGTTTTTTAGATCATCAGAGTTCCATATTTTTACATGATCATAAGCAGCAAATACCATGATCCATTTCCCAGAAACCTTGTCCCAAATCACTTTTGGATCGCGAAAATCGCGGATGTTATTTGTATTGGGAATTACCGGGTTTCCATCATATTTTGTCCATGTTCTGCCTTTATCGTTACTATAAGCGATGCTTTGGTATTGAAAATTATTGTCCCCTTTTTTTTCGCCTTGCATAGAATGATGAGTAAAAATGGCAATCAATGGTGGTTCATTATTTTCACCAAAACCGCTTGTGTTTTTCCTGTCTACGACAGCGCTTCCTGAAAAAATATAACCCAAAGAATCCGGATAAAGTGCAATCGGCAAATGCTCCCAATGAACCAAATCTTTTGTAATGGCATGTCCCCAATGCATCGGCCCCCAAACGGTGCTGTCCGGATAATATTGATAAAACAAATGATATTCTCCATCAAAATAGACCATTCCGTTTGGATCATTCATCCATTTTTCTTCAGGTGAAAAGTGAAATTGTGGCCTGTGCTTTTCTGAATAGGAATTTGTATTTTTTTCAGTGACCATTTTTTCTTTCGCGGAAGGGGTATTTTGACAGGATTGACAAACTAAAAACAAAAAGAGAATACTCGCTAAATTTATCCAGTTCATTTTAAAATATTTAAAAACTAAAACGTCAAAATTAATATTCATTCTCCGGCTGCTGAGTCAGCTGTTTTTGCAAATCCTCCAGAGTAAAACCCTTCGTTTCGGGCATCATTTTCCACACAAAAATTAATTGCAAAAACATCATAAATGCAAAGAATGCAAATACTGGAGCTGTACCGATATTAGTAAATAATATTGGTATTAATGACGGAATAGCAGCCGCTAAAATCCAGTGGGTACTACTTCCCAAAGATTGTCCACTTGCCCGTAAATGATTTGGAAAAATTTCGGAAATAAAAACCCAAATAACTGTCCCTTGACCGATTGCATGAGCGGCAATAAACAGGAATAAGAAAATAGGAACTGCAATCCCTTGCCAGCCAAAAGCAAATGCCATTGCAACCAGTGATAGAGACACAATATATCCGACTGATCCAATATACATCAATTGCTTCCGTCCGAGACGGTCAATTAAAGCCAATCCAATCAGCGTAAAAATCATATTCGTTACTCCAATTCCAATACTACTCAAAAGCGCAGAACTTTTCTCCAAACCTGCCAATTCGAAGATTCTGGGGGCGTAGTATAAAAAAGCATTGATGCCTGAAAATTGATTAAAAAATGCAATTAGAAATGCTAGGGTTAATGGAAACCTGTATTTTTTTATAAAAATATTTTCTCCTTTAAAAGATGCTGCATGATCCGATAATATTTGATTTATTGCTTTTTCAACATCAATATCAGGATCTATCAATTGAAGTGTTTTCGATGCTTCTTCTTTTGCATTTTTCATTGTCAAAAGCCAGCGAGGGCTTTTTGGAACACCTAAAACCATTATCGTATAAATAAAGGCAGGAACGGCTTCGACACCAATCATCCAACGCCATGCATCCGTTTCAATTCCACTTAATAAGTAATTTGAAACGAAGGCGATTAAAATACCGAAAACGATATTGAACTGATACAAAGCGACCAATTTCCCTCGGTTATTCGCAGGAGCAATTTCCGACACATAGGCCGGAGCCGCAATAGTGGAAGCTCCGACACCCAATCCGCCCAAAAATCTGAAAAATGCGAATACCCACGGATCACTTGCAAAAGCGGAGCCCAAAGCAGACACAAAATAAAATATCCCAATCCAGATTAGCGTTTTCTTTCGTCCTAATTTATCAGTTGGAATTCCTCCAAAAATTGCCCCGATCACCGTACCCCATAAAGCCGAAGCCATGACTATGAAACCGTGAAATACTTCGCCTCGACTCCAAAGTTCCTGCAAGGAAAGATCAGCGCCTGAGATTACGACAGTATCAAATCCAAACAGAAATCCTGCTAAAGCAACGGTAAGTGACCAATAAACAATTTTTTTATTTTTCATAAGGAAAAAGCTGTCAGAGATTTGTTGACAAAAATAGTATTGATTTCTTAAGTATCAAAAAATCAATTTCTTTCAAATAAAAACAGGTATTATTGGCAATATAAAATCTAAGGAATAGTAAATTGAAACTATATCTTTTCAAGGTCCACAACAGTTTTATCACTGATTACATTTCCGGTATGTAGCGTTGATTTTGGTTCGATGAGCATGATATAAACCTCCTCTCCATTCGTTCGGGGCCGGTGTTCAACACCTTTTGGGACGATGATTATTTCACCGGGTTTCACGATTTCAGTTCTGTCTTTAAAATCAATAAACAGCGTCCCTTTTTGGATGATAAAAAGCTCGTCTTCATCTTCATGACTGTGCCAGACGAATTCATCTTTTACCTTTGCAATTTTTATAAATTGATCGTTTAATTCGCCAATTATCTTTGGGGTCCAATGCTCCTGGAATTTATCAAACTTTTGAGTGAGGTTGATCGTATTCATTTTGAGAAAAATTTAAATTCAATAAGGATATCGATTACTTTTCCAATTTGAATCAATATGCTCCGGTGGCTTTAATTCTGCCAGGTTTTTTTCATAAAGATGTACAGCTAGCATTGCTGCGATCTCAGCTTTAATCGGATCACCGTTTTTTAAAAGATCAGGCTTAAAATATTTCGCGACAAAATGAGTATCAAATTTTCCACTTAAAAATGCTTCGTGCTGAAAGACAAACCTTCCAAAATCGAGGGTTGTCGCTACACCTTCGATATGATAAAGATCAATGGCTTCCAGAATTTTTTGAATCGCTTCACTTCGAGTGGATCCATATGCAATTAGTTTGGCTAACATCGGGTCATAATATATCGGGACATCCATCCCTTCCGCGTACCCGTCATCAACACGAATCCCTTCTCCTTCAGGTTTTTGGTATTTAGAAAGTTTGCCCACATTAGGTAAAAAATTATTAGTTGGATCTTCAGCATATACACGTAATTCAACGGCATGGCCAGTAATTTTTAGTTCGTCTTGCGAAAACGATAAAGTTTCTCCACGAGCTATTTTAATCTGCTGTTCAACCAAATCCACCCCAGTGATATATTCTGTAACAGGGTGTTCTACCTGCAAACGAGTATTCATTTCAAGAAAATAGTAATTCAAGTTTTCGTCCACCAAAAACTCAACGGTTCCTGCTCCTTCATAATGACAGGATTTAGCAACATTAATCGCATCGCGCCCCATAGCGGCTCTAATCTCCGGAGACAATATCGATGAAGGTGCTTCTTCAACCACTTTCTGATGCCTCCTTTGGATACTACATTCTCTTTCAAAAAGATGAACTGTGTTTCCAAATTGGTCCGCTAAAACCTGGATTTCAATATGCCGGGGAGAGGAAATATATTTTTCAATAAAAACAGAACCATCGCCAAAAGAAGAAATCGCTTCACTGATCGCACGATTCATTTGCTCTTCCAAATCTGCTTCGCTTTCCACGATTCGCATTCCTTTTCCACCACCTCCTGCAGCAGCTTTTACAAGAATTGGAAAACCAACCTCTTTGGCGATACCTTTTGCAAGTTGAACATCAGTTATCGCATGATCAACACCAGGAACCATCGGAATTTCATATTTCTTGACCGCCGCTTTAGCGGCCAATTTATTTCCCATTATTTCGATCGATTCGGCAGAGGGGCCAATGAAAGTGATTCCATTTTCCCTAACAGCTCTCGCAAATTGGGCATTTTCACTTAAAAAACCGTATCCTGGGTGGATGCCATCCACATTAAGTTCTTTGGCGGCTTTGATGATTTTATCTCCCAATAAGTAAGATTCGGAAGAAGGAGGAGCTCCAATACATACTGACTCATCAGCAAAAAGGGTGTGAGGTGAATTTCGATCTGCCTCGGAATAGATCGCAACGGTTTTGATCCCCATTTTTCGTGCTGATCGCAAGACTCTTAATGCGATTTCACCTCGATTAGCTACTAATATTTTATTCATTGTAAATTATATTAAAAAGTCACGCATTTTAAGCAATTCTGCTGGAATTTATACAGTTTTCTGCTTTATTTTTTCATTTAGCAATTGTACGAAACGAGCAGCAAGTTTGTTTTTAAAACGGAGATCTTTAAAATTGTCTATCCATTTGATCCCTTGAATTGCATTGGTCAACCAAACTTCTTCGGCTTGCTTTAAATCTGAAATTTTTAGCATAGTTTCTTCTGTTTTAATATTATTTGCTTGCGCTATTTCCAGGATAATTTTTCGCATCGTTCCTGCAATACAAGCTTCTGATAATGATGGAGTCCAAAGCGTTTCTTTTTTAACCACAAATATATTTGAACTGGTACATTCTGCAATATTTCCAGAGTTGTTTATTATCAAACAATCATCAAAACCATTTTCAAGGTTGTAAATTCCAGCTAAAATATACGGTAAACTATTGCAGGTTTTTAAATTAGCTAATTGATATTGAGGTATTTTAATTTCATCAAAAAGTCCAAGGTTAAGTCCTTTTGGATTCAACTGAAAAGAAGCATCTTTTAAAACAGTACTTTCAATTAAAAACTGCGGGTGATTATCCGCTGGCGTATAAAATCCACCGGCTGATCTGAAAACAGTCAGACGAATCCGGTGATTTCCTTTATTATTGACTAGTTTTTGGATTTCTTTTTCAAAGAAAGAGGATGAATAATGATTAGGAATTTTATACTTCAATTTCAACAATCCCTTTTTCAAACGATTGAAATGATAGTCAATAAAAGGAATTTGGCCGTTAAAAATTCTAATTGTCTCAAATAATCCGTCTCCATATTTGAAGGCACGATTATTTGCAAGCAAAACAGGCTGATCTGCTTGCATTAGCTGCCCGTTGAAATTGATTGGGTTGATCAATAGTTTTTTATTAGGATTAATATTTCAAGATGCCCTCGATAGATGGTAGTAATTGAAAATCCAAGATTTTTTTATCCGCTTGGATCACAACTAGTTCTTAGTTAAATATTGAACAATAGCCGTTCGAATATCATTTACAGGATTATTTGGATCGTCATCAGTTGATTCCGTTATTTTTATAATACCTTCGCCATCTCTTCGTAAAGTTTGGATATCTATTCCCATTAAAAGATAATCGCTGACCACCACCGAGTATTCTTTCTCAGATTCCAGTGGTTTATTGTTTATGATCCAGGCTCCATTAAGTTCATTACGTTCGATTTCATCCCATTGAAGAAAAGCTCCGGTTCCTTTGCCTGCAAAACCTTCATTTAAAATATCCTGGAGTAATTTTCCTGTCATTTTGACCATTGCTATTTTTCCACCAAAAGGTAATGTCCTGATAATATCCAATTGAGTAATCTTTCCGGACAATTGGTCATCAAGGCGGATGGAGCCGCTGTTTATTATGGAACAATCATTATAATTTTGAAAAGCATAGGACATCGATTTTGCGATTAATTGACCAAGATTTGTTTGTTTATTCCTAACACTATTTTCTCTTCCATCTAAAGGTTCTGCAACGGTTATCAAAACCTTATTCGGATCAAACCCAATGGAAGCAAACATTTCATCCGCCAAGTTTGTCCATTTTTTAACTACTTTTGTTACTGCCGGATCTAATGCTATGGATTCATTTAATGGGACCAACTTATGGCTGGCTTCCAATTTTTTTGTTTTTTTATCGTATTTCAAACGGTGAACATAAGCGGTTTTGGCATTCGCATCCGCTTTAGTAATCACAACATTTTCAACTTGATGAATCATATTATCATGATTATGTCCTCCCATCATTAATGGTACATTAGGAACCATGGCTGCCAATTCCAGATCTTGTTTTATATCAAGATGAGTCAGACCTAAAACGACATCTGTTTCTTTTATGAGTTTTTTGTAAGCTCGTTCTGCTTCAAGGAAAGGATCTTCATAAACAACATAATCAACTGGATTGGCATTGAGGCAAGCACTAAAAAATCCAATTTTAATTTTTGTTCCATCTGTATCTTTAACAATCCAATTCCAAGTCTCTGGAATATTTTCTTTTGACTCCCTTTTCATTTTATAAAAAGGTTTTACTCCGTGGGCTGTTTTGTGCATAACATCTGTTGAAACCCATTGAAATCGAGATTCATTGAGTCGTTGCTGAAGTTCATCATATTTTATGTCAAATTCATGATTTCCGAAACAAACCAGATCGATTCCGGTATAGTTCATTACATCCACCATATGCCGACCTTTAATTTTTTCATTCTCATTGTAAGGCAAAGTACCAATGACTGAAGGGTTGAGAAAGTCCCCGGCTAAAACGGTCAAAGTATTTGGATTTTCTTCCAATAACTGATTACGCAAAGTAGCTAATCTTGCCATTCCACCGACGCTTCCGCCTTCTAAAGGAGCAATTTCATACACATCATTCACCTGAAGAATAATGACTTCAATAATTCCATCATCTTTCGTTTGGATTCCTTTTTTGGTTCCGGTACAAGAAAGAACAATTGTAAGTCCTGAGAGGAGAAAAATTCTAAGCAATTTCATAAGCGTGGATGCTTGTTATTTGATTCAGTAAGATTTCAAATATAGGACTTTCCAAAACAATTTTTAATTCTATTTCAGGTTATTCAAAATATAATGCGATCCGAAAATATTCCCATTTGTTTTTTAACTTAGCGATGCATTCAATAGCAAGAAAATATGGACAAAGATGTTGCAACTCCAAAGATACTTTGGAAACCAGATGAAACCTTCATTAAGAATTCAAACCTTTTTCATTTTAAGGAATGGTTGCAGACTGAGCATGGCTTGACGTTTGGTGGTTATTCACAAATCTGGGATTGGTCTGTGACTCAACCAGCAGCATTTTGGGAAAGCATCTGGAAATATTTTGAGGTTATCGCACATACACCTTATTCGGAAGTAATGTCAGATGATCAAATGCCTAATACGAGATGGTTTTTGGGAAGCACGTTGAACTATGCTGAGCATATTTTTAAAAATAAAAATGATGATTTTCCAGCAATAATATTTAAATCTGAACAACACGGCTTAACGGAAATTAGCTGGGAGGAGTTATCTGCCAAAGTCGCAGCTTTTAAAAGCTTTCTGAAAAAAGCTGGTGTTGAAAAAGGTGATCGGGTGGTCGCTTTTTTACCAAATATTCCAGAAGCTACGATTGGCTTTTTAGCTTCCATCTCCATTGGAGCCATTTGGTCTAGCTGTTCACCTGACTTTGGAATCAACAGTGTCGTTGACCGTTTTTTACAAATTAAACCTAAGGTTTTAATCGCAGTTGATGGTTATCAATACAACGGCAAACCCTATCCAAAAGCAGATGTAGTCAATGAAATAAAAAACAGCATTGCAAGTATCGAAACCGTTGTTTATATTCCTTACCATAATGCTGACAGCAATGAAACGGATGTATCTGGTTGCGTTTTATGGAACGAGGCCATTGAAGGGAATACGGAGGCGCTGACTTTTGACCCCGTTCCGTTTGATCATCCTATTTGGGTTTTATATTCCTCAGGTACAACAGGAATTCCCAAAGCCATCACGCATAGCCATGGAGGAGTTTTGCTGGAACATTTGAAATATCTGGCTTTTCACAATGATGTCCATTTTGGGGAACGTTTTTTCTGGTTTTCCACGACGGGTTGGATGATGTGGAATTTCGTGCAAGCGGCTTTACTGCGAGGAGCAACTATCGTTTTATACGATGGAAGTCCGGGATTTCCAGATTTAAACTTACTATGGAAATTTGCCCAAGAAGCTAAAGTCAACCATTTTGGAACTAGTGCTCCCTTTTTAATTGCCTGCCAGAAGAAAGGCATTAATCCAAAACAGGACTATGACTTATCTGCCATTCGATCGATTAGTTCAACCGGAGCGCCATTGCCTCCCGAGTCTTTTGAATGGGTTTATTCTCATGTAAAAGAAAATGTCTGGCTTTGTTCGATGAGCGGAGGGACGGACGTCTGTACAGCTTTTATTGGTGGATGCCCGTTTGAACCTGTTTATGTGGGTGAAATCCAATGCAGGGCTTTAGGCTGCAAATTGTTGGCTTATGATGAAATGGGCCATGAAGTTATAGGCGAAGTAGGGGAGATGGTCATAACCGAGCCTATGCCTTCCATGCCTATTTACTTCTGGAATGACCCCGGTAATCAACGTTACCTAGCTTCTTATTTTGAAATGTATCCCGGCGGAATTTGGCGACATGGCGATTGGGTGAGGATTTCGGAGCGAGGAAGCATTGTGATTTATGGACGATCGGATGCCACTTTAAACCGTCATGGAATTAGAATTGGAACCAGTGAAATTTATCGGGCAGTTGATAAAATTAAAGACGTTAAGGATTCTTTGATCATCAATCTGGAACTTAGCGGTGGAAGGCATTTTATGCCTTTGTTTGTTGTACTTGAGGAAGGAGTAGTTTTGGATGATGGTTTAAAAAAGAAAATAAATGACCAACTTAAAACGGAATATACGCCTCGGCATGTTCCTGATGAAATAATAGAAATAAAAGAATGTCCTTACACCATTAGTGGTAAAAAACTGGAGGCGCCTGTCAAAAAAATTATGATGGGAATTCCTGTTGAAAAAGCGGCCAATATTGATTCCTTAAAAAACCCAGAAGCTTTAAATTTCTTTATTGATTTTGCCGCACGTTTTAAAGGAGAACTTTAGTTAATCCTAATTTATTCTCTGACAGCCTTAATTTCAAAAGTTTTTAAAACTCCGTCTTCCATTGCCTTTACAGTGATGGTTTCGTGTTGATTTTTATCTCTTAAAACATATTCGCAAAAACCTTCCAAACCATCAAGATTATATTCATCTATCGAATAAATAACCATTTTAGGTTTCAAACCTGCACGAGATGCTGGACCATTAGCAATAACTGATTTCACAATGGTGTTTCCCTCATAAAAAACGGGGCTGAAACCAAAAGGATTTCTGCGAAATTCAATTTCAGAATCTATTCGATCAAAGCCAATAGTCTTATTTAGCCAGTTCATTGTAACGACATAGTTTTTAAGGATAGTTGTTCCCAATAAACCTTTTCCTCCATTTTCAATTTCTGTTTTCCCAATAATAAAGTCTCCGAATTGCCCGGATTGAATCACGCTTGATTCACTAGTATCAACCAAAAAGTCAGCAAAGATCCCACTTTGTGTATAACCAACTTCTGTTTGAGGATTAGATAAATCACCTCTTTCATTTAAAACCTGATAAATTTTATTGGGAACACCAATCGAACCTGTCGATCCGTAATCAATCTTTAAATTGGTGATTTTAGCATTCGGTGTTTTAAAATCAATCTTGATCGCATGCTGGTCATTCGAACGAAAAGGGATTTCATGGTAGCTGGAAGTATAAGAAAGTGTCTCCGGCTGATCAGTAAGAATAATTTTTTTGTTGAAATAATCCACTTGCCAGGCACAAAATCGCATCAAATTGGATCCAATTATTCCATCTAGATCCAGGCAATCCAAAACCGGATTTGCTTTCAAGTCAGTTACAAAAGCAACCGTATTCGAGAAACTTATTTCCCCAAGCGACACCTTGTTTATATTGATATAATTTACTTTTTTCACCCTTCCTTCCGAATCTCTTATCGTCTTTTTTGTTACTGATTTGAAACGATACTTTTCTTGCAATTCAACTGATATAACATTGGGAGCGCCTGTATCAAACAAAAACCGATGTGTTTCGCCATTTATTTCAACTGGAAGAATGACCAGATGAAGCGGATCTTCAAAAGATATTTCTTCGGTAAATCCTTTATGCTCTAATTTTCCATTGTCCATTATTTTTAAACCAGCACAGGAAAACAAGCCAATGAAAAAGATGAATAGCATGATATTTAGACGATTCGATATTTTATAATATACTATTTCGGGCATAGTTCTAGTCATTAAAAGGTGAACTATAGTTATTTAGAGTGTTTTGGGTTTCAATTCTAATGAAATATTTACTATCCTGCAAATATCCTAAAATAAGCATTTTCATTTATTATATTCGCTTTTGATAATCAATGAACTTAAAAAAATCAAAATTTGAAATCTATATTCTTCTTTATTTTTTGTGGATTATTCATTGGTTCTAAAATCCAAGCACAACCGCTTGCAAAGGCTCCAATTTTATCAAAAAAGAAGGTCAAACAAATCATTGAATGGATTCGTTTAGATTTGGACGAGAAAGCAAGGGAAGGCGCAATATCTGAATTTGACAATAAAGGGAACTTGCTAGCTTGTTACAGCAAAAAAGAATTACCGGTAAAGCAATTAACCTCTAAATATGATGTGCAAAACAGATTAGTAGAGAAGGTAGAATTGTTTGGAAATGATCCGATGACCACTTATTACGCCTACAAAAAAGGGCTTCAAATTGAAGAGATTAAATTTCGAGGTAAAACCACTAAAACCTTTTATTATAAAAATCAAAATAATCAATTAGTTGAAAAAAAGGTCTATACAAAAGGCTTAGAACTAGGAAGTGAATTTCTTTTAAAAGAGAGGATTATTTACCATTATAATAAAAAAGATAGCCTGACCGGGGAAAAAATATTTAGTTATGATATGCTGGGAAAAGGGAAATCAAAAAAATATGATGCCAGTAAAATCCTTCATTATTATAATTCAAAATCAGGAAAACGATCAAAGACTCTAATCTATGATTTTGACGGTTCGCTGATTAATGAAATGTATTATGAATATGACAAACAAAATCGCCTGACCAAAACAATTAGCCATTTTAAAATGGAAAACACCATTGTTTCAAAAGAGATCAAATATAAAGATGGCAAAATCTGGCAAACAATAATCGAAAGGCCAGGCTACAAAGATGTTAAGATATATATCGATGGACGTTTGATCAGATTGCGTTCCTATAACGAAGAGAAAATCATCAGAATAGTAGATTATCAATATTTCTATTACTGAAAAAACAAAACCCTTTCAAAAACATTGAAAGGGTTTTGTTTTAATAGTTTTTTTATCTCTAAAAACGAGCAGTGATACCTCCAATAATGTTGATCCCATAGGTTGGATAACCTTCCCAACGTTGCCGTTTATTATTTGCTATATTATTCAAATCAAAGAAAATTCCGAAGTTTTTGGTCGCCTGAAAATGAGCGCCAAAACTCAGATCAAATAGCCCATTCAAATTATCAGCGAGTCCCTCAGGATTAATGTAGGGCACGCCATTTTCAACAAATAATTCTCCTTTTATGCGAAGTTTGTCTTCCATAGTTTTCAGGACTGCAGCCAAGTTAACTTCGAGAGAAGGCAATCCCCATGCTTTTTCCTGGCTGGTCAAACTGTAAACGTTTTGACCAACAGATAAGATAACCTCTAATCCTTTTATAGGACTGGCGTTTAAAGTCCCTTTTAAATATGCAACATCGACTGTATCATACAGGACGTTAAAACGCAAGGTATCTACTCCTTGTCCCATTGTATTTCTTAAAAACAAAGCCAAGTCATCTGCTTTCTTTAAACCAGCCTGCACTTCATAATCTAATATTTTTACATTACCGCGAACACCTCCATAAAAATTATTATAACCTGTGTTTTGAATACCAAATCGGGAAACGACGAACGGATTATAATCTGTAATGTTTTTGAAGTTGTTTTTATAGACGTCCCCTTCCCATCCGGCAAAGGCTGCAAGTTGATTTCCGATTACATTAACCGTTGCTTCAATGTCCGGATAAAAAGTAAATTTATCTTTAAAGGAAGTCAGATTACCCCCAATCTTTACTTTAAATATATCTGCATGATAAGTAAAACTAGGCTGAAAATAGAAATTGTTTAATTTCTGTTTTTCTGTGGTATCAAAACTGGTGAAGTCGGTAATTATTTTTACTGTTAAAGGATGTGTTTCGTTGAACCACTTGGTGACGCCCAAATCTATATCAAGACTGGTTTCTGAAACCGCGTAATTATCATTTATATTAACGATTCCAGCCTTTGCATAATAGTTGATATCTCCCTGAGTACTTTCTCCATTGAAAAATTTGAGGTCCAAATTAAAAGTATTGAATTTTTGTTTAATTTCTTCACGGGTATAAGATTGCTCATCGTGGTTGTATCCGTAGAAATAAACCTCATCAATGTTGTATCCAATATCTCCGTTTATAGCAAAACCCAGGTCATGGAAATAGGTGCCATCAAGGCCAATTTCAGATTTAGAAAATCTTTGGTTTTCAAGATCCTTAAAATTTGCCGAGTGGTGTTTAAAATGAGCGCCAGCTTCATATTTTTTAGGATCAGTGGAATGATAAGAAACCTCCCCATAAGGAGAACTTGGGATACCATAGCCTAACTTTAAAAAACCTTTGTACGTATCAGCAACAGGATCGCGTTTCATCGCAATCGGGCGAATTTTAGGAGGCAAATAATCAACGTTGATTGTTTTACTCGGAACGTCATAAAGTAGATTTTTTGAAGTCGTATCGACCGGCGGTAGTTCCGGTTTAACGTTAATTTTGAAAGATTCCTCCAAAGCAGCTTCAAAATCTTTGATAACTTCAATTTCTTCAGAAGGAAGATCGGGTTGCGCAAAGGCTTTATAAGAACAAAAAAAGAAAGCTGAAAACAGGATTATATTTTTGATGGATATTGTCATTTTGTTAATTTTTAGAATAAGGGAAAAGTTCATTGAAAAACACCGAATCTTATTGTTCATCCTCTTCCATTTCAAATGATCTATCATTTGACTCATCAATTAGTCGATTGCTGGCTTTTGCTCTGATCTTTAGTTGTTCTAATTTTGCTTTAGCAATTGAAACCAAATCCTGATCCTCATCATAATTTTCAATCAAACCTTCCAAAGCAGCCTGAGCGTTAAATAAATCTCCTTTTTCGGCCAATATATCAGCAAGTAGAATCACACTTTTTGCAATCCAATAATTGTAACCGGCACATTCTTTATTAGCATTAAGACATAAGTTGTTGCGCTATATCCAGATCTCTTTGCACATAATAAATATAAGCGATCATATAACGAGCTTCTGCGGTTTGTTCGTTGTCGCTAAGTTTAGTTACCTGATTCAGAGCAGCAAGCGATTTATCATATTCTTTTTGGTCGGTATAGATCTTACCGAGATAAAAATAGGCTGTAGCCTTCTGATCATCGGAGGCTCTTGGGTTTTGGCTTACCTTTTCGGCCATACTGAATACAGTGGCCGAATTATTGGTACGATAAGCACTGCGCATAGCCCCTAATTGAGCTTCAAATCGCATATCATCATCTCCGGCAGCCGTTTCCAATTGAGAATAATAAGTAAAAGCTTTATTAAAATCTTGTTCGTGATTGTAAGCGATAAGTGCAGCTTTCCGTAGTGATTTTGCATAATACTGGCTCTGACCTCTTTTAATGACATAATCGTAATCCAATAATGCTTCGCTATATTTTTTCAAAACGCTATAAGATTCACCTCGATGATAATGAGCAAGGAGGGAATTTCTTCCATTGGGGTATTTCCTTAAAAAGTTAGTGTATGTTTCAATGGCTTTTTCATAATTGCCATTTTCAAATTGAGATTCACCAGCTTTAAAGCTTATTGCTTCTTTTTCGTCACTACCCACTTTATAACCAGGGATGGTTTCCAGAAAAGCAAAGTATTCATCCGTTTGCCCCAGATCGTCCACATAAATTTCTTCCAAAGCAGTTAAAGCCGCTTCCGCTTCTTTTGCAGTTGGATTATGCGTAAAAACCTGTTTGTAATGACCTATCGCGTTTTGAAGGTTGCCTTGATTATAGGCGATCAATCCCAACTTGATCAGCGCCTGATTGTAAAGTTCAGAGTTGGTGTAATTAGAAACTAATTTATCTAAAGGTCTCGTCGCTAAATCATATTTTCCGATTTCCTGATAGGTGACGCCAAGCTGGAAAAGGGCATTATCGGTATATTCAGAATTTGAATAGTTGTCAGTAATATTTTCCAATGCAATAATCTTTTCGGTGGTATTGCCTCGCAGACCTTCAATAATAGCTTTTTGGTATAATGCATAAACAAAACCGGTGTAACGATTATTGACGGCTTCATTGTAATAGCGCAGCGCATCATTATATTTGTTTCTTTTAAACAAACAATCTCCAGCTCTCAATGTAGCATCTCCCAAAACATCTTTACTTACATATTCATTATTAATAAAAAGACTTTTTTGTCGAATACCGGTAATGGTTTCCTGGAAAAAACCTAAGGCGCCAGTATAGTTCTTTTGTTTTAAATAATTATAACCCATCGTATAATTTGCAGTATAGATGGAAGACTCATCCGGAAGGCCAGTCATCGTTTTTGCCAGCGTAATAAACTTATTCATTTCCTGAATACTGTCCGCATATTTGCTTTGATTATGAGCAATTTCTCCCAGCCAATAATAAGCAAGTGCTTTGGTTTGATTATCAACGGGCATTTCCAAAGACTTTTTAAAATACCGCTTTTGCTGCATCAGGATTTCCGTCTCGGTATAACTTGCAGTCCCCTCAAATAAGCTACTTTTTGATAGGTCTCTTTCATCTTAGGCGTCTTATTCGGAATACTCTTCCAAAAGCTTCAAAGCATTTTCATAATCCCGGGTATTTAAAAATAAAGCGCTCAGCATGGTTTGAGCTTCAGTATAATATTTAGAATCCGTTGGAATCGCTTGCAGAGCATTAACGGCTTCCCGGTCGTATTTCAATTCATAGGAAAGTTTAGCATAATTATAACGCGCTTCGCTTTGGATATCCCGGTCAAAAGTCATTTTGCTGGCTTCTCTAAAAGCCACTCCGGCAGCTTCTTTTTGACCTTCTTTGATATGACAATCAGCAAGGCTGTACATCGCACTTTGACCGATTTTGCTATTGACATTGTTGAGTTGCTCAAAATTCTTGACCGCTTTTGCATAATTTTTTGGTCTTATACTGGGTATAACCAAGTTGGTAAAAATCTTCTACCCGCAATTTGTTGGAATGCTCTGCATGGTATTCAAGATGCGGAAGTGCTTTTACGTATTCACCTTTTTCAAAATAAGCCTGTCCAACAAGCTGATTGATCTCAGCACGATTTCTTAGGTTATTATCCTGTAGCTTTTTCTAGCTCCATAAGCTATTACACTATCAAAATCGCCTTGAGCAAAATATATTTGAGTGATATAATAAGGAACGTACCGATTGTATTTTTTAGATCTTGTAACACGCTGAAAACTTTTTACCGCCTGATCATATTTGTTTTCATAAAACTCAGTAATACCCAAATAATAATTAGTCGGATAGTAGTAATCGTTTTCTATGTCCTTTATTTCATTAAACTGAGCCCCTGCCTGTTTGAATTTTTTGTTGTAAAAAAGGGAATATCCAAGTTTGAATTTCACTTCGGATCTTTGATCTTTAGTCAAATCGTAAGTGTCGATATTTGAATAAAGTTCAATGGCTCTTTCGTAGTTTTTATCATTATAATAATAATTAGCCATTTCGATGATGGCCAGATTAGCTAAGGGGTCAGGATCGTATTTTCTTGCAAAATCAAGAATCAGTTTTTCACCTTCTGGTAAGTCAAGCATTACTGCTGCTTTCGCATAATAGAGCTCCGCTTTTTTTCGAAGCAATTCGGAATTTGGTTCATTGGCGAAATTTAACACTTGCAGCACCGTCTGGAATTCGCGCTGTGACTCTCCCAATAATCCATTATCATAATACTCTTTTCCTTTTTTGAAGGCTTCATTTGCTTCGGTATAAACAGCAGTCTGTTGGGCCCAAGCAGACGAATTAAGAAAGCAAAAAACCAAAAAACAAATTAGATGATTTAATTTCATGATTGAGAAATTGGTGTTTCAAAATAGATGGTATAAAAGGGTTTTATAAAAATCAACAGTTATACATGTTAATAAAAAGTTGCAAATATTTGAAGGCCAAACTATTATTCCAATATAAAAAAAACTCTGTATTTTTAATAGGTAACAATAACCCCATAAACAGATCTGGCCATTATTTTATTGCAACGAAATTATAAAAATTTTAACACAAAACACTTGCATTAACCACAAACATATAAATATTTTTACCTATTTGTCAAAATGGGGATTTCACTATTTTTTAGTCAATTCAATTTGTTCATCAATTGATCCAATGTAAACTTAACAACATCGGGTAATTCTCCGGATTCTATCCAGGTATGCGCATGTCCTACATAGACCATATCCAAATATTCAGCGGTTAGTTTGAAAGGTTCCCAAAGGGCAGGATATTCAATGTCGTCTGATCCGCAAGCAATGACCAATATTTTTTTTCCTTTTAGCTGTCTTCCTAAATCTTTTCTAAGGGTAGTAATATCACTCAATCGATCGAAAAAAGTTTTCATTACTGCACTCATATTGTACCAATAAATCGGAGTAGCAAAGATGATCACTTCACAATTCAATATTTGGTCAACAACATTTAAAAAATCATCATCAATATTATGATGATCATAGTCAAAGTAGCTAATGTTTTTTGTTTTTAGATCAATAAAACGCCCTTCTTTTTGGGAAAGAATGTAGTCTACAATAATACGGGTATTGCCATTACTTTTTGAGCTACCCTGAAGAATGATAAAGTTCCCCGTTTTCATTTTTATAAAAAATTCAAAAGCCGCAATAATTTGAAATTCAAATATTGCGGCTTAGACTATTATTAGGTTATTTCTTTATAATTGGTACTCAAGAATTATTTTTTCAATAATATCACAACATTCAAGAAGCTGCTCTTCTGTTATTACTAATGGAGGCGCAAAACGGATAATATTGCCATGTGTTGGCTTTGCCAATAAACCATTATCTCTCAATGCAAGGCAGATATTCCAGGCTGTTTTACTTTCCTCGGAATCATTAATGACAATTGCATTGAGCAATCCTTTTCCTCTGACTAAATTAACCAAGTCGCTTTTTTGAATTAATTCGTTCATTCGGCTACGAAATATGTTCCCCAATCTTTCCGCATTTTCAGCCAATTTTTCTTCTTTCACTACACGCATTGCTTCAATTGCTACTGCACAACCAAGTGGATTTCCGCCAAATGTAGATCCGTGCTCTCCTGGTTTAATGGTCAACATTATTTCATCATCAGCTAACACCGCAGAGACCGGGAATACACCACCCGAAAGTGCTTTACCTAATATCAAAATATCGGGTCTTACTTCAGGATTCCGTTCACAGTCGTTGGTGCAATTACAGTTGCCACAAGTAGCAAGTAATTTGCCTGTTCGAGCGATTCCGGTTTGTACTTCATCAGCTATGAAAAGAACATTTGAAGCTTTGCACAAGTGAAAAGCCTCAGGCAAATAATTATCATCAGGAACAAAAACACCTGCTTCGCCCTGAATAGGTTCAACAATAAAACCAGCAACATTGGGATCTTCGAGAGCCTCCTTCAAAGCTTCCAAATCATTATATGGAATAATGGTAAATCCGGGCATATATGGCCCAAAGCCCGTAGTACTTAACGAATCCAAAGAAGCAGAAATAACACTCAATGTTCTGCCATGAAAATTACCTGTAACAAAAATGATTTTAGCTTCATTTTTTTGCATTCCTTTAACTTCATAAGCCCATTTTCTGCAAAGTTTCAAAGCCGTTTCTACTGCTTCAACTCCTGTATTCATAGCAAGTACTTTGTCATATTTGAAATATTCGGTCATGAATTTTTCAAAAGGACCAAGTACATCATTATGAAACGCACGGCTTGTCAGTGTTAGCTTTTCTGCTTGTTCTTTTAAGGCATTAACTATTCTTGGATGACAATGTCCTTGATTCACCGCAGAATAAGCGGAGAGGAAATCATAGTATTTTTTCCCTTCGACATCCCAAACATAAACCCCTTCTCCTTTTGATAAAACAACAGGCAGCGGATGATAATTGTGAGCACCATACCGGTCCTCCATATTTATTAAATCCTTTGAAGAGGATAAACTTTGAGAAATCATATTCTATAATTTAGTAAGTTGAACGAAAACTAAAAAACACTGTTCCGTTTAATTTATAAAAACTTATCTACATCTTCTAATTTCAAATCAAATGCATCAGCTACTCCTTTGTACACCACTTTACCATTGATAATATTAAGCCCAAGTTTAAGTTCCTTGCTTTCTCGACAAGCCTGTTGCCATCCTTTGTTAGCTAATTGAACAGCATACGGCAATGTTGCATTAGTTAAAGCCAAAGTAGAAGTGTAAGGTACTGCACCCGGCATATTTGCAACACAATAATGAACGACATCATCAATGATAAAAATTGGATCTTCGTGAGTCGTAGGCTTACAAGTTTCAATGCAACCACCCTGATCAACTGCAACATCAACAAGAACAGTTCCTGGGCGCATGTCTTTAAGCATAGCTCGAGTAATGAGATTTGGTGCCTTGGCTCCCGGAATCAATACGGCCCCAATAATTAAATCATGTGTTTGAATTAAACTTCTGATATTATATTCATTACTAAAAAGTGTTATGACATTCGCAGGCATGATATCATTTAAATGCCGCAAACGCGGAAGATTAATGTCCAAAATTGTTACCTGGGCTCCCAGTCCAGCTGCCATTTTTGCTGCTTGAGTCCCTACGACTCCTCCTCCTAATATCATGACTTTGCCTGGAGGTACTCCTGGAACTCCGCCTAACAAAACGCCTCTTCCTTTTACAGGTTGCTCCAGGTATTTTGCTCCCTCCTGAATAGCCATTCTTCCAGCAACTTCAGACATTGGAACCAACAATGGCAAACTTCGATCAGTCATTTCCACGGTTTCATAAGCCAGACAAACCGCTTTGCTTTTGATCATTGCCTTTGTTAATGGTTTGTAAGAAGCAAAGTGGAAGTAGGTAAAGACTAATTGGTCCTCTTTTATTAAATCATATTCCTCTTTTATTGGCTCTTTGACCTTCATGATCATTTCCGCCACTTTGTATGTAGCAGCAATGTTTTTAGTGATTTTTGCCCCTGCTTCCATATATTCACTATCTTTGAAACCACTACCTTCTCCCGCTTTAGTCTGGACATAAACAGTATGCCCTCTTTTGTTTAATTCGAAAGCTCCCGCTGGCGTGAGCGCAACTCGATATTCATTGTTTTTAATTTCTTTTGGAACGCCAATTATCATTTCTAGTTGGTTTTAGTAAGTTTTGCTGGTATAATTATTTTCAAAATCGCTGGCAAATATAGCGTATTTTATTTTATACAACATCGTTTTTTAAGGTCAGAGTAAAGTTCAAATGTACGAAACAAACAGATTTTTACTTTTAAATTTAATGACCCCTTTTTTATGGGCAGTATCAAACAATTTCTGAATGGCTTCTTTTCCTTTTTTTCCTAAATCAACCGTATAATCATTTACATATAAATCAATATGCTGGAACATGACTTTTTGGTCCATTTCCTGTGCATATTGACTGACAAACGGTATGGTTTGTTCAGGGTTTTTTAGTGCAAACTGAACACTCCTTTGTAAAACGCGATCTATCTTTTGCTGAATAGATGGGGGAAGTGTTCTCTTGACCACAATTCCTCCAAGGGGAATAGGTAACTGCGTTGTTGATTCCCAGAATTCACCCAAATCCATGATCTTGATCAATCCCTTTGAGGCGTAGGTGAACCGATTTTCGTGAATAATTAACCCGGCATCGACATCATTATTTAAAACGGCATCCTCAATTTTAGAAAATAATAATTTCACTTTATTTTTATTATCAGGAAAAGCAAGGCTCAGTAAAAAATTGGCCGTGGTATATTTTCCCGGAATTGCAATTTTGGCTGTTTGAATTTCGGCATTTGAAAGAGGACGTTTTGCGATCAACAATGGGCCACAATTATTACCTAAAGCACTTCCACTTTGCAGCAAAGCGTACTGATCCAAAACATAGGAGAAAGCATGATAGCTAAGTTTAGTAATGTCCAAATCACCTGAAAACGCTTTTTGGTTCAATTGTTCAACATCTGCCATCATAACCTCAAATTCTAAACCTTCGGTGTCAATCTTTTGATGGATCATCGCATCAAAAATGAATGTGTCATTTGGACAAGGGGAAAAACCCAATGATAATTTCATACTTTTGCATTTTTAACTAACCAAGACTTTTTTTATAACCAAGAAGTTAATCTCCTGTCCAACAAACGAATCATTATGCTCGATATAAGTGGTCTACAAATTTTGCACGAAGATAACCATTTGATAGCTGTCAACAAACCAGCGGGCTGGTTGGTTCAAGGAGATATCACGGGGGATACTCCTTTGTCCGAATATGTGAAGGAATATATCAAGATCCGCTATAAGAAACCAGGAGATGTGTTTCTTGGAGTGGTGCACCGGCTTGACCGGCCGGTCAGTGGTGTCGTTGTCTTTGCCAGAACAAGTAAAGCACTAACCCGGATGAATGACTTGTTTAAAGAAAGAAAAATTGAAAAAACGTATTTGGCAATAACGGCAGAGCGACCTGAACCCATTGAAGGGCATTTGATGCATTATATTTTAAAAGACACTACCAAGAATATAGCAAAAGCCTATGATAAAACAGGCAATCGAACAAAAGCCGCAAAAAAATCTGACCTGGATTATGAATTGATAGGAGAGGTGGGTAATCTACATTTGATAAAAATAAACCCAATAACTGGCCGTCCACATCAAATTAGGGTTCAATTAGCAAGCATTGGTTGTCCAATTTGGGGAGACGTGAAATACGGCTTTCCGCGGCCTAATCGTGATGGCTCCATTCACTTACATTGCAGGAGCTTGGCATTCGAACATCCTGTAAAAAAGGAACCGGTTTATATTGAGGCAGATCCACCGAATGAGCAACTCTGGAGAGAGTTTGATATTTAAAACAATCATTTACTTTTTCAGTTAGCTTTTGAAAACTTAGGAGTAAAGGAAATATTTTTTTCCCGGTAAGGTTCCATCTGCTTCAAAATTTTATCCAAAAAGCTTATTGATTCTAAAATGTACGGTCCTTTGTTGAGCATGACACAATCTGCTTGCTGGGCCTTAATAACATCCGTAATTTCAGCTCGGGAAGGAATCCCGTTTTTTGCTAAACTTTCCAAAACCTGGGTGGCCCAAACATCTGTAATGTGAGCTGCCTGGCAAATGGATAAAATTTCTTCCTGTACTCTTCCAATATTTATCCAACCAACCTCAATAGCAAGATCTCCGCGTGCAATCATAACACCAACAGGATAGACTTGCATAGCTTCCAGGAGGATATCAAATAAATGATTAAACCCGCTTTGGGTTTCTATTTTCAATATAACCCCAAAATCTTCTTTTGCATTATTTTTTTTCAACTCAGTCAATAAATCTTTAACGTCAGAAACGTTATTTACAAAAGACATATTGACAACATCAGCATTCTTGGTCACAAATTCCAGATCTTTCCGGTCCTTCTGCGTAAGTCCACTGATGAATAGATTGCTTAAAGGAAGATTGATCCCTTTATCGGATCGCAGTTTTCCGCCTTTTGGTGCTGTGTGAACAATTTCAACGATGATTTCCTCCTTATGGACTTCTTTAATTTTACCTTTAATTTTGCCATCATCAAATAGAATTGGTTCATCAACTTTAACTTGATCTATAATTTCTGGAGCAGTGCAGTAAATATGCGCTTCAGATAAACGTTTCCCATTATCATCATACCTTGCCGGTCCTCCTAAAATACTTTGTCGGTCAATTCGTAAATAGTCACCCGGATAAAGCAGAATCGGGATCTCAAGTTGAGGAAGTTCACCAACAAATATGATTTCACTTTTTGCATCGGTTTTGTAATCCATTTTAATTCCGGTTTCCAGATAAGTGGTTTTATAACACAGGGCAAAACAACCGTTTTTCTTGATTTCAGTGATGACAAATTCCCTCTTCTTATTTCGCGTATCTTTGAATTGCAGTGAGCCTTTTTTATTTATTTTTTTAAAATCTTCCTGCGAAACTGGAATATGCAGCATGTCTTGATCCGTAAGTCTAACTGGGCTTATCCAAACTTGCAAAGGTTCCGCAACTTCTCCTTTTACATCTTTAAAGGGTCGAACTTTAATCACTTTGGGACCTGGAATAAGTTGGCCAGTTCTAATTTTTGGTCCGCCCAAATCCATGGCAACCTTACATTTATTTTTTAATTTTTTGGAGGCAGTTCTTACATGCTTGATCATTTTTGCCCATGCATCTTTGTCATCATGTGCACAATTGATTCGAACACAATTCATTCCTTTGGCCAGCATGTTTTCAACTAATTTATAGTTTTCTGCAGCTTCACTCGGAAGTGTAACCATGATTCTGGCGCGTCTTCCTTTCGAACGATATCCCAGCAAAGCTTTTGAATTTGACCTTTGAATCCGCTTATTCAATTTTACGGATAGTTCTGGTCGAAAATTTGGAACAGACTCACCGATAAATGATTTTAAAATGAAGCGGTTCGTTTGCAGACTATCCATTACATGGCCTTGGTTTTTCGCTAACCTGGAAAGCCCCATATTGCCCAAATTATTTTGTAATTCGTTGCTGTCTTTTTCTCGAAATGCCAAGTAATGAATAAGGTTTGTAGCGCTTTGTTTAAATTTTGGATGAACTTTCTTTAATTGATTTTTATATTTTAATTCAAATTTTTTGGCAGTCTCGATGATATCATCAATCGACTGTATAATACTTTGAATCTTTTCTTTTTTTTTCTGAGAAAATGCCATCTCCTAGGAAGATTTTATTTATAGTTACAAAAGCGAAAAATGAATAGAATGAAATAATTAAAGGCCGTTCAAAATTAACCTATTTTATATTATAAAGTCGTTTCTATGGCTATAAAAAGAAGAGGTAAGATATTTACTTGTCTTTTGGAACACTTACTTTGTATTTGTAATACTGAAAAATCTTTTTTACCACAGTTTTTGTCAAATCTTCAACATCTGTTTTATCAACCGCATAAGATCCTTTTGCTATTCCATGCCAGATCAAAGCTTCGTCCTTGTTGTAAAAATTAATAATTAAAGTGCCTTCTCGGTAGTCAAAATAATTGATATTTGTTTTTCCTTGACTGATCCCAACACCTCCAAAAGGACCGCCAAAACCAACTCCTACAGATACGGTATTTGATTGCGCTTTTTGAAAATCTTTACCGGTGACGAAATAGGTAATCAAAAGTTCAGTATCCTCAGCTTGTGTATAATTTCGTTTTTCCATTTGCTCAATAATAGCCGCTTCAAGTACCGATAAATATTCAGGATGCCTCATTTCCATCTGGGCAAGCACTTCTTCCGTGGGCTTAATTATTTTGTAGGTAGTATAATCTTGAATTGGAGCAGATTTATCTCGATCGTAACGGTAAGTAATCGGAGAAGATGAAACACAGGAGATCAGATAAACTGATGCAAAAAGACTTAAAAAAAGTATGGATAACTTTTGATTTGAAAACATGAAATATTTTTTAGCGTGCTGATAAAAATTAAGAAAAAATAGTACCCGCGCCAGGGATCGAACCTGGATCTAGAGTTTAGGAAACTCCTATTCTATCCATTGAACTACGCAGGCAAAAAGTTGGATCTCAATTAATTGTTTAAGTGAAAAAGTGAAGTTAAAAATAACTTCGTACAAAAATAGCAGCATTATTAAATTCCACAAAACATCTTTGATAATTTCTATAACTTAGCACATTCAATTTTTTATCTATAACCAACGAAACAATCCAATATTTCAATGAATATCGAGGAATTTCATGATTATTGTTTGTCCAAAAAAGGAGTGGAAGAAACCTTTCCTTTTGATGAAGTAACCCTTGTTTTTAAAGTCTTGGGGAAAGTATTTGCAATCACAGGGCTGGACAATGAAGAATTTACCGTCAATCTAAAATGCGATCCTGATTACGCTATTGAATTAAGAGAAGCACACGAAGAGATTAAAGCTGGTTGGCATATGAATAAAAAACATTGGAATACGGTTCATTTTGAAGGAGATCTGAATGATAAATTCCTTTGTGACCTTATTGATCATTCCTATGATTTGGTGGTAAAAGGACTTAAAAAAGCCGATCAGGAATTTCTGAAAAATTTGTGATGCCTGAAAAAATAAATGTTGATTACCTGATTGTTGGACAAGGACTTGCAGGGTCACTACTTGCTTATTTTTTATTAAAAAAAGGGCAAAGTGTTTTTCTATTTGATGACGATCATAAAGGTGCTTCTTCAACAGTCGCTGCCGGAATTATTAATCCAATCACTGGGCGCCGTTTCGTTAAAAGCTGGATGTTCGATAAGCTGACCGCTTTTAATGAAATCTTTTATCGAGAAATTGAAAATAAATTTGATATCAAATTATATTCTGAAAGAAGCGTTTTACGATTTCTGGCCAAGAATGGAGATGTCAATGAATGGAACGCCCGCAGTGCGTTTGAAGGATATGAGAAATACATGAAAACGACAGCTGATTTTGAGTATTTAAAAAACAAAATAATTGAACCCCTTGCAATTGGAGAAATTAAATATGCTGCTCAAGTCAATATGCCTCTTTTTTTACAAATCTTCAAAAAAGATTTTGAAGATAAGGAGATATTAAAATCAATAAGTGTTGATTATGAACAATTTGTGTTTGATGATCAAAGTATTACTTTCAATAAGATTAAAGCAAAAAAGGTCATATTTTGTGAAGGGCAACGGAGCCAATTTAATCCATTTTTCAATTATTTGCCATTTGAAACCTCCAAGGGAGAAATCCTAATCGTTCGAATCCCGGATTTAAAATCAGAAAAAATAATCAAAGATAAGCTGATCATTGCACCGCTGGGTGATGACTTATATTGGTGTGGCTCAAACTATGAATGGAATTCTACTGATGACCTACCTACAGATTCCATTCGTGCTGATTTCATAAAAAAGCTTCAACAAACGCTGAAAGTTGAATTTGAAATAATTGAACATATCGCTGCAATTCGTCCAACGGTAAAAGACAGAAGGCCTTTTTTAGGGCTCCATCCAAAGTTTTCACAGTTGGCAATTTTCAATGGTTTAGGAACGAAAGGTGCATCCCTAGGGCCATATTGGACTAATCACTTTGCTGACTTTTTGATTGATGATACTCCACTCAATAAAGAAGTAAATATCAATCGTTTTGGTTTTAAGGCTTTTACTCAGGAAAGTTAAATAAACATTAATTAACTTTGTGAATCACACCTTTTCTATCCAGAAATACATCTTAATCAACGATAAAGAACTTTCAATTTTTTTATTAATAAGTTTGTATCTATTCATAAATTAGCCTAATTGAAAACAAAAATAAAAAACCATATGAATAAGCTCTTTGCTGTCCTTTCTATTGTAATTATCCTTTTAATTTTTGCTTCAGCCTGCGGTTCTCAAAAAAGAAATCAAAAACCTGATTTGAGCAACCAGCAACCTCCTGCAATTAATAACCAAGAAACCACTATGCCGAATCTGTCCGATCAAAACTATCTTGCCGAGTGGAAAATCATTGATTCCCTCGAACGAGAAGGATTACCGAAATCAGCTCTCGAAAAAGTTGATCTTCTTTATACTATTGTAAAAAAAGAAAACCAACCCGCTCAGATCATCAAATGCCTAATTTATAAAGGGAAATATGAATCCCAACTCGAAGAAGATGGACTGGTCAATGCCATTATCAAAATGCAAAACGAAATAGATACAGCTGGTTTTCCTATTAAGTCACTATTGCAATCTATGCTGGCAGAGTTATATGCGAATTATTTAAGCAATAATTATTGGCAATTTGCCGATCGAACCCAAACAGTAGATTTTAAAAATGAAGATATCAGAACCTGGACGGTTGAGCAAATAGTTGCTGAATCGCGAAAGCTTTATTATGAGTCGATCGAAAATAAAGAAACGCAGCAAGTTGATCTTTCTAGGTTCAATGCGATTTTGAGTGGAAGTGATGAATTCCAGAAATTTCGTCCGACTTTATACGATTTTTTAATGCATCGGGTCATCGACTATTTGACGAATGAGACTTCATATATTACAGAACCAGCTTACAAATTTTATATTAATCAAAACGAAGCCTTTGGAACGGTTGATGAATTTGTCAATTACACTTTTACTACGGAAGACGATCAGTCTCCAAAATTCAAAGTGCTGCTCTTTTTACAGCAATTATTAAAATTCCACAAGAACGATAAAGACGCCAGAGCCTTAATTGATGCGGACTTGAAACGATTAAACTTTGTTTATGGAAACACCGTTTTAGCCGACAAAGATGCCCTTTATTTAAAAGCGTTAACCGCTCTGGAAGAGAAATATCAAGCGACTGAATCTGCCTCAGAAATTAGTTTTTATATCGCCAACTATTATTATAACAAAGCGGGAAATTATACGCCAAACCCTAATGAAGATGGCACGTGGGATTATAAAACCGCTTATAATATTTGTGAAAAAACAATAAAAAAGTATCCGGATACTTTTGGTGCTTCTCAGTGCAAAGCATTGAAAAAGAATATTACGAATCAGGAATTGAATTTTGAATCTGAATCCGTAAATCTGCCTGATAAACCAATTCTGGGTCTGATTTCTTATCGCAATATTCCCAAAGCCTATTTTAAAATAGTAAAGGTTTCTGAGAAAGAAGAAGACAAGATCAGGAGATTAGCTTATGATAAAAGAGGAGAGTATCTTCAAAAACTTGATCCGTTGAAATCCTGGACAGTTGAGCTCCCTGATGATGGTGACTTTCGACAACATTCCGTTGAAGTCAAACTTGATGCTTTGCCTTTTGGCAATTATCTGGCAATTGTTTCCAATAATGAAAATTATTCAAGCGGAAATAATGCACTGCAATATTTATTTTTTCAAGTTTCAAATTTAAGCTATCAAAGTAGCAAAGATGAAAAAGGAAAAACCCAGTTTGTAGTAATGCATCGGGAAACCGGTGATCCCCTGGAAGGAGTAACTGCGGAGTTTTATATCGATAAATATAATCCGATCAAGAGAGAAAGGGAATTCAAAAAAGTATCAAGTTCAACAACTGATAAAGATGGGTTTGTGTATTCTTCAATAAAAGAAAATCAGGCTTTTCAGGTGAAATTTATAAAAGGACAGGACGAGTTATTTCTCTCAGATCGTTTTTCTGATTATCGTTATGGCGCTCAAAATAAGGATCGGATTGTTACACACTTTTTTCTTGATCGTTCTATTTACCGGCCTGATCAAACCATTTATTTTAAGGGGATTGTGATCAAATATGACAAGGATAAAATGCCTAAAATTCTTGCCAAAGAAAAAGTCACGATTACTTTTTTCGATACAAATAATCAAAAAGTTAGTGATCTGAATTTGGTTACAAACGAATACGGTTCTGTTTCAGGAACCTTTGTAGCTCCTAACAATGGATTGCTTGGAAATATGCGATTACAATCCAGCATCGGACAAAAATCTTCGACTTACTTTAGGGTAGAAGAATACAAACGGCCAAAATTTGAAGTTACTTTTCAACCCGTTACAGGAAGTTTCAAACTCAACGAAAAAGTAACCGTTAAAGGTAACGCAAAAGCCTTTGCAGGTAGTAACATTGATGCTGCTGACGTTTCTTATCGCGTAGTGAGAGAAGCGCGGTTTCCTTATTTACCCTGGTATTTTTGGCGCGGCATCTATCCTTCTTCACCTGCAATGGAAATCGCTTTTGGAAAGACTAAAACCAATGAAAAAGGAGAATTTACCATTGACTTCGAAGCGATACCCGATTTGTCCATTTCGGAATCCACAAAACCAGAATTTATATTTAAAATATATGCTGATGTAATTGATATAACTGGCGAAACGCATAGCGCTGTGCAATATGTTTCGGTTGGTTATATCGCTTTACGAGCTGGGATTAGTCTGCCCGATTTAGCTAATTTGGATAGTTTGAAAAGTATCAAAATTTTTACAAAAAACCTTAATGGCCAACCGGAACCAGCAAAAGGAACATTGACAATTGAATCGCTAATATCGCCAAATCATACTTTTGTCAAACGTTATTGGAGCAAGCCTGATAATTACATAATGACTGAAGTGAATTTTAAAAAGGATTTTCCACATTTTGCTTATCAGGATGAAGATCTGGTTGAAAAATGGGGGGTTGATCAAACATTGATGGCAAGTGATTTTGATACAGAAAAAACGGATCAGGTTGATTTGAAAAATGTAAACTTAAAACCTGGGAAATATGCGGTGACATTAAAAACGAAGGATAAGTTCAATCAGGAAATTGAAGTGAAGCGATTCTTAACCCTTTACGATCTTGATACCGGAAAAACTCCATCTAATGAAACAGCCTTTTATGTACAAGAGAAGAATAGTTTTGAACCTGGAAATACAGCTGAATTTTACATCGGAACTGCTGAAAATGAAATAAAAGTGCTTTATGAAGTCAAGCATGACAAAAAATTGGTTGAAAGAAAATGGATTGCGGTCAATGATTTGAAAAAGTTAGAAATTCCAATATTGGAAAAACACAGAGGGAATTTGATGTATTATTTCACCTTCGTTAAAAATAACAGAGCATATCTTCATGATAAAACAGTGATCGTTCCGTGGAGCAACAAAGATTTGAAAATTGAATATGCTACTTTCCGCGATAAACTTTATCCGGGCCAGAAAGAAGAATGGCGTATTAAAATTAGTGGTCCTAAAAAAGAAAGAGTAGCTGCAGAAATGGTAGCAGGAATGTATGATGCTTCTCTAGATCAATTCTCACCGCATAACTGGGCTCTTAATCTTTTTCCAAATGCTTATAGCAGACCTGCCTGGCGAAGTAATGGCTTTTCTGCTCAAAGTGCGGTATTAATAGATTATTCCTGGAGCGGCTACGGGATCAGCATTCCATATCGGAATTACCAAAGACTCAATTGGTTTGGCTTTAGATTTTACCAATCACGACCGATATTAATGAGAGAAATGGCTGTATCGGAAATGAGTGAACCTCCAATGGAAGCAGATGGAGTCTCTAATGCTGTCGATGGAGATTTGGAAGAAATTTCAATTGTTTCGGCAAAAGTGGGTGGATTAAAAGCCGATGCGGCAGATGCAGATCAACTGGATTCGGAAGCTTCTGAACTTGGCTCAGATCAAGGAACAGACGCTCCGCCGCAAGTTCGAACCAATTTAAAAGAAACCGTTTTCTTTTTTCCCAACCTGATGACTGACTACGAAGGGAATGTCATTATCAAATTCACAATGAATGAAGCATTGACAAGATGGAAGTTTTTAGGTTTGGCACATACAAAAGATCTAAAATTTGGCTTGACAAAAAAGGAAATCGTCACTCAAAAAGACCTAATGGTATTCCCTAATCCACCTCGTTTTTTCCGAGAAGGAGATAAAATCGAATTCACCGCAAAGGTGACCAATCTCACCGAAAAAGACATGGAGGGAACGGCTGAACTACACTTGTTTAATGCATTAAATATGGAGCCCGTTGATAATCTTTTGGGAAATACTAAAATTAAGATTCCATTTAAAGCAAAAGCTGGACAGTCGGATCGATTGGCTTGGAACCTTGAAATTCCGGTTGGGCAGGTTCCTGTTTTGACGCATCGGGTGATTGCAAAAGCTGGAAGCTTTTCGGATGGAGAAGAAAGCAGTGCGCCGATTTTAACCAATAGAATGTTGGTTACAGAAACCAAACCTTTGCCGGTCAGAGGAAACCAGACCAAAGATTTTACTTTTGAGGCGATGCAAAAAGCGAGTAAATCGATTACCTTGCAACACCACAAATTTACACTCGAATTTACATCAAACCCTGCCTGGTATGCTGTGCAGGCCTTGCCTTACATCATGGAATATCCCTACGAATGTACTGAGCAAATTTTCAATCGTTTTTATGCAAATAGCCTGGCAACTTCAGTTGCTAATTCACATCCAAAAATAAAAACCGTATTTGATAAATGGCGTGACACACCAGCGATGTTGAGTAACCTCTCTAAAAACCAGGAGCTTAAAATAGCACTGTTGGAAGAAACGCCGTGGGTTTTACAAGCACAAAGTGAAGAGGAGCAAAAGAAAAATATCGGTTTGCTGTTTGATCTTAACCGTATGAGTAATGAACAGGAAAAAGCTATTAATACGATTGTAGATCGACAGCTTAGCAATGGTGGTTTTGCATGGTTTCCCGGAGGGCGGGACAATTGGTATATCACACAATATATCGTCGAAGGTATGGGGCATCTCGATCAATTAGGAGTGAAAAGCTTGAGGGATGACAATCAGGTTTATGGGGTTTTGGCAAAAGCCATTCAATATATCGATGATCGGCTTGTGGAACATTATCAGGATCTTAAAACCCGAATTAAAAAATACGGCGGAAATTTAGAAGAAGACCATTTGGACTGGATGGCGATACATTATTTGTACGCCCGGTCATTTTTCATGGATTTTGCGATCCCTTCAAAGGCAGACGAAGCTTTTAATTATTATAAAAAACAGGCGGAGAAATATTGGTTAAATAAAGGAATGTATGCCGAAGGTATGATCGCTCTGGGTTTAAATAGATTTGGCAATCCCGAAACTCCATCTAAAATTGTAAAGTCCTTAAAAGAACGTTCTTTAAACAATGAAGAACTTGGCATGTATTGGAAATACAATTCAGGATATTATTGGTATCAATTGCCTATTGAAACACATGCTTTGATGATTGAAGTTTTTGATGAAATTGCGAAGGATGCCGTTGCTGTTGACGATCTGAAAGTTTGGTTATTAAAAAATAAACAAACGACACATTGGAGAACCACCAAAGCAACTTCCGCTGCTGTTTATGCATTGCTGAAAAATGGTGACAACTGGTTATTGGAAGACAAGCCCGTTAAAATTACGCTGGGCGGTAAACTCATTGATCAGTCTGAAATGCAAACAGAAGCGGGAACCGGGTATTTCAAAACTTCATGGGATGGCAAAGATATTCAACTAAATATGAGTGAGATTAAAGTTGAAAATCCAAACAAAGTGGTAGCCTGGGGAGCCGCTTATTGGCAATATTTTGAGCAATTAGATAAAATTGATACCTTCGAAGAAACGCCTTTAACATTAAAGAAACAGCTTTTTAAAGTTTCAAATACCGATAAGGGGCCAGTTATGAATCCTATTTCTGCCAATGCAAAATTAAAGCCTGGTGATAAACTCCAGGTGAGAATAGAATTACGTGTTGATAGGGACATGGAATACGTGCACATGAAAGATATGCGAGCAAGTGGGTTTGAACCGTTAAACGTTTTAAGTAGTTATAAATGGCAAGGTGGATTAGGTTATTATGAAAGTACCCGCGATGCTTCCACGAATTTCTTCTTTTCCTATCTTTCAAAGGGGACATACGTTTTTGAATATCCCTTGCGAGTGATCCACAATGGTGATTTTTCGAACGGAATTACGACTATTCAATGTATGTATGCACCTGAATTCACCAGTCATTCGGAAGGTGTTAGGGTGAAAGTAGGAGAGTAGTGCTTTAAAAATAAACAAGAAGCCAAAATAAAAATTCGTCGTAATTTGCACTGAAGTGGTCGAGAAAAGCAGCATCGTAGTTTAGATGGGAATATTTTTGGACTTAAATTTATTATCGAAAATGAAAAAGAGAGATATTTTTAATTCAGCTTTTAAAACAGTAAAAAAGAATATAATGAGCAATCAATCTTCAGATCGTGATAAACATGCGGATACCATCATTCGAAACCATGTCATTTGGTCAATGGGAGCTGGATTAATTCCGGTTCTCATTGCAGATATTTTTGCCGTAAGTGCGCTGCAATTGGATATGATCCGACAACTTTGCAGAACTTATGAAGTTAATTTTCAGGAAACCCAAGGCAAGGCAATTGTCACTTCCCTTACTAGTACCACGTTAGCCAGATTGACTGCTGGAAGCGTTATTAAATTGATTCCTGGAATCGGTTCTGTTGTTGGAGGCGTAACCGTTTCAATGTTTGCAGGAGCTTCAACTTATGCGCTCGGTGAAGTTTTTAAAATGCATTTTAGTAAAGGTGGCACCATCCTGGACTTTGATCCCGATCGTTTGAGAAAATACTATAAAGAAAAGTTTGAAAAAGGGAAAACAGTAGTAAAAAATATGAAAGAGGAACAAGAAAAAGGAGAAAAAGAATTTATCGTTCCCGACGAATCCGCTCAAAAAGAAAATATTGAAGACTCTGACGATGTATTAGCAAAACTCAAAGAGTTAGGTGAATTGAAAGCTTCAGGTGTCATTTCTAAAGAAGAGTTCGAAAAAATGAAGAAAAAATTGATCGATGATTTTTAACAACAGAATTAAAACAACAACGAATTCTTGACTATTTTCAGAGTCCCAAAACCTTAGCATCCACGAAAAATACAGAATGAACTTCAATGTGGTGGTCTGAAGTTATAACTTCATCAGTAACCGTTTTCAATCTCAATACAAAATTGTCCTTTTTTATATATTCTTTTAAGTCCTCGTTGCCAACAACTAAATTTAAAGTATTCTCCGTATTGGATTGAATTTCATCCTTCCAGGCTATCCTACTCTCATTTAACCCATCCGCAGAAATAAAAATTTCCACAGATTCAAGAAAGCTGAAATCTTCATTGGAAGGGGATGTAAGTGTTAGGTCTAATTGGGTCAGTAGAATGGTTTCAATCAGGTCTTTCCTTGTATCATTAACTGCAAATGTTGATTCCGAATTGGTTTCGATATCAGGAGAGAGAATATTAAATGGTAGGCTGATTCCCGTTGAAGATGGAACAACGACGGTTTCGTTATATTCCATATTAAATTGGGTTAATTTGTCGATTTTCTTACATCCTAAGATAAACACGGTCAACCCTATGAAAAGCAATCTTACTAGTTTCATATCAAATTGAATTTTTTAAACGTCATCACATAATATCATTTTTTATACCAAATCTAAATCTTGTACCTCGCAACAGGACTCACAGATTGGTCTGCAAATTCTCCTTTTAAAAATTTATAATATCCCGTAACTGCAATCATTGCAGCATTATCTGTACAAAATTCAAACTTGGGTATAAAAGTATTCCAACCTTCTTGTTTACCAGTAATTTTTAAAGTTTCCCTTAATTCAGAATTGGCGGATACACCACCTGCAATGCAGATTTCTTTAATACCTGTTTGAGAAGCAGCTTTTTTTAGTTTATTCATTAAAATAGAAACGATTCTGTCCTGAACTGAAGCGCAAATGTCATTTAAATTTTCTGTGATAAAATCCGGGTTTTCCTTTATTTGCTTTTTTAGAAAATAAAGAATGGAAGTTTTTAACCCGCTAAAACTAAAGTCAAGATCTTTTATTTGTGGCTCTGGAAAACCAAAAACGGGTTTTCCTTTTTTTGCCAATTTATCAATTAATGGCCCTGCAGGATAATCAAGTCCCATTAATTTTCCTGTTTTATCAAACGCTTCACCTGCCGCATCATCTAGTGTTGAACCAATCACTTCCATTTCTAAATAATCTTTCACTAAAACTATTTGGGTATGCCCTCCCGACACGGTCAAACAAAGGAAAGGGAATGCTGGTTTTGGATCTTCTGCAAAATGGGCGAGAACATGCGCCTGCATATGATTGACTTCAATCATTGGAATATCCAGACTCAAAGCAAAAGATTTGGCAAATGAAACACCAACAATAAGGGAACCGATCAATCCCGGGCCTCTGGTAAAAGCTATTGCATTGATATCATGCTTATCAATTCCGGCATCTTTAATAGCTTTATCAACAACTGGAATAATATTAATTTGATGAGCTCTGGATGCAACTTCAGGCACAATACCACCGTATTGTTTGTGAGCTTCTTGATTGGCGATGCAATTACTAAGAATTTTGCCATCTTTAAAAACAGAGGCAGATGTATCATCACATGAAGACTCAATGCCTAAAATAATTACACTCATATTAATATTTATTGTAATTTTTTATAACTTTACTTTTTATCTATAACATTAATAAATATGTACAGAGCTGTTTAGTTATTCAAGTGTTGACGCTCCTTCAATATTTCAACAATAACGTTCAACTTCATAACAAAACAGCATGCCACATAACTATAACACTTCAATTTTTAAGTATGTTTAACAGCAAAGATAAGCACGGAATCCAAAAACAAAATAATCCTGGCACACAAAACTCAACATCAGGATCTTGTATCATTTCTCAAGGAACAATAATTGAGGGGAAGTTTAAAACTACTCAAGATGTGCGGCTCGACGGGACGATAATTGGAGAAGTAAAATCAGATAAAAGACTGGTTATGGGAAAAACCGGAAAAATTGAAGGAACGGTCTACTGCAATGAATCTTCAATTAAAGGGCGTATTGATGGCGAACTAAATGTCAAAGGTTTGTTACACTTGTTAAATACAGCATTTATTAAAGGCAGAATTAAAGCAAAGAAAATGGTCGTTGACGAAGGAGCAGCATACAATGGAGAATGTTTAATCGGCGAACAGCATTTTAGCAAAGAAGCTGTTAAAAACTAAACCTTACCTTAAATCTCAAATTATTTTTTTTCTTTGACATTGCAATTTCTAGTTCAAAATACTATTTGAACTAGAACTCTTTTATTATTTTTTTTCAAGCTTTGCATTTGAATCTCTTTTAATATTAAATTTTAAAGAAAAAATAGTATTATTGCGTTGTAACAAACGAAAAATAACGTCTTATGAGATTAATAGTAAATCTTATTTTAATAGCAGTTATTGCTGTTTTAGTTTGGGTACTTTACAGCAGCATTTCAGAACCAATTGCTTTTCAAAAGGAAAGAAAAACTCGTGAAGAAGCAGTTATTGCTCAATTAATGGAGATCCGGCAGGCTCAGGAAATTTTCCTAAGTGTGAGCGGTGGGGGGTTTGCGCCAAATTTTGATAGCTTAAAATATGTGCTGCGCAATGGAGAAGTACGAACAATAAAAGTATTAGGAGACCCTGATGATCCAACAAATGAAACGATCCTTTATGATACAATTTATGAACCTGCGATGAAATTTGTTGAAGAATATGAGATTAATTTAGATTCTCTTGAATATGTGCCCTATAGTGGTGGAACTACTTTCGATATCCAGGCGGATACCATCACTTACCAAAGTACGCTTGTAAATGTTGTAGAAGTAAAAACTATTCGCAAAAATTATATGGGCAAATTTGCAGATCCAAGATTTGCCAGATATGATAAATCTTATAATCCAAACTCTACAATTAAATTTGGGGATATGTCAGCTCCAAACCTCTCAGGAAATTGGGAATGATTAACCTTGATTTTATAGAAGATAGTTTTATAAGAAAAAATGCAACTTTATATGACCTGTCTGCACTAATTGGTACAGACAGGTTTTCGTTTTTGGTCCTTGACAAAAACCAAAATATTATCGTTTTACGAAGTTACAGCCTCGAGGAGAATGCCGATATCAAGGCTTTTTTTCGTAAAACCTTCCTTCAAGATGACATTCTAAGTTTAAATTTTGCTTCAACCAAAGTAGCAATAAATAATTCAAAGCACACCTTGGTTCCTTCAAGTTTATACCTTGAAAAGGAAAAAGCTACCTTGCTCCAAAATATGGTGGAACTACATCCCTCGGAAAAGGTAAATACTGATGATTTAAATTTCATTGACGTAAAGAACGTTTACGCAATTAATCAGGAAATTGAAGACCTAATAAATGAATCGTTCAATAATTTAAAGATCTTTCATGGTTCAACAGCCTTCATCCAAGGAGCCTACTTCTTAACTGAAAAACAAGAAAGCTTCCATATGTATATCAATGTTTTAAACAGAAAATTGGATATTCTTCTGTTTGAAAAGAAAGACTTAATGTTTAATAATACTTTTGCATTTCATAATGTTAAAGATTTTGTTTATTACGTTATGTTGGTGCTGGATCAGTTTAAAATAAATCCGGAGTCCATTCCGGTTTATCTCTGCGGTCAAATTATGAGAGAGTCTGAAGTTTTCAAGTTGCTATTCCGATATATTAAGAACGTCTATTTTCTGGATGCACCTGAACAATTGCGGTTCAGATCCAAATACGAAGCACTGAATGCCTATAAATTTTTTGATCTATTTAATCTTAGGTTATGCGAATAATTGGTGGTGAGTTGAAAGGCCGAAAATTTAATCCACCTGCAGATAAATGGCCGACTAGGCCCACAACAGATTATGCAAAAGAAGGCCTTTTTAATATTTTGAATAATTATTTTGATTTTGAAGAAATGAAAGTTCTGGACCTTTTTGGAGGAACAGGCAGCCATAGTTATGAGTTTATCTCCAGAGGCTGTAAAGATGTGACTTACGTTGATAAATTTGCAGCTTGTGTAGCATTTGTGAAGAAGACCGTTCAGGAATTTAAAATTGAAGACAATATTAAAATTTTAAGGACTGATGTTTTCAAATTTCTCAAATTTTCCCAAGAACAGTTTGATTATATTTTTGCAGGACCACCTTATGGTTTAACTACTATTGATTTAATACCCGACCTTATTTTTCAAGAAAATATGTTAAAAAAAGGAGGTTGGTTTGTCATGGAACATGATCCTAAACATTCTTACAAAACCCATCCATTTTATTTTGATGAACGTCATTATGGAAAAACAATTTTTAGTTTTTTCAAAAATAAAGAATAAGAGCACATTATAGATCAGGTTATGTAAAAATTGCTAACTTAGAAAAAGTAATGTTTTCAAATCATTCCTATGAAAATTGTTATTCTATTTGTTCTATTCATTCTTAGCAACGATAGTTTTGCTCAGCAGGATGTGAATGGTTATTGGAAAGGTAGAATTACTCAAGAGGATGGCGGATATATTCCTGAATATTCTTTTGAACTTTACATTATTCAGAAAGGGGATTCCATCACCGGGCGCTCGTATGTTTATGTCGATAGTATTTATGCCGAAATGAACTTGTCTGGAGAGATTCATAGCGGAATTTTTTTAGAATTGAAAGATGAAATAATTCTTGATCATGAGGAACTACAAGGCATGGAATGGTGTATTAAAAAATATCAGCTGATACTAAAAAAAAGAGACGGTATCTTGTACCTTGAAGGCCATTGGCAGGGAGAAACGAGTTTTAGTAGTTGTGTGCCTGGAAGAATATATCTTCAAAAAAAGATTCCAAGAGCTTAAGTCCTTTTCAACCTTATTTCTCATCTAATAATCAATAACTTACAAGTATCGACCAATATATTTTGGATTAAAGGTTTTAGATAATAAATTTGCGCAGAATTGTCCAATACTTGAAAAATCAGGACAATTCATTTTTATTTTACAGGCTTTTCAAATCAAGTTTTAGAATAATTTTAATTTCGAATGAATATTATTTCAACCATAAAAGAAGGCGTCGTCAAAGGAGTTACAAAGCTTTACAATCACCCCATCAATACCAGAGAAATTGTAATGAATGTTACTCGAAAAGAATTTGTGGGTGATTATACAGTAGTTGTTTTTCCTTATACAAAAGTTGCCCGAAAAAAGCCAGAATCAATAGGAGAGGAGTTGGGTAATTTTTTGGTTTCAAATATTAAAGAATTGACCGGCTTCAATGTAATCAATGGTTTTTTAAATCTTGAAGTGGATGAAAATTACTGGAAGACATTCTTAGAAACAGTTTTTGATGATGAAGACTATGGTCAAAAAGAACCAAATGGTCAAAAGGTAATGGTTGAATTTTCTTCGCCAAACACAAACAAACCCCTTCATCTTGGGCATATTAGAAATATTCTGCTTGGTTGGTCCTGCTCTAAAATACTGAAAAAAACAGGTTACGAAGTTATCAAAACGCAAATTGTAAACGACAGGGGCATTGCCATTTGTAAAAGTATGCTTGCCTGGCAAAAATTTGGAAAGGGAGAAACTCCCAAATCTTCAGGAATAAAAGGAGATCATTTCGTCGGAAAATTTTATGTACTTTTTGAGCAAAAATTTCAAGAAGAATATAAAGTTTGGCAATCTTCAGAGCTGGCTAAAAAAATCTTTGAAAAAAATAAAGAAGAGGAGCAAACAGAAATGACGTTTTTCAGAAATTTTAAAAATACCTATTTCAACGAATACAGCCAATTGGGAAAATCAGCCAAAGAAATGTTGATCGGTTGGGAAAATAACGATCTTGAGGTTCGAAAACTTTGGGAGACGATGAATGGATGGGTTTATGAAGGATTTGGAGAAACCTATAAAAATCTGGGCGTTTCATTCGATAAGTTGTATTACGAGTCCGATACTTATGTTCTGGGTAATGAAGCTGTAGACAAAGGGCTAGAGGATGGAATTTTTTATAAGAAAGAAGATAATTCGGTTTGGATTGACCTGGAAGATGTCAAGCTCGATCATAAATTAGTTAGGCGAAGCGATGGCACCTCGGTTTACATGACCCAGGATATTGGAACGGTGCAATTGCGGTATGATGATTTTAAGGTAGATAAAATGGTTTACGTGGTGGCAGACGAGCAAAATTATCATTTTCAGGCTCTTTTTGAAATCATGAAAAAACTGGGAGCTCCATATGCCAATGGGCTACATCACCTTTCGTATGGAATGGTTGATTTACCAAGTGGTAAAATGAAGTCGCGGGAAGGAACCGTTGTTGATGCAGATGATTTAATGGCAGAAGTGATTGAAGAGGCCCGAAAAGAAACAGTGGAAAAAGGTGATATTTCTTCCTTTTCAAAAGAAGAGCAGGAAGATATTTTGAATAAAATTGGATTGGCTGCCTTGAAATTTTTCATTATAAAAGTTAACCCTCAGAAACGAATGATTTTTGATCCAAAAGAATCTGTGGAACTGCAAGGTCAGACAGGTCCTTATATTCAATATTCTTATGTGCGAACGAAGGGTGTGTGGCAATTGGGCCAAAAGGAAAAAGTTGATTTGGGAAGTTCTACTAATTATCAAACTTTAGAAGTTCAGGAGAAAGACCTGATTTTGCAAATCCATGAATATCCCGAACTCATACAGCAGGCTGCGGATTTGTATGATCCATCCCTCATCGCTAATTATTGCTACAAACTTTCAAAATCATATCATAAATTCTACCATGATCTGAAAATAGTTGGTGTTGAATCTGAGAAGGAAGCTTTCCGTTTAAAATTGAGTAAGACTGTAGGTGATGTTTTAAAATCAGCTATGGAATTATTGGGCATCGAAATGCCGGAAAGAATGTAAAAGGACATTTAAATGGAATTTGTTTATTTTAATTTTGTTAAAAAACTTTGAATACTAAAAGTTTAAAAATGGCAAACGAAAAAAGAGAATCACTCAATTTTATTGAGCAAATAATTGAAGAGGACGTAAAAAATGGCGTTAACAATGGAATCGTTCATACACGATTTCCTCCCGAACCCAATGGATATTTGCATATCGGACATGTAAAAGCTATTTGCACCAATTTTGGAATTGCTGAAAAGTTTGGTGGCCTGACCAATTTGAGGTTTGATGATACCAACCCCACAACTGAAGAAACAGAATATGTAGATAACATTCGTGCTGATATAAAATGGCTTGGATTTGATTGGGGCGACCGGGAGTATTATGCTTCTGATTACTTTTCTCAATTATATGAATTTGCTGCTAAATTGATCAAAAAAGGGCTTGCTTACGTTGATGATTCCTCTGCAGAACAAATTGCTGAAATGAAGGGAACACCAACAGAACCTGGAAAAGAAAGCCCTTTCAGGAGTAGGAGTATTGAAGAAAATCTGGATCTTTTTGAAAAAATGAAAAACGGAGTTTTTCCTGATGGCGCAAAAGTTCTGAGAGCTAAAATTGACATGAGTTCTCCTAATATGCATATGCGTGACCCGGTAATGTATCGAATCAAAAGAGAACATCATCACAGAACAGGAGACGAATGGGTGATTTACCCGATGTATGATTTTGCTCACGGTCAATCGGATTCTATCGAAGAAATTACCCACTCACTCTGTTCCATTGAATTCAGGCATCACAGACCTTTGTATGACTGGTTTATCAAGGAACTTGAAATTTTCCCTTCCCGCCAGATTGAATTTGCACGGATGAATGTCGCTTACATGATTACAAGCAAAAGAAAATTAAAGTTATTGGTGGAAGGAGGGTTTGTAAATAGCTGGGATGATCCAAGGATGCCCACTGTTTCGGGAATGCGAAGAAGAGGCTATCCAGCGCAAGCTTTGCGAGTTTTTAGCGATAAAACAGGCTTAACCAAACGCAATAATGTGATCGAAATTGAGTTACTTGAGTCTTGTGTGAGGGAGGAGTTAAACAATACCACAGCAAGAGTAATGGGCGTTTTGAATCCCTTGAAAGTAATCATCACTAACTATCCAGATGAAAAGACCGAAGAAATGGAAGTCGAAAATAATCCTGGAGATCCTGAAATGGGAAATCGAAAAATGCCTTTTTCCAGGGAAATTTATATTGAAAGAGAAGATTTCATGGAAGATCCTCCAAAAAAGTTTTTCAGGCTTGGGCCCGGGAAAGATGTTCGTTTAAAGGGAGCTTATATTATTCATTGTGATGATTTTGTTAAAAACAATAATGGAGAAGTTACTGAGTTACATTGCACTTATTACCCTGAAAGCCGGAGCGGATCTGATACTTCTGGTATAAAAGCAAAAGGGGTATTACACTGGGTTTCAACTCCTCATGCATTAGAGGTTGAAGTTAGACTTTACGATCGATTATTTTCTGTGTCAGAGCCCGCAGCAGATGAAGAGACGGAATTTACAACCTATTTAAATCCTGATTCCCTACAAATTATCGAAAAGGCGTATGTTGAACCAAGTTTGAAAAATGCTGCAATTGGACAACAATTACAATTTATGAGAAAGGGATATTTTTGCGTTGATAAGGATTCAAAACCTGAAAAATTAATTTTCAACCGGACGGTTACTTTGAAAGATTCCTGGGCTAAGATTCAAAAGAACGATTAAGTTTTTAAAAAAGATAATCAACATTAAAAACCGGTAATTGGAATTACTATATTTGCACCATACAAATGCAAAAAGGAAGAGTCATATTAGATAATGAAAGATTTGGCCTCACAATTGAGCGTCTCTGCCATCAATTGATTGAAAAATATGAGGATTTCGGTGACACCTGTCTTATAGGTGTCCAACCCAGAGGCGTTTTGCTCGCGAGACGTATCCGACAAAGATTAACTTCGATCCTAAAAATTCCGAATATTCAGTATGGTGAACTGGATATTACCTTTTATCGCGATGATTTTCGGATTCGGGATAAGCCTTTGGCCGCAAGTTTCACTAATATTGATTTTTTGGTTGAAGATAAAAATGTGATTTTAATCGATGATGTTTTATATACAGGTAGGACTATACATGCTGCTTTAACGGCGATTCAGCATTTTGGTCGTCCCAGACAAGTTGAATTAGTTGCCTTGGTCGACAGACGTTTTAATCGACACTTACCAATTCAATCGGATTATGTGGGCCTTACTGTTGATGCAGTTGACGAAGCATACGTTAAAGTTGAATGGAAAGAAATTGATGGCAACGATAAAATTTTGCTGTACTCTAATAAAGAAGAGAGAAATTGATTAATTAAAAATTGAAGTATTCATTGGAAAACAATGGCTAATCCTCATTTAAGTACAAAGCATGTTTTAGGAATTAAGTATTTGAATCTCAATGATATAAATCTCATCTTTGAAACTGCCGATAATTTTAAAGAAGTTATTAATCGTCCGATCAAGAAAGTACCTTCCCTTCGGGATGTGACTGTCGCCAATCTTTTCTTTGAAAATTCAACAAGAACCCGCATCTCTTTTGAACTTGCTGAAAAAAGACTTTCAGCCGATACTGTCAATTTTTCTGCTTCGTCTTCTTCTGTCAAAAAAGGGGAAACACTTCTGGATACAGTCAATAATATCCTTTCCATGAAGGTAGATATGGTTGTAATTCGACATCCTGCACCTGGGGCGCCTGCATTTTTAGCCAACCATATTGACGCAAATATAATAAATGCCGGAGATGGTACTCATGAACATCCGACTCAAGCACTTCTGGACGCCTATTCAATGCGAGAAAAAATAGGCGATTTAGGCGGTAAAAAAATTGCGATATTTGGTGACATTTTACATTCCCGGGTCGCTCTAAGCAATATCTTTTGTTTACAAAAACTTGGCGCAGAAGTTAAAGTATGTGGTCCTCCAACTTTGATTCCTAAAAATATTGAAAAATTAGGTGTAGGCGTTGAATATAATGTGCGTGAAACCTTGGAATGGTGCGATGTTGCAAATGTTCTAAGGATTCAGTTAGAGCGCCAGGATATTAAATATTTTCCTTCCCTTAGAGAATATGCGCAATACTATGGCATAAATAAAGAACTCTTAAATAGCTTAAAAAATGATGTGGTTATAATGCACCCCGGGCCAATCAATCGAGGAGTTGAAATAACCAGTGATGTTGCAGATTCAGACCAGTCAATTATACTCCAACAAGTCGAAAATGGTGTAGCAATAAGAATGGCAATTCTTTATTTATTAGCAGCAAAACGATAAACTGTTGATTACAAATAGTTTTAACAAATAATTTAAAATGATTTTGTAACGTTTTTACTTTTATTCAGTTTGACCAATAAAGGTTGCTATTTAGAACTAATCCAGGTCGAAAAAAAACTTTATATTGTGTTTAAAATAATTAAGATGAGGCAAATAATCCTAACAATCTCTTCTACTCTAACATTATTATTTTTTGTGTTTGTAAGTTCTGCACAAAATTGTGCTAACTTAATTGATGAAAATAAGCATGTTGGAGGAACTCAACTTCTCAAATCTAAAACTCAGACTCTAGTTGTTAGAGGTAATTATAGTTATAGCATTGAATTGCATAATGATGAAAAAGGAGTGCTTGCAAGAGTATTCTCAAAAGGAGGAGTTGAATTCAATCAAGATGATGAAATAATTTTTATGGATAAAGATGGAAAGAGAATGAGTTATCGTTTTATTGAAATGGGAGAGGTTTCCAGACAAGATAACGGAACTCCTGTTCATCAAAATTTACTTCAATTAGATCTTGCCGCCATTGAATGGTTTTCAAATACACCAATTAATACGCTGTATTTTAAGAATAACATCAGTAACGAAATACGAAAATTTACAGTTAACTCCAGTAGGCAAGCTGAATTTTTTCTACTTGCAAAGTGTTTTCTTGAATCGCTGGATGTTACGAAAGTAAAAAATGTCGTATTAACGGATAATGATAAATCACGAATTACAGATTCCTCTGGAAAACCAATAAGTGCAACACCTTCTGGAGTTCGCAGAGTTGTAGATGTTAATTTGTTGAATGATGAAGAACTAAAAAATTTGCGCTTAGAGCTAGAACAAACAAAGACCCGATTAAGAAAAGAAATCCAAGCTGAACGTGTGAAAGCGGAAGAAATAAAAGTTGAATTAAGAGAAGAAGTTTCCATTGCGAAGGAAATGGCAACAAAGAAAAAAGCTGAATTTGCTCAGGAAGTACTGGAAGCTCGTAAAAGTTCTAGAGATGAAATTGAAAAATCGAAACAGGAAGTTGCTGAATCTGTATCTGAAGCTAGGTCAAATGCCAGTACTGAAATTGAAAAAATCAATTTCAATGTTATTGAAACAAGACAAAAAGCTACTGAAGAAATCCAAAGAGCTAAATTAGAATCTGCTCAGGAAGTTGCTGCTGCAAGAGAAAGGGCCTCCACTGAAATAAAAGCAGTAAAAGAGAAATTAGAATTAGCCAAACTCGAGTATTCTGATGAAATAGCCAGTGCAAGAGAAACTTCAAATCAGGAACTTCAAAAAATCAGGGAAGAAACTGCCAAAATAATTGCTGAAGCTAGAATTATAGCTAAAGATGAAAGTAACAAAACGACTAAAGATGTTGTAAATACTAAAAAAAGTGCATCTGAAAAGATATTAAAAATTAAGGAAGAAGAAGCTGAAAAAATTGCTCAATTACGGGAAAACGCAGTTCTGGAAAAAGAAAAAATTGCTTATGAAGTCGCTGAAACAAGACGTAAAGCTGCTGAAGAAAAGGCAATTATTATGGAAGCCAATGCTTCTGAAGTTGCTGATATCAGGGAAAATGCTGCAAAAGAAAAAGAGTTAAGAGCATTGGAAGTTGTTACGGCAAAACAAAATGCCGCTGACGAAATATCCAAAACACAACAAATGGTTGCTAGTGAAAAGCAAAAAGCAAAATCTGTCATTGACGATACTCAGGGCAAAACTGCAGCTGAAATAGCAAAAGCCAAAGAAATTGCAAATACTGAAAAAGAATCCCTTGCAAAAGAAGTATCTCTTGCTCGTGAACGAGCATCTCAAACCATTGCTGAAATAAATGCTGAAGAAGCTACCAAAGTAGCTGAGGCAAGAGACCGGGCAAAGGTAGAAAAGCAAAAAATAGCTAATGAAGTCCTTGCTGCTAAAGATAGAGCAACCACAGAGATTACACGAATTCAGGAAGAAGTGAAATTTGCCATTACAAAAGCAAAAGATACAGAGCAAAATATAAAGTCACAATCTGCAGATGAAGTCGTGAAAGCTAAAGAGAGAGCTTCCAGCGAAATATTAAAAGCCCAGGAAGAAGCAACTGAGAAAGTTCAAAAAGCCAGCAAAACTGCAGATTCTGCTAAAACAGAATATGCTAAAAGCGTTGCCGCAGCAAAAGAGATTTCTGATCAAAAAATAAAGGAAATTCAAGCAGAAGTGATTAAGAAAATCGCTGAAGCAAAGGAAAAAGAAAAAACTGAAAAGATTCAAACCGGACAAGAAGTACTAGAAGCTAAAGAGAAGGCTTCCGCTGAAATTAGCAAAATAAGAGAAGCAGCAGCTAGAGAGATTGCAAAAGTAAAAGAGACAGAAGCACTTACAAAGCAAAGTGCTGCAAATGAAATTGCAGAAGCAAAAAGAAATGCTGCTGAACAAATTTCAAAAATTAGTCATGAATCAGCAGAATCAATTCGGATTAAAAAAGAAGAAGCCGCGCTTCAGCGTCAAAAAATAGCTAATGAAGTAGCACAAGCAAAAGATAAGGCTGCAGCTGAAATTTCTGCAGTTCAGAAGCAAGCTGCAAATGATATGAAAGAAGCTAGAGAAGCTTCTTCCAAAGCAAAAGAATTATCCGCTCTTGAGGTATTAAAAGCTCGGGAAGATGCTGCAAGTGAAATAGCAAAAACACAGGAAACCGCCGCACAGGAAGTTGCAGCAACAAAGCAACAAGCCGCGGAAGCTGTAGCTATCTCAAAAAATACCTCCGAAGAAAAAATTAATACGCTTAACAAAATAGTCACAGAAGAAGAAGCCAAATCAAAAAACGCAATAGCTAGTGCAAAATTAAAAGAAGCAGAAGAAATTGCTTTAATCCGAAAAGATACAAAAGATAAAAAAACTAAATATTTAGAAGAAGCGGAGATTGCAAGGAAAACTTCAATTGCAGAAATTAATGAAGCAAAAAAACAATCTTCTGATCAAATTTATGAAGCAAAACAGCTGGCAAAAGAACAAATCAATAAAGTTAAAACTGACACAGCTAAAGAAATAGCTGAGGAAATGAAAAAAATTGATGTTGAAAAGTCAAAACTTGCTGACATTCAAAATGAGGTCAAAAATGCTCAGAATCAGCTTAAAACGGAAAAAGAAGAATTAGCTAAACAGCAAAAGTTATTGCAAGAGTTAAATGACAAAATCGCTAAAGCCGAAAAGCTCCTGAAAGAACGTCAAAATGAATTATTGAAAGATAAGAATAGCCCAAATAACTAAAAAAGCAATATTTAAGAATACTGAAAACACCTTGATATTCATCAATCATTCAAGGTGTTTTCTTATTTAGTTAAAAAAACATTAATTACAGTTAATAACCTTTTAATTAAGACATATAGGTTTAAATTTTGCAACAGAAAAATGATATAATTCGTTTTATAAATATCAACAATATGAACAGAAATTATCTATTGATCTTAGCATTTCTTTTTGTTAACCTCTCTTTTATTAGTGCGAATGGTGGTTATGAAATTAAAGTCAAAATCAAAGACTTTGATCAAAAAGAAATTTATTTGGGATACCATTATGGAGAAAAACAATATATCAAGGACACTGTACAAATTGAGCAAGGCGGTTATTTTATATTTAAAGGAGATGAACCGCTCGAAGGAGGCGTTTATTTGGTTATCATTCCTCCTGATAATCAATACTTTCAGTTATTAATAAATGCAGATAATCAGCATTTTTCAGTTGAAACAAATGCAAAAGATCTCTTTGAAAATATTAAAGTAACCGGCTCTGAAGACAATGAATTGTTTTATAAATACACTTCTTTTTTAAGTGCAAAAAAACCTGTAGCCGAAAAAATTAATAAAGAAATTGAAGCTGCAGGTGAAAATAACGAGGAAGTCGAAAAATTGAAGAAAAAGCTGGATGATTTAAATGAAGATGTAAAAAAGTATCAGGAAAAAATAATTAACGATCATTCTAATTCATTGACAGCCGCTATTATAAAATCTTCGCTTGAGATTACCATTCCCGATTTTGAAGGAGAAAAGAATGAAGTTGACCTAAAACGTTATCTGTATTACAAAAAACATTATTTTGATAATATAGCTATGGACGATCCTCGTATGCTTCGCACCCCGATACTCTTTGGTAAAATTGATTATTATATACAAAAATTGACGGTCCAGCACCCTGATTCAATTGCTCATTCAATTGATCATATTTTGTCATTGCTTGAACCAAGTAAAGAGAGTTATAAATTTTATTTAATTCATTTTTTAAATGAATATGCTAAATCCAAAATTGTTGGGATGGATGCCGTTTATGTCCATATAGGTGAAAAATATTATTGCTCTGGAAAAGCCTGGTGGGTAGATGAAGAACAATTAAATAAGATATGCTCCAATGTTGAAAAATTGAAACCAATTTTGATTGGAAAAACTGCTCCGGATATTGCGGTTCAGCGAAAAGATGGATCCACCATTTCATTGCATGATGTCAAGTCAGATTTCACCGTTTTATTCTTTTGGGACCCTGAATGCGGCCATTGTAAAAAGTCCGTTCCGGATGTTGTAAAATTTTATGATAAATATTCTGCTAAAGGTGTTGAAATATTTGCAGTCTGTACAAAAACTGGTAACGATACCAAAGGCTGCTGGGACGTAATTGAAGAACGAAATATGGGAAATTGGGTTAATACCGTCGATCCCTTTTTGCGGTCTAAATACAAAATACTTTATGATATCAGAACTACGCCACGGATTTTTGTTTTGGATAAAGACAAAAAGATCATTTCGAAAGGGATAGGAGGGGAGCAATTAGAAGAAGTGGTTGAACATGCCATTATCAATATGGAAAAAGAACAATTGAATAAATGATCTAAATATTTGTAATTACCTTATCAATAACAATAAAAAAAGGACTGAATCCAGTAAATGGATCAGTCCTTTTTTGTATTATTTTGCTATTAGAGATTACATCATACCTGGCATTCCTCCACCGCCACCCATATGAGGCATCGCTTGTCCTTCAGGTTCAGGCTTATCATTAACGACACATTCAGTAGTCAAAACCATACCTGCAATTGATGCAGCATTTTCAAGAGCAATTCTGGTTACTTTTGTAGGATCAATAACTCCCGCTTTTTTCAGATCTTCATAGATTTCAGTACGAGCATTAAAACCATGAGAACCCTTTTTGGCTAAAACGTTCATCAAAACAACAGATCCTTCAACACCTGCATTTTCAGCAATGATTCGGAGAGGAGCTTCCAATGCTTTTTTTACGATGTTGATACCGATATTTTGATCTTCATTTTCGCCTTTTAAGTCGTCTAAGGACTTTATTGCTCGAACTAAGTGCAACACCACCACCTACAACGATTCCTTCTTCTACGGCAGCTCGAGTAGCATGTAAAGCATCATCAACGCGATCTTTCTTTTCTTTCATTTCAACTTCAGTAGCTGCACCAACATAAAGTACAGCAACACCACCAGCTAATTTAGCCAAGTCTTTCCTGCAATTTTTCACGATCATAATCAGAAGTAGTAGATTCGATCTGTTGTTTAATCTGATTGATACGTGCAGTTATGATCTGCTGAGTCACCTTTACCATTTACAATTGTTGTATTGTCTTTATCAACAGTAATTTTTTCAGCAGTACCCAAATGATCCAATTCAGCACTCTCTAGTTTGTAACCTTTCTCTTCAGAGATTACAGTTCCTCCAGTAAGTATAGCAATGATCTTCCAAGCATTGCTTTTCGACGATCACCAAAACCAGGAGCTTTAACAGCTACAATTTTTAATTGCGCACGTAATCTGTTTACAACCAATACACCTAAAGCCTGACTTTCAATATCTTCAGCGATAATCAATAAAGGACGACCTGCTCCAACCACTTTTTCCAGAATAGGAACGATATCCTGCATATTGGATATTTTTTTATCGTGGATCAGGATATAAGGATTTTCATATTCTGTAGTCATAGTTTCTGCATTGGTTACAAAGTATGGAGAAAGATATCCTCGATCGAATTGCATACCTAATACTTCATCTACATAAGTATCAGTACCTTTAGCTTCTTCAACGGTGATTACACCATCTTTAGTAACACGTTTCATAGCATCTGCGATCAAGTTCACCGATTTCATTATCGTTGTTTGCAGAGATAGCAGCAACCTGCTTGATTTTTTCGTAATCATTACCAATTATTTCAGTTTGGTCTTGTAAGATCTTTGATAACAGCTTTCACCGCTTTTTCAATTCCTCTTTTAAGATCCATTGGATTTGCACCGGCAGTAACATTTTTCATACCTGCAGTTACCATAGCCTGAGCCAAAACAGTAGCAGTAGTTGTTCCATCACCTGCAATATCTGCAGTTTTTGAAGCAACTTCTTTTACCATTTGTGCACCCATATTTTCAACTGGATCTTCCAATTCAATTTCTTTGGCAACGGTTACACCATCTTTAGTAATTGAAGGAGCGCCGAAGCTTTTTTGTAAGATTACATTTCTACCTTTTGGGCCCAGTGTTACTTTTACAGCATTTGCAAGAGCATCAATTCCTGATTTCAATTTTGCTCTTGCATCTGAATTAAAGCTAATTTCTTTAGCCATATTTTTAGTAATTTTTAATTTTAATAAAATGAGTTAGAAAGAACAAGATAATTTTGAAAGATGTGTTTTTGGATTAAAGAATAACCAAAATATCATCTTCTCGCATGATTAATAATTCATCGCCTTGATAGTGAAGTTCTTGTCCTGCATATTTACCATAAAGTACGGTATCCCCAACCTTTACGGTCATTTGGTTACCATCTTTTCCTGGTCCAACAGCTATGATTTTACCTTTTTGAGGTTTCTCTTTAGCTGTGTCTGGAATTATTATTCCTCCAGCAGTTTTCTCTTCAGCCGGGGCGGGTTTTACTACTACTCTGTCATTGATCGGCTTCATTTTCAATTCGTTTTGGATTTTAAAAAATTAATAAAACAATTTCAATTCGTAATGTATGAACACACTACTAAACTCGAATGATCATTTCTTATGCCAAGTGATAATACATGCCATTATTGCAGTAAATCCTGACTCAATCACATGTATTTTGTGTATTCAAAAAACATATTGCCAAAATGGCAAGCGAAGATACAATTTATCAATATGAAAACAATAGGTAAAAAAAGTAAAAAGCCCGGCAAATTAAATTTGCCGGGCTTTTTACTTTAGAAAAATTTATTTTCTTAATATTATCTTTAAGATTCAACCATTATTGCTGTAATGATACAAAGGATAAACAATGCTGCTGCTAAATACCAGGTTATTTTTTCAATAAAATCAGTGGACTTTGCTGCGCCAAACATTTGGTTCGTGGCATTACCACCAAAAGTAGAGTCAACACCTCCTCCTTTAGGATTCTGGATCAAAACAGCACCCATCAATAGAACAGAAACCAACGCAATAAGTACGGTCATCGCTACCATATTCAATTATTTTTAAGTTTTTTAATTTGATCTGCAAAGTAACTACTTTTTTCGGGAAAAATCAAACTGAGTTTTTCATACATTTCAATTGCCTTTTCAAAACTTCCTTGTGAAGCAAGCAAACTTGCCAAGGTTTCAGTTACTAAATCTTTATTTTCTTTTAGGCTTTGCTCAGCAAAAGAAGTAGTCTTTTTTTCCTTTTTTGGTTGTTTCTTCTTTTTCTGGTTTTTAGATACGGAAACTTTTTTCTTAAGTTTCTTTTTTTCTTTTTTCACTCCTTTGTGCTTTTTTGATTTACCATCGCCCTCAGATTCTTGAAACTGTCTCACCCAATTGCCAAAAGAAGATTTCGGAGTGGGAGCGAGCTTCTTTTTCTTAGCGGGCTTCTCTTTTTGAAATTCTTCGGGATCTTTAATCTCTTTCTTTTTTTGAGCAGTACTTTTTTCAGGATTGTTTTTCTTACTTTCACCTGGTTTTTTTCTTTCCATCTCAATCAACTCTTCAAAGGAAATGACGTTTTGATAATCTTCCTCCAAATCTTGCACAGAGCTTGGAATATTACCAAAATCATATTCTAATTCCATTTCTTCTGTTATGTCTTCGATTTCTGCATCCATATCATATTCATCAAAATAAATTGGCTCGTCTGGTGGAAGATCATTTTCTGCTTCTATCACATCCTCTTCGTATTCTTTTTCCGGTAGAGGAGAGTCCGGCTCAGGTTCTTTTATTTCGTCATTTGAAGTTATTACATCTGAAGTTTCGATATTTTCATTTTCAACGATTTCATCTGCAAAATCAGGCTCCTTTTTCGGAATAGAGCTTTTTCCGGTTTCAGGATTTTCTTCTTTTATTAATAAAGTATTGGTTTCAGGCAAGGTAGATTCATATTCTTGAATTTGTTTGAAAAGCAAGTTGCGGTTATTACTATATGTAGCAGCAAATTGAAGATTTTCTTCATAATCTTTATGATTTTCAAACATGCATTTTTTTAATAGCAAGTATCGAAGATTTTGACAATATGGATATTTCGAAGCAAGGCTTTTCAATTCTATATAAGAGATTTTATATAAATTAGTAGGATGCTTAATTAGGTTCACAAATGTCTCAGCGGTCATATCACTCTATATTGTGCAGTCAATTAATATATTACCGAAATTACAAATATTTTACGAAATGAAAACTTTAATAATTGATTGTTTACCAGTTTGTAAAAGCTTTATTAAAAACATCTTCCGTGATTTGATCAAATATGTTATTGATCAAATCATCCTGGATGTTTAAAATATTTTGATTACTTGGAAAGTCATTGAAAAAGGAAAAAACCTGATCGAAATTCTGTTCTTCATCTTTTGAGTTTTCAAAAACTACTTTTATCGAAATTTCAAGGCGATTGAAGTCTGATGTTTCTCCGGGCTGTGGAGCAACTGCCGTTACCTGATATCTTGTCACAGAACCACTAAAGGTATAATCCGGATCAATTTGATCCTTGCGTAGTTTTGATTCAGTCAATATTTTATCGCTTAAAGTTTCAGTAAAAACCGTAGTAATCGTGGGTTCTGTATTTGTTGTTAACAATTCAAAGGGTTCAATATAAAACGTGTTCATATCAGCAGGAATTCCAATGCCACTGAAAGAATATTTACAGGAATAAAATAGCGGTATCAAAAATAATATAAGTGTGAATTTAAATTGGCGAATATTCATAATTTTGGCTTTTTCAGAAAACGAAATGAATATAGAGGTTAGTTGTATGTTTTAGGAAATTAACTTTTACAGGTCGTAAAATTTAATTTTGCGATAAAGCGTTCGTTCTGAAATCCCTAATTCTTCGGCAGCATCTTTTCTTCGCCCTTTATGTTTCTTTAAAGCTTTGCTGATCATTTCTTTTTCCATATCTTCCAATGAAAGATTTTCTTCCACAACTTCTGACCTGTTATAGGTTTTAGCACCAGATTTGTCGATAATTATTGGTTGAACATTAGCGGAATCGCCTGCCTCTCCTCGTTCTTCATAATATCTTGATAAATCTTGACCATAACTACTTTCTCTTTCTGGACTGACAGGTGGCGAATATCGGTGAGACTGAATTTGTCGAAGGCTTTGGTTATCAGAAACAGTCAAATCGTTGTTGCTAATGAGTTCAAAAACTAATCCTTTAAGATCATTTAGATCACTTTTCATTTCGAAAAGTAATTTGTAAAGAATCTCCCTTTCCTGGAAGTTAGTATTTTCATTATTATTTCGGATAGCAGGAAGGTTTCTGTTTCGGATATTGGGAACGTACTGAATCAAATCCTCAGCATTAATCAATTTTTCTTCAGAGAGAACAGAAAGTTGTTCGGCAACATTTTTTAATTCACGGATATTTCCAGGCCAACTATAATTTTCAATGAGTAATAAAGCCTGTTCATCTAAACTTATTGAAGAAGTACGATACTTTTCAGCAAAATCAGAGGCAAATTTTCTGAACAATAAATGAATGTCTTCACGTCGATCCTTCAACGATGGAACTTTAATTGGAACAGTATTGAGGCGATAATATAGATCTTCTCTGAATTTGCCCTGTTTTATTCTGTCTTCCAGTTCGACGTTAGTAGCAGCGATCACCCGAACATCTGTTTTTTGGTTTTTAGAGGACCCAACTCTGATGAATTCGCCAGTTTCTAAAACACGCAATAAAAAAGCCTGCGTGTCAAGCGGTAATTCTCCAATTTCATCAAGGAAAATCGTTCCACCATCAACAGTTTCAAAATAACCTTTACGTTCTGCAGTTGCACCGGTAAACGCTCCTTTTTCATGTCCAAACAATTCTGAGTTTATTGTTCCTGCCGGAATTGCGCCACAATTAATTGCAATAAATTTGTTATGTTTTCTGGCACTGAGCGTGTGGATGACTTTTGAAAAAATCTCTTTACCAACGCCACTTTCTCCTTTTATCAAAACCGTCAGATCGGTATTAGCTACCCTGATAGCGGTATCAAGAGCTTGTTCCAATCCTGTTGATTGTCCGATTATCCCAAATCTCTGTTTTATGGCTTGAATACTTCTAATCATATATCATCAGATTGTAAGCGCTCCAAAGAACGCCCAATTTTAAACAAGTTTTTATGCAACAATTTCTCCCTTCAGCGTGGCGCTTGTAACTGATTTCACTTTTACATTAACATAATCACCAACTTTAAGTCCTTCTTTTTTGGGAAAAACGATTATTTTATTTTGCGTATTTCTTCCTTTAAAATCTAGGTCAGATTTCTTAGAATCACCTTCAATTAGTACTTTGAAAACACGTCCAATATCCTTTTGATTATGTTTAAGCGAAACATGACTTTGAACTCGAATAATATCTGAAAGTCTTCTCTTTTTTATTTCCAGCGGAATGTCATCTTCATATTTTCTTGCGGCAAGCGTCCCTGGTCTTTCAGAGTAATAAAACATGTAAGACATGCTATATTTAGCATATTCGATAATACTGAGGGAATCCTGATGTTCTTCTTCCGTTTCTGAGCAGAATCCAGTGATAAAGTCAGAGGATATCGCACAATCAGGTATCAATTCGTAAATCCGTCCTACTTTTTTCTCGTACCATTCCCGATCATAAGTGCGGTTCATCAATTCAAGTATTCTGCTGTTTCCAGACTGTACTGGAAGATGAATATAATTACAAATGTTTTCATATTTTTTTATAGCATAAAGGACCTCATCAGTAATATCTTTAGGATGAGAAGTCGAAAATCGAACACGCAGGTCAGGATTTACCAGTGCAACTTTTTCAAGTAAGTTGGCGAAAGTAACGACCGCTTCCGTTTCAGGATTTATCCATTTGTAAGAATCGACATTTTGACCCAATAAAGTAACTTCTTTAAATCCTTTTGCAAAAAGATCAGTTGCCTCAGCAACAATACTGAAAGCATTCCGGCTTCGTTCACGTCCTCGAGTAAAAGGAACTACGCAGAATGAACACATATTATCACAACCTCTCATGATTGAAATAAACGCTGTTACTCCATCAGAATTGAGCCGCAGCGGGCTAATGTCTGCATAAGTTTCTTCACGACTAAGAATGACATTGATTCCTTTCTCGCCCTCATTAGCGGAAGCAACCAAAGCAGGTAAATCTCTGTATGCATCAGGACCAATGACAAGATCCACCAGTTTTTCTTCATCAAGTAACTTGGTTTTCAAACGTTCAGCCATGCATCCTAAAACACCCACCAAAGTACCCGGTTTTCGTTTTTTCACTTTAGCAAACTCGCGCAATCGCCTTCTAACTGTCGCTTCCGCTTTTTCCCGAATAGAGCAGGTGTTAATCAAAATAAGGTCTGATTCATCAATGTTTCGGGTGGGGTTGAATCCTATATCATGTAAAATAGAAGCGACTATTTCACTATCACTAAAATTCATAGCACATCCATAGCTTTCAATATAAAACTTCTTACCATTCTCATTGCTGGTCATTTGTTCCGCATAGAAAACATCTCCTTGCTTACTGGTATCTATAGTTTTCTTTCCAATTCCTTCTAATGTTGGATTATTATCGTACATCTATTTCTTTTGTTAAAATGAAAATGCTTTTTAAACTTTAAATGTTTTGGAAAATTAACGGCAACAAAGGTACGTTTTTTAAAACATTTAAGTGACAATATGTCAGATGAAAAGACAAATACTTCATCAAAAAAGTTCAGATACTTTTTTGATGAAGTATCTGAATCTGAATGATTTCTATTTAAAAATGATAAGGAAGTTATCTGTTTATTTTAAAAAATAAATCTCAACCCAAGTTGTGCCAGTCATCGGGAGAGCAAACCAAAATCATCTGAAAAGGATTTTGATTAAATCTGAAAGAAAAGTAATTAGAATCTAAAATCCAATCGACAAGTTATATTGCTGGGTGCTTCTAGCAATCCGGGGCGGACGGTATACTCCTCATTGAAGATATTTTTAGCAATCAAAGCAACTTTAAAATTCTTAGTTATTTGATAAGCTACTCTGGCATCGAAGGTTTTGTAGCCATTACTGTTTTCCATTCTTTGTTGAGCCAAGCCTTTTATTACAAATTCAAATATTTTGTCAATGGCCTCTATGTTGCTGTTGTAAAATACAGCAATTCCGATAGAAAACTTATTAATTTTTGTCTCTACATCAAGCTTCAAAGAATGTTTGCTTCGGTATTTCAATACATTGTAATCTACAGAAGAATTGATAGAATCTTGTTTTGTGAAATCTTGAAATTTTGGATCAATATAAGTGTAACCAGCTAATAATGAAGTTGTTGTCCCAAAAAAATTACCTTCACCGGCAACACTAACTTCAAATCCTTTTATGTCTGTATTCCCGATATTCTGAGATTGAAACCCAGTAGGAGTAATTGTAAATTCCATCATTCTTACATATTGCGACCAAAACACAGCAACGTCAAAGTATCCTTCCCACTTGTCTATTTTGAATCCTTGTTTAACTCCTATCTCCGTTGTCCAACCCGTTTCAGATTCCAAATAAGGATTAGGAATTATAAAAACGCCTCCTGCTGTTGTTTTGATAAATTTTTCTGCGATGGTTGGAAAGCGATATCCCTGACCAAATGAAGCCCTAAGAAAAGTAGACTTTCCAGTCTGATAGTTTAAACCTAACCTGAATACTGGTTTTCCTTCGGTTGATTTCCCTTCTGGAATAGTATCTCCATTAACTATCGAAGGGCTGTTAATTGTATTTCGTTCATATCTTGCTCCAGCGGAAACATTGAGGCGATTCCATATCTTTTTTTCAATCTGAATATAACCTGCAAGATTTGACGTAGTATAAGTTGTGTCTCCATAAAGCTCTGCCTGCACACTTGTGCCGATACCGACAATACCTGCTGTTGTTACTAAGTCCAGTTTGTCAAAACGATGCTGAAACTGGTATTCTCCATAATAGAGCCGAGAAGAGTTGGCTTGATTTGCATCATTATTATTATCAATATAATGATATCTGGTAATTATTTTATGCTGGTTGTTATATTTGTCATAAAAGGTTAAAAAAGGATCAATAGTAAAGCGAAGACGTTCTGTATTTGTAAAAGTAGTTTCTGCGCCTCTTAAAGCATCCGGGCCCCAGTCTTTCCAATAAAAGTAGCTTTGCGTTTTCCCTTTATTAAAATTGCTGTTAAAACCTATAAAAAGTTTTTCTGTAATTCTGTAGCGTGTGCCTACCGTAATCCTGCCATAACGGCTAAAATTTTTTTCTCTGAAATTATCTTCATAGAGACCATATCCACTTAGCACCAAATCCAGTTTATTAATTTTTCGCCGATGAGAGACACTTAATCCGGTTAAGAAAGGTTGTTTTTTATACCAAATTTTTTCTTTGTCTTTAGGATCCAGATAGCTGGTAAAAAAAGTGGAAACATGTGTTTCGGGTTGTTTTTTTGCATAAGCTGTACGCACATTAATAATTCCATTAAGTGCTGATGAACCATAAAGTGCAGATGCAGCACCTTTGACCACTTCAATCTGGTTGGTGTTTTCAACAGCAATATCGTTCCAGTTAGGAAAACCTGCATCCGCTTGCATCGCAGGAATGTCATCGACTAAAAGTAAAACTCTGCTACCAGCACCGTAAGACCATCCAGAACCACCACGAATATTGGCTTGTCCGTCAATGATATTAACACCGGGCACTTTTTCGAGCACTTGATCGATCGAGGTTGAATTGACCGATTCAATCAATTTAGGTTTGATAACGTCCATTGAAACGGTAACTTCACTCAGGGGTTTTTCATATTTTCCGCTTGTAACCGTTGCTGTTTGGAGAAGTGTAGTCTGAGGTTTTAAAACAATATTTAAGGTAACCGGTTGGTCTTCATTTAAGGTAACTGATTCATTTTTTTCTTCATAGCCGATATAACTAAAGGTGACACTATAATTTCCAGGAGATAATCTCAATTCATATTTGCCTTCGTAATCAGTGACTGCCCCCGTTTCATTTATTTTAACAGTAGCCCCAATTAACGGATCATTGGTTTCAGCATCCATGACAGTTCCGTTGAGAATTGCATTTTGAGAATATAATAAAAGGAAAGGAGAGAAATATAAAAAGTTGAAAATCAGAAACTTAGTAAAAATTGATTTCATGCAGATGGAGGTTTAGAGTGTAATTTTTATTCAAATTAAGGGGGTGTTCTGCAAGATAACGGATTGAAAACGATCCGCAAAAGTAGATTATTATTATTAAAAAATTAAAAAAATATTTAATAATGCAAGCAATATGAATGAAAATAGCATCGTTAGTCTGTCGCTGTTTTCACATAAAGTATTTTTAATTATTCCACTTTCATGAAAATAGCTAAATTGCATTTTTTATTATCATTTAATTGAAAAAACTAAATTATGAAGCAACTCTTACTCCTTTGTTTTATTTCTTTTTTTACTTTAGAATTAGCCGCTCAATTTTGTGTGCCTAACGAATTATACCGTGACTCGGCTGTGGGGGTATATCCTGCTCCTTATGATCCGGTTACTAACCCGGAAGGTGGAATTACGGAAAGCGCTTGTATTGGTTACGGCTACGAGTTTGTATTTACCTTTAAAATACCTGAAACGATCAACATCAATGGCTTTGATTTAGCACTTAATTCTATTGAGATAGCTCAAAGTGGAGCAGTTGGTGGATTACCTATCGGACTCGATTATCGTTGCAATCCTAGTAATTGTGTTTTTACTCCCGAAGATACATTAGCTTGTATGGTCATTCGAGGAACTGCTACTGATGATAATGCTCCTGGAGTTTATCCTTTGACTATAACTACTAAAATTTTTACTAGTCTAGGGGATTTTGATGTGACTTTTCCAACGACGATTATACCTGGAGCAGATGGAACATATGACTTGGTTCTTGAGGAAGCAGGTAATCCAAACTGTACTATTGCCGGAGCAGACGACTATCTGACTAAAAATATCAGTTTTCTTAACAGTCCCAATCCCTTTGGAAGTACCACGAATATTGCAATTAATTCAAAAGTAAATGAAACTTTGCAGTTCAGGGTATTTGATCTCCTCGGAAATTTAGTTCATTACCGTGAAGTTGAAATCTATCAAGGGGACAATAACTTCGAATTTGATGGAACTGCTTTGTCTAACGGAATTTATACATATTCGCTAAGTAACAAAACCGCAGTTTTATCTAAAAAAATGGTGCTTAGCAGATAAGCTGCTTCACTATGTTTTCTTTCAGGGTTCAAATCATTTTTATACAAACATGATTTGAATCCTGAAAGGGAACATTTAAAAACAAATTTTTATTAGAGGTTCTTTTTGATTACCTTTATTGTCAATCTCACCGCAACATATCACCTTTTTAACGACACACACTTTAGATCTTCTTTCGTAGAATATTACCACCCATTAAATGTATCCTAATTTAGATACTGCATAAGCAGTTAACATTTAATCATTAAATATTACCTATGAATCAGAAATCTTTTACACTCAAAATTTTAATTTTGTTTTTTTTCAGCTGTACCTGGACGTCTTCCTTTGCGGAGGATTGTTTAGTATGTTCCGTTGATGTTCCATCTGGAATGTCTGAGGATACTATTTACTTAGGTGCCTCTCCGAACGGAACCGTTGGAGTCTTTTATAATAATGATGTAAGCTTCAGGATGCCAAAAACAACGACCCCGGTCAATGAAGTGGATCCCACTATTCCCGCGGGTCTAACAATCGATCAGATTGAAATCCTGAGCTTAGGTAATCTGCCACCTGGACTTTCATGGGAATCAAACCAAATGATCTATGATCCTTCCAATGAAACCGATGGCTGTTTCAATTTCAGTGGTACGCCTTTACAAGCTGGAACCTATTTGATTGAAGTAACGGTAGAAGCAACGATAATCGTTTTTACACAGGAAGCCACTTTCTTTATGGAACTGGTTGTTGATCCTTCGTCAAGTATTACGGAAGGATTCACTATGTTGAATAATACCGGATGCGGAGAAGTGACCGTTTCTTTTCAAAACAATATTCCCAGCAATGGAGTAGATGGGTTTTCTTATCAATGGGATTTTGGAAATGGAAACACCAGCATTGATGAAAATCCACAAGATCAAACTTACTCACAGCCAGGGTTTTACATTGTTAACTATGAAGCAGAAATTGATACCGTTGGTTATGTTTTGACAAGAGCTGTTATCACTGGTGTGACCTGTAACGACATTCCGACGGCTCCGGATTGGTCTCAACATCCGGATATGCATATTGAAATTAGAGATCCTTTAGGAAATTTGATTTATAACTCCGAAACAGTTTGGAATACAGCTCCGCCAGTTGAATACTTTCCAAATATCGAATTGATGGATGGCAACTATGAATTAAAGGCAATCGATGAAGACAGTGGTATTAATGGAGCCGATGATGTATGTGGAATTGTAACTTTTAATAAACTTTCAAACGGCCCCTTAATTACGGGAGATTTTAACATGCATCTGGATATTATACATCCTGTTGAAACAGTGGAATCCTCAGATACCGTCTGGGTTTTTGAAGTACCTGATGCACCGATAATTTCAGATATTAGTGCCACTTCATTTTGTGAAGGTGAAATGACAGTTTTGACTTCTTCGTACAGCGAAGGAAATCAATGGCTACTCGATGGAGTAGAGTTAATTGATGCAACAGATGTTGATTTGGAAGTTTCAGCCTCTGGTATATATTCAGTAATTTATACAAATGCAATGGGCTGTTCCGCGGTTTCAGAAGAAGTGAGTATTGAATTTTATGAATTGCCCGTTGAACCTGAGTATTTCAATCAAAACAATCTTTTAAGTCTTTTGGAATCAATTAGTTATCCTGCTAATTTTACTTATCAATGGTATCAGGATAATGGGCTGTTAGTTGGAGAAACTGAAAAATTCTATTGTGCCATGGAAGATGGAGAATATACTTTGGAAGTGACTGATCCTTTAACAGGCTGTATAAATTTATTTACCGAAACGATCGTTTTCGATCCCGAGGCAGAATGTTTTGTAAGTACAGATGACTTAGCAGTCGACTGGAATCTCCAAATTTACCCAAATCCAGTTTGGGAGGTTTTGAATGTTTCTTTTGAGTGGGATGAGGCTCGAAGTTTTGAAGTTTCCATTTATGATTTGATGGGTCGAAGACACTATTACGAAGCAGTGGATCAAGCTTTAAACGAGAATCTATTAAGACTCGATTTGGATAATCTAACTTCTGGTATGTATTTGCTCGAAATTAGATCAGGAAAGCAAATCGTCAATCGTAAGTTTATAAAAAATTAATTAGGAGTTTCATAAAAAAGGCGATTGAAGTTCTGTTTCAATCGCCTTTTTTGATTTAATCACAACCCAAATCTACTCTCGATTGCGGATCATTGAACGGAAAACAATTACCGGATGGAAGGCTTTGTGGAACGTATCTGTTCAGGTTTGGATCATATAAAGCTTGTTTGATAAATATGGTTAAATCGTTGATCTCTATATCAGACAAGTGCAAGGGAACAAACTGGTTGGAAAGCTTTTCTTTTGGAACAGCAACATTTTGTCGGACTGCCTGATTTTTATATTCTATAACAGATTTAATGGAACGGAAACTGGCACCATGGCCATAAAACGGAGAATCGGAAAGATTATACAATTGGGGTACTTTAAACTTGAACATATCTTCTTCTTCACCTGTAAACCCCCCTCTTCCAAAGTTTTCTGTATTATCAAAATTTGTTTTAAAAGTGGGTTCAACGCAAGAAAATAAATCAGCCATTCCCAATGCATGAAATTCCATTGAATTTAGTCCCGGACCATTATGGCAAGAAGCGCATCCAGCATCTGTGAAAAATAAAAGTGCTCCATTTTTTTCTTGTTCGGTCATTGCATTTATATCCCCATTCAGCCATTGCTGAAAAGGTGCTTCACTGGCAAGTAATGTGCGTTCATAAGCAGCAATCGCCAACCCTGCATTGATACGTGTGTATCTTTCATTTTGAGGAACATCTGAAAACGCTGCATCAAACATTGCTTTGTATCCTAAATCTTCAATTATTGCAGGAAGCGTATCAATATTCATTCGATGAACTTTAAGCCCGGCAATAGCCTGTGTTTCCATGCCTTCAAATCCCAGATTGTTGGCTTCTTTTGGTGTGCCCGGTGTCCATGCATTTTCAGTTCCGACGTTTAAACCTGTTGCACCAAATTGACCATTCCAAAGTAAATTGATTTGATATGCAGTATTCAAAACCCCAGGTGATCGAATTGGCTGGACATCAAGATCTTCCTCCAAATACTGAATATTTGCCTCTCGTCCTTCACCATTTATACCAAATCCAATTCCTCCTTCGGAGATTCCCTGAAATCTTCCTGCCTGAAATCCCGCTGATGCAAAATGGCACGAAGCACAAGAATAAGTGCCTTCTGACATAGAATGCAATGGAGTGATTGCTATACCAGTTTCGTGATATAACAACTTTCCCAGTTCTACTTTCGCAAAAGAAAGCGGGTTTTTTGGATCTTGAGGTATGGCTGAAAAGTCATTGCTTTCTGGCATAATGTAAAACGATTTACCTATTCCGTTTGAGGAATTAGCCAGAGCTTCCACTAATCTGTCATCTAAAGATGTTGGAAAGGAATCATTATTGTCTTTTTTACAAGACGAAAAGAAAATAAAGCTCAATAATCCACCTAATAGAAAGAGTTTTGAAAATTTCATTAAAATGTAATCTTATAGTTTGAAAGAAAAAATAACTTAATTTCAGAAAAGGAATTAGGTAGGTATCAAAGTTTTAAAAAGTCTTATCAAAGACATTTTAACAGTCCAAGTTTTATGCCATGAAAACGGAATTTGGAAAAACTTATTTTGCTACTTGAGGGGTTAATTTAACGTTATTGGATCAATAAGCCATTCTCATCAAGAAATTCTAAAAAATGTTCACGAAGTGATTTCTGAAAATTGTCAATGATTTTTTCTTCATTTTTATCAATCCCTTCATTGGAAGCTGCAATTTTCTCAATGATTTCAACCAGGTAGGTATAATCTTCAAAAGGCCCATTTTCTTTAAGGGTTCCTAAAGCTTTTTCATAGGTATCTTTTATATTATTCTTATTTTTCAACTCATAATCAAATGACCACTTGATTTCACTGGCCCAGGGGTGTCCTTTGAGCAATTCTTCAAGTGTTTTAATTTCTTCAGGCTGGACCATCCCGTCAACAATTGCAACAGCGTAGATCAACTCTCCAAAAGCATCAAGTAATCTGGTTTTGCTTACCATAAAGTTTTGTTTAAAATTGAGATTAGAAAGATAGTTATTTTTCTTTTCAATTTTATGATGCTCCTTATTAAAACAAAGAACAATAAGACGCTAAAGTTAATTTTTTATCTCAAAGGTGTCCCGATTCCAATGATAGGGTAAAAGGATTCTTCGTCAGAAAATCCGATGGAAACTGAAATGATGAATTCTTCTTCAAATGGAACGATATAAATACCGCCACCGTATCCGCTATGCCATTTATTACTTTCAGTTGGATCTCCAGAATAATAAACCCTGCCTACATCAAAAAATGCTTTGACCCCCAACTTTATAGGAAAAAGTGAGGTGTAACGATGAAGGAATTGCCATCTCAATTCACTATTAAAATAAATCTTTGAATCCCCAGTGAAACGTTGACCGGTATATCCTCTGAGTCCGTTAGTTCCTCCAAGATTTGGCATTTTATAAAAAGGAATGTCTCTATAACCTTTTGCGCCCCCAAACCGCAAGCCCAATGTTAATTTCTTTCTGTGAACAGTTGAAATGTAATATTCAATTGCCCCCTCAAGATATCCGTAACTAAAAAGGTTGATATCATTATTATTTCTATTTAGAGTTGTCCCATTAATATAATTTACAAACAAACGAGTGCCGTTATAAGGAAGGCCTTTTTCATCTCTAAAATCGAGATCTAGTCCAGCCTCTACGGGAAGAAAATTTAGAGTCTGGAAGGCCCCCGCAACTTTTGGTGTTTCATCCAAAATAGTATTATCTAACTTTTTAGAGTTAATGGATTCAAAGCCAAAAATCAAATTGAACTCACTTTTTTGCCAAAATTCTCTGGAGACACCTGTCAAAATATTGTATTTACTGTATTGGATTTCATAATAATTTGCTGATTCCAAATTCTCTATTCTTGTAGTTGAATTCCCCAATCCGAAAAAATTATTATGAAATTCGGGGTCAGCAGCAGATCCTTTCAAAATTATATCCCATTTTTTGATGGCTTGATGGAATCGGCCTTCGTAGGCAATTTTCAAGTTCCCTTTTGTAGAAACTCCTCCCGCAAAACTATGTTTTGCTGAATAATCGTCTTTATCATATCGTTGCCTTGTAAAAGTAACTCCCCCAGCTAAAGTAAGCCCGTTAAAGTTGCTATAATTCAGATAGATAAGCGGAAAGTAGGTGTTATATTTAAATCGATTTCTGTCATAATCGTAAATGTCTTTATTCCAGTAATCTTTCACTTTGGCTCCTTTCCCCAATTCCATTTCTGATCCTTTTCCTTTATCATAAATCAAAGTTTTTGAGGATTTTCCTTTTCCTGCTTCATTATAAATATCATCACCGGAACCACCAAAAATGCGAATTTTAATTTTAGTTGACTCCTCTCCGGTGATATTAAAAACATCACCTCCTCCCAAACCGAACACCCTAATTTCTTTTGTTTCTTTTGGATAGAATTTCCTTAAATACAATTGTCTGGTCCCTTTTTGTTTATCTTTAGTTCGATCAAAAATAGCTACCGTAATAGTTCCATCCTTTGCTCTCTCAATTTCAAAATATTCCTTTCCTTTTGATCCTAATACATCAACCTCTTTTGCTAGCAATTCATAATATTCTTCGGCATATTTTGGAAGGTCTTTGATCCTTTTCTTTAATTTTTTCGCAACAGTAGCTCCCGAGATTTCAAAAATTTCCGGAGGCATGTTTTTGACAGCTTCATCAATATCTGTGTCGCTTATAGATTCTTGAATAAATTTGGCTTCTTTAATCCAAACTTCACGCGATGCCTCTGTTGAAATGAAACGATCCATATGCCTGGCTTGCCACATTAGGCTCTTCAAACCTTTGATTTTATAATCGAAATTTTCAATGTTCTGCAAAGCCCATTCCCGATCAGCTATATATGGAAAGAAACCGTCTTGTTTGGAAAAAACATGATCACGATCACGAGGAATCGGTCGGTATACTTTTCCATTTTCAGTTTTATATCTTGCCCATTTCCAATTATCCTCATGCTTACTCCAATCGCCAACAAGGATATCAAAATTCCTTGCCCGAACAAATTCATTGAGATCAACTTTGTTATCATGATCAAGGTATAATTCTCTAAAAAGTTTATTACTTCTGACTATTTTTTCAGCTCCCCCGAATCGAAGTCCTTGGTCATTTTTTTTGCTGGGATTTTCTTCAAGCATTCCGAAAAGGTTGCCATATTTATATTGAAATTGACCTAACTTTCCATCATCAGGCAGAATATATAAAGTAGGGTGGGCGTGAAGAATATTAATTTTGTCCAATAACGGATCTACGGCCATGGCACCATAAGGATGCTGAGTAGAGGTTTGGTCTTTTATGATAACGGAAACCAATGTTGGCCGCAATTTGTAATTAAAAGCTTTGGAGGGATCTTTATTGACCGAGCGAAGTACGTATACCGATTTGTCTGCTGACCTAAATTTTAACGAAGTGGTTTGTCTGCCGCCGCCTTTTTTATAAACTTTCAAGCCACCAAATGTGGTGTCGAGATCTAAATAAGGCACTTTCACAGGTATAGTCCAGGTTGACCGATAATGCTTTCCCCACCAAAACTGTTTCCAATTGCTAGCCTTGTATTCCTCACCTGCGACCACATCTTCATAAGCCGGATAATTTCTTGTCATTTTCTTAGGGAGTTTCTTCTCCTCAAAACAAGGTGCATAAGCCAGGTTTGGTGGCGTTTTTGGATTTGGGCCTAAGGAGGCAGAAGAGCATGCAGAATCAAATAGATTTATAGATTTACTCTTTCCTTTTTCATTATTTGCATCAATAAAAGCTGCGTCAACAGCGCCGTTTTTTTTATAGCTCAACTCTATCCAACCTGCATCTTTACTGGTAAACCAAGCATCCGGGTCATTAGCTACATAACGACCTTTTTGCAGTGCGCCACTATTAATTATAAAATTGTCATTATCAATAATTATCTGTTGGTTATGTTCATGACTCGAGACGTAAATCAGGTTTTTATTAAAAAAAAATAAGTTTTTCATTCCTTCAACCAGTGGCTCAAGGTTTTCGTTAGAAATATCCATGGGAGAGCCTATAGCTCTTTTATAAGCGACTTTAAAACTCCCGATCACTGGAAAGGGCGACATGCGATTTCCAAATGAAAAATGGCCTCCATAATTCCCGAGGGATCTAAAAGGATGATGACCAAAAATAAGCACATTCTTATCACTAAATTCATCAACTGCATCTTCCAATTCTTCCATGAAATCTCTGTGCGTAATGATATCGCAAGTCCCATCGGAAGGACGAGGCTTGTCAAACGGATGGTTCCACCATTGCGTATTTACTGCAATAAAAACTAAACTTTCATCTACTTCGATAATAAAAGGGCCGGGACATCCATCCGGAATTATCCAATTGATTCTTTTAAGTTCTTTCTCCTTTTTATAAGATTTGATTTCTGATTCAATAGACAAAGCATTTTTAAAACCACCTTTTCCGCTATTTTTCCAGTCCCGATCACCTGGGAGGATGATCAGATTACCTAAAGAATATTGTTGAATCAGGTCCATTATTTTTTTTACCAACAAAAGATGGTCTGCTTCTTCACTAACATTTTTATCAACAATATCTCCATTTAGCAATACAGAAAAAGGATAGTTAAACGTCGTTAATCTTGCTTCAAGTTTATTTAAAAAATCATCATGCTCTGTAACATCAGCAATATTTCCAAGGATAATTACCTGGTGATTGTTCGAGTCAGATTGCGCAACAGAAGAAAAAGTTAAAAATATTGCAAGAAAGAAGGTTAGACTATTTTTCATGATAAATGGTTTTTGAAGTTGCAATTATTCTCTTTTGAAAGATTAATCTAATATAGTAAATTCCAAAATTATCGAATCATTAGGGTCATTTAACATTTGCTAAATGTCTTTTGATCAAAAAAGAACCGTAATAAAAAATGGAGAATTTATTGAATCTGAGAATTTCAGTTAAGGTTTGCAACTATAACTTCGAAAAAAGTGCTTTAATCCTCAGCTGAAGATTAAAGCACTTTTTTGTAATATACAATTTAGGAAAAATTTGGCCTATCGAATTATTTCAAACTGTTCGGTTCCAATAGGAGTGCCATCATCCGCAATTATCTGAAAAATATAGATTCCATTTTCTAATCTTGACACATCAATTTGTTGTCGCATATCATCCAGGTTGTCATAAGCGATCAGTTTACCTAAAACGTCTGAAATCCGATATTTCAAATCCCGAGTTATTTCTAATTCTCCATCGATATAAAGTTTTTCAGAAGTAGGATTCGGATACAATTTGAGTTGCTGATAATCAAATATATTGGTAGTACTAACCATTGGCAAACTTCCATTTGCAAAAGCATATTGCCCTTTTTTAAGACCAGTAAAAACAACATTACCAGTACCATCGTTAGGGTTGATATTAAGAATAGAATAGTCAGGATGTTCCACCCATGGATGATACGCATCTTCCCGGTATACCAAAATGATACTGTCCTCTGTCGTTCCAGCCAAATCCATGTCAAGATGAGGTTGAGTGATACCTGAGTATTTTATGTTTGCGATTCCTTGTACCCCGTCTAAATTAATACCATCGATTTCCCAATAGTGTGTGCTGGAAATAGTTGCATTAAATGGATTATCTCCGATTTCATCAGGAGCTACCCAATAATGTTCTGCTCTTAAAAAAGCCGAATCAACAACGGATGAAATGGTAACCTGCATATCAGCATATCCCAAATATCTGTTCATGGGTGCATTTACGTGGACATTGTTCGCCATCATTGCTATATTAAGTCTTTCTCCTTCATTAAGAAAATAAACAGTGGGTTCGAAGGGCAAAGTAACCTGTGCAGTTGTAAATTCATCGCTAACCATAATAGATTCTACATACCGGTTCCAATTATCATCCATAAAAGTAATTTCGATAGGCGTATTAGTATGAAAGTGAGGAGCAGCTCTCAATTTTTGCTGAATATAAACTGTCGTTTCATATTCACTGCCATTTTGTTCAACATCCAAAGAATCAATCTCATAAGCTGCAAAACCAGGCGCATAAATCCAATCATCAAAAAATGAGGTCAAATCTACTCCTGTAGCCGTGGTCAATTGGTCGCGATATTGTGCTGCATCTACAGAACCATATGCAAAATTTTCCAAGACGGAGCGTTGCCCAACTCTAAATAAAGAGTCCCCCAGATATCCCCTAAGATTATGGATCATAGATGCTCCCTTATAATAAGTATGCGTACCGTAGGTGTGTTCATAAGGAATTCCTGATAAAGGTTGAAACCCATCATCATCAAAGTTTGCTCTTTTTAGTACTTCTTCTAAAAAATTGTCTTTGACCTGATCGATAAACTGATCCTGGCCCAGAAAATATTCTGTAAATAAATGAGCACCGTATTCAGCGTTTCCTTCTTTAAACCACATATCAGCCGGACTGGAAAGCGTAACAACATCACCAAACCAGCAATGTACAAGTTCGTGAGACATCAACCTTTTATGGGCAAAATCATCGCCATCAAGGCCCACACTTTCTGGATAAGCAATATTACCAGGGTGCTCCATGGCCCCTTGAACAGTTGTTACATAACCTACTCTGTCCCAGACATATGGACCATACCAATATTCAATGGCATCAACCGCTTCTCCAAGAGAAGCAAAAGTGGTCACCATATTTAAAGTATCGTTTGTTTTTGCTACTAATTGAAAATGAATATCTCCATAAAAACCTTCATGATTGATGTCAACCTGCGAATAATTAGACACAGCAACACCAGCAAGGTAAGTGGGAATAGGCTGGTCTAACCGGTATCTCCGCATAATGGTGTCTCCGGAAACCGGAACTTCTTCAAGGAAGGTGCCTACACAGTATGCTTTTCGTCCTGCAGATGATAAAATATTAAAGTCGTAAGTAGAACGCTCTACAAAGTTATCAAAACAAGGAAACCAGCTTCTGCCAAAATTGTATGGATTAGAGGTTAAACCTATGCCAAGGTTGTAAGCATAACCATTATTAAAATCAAAACCACCCCAGGAAGGGTCTCTGGTTGGCGGGCCATTATAAAAAACTGTAACATCGGCAGTATCCGTAGTATTCAACGGACTTGGATAAAATATTTCTAGGAGTAGACCGTCATGCACATAACTCACTGGTTGTCCATTAAAATGAACAGAATCAACCGTTAAATCCAATAGATCTAAAGCCAAATAATTAATATTGTCCATTTTTGGACTAAAGGTGACTTTACAGTTGCCATTTATAATTCCTTGTGAAAAATTTATCACTTCAAGCGTGATATTATAATTGAGAATATCAATCGTATCGCTCCTTTCGTTGGAAGCCACAATCATTGCCTTTTCAGCCGGAGTCAATGGCTCTAATTTAATTTTTTGATTAGTTTGCATACAACCAACCGGTTGGGCAAAAACCTGGAATGGAAGAATGAAACAACTCAACACAACAAAAAAAACGGGTGTAAAAAATTTCGACATAAGAATTGATATTTTTCAAAGTGAGAATAAAAATGCCATCAAGACATCCAAGAAATGCTTAAAGATAAAACCCGGAATCTAAAAATTATATAGTTTTAACGACGAATCTTAAAGTTCTGGTCATAAAAAGAAAATACCCTTTCCAGCAGTTATTCATTGGAACTGCCCGAAAGGGTATTAAAAGAACTTTTTTTTTAATTTAATCCTCAGGTTCTTCCTCTATTATTACCGGATTGATCATATCCAAACCAATTAACTTTTCTTCTTCGGCACTAATAGAAGACCAGCCTAAAAAGCCACCAGATGCTTTAGCAACATGCTTGGCAAAGCTCAGCAAACTAGTATAATATCGCCATGCAAAAACCTGATCGAGTTTTGGTAAAATGGAATTCAATCCAGTTAATCGCTTTCCAACCTCAGCCAATCGCTGGTCATTATCCTCTGGCAAAGTTTCCAACATATGGCCCAACTTTTCCTGATAATGGTCACCAACCTTTTCATAATATTCCATCAGGGATTCGTGGTTGGAATAAGCTCTAATATGCGTTATTTTTTCAGACCAAGTACGTTCCTCGTCGTCCATTTCTCCGTCTGCATAAGCAATTAGTAACGTTATAAGAGGAATAGCATCAAACATAAGTTCTTTTTCATCCTGATTAAGCGCTTCAAATTGTGGTATCATATTCAATTATTCTATTTGTATATTTTTTAATGTCAATTTAAAAATTGCCACAAATATAACAATTTGATTAAATTAATATTTAGATTGATTCTTCTTCTGTTTTTGCACTAAGTTCAATCGGATTAATCATATCCAAACCAAGCAATTTTCTTTCTGCCTCATTAATCGCTGACCATCCCATAAAACCTCCGGTTGATCTGGCTACATGCTTTGCAAAACTCAATAAACTCTTGTAATATCGCCATGCAAAAACTTCTTCTAACTTTGGTAAGATGGCATTAAGTTTAGATAGTTTATTGGAAATTATAACTGTCCTTTTGTCTATATTTAGTGGTAATTTTTCGAGATAATAATCCAGCTTTTCCTGATAGTCTTTCCCAACATTTAAGTAAAATTCCCGTAATGATTCATGATACGAATAACTTCTTATACGCGTGATCTTTTCTGACCACGTTCGTTCTCGGTGTGTCAACTCACCATCAGCACATGCAATCAGTATTGTAATTAATGGAATAGCATTGTACATAAGTTCTTTTTCAACTAGATTCAACTTGTCAAATTGTGGTATCATAATGATGTTTTTAGATTGGATATTTAATATTTTTAAACAAATTGGCCTCTTGTAAATATAATAAATTGTGCTCTAAAAGTTAGTGAAATTGTTATCACTTATCTATGATTTTTGTCAATCAAAATCAATCTGGAGGACTTTCTTATTGTGATTGGAAATCCAGTCAATAATTTTAGGTCTGGAAAAATATCTTTCAAAATTATTTTCTCTCCTTTTTTTCCTCGCCACTTATGATTGATATTTAACTAAAATTGTATTTCATTCATTATATTTGTCCAAATTGAAAAACGGGAAAAATTTTGAGTAAAAAAGATACAGCCAAGAAATCATCTGGAAAGACCACACCACTGATGCAGCAATATCTGCGGGTAAAATCAAAATATCCTGACGCCATTTTGCTCTTTCGGGTTGGAGACTTTTATGAAACATTCGGAGCTGATGCGATAACTGCTTCTCAGGTTTTAGGAATTATTCTCACCAAACGAAATAACGGTGGTACAGATGTTGAATTAGCCGGTTTTCCTCATCATTCAATGGATTTGTATTTACCTCGACTAGTTAGGGCGGGCTATCGCGTTGCGATTTGTGATCAGTTGGAAAAACCTTCAAAAGAAAAGAAAATTGTAAAACGCGGTGTTACAGAAGTCATCACTCCGGGAATTGCAACTAGTGATAAATTGCTTGATCATAAAACCAACAATTTTTTGGCGGCTTTAGCATTTGGGAAAAAGGATTGGCTGGGCATTGCGTTTTTGGATTTGTCCACAGGTGAATTTGTAGTGAGTGAAGGAAACTCAGCTTATATTGATAAATTATTGCAAAGTTTCAATCCCTCTGAAATTTTGTTTTCGAAAAGTAAGGGTAAAGAATATATCCGACAATTTGGCGATAAATTTTACACTTACCCACTTGATGAGTGGATTTTTACAACAGACTATACCAATGAAAAATTAGTCGAACAATTTCAGGTACAAAACTTAAAAGGATTTGGTGTACAAGAACTAGATTTGGCACAAATTGCAGCTGGTTCTATTCTCCATTATTTGGCGACAACCGAAAATAATAATCTAAAGCACATCAATAAAATCAGTAGAATTGAGCCTGATAATTATGTGTGGCTGGACCGTTTTACCATTCGAAACCTCGAATTGATTTACAGCCAGCAGGATACAGGATTTCCACTAATTAATATTTTGGATAAAACCATTTCCCCAATGGGTGCGCGCTTAATGAAAAAGTGGGTTGTGCTCCCTTTAAAAGACATTGAAACGATTGAATCCCGACATAAAATGGTCGAATATTTTATAAAGGAGATTGAGGTAAATTTGGAAATCGAAAAATCTATTCGAAAAATTGGAGATCTCGAAAGACTGATCTCAAAAGTTCCTCTAAACAAAATAAATCCAAGAGAAGTAGTTCAATTAAAAAGAGCACTGGAAGCCATTGAACCTATAAAAGAATTATTAAGCGCATGTGACAACATGAGCCTTCAAAAAATTGCGGATGGTTTCAATCCTTGCAAAGTGATTCGCGATCAAATTGGAAAAGAAATAAAAGAAGATCCACCTGTAAATCTTGCAAAAGGCGGTGTGATCGCAGATGGTTTTTCAGAGGAATTGGATGACCTTAGAAACATCGTCAACAATAGTAAAGGCCTACTTTTAGATATTCAACAGACAGAAGCCAAAAAGACAGGGATAACCAATTTGAAAATTGGCTTTAATAATGTTTTTGGCTATTTCCTGGAAGTTACTAATAAATATAAAAATCAAGGATTGATTCCTGATGATTGGACACGGAAACAAACACTGACTGGTTCAGAACGATACATCACGGAGGAGTTAAAAAAACTGGAAACCAAAATACTCGGTGCTGAAGAGAAGATCCTTGCTTTAGAAGAAAAATTATTTGATAGCCTAATTGCATCGATAGCAGATTATATCGAGCCGGTACAACATAATGCAAACCTTATTGCACGTATTGATTGTTTGCAATCGTTTGCCAGAGTTGCCGTTAAAAACCAATATTGTAAACCAAAAATCAATGAAAGTTTTGTCATCGATATAAAAGAAGGCCGTCATCCCGTCATTGAACAACATTTGGATTTAGGAGAATCTTATGTTCCAAATGATGTATACCTCGATAATGAAGAGCAACAGATTTTGATGATAACCGGACCCAATATGTCTGGTAAATCAGCGGTTTTAAGGCAAACAGCGTTAATTTGTCTTATGGCGCAAATGGGATCATTTGTACCTGCTAAATCCGCTAATATCGGTGTTATTGATAAGGTTTTTACGAGGGTAGGAGCGAGTGACAATATTTCGTCCGGGGAATCTACTTTTATGGTAGAAATGAATGAAACGGCAAGTATTATGAACAATATTTCTGATCGCAGTCTAATATTGCTGGATGAAATCGGACGTGGTACCAGTACTTTTGATGGGGTTTCTATTGCCTGGTCTATTGCGGAATATTTGCATAATAATGGAAATGCCCGGCCAAAAACCCTTTTCGCAACACATTACCATGAACTCAACGAACTGGCAAATAAATTTTCCAGAATTAAAAACTTCAATATTTCGACGAAGCAAGTCGGTCAAAAAGTGATTTTTTTGCATAAACTGGTACCTGGAGGAAGTAACCATAGCTTTGGAATTTATGTTGCTAAAATGGCAGGAATGCCGCAAAGTATCTTGGAAAGAGCTACCCATATTTTGAGCCAGTTGGAGCTAAAATCAATTGAAGGCAGTGATGCTTCTAAGTCAAAAGATAAAATAAAGGACACGCTAAGTAATCTGCCAACAGAAACGCTGCAGCTTAGTATCTTCGAAACAGTTGATCCTGTTGCAGGGAAGCTAAAAAAGGCAATATTGGACCTGGAAATCAATTCATTGACTCCTATCGAGTGCATGATAAAATTAAACGAATTAAAGCAGTTGCTTGAAGAGGATTAACACCTTTTTTCAAGTTTTATTTACACTACGTATTTACATTATTTATTTTACAACCAAAACAATATAAAATGGGATTATTTTCTTTTTTAAAAAATGCAGGTTCAAAACTTTTTAAAAAGTCAGCACCTGCCGAGGAAACAAAAGTTGAACAAACAAGGGAGCAAGCTCTAGCAAGCGAAGTTAGCCGATTAGGGATTCCAATCAGCGGTTTGAAAATAGAACTTGGTCAATCGATTACCGTTAACGGAAACACAGCAACCAATGCTGATCGCGAAAAAATCATTCTCGCTTTAGGAAACGTAGACGGTGTGTGTGTAGTTGAAGATAATATCACCGTAACCAATCCGGAACCTGAAGCCGTTTTTTATACGGTGAAAAGTGGAGATACTCTTTCCAAAATTTCTAAAGCTCAGTATGGTGATGCGATGAAATACAATGTTATTTTCGAAGCTAACAGACCGATGCTGGAACATCCAGACAAAATCTATCCGGGACAAGTACTTCGTATTCCACCATTGTCTTAATAGATCTTGAAATTGACTTGTCACCATTGGATTGGAAGCTGGTCTTTGCAGTGAATCTGATAAATCATATTGATTGCAAATCCAAATAACAATCGACGACTACAAATAAGAAGAGCTTATTCATGTTTGAATAAGCTCTTCTTATTTGATTATATTTTAAAAAGTCAATTATCTTTTACCCATACCTGGCATTCCGCCCATCATATTGCCCATTCCTTTACCGGTACTCATCTTGTGCATCATTTTTCGCATCTGATCGAATTGTTTGATAAATTGATTGATCTCATGGATACTATGCCCGCACCCTATTGCAATACGGCGCTTTCGGCTCATGTTTAAAACTTCAGGATTGCCGCGCTCATGGGGAGTCATTGATTGAATAATCGCCTCAACTTTATTAAAAGCACTGTCGTCAATATCTAGATTTTTTGTCATTTTGCTCATGCCAGGGATCATATTCATCAAGCTTTTGATATCTCCCATTTTTCGAATTTGGTTGAGCTGACCTACAAAATCATTGAAATCAAATTTATTTTTCTTGATCTTTCGCTCTATCCGTTTTGATTCTTTTTCATCAAACTGTTCCTGGGCTTTTTCGACAAAGGAAGTGATATCACCCATGCCCAAAATACGCTGCGCCATACGATCCGGATGAAAGACATCGAGTGTTTCCATCGTCTCGCCGGTACTCACAAATTTGATCGGTTTACCAACTGTGTACTTAACAGTAAGCGCAGCACCACCGCGTGTATCACCATCCAATTTGGTAAGTACCACACCGTCATAATTTAGTCGGTCATTAAAGTTTTTAGCGGTATCGACCGCATCCTGACCAGTCATTGAATCAACAACAAAAAGAGTTTCAGTAGGCTGAACCGCTTCTTTGATATTGGTGATTTCCTGCATCATAGCTTCGTCGATAGACAAACGTCCGGCAGTATCCACAATAACCACATCAAAACCATGAACCTTTGCGTGTTTGATCGCATTGAGAGCGATTTCTACGGGATTTTTATTTTCAGGTTCTTTATAGACCGGAACGTTGATCTGCTCTCCAAGAACTGTTAATTGATTAATGGCAGCAGGACGGTAAACATCACAAGCCACCAACAAAGGTTTCTTTTTTCGTTTTCCTTTTAGATGGAAGGCCAACTTTGCAGAAAAAGTCGTTTTACCGGAACCTTGCAGACCTGCAACCAAAACCACACCGGGGTTTCCTGCAACGTTAATTCCAACAGATTGCCCACCCATTAATTCAATCAACTCCTCCAAAACAATCTTCACCATCAATTCGCCAGGCCTTACTGCTGACAAAACGTTTTTGGTGCCAAGCGCTTCCTCTTTTATTTTATCTGTAAACTCTTTTGCTATTTTATAATTCACGTCAGCCGCCACCAATGCTCTTCTAATCTCCTTAATAGATTGAGCAACATTTATTTCGGTCAATTTCCCCTGACCTTTCAGCGTTTTAAAAGCACCTTCTAATTTATCATTTAAACTATCAAACATATCTTTTCAAATTTTTGAATCGCAAATATAATGATTTGGAAAATAGTTATGTGGTTATGGTGTTAAAAAGTTATGAGGTGATTTGGATTATTGGTAATTAGTAAATAGTAATTTTGAAATCTAATTTTTTTGTTACCGATAAAAAAAGCCAACCTGTATACCCTCAAATCCATAAATCAGAACTTGCTTCATTCATAACTTTCGAGCGTAATTTTTCCTATTCTAATATTTCCCTGAGGTTTTATTTTTTCTAAATAGGTCTTGCTGGTACCATCTGGCGCGACCATTCCTCGTAAGAAAAAGGTAAGATTGAGATTATTAAAATCCCAAATACCCGCTTTCATTTGCTTTCCGATAAGTTTAGTTATTTCAAAATTTATATTTTTCCCATCGCTATGATGCCCATGATTGGAGTCATCCGTTTTTCCAAAGAAACCAATATTGCCGACATAATAATCACTTTTGTAATCCGGATTTTTGATATCTTTTGGAAGATTCAAATAAACTTCATAAAAACCGGTCGGAATTTTTTCATAGGTGATTTTTTCCAGATTGAGCACCATTCGTTTTTCCTTTGCTGCGCCAGGCCCTATACTGGAAAAAGCAACTTTTGACTTGTTATTCAGTTTTACAGGAAGGGTAGTTGACTCTGATTCCACCTTCAAATTGACAGTTTTATCCAATACGATTTTCTTTTTCATAGGTATAGTATCAACATTTGAAGGAGAAAGAGGTTGTGATAAAACATTGGTATTTTCATTGATTGAAGCCAGCATATCCTCACCTTCATCGTCATATTTATAACCCAATTGGCTTGCAGAATCGACAACGTCTTTTCCGCTCATTTTAACTAAAGTTCCGGTTTCATCGAAGAAATCAAATTCCTGATTCATCCATTTTTCATTATCAATAGGATTTTTATGTGCTGGGTTTTCGTTCAACCATTTATTCCAAAGTCTGTCGATATTGGCATGATGTAACCAAAAAACAGGGTCTTGAGCCGCAAAGTTAGGGTCATTCATCCAGCCACCAATAACGGTGTGAATTACATTATGAGGCTCTTGCTCTATCCTTCCATTTGTGCTTCCAAAATGAGTAAAATCACCCACTTCCTGACCGCCAAAACTAAGCGGAGATCCTTCCGGGCTATAAAAATTGTCATATTCAAGTGCTGCTTCATATTCCGTCGCAGATGCTGGAACTTCAAATCCGTCATTTACTCCGGGATTACGATCACTGACGTAAAGCGGATTGCTGCTATTTGCAGGCACTCGAAATGCTTCTGGAATGGCTCTTTCATCAGGATTGCTGTAATTCCAATATGGGAGCGTGAATTCAGGATCTCCAGAAGCTGCCCGTAAGATCCTTTCCATATAATGTAAATACATCCGATGCCAGGAAAGAAAAAAGAAACTCTGATGCTGACATTGGTTCCAGGCAGTTTCTTCAGGAGTCTTGATCGAGCCATGAATAGCGGCCTGGTAAGCCCAACTGGTTGGATCGCTTGCAGGGCGAGCTTTCATCTCTGCAACCCCTTTTTTGTAAGCGGTCATTTCCGGACCCTTGGTAGCCCAGGAATAGATGTTTTTTCGAATCTGGATCTTTGCTTCTTCTGGCTCTGGTGGATCAGGGATAGGGTTAGTATTATTTACTGTTTTGTTTGAGGGCTGAGGTGTTGGAGTTTGTGTATTTACAGAATTAGTTGTTGTTGAATTATTCGTACTACTGTTTTTGGAAGAAGGAGTATTACAACTTATAAAGAAAGAAAAAAGAATAAAAAATAAACATTGGTTTAATCGAGTCATTGTAATATTATTTTATCGCTTATTAAATTACTTTTACTGAAAGAATTCAATTTCCTGTTTTTCAAATATAAATAAATTAAGCGATGTATTTAAAGAATGGAGCTGTGTATTTATCTATACTTACTTTCCTGACAATACTTTCCTGTTCAAATGAAAAACCTTCTGAAAACTTGGTTCAGAAAGAATTTGGCAAATCTAATTCCGATCAGAAAGCCATTGAAATTGCCGATAAAGTGATGGAAGCCATGGGCGGACAAAAAAACTGGGACGATACACAGTTTATTATCTGGGATTTTTTCGGATCTCGAAAGTTGACCTGGGATAAATGGACCGGAAATGTTCGTATTGTGTCTGAGAGGGATAAATATATCGTTTTAGTAAACATAAATGATTTAACCGGAAAGGTGATGAGGAATGGAGTAGAAATCACTCACCGGGACTCTTTAAACAAATACCTTGCTCTTGGGAAAAGTATGTGGATCAATGACTCTTATTGGATGGTGATGCCGTTTAAGCTTAAAGATCCGGGAGTTAATTTAAAGTATTTGAGGCGGGATACCACATCGAAAGGTCAAGAGGCTGATATCTTGCAGCTTACATTCAATTCGGTGGGTGATACACCGGAAAATAAATATGAAATTTTTATAGATCCTAAAACAAATTTGGTAGTTGAATGGGCATTTTATAAAAATCTAAACGATGCAAAACCACGGTTCACCAATGTTTGGAAAAATTACAAGAAGTATGGAAAAATCTTACTTTCAAACGATCGGGGAGAGGAATATTATCTTAATGATATTCAAGTTTTAGAAGAAATGCCTCCCGAAATATTTACAGATTTTTAGGATTCACTGATTATAACTGCGAACTCTATTTGCAAAACACAAGCTCCGGAGCTTGATTTAACCTTCCAAATACGATCGCGTTTTGATGATATTCTTTACCTATTTCAATCGCTTCTTTTTTCCCAATATCTAAAATCAAAAGACTCTTCTCCGCTTTCCATTTTTCGTCGGAAGGGATTCCTAGTCCTTCACAAGAGCGCATATTCATTGATTTTATTCTCCTAATAAGATCTAAATGTCTCATTTCATTTTCATCATCTGAAAGAATGGTTGAATAAGGATTGGATGCACTTATAAAAGCCCAGGAAAATGAATTATTATCAAAAAGAAATACATCAAGTGCTCTATTCACTTCTCCTATTTTAATGGTCAATTCAGGATTTTCAGTGGTATAAGTTGTCTTTAAATATGCTTCCAGCGTATGTTGGTCTATATTAAGCGAATTATGATCCATAGTTCTTAATTATAAATAAACTAAAATTGTACCTTTGCGGAGATTTTTTTCAAACGTATGTAAAAACTGATAAATAGTCAAATTAAACATACTAAAAAATTACAATGGATAAAAATAATATCATAGGATTGTTGTTGATTTTTGCGCTCCTGTTTTTATGGACCCAATTCAATGCACCTTCTGAGGCTGATTTGATAGTGCAGCATCAACAAGATTCTATTCAAAGGGTTACCGATTCAATAGTGAATGCCAACATTGCGATGGTAAAAAAGGAAGCCGAATTGAAGGAAAAGGAAGTTGAAAAACCTGTGGAGAGTGATTCAGTGAAAATTGAAAAATTAGGCAATCTTTTAGGGGTCTTCGCGCCAAGTGGTTATGGTAGTGAAAAAATAGATTCTATTGAAAACGAAGTTTTCACCGTCTATTTCACGAATAAAGGAGGTAGGATTAAAGAGGTTGTTTTAAAAAATTACAAAAAGATTTTACTGGATAGTGCTAAAGACGAATACAAGGTTCCGCTTCATTTGATGGAAAACGAGAAAAATCGCTTTGAATATATTTTACCTGTTTCAGATGCCCAAAGAGGTACAGTGAATACCGGAGAGTTATTTTTTAAAGCCAATAAGTCTTCTAATTCGATTGTTTTTCGTGCCGATGCAGGAGAAAGCAGGTATTTTGAGCAAAAGTATACGATATCACCAGATAATTATAATATCGATTATGAGGTTAAGCTAGTCGGTTTGGACAATTATGTAAATACGAGTGGCGAAGCAATAAAATTAAAATGGGTTAACTGGCTGGATAAAATTGAGCGAAGTGTTCGATATGAGAAGCCAGTTTCCAGCACTTATTACAAAATTTTGGATGATGATACCGAACATTGTTCTTGTACAGGAGACGACAACGAAGATGCCGGTGGTGAAAAAATAAAATGGGTTTCCAATGTAAACCAGTTTTTTAATTCATCGTTGATTTCAAACAGCTACTTTCAATCCGCTCAAATGGAAATTGAAGATTTGCCGGATGACGCTCCGGAATTAAAAAAAATGGTTACTAATTTTGCAGTTCCGATTGGAGGTGATAGCGGAAATAGTACTTCAATGAAATTTTATATAGGTCCAAACAAATACGAAGAATTACTTGCTTATAACATAGACTTGGAAGAAATTATTCCATATGGAACAAGCGTTTTTGGAACTGTAAATCGACACATCATTCGCCCTATATTTGATTTTCTTTCCAGATTTATTGGCAGCAAAGGTATCGTAATCCTGGTTTTGACATTACTCGTAAAATTGATGCTTTATCCTTTGACCTATAAAATGCTGCACTCTCAGTCAAAGATGGGCGCATTGAAGCCTCAACTGGCCAAAACGAAAGAAAAACATCCGGACGATCAGCAAAAACAACAAATGGAATCCATGAAACTCTATCGGGAGTTTGGGGTAAATCCATTAGGTGGTTGTTTTCCGATCGCCCTTCAAATGCCTATTTGGTTTGCTCTGTATCGATTTTTTCCGGCATCAATAGAATTCCGGCAAGCAAGCTTTCTTTGGGCGACAGATTTGTCTTCTTTTGATGTATTTTGGAAACTGCCATTTGAGCTGCCATTAGGAATGGGAGCGCACATCAGTATGTTCACTGTGTTGTGGGCTTTGACAACCGTCATTTATACTTTTTACAATTCTAAGCACATGGACATGTCGGCCAATCCGATGATGAAGTATATGCAATATTTTATGCCGATCATGTTTCTTGGATTTTTTAATAGCTACGCATCAGGATTGACTTGTTACCTGTTTTTCAGTAATATTTTTAATATTGGTCAAACAATTATCACCAAAAATTTCATCATTGATCAAGAGAAAATTAAAAGGGAATTGGAAGCTTATAAACAGAAACCGAAGAAGAAAGGAGGTTTTTCTCAGCGGCTGGAAACCGCAATGAGAGATGCTCAAAAACAACAAGCTGAAAAAGGAGCGAATAAAGGAAAAAAGAAAAAATAAACGAATAAAGATAGTTTTATTGAAAAATCCCTTGACCTCTTGTCGGGGATTTTTTTAACTTACTTCCATGAAAACCGCATTCTTAAGCATATCAATTTTACTTTTTATTTCCTGTAATTCTAAATCTCTTAAAAAAACACAAAGAGAGGATATTATTACCGTGGAAGTTGAAGAATTAAAAGATGAACCAATAATTGTTGAAATAGTTTCAGATACGATAGTTGATGAAATGGTGACGGAAGAGCTCGATAATGAAGAAACTTTTGATACCATTTTAGTATTTAGAAAAACGCCCTGCTTTGGTAAATGCCCTGCTTTCTCCATCCAATTGCTCTCTAATGGAAAAATGATTTACCAAGGAAAAATGAACGTTGAAAAAATGGGTTATTATGAAACTATGGTAAATGATAGTTTTATTTATACTGTTTTTCAAGAGGCTGAAAAGATTGATTTCTTTAATTTAAGTAAAAAGTATCCTACAGATGGATCTGAAATAGCAGACTTACCAAAAACGATTATATTTCTAAAAAATGGAAAAAAGGAGCGACAAATCATTGATTCTTTCAATTCTCCATTGGCACTTCAGCGATTTGAACAATATCTCCAGGAAAAAATTGATAAGCTATATTGGACCAAGACAGGCTCCGAGGATTAATTCTTTACAAACTGTTTTGAAATTACCTTTCCTTCCGATATAAAGGACAATTGGTAGGTTCCTGCGGGAAATCGGGAAATATCAACTTCTGCAACACAATCTTGTAATCGAACTTCTTTCAATTCAATTCCCTTCAAATCATAAATCTTCAAAATTAAATCATTGCAAGTTTGTATTTCCTCGATATTGATAAACAACTTTTGATTTACAGGATTTGGAAATAACTGTTATTTTTCCTTCTGGCGTTTCTCTTATCCGAAGTATTTAAAAGCAAATTAAAACCTTCAATTTTTAAAGTTTTATTTGAAACCGATTGTCCGCTTTCCATACCTCCAGCCAGATATTGAATAGAATCGCTGACCTGTGCAACTCCTCGCAGATCCATTGGAATAGCGGCAAATTCTTGAATCTGGAACGAATTATTTGAAGGGTGTAAATATAAAAGTCTGTTATTCGGCTCAACTCCTTGTCCGTTGTTGTAAGCGATACCATTATAATTATAAGTATTATCAGCACCACCGATCCAAAAGAGGTGATCCTGATGTTGAATTAAAGCTGCAGGCCGATAGGCTTTTATTCCCCAATCCAAAATGAAAGCAGACCAACTGATATCTGTTGGGTCATTAGGATTGATGATTCCTTTTCTCATATGCCGCTGTATTGCAAAATCATCATTCCTCGCTCCTCCAAAATAATAAATAGTATCATTGAAAATCAATCCTGCTGCCCCAAAAGAAGGATAACTGTCTTCATTAGGAATAGGCGTTCCTTGCGTCCATTGATCTGTTGAAGGATTATAAATTTGGACATTGGTCACGTTTTGGGTATTGCTCCATCCGGTAACCACATAAATCAGGCTATCATTCCAAACAGCTTGAACCTGATCGTCAATTGGTACGGGGATCGGAGCGCCATCCGTTAGAAAGGTATTGCTTTGTGTATCAAATCGATGTACTTTATTTGAAGAGATTTCATTTCCATTGCTAAAAACATGATAACCACCAATAATATAAATGATATCACCAATTCGACTGGCTGAAGTGGCAATTTTTCCAAGCGTATCAGGTAGCGAAGGTATTGATTCCCAAATATCAGTTTGCGTATTATACCGAAAAGATCTCAAATGAATTCCGTTGTACGTTTTCGTTGAATCCAGTCCTGCGAACGAATAGACGTAGGGAACCCCATTGACAAAACCTTCAACAACTGAATTATTGGTGACCCGCTCAGGCATAGGCACTCATTTCAGTTATCTGGGCGAATAAAGGCACCATAAAAATCGAAAAAAAAGTCGAAAGAGTAAGCCTGAAGTTCATAAATTATGGTTTTAAAATTACTTGTTTAAAAGTATGCTCAACTGTCAAAATATAAACCTTGTTTCCACCAATCTCAATGGTTTTGTGATCCATCTTTTCTCCATCAATCAAACAGCTCTCAGGATGAAAAGGTAATCCGTAAAATAAAATATTACAAGCATGATAAGTGTCTACCCATTGCCCCTTCTTTTGCTGATTTAAAATAATTTCCTGATCAGAACCAATAAATTCAAAATCTTTCAAGCTGTATTCGTCTTTTTGATACTCAAATCCGTCTCCGGCATCTTCATACAATTGGCTGGTTGCCGCACCATTTTTATAATAAGCATGCAAAGTCAACTCATCGACAGGCTTTTCATCGGTAGATTGCCGGATGGGGTAGTGAGGAACAACACTTCCTGCTTTGATGAATATTGGAATTTGAGACAATGGCGCATCGACTTTTATTTTTTGATTGCCTTCAAATGCTTCAGCCGTCCAGTAATGATACCAAACACCTTTGGGCAGGTGTAATTTCTGCTTAGATTTTCCTTTTTTCGTAACCGGACTGATTAGAAGCTGATTGCCAAAAATGAATTCCCCCTCTGCTTTTACAGTCTCGGGATCGGCTTGATCATAAAAAGACATTGATTTTATCATCGGGACTCCATCTTTACTATACTGCCAAAAAGTAGTGTAAATGTATGGAAGCAACTGATAACGAAGCTCAATCGCATATTTTGCTAATTCAGTATATTCATCTCCAAAAGACCAGGGTTCCTGGTCGGTCGAAGTATTTTCGATCTTCTTTTTATTATCCTTATCATGAACTTCGGCGTCGCCTTCTGTATTTTCTCCAATGCTATGAACCCGGTATAATGGATGAAAAATACCAAGCTGTAACCATCTGACAAATAATTCACCGGTAGGATGCTCTGCAAATCCCCCTACATCAGAACCAACAAATGAAAAACCTGAAATACTTAGCCGCTGACACTGAATATTTGCAATTTTGAGATGCTTCCAATTTGAAGTATTATCACCTGTCCAAACCGAGGCGTAACGTTGACCACCGCTATACGTCGCTCTTGTAATGACAAAAGGCCTTCTATGGTCTTTCAGTTTTAACAAGCCTTCAAAAGTCGCTCTTGACATTTGCATCCCATAGATATTATGCATTTTTGCATGGCTCGCTGATTGCCCCTCATAGTAATGCCGAACATCTTCTGGAAAGGTTTTTTTCTCTATTTTAAAAACGGCTGGCTCATTCATGTCATTCCAAAAGCCAGCTATCCTGTTTTTTGAATATAAGGTTCGATAAAGATGCCCCCACCAACTTCTAACGACAGGATTTGTAAAATCGGGAAACACACAATCCGAAGGCCAGACGGGCCCAATCATCAGGTCACCATCTGGTCTTTTACAATAATAATCTCTTTTTTTTCCTTCTTTATAAATTGGATATTCGTCATCCACTTTCAAGCCCGGATCAATCATGACTATAGTTTTGAATCCTTTTTCCCGGAGTTCTCTGATCATTTCTGTCGGATTAGGAAAAAGGGATTCATTCCAGGTAAAACATCTGAAACCATCCATGTAATCAATATCCAGATAAATTGCATCGCAAGGTATTTGCCGTTTTCTGAATTCATTGGCCACTTCCTTGACCCTACTTTCCGGATAATAACTAAATCGACACTGATGAAAACCCAAAGCCCAAAAAGGAGGGAGATCTGGTTTTCCGGTTAACTGGGTATATTGTTTTGCTACAGAAAGCAACTCAGGGCCATAGAAAAAATAATAGTTCATTTCTCCTCCGGAGGCTGAAAATGTTACAACTTTTTTTCCTTTCTTATCAAAATCAAAATGGCTACGGAAGCTGTTATCCATAAAAATGCCATAACCCAACCCATCTTTCAAACCATAATAAAAAGGAATCGTACGATAGAGGGGATCGGTTTTGTCATCGTATAAAAATGAATCAGTGTTCCAGTTTTGAAATTTTCGACCTCGAAGGTTTAAAGAAGAAGACTTGTCACCTAAGCCAAAAAAGGATTCTTTTTTGCCGGTTTTTTTAGAAATGGAAATATTCGTAATACCTTTTAAAATAGTTGATCTCGCACTAAATCCTTCGTCATCTTCACTAATTGTTATTCCATTCTTATTTTTTATTTGCACTTTCATTCCAACTTTTGAAATGAAACAATTCACTTGAGAAGTGGCTATTATAAAGTGATCGGGATCTTCTTCAAATAGAGTTTCCGGCTTGGTGGAACTAAATTTATTATCAATGGCATAGGAGAAATCACGTTGAAAATCTCCGTGAATCGCATATCGAAATCTAATAAGCGTTTCTGTTAAAACTTGTATTCGTAAGGTGATTTTATTTTCACATCGAAAAGTAAAAATAGCTGATTCATTTCGAATGGCTGAAATGATATAATCGGGAAAATGATCTCGGTAAACATCAGCGTACTTTTCTGAAGGATCAGCCTTTTCAACATCAACTAAATTTGGCTTTTTTTTCTTTTTGTTTTTTTTCAATTTATTCATTTTCAATATTCTTTGAATATTCAAAATTAGATGCTTCGTAAATCTCCTTTTTCAAAGCTTTTTTTTCAGACAGTACTTCTAAATCGGACCAATTGAAGTATTTTTTCAAAGCTGAAATAACTGGATCAATTAATTTGTCAATACTCTCTATATCAAAATAAAGGCGTCCGGTTCGCCTCATAAAAAAATCTAAAGCGTTAAAGATCAGTTCATAATGTACGCCAAACCACAATTCAGCAAGACTAAGCCTTATCTCAGGATCCTTTTCATCAATCGCAGAGAAATGTTCAAGAATAATTTCCGTTTGTTTTCCATAATTGGCAACAAGATAAGAAGCATAATATTTGTCCAGCCCTAAATTGCTTATATTATTTTCAATTTGGATGCGGTAATCACTTACTTCTTTAGCTAGCTTGAATGGTCCACCGGTAAAATGAATCTCGTCCGTGTAGCATCCTTTAAAATCCAATTGGTATTCTTTTTTAAGCTTTTCAGAAACCAGATTCACAATCTTTTCAGCCATTTTCCGGTAGCCGGTTAACTTTCCACCAGCGATTGAGAGAAGGCCATTAGGGGATTCGAATATTTCATCTTTTCGTGAAATTTCCGAAGCAGATTTTCCTTCTTCGAATATTAAAGGGCGCAACCCTGCCCAACTTGAAATGACATCATTGTTTTTTAAATCTAAAGTTGGAAAAGCATTATTGGTCGCGTCAATCAAATAATCTACGTCTTCTTTATTTGTCAAAACATGATTTAAATTGCCATTGTAGGGCGTATCCGTTGTACCAATATAAGTTATTTTTCCTCTGGGTATTGCAAATATCATCCGACCATCAGCTACATCAAAATAGACTGAATGATTTAATGGAAAACGATCATGTGATACTACAATGTGCACTCCTTTTGAAAGAAATAAATGCTTTTTATCCATGGAATTATTAATCTTTCGTAAGGTATCAACCCATGGTCCGGTGGCACTAACCACTATTTTTGAATGGATAGAAAACCGATCATTTGAAATAACGTCCTGGCATTCGATTCCTGAAACTATTCCTTTTTCATTATATTCAAATTCTTCTGCTTTCATGTAATTGAGACAGATTGCTCCAAAACCAGCTGCGGTCTTAATCGTTTCAATCGTAAGACGTGCATCATCTGTTCGGTATTCAGCATAAAGGCCACTTCCCTCAACCGTTTGATAATCTAAAAGAGGTTCGATTTGCAAAGTTTCTTCCCTGGAAAGCATCTTTCTCTGATCTACTCTTTCAACTCCTGCTAACACATCATACACTATCAATCCAATCGAGGTGGAAAATTTTCCAAAGGTGCCGTCCTTCGTGATGGGTAGCAGCATTTTTTCAGAAGTGACTAAATGCGGTGCCAGTTTGTGAACGATAGCTCTTTCCCTACCAACTTCTCTAACCAGGGCGATTTCAAACTGCTTTAGATAACGAAGTCCTCCATGGACCAATTTGGTTGAACGACTGCTGGTTCCGGAAGCAAAATCATTTTTCTCGACCAAGGCAACTTTCATCCCTCTTGATGCAGCATCCAGAGCAATTCCGGCGCCGGTTATACCTCCTCCAATTATAACCAGGTCAAAAGTTTCTTTTTTTAATTTAGAGATGATTTGAGGGCGGTTTTTAGCAGAAAGCAGGAAAGTCATTTATTATTAAATATTAGTGCTGATATCGAAAATTAAACACAAGACCTGTTTAAAGGATTATTCCTTTTTATCCAAATCAATTATACCGAGGTCACGAGCTCTTTTTTCCCAATTCTTTCTTGCCAGAATTTGCATGTTTTCAATATTGTCAAATTCATCCATGATTTCCATTCCCAATAGTGTTTCAATTACATCTTCCATGGTTACAATACCGGCCATTCCTCCAAATTCATCAACTACAAGTGCTATATGCTCACGATTTTCCATCAAATGGTTAAATAAACTTGGGATTGGGAGCTGTTCATTGACGATGTGGATTTCACGGACTATATCTTTTAGTTTAGCATCGCCTTTACCATCAATAATATTAGTGAGCAGATCATCTTTCAAAAAGAAACCGGAAATGTCATCTTTTGTTTCTGTATAAATAGGAATTCTAGAAAATCTTAGTTTTTTATTTTCTTCAAAAAATTCTTTGATTGTTTGATCCTCCGGAGCAGCTTTAACAACAATTCTTGGAGTCATGATATCTTTTGCAAGGATTGAGTTAAAACTGAGTAAATTTCTGATAATTCGACTTTCTCCGTGTTTGAATATCCCTGATTTTGCACCAATTTCAGTAATTGCAGAAAAGTCAGCCCTACTAAATATACTTTTACTTTTATCCTTCTTCAACCATCTTGTAATATGTTGACTAAACCAAACCAGAGGATAGAGTAGGATAATAATAAAGTGCAACGAAGCAACTGTAAACGGCATCAATTCTTTCCAATAATTGGCACCAAGGGTTTTTGGAATGATTTCAGAGAGGATCAAAATTGCTAAAGTCATAGCAGCTGGTGTTACCACAGTCGCCCATATTGTATTTCCAAAGATAATCGCAGCCTGATGACCCACGCCAATAGCCCCAACAGTATGTGCTATTGTATTTAAAGTAAGAATTGCTGCTAAGGGCCGGTCAATATTGTTTTTAAACTTTTTCAACCGTAAGCCCATTGTTGCACCTTCCTGATATTTTATCTCAACCTGAGCGGGGGAAATACTTAAAAGCACCGCTTCCCAAATAGAACATAAAAAGGAGAAAATGATAGAAACTGAAAAAAATAATATTATGGCCATTGAATTTTTATGGTAAATATTAAAGCGACAAATATAAACATTTATAAAAACAAAAAGGGCTCAAAATACATTTGAGCCCTTTCACAATATTTGTTCTAATATTTTTAGTTGATGTACAACCTTTGATAAGGAATAATTACTTCATTAACTTCAAGATTGTTCAATTCCCTCAATTTTGCAACGGACAAGTCATATTGTTTTGCAATTACATAGATCGTTTCATCTTCTTTTACGATATGTATTTCCCGTTTTTGATTATTATCAACTATTAATCTTTTTTTACCGGTATTTTCGAATGAATCCGGGATATCATCTTCAACAAGTGTAAAGGTTTCAGATTTTGTTTCTGTTTTGGGAACAGGACAATTACAAACAGAAATACGCAATTTTTGCCCAACACTTATCATATTAGTTTCTAAGCCATTGATCTCTTTAAATTTATCAACCGTATATCCGTATTTGTTAGCAATTTGATAAATCGTCTCACCTGGAGTAACAACGTGAATTAGGTGCTCGGGAACTTCTTTGGAAACTAATTCATCATATACATTAACTTTGGGAGTAATAGAAATTTTCATACAAGGAAAAATCCTATCGTCCTTTAACTTATTCAATTGCCGAATTTCTTCAATAGAAACATTATACATTTGTGCTATTCCATAAAGAGTTTCGGTAGGCTGAACAACATGAATGCCGTTAGAAGATTGTTCCAGACAATAAGATTTACCATCTGTACTCGGTCCAGGACTTACGCTAACTGTATTAGAAGGAACGGTTTTATTCATGGTGCTGCCACCAGAAATCGGCGTATTGACCATCTTACCATTTCTGTAATCATTACCTCCACAACTCAATGTTGCTGGTTGTCCTGTATTTCTATCAATATAAAGTCCTCTGTCGATATCTTTATAAACAGGACAATTGAATGCGGTTGAGCTTACAGGAACTGTCGTTGTTTTAGTTCCTTCTTTTGCATTCTCATCAGACACAACTGGCTGGCTATTTTTACCACGCTCCAGGTCAGCCATAGTGCTTCCTCGGTATGGCGTTGATGCAGCTATTCCTGATCGATTGCTATAAAAGGTACCCGAATAAACATAATTGAGGTCTTTTCCCTGACAATAATCTTTTAAATAAGATTCAATGGGCAAACCATTGATTGAGACTAATTCCAAAACGTTATTCGCAGCATCTGTTTGGTTGAATCCTGTTTTTTCTTCCAGGACACCAATTTCAGGAATAATGGTATATTCCGTATAGTTTCTTCCAGCTTTAACTTTTGTTTTTGTAAACATATATTTTCGAGGGCAGGTATGAGAGAGTGTCCCGTTGAAAAACACTTTCGCCTCACTATCTTTCTTTGAAAGATTAGTGCCATCAGCTGGCTGACTGTATCGGTAAGTATACATATGGTCAAGCGTAACAAAACCATAGCCTTGTGGTGTTATTTGTGCGTAGGTTGCAATACCGACTGGAGACACATTGTATCCTTTGCCAGATTTTTTTACAATAAATAATTGAATATCACCATTATTAATATCGCGCACCATTCTTTCATTCAGAGAAATATCTCTACAGCTTTTGACATTACTAGGCTTTACTTCATAGTCGATTTTACTTTCGACTCCAACTTCCAGAACAACTTTTTCGTTACTATTCTCCCTTAAATGATAAACAATATGACTGGCGCCAAAGTCGATACCTTTGTATCTGTATTCGTAGCGATCCATACATGATTGATCATACTCAAGGTAAACCGTATTACCAAATGATACTTGAAATAGACAAATGCCTATAAAGAGTGAAAAGATTTTAGAAGCTTTCATTGTTAATTTATTTTGTGTTTCCGAGTGCAATTTTATTACTAAATTTAAATTTACAATACAATAAAGATGTATAAGATGATTAAGGTATTGTAAATATTACTTTTTTCCAAAGAAAGAAATGTAATTGTTAACTCCTTACCTTATCAATATTTAATGGGTATACAAATATAGCCATTTAAATATCAATACCTTACAAATTACGTTTAAAGTTATTGTTGAGTTCAATGCTGTTTCTTATTGGAGGGCTTTGGGAGGAGAAACTAGCTAATATATAGATTTAATAAAATATTGTGCCGAAAGAGCAGAAACACGAGTATTGCCAATCAAATGATCTAATTTTTAAGTAATTAGATCATTTGATGAGCCGAAAATATTATTTTCTATTCCATTCTAAAACCTCTTATCAATTCCAAAGGACAAATAAGTAGGCAGTCCAACACGAATTCCTTGTGGGCGACGTGTTGAAATGTACCTGTTATCTGTCATGTTTTTTAAAGAAATGCTAAACGTGGTTTTTATTTTCTCCATGTTGTATTGAAGGCCTCCGTCAATCGTGTAGTAGGAAGGCAATAATCCAATTTGGCCATTATTTGAAGGTTCCACTGTATTTAGTTCATCGGTAAACTGGTCTCCAACAAAGTTTCCAGTGAAATTTGCACTTAGCCCAAAGGGCGTATTTAATAAAACAGAACTCGAAACATGGAATTCCGGAGCATATGGAGTTCGATTATTTTTAATGTTTATCAATTCTCCATTCACTTCTTTATAACGATCTTTATTATAAAAAGCTCTGATAAAAGTTCCACTACCAGAGACATTTAACGAGTAATTTTTTGGAAGAAAGAATTTTCCGATTTGCAAATCAAACCCAAACTCAATTCCGGTATGCAATGTACTCCCGCCGTTTATTACTCCCGAACCACTTCCACCGGAAGATTCGGAGATTGGGATAATTTGATTGGAAAAATTCATATAGAAACCGGTAATCTCAAAATTCAAAACATCATTAATGTGGCTACGAAAACCTAATTCGCTATTCCAACTCAATTCAGGTTCTAAATTGTAAACTTTACCATTATTAGAAATGGCATCTTTGACCCTAGGAGGAGCAAAACCCCTGTGAATTCCTCCAAAAACAACCCATGTATTATTAAAAGAATAATCTATTCCAATACCTGGTATAAGTTGAGTACTGTAATCGTTAGAGATTATGCTGGTATCTATTTTATTGATTCGGATTATATTTCGTTCGTAATTATAAAGTTCAGTTCTTAATCCGGCAGTAATACTCAAAGAACGGTTAATTTCAAATCGATTTTGAGCATAGATACTTATTGAGTTTCCCGTTCTTATTTCATCATTTATCAAAGCACCAGACTCCGCATTTCTTTTATCTCCATTGACTCTCTGTTCAAAAGCTCTTTCGTACATGTACCGAATACCTCCATCCAATTTATTGTTGATTGGACCGATTTCATATCTGGCAGTGATTCTTGGCTCAATCCCGGCTACTTCAAATTGGCGATTCCGATGACCATTTTGATCGCGCATATAAATAGCACCATTTGCCACAGTTGTATCTCCCCAAATTATACCAGTCATGTTTGACGTCGGAGAATAACTAAAATCTTGTCGTTGCCAATCTCGTATAGTCGAATAAGCAAAAGCAGTGGAGGTCAATTTTAATTTATTATTCCACTTGTAATCGTGCGTGATACTTGCTGAAACTCTTCTGACATCCAATTTATCATCAGGGGCAATTATAACAAAATCCTGACCTCCTTGATCATACATTAGCTGTGTTAAACCAACATAAGTTGAATTACTTATTTCATCATAAAAACCCAATTTCAAGCCTACTTTAGACTTAGAGCTCAATTTAAAATTGATTTTTCCAGTCAGGTCGTTTATGGTGAAATTTGTAGGTCCGATCTCATTTGCTTGTTTGCGTAAGTAGTTTATTTGAAATCCGGTATTCCCGTATGTATTCCCATAAGCAATCAAACCACTGAAAAATCCTCCTTGACCTCCTCTCAATTTTACACTTCCCTGGCTACTTTTTGGAGGATCGGATGTTATATAGTTGATGACACCACCAATGGTTTGAGGTCCAAATAAAATTTGACCACTTCCTTTTAAAATTTCGATGGATTCCATTCGATCAATTGTAGGCGTATAATAGAGCTGAGGTTCTCCAAATGGATTTAATGCGACTGGAATTCCATCCTCGAGGACTAATACTTTGCTGCTTCTGTCTGGATCAAGTCCCCGAACCCCTATATTTGCTCGCATTCCAACGCCTTCTTCATCCACCACATGCAATCCCGGAACCGTTCGGAATATTTCGTTTCCACTGAAAGCTTGCAATGCTTTGATCTTTTGTGTACTCAGGAAACTAGCAGATCCAGGGACATCACTCATCAAACGGGGCTTTTCTCCAAGTACTTTTACAGCAGGCATTTCATAAGTGGTTAAAACTTCTTGCAAGCTATCACCAGTCATTTCATACTGAGTCTTAAAAGGTTCGTTCTGAGCAAATAATGAGATAGTAATATTTAAAAATATAAAACCTGTTAGTATTGCTATTTTCATGATTGAGTATAAATTAAATTAGATTTAGTCTAAATAATAATTACTTCGCAAAAATAGACTTCACATTTAAGTTTTACAATACCAAATAGATTAAAGTTTATCACGAAAAGTAGTTACGACTACCTAAGATTAGGTATTGACTGAATCGCTTTTAATGATGCCATGATTGATTGCATAAATGACCAATTCTGAGGTTGAATTGATTTCGAGTTTACGCATAATATTTTTTCGATGTGTATAAATGGTATGAGTGCTAAGTTTAAGGTCATTAGCAATCTCTTTAGCAATTTTACCATCAGCGATTAACTTTACGATTTGAATTTCACGAAAGGAAAGCGGAGTAGGAGAGCAATCACTATTTTCTTCAGGAGAAAACGATTTCTCTAAAATATAATTAAGCACATTATTACAAAAGAATTTCTCCCCTTTAGCCGTTGCTTTTATTGCATTTAAAATTTCATCTTGCTCACATTGTTTGGTTAAAAAACTACTGACACCAAGCTCAAGTACTTCGTAGATGTTATTTTTATTATTATCTGCACTAATGATAAAAACGTTGGTTTTAGGGGCTATTTTATTAATCTTTTGAATGGTCCCAATTTCAAAAGAGCCTGGTTGGTTATAATCGAGAATAATTATATCTACTTTTTCTTTGTTTAGAAAATTGCACAGATCGGATTCATTGTGGGCTTCACTAATCACCTTAAAACCGGTATTGTTTCTTATCAGGTTTTTCAAACCTAATCGAATCAAGTATTGAGAATCAGCTATTAAGATTGAAGGCGTTTGCATCGAAAACATTTATGTAGAATTAATCTAAATAATGTTGCACGAAGATAACTTCAATACCCGTTATTTCAAAATTTTAACAAGCGTTTAAAATTATGGATGAGCTATTACTGCTTAAAAATCTTTTCTACGAAAGTATTTGCTTCACTCGAAATTTTAAGAACATAAACACCAGTAGGTTGATCAGATAGATTTACTTGATCAATTAGACCGTTTCCAAAATCGATGATTTTGATTAGTTTTCCTAGTTGATCATATATTACCACCTGATCTATTTGATAGTTATCAGATTTGACATGAAAAATTCCGTTGTTTGGATTAGGAAAAATCACAATTGAACTTTTTATAAGTTTCTCAGTTCCAGCTGCTATATCGTTACACCATCCATTAAACTGCATGTCATACATTTGTTGAATTTGTGCCAATTCGATATAAGCCTGATCTGCACTTTCCAAATGACCAATATTTGGATATCCATGATAGGTATGCGCCATATCTAATTTAAACACTTCACCAGACTCTAATTTCCCGACTGAAGTACTTCCAATGGCTCGCCGATCTCCGTCAGCTGCTCCTAAAGTATATAATGACCAACCTAAACTATCATTAGGATTATTCGGAAAAACCCAATTAGTAGGATTGCCCCCGGATGACAAATATCCACTACCACCAAAAGTAATCGGAGTGCCGTCATTCCAACACCCTTTTAAAAAATTATAATATTCTTCTGGTGATGAAGGGGGGTATTGCTCACTTCCAGGTCCGACACAGCCGGGGAAAGGGTTGTAAAAAATAAACTTATCCATTTTTTGATTTAAAAAAGCTACTGACTGAGCAGGCGGATTATAACCATAAGTTTCGACTCCAAGACAATCGTTTGGGCTTGATTCTCCATCCAAAGCATCGCTGTTGTAAACCAAAAATCCATCGTTTTCAGGTGAACAACCAATGTAATCATCTAAATGACAACCATTGTCAAAATCTACCCAAAGACCAACATACATCGAGTCAATGTCTTGTTGTGATCGATTGATAATTTTATGAGATGTAAAAAGCGAATGTTTTAAAACATGATTATTTACGCAGGTGAAATTCCAGCTTGTCAGTTGTACTTCAACTTTTAGAGCGATTCCACCAGATTGCTGATGAACAGTGTTGTCATTAAAAACCGTCCAACTGATTTGTTCCGGAATTAGGTTTGGAATTACATTTTGCGGATGCGGATAATCTCCTTCTTCAGGATCGTAGTTTCCATTATTATTTCTATCAAAAAAGGGAGCCCATTTTTGAGGGCTATACGGTAAGATGAAGCCATTATAATAGTAGCATTGGACACTGTTGTGTCCGGGCCATGAGTAGATCGATGCAATCGGGCTATCAATTATACCATTGTCTTCAAAGTCTGAAATATGATTAAGGATATCTTGTTTTTCTACAATCCATATTCTATTGAAATTTTCACAATAATTCTCATAATACTCACCGGTTTCTGGCTTTAATGGACCAGGGACATAATCGAAGTTTGCGAAATTTCTACCATAAGTTTGCGCTGCAACTTTTAAATCTTGTCCTTCATCAAATCCACCCATCCATAATCCGGCTGCGAAGATGGTAGATCTGGCCGGTTCAATTTCCACAGGCACATGAAAGATACTCGTTTTCGGCGTTCAGGTACGCCAGAATTTCTGCGTCATTGACGGTCGGATAGGCTGGATCACGCAACCATGCATACGGATCATCGATCGTCACGCCATGATGCTTGAAGCTATGGGGTTTGGTTTGTGCCACCGGCGGCGTCAAGTGGCCTTGTGATGTTTCAGATGATGTTTCAGATATAGGCATAGAAGCAATTGGGCGCATTTTGGGGTCGGCAGGATTGCCTAATGATCGTGAAAACGCAAACGACTACACTGTGATGCAAATCTATTTCAAAGCGAGTTACCAATGGCACACGTGGATCCGCTGGATGTCACCGCAGATGCTGCACAACTAAAGGACCTGGCGGGGGTGCTGGCGGGTGCAGAGCAGGCCATGGGATTTCTACCCAACAGCATGTTAACCATGGCGCACATGCCACAACTCACGATGGCTTTTTCGATGCTGGCGGGTGTTGTGTTTGGTGCCGACCTGAAACAGCTGATGGCACTTCATCAGTCCAATGTGCCTGCCGACAACCACGCCGAGGAGGCCCTGTCGCCGGATCTGGTGCAGCTGATCGCCTACAGCGTAAGCGTCAGTGCCGGGTGCCGGTACTGTCAGGCCCATACCTCGCACAACGCCCACCGCTTTGGCATCTCCGAAGAGAAGCTGCATGACATATTGAACTATGCGGACTCGCCGCATTTTTCTGCGGCGGAAAAAGCACTTGTCGGCGTCGCGCT
>CAWBZX010000038.1:0-88498 GCA_963793295.1 uncultured Saprospiraceae bacterium | reverse complement strand
CGGTTATACCGAGCGGGCGGCGGAAGTAACAGCGTCTGCGGCATGGCGCATGTCGTTGGTAAAAATGGACGAGGACAGGCCCTGGCGCACGTCATTTTGCATGTGAATGGCCTCGTCCAGGCTGGCAAAGGGGATCACGTAAAGGATGGGGGCGAAAGTTTCGGTCTTGACCACATCCCATTCATTGCTCGCCCGGATGATCGTGGGTTCGACAAAAAACCCGGGCCGTCGATTCGCTGCCGCCTGTCAAGACTTCGCCGCCGGCATCGCGGGCCGCGTCGACGGCTGCCTCGAAACGTGTGACGCTGGCGTCGTCTGTCAACGGACCCATCAACGTGTCGCCTCAAGCGGGTCACCGACCCGCACCTGCTCGTAGGCGCTAACAAGGGAGTCGGTTACCTGCTGCAGGATGGAATCGTGTACAAAAAGACGACGCGTCGACGTGCAACGTTGACGCGGTGCGCACCGCGCCGAAAACAATACCGGGAATAGCCATCTGCAGGTCGGCGGTCTGGTCGAGGATGATGGCATTGTTACCACCGAGTTCCAGCAAACTCCGCCCCATGCGCAGCGACACGGGCGCCAACCTGTCGCCCGCCAGCAGAACGAGCCGGTGAACGACATCAGGCCGACGCGTTTATCGTCGACGAATTGTTCAGCCAGGGTATGACCCGGTTCGACAAAGCTGAGAAAAATGGGCGGAAATCCACCGGCGTGCAAGGCCTCATTGCAGATGTTCTGAACCAGCGATGGAACACAGCGCGCCTTTCGGTGACGGTTTCCAGATGGTGACATTGCCGCAAATGGCCGCAAGAAATGCATTCCACGACCAAACAGCTACCGGAAAGTTGAAGGCGGAAATAACACCGACAACGCCAAGCGGATGCCACTGTTCGTACATCCTGTGCATAGGGCGTTCGGAGTGCATGGTAAGTCCGTAAAGCTGACGCGACTGGCCGACCGCAAAATCGCCTATATCGATCATTTCCTGAACTTCGCCGTCCCCTCTGCCTTGATCTTGCCCTTTTCCAGGCTGACCAGGCTGCCCAGCGAGTCTTTGTGCCGGCGCAGCGCCTCGGTGCACAGTCGCACCGCTTCGCCCCGTCGGGGAGCCGGAACCTGGCGCCAATCCGCGAATACCCCGCGGGCGACCAGATGACTCTTTCGTAGTCTTCCGCTGACGCGCCGTGCACGCGTGCAATCAGTTTTCCATTGGCCGGATTGACGCTGTCGATCGTCCCTGTGCCTGTGTGGTGGACCATTTGCCCTTGCCAAAATATGCGCCCACGGGTTGGTTTCCTTTACGCCAAGTATTTCAAGAAGTTCCATGATCATTGTTTTCCTCTTGTGTGTGGTCCGCCGTGACACGGTTTGCCATTGGCCCATGGGTCAACATCGCATTATCGCATCCGCCCTCATTTGCTGCACCCGCGGCCGTGAAAACTGATGGGCCGCTGAAACTCGCGCTTACAGCCCGTGTCATAAAAAACGACGACAGTAACTGGTGCGCGCCGCATTTGTTCAGTCCAGGCGACGTATTCGGCATAAACCGCAGCGTGATATGCTCAACGAGGAAGCCATAATCATGACGGCAGTTAAAACAACTTTCGATGACCGGGCGGAGTCTTCCGGGCGTGCAAACCGCAAAAGCCGTAGTGGCTACGCAAAACAGGGATGAGGTGGAGCGTTCGCGCATGAGCGAAGCACAGGTTGATCAGTTACTGGTCGAAAGAGTCCAGAAAGGCGATAAACGTGCCTTTGACCTGCTCATCAACAAATACCAACACCGGATAATCAGTCTGGTGTCGCGCTATGTTTCTGATCATGCAGAAGCTCAGGACGTGGCCCAGGAGGCATTTATCAAGGCCTATAGGGCCCTTGGTCAAGTTTCGTGGCGACAGCGCTTTTTACACCTGGCTTTATCGAATTGCCATCAATACCGCAAAAAATTACCTGGTGGCGCAAAAACGGCGGCCACCGGCTTCCGATATAGATGCGGTTGATGCGGAACAATACGACATGGACAGCCGGCTAAAAGATAAAGGAACGCCGGAAAATGAATTGATGCGTGAAGAGATCAAAACCACTGTTTATCAGACCATCGCCGAGCTTCCGGATGACCTGAGAACAGCCATCATGTTGCGTGAAATGGAAGGCATGAGTTACGAAGATATTGCCACAACAATGGATTGCCCGATCGGAACTGTTCGATCACAGAATTTTCCGGGCCCGGGACGCCATTGATGAAAAATTGAGACCCCTGGTTGAGGGGAACTGAGTAAAGCACAGGCATGGTATGAAAATGAACAAAGAATCACTGAGAACACCTTTCATCTCTGATGGACGGTGAAATCAGCAAGGATACCGGCCGATTTTTGGTCCGACGACTTGGCTCTGATGACGAATTACGCGCGACCTGGGCTCGATACCACGTGGTGCGAGACTGTCTGCGACACCAGGAGGGCAGTTTATTCGGTAATGAGTTCAGCAGCCGTGTTCAGCAGGCGCTTGACAAGAGGATGTCTCGACAGCCCGACCCGCATTCCGGCGCGATGGCTGAAACCGGTCGCCGGTGTCGCCATTGCAGCTTCAGTCGCGTTGATGGCGATTGTTACGGTGGTCCAGGCTCCGGCCGGTTGGTCGCCGGACCTGGTGCTGATTCGTTGCCCGCGGCAGCTTGAAACTTTTGTCAGCCCGAACAGCACGTTGAGTCGTGCTCCTGTTTCACAGCAGGCGAGCACCGCCGGAGTTGACAGGCAATAGCCAAAAAATGAATTCCTATTTACTGCGACATTACCAGGTGGCCGGTGCAACCGGAGGCAAAGGATTTGTGACGTTTGTACCGATCGTGGTGACCCGTACAGATCAGCGCGTCGATGACGAACCAAATCAACCGGTAGAGGAAAGCCTGAATATCGGCACTAATACCCCACGTAATGAGAGTCCGGGCTGCCTCAATCATTTTCGCGGCGGCGCTGATCGGTTTCACCCAATCCCTGACGCAGACTCTGCGACTAGCGCCTACGAGTGGCTGGAACGCATGTCGGCCGCCATGAGCCAGATGAGTTACCAGGGAACGTTCGTGTACGTTCAGGGCGATGTCGAGACGATGCGAATCACCCACGTGTCAGATCGAACAGGTGTGAGGGAACGGCTGGTTTCCATCTCCGGTGTCCAACGCGAGATTTTGCGCGACTCCAGCGGCGTACGCTGGGTTCAGGGGGATGACCATTCACTAATGGAAGATCCGGCAGTCGGCCGTTCATTCTTCCCTGAAATTTCCGTGGGAGACCTGCTGAAGTCTCCAATCATATCATTTCAGGTGGGCGATTCAGCCCGGATTGCGGGGCACAGTGGACGACAAGTTAAAATTGTTCCCCTGGACCGCTATCGCTACGGCTACACGTCTCTGGTTGGAAGTGCAGTCTAGCGTTCTGCTGAAATGGGAGCTAACCGGGACCAGTGCGAAACACCTGGCGAAATTGATGTTCACCGAACTCAAACTGGGGTCTGAAGTCGACGCCGGTGAGTTACATTGGAGCCCTGGCAGTGAGCCATCCGAGCCATCCGAACTATCCGAATCCGCGGCCGTAAACGCCAGCACAGCGTCGAAATGGCGGCCGGCCAGACTTCCTTCCGGTTTTCGTCTGACTTTGCACCGGGTGCAAAAACCGCAACACGGTGGATCTTTCGAGCACCTGGTGTACAGCGACGGTATCGCCACCGTATCGGTTTACGTCGAGGCCGCGGACCGGGACTCCGAGCTAAAACCGGGTTTGGGCAAGCTGGGCACGACCCACGTATTCACGCGCAAGTCAAACGGTGAATTGATCACGGTCCTGGGTGATGTGCCTGCAGTCACGGTCAGGCTTATCGGCGACTCGATCGAACCACCCAGCCCCTGAAGTTCGGGCCTGGAGGCATTTACTCACGACCATGATCGAACAGCAAGGCAGAGTAGTCCACCTCGACGGAAATCACGCTGCGGTACAGGTAGGCGTCTCCTCTGGTTGTGTCGCATGTGATGCAGGAAAAGGTTGCGGCGCCGGAGTCTTCGCGCAACTGTTATGCCGCAGGCCAATGCTCCGCTGGTGCCCAATACCATCGATGTGCGCCCGGGGCAGGCGGTCATTTTGGGGGTTCCGGAACACCTGTTTCTGCGTATTTTGCTGAAGCTTTACCTGCTGCCTTTGCTCTCGGCCCTTGCAGGGGCATTAATCGGGCACCATCTTGCAAGTGGGCTGCAAGCCAGTGCAGGGATGGTTGACGGGATGGCATCACTCGGGGCTGTGGCTTCTTTCTGCTCGCGCTGTTACTGGTCCGACGTCAGAATCCGCAACGCCTGAGCCAACTGAATATTCAATTGCTCCGGGTGGCGCTTGAACCTTCTCCGGGCGCTGATTGTCAATCAGACCGTGCGATTGCGGACTATTGAATGTCGGCATCGGCCGTTAATCAGGCAAAACTCGCCCATCAGGGCAATGAACAGATGACTAAAACACGAGGTGGTCTTGTGATTAAAAGGTTCTTGATCGGTACTTGCATGGTGCTGCTGGCCCTGGACGCGGGGACAGTCATGGCGCGGGATTCCGGCTTGCCGGATTTCACTGAACTGGTGGAAAGGCCGGTCCCGCGGTCGTCAACATTCAGGTGACCCAATTTGGAGAGCGGGCGCGCAATCCGCACGGGATGGCGGGGACCAGCCAGTCCGTCAGGAACAGATTCCCGAATTTTTCCGGCGCTTTTTCGATGTGCCCGGTAATCCTGAATCCGGCCAGCCGGATCGGCGCGGCGCAGGCTCGGGTTTCATTTTCGAGTCCGACGGATACATCATTACCAATCATCACGTGATCGACGGTGCGGACGAGATCATTGTGCGCCTGGCCGACCGGCGCGAGTTTGAAGCCGAGCTGATCGGGTCCGATCCAAAGTGACATCGCGCTGCTGAAAATTGATGCGAAGAATCTGCCTACCCTGAAATTCGGCAGATTCAAACGCGTTGAGCCGGGGAGTGGGTGGTCGCGATTGGTTCACCGTTCAATTTTGACCAGTCCGTCACAGCCGGAATTGTCAGCGCCAAGGGGCGCAGCAACAACTCTCAGCAGTACGTGCCATTTATTCAGACCGATGTAGCAATCAATCGGGGAAATTCTGGTGGTCCGCTGCTCAACCTGGATGGTGAAGTGGTCGGAATCAACTCCTGGATATTGAGTTCCAGTGGGGGCTACATCGGCCTGTCATTCTCCATACCCATCGAAATCGCCGGGAACCGGTGAGCAATTGCGCGACCATGGCAAGGTATCACGCGGCCTGATGGGCGTCGTCGTCGGTGCCGGTAACACGCGAACTGGCGGAAGCAATGAACCTGGATCGCTCTGCCGGTGCGTTGGTCAATGACATCAACTCCGGAGGTGCTGCGGATCGCGCCGGCATCCAGCCCGGGGATGTCATCCTGGAGTTTGATGGCGAAGTTGATTGAAACCTGGAGTGATCTGCCGCCGTTGGTTGGCGCCAACCCGCCGGGAACTGAAGCCGACGTTCTGGTCAGCCGCAATGGCAAGGAACGACATTCGTGGTCACTCTCGATGCACTGGAAACGAACGAGGACGGAGATCTGCTGCCGGCATGCGGTCCGGCGAGGCAAAGCAATGCGCTGGGGATCGCGGTGGAGTCACTGACTCCAGACATGCGGCAGCCGCTGGGCGATCCGGAAGGTGGTGTGATGATCTCCGACGTCGAAAGTGACGCAGCCTACCGCGCCGGCCTGCGCCAGGTGACGTGATCCTGATGATCAACAGCACTGCGGTAGACGATGTGGATTCCTTCGATGAAATTGTCGAGGACTTTGCCAGACGGCAAAGCCGTCGCCCTGCGGGTGATGCGTCAGGGCGTCACAAATTTCATCGCCTACACGCCCGTCGAAGAACGACAGGAGTAACGTTATAATCGGCTTCAGATTGCACGGCCATCCGTTTCGAGGGAACGGATGGCCTTTTCTCTGTTCACACTTTCAGTGCCGATGGATCAGAAGTCACATTCGAAATTTTTCCATCATCGCCCATGTCGACCACGGTAAGTCCGACGCTGGCCGACCGTTTTATCCAGATTTGTGGCGGTCTGACTGAGCGGAAATGGACAACCAGGTGCTGGACTCCATGGACCTGGAGCGGGAGCGGGGTATCACCATCAAGGCACAGAGTGTCACGCTGGATTACACCGCGCGCGATGGTGAGATCTACAAGCTGAATTTCATCGACACGCCGGGCCACGTTGATTTTTCCTACGAAGTTTCCCGCTCTCTGGCTGCCTGTGAAGGCGCCCTGCTGGTCGTCGATGCGGCCCAGGGCGTAGAGGCGCAAAGCGTTGCCAATTGCTACACCGCCGTTGAACTGGGCCTGGAAGTCATCCCGGTCCTGAACAAGATTGACCTGCCTTCGGCCGAGCCGGAACGCGTGAAGCAGGAGATCGAAGACATTATCGGCATCGAGGCCATCAGATGCCTGATGCGTAAGCGCCAAAACCGGTGAGGGTGTTGTCGATGTCCTGGAAGCGCTGGTGCATGGGCATTCCGGCCCCGACGGGAGATCCGGATGCCCCGTTCAAGGCGCTGATCATTGACTCCTGGTTCGACAATTATCTGGGTATTGTTTCGCTGGTGCGCGTGGTCGACGGTTCCGTCGGCAAGGGCGAGAAGATCAAGCTGATGGCCTCCGGGCAACCAGCACCAGGTTGAGCAGGTCGGCGTGTTCACGCCCAAACAGGAACAGAGTGACGCGGATTGCGCGCCGGCGAGGTGGGTTTCCTGGTTGCCGGCATCAAGGAAGTTCACGGCGCGCCGGTTGGAGACACGATTACCCTGGCCAAAGATGGTCGCGGATCGGCCTTGCCGGGTTTCAAAACGATGCAAGCCACGGGTATTTGCCGGCCTGTTTCCCACTGATGCTGATGACTATCCGGACTTGCGCGAGGCGCTGGACCGCCTGCAACTGAACGACGCCGCCCTGCAATTTGAACCGGAAACCTCCGAAGCACTGGGCTTCGGTTTTCGCTGCGGATTTCTCGGCCTGCTGCACATGGACATCGTGCAGGAACGCCTGGAGCGCGAATACAACCTTGACCTGATAACCACCGCGCCGACGGTGATCTACGAAGTCGAAATCAGTGGACGGTGAGGTCATCAGCCTCGAAAACCCGGCCAAGCTGCCGGTGAACCAAGATTCCCGAAATTCGCGAACCGATCATCGAAGCCAATATCCTGGTGCCGCAGGATTATGTTGGTGCGGTCATTGGATTGTGTGAAGAAAAACGCGGTCGCCAGAAAGTCCATGCAGTATCTGGGTGGACAGGTATCAATCACATTATGAACTGCCGCTTTCCGAAGTGGTGCTCGATTTCTTTGACCGACTGAAATCGGTCAGCCGCGGCTATGCGTCGTTCGACTATCATTTTCTGCGCTTTCAGGCCGGGCCCTTTGTCCGGGTCGATGTTTTGATCAACGGTGAACGGGTTGATGCGCTTTCGCTTGATCGTGCATCGTGATCAGGCTCAGCGGCGCGGCAGGGAACTGGCGGTCAAGATGAAAGAATTGATTCCACGGCAGATGTTCGACGTGGCGATCCAGTCAGCGATCGGATCACAGGTCATTGCCCGCACCACGGTCAAGGCATTGCGCAAAAACGTCACCGCCAAGTGCTATGGCGGCGACGTTACCCGCAAGCGCAAGCTGCTGGAAAAGCAAAAAGCCGGCAAGAAACGCATGAAGCAGGTGGGCAGTGTGGAAATTCCGCAGGAAGCCTTTCTTGGCGGTTGCTGCAGCAGGACAACAAGAGGTAAGTAAACCCCATGAATCCTGATTTTTCACTGTTGCTGGTGGTGCTGACACGGCTTTCCGGCCTGGTGTGGCTGATCGACAGCCTCTTTTTCGGCGGCGCAGAATGGACCGTGCCGTGCAGAAGAAAGGTCCAGCGCCCGCGGGATCCGGTCATCATCGAATACTCACGATCGCTGTTTCCGGTTCTGCTTCTGATCGTCTTGCTGTTTCGGTCCTTCCTGTTTGAGCCATTCAAGATTCCTTCCGGGTCCATGATTCCGACCCTGCTGATCGGTGACTTTATCCTGGTCAACAAGTATGCCTATGGACTGAGACTGCCCGTGCTGCATACGAGGTTCGTTGCACTGGGGGAACCGCAACGTGGGGATGTGGTGGTGTTTCGTTACCCGGTCGATCCCGGCATCAACTTCATCAAGCGCATGGTCGGCCTGCCGGGCGATACCATCTACCTACCGCGACAAGCAGTTGTATGTCAACGGCGAACTGGTCACCCGTGGATCAGGGTTTCTACAACGGTTCCGAGGTGAAGTGCAGACGCCCCGTTCCGATGCCATTCCTGCGAGGAAACCTCGGCGACGTAAAGCACGACATCCTGCTGCATGAGGCACTCCCGGCCGCGATGGTCAGTGGATAGTGCCCGAGGGCCATTATTTCGTGATGGGTGACAATCGCGACCGCAGCAATGACAGCCGCGAATGGGGTTTCGTGCCCGAAGAAAACTGATGGGCCGGGCCGTCGGCATCTGGCTGAACTTCGACTCTCAACAAGGGTGTGGTGATTTTTCCCGGATCGGTGACGGCATTCACTAACGAAGCCGGCCGAAATAGCTAGCAAGACATATGAACCCGGGGAACGCCGGCACACTGGAGCGATATAGTAAATCGAACCACTAACAGGTGAGGACCATGAAGATCGCAAACAACGTAGATTGACCCTGATGGGATTCCTCATCGTGGTCTTTTGCGCTCTGTTTTTCGTGTACCGGAATGAAGATCATTGCCACGTACCTGGAATACAACGCCCTGGTAAATGCCCTCAACGCGCTGGCGCCCGCGACGCCCGGCGGAAATCACCCGCCGAAGACCCGCGCGACAGAACAACCAGTCTGTGGGTCAACTACTCCAGCAACAACATCCAGAATACACATCAAAATCAACCGCGATGACGGGGAGGTGTGCGAGTCGACTACGAACTGCGCAAACCGGGGATCGGCAATATCGACCTGTTGGCCACTTCAACAAATCCGTAACGCTGGATCAACCTGGTCGGGACGATAGCGTGATTCTCAAATGACGGTATCCCGAGTTCTCCCTATTACCTTCAATGATCCGGGAATACTCACCAGGCCCTGTCGCACCCGGGCCACGGTATCCCTCCCCTCTGAACGGCTCGAGTTCCTCGGTGACAGCATTCTCAATCTGGTCGTATCACACGCCTGTTCCAGTTTTATCCCGCGGCCTCCGAAGGCGACCTGAGCCGGATGCGTGCGCGCCTCGTGCACAGCAGAACCCTGGACGAGATCGCTCTGCGCCTGGATCTCGGAAAACATTTGAAGCTCGGCACGGGCGAAATGAAATCAGGAGGGTTTCGCCGTTCCTCCATTCTGGCCGATGCGCTGGAGGCCCTGCTTGGCGCGATCTACCTGGATGGCGGATACCCAGCCTGCCACGCAGTCATCGTTGCGCTCTGCGATCCACTGATCAAGGGCCTGCCTTCCGCCGAGGAGCTGAAAGATGGCAAGACCCGCTTGCAGGAGTGGCTGCAGGCGCGGGGCCGGCCCCTTCCCGTTTATGCACTCGAGCGCCAGGAAGGTGCCGACCACGCGAGGAAGTTCTTTGTGCGCTGCTATCTGCCGGATGACGGACTGGAGGCGATAGCGCCAGGCAGCAGCCGGCGCAAAGCGGACAAGCGGCCGCGGGTCGCGTTCTTCGCGCAAGCCTGCGCAGGCGCGGAGGCGGGTTGATGGACCCGATTCAGCCTGCGCCGGACCACAGTTCAGACTACCGTTGCGGCTATGTTGCCCTGGTTGGCCGCCCAAATGTCGGAAAATCGACGCTTATGAACCGGTTCATCGGCCAAAAATTGAGCATTGTCACGGCCAAACCGCAAACCACGCGACAGCGCCTGGCCGGCATCAAGACGACCGCCGAGGGGCAGATCGTGTATCTCGACACTCCGGGCATCCACCTCGCAGCCAGGCGCGCGCTCAACCGCTACATGAATCGCATCGCTCGAGCGGCGCTTCACGACGTCGACGTGGTGCTGTTCCTGATCGAGGCAGATCGCTGGTCGAAGCAGGACGAGCATGCAGCCAAGGTGATCGGGGATACCGCCGTTCCTCTGATCCTGGTGGTAAACAAGGTGGATCGTGTTGCAGACAAGTCGCGGTTGCTGGCATTTCTGAAGACGAAAGTGACACCAGCCGTTTTCCGAGCATGTGGCGTTGATTTCAGCAAAAAATGGCGACAGCGTGTCGCGAACCTGGAGAAAATGATCTTGAAGCAGCTGCCATTTTCCAGGCCATTTTTCGATGAAGACCAGATCACCGACCGCAGTGAACGATTCCTGGCTGCCGAGCTGATCCGCGAGCAGCTGATGTCGCGCCTGCATCAGGAAGTGCCTTATGCCCTGACGGTCGAAATCGAAGAATTCAAACGTCAGTCCGGCGTATTGCGCATTGGCGCGGTGATCTGGGTCGAACGCGAGAGCCAGAAGCACATTGTCATCGGCGAAGAGAGGGGCGGGCATTGAAACAGATTGGCCCACGTGCCAGAGTGCAGCTCGAGCAGTTATTTGAACAGAAAGTATTTCTTCGTACCTGGGTGAAAGTGAACCGGGACTGGTCCGATAATGAAAAGTCACTGCAGAAGTTCGGGTTTCGAAGAAACAGTGAAGCGGTGACAGATGCAGCGCGTAACCCTGGAGCCAGCCTATGTACTGCACGCGCGGCCATACCGTGAAACCAGTTTGTTGCTGGAAACATTCACGCGGGATCATGGGCGCGTGGGTCTGGTCGCTCGTGGCGCCAGGGGTACGCGCTCGCGTTGGAAGAATCTGTTGCAGCCATTTAGGCCGCTGCTCCTGGGCTGGAACCAGCGCGGCGAACTGGGCACGCTGACGGCCGCGGACCAGGTTGCTTCCTTGCCGCCGGCACAGGGGCAAGCCCTTTTTTGCGGCCTGTACGTCAATGAACTGCTGGTGCGCGCCTGCATCGGGGAGATGCTCATCCTGAACTGTTCGAAGCCTAAAGATATTTTCTCTCGATGAAGACTTTTAAATAAAAATATGGCGAATGATAATTGGTGCATTTGAAATCATATCGTGCCAATTGTCATTCACTAAATTACACTGATGAAACACGATAACGGTTATTACTGAGAATAAAAGGCGAACTTTTTTAAAGCAAAATATTTAATCCCTCAACTAAAAATCTCTTATGCAAGTAATTAAACGAAGTGGCAAGCGTGAAAACGTTAGCTTTGACAAAATCACTGCCCGGGTTAAAAAACTCTGTTACGGTCTCTCCCAACAATATGTTGATTCCATTGAAATCGCTAAAAAGGTAATTCAAGGTTTATATGATGGTGTGACTACCACAGAATTGGATAATCTGGCTGCTGAAACCGCAGCAACGATGGCAACGCAACATCCTGATTATGCCTTATTGGCCGCCCGGATTGCAGTTTCTAATCTTCACAAAAGTACAGATAAGTCTTTCAGCAAAACGATGAAGGATTTGTACAACTATATTGATCCTAAAACCGGTGAAAAAGCAGGGTTGATCAGTGATGAAACTTTTAATCTCATTCAAAAAAATAAGGATCTTATTGGATTCTGCTATCATTTATGATCGGGATTATAATTTCGATTATTTTGGTTTCAAAACTTTGGAACGGTCCTATCTGCTTAGGATGGATGGTAAAGTAGTAGAGCGACCTCAACATTTGCTGATGCGTGCAGCGATAGGTATTCACGGTGAGGATATTGAATCAGCCATTGAAACCTATCAATTGATGTCAGAAAAATGGTTTATTCATGCTACCCCCACACTATTTAATGCCGGTACTCCAAAACCACAACTCTCTTCTTGCTTCTTATTAACTATGACAGAAGATAGTATTTCCGGTATTTTTGAAACACTGACCCGATGTGCAAAAATTTCTCAATCAGCTGGTGGTATTGGTTTGAGTATTCATAATATCCGAGCACAAGGCAGTTATATCAAAGGTACTGGAGGTACTTCCAATGGAATTATTCCGATGCTAAAAGTGTTTAACGACACCGCAAGATATGTTGATCAGGGCGGAGGAAAACGAAAAGGTGCATTTGCTGTTTATCTGGAACCTTGGCATGCAGATATCATTGAATTTTTGGAATTGAAAAAGAACCACGGAAAAGAAGAAATGCGAGCACGTGACTTATTTTATGCAATGTGGATTTCCGATCTTTTCATGGAAAGAGTCAAAGCAGATGCTGATTGGTCTTTATTCTGTCCGAATGAAGCCCCTGGATTGCATGATTGCTACGGAGGAGAATTTGAAGCGCTTTACCATAAATATGAAAAAGAAGGTAGAGCAAGAAAAGTAATCAAAGCACAGGATCTTTGGTTCGCAATTTTGGAATCCCAAATTGAAACCGGTACTCCTTATATTCTATATAAAGACGCAGCAAACAAAAAGTCAAATCAAAAGAATTTAGGAACAATCAAGTCAAGTAATCTTTGTACTGAGATTATGGAATACACGTCAAAAGATGAAGTGGCGGTTTGCAATCTAGCTTCTATCAATCTTTCCAAATTTGTAACAAACAATTCTTTTGATTTCCAAAAACTCTACGAAATTGGTCGCGTTGTTACCAAAAATCTTAATAAAGTAATTGACGTAAATTATTATCCTGTTCAAGAGGCGTATAATTCCAATATGCGTCATCGGCCAATAGGAATTGGTGTTCAAGGTCTGGCCGATGCTTTTATTTTGATGGGATATCCTTTTGATAGCCCGGAAGCACGCCAGTTAAATAAAGAGATTTTTGAAACTATGTACTTTGCTTCGTTGACTGAATCCAATAATATTGCTGCAAGAGATGGTCATTATGAGACTTATAAAGGATCACCAATAAGCAAAGGAGAGTTCCAATTTGATATGTGGGGTGTAACACCTACAGATCGCTGGGATTGGGGTTCATTAAGAAAAAATATTAAAAAACATGGCGTTCGAAATAGTTTGTTGTTGGCTCCTATGCCTACTGCTTCTACTTCACAAATTTTAGGAAACAACGAATGTTTCGAGCCCTATACGTCCAATATTTATACAAGAAGGACACTTTCCGGTGAATACATTATTGTAAATAAACACCTGCTGAAAGATCTGATCAAACTTGGACTCTGGAATGAAGACATGAAGCAGCAATTAATGGCTGCTAACGGCTCTGTACAAAATATTCCAGGAATTCCTCAGGAGTTAAAAGATCTTTACAAAACAGCTTACGAATTGAGCCAGAAAGTCATTATTGACATGTCTGCTGATCGGGGTGCCTTTATTTGCCAAAGCCAGAGCCTCAATCTATTTGTTGAAAATCCAAACTTTGGCAAGTTATCCTCCATGCATTTTTATGGATGGGAAAAAGGTCTAAAAACCGGAATGTACTATTTACGTTCAAAAGCGGCAGTAGATCCTATTAAGTTTACCCTTGATGAAAAACATCAGCGCGTAGGTACCAAAGAAAGTATTGGTACTGCAACGATGACAATCGAAAGCGAACGAACGAAACCTAATTCTTCCTCCGTTGACCCACACATTGAGATGGAGGCCACACAAGGCCAGGCTTGTAATTTAGATGACCCTGATTGCCTGATGTGTGGTAGCTAAATTCCCAAGTTAATTTTAAAGCGAAGGTGAGCTGACTTTTTTGTTGGCTCACCTTTTTTTGTTAATGAAATGATAAGTTTTCCAATCAATACAACTGGAAAAATCCATTAGTTGTCTTTTGTAATATTTTGGAAATAAAAAGTGTTATTCTAATAGGGGTTTATTGAAAAAGTATCATCATTAAAGTATCATAACCTTTAAAAATACATACAATGAAAAAAATAAAATTTATTGCTTTGCTTGTTGCACTTCTTTCTCTTCAAAGTGGCTATACTCATATTCGGGATACGATGACATTAGCTCATTTCGACCAAATAATAGCTACCGGAATCATTGAAGTTACCCTTCAGCAAGGAAATGAAGAAAAATTAGTTTTGGTTACTAATGATTTTGACCGTGATGATGTGAAAGTTATGGTTACCGAGGGAGTATTAAAAATATTTGTTGTAAAATCATTGATCAAGGATGCTAAAATTGAAGTTTTTGTAACCTATAAACAATTACGAAGAATTAAAGCAAATACAGGTGCTTCCGTTTCTTCAGAAAATATAATTGAGATTGACAAGCTGGATTTGAAAGCGAATAGTGGCGCCAGGATTGAACTTGAACTCCAAGTGAATGATTTGCATGCGAGATTGGCGGAAGGGGCACAAATTCAACTTTCCGGCACAACTGAGTCACAAGATATTACTGCTTCTTCAGGGGCTAATTTTTATGGTTTTGAATTAACCAGTGATTACACTTATGTTAATGCCAATACTGGAGGAAGAGCAGAGGTGATTGCAAATAAAAGTATTGAAGCGACCGCAAATACAGGAGGAAGAATTGAATATAAAGGCGATCCCGAAACGATAAAGATCAAAGATTATTTAGGAGGAGAAATAGAAAATCTCTGATCTAAATTTATTGATTAAAAAAGTCAGCCATTCAATTTTCGGATGGCTGACTTTTTTAGTTTTTCAATATGTCTTAAAAACATTCCAGCTTAATTTACCTCAACTAATTTAGATAAAAAGACATGAAGTTAATTTTCATTGAGTTTTTCACCTCGTTCATTGAAAAAATTATACTTTAAACCCTTTAGCGTACATATTTGTGAAAGATAATTTAAACTAATTTTTCACTAAAAAATAAAGAAAATGAAAAAGTTAATAATGAGTAGTCTGATCGTATTCATGATTTTTACGGTTCAAAAAACATGGGCTCAAAGACCTCCATCTGATAGAATCGACCATCTGAAAACCGAATTGAATCTAACGGATAATCAGGTCACCCAGCTTGAAAAAATATTTGAATCTAGGCATGAAGAAATGCAAGCATTGAGGAGCGCCGATGATAAATCAAGAGAAGAAAAACGAGAAGCCATGCAAGGCTTTCGGGAATCAATGGAAAAGGAAATTGAAGTTGTTTTAGATGAAACCCAGTATGCAAAATTCCAGGAAATAAAAAAAGAGCGCAGAGGTGAGCATGGCCCAAAAGGAGAGCGAATGGGACATCACAAACATTTTAAAGATGGAAAAGGAAAAGAACTTCATGCTCAAATAAAAGCTTATAAAGACGAAAATATTAAGCCTGTAATGTTAAAGCAAAGAGCGAAATTAGATTCTAAAATTGCCAAAGCTGACAAAAAATTAATCGCTGAAATGCGGGTTGATTTTGAAAAAATGAAGGCAAAACGTGAAGTACGTTTTTCAGAAATGAACAGCAAGCGGGAATCAGGTCAAAAACCAGATTTCAAAAAGAAACAAAAAGATGGTAAAGAGTGGGGTAGTGAAGAAAAGCATGAAAAAATGAAAGCTCTTGTTGAAAAATATAAGGACGATATCGACCCCTTATTTGTTGAAATCGCTCCCCAACAGGAGAAATGGGAAAAAGATATTGAAACGATTAAACAAAAGACACTTGGAGCAGATAGTGAGCGAATGCAAAGAGGAGGAAAGCATAAGCATGAGATGAATGGTGATCGCTTTGAAATGAGGAAAATGGCCCATTTTTTACTACTTGATCCAAACGAAAAAATCGACGTGGTGAACATGCAAAGTAAAGTTGTAAAAGTCACTGCTTTTCCAAATCCCGCATCTACCGCAACAACCATTGAATACGAAGTATTAGAAGATGGGCAGGTACTGATAGAATTGCGTAATGGAAAAGGGAAATTATTGAAAACGTTAAAAAATGAGGTCCATAAAAAAGGAAAACACAGTGTAACGATCTCATTAGAAACTTATAAAAACGACTTGTTTTACGTCATCATTAAAGACAAAAACGGGATCGTCACTACAAAAAATATCGTGAGAGTAAAATAGTTTTTTCAGTTTTAAGGTTTTATTCAATTATGAATTTATGAGAAGAGGAACTAACTTTTGTTGGTCCCTCTTTTTTGTTTTTAAAACATAAATTCATGAACGTGAACTAAGGTTAATTATATCCACCTCCTAACCTTGAGAGAATAATTTTTGTAATCTTCTCCAAATTGCTTCAGGAGAAATTCTTCTTCCAGACGGATTTGTATTTGGATAGAGAAATAGCTCAATACTAAAACCAGCAGTGTTCCTAAGTTTGGAATTATCAGAAACAAACCCAGATTAGAAAGGATTACGCCAAGAAAAATTGGGTTTCTGGAAAATTGAAAAAGTCCATGAGTAACCAATTCCGTATTATTTTTCTCATCAATACCGATTCTCCAGGAATCCTTCATTTGCATTTGTGCAATGAAAATCCAAATCAATGACAGATGCATCATTGTCCAACCTGTAATTTGTAGATACTGATTTTCGAGATACCAGATAGGCATCAGGTATTCATACCATTTTTCACCAAAAACATATATGGAAACAGACAAGAATGCAATAATGGCAATAATTTTAAAGATGGTTGCAATAAATCCCTTTGCATCATTGGAATTGTTTAAAGCCCAGGGATTGATGCCCGTTCTTTTTAAAAGTAATAATGACCGAACTACAAAAACCAGCAGGAAGATCAGTGTTACAAAACCAAGAAGATACAATTTATGAAAAGCCATATCAAGTTCTTTTATTTACTAAATTAGTAAATTTGGTAACCCAAATGAATTACGTAGTTTTAAAAGGAAGCAATTTCTAATGAATACTACGAGGAATTAAAAAAATCGTCTGTGATTTTTTAGTACCACAGACGATTACATTAACTATGAAAATGAATTTTAATTTATTATTTTTTTACTAAAAATTTTCTGCTTTTTGATTGCTCTCCATCCGTATGAACTACCCCCATGTAAATGGCATCGTTAAAGTTATGAAGATTAAAGAGTACTGGTGAATCTTGAATTTCTTCAATTTTTTGGTTGACAATTAACTGTCCCTGTAAATTGTAAATTTCAACTATTGCGGATCGTCCGGCATAAGCACTTAAATCAAAATAAACTTCATTTCTGGCAGGGTTTGGATAAATATAAAAGTCATTTTGGAGATTAAAGTTATTTACGTTAAAACCACTTGCTTCAAAAATATCTCCTGAATTATCTATCATTGATTCAACGATTGAACCGACACCACCCATGCAGAATGAAAAAGCTTCATTAATACCTTGTACAGATTGTGTTAGGAAATCGAGGTGAGGAGCATAAATATTCCCCAAAGCGATATTTGTTAATTTGTAAAGGTCAGAAACTGTTGGATTACGTCGCATGCTGATTATCAATACCATGTCCACAGGCACACCAGTATCACTTAAGAGCATATCTCCTAGTGCTGGATTTAAGCGTAGATTGATAGCCATAAAAATCTGGGCAGCCAATAAAGGATTTGCCATTGTGCCATCTGGATTGATGAGGATTGAGCCGGGTAGGCAGGTGGCTGGATTATTAAAGTGATTTCCCCATGGAATTGCCGCGGGTGAACCATTTCCAAAGCCATCAGAAAGCCATTCAACGATACATTCAGCATCAGCAAGAGTAAGTGTTAGTGAAACACCAGGTAATCCTATTACGATATCCGTGGCCAGAGCTTGTTGGATTAACATTAAAGGCGTGCTTGTAATTCTTTGAATACAACTGTTCGTATTTCCACAGTGATCTTGTGCCGTCCAGGTTCTTTCTGTAGTGCATTCCCAGTTACAATTACCTGCTACAACCATATCTGAATAATTCAAATCCGGTGCAGGACCGCATAAAGTAGAGGCATTTGCCATTCCGGTTGCTGAAGGATTATCGGAATCATCGCAAGAAATAGTTACATCTGCTGGGCAAATAATAGTTGGTGCTGGAGGAGGAGCGATAGTTAAAGTTTGTACACATCCTTCAGTAGAAGTACCATCGGAAATAGTATAAGTATGGGTCAAAGTCTGACCGCCACAAATATTAAGTGGAGGATTAATATTTTCAATTGACATTACACTTATGGGTGCACAAATTAACCCGTTTATACTTGCTCCTAAAGCTTCAAATTCAGGTTGATTAGTAGCTGCTAAAGGTATTGGATCATTACAAGCAATGGTTCCTAAGTCGGCTGGTGGGCAAGCAACTGAAAAAGCAGCTGCGCCAGTGCCTACACCCACTGCATACCAGGCATTTGCTACTTGATCAGCTTCATCAGATCCCACACCAAATAAATCTTCCGCTGCTGAAATAGCGCCAGCCCTTGCATCATTATAGTTTGAATTTACTCCTAAATAGACAGTTAAATTCGTATATGCAATGCTTCTGGCGTTGGCCAGGCCAATTCCGCAAACCGTATAATCATCACCATTATCATTGGTTCCGGAGCCTCCTTCAGATAACAAATAAAACCAATGATTCTGAACGCCACTATTTGTATGTACACCTCCCTCATCAGGATCTCCAATTCCGGTTGATGCCCAAAACATACCCAGATAAGTATCAGGATGACTATTATCATTTGGATTAATGAAACTTCTATTGTTTCCTCCTACATAATCCTCTCTGTGTAACCAATCGATATTCATATTATTCTCAAACCATCTTTCACAGGTCTCACCAAGTATATCAGCGAAAGATTCATTGAGTGCTCCTGATTCTCCCTGGTATACCAGGTTTGCTTCATTATCAACTACTCCATGTGTGAACTCATGTGCAATAACATCCAAAGTATTATAAAATTCAGCGTCCAAACCGGAATTTTCACCAATATTAATCTCCCCACCTCCACTGTAAGATGCATTTGCCCAGCCTACTCGGTGCTCAAGTCTTATATTTCCTCCAGCATCATCATAACTGTCACGACCGTGAATTGCCAAATAGTAATCCATAGTTACCCTAGCATGAAAATGAGTTGTTGCTGGTCCCGTTAGTCCGACCTCAACCCAATTATTATCTGCATCATTATATTCTGTGAGCCCCGCTTCCATGACGGTGCTTATGGTGGTTGCAGAACAATCATCAAATAAAATGAAGTTGTTAGGTGCAGTCATATCCGTTTGAATAGTTTGCGTTCCATTCCATGTTGTAGCTGCCGAACCCGGGTCACAATAGAGTACTAAGGAATAGGATTTAACTTTCTCTCCCGAAGAGGCATTAATATAAATGGTTTGATCCAAAATATTCTCAGATTCTCGGATATCAAATCTCCAAGCTGGTACATACCTCTTTTGTGTTGCAAAAGCTTCTTTAGTAATCACTAATTCTCCCTTTGGATAATAGGTAGCATTTGGATCTTTTTTATGTTTTTTTAATTGAGCTTCTTGAAGTGGTTCTTCCCATCGATATTTTTTGGCATTCACCATTTTCAATGCTTTAATTAAAGCATTAGATTCATTTATCAATGGATTAATGTCGAGTTCTGTAATGAGATCTGCAAATCCATTAAAGGAAACTACTTGTTCTTCCTTTACATGGAGATAGTACCAGGTGAGATCCACAGGCTTGCCTTTATATGTCTGCACATAATTATAGTGCTCAATTCCTATTTCATCCCTTTCCATTTTTAATAGTTTAAAATCTATATTTGAATCATAACTTACCAGTGATCTTAACCATGTAAAAAATTCGGATAAGGGAATTGTTTTTTCTTGATCAAATTTCACAAAAGCCGGAAAAGGAGTGTTTTTTCCTTCCAGGACGTATAGTGCTCCAGGTATAATCTCGGATGCTTCCTCACCAAAATATTCCTTTTGATCGGAAAGATTCTGAGCAGTAATTGTTAAAAAGGGATGACATATTAAAAATAGAAATAAGCCAACAGCTTTGCAATTTGGATGAGATAAGAGTGTCTTCATAATAAATTGCCGTTTTATATGAAAAAATAGAGTTATTGAAGCTTTTTGAACATACAACTGTAGACAATGCCAGGTTTTGCTTAAAGGAGAAGCCATTGAAAATATCCTAGCTTATGAAAGTAGAATTACTATTTCTCGATCGAAAATGGGATTTTATAAAATATTGATTGAAATAGTAAAAACGCTATGTAGTGATTAACAGATCATAATTTAAACATAATAATAAATCATGATATATACAATATTTATATTATGATATTTTATTTTCTTATAATTAAAAACACAAATCCATGTTGGAAATGAATTCCCATAAAAAAACTTAAAACCATACATTTTAAGTTCTGGTTAATTGAAAATTAAGCATTGAATAATTGCGGTGCATTTACTTTGTGGCAGGTTCAGCAAATCAATTATTACTTCATATTAAATTTAACCTGCTGCCTCTTCTTTTAACCAGTCTTTGACTGTTCTGCTTGAACCCGTTAAAAGTTAGAGAAAGTAAAAATCAAAAAATTATGGCATTTACAATTGAAAATCAATTTCCACCTACTCAGCTTTTTGGAAGAGAAATGTTCGCTGTTACAGGAAATGCAGTTATTATGGATAATACTAATCCTGCTCCTGGTTACACAGAAAATTCTGCAACAATTCTACAAAAAGGTAGCCCAGCAATAGTTAGGTTTTCATGGGATCAAAAAGGTTGGCTTTGTTATCTATTGTCTGCAACATGGAATTGCAACGTCTATTTAGAAAAATTTGGTCCAGGGGAAAGTCTTGCGATACCTGCTGGAACTAAGGCTGTGACTCCTCAAACAGGGGAAACAAATTTTTCAACCGATGTTGACCTTAGTAACTTGGATACGGGTGTTTATAAGGTTGTTGCCACCCTTAGTCTTAATGGACCACAATCCATGTTACCTGGTACACCTGGAATTATCGCTACTCCAGTACATTCATACGAAGAACTTGGAATTCTTCAAGTCGTATAGCGGAGTGCACCTTAATCGGTAACTTAATTAAAGCGAGGTAATTAACGGTTGCCTTGCGAAGAGCAATTGTAAAGTTCTACATTTTTAACAGTCTCAATTCTATTGACTAAGTTGAAAAATGGTATCTTTTACAAAAAACCGATCTAATTGTAATAGCTGTTTCTCAATAAATCATGACTTTGCAATTGCTCTTCAACTTTAATTCGGGACAAAAAAATGTATAATATTATGGTAATTGAAAAAAAATCAAATCAAAAAGAAAAAAATCCACAAAACAGGATCGAATTTGTGCGATTTCTAAATCCTGAAGATGGTTTATATTATTATCGGTACGATGATGAGAATAATGAGGTTTTCCTGATTTCTGCTAATGGGTACACTAGTAGTGGTAGTTGTGAAAAAGGGATAGAAACCCTTAAAAATAATATTTCGTCATACAAAACCATTAATAAGAATCAACAATTTCAGTTTGTGATAAAGTCTATTGGCAATAATGCAATACTAGCTAAAAGCAAAGAATTTACAAGTATTAAAGAAGCCAAGGATGGGTATAATTGGTTGAAAGATAAATTTTCTTCTTCTTCAGATGATGAAACTCCTACGGTTGGGATAATAGATGAAAATGAAACTGAAGTAGTTAATTCAAATACGGGCACTAACCAAAGATATGCTTTTCGGCTAACCTTTTATCCTGAAGGGAATAGCAGCGATTTGCGAGGAAATATCGAATATGTTTTAGGTGAGAAAAAAAGTTCATTCCAGGGTTTGGATATTAAAGCAATCTATGATTTTTTAAGAGAAAACCTTCCTTTGTCTCAAGGAATTGTCCTGCCATTATCACGAGAAAAGAAAAACCAAGTCACCGAAAAACAGAAACAGAAGGTTATAAAGCTTGAGTCCGAAAAACTGAAATTGAAATTTATCCAGGAGGGGATACCAATAAAAGACAATAGTATAAGTATAAATAGTAATAAGAAAATTGAAGCCCAGATTAACCTTCTGAATCAAGCCGAAACGCTACCTGAAAAAGGAGATTATGAGGTTTTCTTATATGCCAAATCTTTACAAACCGGCAAAAAAATACTTGCTGGTCAAACAATTGGATCTTTTCCAGATCAGGAACAATTAAAACTTCCGGTGAATGTTAATTCTCTTAGCCCGGGACCATATCAAATCATGTCTTCACTTATATGGTCTAAAGTAGAAGACAAAAAAGAATCGAAAGAAGAAAGCGTAAGCGGAAGTTGTTATATAATGGTTTATTGATAAGGAAAATCTAATAGATCATTATTCTTTTCTTCAAACTGGAGTTGAAGATACCATTTTAGTTCATATTTAAGTTGTCAGACTTAATTCCATCAGGTAGGTATTCTCCTTTGTGTAAAATTTCAGTTTGGGTTCCAATAAAAGACATTTCACCGGTTTTAAAATTGAATCTGCGTTCGTAATCACATTCTGGATGGGAACATTTATATATAATCCAATCACCTTCACATTTACTTGAGCAAATATGTTTTTCTTCCTCAGAATTCTTAAAATCAATCTTTTTCATTTTTTATAGTTTTCTCTTTTTGGAAAAATTATCCGTTATCCCAAATCGTATGTTAGAAATTGGAATCACATTAAAAAAAAGCAACAAGTATGCCATGAAAGGCAAATCATAAATAGATTAATACTCCATTCAAATAGATCCAATCTAAATCATCATTATGATTTATCCCTAATTCAGTCTTCTTTTTATAACCACCTCTCAACAAGCACTTAATTTTCACTTAATTTTCACTTAATATATATGTATTAAGAATAATTTTCATATATTCATGTCAATTATTAGAGTTATTTATCTGCTTTTAATATTTGATTAAAATCAAGACTTTTTCTAATAGCAGGATCATCTGAAAACAGCACGAAATTTTTATCATTTTCTAGCCTTGCAAGGTCAGTTCTGCGGCTTCTTTTCTAGCGAAATATTTGAATGATATGCCTTCCTTATTTTCAGATTAATCCACCTCGTGAGAAAATCGCTTATAATTTTTTATTACATACTTTGAGTTAACTACATTTTTTCGGCTTCTTAAAACTGAAAATGTGGTGACCAGACCAAAAATTATCGTTTATAGTGACAGCAATGACTCCTTAGATATATTAAGTCAGATGACTGGTTTTTCTTATGATATTTTACCAATTTCGTATAACGGTGATTTGAAAAAAATACGTGATTTTAAGAAAATCGTTGCAAGTATAATCATCAATTCGCCGGATCAGAAAGCTGTTTTGAAAAGACTTAAAGAGGTTCAATTAGTTTTTCCTGAATTACCTGTTTTAATGATTGCTGATTCGCCTAGCCAGAAAGAAATCATCAATGCATTCAGGATGGGAGTATCTGATTTCTTGGTTTCGCCTGTCGAAGTTGAAGAATTGATTTCCTGTTTAAACAGGCATACCTGGCCACAGCGGAATAATCTGAATATTTCTGATTCTCTGTTGAGAAGAAAATGGAATTCAATAAAACAAAGTTTTTACAAATTAATACGGAAACTTAGGCTTGCTCCTCCAATTAAAGTTTCATCCAAAAATATTCAAACTTCCTTTAATAGTAGCATTTTGCCTATGCCGATGATTACGGGAAATTTATCAAGTGAAAAAGGACTTTATATCCAATTGCTGGGCAGATTTAAAATCACACTAAACGGAAAAAAAGAAATCAGACTAAAAGGCCATAATGCCAAAACTTTGTTAGCTTATTTTTTTTATCATCGAAAAAGGCCAATCCACCGGGAAAAATTGATGAATATGTTTTGGCCTGATTCTCTTCCCGAAAGTGCCAGAAACTGCCTCAACGTAACTATCCACAACATTAGAAAAATATTTCAGACTGTTTCGAATAGTGAAAAAGATATCATAATTTATAAAGATGAGTGTTATTCCTTTCATCCTGATCTGAAAGTGGAAATAGATGTAGAACAGTTTAATCTTTTTTGGAGAAAAGGCCTGGCTTATGAAAACACACAAAATCTTGAAAAGTCAATTGATTTTTATTCTAAAGCAATAGCACTATACAAAGGGGATTTTATTGAAGACCTTATGTATGAAGATTGGTGCGAAGGAGAACGGGAAAATTTAAAGGAAAGATATATCGTGATATTGGATCGGCTAAGTTTGTATTCCTTTAGAAAAGGAGACTATAAGTCTACAGTAGAATTATGCAATATTATGCTGAAGAAAGATAACTGTCTGGAAGAAATACATAGGAGACTGATTGCTTCTTACAGAGCTTTGGGATCAAGGGATAAAGCTATTAAACAGTTTACTAAATGTTCACAAATGCTTAAAAAAGAATTGGGTATAGAGCCTTCACAAACAACTCGTGAATTGTACGATAAAATCAGAAATTAACCAATCTCCGCCAATTGATTTCAAATGAATTAATCAATCACATTAAAATTCAATTCTAATTGAACCATTATTAGCCTAACAATGCAGTTTGCTTAATAAGAGGTTGTTTGCACAATCTTTTATTCATATTTGGTGACTACTATGCTGACGTGATCCATGAGCACTCACAAAAGAGCAATATCAGGATTAACACCTGCCTGAAAACTATTTCCACTTATATCTTAGATTAAAAATTGTCAAACCACCTTCTAAAATTTATTTTGAAGTATCCTTATACCAACTCAAATTTGACTGTGAGAAAATAAACTTTATCCTTTTTTACATTTTTAATACTTGTCCTTTGATTGTCCAGTTTTTTCTGGACAAATTCGCTTAAATATTCATTTTCTGAATCAACCTTTAATAATTGGATTTCCCCTTTTTGACCTATTGTAAATTGAATCTGAATTTCAGCTTCAGAAATTCCATTTTCTTTGAGGTTCGGGTGCTGGATCATTTTTATCAATTCAGCCCGTAAATTTGCTTCTGAAGTATCAACTGTAGTTTTTGCATGACTATTTGTACTAAATAGCATTGTTGAAAAAAGAAAAATTCCGATTAGACCAAGCTTTAATGTTTTCATTTGTTAAATAGTTTTAGGACGATTAAAAGTTTAATGAGTATTTCACTCTTAATACGAATAGATTCGTATGTTTGTTTTTTCATCTGTTAAACTCCTATACTAACTATGGTTTTTAAACTATGAAACTAGTTTTTTTTCGGACGGAAATTTTAGAGTAAAAGAAGTAATTCTTGATCTTGAAATCGAGATTTAAAACATTGACAACCAAAAAGATTTGATTTTTTTATTTTCTAATCAAATCATGTACTATTTTTCTGACACCAATGGTTGCCTTTTCTGAGATTACTTTGAGATGATTGCTTCTAGAAAGTTCATAATTGACACTTGGTCTTGGATCTATATAATAAACAGCAGCCTTAGGAGGTGCATAACCAACCAAACTGGCAGCGGGATAAACCTGCATGGAAGTACCAATTATCATAACAATATCTGCCATTGCAGTGAGTTCTGCCGCGACGGTCAACATTGGAACCATTTCACCAAACCATACAATATGAGGGCGAAGTTGAGCACCTTTTTCACACTTATCGCCCAAATTCAAATCTCCCGGCCATTCATACACTAAATGTTCATAGACTGTACTTCGAACTTTAAGTAATTCTCCATGCAGATGAACTACATTTGTACTGCCTGCTCGTTCATGTAAGTCGTCAATATTTTGAGTGATGATGTGTACCTCATAATCCCGCTCTAAATCAACAAGGGCCTGGTGTGCGGCGTTTGGTTGCACCACTTGCAACTGTTTTCTTCTTTGATTATAAAAATCCAGGACAAGTTCCTGGTTTTTTAACCATCCTTCAGGAGAAGCAACTTCCATGACGTCGTGACCTTCCCAAAGCCCTCCTGCATCTCTGAAAGTATTGATACCACTTTCGGCACTAACTCCCGCTCCAGTGAGGACGACTATTCGATTTTTCATTATTTATTTTTTAGATTGTTAATTCAAAATTAAAAAATTCTTGTAAAATTCCATTGATGGAAAGTTGGATTTGATGTAAACCAGTGTAGTGTTTTCGGGTTGTAAAATTTTCAAATCGGTGCTTTTTAGTAATGTTTAACTTTTGGTTGCTTCCCAAATTAAGTTCTTTAAGTTTAAAAACTTTTGGAGATAATTCACCATTCTTTTTTTGATAATATACCAAATAGTCAATATTAATTTTTTGATTTTCCTTGCTTAATGACTGGATATCAAAAGAAAAATTAAGCGCTTCCCCGAGTTTGATTTTTGGACCGGATAAATAAAAATGGTTGATTTCAAACTTTGGTTTTGCATCAAATCCCAACAATGCAAAAGTACGCGGATGGCCTGCTTTTACCAAAGATCGAATGGCTCTTTTGACAATCCAGTTGGTATGTTTATTCTCCAGATCCCATTGACTCACGGTATCAAGCATATATTCCGGATGATCTTTTGAAATGTCGTTCAGGTGATTACCAACAGATTTTTTGACATACAAGGTCTGGTCCTTTTTCAAAGCATCTAAAATTCGGGCAGTTTTTTTAGGGTTTTTAATAATCTCATCCAACTTAAAAGACCAGGGTAGCCTTGGACGACTCCCTTCACTAGCCAGGCGACGAACATGAGAATTTTCGTCTATCGCCCACTTTTCCATCTCCTTGATTGTTTTTTGAAAATCTGCTTTTAAATAAACGCGAATAGCAAACTCAGAAGAAGAGAAAGGGCTTAGATATTTCAGTGCTTCCAGAGATGAATCAAAATGTTCCAATCCAAATTTTTGAACAAAATTAGGCAAAGCCATTCCCGCAAAACCTGATATCCTGGGAGCTAGCTCATAAATAATTTCCAGGGTTTCGATATAGTTTTGCGGTAAATACAATTTTAAAGTTTCCGAAACCAATTCGAGGCGTTCCATCAACTCAAGTTGGTGATAGTTTTTTTGTACAGCAGTAAGAAATGATTCACGCTCCAACATTGGATAAATCTCCGACAAATCTTTCGTCAGTTTTTGATAAAAAGCAGGATTGAAAAATTGATCTTTTAAAGGCTCCATTGTTTTTAAAAAGATGATTATATTATTCTGTATGTTGTATTATTTTGAAAGCTTTTCCAAAGTGATTTATTAAATCACCAGCTAGCAGTGATTCCTGACTTTGAGAATTCCGAATGGCAATATCCCCCGCTAAGCCATGAAGATAAACACCCAGAATTGCAGCTTCTTTGGAAGTATAACCCTGTGCGAGCAAGCCGGTTAGCAAACCTGTGAGCACATCACCGCTTCCTCCTGTCGCCATTCCAGGATTACCTGTGGAATTAAAATAACAAGTTTCTTCAGGCGTCGCTATGCAAGTGTTGGCTCCTTTTAAAACAATATAAATTTTCAGTTCTGACGCTTTTTTTCTATGCAATTCATTGCGTTCAAAATCATTTTCAGTGCTTCCAAAAAGTCGTTCAAATTCTTTGGGATGAGGGGTTAAAATACTGTTTTTCGGAAGCTGAGAAAATAGATCTGGATTTTCAGATAAAATATTTAAAGCATCCGCATCAAAAACAACGGGAACTTTAGAGTTATGAATTAAATCTCTCAATGCTTTGATCGTCAATGGTTTATTGTCAATTCCACAGCCAATCCCAATTGCTTTATAAGGGTCAAGTTTTGGTAAAACAGTAATATTAAATTCATCCGTATCGATACTAACCATCGCTTCCGGTATGCTATTTTGTAAAATCGCATAGGCACATTTTGGTGCATGAGTAGTTACCAAACCGGCGCCGCTCCTTAAGGCAGCTCTTGTCGCCAAAACTGCTGCCCCTGCTTTTCCATAACTTCCGGTAATAAGTAATGCATGGCCAAATGTTCCTTTGTGATCATATTTTTGGCGTTTTTTTAAAATGGACTGGACAAGAGGCAAGTCAATGAAATTAAAAAGTGTTTCACTTTTCTCAACAAAGGATTGATCCAAACCAATACTATGGAAATCCCATTGTCCAACGCTATGATAATTTTCAGGAAACAAAAAAGCCAGCTTTGGTAATTCGAAACTTAGCGTATAATCCGCTTGTATTGAAGTTCCGCTACTGTGTCGATCAGCGAATAACCCGGAAGGTATATCAATGGAAACTATCGTGGCAGGCAGCTCATTTAAATGTTCGATCAGTTTTTTCCAATACCCCTCAACCGGTCGGTTCAAACCCGAACCGAAAATAGCATCGACGATAATTGCTTGATCTGAAAAATTTGGGAGAGGACTATCTTTTGTAAGTTCAACAATGGGAACAGCATTTCTCTTTGGAAGCCTTTTTAAATTTAGTTCAAAATCTTTGGAAGTACTTTCACTGATTTTACACCAGTATATTTTTACATTATAAAATTGAAAATACAGTAAACGTGCTACGGCAAGACCATCACCACCGTTGTTTCCCGGGCCAGCAAAAACAATTATTTCATGCGCTTCGGCATCAAATTTTTCAGAAAACCAATGGGCGAAAGTCTGAGAGGCACGCTCCATTAAATCGATTGATTCGATTGGCTCGTTTGCAATGGTAAAAGCATCTAGCTCTCTGATTTGTGAAGCACTGAGTATTTTCATTGATTTAATAGTATTATATTGTGGGTTCTTATTTAGCTTCCAACCTTATAATAAAACAACAAAGCCTTCAGGAAAGAGTTTGTTTTCTCATCTTATCCTATTTTTGTTTTATAAACAAAATGTCTTGCTAAAATACTTTTTTTGATTTGACAATTCAGAATAAAAATATGATCAATTCTTTTTTTAAAGATTTAAAAATCATCGAACTGGCAAGTGTGCTTGCCGGACCTGCGGTTGGAATGTTTTTCTCGGAGCTTGGTGCTGAAGTTATAAAAATTGAAAACGCAACAACAGGAGGAGATGTCACCCGCCGCTGGAAACTTCCTTCTGAAGATAAGGAAAGCGACTACTCTGCTTATTATTGTTGCGTAAATTGGAACAAAGAAACGTTATTTCTTGATTTGAAAGACGACGATGACCGTAAAAAGGTTGATGAACTTGTAGGTATTGCAGATATTGTGATCAGCAACTTTAAAGCAGGATCAGCAGAAAAGATGGGAATGGATTATGAGCGTTTGAAAAGCATCAATCCCAGGATTATATTTGGACAAATTACTGCTTTCGGCGAAAACGATAAAAAGCCTGCTTTTGACATTGTATTACAAGCAGAAACCGGTTTTCTTTACATGACTGGTGATGCGGATCGTGAACCAGTGAGAATGCCGGTCGCTTTGATTGATCTTATGGCTGCACATCAATTGAAAGAAGCAATTTTAATCGCATTGATCCATCGCGAAAAAACGGGGAAAGGAAGTTTTGTAACCACATCATTATTTGAATCTGCGGTCGCCTCCCTCGCAAATCAGGCAACAAATTGGCTGATGGCAGGAAATATTCCTCAACGAATGGGCAGTGCTCATCCCAACATTTCGCCATATGGTGACATTTTTTATTCAAAAGATAATAAACTGATTACCCTTGCAGTTGGAACTGAAAAGCAATTTAAAGCCCTTTGTGCATGTTTAAATAAACCGATGCTTTCAGAAGATAATCGATTTAAGACCAATGTGTTGCGGGTTACAAACCGAAAGCAACTGAAAATGGAACTGGGAGAATTAATAATCAATTTTAACAGTAAAGAGCTAAATGAATTGTTCGAAAACAATGGTGTACCAGCCGGGAATATTAATAACATGAAGGAAGTATTTGAACTTCCACAGGCGAATGAAATGGTTCTGAAGGAAAGAATGCCTGACGGAAAAATAAGCAAACGGGTCAAAACGGTAGCATTTCAGTTAAAAATGTAAATTGACTAGCAGACCGGATAACTTTAAAGCCGATTCATTGTGAAAAGAGAATGAAATTACTAAATTTAATTTGTGTAACTAAAGTTTTCAAATGCAAGCAAAATACACTCGATTAATATTATTGACTTTATCGATCTTTCTTTTTTCATTACAAAGTAATGCAACTCATATTGTTGGAGGTGAGATAAACTACAAATGCCTGGGCAATGATCAATACGAATTGACCATGACGGTCTTCAGAGATTGTTTTAATGGAATCCCCAATTTCGATAATCCTGCGCATATTGGCATTTTTGATATAAACAACAATCTTGTTTCGAGCATAGCAATGATGGGAGTGTTAGATATCCCATACATTTATGATGATACCATTGATCCCGGATTGTTTGACCCATGTCTGGTTATTCCTCCCAATGTATGCGTTGATGTAACAACTTATACGGCAATGGTGACTTTGCCTTTTTTAGCCGGAGGTTATAATATCGTTTACCAGCGATGTTGCAGGAATATGACTATTCAAAATATCATAAATCCTGATGCTACTGGTGCTACCTATAATATTTTTATTACCGAAAAAGCGCTGCTGGAATGTAATTCCAGTGCTGTATTTAATGAATGGCCTCCTACCTACATTTGTGTCAATCTGCCTATAATGATTGATCAGTCGGCTACTGATGCTGAAGGCGATTCAATTGTTTACAGAATGTGTACGCCACTGGATGGAGCAGAACAAACCTCCTGTTTGCCTAATAATCAGCAAGTACCTTGTTTTGACACGCTACAACCGTGTGGGCCGATTCCTTGCCCACCTTTTAATCCGCCTTTTAATCCGATAGTATGGAATCCGCCATACGATGAAAGCAATATGCTTGGAGGCATTCCTCTGGCAATAGATCCTGTAACGGGTTTACTTACGGGAACGCCAAATTTGATTGGGCAATTTGTGGTTGGAATATGTTTGGATGAATACCGGGGGGATACTTTGATTTCATCTACGCGGCGGGATTTTCAATATAATGTTGGTGATTGTGGTCAAACAACCTCTGCTTTTTTTGCACCTGATGTTCAGTGTGACGACTTTGAAGTTAATTTTATTAACGGTAGTTCGCAAGCAGATGAATTTCTTTGGTTCTTCAATTATCCCAATGATCCGAACGCAACATCGGTGCTTACAAATCCCTCATATACTTATCAGGACACCGGGGTTTATACTGTAATGCTGGTTGCTGAACCAGGAAACAATTGCACAGATACTTCCTATCAGGATATTTACCTGCAATTGCCAACCCTAACTGCAGAATATGATTATGAATTTGTTGGCTGTACAGATGTCCTGATAATAGAAGTTACGGATCTTTCTTATGATACTTTTTCATCGGTGGTTGCTTGGGATTGGGAACTTCGTTCGTCATCGGGATTGCTTTTGGGTACTTCAAATGATCAAAACCCATCTTTTACAATAACGACAAGTACAATAGTTACTTTGGAGTTAACCGTTACTGCTGAAAACGGTTGCCAACAGTTTCTTTCGCAATCTTTTCCAGCCAATGTTTTTGGTTCTGATATCATTCCTGATCAAATGATCGGCTGCCTGGGAGATTCTGTTGAATTGAATCCTGACCCTTATTTGAATGCAACTTATGTATGGTCGCCTCCTGATGGACTTAGTGATCCCAATGCTCCAAACCCTCTTGCAGCACCGGAGGTTTCCACAACTTATAGCGTATATGTTGTCAATGACTTTGATTGTGAGATTTGGGATACAACCGAATTAATTATCCTTGATGATATCCCATTTTTAAGTGGTTTTGCTGATCCGGATACCATCTACCTGGGGCGGAGTTCTCAGTTAATGTCTACGAATAATCCTGATTATATTTATGAATGGTTTCCTTCAGAAAGTCTCGACGACCCAACCATCTATAACCCAGTTGCTACTCCTGAAGAAACGACTGACTATACTTTAGTAATTACTGATCTAAATGGTTGTACCAATACCATTACGTTAAGAGTTGTCGTAGTAGATCCATTATGTATTGAACCTAACATATTTTTACCCAATGCTTTTACGCCTAATAATGACGGAGAAAATGATGTGTTGCGTTTATTAGGTATTGAAATTGACGAAATGTACCTCGCGATTTATGATCGCTGGGGAGAAAAAGTTTTTGAAACCGATGATCCTTCACAAGGTTGGGATGGAACATTCAAAGGAAAATCACTTCCTCCGGATGTTTATGGGTTTTATTTACAGGTTAAATGTTTTAATGGTGCTGACTTTTTCAAAAAAGGGAATATAGCTTTGTTGAAGTAACCTGCTGAAAATAATATCGAGTTGCTATGATTTGATAGAGATTAAGAATATCTCACTTTATTTAACTTAATTCATATACCAAAAAATATTTTTTATAAAGAAAAGCCAAGCTTTTTCGAAAAGCTTGGCTTTTATATTACTTCAACATTCGAAAACTAAGATTTTTTCTTTATCGTTTCGAGTTGTTTCAATTTCATTTGTTCTCCAATTTGTTGTGATGCAACAAAAGAGGTAACCATTTGAGATAACATATCAGAGGCAGCAGTAGGGGCATTCGGGAGTAAAATCAAGTTGCTGTTGGTTTGCTCCCCTAAAGACTGCAAGGTATCATAATGCTGTGTAATAACAATCAAAGCGGAAGCTTCCTGAGAATTGATTCCAACCTGGTTGAGTACTTCAACAGATTCTTCCAAACCTCTGGCGATCTCACGTCTTTGGTCAGCGATACCCTGACCTTGTAGTTTTTTACTTTCCGCTTCTGCTTTTGCCCGGGCAACAATTCGAATACGCTCAGCTTCCCCTTCATACTCAGCAGCTAATTTTTCTCTTTCAGCGGCATTGATTCGGTTCATTGCATTTTTTACTTCCTGATCAGGGTCAATGTCAGTAACTAACGCTTTTACGATGCCATAACCATAATCGTTCATAGCTTCCTGTAATTCACGCATGATAGCAACAGCGATGTCGTCTTTGCGCTCGAAAACGTAATCTAGCTTTAGTTTCGGCACCTCAGCTCGTACCACATCAAAAACATAAGAAGTGATCTGGTCATGCGGATTTTCAAGTTTATAAAAAGCATCATAAATAGCTTCATGAAGCACTTTGAATTGAACAGAAACTTTTAGTTTGACAAAAACATCATCTTTTGTTTTTGTTTCGACAATGACATCCAATTGCTGGACTTTAAGGCTAAGCCTCCCGGCGACCTGGTCAAATAAAGGAATTTTAAATTGTAGTCCGGCCGTTTTAATACTCTGAAATTTTCCAAACCGCTGCACAACTGCTGCTGTTTGCTGCCTCACCGTAAATAAGCCCGAAAAAACGACAACTATCCCAATGAAAATGATGGGAATTAAAAATGTGATTTCCATAATTAGTTGATTTTATGATAATTTAATTTGATTCTTATAGATCATCGATTCTTTCATAACTAAATAAAAAAAGCCCAGTATTCCAACAATATACGATCTTGACGATTGTTTTCTTCGACGACGATGCTTAAAAGTCAGATATAAATGATTAAAATTGAAAACATAAAAAGGAAACTACACAATCTAGTTAGAAGGAGTTTGACCTTCTAGTGTTTCAACAAAAAAGAATTCAACGGACTTTGGATTATAATTTAAATTTTTGATGTAATCGGGCTGGCGGGTGATAAAAACAGGAATAGTATTTTTTTCAATATTTAAGGGGATATCTTTCAGATCAACTTCAACAGTAAAATCAGAACTCTTTATTTTGTTATAATTGCTGAGGCCAATAGTAAAACTCATTTTAATATTTTCCGGAAAAATTTTTAAACTATCCGGAGCATTTTTGACAAGTATTGGAACAAAAACATCTTTTTCTGTATATTCTTCCACTTTTAATTCAATCTCAATTTCATTAACGCCAAAAGAAAGCTGACTATTTAAAGTATTAGGATTTACAAGGGGAACTTTGTGTATTCCACTAGTTTGAATTTTTTCTAAGACCAAAGTATCAGTTTGCCATTCCTTCAATTGTTCAATAACCGAAAGAGGGCCGGAAACAACGACACTATCGATATGCACAATAATGCTGTCAATCATATGAAATCGTGGTGCAAACTCCAATTTTGTATTCAAAATCACAGGAACTTTTTTCTCTGCTTCGTTTTCTATTTTTAAGAAAATAAAATCAGTATTTACGTCACTAACTTCAAAGTTAGGAGGAAGAATACTTTTAATTTTATCCATGATCTGGCTTGAATTAACTGCCTGGGAAGGTAACTCCGACAAGTCAAAATTGATGATCGTATTCTTATTTCGAAACTGATTCGAGATCAGATCCCAGCCTTCACCTTCCAGGGTAGCTTTTACTATTTTCAAAGGAGGTTCAATGAATGTTTTTCCTTGAGGAAGAGAATAGCTGATTTCATAATCGCTGGTTGTTTTATACTTTAGCGATAATTTTACCAAAAACCAAAAGATAAGAGCTATACCGATGCAAAACATCAGTATAGCTCTATCTGAATTAATAAAAGAATTTATATCAGCTTTTGTTGGTCTTTTCATCGGGGGTGGATAGCAGGTCCGTCATTTCTTTTGAAATAGCACTTTTAGAAACTTTCAAGAAAGTTTTAGTATCTACTTGTAAGGTAACAAAGTTGCCTTCTATTTTGTTAATTTTTCCTACTATTCCACTAGCCGTAATGACTTCATTCCCTTTTTCCAATTGATCAACAAATTTTGTTTGTTCCTTTTGTTTTTTAGCCTGTGGGCGAATTAAAAAGAAATAAAATACAGCAAATATTGCTACCATAAAAATAATATTCATGGTTCCTGCACCTCCTGTTTGAAGTAAAATTAAGTTTGCCATCATAGTAATAAGTTATTTAACTTTTTATTTCGGGATTACGGTCCCTTTTATTTGTAAAATAGTTTGATTGGGATAGGTATTAGCCGAAATCGTAATCGGCTTAGCTTGTTTATCTTTTTTTCCTTTGCTATCAAATTTAACAGAAATTTCACCACTTGCTCCAGGTTCAATTGGATCTTTGGGCCATTTTGGAACAGTACATCCGCAGGTTGAACGAGCATCACTAATTACCAGCGGGACTTTGCCCGTATTGGTGAATTTATAAACATGAGTCACAATTTTTCCTTCTTTGATTGTCCCAAAATCGTAGTGAGTTTTGTCAAAAGTCATTTTTGCAATGTTAACCGTATCAAGGGGCTCATTAGCATTGACAGGACTTCTAATGATGTCAGAAATATTTGTTTTGGAATCTACTTTGATTTCTGTTACGAGGCCGTTTTCTCCATTATCCGTATTTGAACCATCATTATTACAGCTTATGGTAATAATAAAAGAACATAATAGAATCAACACTTTCTTCATCTTTATTTCTGTTTTTTCTTTTTAAAAAAGAGAGTCAAAGGTAATTTTTTTTGAGAACAAATTGAAATTAAAGCTTTCTATAAAACGATTCTTTTAACAGAAAAATTTATAGGTTTTTTTAAAAAAAATATAAAGGAACTAAGCTATACTTTGTTTGCTGGTTTGAGGTATTTGGCTATTTTTGTTTTTCTTTAAAAATGAATACATGGAGCAACATAAATATAATTATGGCATTATTGGAAATTGTGCCTATTTAGCCTTGATCGATACTAATGCAAATGTGGGTTGGATGTGTTGGCCTCGCTTTGACAGTAGCTTTATCTTCGGGACTTTACTGGACGATACAATTGGTGGTGGATATTCAATTCAACCAGAATGGGAAAACTATGAATCTTCACAAAATTACATTTATAACACCAACGTTCTGGAAACTACCTTTAAATGTGAAGATGGAAGCTTCAAGGTTATTGACTTTGCTCCTCGCTTCTATCAGCACGAAAGGTATTACAAACCTTTGATGCTCATCCGCAAAATCGTACCCTTAGAGGGGACACCCAGAATTAGAGTGAAATGCCGGCCAAAAGGAGCTTATGGTGATGTAAGTCCGGAGAAAGTATTTGGTAGTAATCACATTGGATTTTTGCAGCTGGAATCGCAAGTTCGGCTAACAACGAATATTCCATTAAGTTATGTCGACAAAGAACAGGCGTTTTTATTAAAGGAAACTAAATATTGTGTGCTGACCTGGGGTGCGCCTTTGGAAGCTCCTTTAGAATCGACCGTCGACTCTTTTCTAGAAAAAACAATTAAATATTGGAAGCATTGGGTATTGAACACCTCCACGGAAAATTTTCACCAGGAGAGTATCATTCGTTCAGCATTGACTCTAAAACTGCATCAATATCAAGATACCGGGGCAATCATTGCAGCAGCGACTACTAGTTTACCAGAATTTCCAGGAAGTGGCAGAAACTGGGATTATCGTTTTTGTTGGTTGAGAGATGCGCATTATACCATCAAAGCCTTAAACGATTTGAGTCATTTCAGAATAATGGAAGATTATGTAACTTTTATTGAAAATATTGTGCTGAGTGAAGATCGTCGTTTCCACCCTTTATATCCGATCACCATTGATCGCGAGCCTGTAGAAAAAATATTACCTCTCAAAGGATATAAAAATGAAAGGCCCGTTAGAATTGGAAACCAGGCTTATGAGCATACCCAAAACGATGTTTATGGCCAGGTCTTGGTGACGCTTTTGCCATTGTTTTCAGACAAAAGAATGAAAACACAAGTGCACGAAACGTTGATCAATTTGGTAAAACATTGTCTGGATATGATCCGGGTGACGATGCAAGAACCCGATAATGGGCTTTGGGAATTCCGGGGAGTGTCACAATTACATTGTTATACTTTTTTGTTTCACTGGGCTGGGAGCCACGCAGCGAAGAAAATTGCAAAATCTGTTGGCGATGAGCAGCTTTATAAGCTTGCCGACCAGTTAATCGAGGCTTCTTCCGAAATGATTGAATCCTGTTTTGATGAAGAACGTGGTGTTTATACGCAGGCCCAAGGTTCTAAAAATCTTGACGCCAGCCTGTTGCAATTGATCAATATGGGATACCTGGATCCTGAAAATGAAAAAACAAAGAAGCATTTAAAAGTTTTAGAGGATGAATTGCGTACTGAATCAGGCTTGTTTTATCGTTATAAACATGCAGATGATTTTGGAGAGCCAGAATCTACTTTTTTAATCTGTGCTTTTTGGTATGTTGAAGCTTTAGCAAGAATGAAAAGAGTGGATGAGGCTATACGAATATTTGAAAATCTGCTTACGCATAGTAATCACTTAGGATTATTAAGTGAGGATATTCATGAAAAAAGCGGAAGCCAATGGGGTAATTTTCCTCAAACTTATAGCCATGTTGGATTGATTAATGCGGCATTTACCATTTCAAGAAAATTGGATAAACCAATTTATTTTGAATAAAGATTTTGAGAATACTTATAAAAAGGAACCATGAAATTTTTTTTAATCGGATTTATGGGGAGCGGTAAAACCTATGTGGGCAAACGCATTGCTCAGGAACTGGATCTCCCTTTTTATGATTTAGATGAATACATTGAAGAAAAAGAAGGAAAAAGTATAAGCGATATTTTTCAATCAAAAGGAGAGGACTATTTTCGTCAAATTGAGCGAATGTGCCTCAGAGATTTTGGAATTATTGGTGACGCTGTGATTGCATGTGGCGGTGGAACACCCTGCTTTTTCGATAACCTTGAATGGATCAATACTATTGGAGTCTCTATATACCTGCAAACACCGACAAAACTATTGGTAGAAAGATTGGCTAAAAAACAGGCACAGCGCCCGCTCATTGCTGGAAAATCCAAATCTGAATTGAAGTCCTTTATTGAAGAACAATTAAAAAAACGGGTAGCATTTTATAAAAAAGCAACGATCATCTACCACCAACATAACGAAGATGATGATGTTGTAGGAGAAATTTTAACACATCTTAGCCATATTATAAATACCAATACGGAATTATGAAAATTAAAAAAGCCCGGTTGAAATCATCAACCGGGCTTTTTTAATTTCAATTTATTAAGCAATTTTTCTTACTCAGACAATTCAACAACAAATCCATCCATTTTTTTATTCTTTTTTAATCCTTTTTTGTAACTCTCTGCAGTTGCCCGATCCGGGAATGGGCCCAAAATGAGTTTGTATACGGGTTTGTCATCTTTCCCTTTTTCGACACTTACAAGAATATTATTGAACCAATTTTCTTGTAATTCTGCAACTTGTTTCATAACATTTTCATACTGCGTCAACGAAGCAACCTGAACGCCAAATCCGGATCGTGCGGGCCGGACCAGCTGAACCTTGTACAAATCGTATGGTTTGTAATCAGAACCTCGAACTTTAGTGTATACGGTTTCTGAAGCAACTGACTTTGCAGCAGGAGCATCTTTGACTGGTACTTTTAAGTCAGGAACTGTCTTTTTGGCCGTTTTTTCATTTGCTTCTTTGACTGTGGAAACTATTTCAGGCGTTTTGGGCAATCCAATAGATTTATCAGAAAATTCAGTTGGGATAGGTGTTTTATCCGCTACTTTCTTTGGTTTGTCTACTTTCAAGCCTGATAAGTCTGATGGATCATTTGGACTTGGTGACGTAGTGGATGCCAAAGGTTCAGGTTTTTCTTCACCTACAACTTCAATTTTCACCTCAGCTTGTCCATCAGTAATCAGATCCAGCTTTTCAGCTGCTGCTCTTGAAACATCAACGATCCGTCCTTTTATATAAGGACCTCTGTCATTAATTCTAACTCTTACAGATTTTTTATTGTCAAGACGCGTAACAAGTATTATGGTACCAAACTTTAAAGATTTGTGTGCACCTGTAAATTTGTTCTTATCATACAATTCTCCGCTTGCCGTTTTACGGCCTTGGAATTTGTCAGAATAATAGGAAGCTGTTCCATATTCTTCAACATCAGCTTTGATATTTGTAGAAAAAATAAATGAAAAGAAAAAGAGGCCTAACATTAAATAGTTTCTCATAAAATTGTTTTTAGTGAATCATAATATTATCAAAATTAGCCATTTATCTTTTAAGGAACAAAAAATAAATGTTAATCTGTTTTAAAGGATTGAATAAAAAAACCTAAGTGATTCAATCTGTATGAATATGGTTAGTATGTTTATACTAATTGATATTCAATTTTTAAACCAAACTTAAAACGTCACATAAAATTTAATATTAGGATGAACCGAAAAGAATATTATTGATGAACTGCTGGGTTCCTGTAAGACAGTCTGCTACTTTAGAATTTTATTTTTGAACTTTCCATGCCCTTTTTTTGTAATTTTGTTGATTAATTATGAATCATGGATTTTAGGATGGTATTTTTTTGATTAAACCCTTCCGAATTTAAATCTTATGATCTAAAAATTTGGTAACCTAGATTTGGAAAATGAGTAAAAAGGGTAGAGTTTTAGTAGCCATGAGCGGTGGTATAGATAGTACCGTTGCAGCAATGATGTTGCATGAAGAAGGGTATGAGGTTGTTGGAATTACGATGAAAACCTGGGACTATGCAAACTCTGGTGGCTCAAGTAAAGAAACAGGATGTTGTAGTTTAGATTCTATAAATGATGCAAGGAATGTCGCAGTAAATGTTGGTTTTCATCATTTTATTGTAGATATACGGGAAGAATTTGGCGATTATGTCATTGACAATTTTGTTGAGGAATATATCGCTGGTCGCACCCCAAATCCCTGTGTACTATGTAATACACATATAAAATGGAGCTCTTTGCTGAAAAGAGCGGATGCACTCGATTGTGAATTTATAGCCACTGGGCATTATGCGAAGATTTCGGAGCAAAATGGAAGAAAGTTTATTTCTAAAGGAAAAGACGACAGAAAAGACCAATCTTATGTTCTTTGGGGATTGAGCCAGGAATGCCTGAACCGCAGTAATTTTCCGCTCGGAGGATTCACCAAACCCGAAGTCCGACAGATGGCTTACGATTTTGGATATGCTGAATTGTCCAAAAAAGCAGAAAGTTATGAGATTTGTTTTGTCCCGGATAATGATTACCGCGGGTTTCTCAAAAGAAGAGTTCACGGACTAGAAGAAAAAGTGAAAGGAGGTAATTTTGTAAGCGCAGCAGGGGATGTTTTAGGCCAACATGAAGGTTATCCTTTTTATACGATTGGACAAAGAAAAGGATTGGGTTTAGCTTTCGGTGAACCGATGTACGTTACTGAAATTCAACCGGATACAAATACGGTCGTCCTTGGAAAAGTTGACGAACTTTTACGGAATGGGATGACTGTTTCACAGATTAATTCAATGAAATATCAGCAAATTCCAGAGGGCATGGAAGCTATCACTCAAATCCGCTACAATGATCGAGGAACACTTAGTCGTTTGTCAAATCAAGGAGATAAAGTAGCGGTTCGGTTTCATGCTAATGTCAAAGGTGTTGCTCCCGGACAATCAGCTGTTTTTTATGAAGGAGATGATGTCATCGGCGGCGGAATTATTTATAATAGTTTTACGGGGAATTAAGATTTGTCTGTTGTCGTTTTTTTATAGGGATTTTTTAGCTGATAAGAAATAAATCACTTTACTGATGTTGGCTTATTCTTTGCCTTTTTTAGGCTAAATTCGAAGTTTAAACGTTATTGATAAAAATCATCAAATGATAAGATCTGGTTTAATCATATTTTTCATTGCGACGACCTTAGTTCTATTTCAGGCTTGTAAAGGAAGTTCAACTTTCGAAGACTTTGAGATTGACTTTGGTTATGATTATTTTCCGATAGAAATTGGAAAGTATCGCACTTATGTGGTGGATTCCGTTTTATATGATATTGGAGATAATGAAGAGATAATTGTGACGAATAGCCGCACTTTCGTTAAGCATGTCATCGCAGATACGATTGTAGATAATCTTGGAAGATTGGGCTTTAAAATTGAACGATACGAACGGCTGAGCGATACCCTGGATTGGATCATTAAAGATATCTGGACGACTATTCGAACGGATGAAGGGGCAGAGTGGATTGAGGAAAATTTGCGTTTTCTGAAAATGGTCTTTCCTTTAAAAGAAGGTGTGGATTGGGATGGCAATAAATATATTGATATTACGACGATTATCCCGATTGCCGGAGAAAGTGTTGAGGTTTTTAAATCCTGGTCCTATGAGGTGCTATCTGTTGATGAAAGCGAGCAAGTTGGAGATGAAACATTTGAAAATGTAGCGACTATTTCTCAGGCAAGCAGTGAAAATCTCATAGAGTTGCGCTATTCACAAGAAAAGTATGCCAAAGGTATTGGCTTGATTTATCGTGAAATGAAAATCCTAGATACGCAATGCATCATTGAATGTGAAAATCAAAGCTGGGAACAAAAAGCCGAAAAAGGGTATATTTTAACAGAGCAGATTATTGATTGGAATTAGGTTATGTCTTAGCAAGTTTGATCTACAACGATTTTCCATTCGCCTTTGATCTTTTTCCAAACCAACAGAAAAATACCTTCCAGATCACCGATTTCCCTTTTCAAGTGAAATCTTCCAACCAGCGTGATGACCTTCTTACTCTGTTTATCCACTTTTATAATATCGAAAGAAAGCTGCCCCATCGTCTGGAGATCCGGATAACGTTTTTTGTAGTTGTCCAATGTATTTTGCCAGCCATAGGTAATACCGTTTGAACCGATGAATTGCAAATTTTCAGATTTCCAGTAATATTCCATAAAAGCATCAATATTTCCATTATTCCATGCTTTGGCTTGAGTTTGCAGGATAGCTTTAACTTTGTCAAAATCTTTATCATTTTGTGCAAAAAGATTCGCACTGATTAACAGCGTTAATGTTAATAAAAGTAATTTTGGCTTTTTCATTTTGTATTTTTTAAAAACGATATTCAAATCGTAATTTGAATAGCACAAGCTCTCAGATCATTCGCTAAATATATGCAAAACTATATTCTTATTGGTAATACTCGAAAATCCTATGGTGTAAAAGGAGAAATGAAATTGCACATCAATGAGGAATTTCTCGAAGATATTTTCAATTTAAAGGTTGTCTTTTTAAAAATTAATGGAAAACAGGTTCCTTTCTTTGTTGAATCTGTTAGAATTGGAAATGCACCCATTATAAAATTTGAAGATATCAATACTCCCGAAGAAACTAATGCAATTTCCTCAAAGGAAATTTATGCGCGCGAAGAAGATTTGATTCCAGAAGAAGAGCGTCAGTTTGAAGTTGAAGGCTTGGAATTTGAAAAATATGCAGGTTATACGTTAATTGATATTGAAAAAGGCAGAGTAGGAGTGATCAAAGAAGTGGTTGAATTTCCGCAGCAGGAAATGGCTGTAGTAGAATATAAAAAGCGGGAGATCTTGATCCCTCTTAATCATGAGCTCATTGATTCGATTGATGAGTCTAAAAAGGAAATGGTTTTAAATTTACCGGACGGCTTATTGGATTTATAAAATCATTTTTTTTAAAAAAAATTAGTGATGAAATACATCTATATAGTTTTTTTACTACTACTAATAAACAATAATCTTTATGCCCAAAAACACATTTTTGATGCCTCAATAAATGGTTTGTTTTCTACTGTTCATAAAACCGATATTGCTGATGAAAATTATTATCATTACGTTTTAGAACCAAATTATGGTTACGGTTTTACTTTCTATTATCAAAAACCTTTTGCTTTAGAGAATAAGTTATCAGCTACTTTAAGTTTGGGATATAACTCATTTGCATATGAAGGTAGGCATTATGCGGGTTTAGTAGAAGATAGCCCAGAACCTGAAAAAATGTACAGAAAATATTATTGGTCTGTTTACAGAATAAACAACCTTCAGCTTAATTTGGGTGCGATGGTTGCACTCAACAGATTTTGCTTTTCAATACTTTTTGAAACCAATTATATATTATCTGCTAAAGAAAAAAGGCAGGAAGTTTACTTAACAGATGTTTTCGATGGTGATATTTATTTTCCTAAAAAATCTATATCAGCGGCGTATTTGTATAATCGTTTAAATGTTGGATTGCGTACTGAAATAGATTATTTATTCTTTAAAAAAACCTATTTAAGTATAGGATATTCTTTTGGGATAAATTCAATAATTCAAATAGATAAATTTCGCTATAGTTATCAAAGCAGAATATTAAGCATTGGAATTAAAATTAAGGAAATAATAAAAAAGTAAAGCTAAACGACTAAATGAAAACTAAAAACTTGTTCCCCAAAAGATTCAAAATTCAAGGCTCTTTTTTTTTAATCATTTTTTACCCTTGATGTTTTATACCTCAGATAGATTTAATATGAAAAAGACGTTCAAGCATTTTCTGCCTTTGTTGATTTTCCTGATTCTATTTAATTCAATAATGGCTCAAAACACCTTGAGTTTCGGGATTGGAGGTGGTATCACTCTTTCAAAGATGGTAAATGCTGCTGAAAGACAAAAAGGATTTTCATATGATGTTAATGCAATTATTGATAAAAATATTTACGCGACCTTAACTTATTTTCCGGCCAATAAATTTGGAATCTATGCTGAGGCTGGATTTATAACCACAGGTTTTGAAGAAAGAAAAGTACAAGGCTTTGTTGAAGGCACCACATTTCCTATACATTATTTTAATAAACACAAATATGATTATTTTGAAACTGGTGTTGGTGGGTTATTTAAGATACAAGAAAATACATTAATCTTGTTGGGAATAAAATCCATGTTTTTTCAAAAAGATTATTACGAATACGGATTTTTTGAAAGAAAGGTTTATGTTTTAGATGGTGAGTCGTCAGGATATTCTAACTTTTATGAATTCGAAACCGATGATTTCGAAGAATTAGATATTGCTATTGAATTTGGTTTGACCCATTTTGTTTGGAAAGGTTTGTTTGTTAGAGCTACCTATTTGAGGGGATTCTTACAAGCAAATAACAAAATGTACAACGAGATTAAATTTTTCAATCAAGCATTAACATTTACAATGGGCTACGATTTTGGAATAATTAAACAGAAATAAGTCAACTCAGCCATTTAGGAACTGCGTTGGCCATGCCGGCATTGTAAACAAAAATAGTGGTTCTTATTTCTTCAGAAACTTCATTTAGCCAATCTGCGATTTCGGATTCATCACCTTCTTTTGGTAACCTCAATCCAATGAAAACAATTTCCGAATTGACACTTCTTTCTTTGATAATATCTTGAATGCTCTTTTGACCTTGAACCAAAACTTCGACATCTGCATTTATTCGGGCTTTAGGTAATTGACTTTCAATATATTTCTTAAGTTTTTTAGTTTCATCTTTGTCAGAAACAATAGAAGTTATTTCAATAATATAATTTCTATAATCCGTATTGAGGCGTAAAAGGTATGCCAGCAAAAGCATCAAGTCTGCATTCTGTTCTTTTCCTCCCCACCAGATTGTAATTTTCTTTTCTGGTTGATGTTCAATTATTTTTTTACCAAATCGGACAAATAAAATATTTTTTCCTGAAAGAGCCAATTTTCTGAGATTAACTAGTTGCTTAATCCTGCCGTCAGCATTTTCTGACCAACCTTCCATTATTGTATTGGATTTCATGCCTGCAATGCCATGCGCTTTTGCAATTTCCTGAATTCCATTTTTGATGTCGGTGATGACATTTACTTCACAAAATGCTTCAATTCCGTATTGTTGAATTGATTTTCTCATTTCACTTCTTTTGGTTTCAAGTGTTTCAAGATTTACATATTCATCTAGTATTATAAGCTGTGCAATTGTAAAAACGCCTTTGTTTTGACTAATCGCCGCACCAAGTTTTACTAAAGGAAGTCTGTCATTAATATCCTTTGCAAAAAGAAGAATCTGTGGGCGCCAGTTTCGGGGATTTTTATTTTGTTTACTATGTTTCAGTAAAGCTCTTTTGGCAATATTTAGCCACAGTCCTGAACTTACATCTCCCCATTGTTGCTCGAGAGATCGACGCCTTAAAAAAACATAGATGCCAATCTCAATAATAACAGCTACCACACAAGCGACAGGGCTAATTAAAAACATTACAAAAATTGCCCCAGCTGCACCAAACATTGAAATAAACCAGGAAACTTTTATTCTTGGACGATATGAAGGTTCCGAAACCATCACTTCCAGCGCAGCACTTAAATTTACAGCAACATATAAAGTTAGGAACAAAACAGAGACTAAAACAGCTACAGTATTCAGACCTCCTAAGAAAACAGCTAACAAAGCAACTATTCCAGTTACCCAGGTTGCTATTGTGGGTTGGCCGGTTTTTGATAGTTTCGAAAAAACTTTGGGAGCAAGACCATCTGCTGACAGTGCCTGAAGTACTCTGGGGCCATTGAGAATGCTTCCAAAAGCAGAAGAGAGTATTGCCCCAATTACGGCCGGAAAAATAAAAAACCCTCCCAATAAAGCAATTTTTGTCCAGTTTTCGATGCCCTGTGAAGCATTCAATAATTCAGAATTGCTTACAAGTGCGGAACTTGAAATAATTATTGGAATTAACAAATAGACAAGTAAGCAAGTTAAAACTGCTCCTAAGGTTCCTATTGGGATGGATTTTTTTGGATTTTCCAGATCACCACTCATTCCTATTCCTGCAGTAAAGCCAGTAACCGCTGGAAAAAACACGGCAAAGACATACCAAAACCCTTCAGGTGCTGTAGCATAACTCGCACTTATTTGTGGTGATTTTAATGGCCCGGACAATCCTCCAATGACTAAAGCAATTATCGAAAGCCCAACAAATATCAAAATAGGAATTTGAGATTTTAAAACGAGTGAAGCACTTTTTCCGGATAGCAGTGTAATAATTACGATAATCGAAGCGGTGATCAATTGGATGGCATAATCAGGGACAGGTCCCCACGCTTCTGGCCAGAAAATAATCATTGTTTCTGCAAGTCCAAAACAATAAAAAGTGACACTGAGTGTTCGACAAAAATACAATGGAATACCAATGGCACCACCGAGTTCTAAACCCAAACTTCTTGAAATCATATAATATTCTCCACCAACACCGACGAGCATATTTGTAGCAATAGCTGAAGCACTCAAACCTGTAATAAAGGTGATAGAACTGGCCATTAACACAATTAAAACCGTCCAAAGCAGTCCCACATTTCCTACTACCCACCCAAAGCGCAAATACATGATCAAGCCCAGAATAGTCAATACACTTGGTGTAAATACACCCAGGAATGTTCCAAACTTTTTATGATGGACAGGACCCTTTTCTTCGATATTGCTCTTCATAGTTCAAAGGTTTAGGACTGATTTTAAAGAAAATATTTAGAACAATTATAAGTTTTAATTTTTAAAAGATCAGATTATTAACCACTCTTTTAGCGATATGATTGCTATTTGGTCTCTTTTCTATTTTATTAAATACTGAATATTTACAATCGAAAATAGCTTACAATAAGGGAGTTAACAACCGGCAAATAGAATCGAGAAACCTATTTCTTAAAGACCGGTTTTCAATATCTTTCATAGTAAGCAAGACACTATCTTTTAAGTCCAGATCAAAATTTTCATTCAATTCAGCAGCAAGTTGAGGATCGAAAACTAATGCAGAGGCTTCAAAGTTGATGTAAAAACTTCTCATGTCTGCGTTTAATGATCCAACCAAGGAAACATCCTCGTCAATGGCTAATGTTTTAGAGTGTACAAATCCTTTTTGATAAAGATAAATTTCTACATCATTTTCCACTAAAACTTTTAAATAGGAAAAGGTGGCTCTTTGGGTAATTTTTGCATCTGATTTTCCCGGAATCAAGAGCTGTACTTTAACTCCTGAATGCGCCGCATTGATCAATGCACTGGTCAATTCATCTGTCGGAATATAATACGGGTTTGCGATTCGAATATTTTTTTTAGCCTGGTAAATCAGCGATATCATGGTATCCATACTATGCGGACGCTGAGACAAAGGTCCAGAGGTTACGACGGACACATATGAGCCTTTTTCAAATATTTCATTATTATTAAAATAAGGTACTTTAAAAGGAATAGATTCTTTGCTTACAAACTTCCAGCCCGTGATAAAAATGAATTGTAAGGAGTTGACAGATGGTCCTTCTATTTTCAAATGCGTATCTCGCCAATAGAGCTGATTCTTTTTTCTGTTCCAGTATTTTTTGCTAATGTTGATGCCTCCGATAAATCCTATTTTTCCATCTATTACAATGATTTTTCGATGATCCCGGTAATTAGAAGAGGCGAGCGTTGAAAAGCGAACAGGCATAAATTCATGGAAAGCAATATTGTTTTCTCTGCAAGTCTTTTGAAATTTTGAAATTTTTCTGGATCCCAAACCATCAACAAACAAGCGTACTTCGACTCCCTGTGTTGCCTTTTCAATCAATATTTCAATTAGTTCATTTCCAACATCATCTTCTGCTAAAATATAATATTCCATATGAATGTGATGCTCCGCATTTCTTAGTGCTTCAAAGATCTCCGGAAATTTCTCTTCACCATTCTTCAAAAGCTTAACCCTGTTTTGATCAAAGGTCAAAGAGTTTTTTTGATTGAAAAGCATCAAGGGGATTTTGCTCAATTGACCATACTTCTGGTTTAACTTTGAAAAGATACTTTCCTGTTCCTGATAAACTTTTTGCCAGAATTCTTTTGTTTTGAAAACTTCCCAACTTACCCTTTTTTTGAATTTCAGTTGTTTCCTGTAATCACGGCCGAAAAAGTAAAAGACAATCAATCCTATTCCTGGCAAAACAACTAAAAGCAGCAGATAAACCGTAGACTTGGCTGGGTTCCTGTTTTCAATAATGACCGTAAGGAATACCCCAATCAAAGCCAAGGTCATTGGCAACCAATACCAGTGTATGGTGAGATCAATAAGGAATGCAATAGTTTCTCTCATTCGCTTTTATTGTAATGAGGCTTATTGCACAAATTCAACAAATTCTTTAAAAAATCATAACAATTGAAGACATTACTAATCCGTAATAAAATTGTTCTAGCAGTCCTCCGGTCGATCTCCGATTCCTGATGCTACCCAAAGCTCTTTCAATCTTTTTTCATAAAAATCGAGTAGCAAATTGGTAATATTTAGTTCAATTTCAATACGGCGGTATTCCCCTCCTTTTTCGGAAGCAGGGTGTTCGAAAGCCCCAATCGTAATAGGAACTCCCATAAAATCCAATTGGTGTTTGACGGTCCAGGCTCTTGCGATTCCTAATTCCATGTTACTTCTGAGCGAAGTAGTCAATTCGCGATCGGTCGTTTTTTCAAGCGTATCCTGTCCGATGAAGTGGGTGTAAGGAGTTCCTTCAGGAATTTCAAGTGATTTTTTATAACGGGCGCCTTTAAATTCATGGCCATCGGTATGTCCTTCAAGGTAAATGAAAAAATCCTCTTTACAGCGCATGCTTACTTCGCAATACTTTTGAAGCACTTCATTGTCTACCCAAGAAGCAATTTTTTTATAATATTCCGGGTCTCCCATTTTTGCTAGATCTATCTCTTGGCACAGAAAAGTAGTGATTACGTATTTGATGCCAATATTCCCAAGGGGATTGTATAGAACGGTAGTTTGACAAGGCTGCTGATCGCTATTCAGATCTCCTTCCATAATCAGTGCTGAAGCAGGACCAAATCTTTCGCGTTCGGCATGAGTTTCTTTACGAGCTTGTAAAACCAGTTCCCAATAACGACAATCCCAAATTTCCTGTCTTAAACGAAGTACACGACAGGCTAATTCATCATCAAATTGTAGATTATGCTTTCGTTGCAAACCATTGATAAGATCCAAATACTGCTGACCTTTTTTACATTCGTCCATCAAGCCTTTAATCGTCCAGGATTTGACCTGTGCAATTTTATCACAGTAAAAATCAGCCAATTTGTATGGTTCAAAAAGGGTGTCGTTGTTTTGAACGAAAGTCCCCCACAGAGCTTCCAACTCTATAAAATCTTCATAGTATTTTTCGAGTTTATCTTCCAATTTTACAATCTTATCTAAAGTTGTTTTGTCCAAAGACGGATTGTATTCTCTTTGAACCTGAGCAATCTTGTCGATCATTTCATTACCTTTTTCACAAGCGTTGATCGTTCCATAAATTATGTATGCCTTGATTTGCGCATCTTTTTCACAATATTCAAACATATACTCAATGTTGCTTTTCAAAGTATCCGAAAGTACAAATTCACTCCATGCTTTGTTGAGGTTGGCCAGGTCACCGTTGTACCTTCCGACTTCCGATTCCAGCCATTTTATTTTTTTACCGAGATCAGGAGGGATTGGTTGGGAATTACCTTCTTTTAATTCATTTATCTTTTTAAGATTTTCGGCACCATAAACACAAATATCCACAGCCGCACGAAGCATATATTCCTTCATATTTGGAATTGGATTACACTCAATTAAAGGCAACTCAATATCGGTTCCTTTGGAAATATCCGTATCTATATAATCTTTCCAGGCGGCAGCCAGAGGTGGAAGGTCAATAAAAAGCTGCTTCATTTTTTTTACACGAGGTTCCAGTCCGTTTACATCCTTGATTTTCAGGGTGGTGCGTTCTGCCAATTTAAGTACACGATTTTCGAAATTGGCTTTTGCACCGGCGATATCTCCTTTGCAATAAAGCGCATGAGCTTTCATATAATCGTACTTAGCAAGCGTGCCTTTTTCGCAAACTTTAACTTCTCCAAGTTTTTGAAGATCTTCAAGTGTTACATTTTCATATTTTAAAAAATTGAGCCACTGGTTTTCAACTTTGTAATAAGTTTTAATATTGTCTGAAAGTTTATTATACCGTTCCTTGAACCCTGGAATTTTAGAATAAACGGAGTCTCCTGTTTTTTCAATTTCCTTCATGAATTTCTCCGCTTTATCCACTTGATCAGCACAAAAGGCTACCGTTCCAAACATCAGGCAATATTTTGCATAATCCTCTTTTAAATCTTTGGAAGGTTGCGTGATTTCACTGATATCGACAGTTAACGGATCAGCAAGAAACTCTTTCCAGGTGCTTTCAAAGTTTACAAATTGTGCATTTGAAAGGGGTAATAAACAAACAAAACAAAATAGAAGAGATAGAAAAAGGCGAAAATTGTGAGTCATAATTTGATTTATTTTGAGGATGCAAACCCTCCCGGTTTATGAATCTGTAAAGAAAGTACTTTTTTTATTAAAAAATAAAAATCGCCTTTTAGTAAAATAGTATAATTTGAAAAGAACCCTTTTTGTGACTTACAAGCTTTATGTTTTCGTTTATCGAAGAAAGAGATCATTTTACATTCTGTGCAGAACAAAGCCGGTAAAGAGGGAATGACAGGAGCATTTGGAAATATAAAATGGGTGACCTCCCTTCTTTGGGTCTTTTCATAAATTCAAATTAAATCCCTTCTGTAAATAAGTGCAGATAAGCCATCCATGGTGGTTTTTTCAAAAAAGGATAATCCTTGTTTTCTTAAAATCCGAATGGAAGGTTTGTTTTCAGGATCTACAATGGCCATAAGTTTTTTCACAACAGGTGCAGCCTGTGCTAATTCAACCATCCTTGTGGACATTTCTGTTCCGTAGCCTTTGCCCCAGTATTTTGGTAGCATAGAGTATCCCAATTCAGCTTCACCATCTTTTAGAAATGTGATTTTTGCTAAACCAATAAACTCATTGTTTTCAATACTTCTAACGGAGAAGACACCAATTTCCGGAAATTGCTTATTGATTTCGATGACTTTTTTATACTTTTCCTGAGCTTGTTCCAAGTTCAGTGCTTTGCCTGTGGCGTATTGCATGACCGGTAGTTTGGAAACCAGGCTGAAGTAATCGGTAAAGTCATCTTCATTGAATTTACTGTACTTTAATCTATTTGAAGTCAGTGTCATTCTCTAAAGATAAAAATTTGATAGGCAAAAAAAACAGCTATAATTTTGTCTATTTCTGAATGATGATGATTGTCATCTAATTAGATGAGATTTGTTAGTTTAAATATTTAAGTGTTTGATTAAGTTTGTTCAGAATATAATGCTTGTGATCTCATTTAAAATGACTCAACAGAATATTTGTTGCTTTTTCATCCAAATTTTTTGAAATACCTTTTTCTTACAAAATAGATCATAGAAATCTTCTTCCTATTTTGAGTGTTGGATGAGATTATTTAAAAAAAAGTTCCAAAGTTTTTATAAGATACTGCAGATTTAAAATTTGATAAACCCCAATCATTGAAACGATGGCAGTTACGATTAAGGAAATATCATCTAAGAAAGAATTTAGTGCTTTTGTGGAATTCCCTAATAAATTATTTGCAAAAAGCCCTTTTTATGTTCCGCCAATACATACGGATGAACTGAACACTTTACTTGTAGATAAAAATCCAGCCTTTGAATTTTGTAAAGCGAAATATTGGCTGGCAATAAAGAATAATCAAATTGTAGGGCGAATTGCAGGTATTATAAATTATAAATATAACAAAGAACGCAACACAAATTACGCAAGATTTGGCTGGCTTGATTTTGAAAAGGATGAAGAAGTTTTGCAATGCCTTTTAAATACCACAGAGGAATGGGCGATCAAAGAAAATATGGATTATATCCACGGGCCTCTTGGATTTACTTCGTTTGATGCTTCAGGAATTCTTGTAGAAGGTTTTGATGAATTGCCAACCTCTTTTGGCCGGTATAACTTACCCTATTATCCGGAATTGATTGAAAAAATAGGCTATAAAAAAGACGTTGACTGGATTGAATTCCGTGTAAAAATGCCTGATAAAGTTCCTGATAAGATAATCAAAGGATCGAGAGCTATTCAAAAACGCTATAATTTACGGCGGCTCGAAATAAAAAAAACAAAAGAACTACTAAAGTATTCCGAAGAATTATTTGAAATTCTCAACGAATCATATAAAGGCATATATGCTTTCTCAACATTAAGTAAAAAACAAATTGAGAATCTGAAAAAACATTTTATCCCTTTTCTAAGCCCCGACTATATTTCAATTATAGTTGACAAAGAGGATAATGTTATTGGTTTTGGCATATCAATTCCATCCCTGTCAAAGGCTTTGATGAAATCGAAAGGCAAGCTCTTTCCTTTTGGTTATTTCAGGATCTGGCAAGCTTTACGAAAAAACGATACCGTTGATTTATTGCTTATTGGTGTAAAACCTGAATATCAAAATAAAGGAGTTCACGCCATAATTTTTGAAAAAATAGGTCAAACATTTTTTAATAACAAAATAAAATATTTAGAAACCACGCGTGAGCTTGAAAACAATAGTGCGGTTAAACAATTGTGGTCAAATTTTGAACTCAGACAACACAAACGTAGCAGATGCTACATTAAAAAAATATAACTATGAATTTACTGACAAAAAAGTCCCGGAATTTATTCCCAGGTGTCGATTTAGCAAAAAAACACCATTTAATTTTAACGCTGCAAGGCAAACTAGCTGTATGGTTGTATAAATTTTTTCCAGGAATAACAGATAAATTAATCTTGCATGAAATGGCAAAAGAGCCAGATGCTCCGTTTTGATTTTATTTCATAGAATCTGCTTTACTTTTATTTAAATTTTTAATAATAAGGCTTGCAGATAAGTTTTACCCCGAAATCTCAAAACCAAAATTTCGGGGTAATTCTTTTAAGTCGCGCTGACCGGATCGCCGTATTTGTTTAGAAATTTTTCTGTTTTTGCACTTTCAATTTTATTGATGATGCGGTCAGATTCGTGTTTATCTCTCACTACTTTCGCGACCGTAAAACAGGAGGTAACACTAAAAAAGTAAGTCATTGCTAAAAATCCTTTTATACCGAAATCTACCGGAATATAAAAAATCCCAACAGCCATTCCGACAAAAGAAATGGCAAATGCAATCCAGGCCATGTTGTAAAAAGACTTTGTATTGTTGCTTTCATACATGTAACTCATAATAAAATCATTTTTGATTAAAATAAATGAATGACTTTCGTGAGTTGCTTTTTGAAAACTGATCTAATTACAAACTCAGACTGGAAATTGTTTTGAAATTAGAGGAGATGATCTAATAATAACATCTCCAATTCATTGTTTTTAGTTCTTTAGATATATTTGTTACGAATTCCGGTTTTGACGATGACTTTTGTTTTTTGTGGACATTTTTAATTTTCGCTCATGGTCAGGGGTAACCGACTTTTTTTGATCGCCTCCTTGCCTTTATGGTCATCAATTTGAGCAGTGAGCAAATGACCGAATTTCCTGTACTCATCCAACCTGCAGGAATTGACCAGTTTGCCTTCAAAAACACACATATCTGGACAATCATCGCACATTTCTATTCTTCCGTCAGGTAAAAGATCAGGAGCCTGTACGATCCCAATCCCAAAGGCATTGACTGGATAAAAAAAGCGCAATGGATTGAGCAAAGCATATTTCAGGAATTTAAAGAATGCCTTGCGCACTGATTTGTCAAGGAATGCCATTAGAAATAGTTTTTTACCGATTCTTTTCTTTGGATATACCAAGTATGATCCATTAAAAAGGTGGTACATCGTCTGGATCCATTCTACTGTTCTCTTGCCATAGGCACCAAAGGTTTTACCCTTACTGTTCACTATGATGTTTCCGATCAGCCATTTAAATGTCTCGTGATTTATGGAACCTCCCAAGTAAGTTGAAGCATCATAATCCGGAAAATGTTCTTTAATTAAAGCATACACATCCGGGGCACTAATTCCCGCATTATCTAATTCATCACCGCTGATCGTGTACCCAAGGCTTTCCTGAGTAATATCTACCTTCTCTCCGTTGCTATAATAGTCTATTCCCTCTGTTATGGGTAAACCTCTGAAAATGATAAGGGTAATTCCATTAATCAGTTCCATATTTTCTATGGCCCATTTCAGGAAGTCAGGCACCTCCTTATAATTTTGTTTGGTTACCGTAATTCCGAAATGAGCGTACAGGCCAACTTTCCGCATTCTCTTCCCAAATTTAAGTCTGAGTTCATTCACTTCCAGTTCACTTGTCAGCTCACGCTTCTTAAACTCCGGCCTGATTTGAGTAGAATCAATGTGAAAGCTGACCCCTGTTAACCCGGCTTTTTTTAAGTCCCACAGAAGTTTCTCTGATAAAGCGTATCCATTTGAAAGGATCATACTTTTCATTTTTAAACTACTGATAAATGCTATTAATTCCACTATATCCGGGTGCAGTATTGGTTCCCCTCCGGCCAACGATATACCATCACAATTTCTCCATTTTTTGAGAAATAATACTTCTTCCTTCAATTGAGCTAAAGGCTTATGGCCTCCACCAAGAATCTGCCGGTAGCAACCGGCACAGTGGATATTACAAATATCTGTAACTTCAAGCCAACCAATGGCATTATCATTCATTGACCATGGCAATCGGTATAAGTTCTGTTTGTCTGGATGCATATCTTTCTGTTTTTTGTTAATAGACTTGAAAACCAAGATTGACTAACAAATTCAGAAATATAATTATCAATTAAAATGATAATTGTCATGTTTTAAGTTTATTTACCCTCTAGTCTCAACTTCCTCTAAGAGCTTATTAAAATTTTGGGTTTCAGGTGAAAATTATCAGTTTTTTGTTTAGGCAATTCTCATTTTGAGCTTCATACCTGGAGGTACGAGGCAAAAAGCAGATGAAGTATAACGAAAAAGTGCTGCTTTCCTGCACTCGAAGGCAGGTTTGTAGTCTAATTACTACTTTTTAGTCAAGCTCTAAATCTAATGCCTGCAGCTACAACCAGAAGTCATAAAACTGTGGGTGCCTTCAATCAAAGGATAGTTATTCCCGCTGCCCGGCAGCTCCCAATAAAACTTTGTTCTCTTTTTATCATAATTCCCAATTTCATTCATAGTGTCAGTGTCGTACAAACGACCATTGACCATGGTGTACCGGACGGTATTGGTGTTTTGAATATCATCCAGTGGGTTGCGATCTAACACAATCAAATCAGCCAGCTTTCCAACTTTGAGAGATCCGATTTCTTTGTCCATTCCCAGGTATTCTGCACCGTTCATGGTTGCAGCCCGAAGTGCCTGCATATTGCTCATGCTACCTTGCTGAAACATCCAAAGTTCCCAATGAGCGCCAAGCCCTTGCAACTGTCCATGTGAACCTAAATTGATTTTCACTCCTGCATCGTTTAATTTTTTGCAGGACTGCGATACGAGGATGTGGCCATTTTCATATTCTTCGTCTGGCACCATCGTTCGATGCCGTGAACGTGCATCTACGATCGATCGTGGGGTATATTTCAATAACTTTTCATCTTCCCAAACATTGGTATTCTGGTACCAGTAATATTCGCCGTTTAATCCGCCATAATTTACGATCAGGGTAGGTGTATTGCCGCTTGCAGTCGCTGACCAAAATTTGATCACATCGTCGTACAAAGGTGCCACTGGAATATTGTGTTCAACGCCCGTATGGCCATCTGCGACCATGGACATATTGTGGTAAAAAAAGCTTCCACCTTCCGGATAAACATTGACGTTCATTTCGCGGGCAGCTTGGATTACTTGCTGTCGTTGATCTCTTCGTGGTTGATTATAACTTTTTACTGAAAAAGCACCGTAAGCTTTTGTACGTCGAATGGCGGATCGTGCATCCTCAAGATTATTGACAACCGCTTTAAAATCGCCATCAGCACCATAAAGAATAGTTCCTGTTGAAAAGATACGAGGTCCTGTCATAATACCTGCTTTAACCATTTCGGACTGAGAAAATGTCATTTCTGAGTTTGAAGAAGGGTCATGAGTAGTGGTGATGCCATAAGCAAGATTGGTGTAATATTGCCAATGTTTTTGTGGGCTTAAGCCAAACCGGAAAGCACCGAGATGTGCATGGACATCAACGATTCCCGGCATAATGGTTTTGCCTTTTGCATCAATTATTTTTGCGTCTTTAGGTATCGTAACTGATTGTGCTGTTCCAATCGCTTTTATGATATTTTTTTCTATTAAAATAGTTCCGTTTTCGATAACTTCTTCTCCTTCCATGGTGATGATCCTTGCTCCTGTGAAAGCAATCATACCATCTGGTTTGTCAAAATCTAAAGTGATATTGATTTTCATTCCAACGGAATCCATTTGAGGAATACTGTCCACAGCTCCTTCTAAAAACAGAAAACGATCGGTCAATGAATTACTGAAAAATTCATTTCCTAAAGTCCAGTGGAGCGTTTTGCTGTCTGTTGACCAATGGAGGTTGATCCCAGCATCTTTGGCAACCTGTGCAACAGGAACAGCTTTTGTCATCGCTGATAAGCCGAATGGCTGACCGGTTTGTGGCATAGGAGCGATATAAACTTTAAACAGTTCCGAAAAGGCCACCCATTTGTTGTCAGGACTTGGCGTAAACTGAGTCGTATATTTTGTATTAAAAATGGTTTTTTTATCTGTCCCATCCACTTTTACACTGTGAAAAGCTTTTGTAATGCTACCAAAAAGATAACCACCAGTGGTATAAAAAATCCTCGATCCATCAATATTAAACAGGGGATATTCTCCTTCTTTGCAAACGATTTTTTCATCTTTTCCATTTGTGGTCATGGTATAAATACCAGCTTTTTTTGAAAAAGTATATCCCTGATGTCCGTTACCACCTTCTTTTCTAAAAACGATTAATTTGCCATCAGGCGAATAGGATGGTGTGCGATAAATTCCTTTTTTAGTAGTTAAAACTTTACGCGCTTTGGTTTTTAAATCCATTTGGACGATGGAGCCCAAGGCTTCATCGTCCCATTCTGCATAAACAATTTTATTTCCATCAGGAGAGAAAGAAGGCTCAAATTCAAAAGCTTCTTGATTAGTTAACCGTTCCGGTTTCCCATTTGGGATCGTCATTTGCCAGATGTGGCCGACGGCATTAAAAACCAATGTTTTTCCATTTGGAGCAGTAATCGCTTGCCGAATGGTTTTTACTTCAAATTGATCGGCGGCAACCGCTTGTTCAAAAAGCAAAGTTTCCGCAAGCCGGTGTTTAGCATTCACGGTAAATGGAATTTCTTTGGCTTTTTTGGAAACAATGTCGATATTCCATAGTTTTCCTTTCCCCCAAATAATGATCCCTGAATCATCTGGCGTCCAGCTGAATCCGGTATAAGAGCCAAAGATTGCCCAAGCTTCTTGCTGATCCTTACTCAAGCCTTCAAAAATTGGAAATTCTTGGCCGGTTTCCAGATTTTGAACAAATAAAACGGATTTTGTGCGAATTCTACGGACATACGCAAGGCGTTTATTATCGTTCGAAATCTGTGGTCTTACCGCTCCACCTGGTCCTGTAATCACATTTTCAATTTCACCTTTTTCACGATCGTATCTTTTGATGACATAAATCTGGCCGTTTGGATCTTTGTTATACTGAAAATTTCCTCCAGGATAAACATCTTCACTAAAATAAATGTAGCGGCCATCATTTGATACAGAAGGTTCATTGACATCCTGCTGGTCATTTTTTCTTTTTGTCAACTGGATACCTTCACCACCTGAAATATGGTACATCCATAGTTCTCCAGCGCCTAATGAGCGTTTACTTGTAAAATGTTTTCTGGTAACAAAATATTGACCATCAGGTAACCATGCAGCGTTATTGAGTAAGCGAAAATCTTCTTTGGTAATTTGTGTTTTGTTTTCACCATTTGTATCCATCCACCAAATATTGTCACCGCCTCCGGCATCACTGGTAAACAGGATTTTTTTACCATCAGGACTAAAACGGGGTTGCACTTCCCAGGGCAATCCGCCACTTAATAATTTTGCTTCTCCTCCTTCAATTGGAATACTGTAAATATCTCCAAGCAGGTCAAAAACGATGGTTTGTCCATCCGGACTGAGATCCAGATTCATCCAAGTACCTTCGTTGACGGTAAATTCAACTTCTTTGAATGGCCCGTCAGGAGCTGATACGTTCCATTTTTCTTTTTCCTGGGCAGAAAGATTTAAAGTGATAAAAACTAGAATAAAGGCCAATAATTTTTTGATTTCCATATTGAAAATAATTTTTGAAGGTCGAAAATAGAACTATTTCTATTATAGCTGAAACTTTTACTAAAGATTGCGTATCTCTTTTTAAAGAAAACTTTCTATTTTACATTTTAAAGGCAATTCGTACATAAATGGATCAGACAAAGACAATCATCAACCCTAAATTGGACATCCAACTCAAAGCACTGGATAATAAGTTAAATCAGTTGCTGAAAACGCTAAAAAATTATAGTGAGGACCAACTTAATCGAAAACCCAAAGAAAATGCCTGGTCTGTTATCCAAATTATGCATCATCTCATGATGTCAGAGAATGGCTCGTTAAAATATATCCAGAAAAAATTAAGCTTTGATCCGAAATTGAAAAAAGCAGGTGTCAAAGCTGCTTTACGCGAAACAGTTTTGAATACTTATCTGGGTTCACCTTTCAAGCGGAAAGCTCCCGAATATATCAGTGGTGACAATTTGCCAAAGCATGAAACCTTCTGGAAAACAGCGCAGGATTGGAAAAACCAACGTATTGAACTAAGGGCTTTTCTGGAAAAATTTCCTGATGAATTATTGAACAAAGAGATTTATAAACATCCTTTTGTCGGACGAATTACTATTCCGGGAATGCTTCGATTTTTTGAGAGTCATTTCGACCGCCACAACAAACAAATCAACAAAATTATTAAAAATTATACAAAACAGACCTAATCAAAAAAGGAAGTTCAATTTCTTTTTTTAGACGCCAAAACCTTAATGCATACAAATCTTTGCATTTATCTCCCGATTAAAAGGAGGTAATTCCTCCTATAATGAGCATCAATATTCCTAAAGCATAAAACCCCAAAACAACAATCATCAGAATGCCTATAAATTTATAATGCGATTTCAAGTTTTCAAAGGAAATAGAAAGTGACTCTTGATTATCGGTGCGAAGCGCCTCTTTCATTTTTATAGAAAAACGGTATAAATATAAGACAGGGAAAATATAAATTCCTGCAATAAGCAGGTAAAAAAAGGTAATGAAACCTCCGCCAATTGCACCCAAACCATTTGCTTCTGGAATTTGACTTGCCATCATACCTATTAATGAGCCAGCAAAAATGGCAATGACAACGATAAATCCGATCATAATAAATCCAATAATGGCTAGGAAATAAGCCCATCTTGCGGTTTCTATAAGGAAGGCTCGAATATCAGGAGTTATACCAAATTCAGAAGTGTAATCAGAATCCAACAAATGATCTTTTTCCATGTTTTTTGTTTTTTATAAATTTAGGCAACTTATAAATATAGCAAAGACTTTTGGAAGATCAACCAGTATGAATTATTTAAGTGAAATAAGATGGAAAAAGCGCTCTTATTGATCGGTATTATTCCTTCAAAAAAAATCTGTGGAGAAGTTAACCAGTTTAAACTGTTTGCGAAAGAGCATTTTCAATCAGGGCATGCACTTAATGCACCACCTCACATCACTTTAATCAGCCCTTTCCATTTGGAAATGCCAGATTTTCAGGCATTGGATAGCACGTTGAAGGTATTTGTGAAAAATCAAAAAGAGTTTTATTTGGGCTTAGACAATTTTTCAGCTTTTCCACCCAGAGTTATTTTTGTGGATATTATAGCAAACGTTGAATTGAATACCCTTAAAATAGAATTATCCAAAGCCTTAAAAGAAAAGCTAAATCTAGCCGATAAGGACCATAAAAGAGATTTTCATCCACATTTAACGGTGGCTTTTAAAGATTTAACAAAAGAGCGATTTGAGCCTGCCTGGCAACATTTTTCTAAGAAAAAGTATAGCAGATCTTTCCTGGTTAAAAGTATTTTTTTGCTAAAGCATGAAAACAAAAAATGGCATATTTTGAAGGAGTATCTGTTTCGATAAGCGGTTTATAACAATTTTCGTAAAATCAGAAATGCATTTTTCTCTAAAGTACTAAATTCTCCGTCAGCAAAAAACTGCTTTTTTATAAGTGCCAACAACTCTTTTGTCCGGTCAATGGTAGGGAAATAAAGTCCTTTATAACTTAAAATCGTTTGGATGATCTCATAATCCGAAGAATTATCATACTCTTCCTTGATGGATTCATAACGCTTTAAGTCTAACCTTTTTTTCATTTCAGCTTCCTCTGATTCAGAAAGTTCTAAATCAGCGTTGGAAGCATATAACAACAAAAAAGTGGTGAATTCTTCGAAGTTCCATTTGGGATGTACTGCCATGAGGGATCAAGTGTTATAGGTTAATAGTGGTTTATTTTGAAATACTAAATTACTACTTTTTTAGTTTTTTCATTTCTTTTACCATTTTATTCGCATTTTGATCATCACTTTTTTCAAGCTGTCGAATTACATTTTTTACATCCTCTTCACTTTTGTTCTGACTCAGTTTGTACTTAGCCTGAATATCATCGACTATAATTTCGATTCCGACAACTGCCCTCATCATTTTATCAATATAATCAATTTCGTAATCTTCTATTTCAACCGGATTTTCACTGTTTACTTCATAAGCATCAATTTGTTTTTTTAAAAGGTGTTTTAATTCTGATGTATCTAATATCCTGGCGCTTCCATAAAGGTGAACAACCATGTAATTCCAGGTTGGAACACTGACTGAAGTATACCATGAAGAGTAAATATAAGCGTGGGGGCCTGTGAAAATGCAAAGTGTTTTATTATTTTTTTCAAAACATTTCCAATGAGAATTTGCTTTGGCAATATGACATTGAATGATCCACTGGCCATTTTTTCTTTCAAACAATTCCATCGGGATATGTGTAGCAAATGGCAAATCGTCCATGCAATTGATTAAAACCCCAAAATTGTTTGTACGAACAAATCTGAAAATCTCTTGATAATCATTGACTTGATTGATCTTTGGTATGTACATTCTTGAAAGATTAAAATGCATTGGATCTGCCTGCTCGAGCACAAAAAACTGGCGGCAATTTAAAAAGTTTCAACATGTATTTGTAAATTAGTTATAATGTTTTTTTACTATTAACAACTAGCATTATAAAATTTTGGCTAAAAGAGGACAAGATTAAGCAATTTGAAAAGTTTTGGAAATTGTTATGAACGCCAAATAATAAATGCTTTTTTATATTAAATTAAATGTATTCTGTTACTTTTGGGATTAAATTACATTATAAGTGTTATAAAATACTTAAATTTAGCTTCCATTCGTTTAAAAAATTGATTTCCATCACTTTAAGTTAAAGTAATTATTATCATTAAAATTTTGTCAGTTGCCTAATACCCATTATCTATGCGATTGATTTTTATAGTTTTGTGCTCATTTTTTATTCAAGCAAGCCTGCCAGCTCAGCAATATTTTCCGATCAAGTTAAATAAAAGGTGGGGACTCATGGATAATGAGGGGAAAATAATCCAACAGCCTGTTTATGACGCTATTGGAGAGTTTAAGCAGTTTGGTTATGCGGTAATGCAAAGAGACGGAAAAGTGGGTATGCTTGGAGGAAATGGACAAGAAGTCATTTTTCCAAAATATGAAGACTTGAAAGTGCTTGATTCCACCATGATCGCTGTGATGGATCAGGATGAGTGGATGGTAATTAATTTGGAAGGCGAAGTTGTTCTCCAGAAAGGATACGAAAGAGTCAATGTATGGCAAGGTGGGTTTTTAGCTTTTATGCAGAATGGTTTGTGGGGGATTGTTGATTATTCCGGAAAGAGCATTTGTAAACCTGTTTATGAAAATATCGACCCTTTTGAAGACGGTTATTTTGTAACCAATATTGAAAATAAGAAAGGGCTGCTTACTAGTGAGGGAGTGGAAGTGCTTGTTCCACAATATGAAGAAATCCGTATTTTCAATGATGATTTATTTTTCTTTCGCAGCAAAAACCTTTGGGGTGCTGTCAATCGGCAAGGTAAGAAAATACTAAATCCGGAATATGTGGCTTTCAAAAACATATCTGCTAATTTTTTAAAACTTTCCAACGAAAAAGAATCTTTCTTGTATTCCATTTCTTCTGAAAGAATAATTTCTGAGGCAAATTATGATGAATATTATCCTTTCTCTTCTCAATATATTCTATGTAAAAAAGATCGTCAACTTGGCTTGATGGCTCTAGATGGAAATCTAGTACTTTCTGTTCAGTACAATGAAATTCAAGCTTTTGCAATGAATCAATTTCGGGTTAAAGTGAATAAGAAATGGGGTGTTGTTGCGACAAATGATGAATTGATCATACCTTTTGATTATGATTATATCGCTCCATTAAAAGGTAGAAATAGTCTGGTTAAATTATACGATCAATTTGGTTTAGTCAATTATCAAGGTGAATTGGTTGTTCCTATTGAATTTGACAAAATTGAACTAGAAGAAGAGCAGGCCAAAGCATTTAAAGGAGAAGCTTTGAGTCTTTTTTATCTTGACGAAGAAGGATTGCTGAAAGAAGAAAGCAATTTTAAAAAACATTATACCATAACGATAGGGAAAAAGAAAGGTGTTCGCAGATTTCCCAATCGGATGAACTTTCCGGAAAATGATTATACCCTCAATAAATTTGAGTGGTTTTATTCCTCTGAAGACGACCGCTGGGGATTGCGTCGCCTTGACGATGGGACAGAACAAATCAAACCTTCCTTTGATTATATTCAGGTAGAACGGGATTATGGATTTACAATAGTGGGAATAGAGCAATTCGGATATTATCAATTTGAAAGGACGAATTATCGTTTTGAGATGGCTTACGGGATGGTGAACAACGATGTTGGATTATTGGTTACCGAAGTCAATATGTGGGATATACGTTTGAGGGATTTTGAAGCCGGCCATTTTTCAGCAAGAGTTGTTTTTAACAATGGTCGTCATGGTTTAGTGAGTCGAAGGCCAGTCGGATTGATGCTCAAAAAGGACTGTGCATTTATTGGAGATTTTTATGATGGAGTTGCGAGAATAAGTGTAAAAGGGCGATTATCTGGAAGCTTCAAAGATAAAACTTATGGGTTGGGTAATCTTTCAAACTATTTGGACGGCATGCTCACTAAAAATGAATTGGTAGATTATACCATTTACGATGAAGAATTTAAAGAAGATGCTGAAATTATCTGCCAGGATTGCGAATGGGGGTATATTGACACATCTGGTTTTATCGCTGTCCAACCTCAATTTACTTTTGCTCGAAATTTTGTAAATGAAGTTGGTATTGTGCAATACAAAGATAAGTGGGGGATGGTTGATGCAAATGACAAGTTATTGATTCCATTTCATTATGATGGTATTCATTTTTTAGAAAATACCGACAACAAAATTTTAAGAGTATATAATAATGACCGAAAGTATGGATTAATAGATACGCTTGGGCACGTCGCTGTCAATTTGAGGTATGATGAATTAGGTGGCTTCAGTGATGGAAAACTTGCTGTGAAACGCAATGGTTTTTGGGGTTATGTTAATAAAGATGGCCTTGAAATAATCCCTTGCCGGTTTAAGTTTGTAAAGAATTTTAATAATAATCTTGCAGCAGTTAAACTTGGAAATAAATGGGGCTTCATAGATAAGCAAGGCGATGTCGTTATTGATTTTCAATATACTCGTTTGGGGGATTTTAAAAATGGTAAAGCATGGGCCTATACCTCCAAAGGAGTTGGATATATTGATGTGAACAACAATTTTGTCATCAGCCCTAAATATAACAAAGCATTTGATTTTGATAATGGAGTAGCCAGAGTGGTAATTAATGGAAAATATGGTTTGATAGACGAAGAAGGTAAATACATTGTGTCACCAGAGTTTGCTTTTATTGGTGAATTTGATGAAAATGATTTGGCAGTGGTTCAAACTGGAAATTCAAGAATCCGATACAAATTGATTAACCGGTCCGGAAAAATGGTTACTCAAAAAGGATTTAAAAAAATTGAACCATTTAGCGAAGGTATGGCTGCAGTGAAATATAAAGACCAATATGGTTTTATCGATATTAATGGAAAACTTGTTGTTTCGGCTGTTTATTCAAAAGTGTCTCCTTTTAAAGAAGGCCGTGCCGCCGTTCAAAAAGAAGGGCTTTGCGGATTTATTAATAAAGAAGGAGAGGAAGTAATTGCACTTGAGTATTCCAAATGCCTGGATTTTGAAGACGGTAAGGCAGTGGTTTATAAAGGATATAAAAAAGGGGGATTGATTGATCTGGACGGCAATCATATTATCGAACCAAGCATTAATCGTTTGTACGATTTTAGTGATGGCAGGGGATTGGTACGCGATGCCAATTATCAGTTTTATTATATCACGCAACAAGCAAAAATCTACGATGGCGTTTATCAGAAAGCTGGAGAGTTTCAACATGGAATCGCTGTAGTTCAATCAACCAACAATGGGCAGTGGGGAATTGTCAACCAAAAAGGAATCGAAATTATAGCTCCAAAATACGATAAAATAGAAAAGTTTAAGAATGGTTATGCTCAGGTTAGAATCAAATGTTTTAGTGGTCTCACCAATCTTCAGGGGGATTTGATCGTTGATCCAGATTACGAATATATAAGTTATGCCGGACGCGGTCTGTTTCGGGTAGAACAGGGAGACAAGATTGGTTATTTTGATACTGATGGAAACTGGGTTTGGGGATTGAGTGAATAGATCAATTATGCTCTTTCTTTCTTTTTGTTTGTTTGATTTGAAGGCAATTCTTTTTTGATTTCTTCCTGATTTATAGAACTATCAATGTTCAACCATTCTTTTACAACTTCCGGCAAAAGCTCAGGTCGGGCAGTAAAAAAGACTCCCGTAAAAAGAATAAAATAAATTGCTGTCGTTAGAAAAATAGCGGTTCGACGATTTCTCCTTTCTGATTTTTTTTCCTCATAATAATTCATAATCACCTGTTTTTTGTATAAAAACGAAAGGGTGTTTAAAAAAAGTCTTACGAGAAAGTTAAATGTATTCGGATGGATTTTTTTTGGAGAAAATGAAAAAGATAAACTAAAATCACTTAAAAAGACCATGTAATTCTGCCTGAACCATGTTGACTACTTTTCCAAGATCTTCCGGATTGTTTTTAAAGTCAACTTCATTGGCATTGATGATTAATAAATTACCTTCTTGGTATTCATCGATCCAGCTTTCATATCTTTCATTTAATCGCTTGAGATAATCCAAACTCATGCTCCCTTCATAATCTCTGCCACGGGATTGTATATGAGAAACGAGCGTAGAAATATCAGCTTTTAAATATATCATGAGATCAGGAGATTTGACCTGGGACATCATCAATTTAAAGAGATCGTGATAATTATGAAAATCACGGGATGACATCAAACCCATATCGTGGAGATTTGGAGCAAAAATATAAGCATCTTCATAGATGGTTCGGTCCTGAATAACGGTTTCGTCTCCGTTTTGGATATTAATAAGTTGTCTGTAGCGATTATTGAGGAAATAGATCTGAAGGTTAAAAGACCAGCGCTGCATATCATTATAAAAATCGCTTAGATATGGATTGTTGTCTGTTGATTCGTAATGAATTTGCCACCCAAAATGTTTACCAAGTTGAGTACACAATGTTGTTTTTCCAGCTCCGATATTACCGGCAATTGCAACATGTTTTATTTTTTGGCTATCGTTTTCAGAACTCATCCAGGTTTATTTTGAAGATAATGGCTAGTTGGTGCTAAAATACAATTCCTCTTCACAATAATAATAACTTTCCGAGAAAATATTGCCATCGACCTCCTTTTGTGTAACTTTGGATTGAATTTCCATTATTACTGTTGAACTCTTGAATCTTTCAACGATGAATATTGATCACCTATCTAATTATTTGCGATGAATATAGATAAAGAATTAATTTTGAAACTCGAGAAATTATCTCGGTTGAAATTATCAGAAACAGAAAGAGAACGGATACAAGGGGATCTCAATAATATCCTTAAAATGGTTGAAAAATTAGAAGAATTAGATACGGAAGGTGTTGAACCACTTTTACATATTTCAAATGGGGAAAATGTTTTAAGAGAAGATGAAATTAGAAATCAACTTTCAAAAAAAGAAGCTTTATTAAATTCGCCAACTCAAGATGAAGATTATTTCAAAGTACCAAAAGTAATCAATTGAACTAGAAAACAATTTTGATTTAAAATCATTTTACAATCATCCCTTTACTTATTTTTAAATTACTAAGAAAACGATAAATGAAACCTATTATTTCTGTCAAAGAACTGCGAAAGACCTATATTATGGGAGCAGAGAAAGTGCATGCTTTGCAGTCCATAACTTTGGATATTGAGAAGAATGAGTACCTAGCATTGATGGGAGCTTCCGGCTCAGGCAAATCGACTTTGATGAACTTGTTGGGTTGTCTTGATACGCCGTCAAGTGGTGAGTATTACCTCAACGATATTAATGTAAGTACCATGTCGGATAGTGAGTTGGCTGAAATTCGAAATAAAGAAATCGGTTTTGTTTTTCAGACCTTCAATTTATTACCACGATTGACAGCTTTGGAGAATGTTGCCCTTCCACTCGTATACGCGGGGATTAATAAAACAAAAAGAAATGAAATGGCTATGAATGCGCTGGAAGCTGTGGGTTTAGGAGATCGGGTTACTCACAAACCTAATGAGCTTTCAGGTGGCCAGCGTCAACGTGTAGCGATAGCACGGGCTTTGGTAAACAATCCTTCGATTATCTTGGCAGATGAGCCAACAGGAAACCTTGACAGTAAAACTTCGATAGAAATTATGGGGATTTTTGAAGAAATTCATCGGAAAGGGAACACCGTAATTGTTGTGACTCATGAACCTGAAATAGCCGAGCACACCCACAGAATTGTCCGATTAATTGATGGTTTAGTTGAAACAGATGAACTAAACGAGAACGTAGTAAGTGTTTTGTCTCGTTCTTCCCAGTAAAACGTTTATTAGTTTTTTTACCTTTTTTCTTATCTTAATCGGTGATTTTTATTCACTTAATTACCTTTTTTTAAAATGACAAAACAGATCACAAAAAAATATAGTAACGGTGAAGTTACCATTGTCTGGCAGCCCCATATTTGTATTCATTCGGGAATTTGCGCTCGTGGTTTACCCACTGTATTTCGACCCAACGAAAGACCATGGATTAATGTTGATGCAGCTAATACGGAAGCATTAGTCAATCAGGTTAAAAATTGCCCTTCAGGTGCTTTATCTTATTTTATGAATGACGAAAGCAATGCCGAGGCTGAAAGTTTGGAAACTAAAGTCGAAGTACTTCCAAATGGCCCTTTATTAATTTATGGAACGTTGAAAGTTACAGATAAAGACGGTAATACAGCTATTAAAAATAAAACAACTGCCTTTTGTCGTTGTGGCCATTCGCAAAATAAACCTTATTGTGATGGCGCTCATATAAAAGCTGAATTTCAGGGATAATACTTTCCATTTTTAGCTCCTCAAGATGTAATTAGAAAATCCCCGAATTAACCCATAACTTATAAACAATAACTGCATTTCTCACTTATGGCATTTAAAATTTATACAAAGACAGGAGATAAAGGCGACACTTCACTTTTTGGTGGAAAACGACTACCCAAAAGCCATATTCGAATTGATTCCTATGGAACCGTTGACGAATTGAATTCATACATCGGATTGGTTCGGGACCTTATTGAAAAAGATGAAACGCGAAAGGTTTTAAAAGAAATTCAGGACCGACTTTTTACCATTGGTTCTAATTTAGCCAGTGATCCCAGCAAAAATATGATAACTCCAGATGTTATAGAAACAGATGTTGAATTGCTCGAAAAAGAGATAGATAGAATGAATGAAAACCTTCCGGATTTAAAGAACTTTATACTTCCCGGGGGGCATCAATCCGTTTCCTTTTGCCATATTGCCCGTTGTGTTTGCCGAAGAGCAGAGCGTTTGGTTGTTGCTTTGAATATGGTAGAAAAAGTAGAACCCATCATCATCCATTATTTAAATCGGCTTTCAGATTATCTATTTGTATTATGTCGTCAAATAGGTCATGATTTGGGTGTCGAAGAAATTCCCTGGACCCCAAGAAAATAATCTTCATTAAAAAACAAACTTTTTGCTGAAAACTTCTGCTTGCCAAAAATCAATTTGCTTTGTTAAATTTATTTGAAGGAAGAATTATAGATTAATTGATCTGTAATTAATTAAACTTTAAAAAACTTCAAATCGTTGTTTATATTTACAGTAGTTGTCTGATTTTTCCTACTTATATTTTAAGTATGGCTCTAAAAAAGGTCATAAAAGGCCAATGAGAAAACTTTGGACAGATTTAGAGTGAAACAATAATTATGGCAAGTAAATTTTCAACGACGCTTCAAAACTTACCCCAATTTTTCAAATATATATTTGTTGTACTGGTGGTGATCTTCATTAGTTATCTTTTTCCTAATAATGCCAGATTTAAGTATGATTTTGAAAATGGACAATCCTGGAGGTATGAAGATTTATATGCCCCTTTCGAATTCGCCATTTTAAAACCTGAAGATCAGGTTTCTAGAGAAATTGAAGAATTAAAATCCCGTTTTTCCCCTTATTATGAAATGGACCTTAATATAGTCAGAGATGAAAAAAAATCATTTTGGGATTCTTTTAATCAGCAAGTTGAAGCAGTTCGCTCTGAAGGATTATATAAAAACGTATTAGATCAACCCAATCGTTATCTCAATTATGGCTATAGAATAATTGATTTTGTATACGACAATGGTGTAATTGAGCTAGACGAACAGCACATTGGTAATGAAGACCAGTTCGTTATTAATCTTCGTAAAGGTAACACAACGCAGCAACGCACTTTACAGAGTTTTTTAAATAATGATAAAATTGAGAGTATCGTCACCGATTCCTTATTCAAGAGTGGTTTAAAAGAAGCAGAGTTTCTAATTCCTCTTTTAAAGGATAATTTTAAGCCCAATGTTTTTTATTCAGAGCCCTTGACTCAAAAATTTTTAGATGCTCAGCTGGGGTCCGTTTCGGGAGCAAAAGGCATGGTTCGAAAAGATGAATTAATCGTTCAAAAAGATGGTGTCATTACAGATGATATAAATCGAAAGCTCTTGTCGTTTAAAGCAAAATATGAACATGAAATTTCTTCTAAAAAGTCTCACCTGGGTGTCTTCATTGGTTATATTTTATTAACCAGTTTAATAGTTGGTGTTTTTATTTTGTATTTGCAATTTCATGCGAAGGAAGTTTTTAAAAGTTTTAGCCAGCTTATTTTTATGATGATGTGGCTCGTGGTTTATAGTTATTTGGTCTTTGTGGTGGAGATCAATTCCAATATCAGTGCCTACATGATTCCGTTTTGTATTGTCCCAATTGTCATTAAGATTTTTTATAATGATAAATTGGCGCTTTTCACTCATATCGTTGTTGTCTTAATCGCCAGTTTTCTGTCTTCTTTGGGTTATGAATTTACATTTTTACAAATATTAGCGGGAATTGTTGCTATTCTTGCAAACATACAGGTGAGAGATTGGTCAAGATTTTTCTTTTCCATGTTGAACATCTTTTTGGCATATGGAATTGGCTATTTGGGCTTATCACTTATAAAATCAGGATCGATTGAATCGGTCGACTGGTCTGTCTACCCCTGGATCTTTTTGAATGTATTTCTAACACTTTTAGCTTATCCGTTAATTCCATTGTTAGAGCGATTATTTGGGTTCACCTCTTCTATTACCCTCGTTGAGCTTTCAGACATGAACCGGCCATTGCTGAAAGAACTTTCTATAAAAGCACCGGGAACACTACAACACTCTCTTCAGGTTGCTAATCTTTCAGAAGCGGCTGCCTCTAAAATTGGTGCGGATCAATTGCTCGTAAAAGTAGCTGCGCTTTATCATGATGTTGGCAAAACATTAAACCCAACATTTTTCATTGAGAATCAAAGCGGCGAAAGTCCGCACAACCAATTGACTAACCTGGAGAGTGCCAAAATAATTATTGAGCATGTGACGGAAGGGGAGCGGTTGGCTAAGAAAAACCGTTTGCCTCAGTTACTGATAGATTTTATCATGACTCATCATGGAACGACAAGAGTAGAATATTTTTATAGAAATTTCATCAAAGAAAATCCTGGAAAAGAATTTGACGAAAGCCTATTCCGTTATCCTGGCCCTCGCCCCAGTACAAAAGAACAAACCATTTTGATGCTGGCGGATTCTCTTGAAGCAGCCTCAAAAAGCTTGAAAAATCCTGAAGAAAAAGATATTGATGAACTGGCGGATAAAATTATAGCGTTTAAAATTACAAATGGCCAACTCGAAGATTCTGAGATAACTTTCGAAGAGCTGGAGATTTGTAAGGTGGAATTCAAAAAATTGCTAAAAAGCATAAACCACATCCGTATCGAGTATCCGGAAGAGAAATAAGTTTTGATTAATGTTCAATAGGTTCCTTTACTTACGGCTTCACATCAATTTTATCCAGAAAAAAAGAAACTTTGTTTGATATAAAAGGAAAGGATCAGAGTTTGATATAAATTAATTTTTTCCAATTTTAAGCAATAGCTAAATGCAAAAAACACTATTTATTCTTGGGCTACTGATTTTTTTAATTATTGGTAGTTGCAAAAACGAGGAAAATCCTATTTCGCAGCCTCAACCCAATTATACTGATATTGATGTGGTTACCGGAATGGATTTTTTTGACGATAATGGAAATCCAATTGGTCGTTGGAATTCCCCCAATCATAATCCCGGAGATGTTTTTACCTTTCCAAACCCAAGCATAGGAACGGTATCGGTCTATAGCCAACAAAAGATTGTACGAATATGGTTGCTTCCTGCAAATTGCATTACTGACTCCATTACAATAGATATTCCTACACTTTCTCAAGATTTGAACTATGAGATTGCAGAGTTAGAGAACTTGCAAATTAAAGATATTTCTATACCAGCTTTCAATAATCAGGTTAGTTTGGACTTTTCGGATGTTTCAAAGGGCTTCTATAAAATATTTTATCAATTAGAAACTGGAGCGCTTTTTTGGCAGAATTTATTTATAGATCCTACTGCTTCGAATATTCCAACTTTTGATGAATTAGATGGTTTGTGTGATTAGTTCTGGAAAGTATTTTTATTTAGAAGCGACTTTTTAGCCAATTTCCATTAATCTCCATACGGACAGTGCCGGCATTCGTTTTTACAGCAATAACCCCGTCTCTTCAGGTATGACTCTGTGAAAACATAAAGACCCTTTTCAACATAATAATCAACTCCTTCGATGAATTGATTTTTCACGGAGTCAGATTTTTTATTGTTTTTTGAAGGCAATTTAGCTGAGTTGCTTTACCAATTGAGGATATTGACTTTTTACCAATTCAAAAGAACCAAATAGCACGCTTACATAAAATAAGTCACCCGCCAAAGTGTTCCAAAAAAATGGAATGCCTGCAATAAAAGCAGTGATAAGTCCGCTAAATGTTTTGCTGTAGAGCGAGCTGCTTACCCATGTACCAAAATTGGTGATTAAAAAAAACAAAACAGAAGAACTCAGACTTGCAACAATCAAATTGTTAAGGGTAACTTTTTTAAGTAGTATAAATCCCAAAACAATAATCAAAGCAAAACTAGCATAGACCCAGGGCGAACCCATCCACTGAAATCCTTCGTAATATTGGGTATAAATGATATTGTTCAAAAGCATATCACTGATCCAATAAGCTGCAAAAGGAATTAGGAAAGCATAATATTTCTTTGAAAAATAAGCCGCTCCAAAGAGCCCCATTCCGGCAATAGGCGCAAAATTGGAAGGATGAGGAAGTAAGCGACTCAAAGCGGCCACCAATATTAATAAGGCGATCAATCCGAATCGTAAATTTATTTTTGAGTTATTCATATTAGCATTGTTTGATTGTTCCCACAAAAATAATTGAAAAGGCTTATTAAACAAACATATAGTCAAAAAGTAAATAAAGTCTTATTATTTTTTCAATCCCTCTATTGAAAAGTGCTATTTCGGGAAAAGCTAAGAAAATCCTTTTATTTAATCTTAATGGACGATTTTTCAAAAGAAAATCTATTTCAATAATAAAAAATCGCCACTAAAGATTTTTTCATGCCCGTCAATAAATCTGACTTCTGCTAAGTATACAAAAACACCAGGTTGACAGTTTTTAGCCTTAAAATTTCCATCCCACCTGCAATCGGGATCACCAGGTAAAGAATTATTTCGATTAAAAACTATAGCTCCCCATCGGTTGAAAATGGTGAAAGAAAGAATTTCATCAACATCCTTTCCAGTGAATATTTCTAAATAATCGTTTGTCCCATCTCCATTCGGGCTAAATATATTTGGAATAAATACCGAATAATTTTTAATTATAAATATACTTATTGAATCAAATGACTGACAGCCAGTACTGTCCAATACCATTAATTGATAGGTGATGTTTTCTAAAGGTTGGGTCAATGGAGCTTCGCAATTTGTGCAATTTAATCCGATGGTTGGGGTCCATTGGATTTGGATAGGAAAATCAGCAGATATTTGAGCATCAATTTCTAAAGCACAACCTAAGGGTAAACTTGTATCCTGTGGCAAAGCGATTAGTATCGGACTGGGCTCACCAACGAAAATAGGCTTTTCCAAGATACAAGCATTATTGTCTTCCAAGAAAACTACGTAAGAGCCTGCTGCTACATTTTCAAAAATTGTATCCTGATTTGTCAGTCTTTCTCCGAAAGTAATTAAATAGTCGGGTGTGCCACCTGAAGGAAATAAAACGACTTTTCCGTCACCTTCGCCAAAACATGAGGGTTCCTCTATTGAAAAATCAATTTCTAATGGTGGTGGTTCCTGGAGTTCAATTACTTTCTCGGCTATGCAGTCTTTCGAATCGGTTACGGTAACTATATATGTTCCTGCGGAAAGATTCATTATAGTTGCTAAGGTCGCGCCTGTGTTCCATAAATATTGATAGGGAGGTAATCCTGCAAATGGCTGGACAGACAAGGAACCGTCTGTATCTCCCGAACAAGAAGGCTGCTGTGCTTCAACAGAAATTGTCGATTCCGAGAAAAAATAGGCTACAAAACAAATCGAGGAATCACATCCCAGATAATTAGTGAAAACATCACAAATAATAGTATCCTTTGTGATTGGAGTCCCCAAATAGAAAATTGTGTCTCCAGGGCAAAGAGTATCAATACGAGTCTCTGCATATGAGGTATCAATAGCTGTTACATTTACAGAAACTAAAGAATCGCAGCCATTCCAAGCCGTATAAGAAAAAATGACCTGAGTATCAGCCGGAACTGTATTTCCGTCAAAAATCAAAGTATGATTTGCACAAATGCTGGTATCAATTTGAAAATAGGAATTTTCTAAAACGATGACCGTAAATGTGTCGACGTAATAATCATCTGCCAAAATGAATGATATATCGTCAATAGCGAAATCATTTCCAAACGCAATCGTACTTTGATTGGTAATACAAATCGATGCTGTGGTGTTATTTCCAGAATACCATTCTTCAGAAAATTCTTCCCATTGGCAAAGCTGCTGTTCAACTTCCAGCAATTCTCCTAAGAGCATACCGTTTATTGAAAATTGTAATAAAGAAGGTGCCGTTGGATGAATATTTGTAATCCATGTGGAAAAATCATAAGTCCTTCCTGGAACAACTTCAATATCTTGACACCAGACGTTTTCATTCGGAATGGTTGCACCATCCGCGACAAACATTAATTCATCTGCTGAATCGCTGTGATCATCACAATCTCCAAATCCTCCATTGAATTGGGTCGGACTCGTGAAAATGGCATAATACCCTTGCTGAAAAGTACTAACAGTTGTATAATTATAATCACTTTCGAAACCGACGTTTCCCAAACTAAAATCCCCATTATAAACCAAATTTACATTCGAGATGGGTTCAACTGTTACAAAGTAGGTAGTTGTGGCATTAGGAGTTACAATCGGGTTATAAATGGTGATATTATTTATGTTTTCATCAGGTGACCAGATGTAGCTGTTTTGATTGGGCGTAGTTTGGATTTGGATAGATTCCCCCTGGCAAATGATTAAAGTATCAGTCACCAAAATAGCATTTGCTCTAAACGTAATGCTAATGAACAACAAAATTAATAAACAATGATTTTTAATTATCGCAATCATTTCCTCTTTTCTTAAATCGGCACAGGTTTAAGCTATTTAGTGGCATTTAACGAAGATCCTTCATCAAAATACTTTGCTTAAAATCTTTCTGTAAAAGTAATTTTATATTAGTTATTACAATTTCGCCCATGTTTTTACACTTTTTAAAAATATCATTTCTGTGATGTTTAGCAAGTTCATTCTTCAATTGATCAACTTTTTTGGCATCAGAAATTTTGTCTTCAGCCATAATATTTAATAATTCATTTAACCGCTTTTCTGACGCTTTTGCTCTATTGGCAATAAGACTTCGCTCTTCCAATTGATATTGACGGACTGTCTCGGATTTCATGTTTTTTATACCTAAAAAAATGATTGGATTGTTGTCTTTAAAATACTGAGGAAGATAAAAACTTTTGCGCCCTTCATAAGATTGCTGGTCAAAATCAATGGTGCGCATCCGAAATTGAGAACCCTCAATATCCGGAGTTATTTCGACTACGTAATTGTAAGACCGCATATCTCCCAAGAGTCGAACAAAACATCTCTCGTTAAATTTGATGAATTCTTTGGCGATCCTGATTTGGTTAAATTTGGAGTCATCGAGATTATTTTTAATGAAATCATCTCCTGGTATTCCTACGATATGTTCTTCGATCAAAGTATCGCCATCAACCAGATAAGTAACGCGATTAGGAGAGAGCATATGCTCCAGTTCCAGTCCGTACACCCGGGAGGCATCCGCTCTTTTTACATAAAAATGATCGTAATTGTCATTGAGCCGGTTAATGATTCTGATACGGAATGGTTTAGTGTTGCCAAAAGTGCAATAATCAATTCTTGCCACGGAAAGATGTTCCAACACTTCGACATCACCATCTGTTTTTAAAAGAGAATATATCGATGTTAGTGCTTTATTGATTTCTTGTGCATCCGAATCTTCAAAGAAAACCGTTTCCCAAAGTGTATCTTCTCCATTCATATTTATCAAAGGAATTGACGTCTTGCAACGCAACAGGTCTTCATATTGCAGAGGAAGTTTGATATTGCGACTATATTTGGTCAAATAATTACTGAGTTCTTTATTAATTTTAAAAGGTATTTTTTTCTTTGACGGGATGTCTCCTCTCATACTAAAACTGGTTTTATATTTACTTGAAGTAAAGCTTTAATTCGGCCTCCTTTGTCATTACTAAGTGAAACTAAGCAATGGATACCCTAATGTTTTTATCATTATTTCAAAAGATCTAAAAAAATATTCTAACGCAAGTTTGCCCAATTCCTTACTATAATTAGATATCAACAAATTACGATAAAATCAATACAAAAGACAAAGGAAAAGATTTATATTTGTCAACTTTTAGGAGAGCGGTCAAAAAATTTACTCCTATTAAAGTAAATGTAAAACATAATCCTCTCCAGACTTGAGAAAATCTATTTATGATAAAAAAGTGGGTACTTAAAGCGATAGTTCAGAAAGTGATTTCTTATTTGCCGAACAGCCATCGCTTAAATTATTTCTTTCAGAAATATGTCACCAAAGGGGTTCAACTCACGGATTATTATTTTGAAGACCGCCTGATCCATGCCAAGAAACACATCGATAGTTTTGATAAATATGCTTCCAGTGATCTCAAGTCGACACTTGAATTAGGAACCGGATGGTACCCTGTTGTTCCAATCTGTCTTTTCTTAAGAGGCGCTCAACAAATTAATACAGTAGACATCAGTTCACTGACCAGCAAGGAGAATGTTTTAACCACAATTCAGTTCTTTATTGATTATCACGAAGGTGGCAAATTGCAATCTTATTTTAAGGTAAATGAAGATCGTTTTGCTGTTTTAAAAACTTTAATTGAAGATAGTCAAATAGTTGATTTACAGTATATTATTGAACGATTGAAGATCAAATTTTATATCTGTGATATTCGGGAAATAGACATTGAAAATCACAGTATTGATTTGATCCATTCCAACAATACTTTTGAACATGTCTATCCTGATGTTTTGGGTGGAATACTATCAAAATTTAAAACGCTAGCTTCAAAAGGAGGAGTGATGTCGCATTTTATAGACATGTCCGATCACTTTGCACATTTTGATACTTCGATCAATATTTACAACTATCTCCGGTTTTCTGATAGCGCCTGGCGATTGATTGATAATTCCGTTCAACCCCAAAATCGTTGGCGGCTGAGCGAATATGAAAAGCTTTATCGTTCTCTATCAATAAATATATCAGAAACTGATTGCCGAAAAGGTAATGTGGAGGAAGTGCTTTCTGTCAGTTTAGCTGATAAATATAAAAATTATGATGTGAAAGATTTAGCCATAAGTCATTGTTATCTAATTTCAAAAATGTAAATTTTATATTCTCCATCTAAAAATATTATGCGAATGAAAACTATGCTTGCCATGCTAATTTGTACCATTTCATATATCAGCGTTTATTCACAACAACCACCGCCACCGCCACCGCCACCACCTCCTCCTTCGGATGAAGAGACTTTTCAGGTTGTTGAAGAAATGCCGAGGTTTCCAGGTTGTGAAGAGGAACCCAAAAAAAAGCGGAATGATTGTGCGAATAAAAAACTTCTGGAATTCATCTATAAAAATATTAAATATCCCGCTGAAGCGAGAAGGGATAGCATTGAAGGAACTGTTGTTGTACAGTTTGTTATCCAAAAAAATGGAAGTATCTCACAAGCTAAAATTGTAAAGAAAGTAGGTGGCGGATGCGATGAAGAGGTGTTAAGAGTTGTAAGCCTGATGCCATTATGGGAGCCAGGAAGGCAAAGGGGTAGAGCGGTTCGGGTGAGATACACTTTGCCTGTAAAATTCAGACTTGAGTAGAGTAAAAAGAATCCATTTTCAAAAAGTCGCTCCAAAATTAAGCGAAACATAATCTGCGATGTAGAGGTGTGTTTTGATCTGAGCACCAAGATAAAGGCTGGTGTTTGAATTCCCAAATTTTGAAAAATGATAATGAAATCCCCATTTATTATAAATCGGATACGGTGCCAAAATAGGATCTTTTAGCAGATAAAACCCCATTTGAATCATCAAGCCAAGGCGCCCAAATAAGAACTCATCCGCCACAAAAACCATAAAACGGTTAGTTTGTCGATTAGCTTCGTTTTCTGAATCAAATGCAAAGGCATGTTGACCAAAAGCAAATGCCGCTTTGTTATGTTCATATTCCAGTCCAAGAGAAGCCCGGTTGGTTTTATTGAGATAGTACATCCCTGCCGCAGTAATTGAGTAAATTGGATAAGAAGGACCTCCAACGGCATTTATTTCTTTTAAAGCTACACCAGTGCATAAATTCAGACCAAATCGTTTGACAGATCTGTTGTCCGTTTCATGTTTGATATACTCTTCTGGCTTTAATGGTTTTATCGTAAATTTGGTTCCAATGATCAACGCAGGAATGTTTATTCCGTAATTAGGAGCGACTGCAGCGGCATTGCTATAGTGCGTAAGACCAAATCCTGCGTTTATAGCCCAATGGGGATTTAGTTTCCATGTAACATAAAACCTGAAGTGAAAATTTATATTTAAATGTGAACCAATCGCATTATTGTCGGAATTTTCTAAACGATCAAATGGTTTATTTAAATATGCAGGGCCAACACCGATTTGTCCATAAACATCAAGCCTACGGCTTCTGGAAAAGTATATGGTCAAATTTGGAATAATACCAATCGCGTTTCCGAGAACTTCCTTGTCACCAAAATTATAATAAAATACTGTGACTCCTAAAAGGGGATAATTATGGAGTTCGTTCCATGATTGTCTTCCATGTGTTTGAAACTTAAGATTTAGGTCAAATCCTAAACTTTGCGCAGGAGTGTCGAACTTTAAAAAATCATGGTGTTTGATAATCTTGCCATAATGGAAAGTTCCTTCCAAAGAAATTCCTTTTCCGTTTTGAGCATGCAAGGTTGCAAAACAGATGGATAAGGTGAAAAGTAAAAAATATAATTTAAATTTGCGCCTTTGCATAATGATTGGCGGAAATTACAATTTCTTGGTCGATTTTCTAGATTACAAAATGGATTAATTTGTTTAATTCGAATGTTTTGACTTTTAGCTGATTTTTTTTAGTACACTGGCATGCGTGGATCATAAATTTCAAGTAAAATTTATACATGATCGAATTCATTGCCCGACAAGGTTTTGCTTAGGATAATATTCGTTTTATCGGGAACGAGTAAAAATAATAACCATGTTTTTAAATAACACGAATAAAGGTTTAAATCCTTGGTGGGCTTATCTCCTGACCATTATAGGCATAGTAGCAGGATATGCTCTAGGACAGATTCCTTTATCAATGGCTATTTTATTTAAAAACCCGGAAATTGGTGAAGAAGAAGTGACAAGACTTCTAGAAAGTTTAAATTTTGAGGCACTTGGGTTGGAACCAAACATTAGTCTTTTTTTAGTACTTCTCAGTTTTGTTGGCGCATTCTTGATGCTTTGGTTATTTCTCAAAGTATTACACAAAAGATCGATCAAAACACTGATCACTCCCTATGAAAAGATCAATTGGTCAAAAATATTTTTTGCATTCGGTTTGTGGATGCTGTTTGCTTTTTTAATCGAAGGCATTACTTATTTGATCTATCCTGATGTATATATATTCCAGCTGGAATGGTCCAAATTTATTCCGCTTTTGTTGATTTGTATTTTAATATTACCAATTCAAACCACATTTGAAGAAATCTTCTTTCGCGGTTATCTAATGCAGGGAATTGCATTGTTGAGTTTTAATAAATGGATTCCTTTGGTAATTACTTCGATACTTTTTGGAAGTATGCATTTTTTCAATCCTGAAGTAGAAAAATTTGGAGCAGGTTTAATGTTGACCTATTACATCGGAGTTGGATTTTTTCTGGGGTTTATTACTTTGATGGATGATTCGCTGGAGTTGGCTTTGGGAGTGCATGCTGCAACAAACATCTATTCCGCAACTTTTGTGACTTTTGAGGGTTCAGCTTTAAAAACAAATGCAATATTTCTTGCAGAAATCGTTAATATCCAGTTAATGCTTCCTTTTTTATTTGCATCAGCAGCGCTGTTTACATTTATTTGCTGGCGAAAGTATGATTGGAAAAACTGGAATTATGCCTTTGGGAAAATTGAAAATAGAACAGACACCAATCTCTAATTATAAAAAAATAAAAAATGTTTTTAAAATTTAAATTTTTTATTGGCTTTTTATGCCTGTCGATTTGTTTAAATGCACAGCCGGAAAGATGGCAGCAAAGGGTCGAGTATAAGATGAATATCGACTTTGATGCAAAAAGTCACCGATTTAACGGGACACAAAAACTGGTGTATTATAATAACTCACCTGATCAACTGAACAAAGTATTTTATCATCTGTATTTCAATGCTTTCCAACCCGGAAGTATGATGGATGTGCGTTCCGCGAACTATTCCTGATGCCGATTCGCGCATATCAATCAAAGTACCTAAGCTTAAGCCGAATGAGATCGGTTATAAGAAAATTAAATCTTTAAAGCATAATGGTAAAAAGGTGAAGTTTGAAGTGGTGGGAACAATCCTCGAAGTAACCTTAACTGAATCAATCCCACCGAATAGTAAAACAACTTTTGACATGGAATTTGAGTCGCAAGTACCTGTTCAAATTCGTCGAAGCGGGCGTGACAATACTGAAGGAATTGATTATTCTATGGCGCAATGGTATCCCAAATTATGTGAATACGATTATCAGGGCTGGCATGCCAATCCGTATATCGGACGCGAATTTTATGGAGTTTGGGGAGATTTTGATGTGACTATAAATATCGACAAAGAATTCATCGTTGCGGCTTCAGGGTATCTTCAAAAACCAGACGAAATCGGACATGGCTTTGAGTCTAATGGGGTTAAAGTGAAAACGGGAAATGCTGAAAAATTAAGCTGGAATTTTATCGCACCTAATGTACATGATTTTGTCTGGGCAGCCGATACAGAGTATACACATACCAAGAAAAAAGCGGCAGATGGGGTGATGATGCACTTCTTTTACATCAAAACAAAAAATAATGAAGAAGAATGGGAAAAACTCCCGGATGTAATGGATAAGGTTTTTACTTATGCGAATAAAAAATTTGGTAAATATCCATACGAACAGTATTCTTTCATCCAGGGTGGTGACGGTGGAATGGAATACCCAATGGCGACTTTAATTACAGGAAACCGGAGTTTTGGTAGCCTTGTGGGGGTATCCGTTCATGAACTAATGCATTCCTGGTACCAGATGGTTTTAGGAACCAATGAAAGTTTATACGCCTGGATGGACGAAGGGTTTACGAGCTATACCTCTACAGACATTATGAACTATTTAAAACAAGAAGGTTTACTGGGGAATATGAAGCCTGTGGATAATCCACATGAAGGCACCGTTGGAGGTTATGTAGGTTTTTCAAAAAGTGGAATGGAAGAACCACTTTCTACGCATGCAGATCATTTTAAAACAAACAGTGCTTATGGAGTAGGTGCTTATGTCAAAGGATCTGTTTTTTTAAACCAATTGTCTTATGTCATTGGAAATGAATCGTTTGAAAAAGGAATGTTAAAGTATTACAATACCTGGAAATTTAAACATCCAAACATAAATGACTTTATTCGAATCATGGAAAAAGAAAGTGGACTGGAACTCGATTGGTATAAAGAATATTGGATCAATACTACCAACACCATCGATTACGCAGTCAAAGCTGTAACTGAGGGAGACAAAAAAACAACCGTCGTTGAACTGGAAAAAATTGGCGTTATGCCAATGCCTATTGATGTGGTAGTCACCTATAAAAAAGGAGAACAAGAAGTTTTCAATATTCCTCTGAGGATCATGCGCGGAGAAAAACCCCAGGAGTTTGCAAATATGAAATATACCGTTGTAGAAGACTGGCCCTGGACAAATCCAACCTATACTTTTGAAATTCCGGTAAAAATTAAAAAAATCGAAAAAGTTGAAATCGATCCTACCATCCGAATGGCAGATGTAGATCGTGACAATAATACCTGGGAAAAGTAAACAATACTCGGTTTTATAATACCGAATTGATTAATGGAATATTGGATATAGTTAATTCCATTTTATTCTGTATCCAATGTTCCATTCAATAAAATCAGCGATAGAAAACTGAGATGCTCTCAAATACAAGCCAAAGAAAAAGTGTTTGGAAAAGTGGTACTTTAGACCAATTCTTTGATAAAAGTTAGTGCCCGGGCCATTTGCATCTTTGCAGTACAAATAGAATCCAGGTTGCAGAATTAGTGATATTTTTTGGACAACTACCTCATAAGATGGATAAATACTAACTCTTAATTTGTCATCTGAAATACCCCAAACCGAGACTAATTCACCATTATCAACACCTACTCTTCCAATATCTGCGTAAGTAAAGGACAAGCCAATCCCAATCTTTGATTTGTAACTTAATTGACGATTGAAAGTAGTATTCATACCAAAAACCGGAAAATAGGCACCCTTCCATTTTTCTACAACACTTACATTTACAGAATGATAAACCACATTTTTCATTCCTCCAAAAAGTGAAATTAGCCATTCATTTTCTTTAGTATATTTTGGAATAGGTTGAATTAAGAATTCAGGCTTATTGTAAAAATTATATTTCAAATTGATTTTTGGTGACCACATATTAATTCCAGCATTCGGTTCTTTTAACTTCCCATTAGAAAGATGACTAAAAGAAAGCCCAACTCCAATATCGATTCGATCTGTCAAATCGTACTGCAGATTTAAACCAGCACCAAATAAAGCGGAGCGATTTGAAGCCATTGCGATGTTATATGGATTTGTATAAGGATCGAAAGATTTAAAATTAAAAGCAATGCCCAAATCGATTTCATAGCTTATATTAAATTTATTCCACCTTTTAAAAGGAGCATTAAAGAATCCATAAATCGCAAATGGATAGCCTAGCTCTTCCGGATTCCCAAAATCATAAGCGTATAATCCAATTCCATAATTCGGATAATTGTATAACTGCTCCCAAAGATTTTTACCAATTGTGTTTTTTGAATATTTTAAAGACAATCCCTGATAAGAAATCATTCTGTGTCCATAAGAATTAAACCCTTCGACAAATTCGTTGGTAGCAAGGACACGACCGTTCTCATACGATGCCTCTAAAGCAATATATTTCCCTTTTTCGTTCTTCTGTTTAATTGAAGAATCATTTTGTGCAAAACAAAATTGAGCAAATATAAAAGTTAATATGAGGTATAATACTTTCACAGTTTTTTCCGATTTGTTTTTTGATATCTTTACCTCTAATCGAATACGCTTTCCAATACGGGTATCAATTTAGAATGAAAAACTAAAGGTTGATTTTAGTGTATAATTTGGTAAGTATCTTTGCAAGAAGGAGTCATGAATAAAACATTTTTGATAAAGATTAAATTCCTGTAAGTCAAATGTTTCTGTAGTCGAAATAGCTCTTTTTTTCTTGATTAAAGTAGCCAAACGACTAGCGTAAATACAATCACCACTATAGGATATAAAATGCGGCCATACTGATCTATTTGCCTAACTTTCTTTTCTCTACCTGTAGAGACCAAGTATGCAGAATAAGCCATAGTCCCAAGTACAATCATCACCACCGTTGTAGCACCTAAAAGAAACCAATCCAATCGTGTCAGATAAGATAGTTTTGGGACATGATTGGCTAAGGCAAAACGGTATGCAATTAGTGTGAGCATGGTGGTTACGACAACACTAATCTTCACATTTATAGTCTGCGGCGCAATCCAGAAAACTGTCCATGCCATGAGCATAATTGCAAATAATGGAAATATGATCTGTATAATGTAGTAGCCAAATAATCGATGTGCCTTAATTGAAAGCTCTACTCCGGAAGCTGGTGAAGAAGAAGCAGTCGCAGTGAATTCGCGTTGAACCAATTCAATCTCATCCAGACGCCAATCGTTAATAGACAGGGAATTGTTTCTAAGCCTAACAAACGATTTATCCACATGCAGTTCCACATCTTTTCCAAATCTCACCGGCGCCACGACCCAAACGTTGAGAAGCTGAAAATCCAACGGAAATGAACGCAAATTCATAGAAGCGGAAAAAGTACCCGTAAACCGTTGTATGTACTGAACACTTCCATCCGAATCAACTGTCACCCTTTCTGGTAAAGATTTTTTGACATTTCGCTGATTAACGATTAGTAGTTCAGGATGCCATATATCTACCAAATTTTTAGTGCGCGTATTGTTATCTAAACCTATCAATGTAGTGTCCTTCCAACTGGCGAGCATTATTACGTCAGCCATGAAAGAATGATTAGATCCTGAAACCTCAACTAGATCAGCAAGGTATAAACCGATGCTTACTTTATGGATATTATCGTTAGTTTGACCCAAAGTTCCAACAGAGGAAGTTATCAGAAACGGAATGATCATCAATAAGCGATATAAGCCAAAAGTCATCTTATGCTTCATATTTAATAAATTCATTTTGAATTCATTATTCACAAATAATATTAACTGAAACAAGCTGATTCTTTTAATAAACAGCCCCATACTTTTAAAACGCCTCCTGAAAACCGAAATAAATTCCACGATTACCATCAGAGCCAAAGCCAATATCCATCCGTAAGTTTACTTTCTCTTTTTGATTAAGCATAAACCTCAAACCCGCACCATAACTGACTTTTAAGTTATTGAAACTATAATCCAATATATTGTCAGAAACGTTTCCAAGTCCACCAAACACTACAAAACCAAATCTTTTCCAGAAGTACTGACGATATTCCATCTGCATCATTCCATAAAAATTGTCCCGATATCGCCCGTTAAAATAACCGCGCATTCTTTTTTGCCCTCCAAGGGCTGGGAGTTTATAAAAAGGGGTATCACCAATTGCCGATTGAACGTAAAAATTTACAGCCAAAACATGGTCTGGTGCGAAGGCTATGAAACCCTTTACATCAAGTTCTAATAAAGAGAAAATATTATCACTAATTCCTGGGTAAAATACTATCTTGAAATATTGATATCCTCCGGAATTGGGGAAAAAGATATTGTCCCTGGAATCCCAAACCAAATCAGTTCCAAGTCCAATCAATTGTCCACCATTTCTTCCAGACAACGAATCGCCTTCATTAATAATCCATTATTCCTTTTATCAACAATATCTGTATAATCGTAATCTATAATAATTCCTGTACGGTCGGCAGAAAAGAATTTTGGCGGCACCTGAAAAGTAAATGTAGAAGCGAATGTCTTGCACTGCATAACCAGTACTATCATTGTCCAGCGTATTATCCCCAATTCCCCAATATTTATTTACATAAAAACCAAAACTGGTAGGAAGTTCAAAATACAGTTCATTTTTCGCAAAATAAAAAGCAGGATTCATACTCAGTTTATACTGTTTATTGCTGGAATAATAACCCCCAAAACCTATTTTTGAAGGATTCAATTCTTTGTCTTTACCAGTATAAAAAACAAACACTCCCCCGGCTCCTCCTGCAAATTTTGTCTCCGGAGTATAGAATACATAGGGGTAAGCATTTAATTTTGAGCGCTTTACGCTGCTTGTAGTATCATTGGAAACTGTAGACGGGGCCTCTTTAAATAAAGACTCTATTGTGTTTTGGGAAAGAGAATCCAACTCAACCTCTTTTGTGCAAAAGTCATTTGCGTTAGTAAAACCAGTATAACACAAATGAAAATTCGGTGGTTAATATTATTTTGTAACATATTCGATAGTTATTATTGTTTTAATTGGTCAACTATTTTTCATTTAATTCAAATAATTTATTTGTTGACCCAGGTATAGAAAGTATCCAAAAAACAATTTTTCAAATTTCTATCTTTAAAAATCATAATAAAACAAGGCCCATACCCTGCTTGCCTGGCCGGTACCGCCGTCCTTATTCCAACGTTGTCCAAAAACGTACTCAACGCCTACTTTCGCTCCTTCTGCGATACTCCAAAAGCCATCCAATGAAGCACTCATACTGTTCTTATAAGCATCATTCGATTGAAATTCTTTATTTGACAACTCAGCATAGCCAACAGAAATATGTGTTGAAAGATTTCTCGTCCAGGCAAGGCCATACGATAAAAAACCACCGAAAGAATTAATGCTTTCAATTTTCTCGGTTTCAGGATTGTAAACAGCATCTCTACCGGTACCATTAAAAGTGGTAATAAAGTGTGATATGGATCTGCCATAGGTTATTTGATAAAGCAGCTGATGCCTTTTATCAAAATCTATTGTACCTGATATTGAGCCTCCTAATCCAAATGAATTGGATACTTTATTATTTAAATCCTTGATCGAAATCGTAGTGATCACACCGGATAGCTGAACGGCGCCAAATAAACCATCATATTCAATCCTACCTGTGACATCCGGGATCAATTGAACTGAAGACAAACCGGAGGTATCGAATTCCTGAAAGTTTAAATCAGGCCTAGAATATTCAAAAGCAGCAGCCCATCGGACACCTTTATTGTTTTTGCCGCTATATCTTGCTTGTGAAGTCCGTAGAGTAACACTTCCGGTAGGTCCATTTCCATCTACCATTGCTGGAAGAGAAGATACATTGCTGAAAAGCGACCAGGTTTGTCCTACAAGGAATTTCCCTACTTCGCCATAGGCATGACGAATCCGGAATTGGCCATTTTGGCCATTAAAATCAGATTCTAACCTAATAAATACGTTTTTAGTCTCTAGTTTTCGATTGACCTCAAATCCAAGTCTTGTCTGTCTCAGGTCATTGTAATAATTAGGAACTTTCTTGTTGTCAGCTCCTGTAGGAATATAATAAGTACTAAAAATGCCTTTAACCGGTAATTCAACCATATCATACAGCACAGAAAATCTTACTGATCCAAGGATCCGCAATTGCATTTTGCCATCCTTCGTTAAAATATACAAACCTCTGTCACTTGCAATATCAAGGGGACTAACTTCTTGTTTTGCCAAAGTATCACCCTTAAATTGCTGCGCTGAAGTATTCGATGATATAGTTGTTCTTGTAGTATCCTGCGAGACAGCTACGAAAGTGGCGAAAGTTAAGAAGAATAGTATTGAAATATATTTCTTCATTTGAACACTTTTTTAGCGTTTTCTATTTTTATCAAATGAAAAGCATTGCCATTAAAAGTGGCTGATCTTTGTCATCAATCAGCTAATTTTAAACCTGGTGCGTAAGAATATTGAGGTAAAAACCACCCCTCTATTCCTTCAGCCTCATCTACATACTCCATCATTTTGGTCCATAATATGGCTCCTTCTTCCCCTAACAGGCTTATCGTTTTTTGCAACTTTTCATTATAATCCAGTGGATCTTCTGCCCAGGTCGTTAAAATGTATAAAGGCTGCTTTGTACCTATAAAACCAGTAAAAACCCTGAAACCGGTTTTGATCCCTTTTTCTTTATACAACTGGGCCCAAGCGGCGAGTACCGCTTCAACTTCTGTTTCTGTCCCGGGTTGAAAATGATAATAACTCCATTTGCGATAGGGACTGCCTTCCCCCCATTCATCTCCTTCAGGGATGTAGGAAAGCTCGGGTTGATATCGAACAATATAATATCGATACGATTCAATTGAACCATTTAAATAATCCAGAATAAGATCAAGTTCAGGATCATTTACCTCTTTGGCCATGAATGAATGTATCCCATTACTCAGATCTTTTAGCTGATGAATAGGAGTGACATGTGTGAAATAATAATTGTCCTGCATGTGGGTGAAATAATTGAATCCTTTGACTTTTTTATAAGAAAGAAAATCTTTCAAATCCATTAGTGTCATTTCATAATCGTCTGTCATTGATGGGTGCACTTTGTCTTCCCTGATTAGCATCAGGTCCCATTTCTCATCGGAGATTTGGCACCATGCAGATGTACTCTGTAATAGAAAAAGAATAACTGTAGTATAAATAATCCTATTGATTTTCATGATGATAAGTTTTAAAATAGTTACTGTTTTGTATTTATTTTACGGTATATCCTTTTCCTTCCAGACAAACGGTATACGCTTTTTTGAAATTATTCATCAACTCAGCTTCTGTATTGACAGCTGTTTGTTGGCTTTCTTTCTTTGCAGCTGCCTGTCCTGCACGGCTAGCTCTTCTACCTCTCAGGCCGCCGGCTACTGCACCAATCGCTGCTCCTTTACCGGTATCACCGGCTATGGCACCAATCGCTGCTCCAGCAGCTGCGCCTCTGGCCGCTCCAACAACCGCGGAACCATCCGGCCCGGTTTGGACTTGCGCAGCTTCTACTTTCGGTGGGTTCAGCGGATCAACACCACTTTGCTGAACAGCCCATTTATAACATTCTGTCTCATCTGTTTCCTGTTGCTCTTGTGATTGACCTTTCGCAGGAAAGATGTATAAACCTACTTTTTTAGTGACCTGGTCGCCCAGGGAGCTTTCTTGTGCGATTGTCTTGGAAGATGCAAATCCTGCTATCATTAGTAAGACAAAAATTGATTTCATAAACATTTTCATTATTTATTTATTTTTGGATTTTTTATAAATGCTTTATTCTGTTTCCATTTTTTTTGATTTTATTAAGTTAAAATCTTCAGATGTTACTTTTTTGGAAACAGGAATGCAAGCTGTACACGCAAAGTCCAATCTGGGCCATCCGATATTTCAGGTTTTATAGCATTCCAATAAGCACTTACCTGGCCATTCAGTTTTTGCTTGCCGATCGCAAATATTTTTCCAGCTCCTGCACCAAAAGGAAGTATCCATTTATTGTTCTCAGGAGCTTCCCAATTCACTGAAATGATCGGTGCACTGGTAAGGTACCATGCTTTGGGCAAGTTGTAGTTGACAAAGTATTGCAACACTCCAGAATTCACGTCTGCACGATTACCATCTCCTGCAAAAGACCATGCATTATAGACAACACCTCCCAATACCCATTTTCCTGGAAAAGCCACAACAATAACAGCAGGCCCGGCAGAAAACTTTCCTGATCCTAATGACGGATCCGTTGCAGTAGGTGCAATTAATACTGGCCCAACTCCCCACGTTACTTTGCCACCACTTGCTGGAGTGAAAAAGCCTTGATAAACAATATCTCCTAAACCGAATTTGCTCTCCGATTCAGAAGTGATATCGGGCTGAGAGGTCAACGGAATAATAAACCGGTTAATAAGGTTCCAGCTCCCCAAACTGGTGGGAATTACAGGCTGGATATTAAGAACATTTTGAGTGCGGTTGAAGGGACCAATCCCAAAATTTGTATTATTCTGTATCGGCACACTGATCATGTTTGCAATTGGATTCTGCGCTTTTTTTGCTAATTCCGCATCGCTAAGTTCCTGCGCTTCTGAAAAATTAGCAAGACCAATTACTAAAAATAAAATGAGAAAACGAATTGTATTTTTCATAACAATATTTTAATTAGAATGATTGAATAAAGTTATGTAAATGTAGTCTAGGTTAGCAGATTTTACAATCCCCGAAAGTGGACAAAAAGTGGACAATTTAAGAATGAAATTTTAATCACTTGTAAATCCACATTAATCAGTAAAATTCAATCTGGCACCAAACTGAATGCGTTGAGCAAAGCCTTCGGTGTCATTTACAATCCTTTGTTTTCCTGCCATGTATTCAACACCTACGGAAAATCTTTTGAAAACGCCCCACCTTAGGTTGACATGCACGGTGGCGCCTAATTCCTGGTCATCAGGTGTTCTGTTAGCGGGACTTTGTAATTCAGCCCAGTTTAAAGAAAGGGTAGAAGCAAGATTGGATAACCAATAATGTTCAATTCCCATGGTAATATTATTTCTAGT